>JALOAI010000013.1 GCA_023228945.1 Pigmentiphaga sp. | reverse complement strand
CTCCGACAAACAGCGGCTGGCCAACCCCCGCCGTCTCACGCGTAACGTTCGTCATCTCCCTGCCTTGCAACATCCGAAGTCCATTCTGGTAACTGTTCGGGCTCACCGACAAACGCGACATCCTGTATGCCCTGATGCTGGGGGACGAGTTCAAGACTCGAAGGGGGGACGGGCTATACAGGATCGCGACTTATGCCCAACCTCGGGCATAACTGAAGCATACAAGGGGGGCTTTTTGCCTTGGGGACGGCCCGGCGGCAAAAAAATACCCCCACGCTTGCCACTACGTGGCGGCGCTGGTGACGGAGAAGCCCAGGCCGAAAGGCCGGGGTTCTTCACCAACGTACAATGCCTGCGATCGCAGCAACGAGAATCTGGCGTGGATCCCACTCTCTGGTCTCCCTGGCAATGGTGGATGGCTGGCGGCCTGGCGGCTGCGCTGGCGCTGCTGCTCGCCGCCATCGCCCTGTCCGCCGCCCGCGCACGCCACTGGCGGCATCGCTTCGACCTCCTCGCCGCCCATCAAGACCGCGAGGCCCACGACTGGCGCGACGCCTTCGACCACCTCCAGCGCGAAATGCGCGACGACCTCGCGCGCACCATGTCCGCCCTCCGGGTCGAATCGCGCCAGCATCAGGATGGCCTGCGCGATCAGCTCGCCCGCGACGCCGCGCAGCTGCGCGACGAACAAGGCCGCGGGCTCGAACGCTTTGCCGGCAATTTAGGCCAACAATGGCAGCAGCTCAGCGAAGCCAACGACCGCCGCCTGCACGACCTGCGACACACCCTCGACACCCGGCTGCAGGCGCTGCAGGCTGAAAACGCCGGTAAGCTCGACGAAATGCGCCGGCTGGTGGACGACAAACTGCAGGCCACGCTGGAACAGCGCCTGGGTGAATCCTTCCGCCTGGTATCGCAGCAGCTCGAAGCCGTGCATCGCGGCCTGGGCGACATGCGCCAGCTCGCCGCCGGAGTCGGCGACCTCCAGCGCGTGCTGGTCAACGTCAAGGCGCGCGGCACCTGGGGCGAAGTGCAGCTGACGCGGCTGATCGAAGATCTGATGACGCCCGATCAATACGCCTACCAGGTGCGGCCGATCCCCGGCCAATCCGAAGTGGTCGAGTGCGCCATCCGCCTGCCCGGCCGGCAGGGCGACGCCCCGGTCTGGCTGCCGATCGACGCCAAGTTTCCCAAAGAAGCTTTCGAACGCTTGCACGATGCCCATGAGCGGGCCGACGAAGACGCCATGCGCAGCGCTGGCGCAGCCCTGGAGCGCGCCGTGGAAACCGAGGCCCGGCGCATCGCCGGCAAATATGTTTCGCCGCCGCACACCACCGACTTCGCCATCATGTTCCTGGCGACCGAAAGCCTGTATGCCGAGGTGCTGCGCCGCCCCGGCCTGTTCGACCGCCTGCTGGCGCTGCGCGTGACGGTGGCCGGACCGAGCACCCTGGCGGCCATGCTCAACAGCCTGCAAATGGGCTTCCGCACCCTGGCCATCGAACAGCGTTCGGCCGAAGTGTGGCAGGTGCTGCGCGCCGTCAAGACCGAGTTCGGTAAATTCGGCGATGCCCTGGCCCAGGTGCGCAAGTCGCTGGAGTCGGCCAGTAGCCGGATCGGTCAGACCGAGACCCGCACGCGGGTCATGCTGCGCAATTTGCGAACGGTGGAGGCTCTGCCGGCCGACGCAGCCGCGCCTTGGCCCGATAATGGCGGGGACGAGGAACCGGCGGCCAGCGCGCCGGCGCAAGCGGATAGGCCGTCGGGGCTGGAAACGACGCGGCCCGAAACCCCCTGAAGGAGCAAGACGATGTTGACCCAAGACGATTTGAAACGCCAGGCCGCCGCGGCGGCCATGGAGCTGGTACTCGAAGTCCTGGCGCCCGATACCGTAGTGGGCGTAGGCACGGGTTCCACCGCCGACCACTTCATCGACGGACTGGCCGCGCATCGCGGCCGTTTCCGCGGCTGCGTCGCCAGCTCCGAGCGCAGCGCCCGGCGGCTGGCGGATCATGGCGTGGCCGTGCTCGAGCTCAACGAGGTCGACAGCATGCCCGTCTATGTGGATGGCGCCGACGAGATCGACAGCAATCTCTACATGATCAAAGGTGGCGGCGGCGCGCTCACGCGCGAGAAAATCGTCGCCTCGGTGGCCCGCCGCTTCATTTGCATCGTCGACGAATCCAAGCTCGTGGACAGCCTGGGCGCCTTCCCGCTGCCGATCGAGGTGATTCCCATGGCGCGCGCCGCCGTGGCGCGCCGCCTGAGCGCGCTGGGCGGCAGAGCGGCGCTGCGCGAGGACTTCGTCACCGATAATGGCAACGTGATCCTGGATGTCCATGGCCTGCGCATCATCGATGCCCAAGCCTTCGAGCGGCAGATCAACGACATTCCCGGCGTTGTAACGTGCGGCCTGTTCGCGCTGGCGGGAGCCGATATCGCGCTGCTGGCCACCCAGCGCGGGGTGCGGCGGCTGAAGGCGCCTCGCTTGGGCGAAACCTGACCACGCGCCTAAGCGCAAGCCCGGGCTTCAGGACGAAGGGTCAAGCCAGGCGGGAGTGTGGTCTTCGTGCCACAATGGGCGCACCGCCATCAGAGCGTCATACTCAAGCCATAAACTTGTACCTTTGCCTGCGGGCGCGGGCAAGGTCCCCGATCAAGGAGCGGTTATGACCGAACACACTCATCGACAATTCGACGCCGAGATCGAAAGCGTCCGTTCGCGTTTTTTGCAAATGGGGGGGATGGTAGAAGCCCAGATCCGCGATGCCATCGACGGCTTGGCCAATGGCGACCTCGACCTCCTCGATCGCGTGATCACGCGCGAGGCGGAGGTGAATAGCTACGAAACGGAGATCGATGAGGCCATCAGCCGCATCCTGGCGCTGCGCCAGCCTGCCGCCGTCGACCTGCGGATGATGATCACGCTCACCAAAATGATCACCGACATGGAGCGTTCCGGCGACGAGGCCGAAAAAATCGCGCGCATGGCCAAGATGATCCACGAGGCCGGCCGGCGCAATATGCCCGCGCTCGAGCTTTGGCACATGGCCGGCTACGTCAATACGATGATGCGGCAAACGCTGGATGCCTTCGCCCGTGGCGACGCCAAGGTGGCGGCCGACGTGGTGCGCCAGGACAAAAGCGTAGACCAGGAATGGCAGGCCGCCATCCGCCACCTGATCACCTACATGATCGAAGACCCGCGCACGATTTCGCGCGCCATCGAGCTGTTGTTCATCGCCAAGGCGCTGGAGCGCATTGGCGATCACGCCAAGAATATGTCGGAACAGGTGATCTACCTGATCAAGGGCAAAGACGTGCGCCATACCGGCGTAGATCAGGTGGAGCGCGAAGCGTCGGACTGATCACGCGCGTTTTTATTGCGACGGCGGCACGTAGCCCTGGGCTTCCACCGAGCCGTCTTCGAACAGATAGCGTTCCATCTGCTGGGCGAGATACTTGCGCGCCCGGGCATCGGCCAGGTTCAGGCGGTTTTCGTTCACCAAGCGGGTTTGGATGCCGATCCAGTCTTGCCAAGCCTGCTTGGAGATGCTTTGCCAGATTTTTTTGCCGAGTTCGCCTGGGTAGGGCGGGAAATCGAGACCTTCGGCCTCGGTCTTGAGCTTGACACACTGCACCATTCGAGCCATGGGGAAGTCCTGTAAGGGTGGGAGGCTTGCGCCCGGAGTTCTTGGCCCATTGTAAAGGACCGTGGTTACAGAGTGTGCGGAGGGCGACGCCGCGTGTTACCACAGGGCGTCGTGCGGGGAGAGGGCATCGGGCGAGTCGCCGGCCATCCAAGGAAGAACGGCGTCGGGCTCTGGCGGCTGTTCGTAGGGCTCTGTCGCGGGCCCGGCTTCTTGAGTGGCCGACAGGGCTGCGAACCACGCAGGTTCGGCGAGGGCCTGGGACGAAGACGGCAACGGTGTGTCGCCGAACGGAGGAGACAGGAGAGCGATGGCCGCCAACGCCGATCCCACATGATGAACGCCCTCCAGGACTCCGGCGAGATCGAGCTTGGCGGCGGGGTCGCGCTGGAGCGCATGGGTGGCGTGGCCCGCCACGGCGATCCTGGCTTGCAGGTAGCCGGCGTCGCCCGTGCCGTTCAGGGCGCTGTAGAGGAAGTTTGCCAGAAACTGGCCCCGCGGGATCTCGCCGCTGGCAAGGCCATCCGTCCAGTATTGCAGCCCATAGGCATCGGCTTCGCGGCCCAGCACCTGCTGATAGATCTGGGCCACGTATGACGCCGGCGGGAGATCGCTGCCGGCCTCGCGGTTCTGCTGGCCGGCCCAATCGATGTGGCCGGCCAGGATCTTCAGGGCCTGCGCCCGATCGGCGTCGTCGGCCAGGACCGTTTGCATTTGCTCGGCCCAGTAGCGCAGGCCTTCGGGATCGGGCGCGCGGCCAAAGGCGGCAACGTAGATGGCCAAGAGCCAGTGGACATCGGCGGCGGCAAGAAAGGGCAGATCGAGGTCGGGCAAGGCCAGCCAGCCTTCGGCGCGCACAAAGGGATTCTCGCGCAAGGCGGTGAGCATGGTGTCCCAGTCGGGCGGGGGGCCTGGCGGCAGCAGGGCCCAACCATGCAGCAGGTCGAGGTTGCTGATCTGCCGGGTGTCGAGAAGGTCGCGCAGCCCTTCGGCGAGTTCGGCCGACGCCTGGGGAAACAATAGGCCCAGCACGATCGACGAAGGCAGGCTGGTGTTGTATTCGTCCAGACTTTGCGAGGGCTTCCAGCGCAATTCCGCCGGGAAGAGGCGTTCCTGGTAGTCGGCGAGCGCGGCGCGGGAATAGAGGTGGGCGACGATATCCGTGTAGGCGCGCTCGACGCCGAAATAGGGAATGAGGGACTCGAAGTTCTCGAGGGCGAAGGTAGTGAGCAGCGTGCTGGTGTGGGTGCTATAGAGGCGTTGCAGCAGTTCGCGGGCTTGGGCGTAATCCATGGCGTGGTCCTGGAAGAAAGGTTCGTGGTGGCAGGGTGGGAACGCAATGCCGGCCGCGTGGCGGCCGACCGGCCGAAGGCTCAGAGGCGCCACGCCCCCGGCGACCTCAGGAGATGGCGGTAACCAGGCAGAGGTTGCCCGAGCCCACGCGGTACTCCACCTGCCCGGAAAAGCCCGGCCAGCGCTCCCGGGCGGCATCGCGGCAGAGAGCGTTGGCGGCCGGGATGCCGCTGTCGCCGGCGGGGGGATCGAGTTCGCGCAAACTGAGGGCGCGATCGAACATATGGCCTTCGATGGTGGGCCAGGCCGCATGCAGGCCGGCATTGGGATCGTCGCCGTCGGTGCCGACCGCCTGATTGGCCAGGCGCCGCCATTCGGTCATCCAGTACTGGAATCCTCCCGCCTCCGGGCAACGGCGCGAGGCGCCGAAGCCGCGATATTTGGCGATGACTTGCTGTTTGGCCCAATCGGCGCCGACGACGGTGTGGTAGCCGAGGTCGGAAGGGCCGCAGATCAAGGCCTTGAGCGTGATCTGGCTACCGACGCCGGGGCGGTCGGGGGAGTCTTCCGGCAAGGGTGGGCAGGAGGTCCAGTCGCCCCATTCGCTCCACGGGAGGTAGACGACGGTCAGCGGACCGGGATTGGTGAGGGTTTTACCGAAGAAGCGGATGCGGTACCGGCTGCGGGTTTGGTCGCCGTAATAGCCCGCGGGGCTGATGCAGGCGCGGTTCTGGTGCTCGCGGTCGCGATCTTCGGCCAGGTAGCAGAAGTCGAGCTCCGGGTAATACTGATAGACCGAACTGAGGGCAAGACACGGATTGACGCAGGCCCCGGCCTGCCACACCTGGCCGGCGGGGCAGGGGGGCGATGCGTGGGGGTCGGCGGGTTCCAGTTGAACGCTGGCGTGCAGCGCCGGCCCGCTGAAGCCCAGCATGGCCGAGGAGGCGGCCAGCGCGGTGGCGGTTGGACGAATCAGGAAGGCGACGGCCAGGAGGGCAAACAGCAGGTGGCGGAGCATGAACGGGCCTGAGGTTCGACTGAGGCCCTGACTCTGACACGCTGGGAGGCGGGCGCGGCGGATGTGGATACCGCCGGATACACCACCTTCGGTTTGCGCCGCGACGGGCGCCTGGTGTTCAGGCCGGCAGGATCTCGAGCACGCGTTCCATGGGCCGGCACAAGCGGGTGCCGCGCGGCGTGACGACGAAAGGCCGGTTGATGAGGATGGGGTGGGCCAGCATGGCGTCGAGCAGGGCGTCATCGGACAAGGAGGGGTCGTCCAGCCCAAGCTCCTGGTAGACCGCTTCTTTCTCGCGGATGGCTTCGCGCACGCCGAGTCCGGCGTCGCGGATCAGGGCCTGAAGCGTGGCCCGGTCGGGCGGTGTCTGCAGGTACTCGATGACCACGGGCTCCAGGCCGGCTTCGCGAAGCCGCTCCAGGGTTTTGCGTGAGGTGCCACAGCGGGGATTGTGATAGATCGTGGTGGGAAACATGAGGATGTCGAAGCAAAAGGGGGGAAAACGCCGGGAGGGCGGGTGGCGGGCGCCTGGCGCCGCGAGAAGCCGATGGGCGGGCGCCTATCCCGCGGAAACGGGCGGTGCGCCGCCGCAGTCCTCGACCAGATAGCGCACCAGGGCGCGCAAGGTGTCGGGCTGAACGCGGTAATAGACGAAGCGACCTTCTTGGCGGGCTTCGGTCAGGCCGGCGTGGGTGAGCTCTTTGAGGTGAAACGACAGCGACGACGGCGGGATGCCCGTGCGTTTGCTGACTTCGCCTGCGGGGAGCCCATCCGGACCGGCCTGAACGAGCAGGTGGAAGATGGTCAGACGGGATTCCTGGGCCAGGGCGGCCAAGACGACGACGACGGTTTTGGCTTCCATTATTCAATTGTCATCGAAATCATGGCCGCCGTGCAAGCCGGGGCCCGGCGCAAGCCGAACGAACGGCCCGCCGGCTGCCGCGCCTTGGCGCCCAAAGCCAGCGCCTACAGCCTTTTGATGAAGACCAGGCTATTGCGGGCCCGGTTGTACTGCGACCGGCGTTCGCCGGGCAGGTCGGCGATGGAGCCGTGGGTGAAGCCCCGCTTGATGAACCAGTGCGAGGTGCGGGTGGTGAGTACGAACAGCCTGCGCACACCGGTGGCGCGGGCGCGGGATTCCACATGCCGCAGCAGTTTGTCGCCTTCGCCTTCGGCCTGCCAGTCGGGATGCACGACCAGACAGGCCATTTCGCCCATGCGTTCTTCGGGCCACACATACAGCGCCACACAGCCGTAGATGATGCCGTCGTGCTCGGCCACCCAGAATTTTTCGACGTCGCGCTCGATCTGGTGGCGGCCGCGCGGCACCAGCGTGCCGTCTTGTTCGAGAGGCTCGATAAGCTGCACGATGGCGCCGACGTCATCCACGGTGGCGGGACGCAGATCATCGAGCGTGTCTTCGACCACCATGGTGCCGACGCCATCATGGGTGAAGATCTCGAGCAGAATGCTGCCGTCGAGCGCATACGGCAACAGGTGGGCGCGCGCCACCCCTTGCTTGACGGCCTTGGAGGCGTGCGCCAGATAGTGGGCGGTATCGTCGTCCAGCGTGTCTTGCGCCAGCAGGCGGTCGGCGTCGACTCGCGCGAGCTCGGTATCGATGGCGCCCTCGGTGTCGCGCACGCCCATGCTTTCGGTGATGAAAATCAGCTTTTCGGCCCGCAGCGACACCGCCACGCGGGTGGCGAGTTCTTCCATCGACAGGCTGAAGGCTTCTCCGGTGGGTGAAAACCCCAGGGGCGACATGAGCACGATGGAACCGTGATCCACGGCAAAGCGCATGGCTTCGGTATCGATCTTGCGCACCAGGCCGGTGTGCTGGTAATCCAGGCCGTCGATCACGCCCACCGGCCGCGCGGTGACGAAGTTGCCGGTGATCACGCGCATGCGGGCGTGCGACATCGGCGTGTTGGGCAGGCCCTGGCTGAAGGCGGCTTCGATGTCGAGCATGATCTCGCCGGCGGCCTCCTTGACGCATTCGAGGGCGTCGGCGTCGGTGACCTGCATGCCGCGGCCAAACTGTTGGGCGAAGCCCTTGAGCCGCAATTGCTCATTGACCTGGGGCCGCGAGCCGTGGATGAGCACCAGGCGGATGCCCAGCGCGTTGAGCAGGGAAAGATCCTGTACCAGGCTGTTGAGCGCGCCAGCCTGTACGAGTTCGCCGCCGAAGCCGATGACGAAGGTTTTGCCGCGGAACGCATGAACGTAGGGCGCGACCTCCCGGAACCAGCGAACGAACTGGGCGGGGGCGATCTCGGGGGGGACGACGTCGGGGTCGGCCAGCGGGGCAGGGTCTTCGGCGGGGGCGGGCAGAGTCATGGCGGCGAGGGCGTCGAAAGCCTGCTATTTTACGACGCCGGGATCGCCATGACGGTAAGACCGGCGCGTGGTCAAACGGCCTCTCGTAGGATAATGACGGGTTTCCGTCCTACCCGAGTCTGCTGCGTGAACCGTCCCGCCCGCCGCGAGCGCCATCCCGTCCCCGAGATCACCTATCCCGACAGTCTGCCGGTCAGCGCGCGGCGCGCCGAGATCGCGCGCGCCATCCAGGCGCATGCCGTGGTGATCGTCAGCGGTGAAACGGGCTCGGGCAAGACTACCCAATTGCCCAAGATCTGCCTGGAACTGGGGCGGGGAGAACGGGGCATGATCGGCCACACCCAGCCGCGCCGGCTGGCGGCCACCTCGGTGGCTCGCCGCGTTGCCGAAGAGCTGCGCACGCCGCTGGGGGAGGTGGTGGGTTACCAGGTGCGTTTCAACGACCGCACCGCGCCCGGCGCCTCGGTCAAGCTGATGACCGACGGCATCCTTCTGTCGGAGTCGCAGCGCGATCCGCTGTTGCGTCAGTACGACACGATCATCATCGATGAAGCGCACGAACGCAGCCTCAACATCGATTTCCTGCTCGGCTATCTGCGCCAGTTGCTGCCGCGGCGGCCCGATCTCAAGCTCATCATCACCTCGGCCACCATCGATGCCGAGCGTTTCGCCCGCCACTTCGCGGCGCCCGACGGCACCCCGGCGCCGGTCATCGAGGTGTCGGGACGGCTGTATCCGGTGGAAATCCGCTACCGGCCGGTGTTCGACCCCACCGGTCCGGCCGCTGGCCAAGGTCAGGGGCCGGGGCCAACCAGCCCGTCCGGCGCCGATGGCAAGAGCCGCGAGCGCAGCGCGGCCGACGAAGAGCGCGACCTGATCGACGCCATCGTCGATGCGGTGGACGAATGCGCGCGCCATGGCCCGGGCGACGTGCTGGTGTTCCTGCCGGGCGAGCGCGAGATCCGCGAAGCCGCCGAAGCGCTGCGCAAGCGTCATCCGCCGGGCATCGAGGTGCTGCCGCTGTTCGCCCGCCTGTCGCAAGCCGAGCAGGAGGCGGTGTTCCACCCGCGCACCAACGCCCGCCGCATCGTGCTGGCCACCAACGTGGCCGAGACCTCGCTCACGGTGCCGGGCATCCGCTTCGTGGTCGATAGCGGGCTGGCGCGGGTCAAACGCTATTCCTGGCGCAGCAAGGTCGAGCAGCTGCGAGTCGAGCCGATCAGCCAGGCCTCGGCCAACCAGCGCGCTGGCCGGTGCGGCCGCCTGGGGCCGGGGCTGTGCATCCGTTTGTACGACGAGGCCGATTTCGCGCAGCGGCCGCGCTTTACCGACCCCGAGATCCTGCGGTCGTCGCTGGCCTCGGTGATCCTGCGCATGAAGGCGCTGAAACTCGACGATATCGAGGATTTTCCCTTCGTCGAAGCGCCCTCGGGGCGGGCGGTGGCCGATGGCTACCACCTGCTGCAGGAGCTGGACGCCATCGACGAGCGCAACCGGCTCACGCCGGTGGGGCGCGAGCTGGCGCGCCTGCCGGTCGATCCGCGCATCGCGCGCATGGTGCTGGCCGCGCGCGAGCAGCAATGCCTGGCCGAGATGCTGATCATTGCCGCGGCGCTGTCGGTGCAGGATCCGCGCGATCGGCCCTTGGCCGCGCAAGAGGCGGCCGATGCGGCCCACGCCAAGTTCGCCGACGAACGCTCGGAGTTCCTGTCCTACGTCAAGCTCTGGAAGTGGTACCACGAGGCCGTGGCGCACAAGGCCTCGCAGCGCAAGCTGGTGCAGCAGTTGCGCGAGCAGTTCCTGTCGCCCGTGCGCCTGCGCGAATGGCATGACGTGCATAGCCAACTGGCGGCCATGGTGGGCAGCGCCGGCTGGCGGCTCAATACCTCGGAGGCCACCTACGAGCAGCTGCACCTGGCCTTGCTCTCGGGCCTGCTCGGCAATATCGGCACGAAGTCGGACGATGCGCCGCACTATCTGGGCGCGCGGGGCATCCGCTTTCACATCCATCCGGGCTCGCGCCTGCAGCGCAAGGCCGGCCGCTGGGTGCTGGCCGGCGAACTGGTGGAGACCACCCGCTTGTTCGCCCGCTGCGTGGCGCGCATCGAACCCACCTGGATCGAACGCGTGGCCGGCGAGCGCGTGCAGCGGCAGTGGTCGGAGCCGCGCTGGGATAAAAAACGCGGCCAGGTGGTGGCCAACGAGCGCGGCACGCTCTATGGCTTGCCGCTGTACCACGGCCGCAAAGTGCATTTCGGCCGCATCGATCCCGCCCAGGCGCGCGAGATCTTCATCCGCGAAGCCCTGGTGCCCGGCGAGATCGACACCAAACTGCCCTTCGTGGCGCACAACCGGAAGTTGATCGCCGAGATCGAGAAGCTGGAGCACAAGTCGCGCCGCCCCGACATCCTGGTCGACGAGGCCTTGATCTTCGCGTTCTACGACCGCCAGTTGCCGGCCGATGTGTGCCAGACCCGCACGCTGGAGGCCTGGTATGCCAGGGCGGAGGGCGCGCCCCTGGCTGACGGCGGCGTCGCGGGGCTGCCATCAGGCGCCGAGGCGGAAGATGCCAGGGCCGGCCACGACGTCCCTGCGGCAAGGTCCGCGGCACGGCCGCCAGCAGGCGCCGGCGAGGGGAAGGCCGGCGCCGGCCGGCAGGCCCGGCCGCAGCGGAGCGGGCTGCTGTTTCTCAGCCGCGACGAGCTCATGCGCCACGAAGCCGCCGGCGTCACGACCGACGTCTTCCCCAAGTCGGTGCAGTGGCACGGGGTGGACCTGGCCTTGAGCTATCACTTCGAGCCCGGTTCGCCGCGCGACGGCGTCACCTTGTCGGTGCCGCTGTACGCGCTCAACCAAGTGGAACCGCAGCGCACCGAGTGGCTGGTACCCGGCATGCTCAAGGAGAAAGTGCACCTCTTGCTCAAATCGCTGCCGCAGAAGCTGCGGCGGCATTGCGTGCCACTGCCGGACTACGCCGCCGGCTTCTTCGACCGGCATTTCGAGGAAGCGCAGCAGCCCGAGCGCGGCCTGCTCGACGCGCTCATCGACGACATCCGCGAACAAACCCAGGTGCGTGTGGCGCCCACCGACTTCAAGCCCGAGACCTTGCCGGCGCATCTGTTCATGAACTTTCGCCTGGTGGACGAGCATGGCCGCATGCTGGCCATGGCCCGCAGCCTCGCGCAGCTGCGGGCCGAGCATGGTCGCCAGGCCCAGGCCACTTTCCAGCAGGTGGCGGCGCGCGACAGCGGGGCGGCCCAGGCTCTGGCGGCGCACGACGACATCACCGCCTGGACGTTCGGCGAGCTGCCCGAACTGCTCGAGATCCGCCGCGGCGGCCAAACGGTATTCGGCTATCCCGCCCTGATCGATCGCGGCAGCCATTGCGAGCTGGATGTGTTCGACGACCCGGTGGCGGCGCGCCAGCGGCATCGGCGCGGTCTGCTGCGGCTGTTCCGGCTGCAACTGCGCGAACCGGTGAAGTTCCTCGAGAAAAACCTGAACCAGCTCACCGCCATGAGCATGCTGTTCATGAACCTGGGCACCCAGGAGGAGCTGCGCGACCAGATTCTCGATGCCGCGATCGAATCCGCCTGCCTGGCCGAACCCTGGCCCACCGACGCGGCGGGCTTTACCCGGCGAATCGACGAGGGCCGTGGCCGGCTGGGCCTGGTAGCCCAGGAAATGGCCAGGCTGGCGCATGCCATCCTCACCGAATGGACGGCGGTGCAGCGCAAGCTGCCGCAGGCCAAGGGCTTTGCGGCCGCCCATGCCGACATCGAGCAGCAACTGCGGGCCCTGGTGCACAAAACCTTCATACGCGATACGCCGTACGCGCAGTTGGTACATTTTCCGCGCTATCTCAAGGCGGTGGCGATGCGTATCGATAAGCTGCGGGCCGAGCCCGCCCGCGATGAACGCCTGCAGGCCGACATGGCGCCACTGCTGCAGCGTTACCAGCGCGAAGTGGCACAGCGCAAAGGCGTGCCGGACGCCCAGCTCGACGCTTTTCGGTGGCTGCTGGAGGAGTTGCGAGTGGCGCTGTTTGCGCAAACCTTGCGCACGCCGATGCCGGTGTCGGTCAAGCGGCTGGAAAAAGCCTGGCAGGCGCTGCAGCGCTAGCGCCCGGCCAAGGCTTCGCGCTTGGGGCGGCCCGGCGCGTTGAGGGTGCCCTCCAGTCGCGCTCAGGCCGGCTGCGTATCGATGAACGATTGCCGCTGCTGCAGTTTTTCGTACAGGCGGGCGAGGTTGGGGCAGTTGTCGCGCCAGGCGAGGTCGGGCAGGCGGAAGTCGAGGTAGCCCAGGGCACAGCCCACGGCGATGTCGGCGAGGCTGTAGCTGCTGGTGGGCATGCCCACGCAATGCGGGCGATCGCCCAGGCGGTTGTCCATCACCGGCAGGGCGGCTTCGATCTTGCCGCGCTGGCGGGCAAGCCAGGCGTCGCTGCGGTGTTCGGCGGAGCGCTGCGTGTGCTCCAGGCGGATCAGCACGGCGGCGTCGAGGACGCCGTCGGAGACGGCTTCCCACCATTTGATTTCGAGGCGTTCGCGGCCCGCGGCCGGCAGCAGGCGGCTGACCGGCGAGAGCGTATCCAGATATTCGACGATGACCCGCGAGTCGTAGAGGGCCGGGGTGTCGTCGTCCATGACCAGGCAGGGCACTTTGCCCAGCGGATTGAGCGAATGGATGACCGAGCCGTCGGCCCAGACATCTTCGAGCTGCAGCTGGTAGTCGAGTTTCTTCTCGGCCAGGACGATACGGACCTTGCGGACGAATGGGCTGGAGAGAGAGCCGATCAGCTTCATGGAAAACCCGTGAGAGGAATAAACCGCAGCGGAAATGGCTGGGCGCCGCGACGCCGGGGAGCCCTGGGCGACACAGTGCCGCACCACGGCGGGAGCCGGCCGAGTATAGCATCGGGCCTCTTGGTGGCCTGGGCTTTGTGTTGCGATATTACAACGATGTTGCGATTGCGCCGCGTTCGGCGCGGTGGTTTCCGGGGTCGTGCCGGCCCGGTGCGCGCCGCAAACTGGCTGGCGGCCCGCGGCGCCTCGGGGGTTGTTCATGCAGCACCCCTAGCCGAGCGCATGGGCAGCCGGCCGCCGTCGGACGGATATAATGCCCGGTTGCCCGTCATTGCTGTCAAGCCCGCGTTTTGCGCCCAGGATTTCCCATGAAAATTGCTTCCGAGCTCAGTTCCCTCAACGCCCTGTCGCCGCTAGACGGCCGTTACGCCAGCCGCGGCCAGGCGCTGCGGCCGCTGCTGTCCGAAGCAGGATTCATGTTCCATCGCGTGAAGGTGGAAGTGGCCTGGCTGGTGGCGCTCGCCGACGCCGGCCTGCCCGAGCTGCCCGCTTTCGGCGCCGAGGCCCGCCAGGCCCTGCAAGCGCTGGTCGATGGTTTTTCCGAGGCCGACGCCGCGCGCATCAAAGAGATCGAGCGAGTCACCAATCACGATGTCAAGGCCGTGGAGTATTGGCTTAAAGAGCGGGTGTCGGGCCACGCCGAACTCGCCGCCGCGGCCGAGTTCATCCATTTTGCCTGCACGTCCGAAGACATCAACAACACCTCCCATGCACTGATGCTGACGGCGGCCCGCGATGAGGCGGTACTGCCCGCGCTGCGCGGCCTGCAGCAGCGTCTGGTGGCGCTGGCCAGCCAGCACGCCGACCAGCCCATGCTGTCGCGCACCCATGGCCAGCCGGCCTCGCCCACCACGCTGGGTAAAGAGTTCGCCAACGTCGCCGTGCGGCTGCGGCGCGCCATCGAGGTCATTGCCGTGGTGCGGCCGCTGGCCAAGCTCAATGGCGCCACCGGCAACTTCAATGCCCATCTCTCGGCCTATCCCGACATCGATTGGGAGGCCGTGGCCGCCAAAGTGCTATCGGAGCTCGGGCTCACGCAAAACCGCCACACCATCCAGATCGAACCGCACGATTGGATGGCCGAACTCTTCGATGCCATCGCCCGCGCCAACGTCATTCTGCTCGATCTCAACCGCGACATCTGGGGCTACATCGCCCTGGGTTATTTCAAGCAGCGCCTGAAAGAAGGCGAAGTCGGTTCGTCCACCATGCCGCATAAGGTCAATCCGATCGACTTCGAAAACTCCGAGGGCAACCTCGGGCTGGCCAATGCCACGCTGCGCCACCTGGCCGACAAGCTCCCGATTTCCCGCTGGCAACGCGACCTCACCGACTCCACCGTGCTGCGCAACCTCGGCGTGGCGCTGGGCTATTGCCTGGTGGCCTACGACGCCTGCGCGCGCGGCCTCGATAAGCTCGAAGTGAATGCGGCCGCCATCGACGCCGACCTCGACGCCTGCTGGGAAGTCCTGGCCGAACCGGTGCAAACGGTGATGCGGCGTTATGGCCTGCCCCAGCCCTACGAGCAACTGAAGGCGCTCACCCGCGGCAAGGGTATCACCCCGGAGGCCCTGCGCGAGTTCATCCTTGGCCTGAAACTGCCCGACGACGCGCGCCAGCGCCTGCTCGATCTTACGCCGCGCCGGTATATTGGCAACGCCGCCCGCCTGGCGCGCGATCTGGGTTGAGTTTTCCGTCCCGAACGGAGTCGTACGCTGGCGGCACGGCGCCGCACGGCCGTGTCGACGCTGAAGGAGCTTTCCTTCGGCATCGGCACGCCGGGGGGCGGCCGGGCGCATGTCCATGTTTCCAGGAGAAAATTCCATGATGAAGTCGAGGGTTCGAGGGCTGAGTCTGTCACTGGCCGCACTGGCATTGACGCAGACGCCCGCCATGGCCGAGGCGCCGTTTCCGGATGCCGCCGCGGCGGTGGAGTATCGTCAGGGCGTACTCAAGCAGATGGGCGAGCACTCGCAAAGCCTGGCCGAGGTGGCGCGCGGCCGGGCGCCCTACGATCCCGAGCAGGTGAAGGCCGATGTGGCCGAGTTCAGGGCGCTGGCCGCCAAGCCCTGGCAGGCCTTTCACCCGGGTACCGAGGGTGGCAATGCCCGCCCCGAGGTATGGCGGGAACCGCAAAAGTTCGCCGACGCGGCGCAACTGCTGCAAACCCGCATGGCCGAGCTCGAAGCCGCCGCCGACACCGGTGAACTGGCCCGGGTGCGAGAAGCCTTCGGCCACACCGCCAACAGTTGCCGGGCCTGTCACGACTCCTTCCGCCAGCGCCGCTGAGTCGTGGCGGCTGTGAACGACTCGGGCCTTCCGGCCGGGTCGTCTGCGACACGATTCCGGGAATCCCGCGGCGCCAGGCGGTGGTTTGTCTCGCTTGGCGGCGAGGGCTGTGCTGGGCGCGTGGTCAGTTTGGCAGAACCCAGCCGTAGAGCACGGCCAGGATGGCGGCAAGCACGATCAGGGCGCGCAGCCAAAGCCGCCAGTCGTCTTGCGCGGGCGCAGTGCGCTCGGGGATTTGCCCGGCGGGCTTGTTGCCGGTAAGCATGGCCCGTACCAGAGGCTGCCGCTTGACCAGGCCATACCAAAGCAGGGCCAGCAGGTGCAGCACGATCAGCGCCAGCAAGACGATTTTGTTGATCTGGTGAATGCCCGTGAGCGTGTCCGAAACGCCGGGATCCACGCGGTGGGCCAGCGGACCTTCGATCAGGATGCCGTCGGTGGCGAACAGGCCGGTACCGGCCTGCACCAGCAGCGAGAGCAGCATCAGCACGACCGACCAGGAGGCGAGCGGGCTGTGGCCCGCCGTCGTGAGCGTGCCCTTGAGATAGGCGGCCACGGCTCCGGGGCCGCGCACAAAATTGGCGAAGCGCGCGTGGTGTGAGCCCAGCACGCCCCAAACGAGGCGAAATACCACCAGCACCAGCACCGCCAGGCCGAAGCGCACGTGCCAGTCCATCCATAGCCCCCCGAGTTGCGCCGTTGTAAAGGCGCCGATGATGCAGATCACCAGGGCCCAGTGGAAACATCGCAGCGGCGCATCCCAGATGCGGATCGGCCGGGTGGCGGAAGAACGTGGGAAAGTGGTGCGCGGCATGGGAACAGTTCCAGGAAGGTGGATGCGGCATTCTGCCATGGCCGACCGGTGGTGCGCCAAGCGACGGCGGCGCCGGCGGCCGACTGGCGCCGTCCCGCGCGGCTTAATGTGAAAGAGCGCCGTCTTTCATGAACAGGGGTGGCCGCAAGCCATCCTCGTTAGGCGGATCTTGTACCTGCCTTCGACGCCGCCGTACGCGAAGGGAGCGGCCGCGATCGTTCCGAGAGAGGCGCTTGCCGCTCGCCTCGTGCCGGCCTCAGGGGGGACAGCACAAGATGGTGCCGCAGAGGTCTTCGGGCGCCACACCCTCGTCGGGCAAGGCGGGAGCGGACGGTAGGCAATCCGGCGCCAGGCAGCGCGGCAGGAAAAGCCCGCCTTGCTCCGCGAAGGGCGGCGGTGGCGCGGCACCGGAGCCGGGCCCTGGCGCGGACATAATGGGAGCAAAGGCTTGGGCGGGAGCGCCCGGCAGGCTGGCGCCGGCCGTGGGCAGGCGATGCCACTCCAGGGCCAGGCGTTGCCGGATCGGCAGCCAGCCGGTGCGCCGCATGACGGCGCGCAGCGGCGAGTCTGGCGGTAACCTGCCGAGCTGGCGCAACAGGGTCGGCACGCCCGGGACCCAGGGGCGGTGCCAGTAGATGAGCTGGACGATCAGGCTCCGGGCGGCCAGCCCCGCCGGGGGCGAGACCAAGGGTTCGATCTGCCACATGGGAGCCTGGGCTTGTTGCCGGAAGTTCGCGGCCGTGTCGCGCAAGCGGCTCAGCGTGGCCTGTTGCCGCCTGGGATCGGCTCCGGCGCCCCAAAGCGGCAGGAGGGCGAGCTCGAAACGCTCGGCGACGCGCCGCTCGTCTTGCCAGCCGTCCTGGCCGCCGCGCGCGGCCTCCAGCAAGGCATGGCCCACGGCCGCCCGCGCAAGCTGCCACCGTGCGAGCTCGATGATGGCCAGGCCGGCCAATAGCAGAGGCAGCGCGACCAGAACGAACTCGGTCATCGCCATGCCCAAGGCGCGTCGAGAAGGCATGCCAACGCTCCGGCGAAAAAGACCAGTTTGCCGGTCTGGCCGGATGGCGTCGATAACGGCTTGTACGCAGGGAACGACGCGGATGCCGGGCATCGGCGCGGGCATTCAGGCGGGCCGACCATGGCGCCGGCGCCATGGAAGCGAACGTTAATGCCGCTCGCCGCTGCGGTGCTGCAGCGCGTTGGGCTGATCGCTGGCGAAGACCTCGGCGCAATCGACGCGGTCGAACACGTAGCGGCGGGTACAGTAGTCGCAATTGACCGTGACCTGGCCCTGTTCGTCGAGGATGTCGTCGACCTCGGTCTGGCCCAGCAGACGCAGCATGTTGCCGACTTTCTCGCGGCTGCAGGGGCAGCGGAAGCGCACCGCTTGCGGTTCGAAGGCGAGGAGGTCTTCTTGCCAGAACAGGCGGTGCATCAGGGTGTCGGACGAGATCTCGAGCAACTCGGCTTCGTCCAGGGTATTGGCCAATTGCAGCGCCCGTTCCCAACTGGGCTCGGTTTGCCCTGACACGTGGCCCCCGATATCGGGCAGGCGCTGCAGCAGCAGGCCCGCACAGCGGCTGGCGTTGGCGCCCAGCCAGAGCCGGGTCTGCAATTGTTCCGACGTGGCCATGTAGTGCTCGAGCACCTGCGATACGGTATCGCCCACCATCGGCACCACGCCCTGGTAGGGCTGGGCCGTGCCGCCGCGCTTGGGGGGATCGAGGACGACGCTGAAACGGCCGCGGCCGCCTGGATTCATCAGGCTTTGCAAGTCGCCCTGGGGCGGGAGGATTGCGCCTTCGGCGACCTTGACGGTGGCGCGCACATCCAGGTTGGCGCGGCATTCGACGACGATGAGGGGAATGCCGCCGTCGCCCTGCAGTTGCAGCGCCAGGGTGCCATCGAATTTGAGATTGGCCGATAGCAGTACGCTGGCGGCCACGAGATCGCCGAGCAGCCGCACGATGGGCTCGGGGTAGTCGTGGTTGGCCAGGATCTGCTGCCAGGCGGTGGTGAGATCCACGGTCTGGGCGCGTACCGTACGATCGGCGAACAGGTATTTGCGGAGAAAGTCGGACATGACGGCGAACGGGTCAGTCGATGCGCCGGAGCAGGCGGCGGTACTCGGCGCCGCGGTCGCGGTAATGCTGGTTGCCGGCGCGGATATGCTCGAGTTCGGCTTCGGTGAGCGTGCGGGTGACTTTGCCGGGGCGGCCGATCACCAGCGAACCATCGGGGATTTCCTTGCCTTCGCCGATCAGGGCGCCGGCGCCGATCAGGCAATTGCGGCCGATCCGGGCGCCGTTGAGGATGATGGCCTGCATGCCGATGAGGCTGCCTTCGCCGATCTCGCAGCCATGCAGCATCACTTGGTGGCCCACCGTTACGCCCTCGGCGATGACGATGGGACTGCCCGGGTCGGTGTGCAGCACGCTGCCGTCTTGTACGTTGCTGCCGAGACCGATGATGATGGGTTCGTTGTCCCCGCGCAGCACCGCGCCCGGCCAGACGCTGGCGTACGCGGCCAGGCGAACGTCGCCGATCAGGGTGGCGCCCGGACAGACGTAGGCTTGCAGGTCGATTTGCGGCGTACGATCGCCGAGCTGATAAATGGCCATGGTGTGGTTTCCTCGTTGCCCCTGATTGTAGCGTCGCCCCGGCGGGTGCTGGACGACGCCCCCACGCTTGCCGCTGAAGCGGCGGCGCTGCCCCCCGAGGGGGCTTTTTGCCTTGGGAGCGGCCCGGCGGCAAAAAAACGCCCCCACGCTTGCCGCTGAAGCGGCGGCGCTGCCCCCCGAGGGGGCTTTTTTGCCTTGGGAGCGGCCCGGCGGCAAAAAACGCCCCCACGCTTAAAGAAGCCCTCAGGCCGCCTTGCGGCTGCGCCGGCGCCGGCTGCGGTCGCGCGAGCGCAGGGCGGCGCGCTGTAGCCGGCCGCTGGGCTGGCGCGGTAGGTGGTCGGTGAGTTCGATGACCCAAGGCACGCTGGCGGCGGCGGGCGGCCACATGGCTTGTCGCAAGGCTTCGAGCGCGGGTTGCAGGGTGCGTGGATCGTCGGTGCCGGGCGCTACGATCCAGGCTTTGAAACGCTGGTGGTCGGGACCGTCGCCCAGCGCCACCACGCCGGCGTCGAGCACCTCGGGGTGTTCGAGCATGGCCGCTTCGAGGATCTCGGGATCGACGACCTCGCCGCCCACTGGCAGCAGGTGGGCGGCCTGGCCGTGCAGCCAGAAATGGCCTTCGGCGTCGAGGTGGCCGAGATCGCCGGTGCGCCACCAGGCGTCGTCCTGGCCATCGAGGCCGGGCCAGGCTCCCCGCCACAGCGCGGGATCGGGATCCTGATGAATGTCGGTATAGGCGATCGCGATGTCGCCGATCCGCCCCGCTGGCAGCGGCTGGCCGTGGGAGTCGAGGATCGCCATGCGGTGGCCGGGATAAGGGAGGCCCAGGCTGCCGGCGGGCGAGGGCCAGCGGCTGGCGCTATGACCGGCCACGATCGGCGCTTCGGCGGTGCCGTAGCGATCGTTGAGGGTGACGCCCCATTGTTTTTGTACCCAATGGCTTAGCCCCGGCGTCAGACGCTGGCCGGTGCTGGCCAATTGCCGCAGCAGCGGCGGAGCGCCGGTGCGGGCGGCTTCGGGGTGGCGACGCAATTGCTGCAGCAACCACGGCGACACCAGGGCGTGGCTGACGCCGTGCTGGCGCAGTAAGCGGTGGCCGGCCTCGGCCATCGGCAGGCCGCGGCTGGCCACCAGCGGCCGGCCAAAATACAGACAGGGCAGAACACCGCCCAGCAAGCCGGCGGCGCTGGCCCATTCGAGGCCGACCCAATAGCTGCCGCTCTGTTGTGGAAACCAATCGTGGGAGGCGACGAAGCCGGGCAGGGCGCCGATGAGGGCCGCGTGGGCGTGGGTCAGGCCGCGGGGCGGCGAGCCGGGCAGCGTATCGTAGAACAGCAAGGCGATGTCGGGCGCGGCGTCGGGCGGCACCGGCGCCGCCGCCGGTTGCCGAGCCAGCAGGCCACGCCAGGGCACCACGCGTTCGTCGCTGACATCCAGGCCGATGATCTGCTGCAGGGCGGTACAGCGATGCAAGCCCGGCAGGAGTTTGGCATGGCTGTCGGCGTCGACCAGCACCACGCGGGCCGCGCTGTCGCGCAGGCAGCGTTCCAGCGTGTAGGGGTCGAGTCCCGGCGGCAAGGGCACGCAGATCGCGCCGACCGTCCAGGCGGCGAAGAGGCCGGCCAGGAACTCACCGCGCGGCGGCAGGATCACCGCCAGGCGATCGCCCGGGCGCACGCCCATGCGGCGCAAGGCGTGGGCCAATCGGTTGGTGGTTTCTTGCAGCCGTTCGAAAGTCCAGATCTCGCGGCCAGCGGCCCCCGCGTCGAGAAACAGGGCGATGCGCCGCGCATCCGCCGAGTTGCCCGCCCAACGTTCGCAGCAAGCGTTGGAGATGGAGAACCGCGCCGGAACCAGCCACCGGAATTGCTGGTATAGGCCGGGATATTGGTTGGGAGGGTTCATCGGCAAGAGGTCCGGCTGTCCAGCCGTCATCATTGCCCAGCAAGCCGCGAACTGCAAGACCCCGCAGGCATGGCCGTGGCGCCGCGGGAGGCAGAAGCGGGCCCCTAGCGCGCGCTGACGATACGCGTGCCCAGCAGGCGATCGTGGAGAAAGAGCCCGTCGCGATCGAACCACGACCAGACGAACCCGGCAAACGGCGTGAACACGATCAGCAGATTGATGGCGGGAAGCCCCGTGCCGCGGTGCAGCAGCCAAACCACGCCGGCGGCGGCCAGTACCGGGATCCAGGCGAGCGCATAGCGCGCCAGGCGAAGCCCCACGCCCGGAATCCGGCCTTGTGCATCCTGGAGCCTGAGGTGCCAGGTTTTCATGGGCAAGGTCTGGCCATAGCGCCAACTGATCACGAAGTAGGCGCCGATCGCCACGAACAGCCATACCTGGCGCAGATGGCGCCACATCAGGGCGTGCGTGCTCTGGGTGAGTGTATCGAAGAGATAGTCGGCCAGGAACACCACACCGAACAGCAGGACGCCCTCGTAGAGCATGCAGGCGAACAGGCGCCAGCGGCTCGGACGTGTCGGGGAAGAAGAAAGGGATGGCATGGGGCGCTACGATAACCGATCCGCCGCGAGCACATCATGGGCGGGATGTGATCGTCGAAGAAACCACCCATGGCGGGGAGAGATCATCGTGCGGTACGATGAAGAATGTTGGGCCCGCCCCCGTCGTTTCGCCAACGCTCCAAGGAGGCCAGCCATGGCCGATACCGTTGAACGCACCGCCACGCGCATCCAGGGTTTTGCCAGTGGCGAATACGATTTCCAGTTGATGCGCCTGCTCGGCGCCGGCAATTACGGCGGCGGCACGCCCGGCGAAGTCTTCGCGGCCCGCGCCGCGATCTCGGGCGACGACCCGGCGCAATGGCCCGCGGCCTTTGTGTCGCTCGCCACCGAAGTGGACGCCCTGGGCGCGGCCGCCGACCCGGAGTTCCCGATCTCGGCCCGCGATCACGCCTTGCGCGCCAGCATGTATTGGCGCTGCGCCGAATATTTCGCCGATCCCTTCGAGCCCCAGCAGCGTGAATGGGGCCTGGCCAGCCGGGCGTCGTTCCGGCGTGCCGCCGCACACTTCCAAACCCCGTTCGAACCCATGCCGTATCCATGCGACGGCCTGGAGCTGCCCGGATATTTCCTGCGGCCCGCTGGCGCCGACCCCGCCGTTCCGCGGCCCACGGTCCTCACGATCACCGGCTTCGACGGCACCGGAGAAGAGCTGTACTTCCAAACGGCGCGGGCGGCCCTGGAGCGTGGCTTCAATGTTGCGGTGGCCGAAGGACCTGGCCAGGTGGGCGCCCTGCGCGACCACCCCGACCTGGTGTTCCGGCCCGACTACGAAGTGCCGATCCGCGCCATGGTCGATGCCGTACTCGCCCGTTCCGGCGTCGATCCGCAGCGGCTGGCGCTGTATGGCATCAGCTTCGGCGGTTACTTCGCCCTGCGCGGCGCGGCCCACGACGATCGCATCCGTGCCCTGATCGCCAATTCGCCCATCGTCGATCTACATGCCTATATGTCGGCTTTCGTGGGCGGCCATAATCCCGATGATGACGACTTCAGCCTCGACGACCTGCCGCACATTCCCGACGAAGTCTTTCCCCGCCTCAACAAGCTGATGTTCAAGGCCTCATGCCGGCGCTTCGGCGTTCGCACGTTCTCGGGATGGTTCGAGCGCATACGCGAGTTCAGCGCGGTCAGCATGCTGGCCGACATCCAATGCCCCACGCTGGCCCTGGCCGGCACGGGCGAGGGGGGTGAAACCGAGCGCCAGTTGCAACAGTTCGCGGACCAGGCGGGCGGGCCGGTCACCGTTCACCGCTTCGCCAGCCTGGGCAGCGACATGCACTGCCAGTTGGGCAACCTCCCGCTATCCAATGCGGTGATCTTCGATTGGCTCGGCCGCCTTTGGCGCGCGCCCGCCTGACGCCCGCGGGAGCGACGCCTTCATGGCCATCGTCCCGCAAGCCCCGCTGGCCCGGGCCGTGCCGGGCGCCGGAATCAGCCGAAACGGCCGGTGATGTAGTCTTCGGTGGCCTGCTTGCGCGGCTTGACGAAGATCTGGTCCGTCTCGCCGTACTCGATCAGCTCTCCAAGGTACATGTACGCGGTGTAGTCGGAGCAGCGCGCGGCCTGCTGCATATTGTGGGTCACGATCACCACGGTGTAGTCGGCCTTCAGCTCGGCGATGAGTTCTTCCACCTTGGCAGTGGAAATCGGATCGAGCGCCGAGCAGGGTTCGTCGAGCAGCAGCACCTGCGGCTTGATGGCGATGCCGCGGGCAATGCACAGGCGCTGCTGCTGGCCGCCCGAGAGGCTGTTGCCGTTCTGGTGCAGTTTGTCCTTCACCTCGTTCCACAGCGCGGCCTTGGTCAGCGCCCACTCCACCCGCTCGTCCATATCCACGGTATTGAGCTTTTCGAACAGGCGCACGCCGAAGGCGATGTTGTCGTAGATGCTCATCGGAAAGGGCGTGGGCTTCTGGAACACCATGCCCACTTGTGCGCGAATCAGCGAAATATCCTGCTTGGAGGTGAGCAGGTCTTCGCCGTCGAGCAGGATCTGGCCTTCGGCGCGCTGGCCCGGGTAGAGCTCGAACATCCGGTTGAAGGTGCGCAGCAGGGTGGACTTGCCGCAGCCCGACGGGCCGATGAACGCCGTGACCCGGTTCTCCCGGATCTGCAAGCTGACGTTGCGCAGGGCGTGGTACTGGCCGTAATAGAAGTTGAGGTTCTTGACTTCGAGCTTGGTACGCGCGGTCGGTTGGGACATGGTGGTGCCTTGGAGGGAATTCATTTGCGGAACAACGAGCGAGCCAGGATGTTGATGCCCAGCACCAGCAGGGTGATCAGGGCCGCGCCGGCCCAGGCCAGCGTCTGCCAGTCCTGGAAGGGGCTGGCGGCGTACTGGAAAATCACCATGGGCAGGTTGGCCAGCGGCTGGTTCATGTCGAAACTCAGAAATTGATTGGACAATGCCGTGAACATCAGGGGCGCGGTTTCGCCGGCGATGCGAGCCACGGCCAGCAGCACTCCGGTGATGATGCCGGACATGGCGGCGCGATAGCACACCAGGGAAATCATCTTCCATTTGGGGCAGCCCAGCGCCACCGCGGCTTCGCGCAGGCTATTGGGCACCAGCATCAGCATGTTGTCGGTGGTGCGCACCACCACCGGGATCACGATGATCGACAACGCCACCGCGCCCGCCCAGCCCGAGTAGTGACCTACCTGGGCCACATACATGGTGTAGACGAACAGACCGATCACGATCGAGGGCGCTGACAGCAGTACGTCGTTGAGGAAGCGTGTGGCGGGCGCCAGCCAGCCTCGCGAGCCGTACTCGGCCAGATACGTTCCGGCCAGTACGCCCACCGGGGTGCCGATCAGTACGCCCACCAGCGACATCAGCACGCTGCCGACGATGGCGTTGAGCAGGCCGCCCGGCAAGCCCGGCGGCGGCGTGCTGGCGGTGAACAAGGCCAGCGAGAACGAACCGGCACCCTTGACCAGCAGGGTCAGGATGATCCAGAACAGCCAGAACAGGCCGAAGGCGACCGCGGCGCCCGAAAGCGTCAACATGATCCGGTTCACCAGGCGGCGGCGGCGGTAGACCGGATTGGACATCGAAATGGTGGACATGGCGGGATCCGGCGGTATCAGGTACGGGCGCCTTCGTGGCGGGAGAGGCGCAGCAGCATGTACTTGGAGAGCGCCAGCACGATGGTGGTGATGAGAAAGAGGATCAAGCCGAGCTCGATCAGCGCCGAAAGCTGTAGCCCCGAGGCCTCGTTGAACTCGTTGGCCAGTGCCGAGGCGATGGAGTTGCCCGGGGCGAACAGCGACGGTGACAGCCGGTAGGCGTTGCCGATCACGAAAGTCACCGCCATGGTTTCGCCCAGGGCTCGGCCCAGCCCCAGCATGATGCCGCCCATCGCGCCCACCCGCGTATAGGGCAGCACGACCTTGCGCGATACCTCCCACGTGGTCGCGCCGAGGCCGTAGGCCGATTCTTTGAGCATGGGCGGCACGAGTTCGAACACGTCGCGCATGACCGCGGTAATGAAAGGCACGATCATCACCGCCAGGATCAATCCGGCGGTGAAGATGCCGATGCCGAAGGGCGGCCCTTCGAACAGGAAACCGATGCCGGGGATCCAGCTCAGGACGTCGATCAGCCAAGGCTGCAGGGTGCGCTGGAACAGCGGTACAAACACGAACAGCCCCCACATGCCGTAGATGATGGAGGGGATCGCGGCCAGCATTTCGATCGCGGTGCCCAGCGGCCGGCGCAGCCAGGCGGGAGCCAGCTCGGTAAGGAACAAGGCGATGCCGAACGAAACCGGGACGGCGATCAGCAGCGCGAGCAGCGACGTGACCAAGGTACCGTAGATCGGGATCAGGGCGCCGTAGCGGTCGTTGACCGGATCCCAATCGGCCGTCCAGAGGAAGGCCAGCCCGAACTCGCGCAGGCTGTCCTGGCTGCCGTAGACCAGCGACACCAGGATGGCCGCCAGCAGGCTGAACACGGCGAAGGCGAAAAGGCGGGTGAGGTTGCGAAAGGCCGCATCCAGCAGGGTATTGGTATGGATCATGGGGAGAGCGGGCGAAAGAAAGCGAAGCCGCCGGCGGTGCCGGAAGGATCAGGGCCAGGCGGATTGGCCGTTGCGGGGCCGGACGTCCCGCGTCCAGCTCTGGCGTACGAGGTCGGCAACGTTATCGGGCAGGGCGACGTAATGCAGGCGTTCCGCCGTATCGTCGCCGTGCCGGAAGGCCCAGTCGAAAAAATCGAACACCACGCGCACGCGCTCCGGCGTATCCGGGCGCGTGGGCACCAGGATGTAGGTGGCGGCGGCCAGCGGCCAGGCCTCGGCGCCCGGCTGGTTGGTCAGCATCACACCCATGCCCGGTACGGCCTCCCAGTCGGCGTTGGCGGCCGCTGCCATGAAGCTCTCGGCGTTGGGCTGCACGAAGTTGCCTTCACGGTTCTGCAGCGATACATGGGACAAGCCGCTCTGGCGCGCGAAGCCGTATTCGACGAAGCCAATGGTGTTCTGCAATTGGCGCACATAGTTGGCCACGCCTTCGTTGCCCTTGCCGCCCTGGCCGGTGGGCCATTTCACGGCCTTGCCCACGCCCACCTGGCTGGCCCATTCGGGCGAGACCTGGGCCAGGTAGTGCGTCCAGCCATAGGTGGTGCCGGAGCCATCGGAGCGGTGGACGACGAGGATCTCGGCATCGGGCAGTTCAAGCCCCGGGTTGCGGGCCACCAGCACCGGATCGTTCCATTTTCGGATCTTGCCGAGAAAGATGTCGGCCAGCTCGGCGCCGGTGAGCTTGAGCTCGCCCGGCGCGATGCCGGGAATATTGACGACCGGCACGGTGCCGCCCAGCACGGAAGGAAACTGCACCAGACCGCGTTCGGCCAGTTCCTCGCCGTCGAGAGGCGCATCGGTGGCGCCGAAATCCACGGTGCCGCGGGTGATCTGCGCCACGCCGCCGCCCGAGCCGATGGATTGATAGTTGACCAGGCGATCGGCCGCGTCGCGGTACTCATGGGCCCAGAAGGCGTAGACGGGGAAGGGAAACGAGGCTCCAGCCCCCGTGATGTTGAGAGCGTGCGCCCATGGCGCGGCCAGTGCCAGCAGCAAGGGCAAAAAACGGCAAAGCGTGAGACGTCGGGGTCGGGACATGACGATCCTGAAGACGGCGCCACGACCGCCGGAGCGGCCTCGAGGCTGCGGCGGACCCTCGCCGCCGCGTGCCGTGTAAGGGTAAAGCGGGGCTGCCCTGCACCTTGCGGCAAGGCCGGCCACCGGAGAACCGGACACGCCATCCACCGCACATCTGACAGGCGGATGACAAAACGAAGACGAGATTATGACAAATTCATGTCATTTTGATGACAGACGGCTGTCGCGGTGTGCGCATTCGCCATTTCGTTGTCGTGTTGCCCGCGGGGAGGGGCTGGTGGTGGCGACGCCGCCGCGCTGTGCAATGAGGGGGAGTCGGTACTCCGCTCGTCCGCCGTGACCGGCGCGGGCGCGGCTCGGCCGAAGAGGAGGGCCGGCACCCGCGCGCTCGAGGCGCCGTGCTCCCGCACCAGCGGGGACGGCGCTGGGTTTTAGTCTACCTTTAGGTTGATCTTTTCGATGATTTCGGCCCAGCGGGGCCCGGTCTTGGCCAGGAGGTCGATGGCTTCCTGCCGGGTCGTGCCCATGGCGTCGACGTCGAGGTTGGCGAGGCGCTTACGGGTGTCCTCGCTGTGCATGACCTTCGCGGCCGCCGCCTGCATTTTGTCGAGGATGGCTTCCGGGGTACCGGCGGGCGCCATCAGGAACTGATAAAACGTGGCATCCATATTGGGCACGCCGACTTCGGCGGCGGGCGGCACGTCGGGGGCCAGGCCCGAGCGCTTGGCCGACGACACCGCCAGGGCGTTCACCCGGCCCGATTTGACATGGGGCAGCACCTGCGGCGTGGTGAGAAAGCCGCAATCGACCACGCCGCCGACAACGTCGGTAATGGCGGGGGCCGGACCGCGATAGGGCACGTGGGTCATTTCGACGCCGGATTCGGCCAGGAACATTTCCGCGGCGAGATGGCCGGGCACGCCCGAACCGCCCGAGGCGTAGGTGAGGTTGTCTTTTTTGGCGCGCTCGAGCAGCTCGGGCAGTGTTTTGATGCCGCGGTCGGCGTTGCAGATCATCATCTGGGTAAAGCCGGCCAGCACCGAAACCGGAACCAGATCCTTGCGGGCATCGAAACTCAGGCTGCTATAGATCAGGGGGTTGACCGTCATCACCGTATCGGAGGTGACGAGAAAAGTGTGGCCATCGGGTTTGGCCGAGGCCACGGCACCCGCCGCCAGGTTGAGGCCGGCGCCGGGGCGGTTTTCGACCACCACGGGCTGGCCCAGGGAAGTGCCCAGGCTTTCCGCAACGGTGCGGGCGACGATGTCCGACGGTGCGCCGGGCGGCGAGCCGACCAGCAGCCGAATGGTCTGGGTGGGCCATTCCTGGGCCTGGGCGGGCAGGGTCGCGAAGGCCGTTGTCAGGGCTAGCGCTGGCATGAGGTGGCGCATGGGGCGAAGAAAATTCATGGAAGCGTCTCCGTGTAAGTACGATTGGTCGCTTGCGGCAAGGCGGGATTTCGGCTTGCGCGGGTGGTGTGGCTTCTCGCCCGCCGGTACGTCCGAGCGGCGCGGGCGGGTTCGACCGCACCATTGTAAGGTCATGGCGCCAAAGGATGGCCATCCGGGAACCGAAAAGGGGATTATGCCGATGTCGAAGGCCTTGCCGCGCCAGATCAATCCGCACGCGGTGGCGCAGACCTTTCCCGGACTGTCCTTGACCCTGATCCAGGTGCCGGCATTCGCCGAGTTTGCCGCCATGGTCGAACAATTGACACAGGCACTGCCCGAAGCGGATATCGATGTGCCCGTCACCTTAGCGCTCGAAGGCGATGGCTCGCTCGGGCGCGGGGCGTCAGCGAGCCGGAGATCGCCGTGGAGCGGGTCGAGCTTCGGCTACGGGGGCATTGAGGCCGTTGGCAGCCGAACCTTTCAGCTCCGGGTGGCTTCCAGAACCGCCTGCGCCGCCTCGCGCACGCGGGCGGGGGCCGTGCCGCCGATATGGGCGCGGGCATTGACCGAGCCTTCCAAAGTGAGCACCTGGTGCACGTCGTCGCCGATCTGCGGGTGGAAGGCTTGCAGCTCGGCGGTGCTGAGGTCGGCGAGGTCGCAGCCGCGATCCACGCACACCTTGACGGCATGCGCGACCGCTTCGTGGGCGTCCCGGAAGGGCAGGCCGCGCTTGACGAGGTAATCGGCCAGGTCGGTGGCGGTGGCGAAGCCCTGCAGGGCGGCGGCGCGCATGGCATCGGCCCGCACCTGGATACCGCCGATCATGTCGACGAAGATGCGCAGGGTGTCGCGCATGGTGTCGGCGGTGTCGAACAGGCCTTCTTTGTCTTCCTGGTTGTCTTTGTTGTAGGCCAGCGGCTGGCCCTTCATGAGGGTGAGGAGGGCGACCAGGTGGCCATTGACCCGGCCGGTTTTGCCGCGCGCCAGTTCGGGCACGTCGGGGTTCTTTTTTTGCGGCATGATCGAGCTGCCGGTGCAGAAGCGGTCGGCGAGATCGATGAAGCCCACGCGCGGGCTCATCCAGATCACGAGCTCTTCCGAGAGCCGCGAAATATGGGTCATCACCAGCGCGGCGGCGGCGCAGAATTCGATGGCGAAGTCGCGATCCGACACCGCGTCCAGCGAGTTGCGGCAGACATCGTCGAAGCCCAGGGTGCGGGCCACGCGCTCGCGGTCGATCGGGAACGAGGTGCCGGCCAGGGCGGCCGCGCCCAGTGGCAGGCGGTTCACGCGGCGGCGGCAGTCGGCCAGGCGTTCGGCGTCGCGGCCGAACATTTCGGCGTAGGCCAGCAGATGATGGCCGAAGGTGACGGGCTGGGCCACCTGCAGATGGGTGAAGCCGGGCAGAATGGTGTCGGCATGGCGCAGCGCAAGCTCGGCCAGCGCGTGCCGCAGCTGGCGCAGCAGGTCCAGCGAGGTATCGATCTCGCCGCGCAGCCAGAGGCGGATGTCGGTGGCCACCTGGTCGTTGCGCGAGCGGCCGGTGTGCAGCCGCTTGCCGGCGTCGCCCACCAGCTCGACCAGGCGTTTTTCGACGTTGAGGTGGACGTCTTCGAGATCGAGCGACCACTCGAACCGTCCGGCCTCGATCTCGGTCAGGATCTGCGCCATGCCGCGCTGGATGGCGGCGAGGTCGTCGGCCGACAGAATGCCCACCGCGTGCAGCATGTCTGCATGGGCCAGCGAACCCTGGATGTCGACGGCCGCCAGGCGTTTGTCGAAATCCACCGAGGCGGTGTAGCGCTTGACGAGGTCGGACATGGGCTCGGAGAAGCGGGCCGACCAGGCCTGGGCCTTTTTATCGAACTGATTGGGGGAGGACTCGTTCTGCGACATGGGGATCTGGCACCAAAAAAGCGGGTGAAAACGGTGTTGGTAGTATCGCACATCCGTGCTATTATTTACGGCTATTCGTTAGTTCGGTCGTATCTGTTTGGTCGTGGCTTTGGCCCGCGTGTTTGGGTTCTGGCGCCACGCCGGTACGGCCCGAAAATTCCAGGAGTACGCGCCCGCCCCGGGAGGTGATATCGGCGTGTGTGCTCAATCGCTGTTTTCCCTATTTCACCGTTACGATTACTACACAAGGAAGGCGCTACTGCATGCCCACCGTCCGTCTGAAAGAAAACGAGCCGTTTGAAGTCGCGCTGCGCCGCTTCAAGCGCACCATCGAAAAAACCGGTCTTCTCACCGAGCTGCGCGCACGCGAGTTCTACGAAAAGCCCACCGCCGAGCGCAAGCGCAAGGCTGCCGCCGCGGTCAAGCGCCACTACAAGCGCATTCGTAGCCAGCAGCTGCCTCCGCGCATGTACTGATCGCCGTTGGCCGGCGCCCGCGCCAGCGGGCCGGGCAACGCCGCCAGAGCTCCAGCCGCCCACGGGATTGCCGTCGGCGGCTGCAGTCGTTAATTTTCAGGATATACCATGAGCGATACCTCTCTCAAATTGCGCCTGGGCGAAGCCGTCAAGGTCGCCATGCGAGCCAAAGACTCCGCCCGCCTGGGCACCTTGCGTCTGGCGCAGGCGGCGATCCAGCAGAAGGAAGTCGACGAACGGCGTGAGTTGAGCGACGCCGAGGTCGTGGCCATCCTCGAAAAGCAAGTCAAGCAGCGCCGGGAATCGGCGGCGGCTTTCGAACAGGCCGGGCGTGCCGACACCGCGGCGCAAGAGCGCGCCGAAATCGAGGTCCTGCAGGAGTTCCTGCCGCGGGGAGCCGATCCCGCCGAGATCGCCGCGGTAATCGAGGCGGCGCTGGCCGAACTGGCGGCGCAGGGCGCCAGCGGCCCGTCGGCCATGGGCAAGGCCATGGCGCTGGTCAAGCCGCGCCTGGCGGGCCGGGCCGATATGGCCGAGGTGTCCAAGACCCTGGCCGCCCGCCTCAAAGGTTGAGACCCACCGGCTGGCGGAGCGGGCGCGCATGATCCCCGAGTCGTTCATCCAGGACCTGCTCGAACGGGTGGATGTGGCAGATGTGGTTGGCCGCTATGTGCAGCTGCGCAAGGCGGGTGCCAACCTGCTGGGCCTGTGCCCGTTCCACAACGAAAAATCGCCCTCGTTCACGGTCAGCCCCACCAAGCAGTTCTACCACTGCTTCGGCTGCGGCGCCCATGGCACCGCCATCCGCTTCCTGATGGAGCACCAGGGGGCCAGCTTCCCGGAAGCGGTGCGCCAGCTCGCCGATACGGTGGGAATGGTCGTGCCCGCCGAACCCGCCGGGCCGATCAGCGCCGCCGCGCGCCAGGCCCGCGCCGAGCGCAAGGAGCGCGAGTCGCGCCACAGCCAGGTGCTGGAGGCGGTGGACGCCTGGTATCGCAAGCAGCTGCGTTCGGCCACCGGCGCGATCGAGTATCTCAAGGCGCGCGGAGTGTCGGGGCGGGTTGCCAAGCAGTACGGCCTGGGGTGGGCGGGTGGCGACCGGCGCGGCCTGGCCACGCTGTTTCCCGACTACGACGAACCCGGCTTCGCCGCCTTTCTGGTGGAGTGCGGGCTGGTGATCGAATCGGAAGACGGCCGCCGCTACGATCGCTTCCGCCAGCGGGTGATGTTTCCCATCCGCAATGCGCGGGGGCACCTGGTGGGCTTCGGCGGGCGGCTGATCGCGCCTGGCGAGCCGAAGTACCTCAACTCGCCGGAAACCCCGGTCTTCTCCAAGGGCCACGAGCTCTATGGCCTCTGGGAAGCGCGCCAGGCCATACGCCAGGATGGCCATGTGCTGGTGGTGGAAGGCTATATGGACGTGGTGGCGCTGGCCCAGATGGGCATCGGCAATGCCGTGGCCACCCTCGGCACCGCCACCACCGCGCAGCACATCCAGAAGCTGCTGCGCGCGACCGACCAGATCGTGTTCAGTTTCGATGGCGACAAGGCCGGCCGCAAGGCGGCCTGGCGGGCGCTGCAGTCTTGCCTGTCGTTGCTGCGCGACGACATCTCCATTCGCTTCCTCTTTCTGCCGGCCGAGCACGATCCTGATTCCTTCGTGCGTGAGCACGGCGCCGAGGCGTTCCGCGAGGCCGCGCGCGGCGCCATGCCGCTGTCGCAATTGCTGTTCGACGAGTGGGAGCGCGAGCACGACCTGCAGCACGCCGAAGGCCGTGCCCATTGCATTCGCGCGGCCCAGCCGCTGCTGCAGGCGATGCCGGGAGGCGGCCTGCGCCTGCAGATCGTGCGCGAGCTGGCCCAGAAGGTCAGGCTGACACCCGATGAACTCGATCCCCTGCTGCAGTTGCAAGACGTTCCCAGCGGCCCCTTGGTGCACGCCGGCCGCGAGGCGGGCCGGCCGGCGCCGACGCCAGGCGCGGGTGCCCGCGGCCGGGCTGCCGGCGGGCCGGCCGGCGAGCCGATGTTCGAACCCGACGGCCCGCCGGCCTGGAGCGGCCCCTTCGAGCCTCACGGCCATGAGTTCGACGCGGGGCCGGGCGAGCCGTGGTATCCCGAGCCCGGCCGTGGTGGTGTCGCCGGGGGCGACTATGGCGGCGGCCGCGGGCGGGGCAAAGGGCGCGAGCCCTGGCGCGGCAGGGGTGGGCGCTTCAAGGACGACGACGGGGTGGGAGGCTTCCGGGGCCGCCGGGCACCCGTGATGGCGGTTCCGGCGCGCCTGCTGCGCCTGCTGCTGGCGCATCCGCAATTGGTGACGGAGGTCGAGGCCGAAGCCTGGAGCAACCTCGACCGCGACCTGGGCTACGGCCTGGTGCTCGATCTGCTCGACCTGCTGCGCCGCCAGCCAGCGACGCATACCGGCCTGGTGTTGCAGGCGGTGGCGGGCAGCCCGCTGGAGTCCGAACTGATAGAAGCCACTTCCGATCTGCTGCTGATGGACGATCTGCCGGAGCCGCGGGCCGAGCTGGACGACACCTTGCGCAGCGCCACCTTGCAGCGTCTGATGCGCGAACAGGCCGATCTGGTGGCTCGCGCCGCCCAGGATCCGGAAGCACTGCGCCGATATGGCGAGGTGAGCAAGGAAATCGCGCGCCTGCGACAATTCCCGGGCTGACCCGGGGCCTGAGCGCCAACGTCATCACCAACCCGCGGGTTCTAGGCTATTGTGGGAAGGTTTGTCATCCATGATGAAAGGAGAACCCGAATGTGCACTCGAGTGGTCTGGGCCAACGCCAATGGAGCGGTCCTGGTCGGCCGGAATATGGATTATCACCGTGACCTGGCCACGAACCTCTGGAAGCTGCCACGCGGCATCGCGCGCGACGATGGTGTCAATGGCGACCTGAAGTGGACGGCAAAATACGGCAGCGTCGTGGTAACCGCCCTGGACTTGATGACGGTGGATGGGGTCAATGAGGCCGGGCTCGCCGGACACATCCTCTGGCTCGCCGAGTCCGTCTATGGGGAGTACGATCCGTCGCGCACCGTGCTCAGCCAGGGCATCTGGCTGCAATATTTCCTGGATAATTGCGCAACCGTGGCCGACGCCGTCGCTTGGGTGGAGAAACACCGGACACAGGTGTTCCAGCTTACCGATCCCGCCAGCGGCGAGGTTCCCGCCATTCACCTGGCGCTGGACGATGCCTCCGGCGATTCAGCCATCTTCGAGTACATCGATGGCGAGATCCGGATTCATCATTCGCCCGACTACAAAGTCATGACCAATTCGCCGCCGTACGACCAGCAACTGGAGTTGCTCAAACGCATCGAGGGATTCGGTGGCAGTATGCCGCTGCCGGGCTCGACTCTCGCGTCGGACCGCTTCGCCCGCGCGGCGTACTACGTAGAGCGTCTGGCCCAGCCCGCCTCGAAGGTCGAAGCCATCGCGGCGCTGTTCAGCGTCATGCGCAACGTGGCGCAGCCCTTCCGCCAGCCCGAACCGGGCAAGCCGGAAGTGTCCCAGACGATTTGGCAGACGGTCACCGACCTTACCCATCGGCGCCTGGTGTTCGAATCGACGACGCGGCCCAATATCGTCTGGGTCGATCTCGATGACCTCGACTTCAGCGAGGGTTCGGGCGAAAAGAAACTCGACCTGGGCAGCCAGTTGGCGATCGAGGGCGGGCTGGCGGGCAACGTCAGCGGCAAGTTCGCCGACACCGGCGGCTTGCATTTCCTCACCCTCACGATGCTCAAGCAACTCAAGGCGGCGGGGCACACGGGCGCCGCGGCAAGCTAAGGACGCGCCGCTCCACCGGGGATGGCGCGCGCTCACGCGCCATCCTGCTCCACCAGCCGCTCGATATGGCCGATCAGGGCGCGCACGCCGCGGTGCGCGGTGTCTCCCGCGGGAGTGATGATGGCCAGCGGGCCCGAGATCTCTCCCAAGTCCAGGGGCAGCACGCTCAAGGCTCCCGCTTGCTCATACTGGCTCGCCGTATTGGTGGGCAGCACGCCCAGGCAACCCAGCTCGGCGAGCAGGGCCTGGTTGGTGGTCACCGAAACCGATTCGATCACCCGGCCCGGTGCGCGGCCGGTTTTGCGCACGAAGAAGCTATCGATCAGGTTGCGCAGGGCAATGTGGCGTGGTGGCAGGATCCATTGCTCGTCAACCACCTCGGAAGGCCGGACTTCGACCGCGTGCGCCAGCGGGTGCCGGCTGCCCGCGATGACCGAAAAATACTCGGTCGCGATGATTTGATAGGACAAGTCGTCGAGCCCGGTGCGCTGGATGCCGCGGCCGATCAGGAGGTCGATCTGGCCTCGGCGCAGGGCATCCTGGAGCATATGCATCTCGCCCTCCTGGATCGAGACCGATAGCGAGGGATACTCGCGCACCAGCGCGGCCACGCTGCGCGGCAGCACCAGGTTGGCGGTGGATTGCACGGTGCCGATGCGCAACGTGCCCGACAAGCCGTGCGCCACCGATTGGATCTCGGCACGCACGGTGGCCAGATCGTTCAAGACCTTGCGGGCATAGCGGATCATGATGTCGCCGTGGATGTTGGCATGCAGGCCGTCGCGCTGGCGATCGAACAAGGGGACGCCGATGACGTCTTCCAACTGGCGTAGCAGCCGGCTGGCCGCCGGGATCGTGGTATGCAGCATGTCGGCCGCCAGCCGCAGGTTGCTCACATCGCCCAGGGCATCGACCAGCATCAGTTGGCGTAGGCGGATGCGGCTGGCCGTGTGCCATTGCAGACGATCCCCCGACGTGGGACTGGCGGGCGGGGGCGGGCCGGAAGGAGAAGAAGAAAGCATTTGGGGTTACCCGTTTTGATAACCCTGTTTGCGGAAACGCCAATGCAAAAGGCAGGCCCGAGTTCCTACACTGCCGGCATCGACCGCTCACAGGAGAGTTCCATGCAATCGCGACGCGATCAATTCTTTCCCAATACCGAGGTGCTGGGCAAGGACGAGATGCGAATCACCGCCCTCGGGACCGGCCGGCCGTTTCTGCGCCCGGCGCAAGCCAACGCCGGCTGGCTGGTGGAGCTCGGCAATGGCGACAAGTTCCAGTTCGATTTCGGCTATGGCACGCAAACCAACTTCGGCGCGCTGGAGATCCCGTATCAGCAGATGACAGCCTATTTTGCCACCCACCTGCATACCGATCACGTCGGCGATTTTGCGCAAATCTGGATCGGCAGCTGGACCGGCGGACGCACGAAGCCGCTGGAGGTCCATGGCCCGTCGGGACCGCTCGAAAAATACGGCATGAAGCACTTCGTGACCAAGCAGATGGAGTCGTATGCCTGGGATACCGATACCCGGGTCGGGTTGTTGCCGGCGGTGGGCGCGGAAGTCAATGTGCATGAGTTCGATTATTCGAAGGTACACGTGGTCTACGACCGCAACGGCGTAAAGGTCACCAGCTTCCCGGCGGTCCATATCTACGACGGCGCGGTGAGTTTGCGGCTGGATTGGAACGGTTTGTCGTTCGTGTATTCGGGCGATACCACGCCAAGCTATTTTTTCGTGGAGAACGCGAAGAACGCCGACGTGGTCGTGCACGAGACGTTCAATACCAAAGATCAGCTCATGTCGCGCTCGGGCTACGACGAGCGCTCGGCCATCGGTATCGGCAGCATCGCGCATTCCGATCCGGTCGAGGCCGGCAAGGTGTTCGAGATGGTGGATCCGCGGCTGGCGGTGGCTTATCACTTCTTCAACGACTTCGATACCGCGCCCGAGATGGAAGCGGCGATCCGCACGCATTACCAGGGGCCGCTTGCCCTGGCGCGCGACATGATGGTGTTCAACGTGACGAAGGAGGAAATCCTGACTCGCATGGCGGTGACCAGCGCCCACGTTTGGCCCAATAAAGAAAATCGCGAGGGTTTCAAGAATGCCCGCCGGGCCGAGCGCATGGCGATGTCGCGCTGGCTGGCGGATCGGCAGATATTTCCGAAGTTCTGAGCGCTCACTGAACTGCCTCCGCGCGCTGCGCGACTTCCTCCGCCGGAGAAGCGTCCGCGTTCGGGGCGAGGGCGGGAGCCAGGGAGTAGGGGAGCGGCCGGGGTCGTCGCGAGAGGCCCCACGCTTATCAGCCACCACCGGAGGCGGCGTGTCGCCAGCCACCGGCTTTTTCGAGGAGTTGTCACATGAGTATCCTGTTTCATTGCGCACGGGCTTTGCCCCTGGGCCGGGTCTGTGCCGGCTTGATGGTCGCTTCTTTGTTGACGGGCGGTGCGTTGGCGGCTTCCTATCCCGATCGGCCGATCCAGGTGGTGGTGCCCTATGGCGCGGGCAGCGCCGACATCGTGCCGCGCATGGCCACCGCCGCGATCAGCGAGCGCACCGGCCATCATTTCATTGTGGACAACCGCCCGGGGGCGGGCGGCCTGATCGGTACGCAGTACGTTTTGCGCCAGCCCGCCGACGGCTACAACGTATTGGTGGCGGCCACCAACAATATACTGATCAATCAACTGGTCTACGAGAGCCACAAAATCGAGCCTCTGAAGGAGCTCACGCCCGTGGCCAAGCTCGTGACCGTGCCGCTGATCGTGGGCGTGAATGCCGACCTGCCCATTCATTCGCTGGCCGAGATGGTGGAGTATGGCCGCAAAGGCAATACCTTTGACTTCAGTTCGCCCAGCGTGGGCACGCCGCCGCATATTGCGGCCGAGTCCCTGTTGCATACGCTGGGGCTGAAAGGTATGCACATTCCGTATAAGGGCAGGGTGGCGATGGCGACGGCTGTGGGTAGCGGCGAGGTGCAACTGGCGGTGGTGGCATATGCCACGCTGCAGTCCGTGATCGCCTCGGGCCGAGTGCGGCCGTTGGCGGTGGTGAGCGCCGAGCGCCTCACGGTGCTGCCCGATGTGCCGACCGTGACCGAGGCGGGCTATCCGCAGTTGATGGAGGCAATTCCGCCCAATTGGTGGTCGTTTACGGTGAAGGCGGGCACGCCCGAGCCCATCGTGGCGGATTTGGCCAAGTGGACGAAGGAAGCCATGGCGGATTCGGCGTTGCAGGAGAGCTATCGCAAGCTGGGCATGGTGCCCAGTTTCGAGGATGCCGAAACCTTGCGGGCGGGGTTGGCGAAGGAGGCGGAGCAGTGGAAGGAGTTGGTGACGCGGCTGGAGATCCGGGCGGATTGACGGCGCGTCTGAGTGCAAGTTTCGTTGCCTCACGGCGAGGTTGATCGGATTAAATGCCAGGCGGCGTTTTTTGAGTTCTTGAGTCGCCCCGGGCGCCCCCAGGCGGGGCGGGGGACACGTCGAGCGGCCTGGCCCTTGGCCAGCCTTCCCGCGGCCGGCGCCACGGGGCGGGCGGCGGACAAACTCGCCCCGGCCCCGCGGGCCGGCGCTCAAACAGTGTCCGCCGACTTCCCCCGCCCCGCGACACCGTCCACGGCGCTCGCCGAATGCCCCCGCCCCGGCCACCGCGCGGCGTCTCAAGAACTCAAACACGGCGCTTCACGTGTTTAACGCATGCGCCCAAGCACTAAAATCACGGTGGCCCAAGTACTTAAAGCACGCCCCAAGAACTCGAATCACGACGATCCCGGTTCTTCACACGTGCCCCAAGCCCTCAAGCCCCGTCGGACGTCGTCAGTCGCGCGAACCAATTGCGCGGCGAGATCCCCTGGTCCGGCCCGAGGATGGAGAACCCGCCGTCCACCGGCACATCGATACCGGTGATCCACGACGCCTCGGGGCTGGCCAGGAACGCCACCACGCGGCCGATTTCCTCGCCGCGTCCCACGCGGCCCAACGGATGGAAGTGCGCGCCCACACGGTCGGCTTGCTCCATCGAACCGCCACTCATGGAGTCCACCGACGGCGACCACGTCCAGGCCGGCGACACCGCCACCACCCGGATGCCCTTGGGCGCCAGATCGACCGCGAAATTCTTGGTGATCTGCAGCATCGCCGCCTTGGAAGCCGGGTAAATGGCGCGCCCCCCGGCCCCGAACTTGCCGCCGGTGCTGCCGAGATTCACCACCACGCCGCCCGCCGGCATATGGGCGGTGGCCTTCTGCGTGAAGATCGCCGCCGACACCAGATTGACGCCGAGCGTGCGGTGCCACTGCTCGCGGCTGGACGCCAGGCCCTGGTCGTCGTAGCTGCAGGCGTTGTTCACCAGCAGATCGATGCGGCCATGCGCCGCCAGCACCTCGGCGATGCAGTGGTCGATGGCGGCATCGTCGGTAATGTCGGTTTCGATGAAGCGGGCGCTGCCGCCGATCTCGGTCGCGACCGCCGAGCCAGCCTCGCGTCCGCGGCCCACCAGGGTAACGTGGGCGCCGGCGGCGGCCAGGGTGCGGGCAATGTCGGCGCCCAGGCCTTGCGTGGCCCCGGTCACGATGGCCACTTTGCCCGGCAGCCGCGTGAGCGGCGGGGTCTGCAAGGCGGGGCCGCCGCCGGTGGACGTGGACGTATTCATGACGCAGCTCCCGAGGCCAGGATGGCATCCACCTGGCTGACGTTGGCGATCAAGGCCATGCTGTTGAGGGCGGCCTGGTGCGCCTGGCGGTCGGCGGCGGCGCAGGCATCCGCGGCCACGTGCACCACGTAGCCGCGGTCGGCGGCATCCCGCACCGTGCTTTCCACCACCGAATGGGTGGCCACGCCCGCCACCACCACCTCGCGCGCCTGGAGCATGATCAGCAGCTGCATCAGCGGTGTGCCGTAGAAGCTGCTGATGGCGGTGTGCCGCACCACGAACTCGCGCGGCGAATCCAGCGGCGCCAGCTCGGCGAAGAACTCGCTACCCCAGCCGCCTTCCGGCACCGCGCCGATCTCGCGCGTTTTGCGGAAGATCGGCATGTTGTCGGGCATGTCGGCATAATCCGGGCGAAAGGCGATGCGCACGTGAATGATGGGCCATTCGCGCTCGCGCGCCCCCGCCAGCAACCGGCCCGCCGAGGCGATCAGCGCCGCGCGGTGCTGATCGCCGTCGCCCAGGCCGACGCGGATCTTGCCGTCGGGGTGCAGCACATCGTTCTGATAGTGCAGCGCCAGGAGAACCGGCGGCGCGCTCAAAAGAACACCTCGAGGATGCCGAACACGCCATCGCAGTTGACGAGGTTGACGCGCTTGAGCACGATCTTCCAGCCGCCGTCATCGGTGGCGGCCAGCTTGTGGAACACCGTGGCGCCGAACTGCCGCTGTTCAAGACGCCATTCCGTCATTTGCAGGCTGGAGCGTACGATCAGATGGCCGGCGGCGTCCACTCCGTCGACCATGACGTTGCCGACCAGGCGCGACGCCCGCGTGGGCGGCTGCTGCGACCAGTTGTGCTCGTGGTTGAGGCGCCGCACGCGTACATCGCGCAGCATGGCGTCTTCCCAGAACAGCGAGACGTGATCGAAGGGATTCTCCTGGTCGTGCCGGCGCGGTACCCAGTAGCGCCCATCTTCGGCCCATAATTGATTCCATTCGTCGAAGCGGCGTTCGTCGAGCAGGCGGGCCTCGTGGAACAGGAACTGCTGCACCGACTGCAGCGCTTCGGCGGGCAGGCTGGCGCCGGCCACCGGCACCGTGGACACGTCGAACGTGCGATCAAGCAACATGGCGGTTCTCCTGGGCGGGGGTTTGCAGCATGAACTTTTTCCAGGCGGCAAACTGGTTGCGCATGGGGAGTTCGCTGGTGCCGTTGGTGGACACCATGCCGGCCTCGGTGGTTTTGTCGGTGCCGACGTAGCGATGGTGGCTGACCCAATCACCGCCATTGGTGGCATTGCCCTGTTGGCAACGGCGGTACAGCTCGATGTCGTCGGGCATGACGTTGGACGACGGCGAGTTGATGATGTTGGTATAGGTGATCGCCCGATCGAAGACCTCGGCCGGCGCGCCCTTGAGGCGGAAAGTCTGGATCTCGATCATCGTGCGGTCGACCGACACCGGACGGATCACGCGGAACTGCTGGAACACGGTGTGCGGCGAGCCGCTGCCGTAGATGATGGTGTTGTGGCGGTTCATGCCCAGGATCTCGCGGGCCTTGTCTTCGCCATGCACCTTGGACAGGCTCTCGAAGTGGGCGCGCGAGACGGGATCGCGGGTGGCGGCGGCGGGATCGAAGATCGCCTCCATATAGCCGTGGCCATTGGGGTAGGCCACGAGCTCCAGCGCTTCCCAGAACTCCCAGGGTGCGCCGTTGCCGTCCATGATCAGCAGCTCAAACGGCATCTCGCCTTGTTCAGCCGCCTTGTCGCGCGCCGCCATGAAGGAAGACTCGTGCGTGACGGGCGCGTGCATGGTGTCGTGCAGGTTCTCGTAGAACACCTTCCAGTTGGATTGCTGCATCACCTGGAACACGCCGCCCACCACTTCGATCTCGCCCACCGGCGAGCGGTCACAGAGGTTGTCGATGGATGTGGTGACGCCGCCCAGGAACGACAGGAGATCTTCGCCCTCGGGCGACTGATTGGCGAACACGAAGCCGCGATAGCTGTCGACGCGAGCCAGCGGGCGCATGGAGAAATCGGGATGCTTGGGGTCGTAGTTGGTGTCGATCAGCCCTTTGCGCAGCGGCGCCGCCAGGTGCGAGCCGTCGAGCTTGAAGCTCCACGCGTGGTAGGGGCAGCGGAAGAACTTGCCGGTATTGCCGCTGCCGGCGGCCACCAGTTGCGCGCCCTTGTGGGGGCAACGGTTGTACACGACGCGGATCTCGCCATTGGTGTCGCGGACCATGATTACGTCCTGGTCGCCGATACGAGTGGTGTGATAATCGCCGGGGTTGGGCACCTGGCTGTCGTGACCCACGTAAATCCAGGCCTGGCCGTAGATGCGCTGCATCTCGAGGGCGAAGATGTCGGGATCGGTGTAGAGGCGCCGGTGCACGCTGTCGGGGCGCACCAGGGCGGCGATGGCCTCGGGTGTCAGGCTCATGGAAAGACCCTCCTGCAATCGGTTGAAGGCGGCGGCCATGGCTGGCCGCGACGACTGCTAATCTAGGCCCTTGGCCGGCGCCGCGATAGCCGTTACTGGCAAGCCTTGTCCACCGCTGGCAAAGACGTGCCGCCACGGCTGGCCAAGACCTCCGCATAAACCTGGTGCAGGGCGTCGCCGAAGGCCTCCAGGCTATGGTCGCGCGCAAAAAGTGCGGCCGCTTCGGCAAGGCGGCGCCGCAAGGCTTCGTCGCCCATGACCCTATCGACGCGGCGGCGCCAGAGTTCGCGGTTGAGCGGGGTCTTGAAGCCGTTCTCGCCGTTGCGTACGGTGTCGTCGATGCCGCTGGAGCGCACGACGACCACGGGCAGGCCGGCCGCCATGGCTTCCAGGATCACCATGCCCTGGGTTTCGGAACGCGAGGCGAAGACGAACAGCTCGGCGCAACGGTAGTACAGCGGCAATTGCTCGGGCGGCACGCCGCCGGTGAACACGACGTTCCGCCCCAGGCCGAGGGTCTGGACGCGGGCGCGCAGATCCGCTTTTTGCGGCCCGTCGCCCACCAGCAGCAGCCGCCAGTCGGGATGCGAACGCAACAAAGGGGCAAGGGCTTCGAGCATGAACTCGAGGTTTTTTTCGCGGCTCAGGCGCGAAACGGTAATCAGCACCCGCTTGCCCGCCAGTCCCAGGCTGGATCGCAAGGCGTCGATTCGGGCTTGCGGCGCCGTGTCGAACCGCGCGACGTCGATGCCGGTGGGCTGGACGTACAGCGGGCGCTTGACGCCGATCAGGCGCAGATATTCTTCCGCGCTGTCGGTGGGTACCACGACGGCATCGCAGCGATTGGCGAAGCGCCGCACCAGGGCGTGCGAAATCAGGTTGCGGAACAGCGGCCCGGGAAGGCGCACGTTGTGCGCATAATGCTCGAGCCGGGTGTGATAAGTGAAGACCACCGGCACTTTGAGACGGCGCCCCAGGAACAGCCCCACGCTGCCCAGCCAGAAAGGGTGGTGCACGTGGATTACCTCGGGCCGGTAGGCCAGCACCCCGCGATACAGGCGCGGCGAAAAAATATTGGCCAGCCTGAACTCCTGGTTCTCGCCCATCGGCCGCAGGGTGGGCACGCGCAACACCTCGGGTTCGCTGGCGGCGGGGCCGATGTATGAGGGCGCCACGATCAGCACATCGTCGCCGCGCTGCCGCAGGCCGCGACGCAGGCGGTCGATCGAAATCGGCACGCCGCCGATGAAGGGCAGGTAGTTGTTGGTAAAGTGCGCTATCCGCAGGCGGCGCTGGGCAAACGGCGTGGCGTCCAGGTCGAAGTCGGGATAATAATCGCGCTCGACGAACAGCAGGCCGCGCAGCCAGAGCGAGATCGCCACCAGCACGGCCATCAGCAGGATGAAGTTGAGATAGCCGACATAGAACAGCGAGTGCACGAACAGCCACAGGCTTTCCACCGTGCGCCAGAAGGGATGCTGGCCGATCTCCAGCGGCATGGGCGTGATGGTGACGCGATCGCCCTGAACGTCGATGATGACGTAGTGGTAGTAGCTGCGCTCGTTGTTGAGCACCAGCCCTCCCGCGCCGCCCGTGAGCACGTAATCGGTGTTGTGGTGCCGTTGCTGCGCATAGAGCGGCAGGTTGGCCGAGAACACCGCGTCGACGTTGCCGCGCTCGATGATGCCGGCGGCCGCCTCGCGCATCACCGGTTCCATCAGATAGCTATCGTCGAATTCCAGGACGCCGCTCAAATCGACCGGCTTGAGGGGGTGGCCGCTGAACACGAAGGTATGTTCCGGCAACGGCGCGGCCTGGAGTTGCTGTTCGAGCCAGCCCAGCTGCCAACTGGCGTGGGTCAGCCCCGCGCTATCCAGAAACAGGAAGCGGCTGTTGCCGGCATCGAAGGAAAACAGATAGGGGCCGAAATGTTCGTAGAAGCGGTAGCTTCCCAGGCGGCTGTGTTCGTTCTCGCCAAACGTGAGCAGGTAGGGCAGGCGCAGGTGACCCAGGCTGCGATAGAGCGCGCGGTATTTGTCCTCGCCGCTGCCGTTGACGGCGTTGCCCGCCGACACCACGAAATCCACGCCGCTGCGGTTGAGTTCCGGCACGATCTTGCGCTCGAAGATGCCGATCGAGTTATTGATGTTGCCGACGACCGCGAACCGGAAGCGGTCGCGGTCTTTCAGGATCGACTGGATGCGCGCCACCTGGTAGGCGTGCACGGCCGCGAAATCGCGTTCGAAGAAATTGAGATAGACCTTGTAGCCCACCAGCACCGCCACCAGCAGCACGCTGAGCGTGAAGGCCAACTGCCAGCCCCGGGAGTTACGCGACATGCGGGCCTCCGCGCCACAACACGCGCAGCAGCACGGGAACGCCCAGCAGCATACCCAGGTGCACGGTCAGGAATCGCCAGCCGAGCACCAGCAGCAGGAGATCGGCTGTGGCGACATAGCCCGCGAACAACAGGCCGAACAGGCCCTCGGCGATACCGGCGCCGCCGGGAGTGGGGGCAAAATACATTGCAAACGTGGTAATCGCGCTCAGGCTTAGCGAGGTGGCATAGGGAACGGCGTAGCCCAGGCCATAGAGCAGCAGCGCGGGCACGCTGAACAGGGCCAGGAGGAAGACCACCGTGCTGATCAGCGCCAGCCAGACATCGGTGCCGCGGCTGCCACCGAAGCAGCGCAAGGCCACCGAGAAGCGGACGAGTTCGCGGCGGCAGATGCGATACCAGCGCTGCTGGCGCTCCAGGCTCAGCCAGCCTCGCCGCGCCAGCCAGGCCAGGGTCTTACCGGTCAGGTTCAGCAGGCCGCGCAACTGCCAATAAACCAGGACGAAGCCACCCAGATAGAGCGCGGCCAGCAGGCCAAGGGCGAACGACCATCCCGGCGATAGCACTCGCCCGGCGAGCGTCGGCCAGAACCACAGCAGAAGCAGGGCGGGAACGAAGATGCCCAGGCTGGCCAGCAGGGTGCGCAGCGTGGCGGCCGCGGTGGCGGCGCCGGTGTGCATGCCCAGGCGGCGCAGATACCAGATCTGGGCGACGCCGCCGCCGGCACCCAGCGGGCTGAGATTGGTAATCAGGACATTGAGGAAGACCAGCGGCGTCATCTGCCGCGCCGGCAAACGGTAGCCGAGCGCGCGGATGACGAACCAGAGCCGCAGACCATCGCTCACGAAATACACCAGGAGCAGGGCCACGCAGGCCGCGCCGAAGGCGGGCGTCAGCAGCCGGCCGTCGAGCGTGGGCCATTGGCCGCCCAATTCGCGATAGATGACATAAGGAACCACCGCGCTGAGCCCTACGAACAGCGCCAGGAAAATCGTGTTGCGTATCCAGGGCGCACGCAGGGCGCCGGCGCGGGTGGAACGTCGGACTCCGGGAAAGTCTGAGGCTGGCGCGGCGTGCGGAGGTTGAGGCGTGCGCTTGGGTCCGTGGTCGTTCATCGAGGTCTCGGGCGGCGTCCGGCCAACCTGGATGATAGCGGGTTGCGGCGTTCGGTGTTTGGCGGCGCCGCTGGCGCACGAGGGCGAGAACGGCGTCGGCCGGGGCCGCCACGGCGGAGGCGGGCAGCGGACAAGGGTGGGGGCGAGGTAGCCGACGATACGACGAAAGAATGACAAGTCAGGCGCGGGCTTGCGCCGGCTCCAGCCCATGCCGGGCATGGAAAGCCGCTGCCTCGGGCGAGACCAGGAAGGCCAGCCAGTCGCGCGCCGCGGCGGGATTTTGGCAAGTGCGCAACAGCCCGGTGGAAAACGTGGTGATGGTCTGGATGGCGGGCGGCAGCGCGCGCAGGATGCGCAGGCCGGGGATGGCCAGGAATTCACTGTGCTGCTGGAAGCCCAGCGCGACGCTGCCATCGGCGACCAGGCTGCCCACCGGGACGCCGGGCGGCGCCTCCACGATGCGGAGCTCGGCATCGCTCAGCCCCCATTGGGCAAAACACTGCCGCAAATGGCGCCCGCTGGGCCCGGTGGAAAGACCGATCACGGTGCAGCCGAGCAGCGCCTGGCGCAAGCCGGCCTCGGTGGCGAGATCGTAGGGAGGCGCATCGTCTCGTACGGCGGCGGCCAGCGGGGAGTCGACCAGGGGCGTTGCGCTGCCGGCCATGATGAAGTCGTCGGCCATGAGCTCGCGCAGGGCATCGTCGGACAGCACGGCCACGTCGTAGACCGCGCCTTGTCGGATCGATCGCACGGCATCCACTCCACCTCGCGCCGTGACCCGCACCGGCACGCCGCGTCGGCGGTAGACGGCCGCGAGGTCGTCCAGCAGGCGGCGAGTGGCCATGGAAGTCAGGACGGCAAGGGCGGGGTGGCCCGCCACGGCGCTGGGACGGGTGATCATGGGTGGTCGGTGCGAGTCAGGACGGGGGAAGGCCGGCGGAAACCATGCCATAACCGATACCATACTCCAGCGTGGGGGCATAGCGGTGGTCGTCGGGCAGCCCGCCCCCTATCGCCAGGTGCGCGGCGGTGGCGGCGATCCAGGTATGCAGTTCCAGAAAGCCGATGCCGGCGGTATCGACCAGCGCGGTCGTGTCCCAGCTATCGAATGCGGCGAGGCGACCCGCGCAAAGTTCCGCCAGGAAGTGTTGGTCGAGTTCGGGATTGAGGCGAATGTCGGCCCGCGTGCGCTGGCCGCTCACGAGCATGTCGGCGCCCTCCACGTGCATGTCGTAGATGCGCCGCAGCCAGGCTTCGTCGCTGAAGCTGCCGCCGCGCGCGCCTTCCAATTGATAGGCGGCCACTGCGGGATCGCCTTCACCCACCAGGGGATAGTAGCGCGTGGGGTGATGGGAAAGCCCGCCCGAACCCAGGAACAGCGTGCGTTTGCCCGACTCGTGCACGAAGCGGCCTATGGCCTCGCCCAGCAGGCGCGAACGCCGGAACGGCAGATAGGGTGGCGCCAGTGCGCCAATGAACACCGGAATGACGGGATAGCGGTCATGGGCGCCCAGCAGGCGCTTGATGGGCTGTGAAAAACCGTGGTCGATGCGCATCTTGTACGACACGGCGGTGTCGAAATCGCTGGCGCGCAGGTGCGCCACCAGGGCCAGGGCGGCCTCGCGAGGCACCGCCAGGCGGCCCGGGAAGCCGCCGACGTCGTCCACCGCCTCGCACGCCAGCCCGATGCAATGGGCCGGCATCATGGACAAGGAAAAACCCGCGAAGTGATCGGTGCCGAAGACGATGACCTGCTCGGGATCGAAGCGTGCGATGCGCTCGGCGCAGTCGGTGTAATACGCGAGCAGCTCGGGCTCTTCGGCCGGCGGCCGGGCGCGGATCATGATGATCGGCGAATGCGACACGCAGACCAAGGCCCCGCCCGTCGCGGCTTGCCGGTCGGGGCCGTTGCCCGGTTGCGGGATCATGTTCGGGTCTCCTCGATCATGCGGACCCCATTGCTGAGGGTGCCGATGCCTTCGATGCTGACGGAGACCGGGCCGCCCATGGCGGCGAGGTCGATGTTTTGCACGGCGCCGCCGATGGCCGATCGGCGCAGCGCGGTGCCAAGCGAGATGATATCGCCGGGCCAGAGCGTCATGTAGCGCGACACGAAGGCGATGACCTCCGCGGTTTTATAGGTCAGGTTGCCGGTGTTGTCTTCGGTGACGGTACGCCCTTGATGATGACAGGCAATGGCGAGCTTGTGCGGGTCGGGGATGGCATCGGCGGTGGTCAGCCAGGGGCCCATGCAGGCAAAGGTGTCGCTGCCTTTATAGCGGCCGGGGTAGCTGACCCAGGTATCGACGTATCGCGGTTCGAGCGAGCCGTCCTGGGCCGGATGGATGGCGCGGTAGTGGAAGGTATCTTCGCCGCGCATGGTGGCGCCGGTGATGTCGTTGTGAACGGTGTAGCCGAAGACGTGTTGCAGCGCGTCGCGGGCCGCGATGCGTTTGCCTTCCCGGCCGATGATCACGGCCAGTTCGGGTTCGGGATGGACGCGGCCATCGCTCGGGCGCAGCTCGATGTGGCCGCCATGGCCCAGGAGGGCGCTGGCCGGCTTGAGAAACGTGGCGGGATGGCTGGGACCGCTGAGGATGCGGTCGCTGTTGGCGCTGTTGTTCAGGGCCAGGCAGATAATCTTGGAGGGCCGGCGAACGGGAGGCAGCAGGGTGGCGAGTCCGAGCGGGATGCCCCGGCTGGTGGCTGGCTGGTGCGCGCGCAGGGCAGCCATGGCTTCCGGGCCGGACTCGATCAGTTCGATCATATGATGCGGCGCCGGAGCGGCCAGCCCGAGCTCGGGCCAAAGGGCGGCGATGTCGAACAGCAGGGTTTCGTCCGCGCCGACCATGGCGATACCGTCGCGGCCGTCCACGCGATAGCTTGCGATCTTCATGCGAGTCTCCAATGGGGATGGACATCGAGCATACGGAATGGCGGGCGCCGAAAGGGCAGTCTTGTCGATGGATTCCGGCAGGTGGAACGCTACAATGAGCGGCCGTCCGGCCATGAGCTGTACTTTCCCCCGGCCCGCATGTGGAACGATGCCTCTTTCACCGCCCGATGTCCACGGTGCGGCCCAGCCAAACCGCCCAAGATGAAGTCCGAGCCCCTTACGGAACACGATGACCAAGCCACGGCCGGACGGCCAGCGGGTGGCAAGCCGGCGACGTCCGCGGGTGGCGGCGTCCGTGCGGTGGCGCGGGCGTTGAGCTTGCTGGCCCTGCTCAGCCGGCACGAGAGCCTGGCGCTGGCCGATATGCAACAGGAGCTGGGCCTTCCCAAATCCACGATCCATCGCCTGCTCGCCACGTTGGGCCAGGAGGGCTATGTGGTGGCGGACGCCCGTGCCGGGCACTACCGCATCGCCGCCGCCGCCCAGGCCTTGGGGGCCGGCTATACGGTACGCTCGGCGCTGGTCGACGTGGGCGGCGCCATCACCCGGCGCGTCACGCGGCAGATCCGCTGGCCTCTGGCTCTGGGCACGCTGGAAGGCACCGTGATGGTTGTACGCGACAGCACCATGCCCTATAGCCCGCTCGCGGTTCAGGCCACGACCGTAGGCCATCGCCACGGCTTGCCGGTGTCGGCCATGGGCCTGGCCTATCTGGCCTTTTGCGATGCGGTACAGCGCGACATCCTGCGCGAGGCGGTACTGGCCGACGCCACCACGCCGCGCCTGCTCGGCACCCAGTTGTCGCGCGATATCGAGGCTACGCGCCGCCGGGGCTATGGCCTGCGCTTGCCGGCACGCCGCGGCGACAGCGCGACCCTTGCGCTGCCGGTGGGACAAGGCGCGACCATCGCCGGCGTGTTGAGCATGACCACCTTCGGCACGCTGATGACGCACCAGACGCTGGCGCGGCACTTGCCGGTGCTGCGGCGGGCTGTGGCCGAGATCGTCGCGGGATTGGCGGCGCGTGTGGAGAATTGAGCGATTCTGAATTCCGCTTATATCGGGCCGGAGTTGCGCTTGACCGCTGATTGTCGGGGTTGGTATGATAAAAATGTATATAAGTCATACTGATGGCAACTGAAGGGGCAGCTGGTTTTACATGGCCATTGATGAAAAATCAGTTACGCCATTTGGCCTCACAGCAAGCTATCGCATCAAAATCGCGATATTGGCGGCAGGGATGCTGGCAATCTGTGTTTTGGCAATTGGCACAGGTGCCGTAAGCCTATCTCCCGAAACCGTGATCAAGATCATTTCGCATCAGTTGTTTCAAGTTCCGGAAGTCGCGGCATGGTCGCCCAGCCAGGAGGCGATTGTCTGGAAGGCGCGCATGCCCCGCGTAATCATGGCCTGCGCCGTGGGCGGGGTTTTTGGGGGTGTGCGGAGCCGCGCTGCAGGCCATCGTCAGAAATCCCATGGCGGATCCCTACGTGCTGGGCATCAGTTCGGGGGCTTCGGTGGGGGCGGCATTCGCCGTATTGGTGCCGACAACCATTATCGGCGCGCACGTGGCTCTGCCGTTATATGCATTCGGCGGCGCATTGTTTGCGTCGGCCCTGGTTCTGTATCTGGGCTCGGGAAGCTCTCAAGATACGTTACGGCTTATTCTGTCTGGCGTGGTGGTTGGTTTCGCACTCAATTCGCTCACCAATTTTCTGGTCTTTGCCTCGGATAATCCGGATGCGGCTCGTTCCGTGCTGTTTTGGCTGCTCGGATCGATGGCGGCAATTTCCTGGTGGTCGTCGATGGCCGCGTTGTCAACGGCCATCCTCTGCTGCCTGTTCCTCTGGTTGATCGCCAGGGTGCTCGACGCGCTGGCGGAGGGCGACGAGTCGGCGCTCTCGCTGGGCATCAACCCCACCGCCGCCCGCATCGTCATTCTGGCGGTAATCTCCCTGGCCATTGCCGTCGTCGTGGCCGGGGCCGGTGCCATTGGCTTTATCGGGCTGGTCATACCGCATTTGGCGCGTGGCATCGTCGGCTATTCCCATCGCAAACTAATACCGGCCTGTGCCTTTCTCGGCGGGGCATTCCTGGTGCTGTCAGACATCGTCTCTCGTACTTTGTTTGCTCCCGCTGAAATACCCATCGGCGTGGTCACGGGGATTGCCGGCGCTCCGCTGTTGTTGTGGCTGATTCGTTCTTCGTGGCGGCAGAGGGCCTGATTCTCTAAATATGAGGAGCTGAAGGTGAGGGGTGTTTTCGTGTCGGGATGTGTTCCTCGGGTTTTTGCCATACTGCTGGCGGCGTCGGCCTTTCTATTGCCAAGCGCACACGCCAAGGGCTTTCCTTATACCTTGGATAATTGCGGCGATGCACTGCTTTTCGATGAGGCGCCGCAGAGGGTGCTGGTGGCGAATACCGATCCGCTGGTCATGCTCGACGCCCTGGGCGAGTTGGGCAAAGTCGTGGCCTGGACTGGCCTGCTGAGCCGCGAGGCCTTCACGGAAGAGGCGCTGGCTAAAATCGAATCGATTCCTCGCCTGGCAATGCAATACACCGCCACCGGTGGCGCGGCGATCGGCCTGGAAACCGTTCTGGATGTCGCGCCGGATCTCGTGCTGGCGTCCGAGAAGTCCATCGACCGGCAAATGCTGAAAAATGCCGGGATTGCCATGTTTGTTTCTCCCGCCCTGTGCCTGGCGGCGGCGCAGCAACTCGAAGCGCCGGCGAGTTTCGATCTTATTTTCGATTATCTGAATCTCTATGGGCGTATCTTCGGCGTCGAGCAGCGGGCCGGGCATGTCGTTGCCGGCCTGAAGCAGGATCTGGAGGGTGTCGTGGCGGGCTCCGCCGAGCGCGGCACGGGTTTGGCGCTGTACCTGAACCCGACGGGCATCGTCAGTGCCTACGGCAACCGCAGCATGTTGCAACCGATGCTGGAGGCCGTGGGCATACGGAATGTCTACTCGCACATCGATAAGCGCGCCTTCAAGCCTACTCTGGAAGACGTGCTGGCGCAGGATCCCGACCATCTCGTCATCCTGTACGAGGGGATGGAGCCCGAGGCCGCGCTTGATCTTCTTGGCGCCGTTCCGGGAGCGGATCAACTGAAGGCCGTGCGGTCCGGCAAGGTCATGGCGCTGCCGTTTCCGTTCACCGATCCCCCCACGCCCTTGTCCATCCAGGGCGTGATGATGCTGAACGCCATGCTGAGCGAGCCGGCATGAAACCGCCCCCACGCTCACTGTGTTCGCTGCCCCCCGTGGGGGCTTCAGCCTCCTTCGGGCGGCCGCGCGGAGGCTGGATGGAACGGCCCCCACGCTCACTGTGTTCGCTGCCCCCCGAGGGTGCTTCAGCCTCCTTCGGGCGGCCGCGCGGAGGCTGGATGGAACGGCCCCCACGCTCACTGTGTTCGCTGCCCCCCGTGGGGGCTTCAGCCTCCTTCGGGCGGCCGCGCGGAGGCTGACATGATCGAAGTCCGCGACGCCGTCCTTTCGCTGGGCGGCCGGCGCATTATCCGGAATGTCAGCCTGTGTGTGGAAACGGGCGAGATGTTGGCGTTGGTCGGCCCCAATGGCAGCGGCAAGAGTACGCTGCTCCGGCTGCTGTTCGGCGCGCTCGCTCCCGAGGCGGGCGAGGTGCTTCTGGATGGCCAGCCGCTGCGGTCCTTCTCCCGGCGCAGCATCGCCCGACGAGTCGCCATTGTGTCCCAGGAGCGGCCGGCCACGATCGGCCAGTCGGTGTTCGAGTCGGTTTCGCTGGGCCTGCTGCCGCGTCGCCATTGGCTATCCAGCCTGACGCCGGCGGACGAAGATGAGGTGGACGAGGCGCTCGAGCGCGTGGGCCTGAGCGATTTGCGCGACCGGCCGGTCCATCGCTTATCCGGCGGAGAGCGGCAGCGGGCGCTCATCGCCAGGGCTCTCGTCCAAAGAGCCAGCCATCTTTTGCTGGATGAGCCTACCAACCATCTCGATCTGCGTCACCAGTTGGAGATCCTGGAGCTGGTCCGGTCTCTCGGGTGTACTGCGGTCGTCGTGCTGCACGATCTGAATCTGGCGGCCCGGTGTTGCAGCCGGATGGCGCTACTCGACGCAGGCCGAATCGTGAGCGAGGGGCCCGCGGAACAAGTACTGCGGGCGGATCGCATCGCGGCTGTTTACGGCGTGCGCGCCACGCCGCTCCTGGCGCCTCGGGATAGCTATCACCTTTTCTTTGACTTGCACGCAGGAGATTCCTCGGATGGACAGAATGGTTTCACCCCCGCCGGCCTATCGCGATACGGCGCTTGAACTCTTGGCTAGCTGGGACCGCCAGCAAACCGCGTTTATCCGGCATCGCGATCTGCGTTTCGATACGATTCTGACGACGGTAGAGCGAGTCTGCGGACGAACGCCGCGCATCCTCGATCTGGCCTGCGGGCCGGGCTCGCTCGGCTTGGCGGCACGAAAAAGATTTCCCGACGCCGAGATCATCGGCTGTGACAAAGACCCCATCCTGCTGCGCATGGCCCACGTTGCCTTCGCCGAAGACGACAAGACCTCGCTCCTCACGGTCGATCTGGATCATGCGGAGCAAGTGCTGGCATTGCCCGGCATGTTCGACGCCGTCATCAGCTCCACGGCCCTCCATTGGCTGCAGCCGGGCAAGCTGAGCGAGCTGTACCTTGCCCTTGCGGACAAAGTGCGCCCTGGCGGTGTCTTTCTCAATGGCGACCACTTCCTCTACGATGCCATGGCCCAGCCCAGCTTTCGCCAGCTCGCGCTCGACGACGACAAAGCGCAGCAAGCGGCCGAGTTCGCGAAGGGCGTGGACGATTGGGAAACCTGGTGGTCCAAGGCCGCCGCGGCTCCCGGATTTGAAGACGCCGCCATCGCCCGCGCCGAAGTCTGGAAAGACAAGCTGGCCCCCGCGCGCAAGGTCTCGCTCGCCTATCATCAGGCCGCCTTGCGCAGCGCGGGTTTCTCGGAGGTGGGGAGTGTGTGGCAGTACCTCGACGACTGGGTCGTCGCCGCCATCCGTTAACGCGGCGGCCCCGCGGCGGGACGGCGCCCCCATGCTGGCCGCCGGGCGGCGGCGCAGCCCAAGGGGGCTTTTGCCTTGAGCCGTGGCGAAAGAAGCTGTGGTGGGCCGTGTTGGGCTCGAACCAACGACCAAAGGATTATGCGTACCACTTCGGCTTTCGCCGCCCGTTTCCGGTTCGTGGTCTGGACTCTGTCTTGCCTTTCGGCCTTCCCGTCGAGTCTCTACACGTTCTCCCCGAAGGGAGCTTCGCTCGGCGTTGGCCTGGCATGCGGGGCATGCGGTAGCGTTCACCGAATTTGAGAAGTTCTACGTCAAGGCAGAGCGAACTTACCTTGCGCAACCCAGCGGACCACGCCATACCACCCGGCATACGCCTGGGCGGGGTAGGCGGCGGTCCTTCAAGTCCTCTGCTCTAACCAACTGAGCTAACGGCCCACAGCCGACTATTGTCGCATAGCGCGATGGCGGCGGGCAAACGATATCGGAGCCAAGCGCCATTTCAATAACAGCGTCGAGAGGGTGAAGGGGACGCTATGGCGCTGTTGGGGAGGCGAAGTGGTTGGCCAAGGGCAGGCATATCGTGACCAGAAGGCCGGGCTCCGCATCAGAAAACAGTAGCTGTCCATCATGCAGCCTGACGATGGCCAAGACGCTGGCGAGCCCCAGGCCATGCCCCGGCGAAGAGGCGTTGATGCGATGGAAGTGTCGTCCGAGGTGTCGGGTTTCATGGGCGGGCACCCCGGGGCCGTCGTCCCTGACGGTAATGCAAGCGTAGCCAGGCTTGGTCCCTGAAACGGTCAGATGGACGGCGCTACTCGCGTACTTGATGGCATTGTCCAAGACGTTGGCCAAGGCACTGGCGATCAGGTCGGGATCGGAGTGAACCCAGGCTTTGGTGGGAGTGGCGAGAGTCAGAGTCAGGCCCAGCTCTTCGGCATAGGCTTCATACATTTCGACCACGTCATGGGCGATGGTGTCGAGCCGGCAAGGACGGAAAGCCTGGCGCTGCACGCCGGTTTCCATCTCGGCGATATGCAAGAGCTTGCCGAAGAGCGCATTCAAATTATCAATTTCGTCGATGGCATATCGGGTGGCCTCCAGAACCTCTTCCGCAGACTTGCCGGGGCTTTGCGCCGTGCGCAGCCGGTTGAGCACCCGCATCAAAGGGGTGCGCAAATTATGGGCGATTGTGTCGGAGACGTGGCGAACGCCCTTCATCAGGGCTTCGATCCTATCCAGCATGGCATTGATGTCGCGATGCAGATAACTGAACTCATCATCCACCCCGGATAGCTCAATGCGTTGGGAGAGCTGCCCCGTGCCGATTTTCTCCGTCACTCGTCGAATGTCAGCGATACGGTATTCCAGCTCTCGCCGAAAAATGTAGGAGCCAAGGGCAATAAGCGCAATGGCGAAAAAAATCACCGCCAACACCGAGCTCATCGCCAGCGAGGCAACGTCGTCCATGTCGCGGGTGTCGTGCCCCACGATCAATAAGGAGCCGTCGGAAAGCTGAATTTTCTTGAGGTGCCCCAATGCTTCTTTGTTGTCTTGCAAGATCTTGACTTCACGAATCCCTAAGTGCCAGATGGCGTCGTCTGGCAGGCTGTCCAGGTTTCCGGCTAAACGATTTCCGTGCTCGTCCAGGAGCAGGTAGAACTCACGCTCGGAATCAATCCGATCAGACAGCGTGAGGTTGATGGCGGTAATAAGTTCCTCGCGATCTCCCTCTTCGAAGACGACCACCAGGCGTTGACCTGACTGCTCGATCTGGCGGTATTCCAGCGTGCGTAAGGCGCTCATGAACTGGAAGTAAATGAAGGTAATGAGCACCAGTGTCGTCAGTGTGGCCAGCAAACCATAGTTCAGGGTAAGCCGGAACGATATGCTTGCCCAGAGTCGCCCAAGGCGTTTTCCGAAAAATGAGATCACTCGGTAGCATCCTGCTCATCGCTGGGAGCCTTTTGGAGAGAGCACATGTATCCGGAGCCTCTTATAGTGTGAATCAAGGGGGCGGAAAAGCCTGTGTCAATTTTTCGGCGTAGCCGGCTGACCTGAACGTCGATGACGTTTGACTGGGGATCGAACCGGTAATCCCATACAGCCTCCAGCAGCATGGTGCGCGTCACCACATTATCGGAATTCAGCATCAAATGGGTGAGCAGGCGAAACTCCCGCGGTTGGAGCAAGATGTTTTTTCCGGCGCGTTCCACTTTGCGAGATGCCAGATTGACGACCAGATCCGCGACTCGAATTTCACGCACCGCGGTATCAGACTGCGAGCGCCGGATCAGTGCCTCCATGCGAGCGGCAAGTTCTGAAAACGAAAAGGGCTTGACCAAATAATCGTCGCCACCGGCCTTCAGGCCGCTGACTTTGTCGTCCACGCTGCCCAGGGCGCTCAACACCAAGACCGGTGTTTTCTTTTTCAAGGCGCGGATAGTGGAGAGAATCGTCAGCCCATCAATGTCATTCGGCAGCATGCGGTCCAGAATGATCAGATCCCAGGCGGTATCCAGGGACCGTTGCAGGCCCGAGGCACCATCATGACAAATCACGGCGGAATGGCCCATTTCAACGAGGGCGTTGGCGATGTAGCGCGAGTTTTCACGGTCGTCTTCAATAATCAGGCAGTGCCACATTCTCTTGTTCGCTATCCAATCTAGTGCTGTCACAAAGAGCGGTAGGGTATCTCACATCCTCTTGTTGGTTCCGGGACGTGGCGGGATGGTGAATCGAGTTGCGGCCGGACCGTGGGTTGCGAGGGATGCAGACTCGAGGGGGCGTGCCGTTCTCCCGCCCCGGGGGCTTGGTCCCCACTGCGGTTGGGATCGTCTCAGACCTTTCGCGAGTGCGCAAGCCCGGACGTTGAGCAAGGCCGTGGCGTCGAGGCGATGGTCAAGTATGGATGGGCCCGCTAGACCAACCTTGTCTCCACCGGCCGCCTCGCGTGTCAGAGACCGTTATGTTCCAAGCGGTGGGCAGGCTGGCTCGCCTTGGTGCGGCCGCCCAGGGGTGGAGGCGGGCAGGGGTTGGCCTGGCCTGCCCGCAAGGCCTTGGGTTCCGCGGGAAGCGGGGAAATAAAGCTTATCTGTCCAAACCGTAATCTTTATGTCATGTCTGCGGTTCTGGTTTCCTCCTACACTCTGCGCTTTCGATGCTTGGGCTGGACAGTCAGTCATTGCCTTTGAGTTCCAGACTTGCTCGAAAATCCTGATTTTTAATAAACCAGAATTTCTTGATCTATGAGACGATTTAATAAATCAGACCTTTACTGCGGTTTGCTGATGATATTAATAGGGGCCGGAGTCATTGGGGAGGGTCTTAACTACCAGATAGGGACTCTGGCCAGAATGGGGCCAGGATATTTCCCAGTCATGCTCGGTGTTTTACTGGCTCTGGTCGGCGGGCTGATCATGGTGCCTTCCGCAAAACCGCAAGCCTCTGAGTCGCATCCGATAACCCGGAGCCAGATAAGGGTATGGGGGCTGGTAACGCTAGGGCTGGTTGCCTTTGTCGTGTTAGGTCATTACGTCGGGCTTGTTCCTGCCACCTTTGTGCTTATTTTCATTACTGCCTTGGCTGACCAGGCTACATCGATCAAGGCGGCCGCGCTGTTGGCGCTGGGCGTTACGTTGGCCGCAATTGTCATATTTCATTATGGCTTGCAAATGCAGTTCCCTCTATTCCGCTGGGGTTGAAACATGATCGATAATCTCCTGCTCGGGATTGCCACTGCCTTTTCATGGCATAACCTGCTTTATGCCCTGTTTGGTGTTTTTGTCGGTAACGTCATCGGCGTCCTGCCCGGCATCGGTGCGCTTGCGGCCATTTCGATGCTGTTGCCAATTACCTATGGCATGGACCCTACGGGTGCCGTGATGATGCTGGCCGGCATTTATTACGGAACCAGCTTTGGCGGCGCGACAACCGCGATCTTGCTGAACTTGCCGGGCACCGTATCGCACGCCGTGGTTTGCGTGGACGGCAATCCAATGGCAAAGCAAGGGCGGGGCGGGTCCGCCCTGTTCATGGCGATGTTCGCATCGTTTTTAGGGGTCGTCGTCGGTATCGTCTTGATGATGCTGCTTTCTCCCGCGCTCGCCGAAGCGGCCTTCCTCTTCGGGCCCGCCGAATACTTTTCCTTGATGTTGCTTGGCTTGTTTGCGGCCTCCACCCTGACTTCCGGCGCTCCCCTTAAAGGCATTGCTGCGGTACTCATCGGCTTGATTTTTGGCGTGGTGGGGACGGACGTCAACAGTGGCGTTGCCCGTTATGCCTTCGGCATCCCCGAGCTTCAGGACGGCGTGTCCTTGATCGCGCTGGCCATGGGGCTCTTTGGCATCGCCGACGTGCTCATGTATGCCGGGCACTTGGGCGAAGGCACCTTCATCACCAACAAGAAGATCAAAGGAGGGTCCGTCCGTCCCGCCAAGGGCGAGATACGCCAGAGTATGCCGGCCATTGGCCGTGGCGCCTTGGCCGGCTCGTTCTTTGGGATTTTGCCGGGAACGGGCGGGACGCTGGCGGCGTTTCTGTCCTACGCCTTGGAAAAAAAGGTGGCCAAGCAGCCCGAACGCTTTGGCAAGGGCGCCATCGAAGGCGTGGCGGGACCGGAGGCCGCGAATAGCGCCGGCGCTATCACTGCCTTCATCCCAACCCTCACGTTGGGCATTCCTGGCGATGCCATCATGGCCCTGATGCTGGGCGCCTTGATGATTCACAACATCCAGCCCGGTCCCCAATTGATCTCCGAACATCCCGATCTGTTCTGGGGCCTTTTGGTGAGTTTCGGTGTTGGCAACTTGATGCTGATGATTCTCAACATCCCCTTGATCGGGATGTGGGTAAAGCTGCTATCCGTACCGTATCGTTTCATTTATCCCACCGTCTTGTTCCTGATTTGCATTGGCGTCTATAGCGCCAATAACAATCTGTTCGACGTTTGGGTCGTGCTGGGCGTCGGCATCCTGGGCTACGCCTTCAGCCGTCTGGGCGTCCCGCCCGCGCCCCTGCTGCTGGCGTTCGTCCTGGGTCCCTTGGTGGAGGAGAACTTCCGCAGGGCGTTGCTCTTGTCCCGTGGCGACATGGTGGTGTTTGTCACCCGTCCCATCAGTGCGGCTTGTGTGGCGGTCATCGTTTTGATGCTGGGCTGGGTGATGTACAAGACCATCCGGCGGCCGATGGCGCTGCAAAACGCATAAACGAAACCGCTTGCCCAAGGCCCTTCTTGGGACAAGCAAAAAACACCGGCAAGGCCCTCGTCGTGGCGGCCTTGCCGGTGAATGCGCCCCCACCAGGTCGGGGGCGTTTTATTGGCGAGAGCGGCTTACTGCCCGCCTTCAAGGAAGCTCTTGAGCTTGTCGGCCCGGCTGGGGTGGCGCAGCTTGCGCAGCGCCTTGGCCTCGATCTGGCGGATCCGCTCGCGGGTGACGTCGAACTGCTTGCCGACTTCCTCCAGGGTTTGATCGGTGCTCATTTCGATGCCGAAGCGCATGCGCAGGACCTTGGCTTCGCGCGGGGTGAGCGAGTCGAGGACTTCCTTGACCACATCGCGCATCGAGCCGTGCAGCGCGGCATCCGACGGCGCCAGGGTGGCGGTGTCTTCGATGAAGTCGCCCAGGTGGCTGTCGTCGTCGTCGCCGATCGGGGTTTCCATCGAGATCGGCTCTTTGGCGATCTTGAGGATCTTGCGGATCTTGTCTTCCGGCATGTCCATCTTCGCCGCCAGGGTGGCGGGGTCGGGCTCGACCCCGGTTTCCTGCAGGATCTGGCGGTTGATCCGGTTCATCTTGTTGATGGTTTCGATCATGTGCACCGGAATCCGGATGGTGCGCGCCTGGTCGGCGATCGAACGGGTGATGGCCTGCCGGATCCACCACGTGGCATAGGTGGAGAACTTGTAGCCGCGCCGGTATTCGAATTTATCCACCGCCTTCATCAGGCCGATGTTGCCTTCCTGGATGAGATCGAGGAACTGCAGGCCGCGGTTGGTGTACTTCTTGGCGATCGAGATCACCAGGCGCAGGTTGGCTTCGGTCATCTCGCGCTTGGCCTTGCGGGCCTTGGCCTCGCCGGTGGCCATGCGCTTGTTGACTTCCTTCAGGTCTTTCAGCGGCAGCACCACGGTTTGCTGCAGGTCGATCAGCTTTTGCTGCAGTTCCTGGATGGCCGGTACCTGGCGGGACAAAGTCTCGGAGTAGGAGTGGTTGGCCTCGACCTCGCCGACGACCCACTCGAGGTTGGTTTCGTTGCCCGGGAACTCCTGGATGAAGTGGGTGCGCGGCATGCCGGCGCGGTTCACGCAGGTACGCAGGATGGTGCGCTCGATGGTGCGGACTTCCTCGACCTGGGCGCGCAGCGTGTCGGCCAGCTTCTCCACCATCTTGGCGGTGAAGCGGATGCCCATCATTTCGTTCTGGATGGCATCCTGGGCGGCGAGATACTCGGGCGACTTGTAGCCCCCGGGCTGGCTGGTGAGTTCGCGCATGCGCGCGAAATTCTTGGCCACGATCTCGAACTTGGCCAGCGCCTGAACGCGGAGATCCTCGATCTGCTTGCTGGTCATGCCGCCGGCCGGGGCGTCGTCTTCGTCGTCGTCGGTGGCCGAGCCGGCGCCGGCGTATTCTTCGCCGTCTTCGGGGTCGACCAGGCCGTCGACGACTTCGTCGATCTGGGCCTCCTTGGCCTTGACGCGTTCGATGTGGGCCAGGATCTGCTCGATCGTGGTGGGGCAGGCCGAGATGGCCATCACCATGTGCTTGAGGCCGTCTTCGATGCGCTTGGCGATCTCGATCTCGCCCTCGCGGGTGAGCAGTTCGACCGAGCCCATCTCGCGCATGTACATGCGCACGGGATCGGTGGTGCGGCCGAAGTCGGAATCGACGGTGGACAGTGCGGCGTCGGCTTCTTCCTCGGCGTCGTCGTCGTTGGACGCCACCGGCGCGTTGTCGCTCATCAGCAGGGTTTCGGCATCGGGCGCCTGGTCGTAGACCGAGATGCCCATGTCGTTGAAGGTGCTGATGATGCCGTCGATCGCCTCGGCGTCGACAAGATCGTCGGGCAGATGGTCGTTGATCTCGCCGTAGGTGAGGTAGCCGCGATCCTTGCCCAGCTTGATGAGCAGCTTCAGGCTGTTGCGGCGGGCTTCGTACTCTTCGGCCGAGACCGGGCCGCGGGCGATGAGATCCTTGGCATCGCCCTTGCCACGCTTGCCGCGGCCCTTGGGGATCTTGATATCCGGGATGACTTCGCCTTCGCCGTCGTTGTCGAGGCCGTCGTCGTAGTCGTTGTCGGGATTGCTTTTGGCGGGCCGGCCGGGGCGGCGGGCGGTGGGCTTGACGATGAGGTCGGCAAGCTTCTCCTCGGCTTTCTTGCGCTCGGCGGCCGTGGCGGTGCGCACCGCGCCCTTGGCGGTGGCGCGCTTGGCCGCCGCCTTGGTGGCCGTCTTGGCGGTTTTGGCGGCGGTCTTGGTGGCGGTTTTGGCGCTACGCGTGCGTGTGGCCTTCTTGGCCACCGGCGCGGCGCTGGTCACGGGGTCGAGCGTATCGGTGGTGTCAGCGGAGGTAGAAGGGGTATTGGCCATGGTTCCTCAACCGGTGTGGCCTGCCGGAAGCGGCAGGTGGGAAAGAAAGGCGCGCGCGGGCCGCGGAGGAGTTCGCGACAGTGGCCAGCCTGGAGGAACAGCCGTGCCACGGGCACAGCGGCTTCCGTCCGGCTTGGACACGGATGCAGCGCGTTTGGTTTCAAGCGGGGCGGACCCCATCACGAGGAAAAGCCTCAGAAGCGGCCAAGAGGCCAGCGCCGGGCAGGCATCCCGGGGGCGGCCATCATGAAGGCCAGGTTCGGGTGCAGCCGCAGGCGTCGGTGAAGTCATGGTTGAGTAACTTTCCCGGTAACCTTATATTCTACCATTTTGGCTGAAAAGCCTCAAGGCGGTTTCCGACAGGTGGCTATCGTTATCGTCCCTCAAGGTGGCTACCGTTGTCGCCCTTCAAGCCAGCGGTGGCGGTGCATGGGCAAGCTCGGCGCGATTCATGATGGCCCCGCGGAAGCCGCCTTCCGGCGCCGTCTCGGGGCTTGCTCGTTGTCATCGAAGGATGGGGACGTTCCCGGAAATTCCAAGCAGGCCGCCTCCCGGCGGCGGGCATCGTGAAGAACCCCAGCCTTTCCGCCGGAGCTGCTCCGCCACTCTTCAGAGGAACCTTCGTCACGCCGGAGCCGGCGCGCAGTGGCCCGGTGCGCGGTTTGCTTGTAGAGTATGACGTCCTGGGCCTCTCCCACTTTCACGCAAGCGTCCATGGGCTTTACCCCATCCCTTGATCTCTCGGCCTTGTATCGCAAGCCGGTGTTCCAGTCGCGTTCGCCCGCCACCTCGCAACGCGAGCTCACGCGCGCCATCACGCCGCACGACCTGCGCTGGGGGCGGGGCAGCGTCGAGGCCGCACTGTTTCGCCACGATCTGGGCGGCATCGCCCTGATGGCCTTGCGCTACGGCGCCGAGGTGGAAATCCGGCCGCAGGCGTTCCGCGACTTCACCCTGGTGCAGATGCCGTTGCGCGGTCACAGCCACTTCGAGAGCGACGGCGTGTCGGTGCCGGTGGCGCCGGGCGAAGTCGCGGTGCTGTCGCCGCAGCGATCGGCGCGGCTGTTGTGGCAGCGCGATTGCGAACAGCTCATCGTCAAGCTCCCGCACCGCCTGTTGGCAGGGGTGCTGAACCATATCCAGGCCGCCGAAGACGGCGGCCTGACGCCGCGGCGCGTCGGCGATTCGCTGGCGCTGCCGCCGGCGTACAAGCTGCCCGCGAGCCTGTTGCCGGTGTGGCAGGGGCTGGTGCAGCAATGCCTACTGGTCCCGCCACAGGCCGAAGCCGATACCGTGCACCCGCTGTGGCGGCGGCAGTTCGAGCAAGCCATGGCCCTGTTCCTGCTGGCGCACCAGCCGGGGGTGTTGCCCTGTACCCCCGAGCCCGGCCTGCCGCCGGCCTTGCCGCGGGCCGATGCGGAGCGCCTGAGCCGGCTGGAGCGCTACCTCGACAGCCATCTGGGATCATCCTTGACGCTGGCGGATCTCGCGGCCGCGGCAGGGGTCAGCCCGCGCCTGCTCAACCTGCTTTGCCAGCGCCATTTCGGCCTGGCGCCCATGGCCTGGCTGCGCCAGCGCCGCCTGGAGGCGGCGCGCGAGCTCTTGCAGCGCCAGCCCGAACGCAGCGTCACCGACATCGCGCTCGAGTTCGGCTTCGGCCATCTCGGCCGTTTTTCGGCCTACTATCGCCAGCGGTACGGCGAGCTCCCCAGCGATACCGGGCCGCCGGCAGGGCACGAGTCCCGACGGTGTGCGCTTGCCGATTGCGGATAGCGTTCTGCGCATACTGGATAGCGGCTGGAGCCGGGCTCGGGCAAGCTGGCGGACCGGGGCTCCGGCACCGCCGGAGCCGCTTTTTCCGTGTCTTCCGAACAAGAGATATATCCCATGAGTCAATACGACGCGATCGTTGTCGGCAGTGGTATCAACTCCCTGGTGTGCGCCGGGGTGATGGCGCAGCGCGGTAAAAAAGTGCTGGTGCTCGAACGCGAATCCGTGTTGGGCGGCTGCATTCGCACCGAGGAGCTGACGCTTCCGGGTTATCTGCACGATACGATGTCCACGGCGCATCCCTTGTTCGTGACCTCGCCGGGTTATGCCGAGCTGAAAGACGCCTTGCATGCCAACGGCCTTGCCTATGGCAACAACGACACTCCCACGGGTGTGCTGTTGCCCGACGGACGTTCGCTGGTGCTGGGCCGCGACCGCGCCGCGAACATCGCCGCGTTTTCCGCCCTGCATCCCCAAGACGGCGAGGCCTACGCCGAGGGCATGAGATTCGTCGAAGACAACGCTCAATTGATCTTCGCCTTGCTGGGCAACGAGCTCTGGAGCTCCAGCGTCGGCAAAATGATGCTGGGCCGTGTGCTCAAACAAGGTGCCCACAAAACCGTGTCGTTTTTTGGCCCCGCGACGCAAAGCGCCCGGGCCTGGCTGGGGGGGCGTTTTCAGTCCGACCTCTCCCGCGCCTTGCTCGCGCCCTGGGTACTGCATACCGGCCTGGGCCCGGAGTCGCCCATGTCCGCCCTGATGGCGCAGGTGATCTGCTTTTCCCTCGAAGGCGTGGGCCTGCCGTTCGTCAAGGGCGGTAATGCGCGTACGGTGGATGCCTTCCGGGCCATCGTCGAGCGTGCCGGCGGAGCGTTTGAAACCGGCGTCGATGTGGCCGAGATTCTGGTTGCGGGCGGCAAAGCGCAAGGCGTGCGCGCCAGCGACGGCCGCGAGTTCAAGGCCAAGCACGTGGTGTGCAACGTGACTCCCACCCAGCTATACGGTCGCCTGCTGGGCGCCGACAAGGCACCGGCCGAACTGCGCCGCCAGGCGGCCGAGTATCGCTACGGCAAAGGCAATATGCAGATCCACGTGGCCTTGTCCGAGCCGCTGAAGTGGGCCGATCCCAAGCTCAACGACGTGCTCTACCTGCATCTCACGCCTGGCCTCGATGGCGTATCGCGCGCGGTCAACGAAGCCGAGCGCGGCCTGTTGCCGGCCGAAGGCACCATTTGCGTCGCCCAGCCGTGCGCGGTGGATCCCTCGCGGGCACCGGCGGGCGGCGCGGTGCTGTGGATCCAGTTGCCGGAGTGCCCGCGCGAGATCCGTGGCGATGCCGCCGGCCAAATTGCGGCGCCGGCCGATGGCCGCTGGACGTCCGAGGTAACCGAGCGCTACGCCGACCGCATTCTTGATCGGCTGGCCGTGCATGCGCCCAACCTCAAACAGGCCACGCTGGGCCGCAAGCTGGTGTCGCCGGCCGACCTCGAAAGCATGAATATCAACCTGGTCGGCGGCGATCCCTACTCGGGCGAGTGCACGATCGACCAATACCTGTTCTGGCGTCCGCTGCGCGGCGTGAAAGACCACGGCACGCCAATCAAAAACCTCTACCATATCGGCGCCTCCACCCACCCCGGGCCCGGCCTGGGCGGGGTCTCGGGCTTTCACGTCGCCAATTCGCTGGCCAGGCGCTGACCGGCACTCTATTCACCCGGGGCACATGCGGCCTCGGGGCCGGCTTCCGCACCGCGAGCGCCGCCGCACACTACAGGGGGCGGAGGCGCCGGAGTCCCCCCTCGCTCCTGCCGAGGCGCGCCGTTTCTCTCCTTCCCGGTCCCGGATCCTCCGGCTTCGTTCCGCCGGCGGAATGGATTCGTGGTACGTTGCGGAGCTTCGGACTCGGCGGTACGACGGAACTCCTATGGCGGACGAGCAACAGGCATTGCGGCAACTCAAGTCGCGTTTCAGCTTCCAGATGCGGCGTTTTCACCTGCTCTATACGCGGGCGTCCACACTCATCTATGCCGACCGCTTCGGACTCACCAACACGCAATGCCGCATGATCGCCGAGATGTTGCCGCGTCTCGACGGCCCGATGCCGCTGGCCCAGCTCATCAGCGAAGCCAGCATCGACAACGCGGTGGCCACCCGGACGATCGACTCGCTGGTGGCCAAGGGTCTGGTGGTGCGCAGCGTCCATCCTGGCGACGCCCGCGTGCGCGAGATCGCCTTCACCGATCAAGGCCGAGAAGTCGGGCGCGCCATCCAGGCCATCATCGAAGAGCGCGACCGGCGCCTGATGGCACGGCTGGATGCGCAGCAGCAGCAAGTGCTGCATGCCGCCATGGACGCGCTCATCGATGAGGCCGAGCTGATGCTCGCGGACGAGCGCCATACTGCCCGCGGGGCGCGGCATCGGGGCTGAAGCCTCCGGATCGGGCCGGACGCCGGGCGGCAGGGAGAGGCTCGGCGCGGCCGCTTGGCCCATGCATTCGGAAAACTGCCCCCACGCTTGCCGCTGAAGCGGCGGCGCTGCCCCCAAAGAGGGCTTTTTGCCTTAGGGCGGCCCTGCGACAAAAACTGCCCCCACGCTTGCCGCCAGCGGCGGCGCTGCCCCCCAAAGGGGGGGGCGGTCCTGCGACAAAAACCGGGCGCGGCAACCGCCGGACATCATGGTTCTCTATGCGCCAATTTATTGACTTCGTCAAGCAATTAATTGATACTGGCAAATATGTGGTGGCCAATTCATGGCCATCTCGTTCCACTGGAGAATGATCATGTCGCAAGCTCCCGCCGCGCCAGCCGTGACCGAGGCCGCCGGTGTCCAGGTCGTCCGCCTCAACGGCAATATCGGCGCCGAGATCCGAGGCGTGGATCTTCGTCGCCCCTTGAGCGACGAGCAGTTCGCCGCCATCCACGATGCTTTCGTGCGCCACGAAGTCATCGTTATGCGCAATCAAGACATCACGCTAGAGCAGCAAATGGCGTTCGGTGCACGATTCGGCGAACTCTCCGTCCATCCCTTTTCGCCCAACCTCGATGACAAGCGCGAAGTCATCGTGCTGGATTACTCGGCCGACAACCCGCCCGCGCTTACCGACCAATGGCATTCCGACGAAACCTTCCGGCTGGCGCCGCCGATGGCCACCATCCTGCGGGCCAAGATCGTTCCGGCCTACGGCGGCGATACTTTGTTCTCCAGCATGAACGCGGCCTACACGGGTTTGTCGGAGCGCCTGAAGCAGTACATCCATGGGATGGTGGCGCGGCATGATTTCAAGACCTTCCGCCCGCTGTTCACGACTTCCGACGAGCACCAGGCCAAGCTGCGCGACATCGAAAAGCGCTTTCCCAATCCCTGGCATCCCGTGGTGCGCGTCCACCCGGTGAGCGGCAGGCGCTCGATCTTCGTCAACGCCCAGTTCACGGTGGCGATCCGCGACCTGCCCGAGGCCGAAAGCCAAGGGCTGTTGAATTATCTCTATGCCCGCGCCACGGTGCCCGAGTATCAGTTACGGGTGAAGTGGGAGCCCGATATGGTGGTGATGTGGGACAACCGCTCGGTGCAACACTACGCCGCCCACGATTACTATCCGCAGCGGCGCAAAATGGAGCGTATCACCGTTGCCGGTGATGAGGTGCGCGGTGTGGTCGGGCCCTACGAACCCGAAGCCATCCGGCTGCCCGATGGCCACGACGTGCGGCCGGCCCGCCAGGGTGCCCGGCCGGTGCGGGAGTTCGAGCGGGCTTGACCACGCGCCCAGGCACAAGCCTCGCCGTTCACGGGGAGGCCAAGGGTGGCGGAAAAATTCGGCCCAACAGGCCGGAGCTCTTCAAGAGACGAAGGTGTGCGGGCGCCGGTGCGAGGCGGGGCGCCCGCCCCGGCCGGATCAGACGATATCCATCGACGCCACGGTGACGCTCACGGCCACGGGCGGCACCGGCGTGCACAGATGCACATGGCCTTGACCGCCGGCGGCGGCCGCCACGCTGATGAAGGTGCGGATCTCGAAGCCGCCTTGTCCGGCCTCTTCGTAGATCTGCTCGTCGGTGTAGCCCAGCATGGCCGCTTTGTCGTTGCGCGTCCATTCGTCCATGAACTTGCGGTCCCAGTCCCAGTTGATCCTGCCCGAGTCGGGGGTGGCCGGCCAATGCGAGATGCCGCCGGTGCCCACCAGGGCGATGCGTTCGGGCAGGGCATCGCAGGCGCGGCGCAGTTCTTCGCCGAAAGTCCAGGCCCGGGCCAGCGGCGTGAGCGGCGGGGCCTGGCAGTTGAGGTTCATGGGGATGATCGGCACATCGTAGCCCGGCGTGAGCAGATGGACGGGCACCATGATGCCGTGGTCGAACTGCCATTCTTCACATACGGCGACATCGATGGTTTTCATCAGCTCGGTGATCAGGCGCCGCGACAGCTCGGCATTGCCCGGCACCCGGGTACGCTCGATCTTGAGCCACTCCGGATCTTCGATCGGGCCGTGGTACTGATCGGCCATGCCGACCGCGAACACCGGCATGTTGTTGAAGAAGAAATTGGCAAAGTGCTCGGCGGCGATCACGATCAGCGCGTCGACGTTCAGCGCCTTGATATCGTCGCGCATGCGGGCATAGCCTTCGGCCATTTGGGCGCGCACCTCGGGCGCCACGCGATCGATCCGGCCGGTGATGCCGGGGGCGTGGCTGCAGACGCCAGCGTAAACCAGACTCATAGCATTACCTTTGCAAAAAAGGGTGGCGTTATTCGACCACGTTGCGATCGGTGGTCATGGCATAGACGCCGGCACGCACCGGCCCATGGATATCCACGCCCTTGCGCATGCGATTGAGGTAGTCGGTCCATTCCACGCCCAGGAAGGCGGCGTAGTGCATCAGGATCTGGCCGTTGACCCCCAGCACATAGAGCAGGCCGATGTCTTCGTCGCGCAGGGCGCGCTGTTCGTCGGGGGTAAGGTCGAAATCGGACAGCAGGGACTCGAAATCCTGGCGATAGCGCTCCTGGAACGTCGTGCTGCGATTGAGTTCGAACAGGAACTTCTGAACTTGATAGAGGCTCATGGCGGCACCTTGGGGGGCAGGCGGTAAGCGACGCGGAGGAATTGGCACGCGATGGAGGACATCGCAGTATATCCCGCCAATCGTTATCATGTTAGCGAACTTCGCCGCGACGACTGTTGATCTGGGTCAAGGGCAACCGTGCTAACGGGCGGGGCAAGCCTGAGGACGCCTCAGGCCCCATTTTCGATTCTAATCCGTCAACCGCCTGGGCGCTTTGGCTACCACAGAGCCAGCAGGCGGTCGGCCCTCAGCAGAGTGGCCAGCCCGAGGAGCGCGAAAATACAGGCGGCGATGCCATGCACCAGGCGTACCGGCATGTGCTGGGCAAGCCGGCCGCCCACCAGGACGGCGGGCGTATTGGCGATCATCATGCCCAGCGTCGTGCCGACCACCACTGCGAGAAAGGCCTGGTATTGCGCCGCCAGGGCAACGGTCGCGATCTGGGTTTTATCCCCCATCTCCGCCAGGAAGAAGACGACCAGCGTCGTGCCGAACACGCCGAACCGGCCGGCGGTGGGAGCGGTATCGTCGATCTTGTCGGGGATAAGGATCCATACCGCCATCGCGAGGAAGCCGAAGCCCAGAATCCAGCGGAGGGTGTCGGGGGCCAGCCAGGTGGTCAGCCAGGCGCCCAGGGCGCCCGCAAGGGCATGGTTGACCAAGGTTGCGGCCAGGATGCCGGCCAGGATGGGCAGCGGCCGGCGCCAGCGGGCGGCCAGGAGAAAGGCGAGCAGTTGGGTTTTATCGCCGATTTCGGCGAGGGCCACGACACCGGTTGAAACGAGGAAGGCTTCCACGAATATTCCCCGGCCGGAAGATGACGAATGACCACACTCGCCCGCCGGCCGAGGCCGGGGAGTGTGGTCAAAGGTCTTGCCAGGCTGATGGGCTGTTGCCGCCATGGCGCCAAGCGATGCGGCTGGCTCCAAGCGTGTTGACGGCAACCTTCCGGGAGGTGGAAGCGGCTACTCCCCAATGACGGGGCGGATCATAGCACAGGGAAAAGACGAGATCCTGATCAGGGTGCCCGGTGGTACCTCTGCAGGCCGGAAAAAGCCCCAACGCTTGCCACTACGTGGCGGCGCTGCCCCAAGAAGGCTGTCCCGCCATGGGGCGGCCCGGCGATAAAAAAACTCAGCGCACGGCCTGGCGGGCCCAGGCGGCGATGCCGGCCGCTTGCATGGCGCCGGCCTGACGGGCGACCTCGCGGCCGTTGGCGAACAGCGCCAGCGTCGGGATGCTGCGGATGCCGTAGCGCTGGCCCAGCGCCGGTTCGGCTTCGGTATCGACCTTGAGCAGCCGGAACTCCGGTTCGAGCAGACCGGCCGCGCGCACGAATTCGGGGGCCATCATGCGGCACGGCCCGCACCAGGGCGCCCAGAAATCCACCAGCAGGGGCAGCTCGCTCTGCAAGTGGCGCTCCCAGGTGGCGGTGGTGGCATCGATGGGCTTGCCCATGAACAGGGGGGCCTGGCATTTGCCGCAAATGGGTTGCTCGCCGAGGCGGGAGAGCGGGACGCGGTTCTTGGCCTGGCAGGCCGGGCAGATGATGTGACGGGTGGCAGTGTCGTTCATGGCGATGAAGGCGGGTTCGGAATGCCGGAAGGATGGGGTCGGACACCGATAGATGCAAGTTTCGGGCACGATGAATTCATGGTTTTCCCTGATTGAATGAGGTTAATATTGTAATTTAATCTCAAATAACAAGAAAATTTTCAGTTCAAGGTTGGAAATGTCATCCCTGTCTGTTGTCGGCCCGGATCACCGCAAGGCCGCGCTGGATTACGACGTCGCCATCGTAGGCTATGGGCCGGTGGGCGCCACCCTGGCCAATTTGCTGGTCAATCGTGGCGTGCGGGTACTGGTCCTCGAGCGCGAAGCCGAGATCTATCGCCTGCCGCGAGCGGTGCATTTCGATGGCGAATGCATGCGGGTATTCCAGGCCGCCGGCGTGGCCCGGGCGCTGGAGCCCGAGGTCATCCCCATCTTCGGCATGCGCTTCGTCAGTCCGCAAGGGCAACTGCTGATCGATTGGCAGCGGCCGCTGGAGCCGGGGCCGCAGGGCTGGTACGCCAGTTATCGCTTTCATCAACCGAGGCTCGAAGAAATCCTGCGCGCCCGGCTGGCCGAGCGGCCCGAGGCGCGGGTCTTGCTTCGCCACGAAGTCTTTGCCCTGCAAGAAGCTGACGATCACGTCCAGGTGCGCTACGAAGACATGCGCAACGGCCGATTGCACCAGGCGCGCGTCGCTTACGTCGTGGGGTGCGATGGCGCCCGGTCGCTGGTGCGCCGCTTGATCGGTGCCGAACTCGACGATCTCCAATCACACGAGCGCTGGCTGGTGATCGATGCCTTGCTCAAGCGTCCCCGTCCCGATCTCGGCGACGACAGCATCCAGTACTGCGACCCCGCGCGACCGGCCACGTATGTCCGTGGAGTCGGCGTGCGCCGCCGGTGGGAGCTCATGCTGTTGCCGCACGAGGAGGTGGCCGAGCAAACCCGGCCGGACCGCATCTGGCAGTTGCTGGAGCGCTGGATCACGCCCGAGGATGCCGACCTGGAGCGCCACGCCGTCTATACCTTCCACTCCGTGGTGGCTCGCGGCTGGCGCCGCAACCGCCTCTTGATCGCCGGCGATGCCGCCCACCAAACGCCGCCCTTCCTCGGTCAAGGCATGTGTGCCGGCATCCGCGACGCCGCCAATCTGGCCTGGAAGCTGGCCGACGTCGTGCAGGGGCGCGCCAGCGAGGCGTTGCTCGACACCTACGAGTCGGAGCGTGCGCCGCATGTCCGCGAGTTCATCCAAACCGCCGTGCGCCTGGGCTCGGTGATCCAAACCATGGATCCCGAAGTCGCTCGCCGCCGCGACCTCGCCATGGCGGCCGATCCCGAACAATTCGTCGTGCCGCAGCCGACCCTGGGGCCGGGCGCTCATCAGGGCGACGGCATCTCGGGTACCCTGGCGCCGCAGCCTTTGCTGGTGGATGGCGAGCGCAGCGACGATGGGCTGGGCTACTCGCCGGTGCTGTGGCTCGCGCCTGCGTTGGCGGCGGCGGGCCAGGCCTGGGCCGGAGGCAGGATCGCTTGCCGCGTGGCCGCCGACGACCACGCCCGGGCCTGGATGGAAAACGCCGGCGTCCAGGCCGTGCTGGTGCGTCCCGACCGTTATGTCGCCCAAGCGGTGGCCGGCGCGGCCGAGCTCCCGGCGCTCGAGCGCTGGCTGCCCGCCATTGCCTGAGCGCGCCGGGCCGCCCCAAGCGCGAAGCCTCCCTCGGGGAGGCAGTCGCGCAGCGACTGGAGGGCACCCTCAACGCGCCGGGCCGTCCCAAGCGCGAAGCCTCCCTCGGGGAGGCAGTCGCGCAGCGACTGGAGGGCAGTGCATCCAGCGCGCCGGGCCGTCCCAAGCGCGAAGCCTCCCCCGGGGAGGCAGTCGCGCAGCGACTGGAGGGCAGTGCATCCGGCGCGCCGGGCCGTCCCAAGCGCGTGGCGGAGTGGCGTCATAATCCCGGCGAGGGCGATCTCGTTGGCCATTTTCACGAATCCTCTTCAGAGAGAACGACATGCGTCCAGGTTTGAGTTTCAGTCATATGGGTTTTACCGTCCGCGACATGGCGGCGATGGAGGATTTCTACTCGAAGGTGCTCGAGTTCACCGTCACCGATCGAGGCCAGCTATCCGGCCCCAACGGCATGATGGATTTGGTGTTCCTCAGCCGGGATCCCGACGAACACCACCAGATCGTGCTGGTGTCGGGGCGTCCGGCCCATCTCGAGCACAATCCGATCAACCAAATCTCGCTCAAGGCCGACAGCTTGGCCACGTTGCGCGAGATGCATCGCCGCCTGGTGGCTTTCGGCCTGCCCGAGATCCGTCCCGTCACCCACGGCAACGCGGTGTCGGTCTACGCGCCCGATCCCGAGGGCAACCGGCTGGAGCTGTATCTCGACCTGCCCTGGTACGTGGATCAGCCGATGCGGGTGCCAGTGGATTTCGAACAGGACGACGCCACGCTGATGGCGTCGCTGGAGGCCCACGCCCGGCAATTGCCGGGCTTCGAGCCGAGGGCGCAATGGCGCGAAAGAATGGCCCGCCGCATGGGCGTGGCCTGAACGAAAGCGGGCGGGGCCGCTGGTACGGGGCGCCAACCGCCATCTGGACTTTTAAGGAGGAGAACGCAATGAGAATTACACGCAAATTCCTGGCGGGCATGGCTGTCGCCGCCTCGTGCGCCGTCGCCAGCGGGCCGGTTCTGGCGCAATCGGATACCACCACCCTCGTTGTCGGCTTTGCCGCCGGCGGTTCGGTGGACGCCAGCGCGCGCCTGATGGCCGAGCAATTGCAACAGGCCACGGGCCGCAACGTCATCGTCGAGAACCGGACCGGCGCGGCCGGCCGCCTGGCGGTGGGCCACACGCAGCGGGCCAAGCCCGACGGCCGCACGCTGATGCTGGTGCCGCACGGCCCCATGACGCTGTTTCCCCATTTGTTCAAGCAACTGGGCTTCGATCCGGCGACGGACTTCACCCCCATCGGTCGCGTCGCCACGGTGGACTACGTTCTGGTGGCGGGCAACCAGGTGCCGGTGAAAACCGGTGCCGATCTCGTGGCATGGGCCAAGAAGAACCCCGGCGCGGCCAGTTTCGGCTCGCCCGGCACCGGTACCATTCCGCACTTCATCGGCGAGGCCGTGGCGCAGCGCCTTGGGATCGAGATGACCAACGTTCCCTACAAGGGTTCGGCCCTTACCGTCAATGACATCGTGGCGGGGGTAGTGCCTCTGGGCTTCATGCCGGCGGCGGATGCCCTGCCGATGGCCAAGGCGGGGCGTTTGCAGATTCTCGCCACCAGTGGCGAGGAGCGTTCGCCGCTCCTGCCGGCGTACCCCACCATGCGGGAGATAGGCATCGACTTCGTTCTCGATGGCTGGTATGCCATCTACGGGCCGGCGGGTATGGATCCGGCGCAGGTAGCCGAACTCAACGCCAATCTCGAGGCCGCGCTGAAGAAGCCCGAAATAATCGAGCGTTTTGCCACCATAGGTTTGAGCGCCGCGCCCAGCACACCCGGGCAATTGGTGGAGATCCAGGCCGGGGAGCGCGAGGAATGGGGCCGTATCGTCCAGGAAACGGGATTCAAGCCCCTGGATTGAGCATGCCCAAGCGGCGGCGCCGGCCGTCGGTATAAAAAAACCCCCGCGCCGCGGGGGTTTTTTGCATTGCGCATCGGCCCGAAGCCGACGGCAAGCAGGGATCAGAGCGGAGTGATCTTGGTGGCCTGGGGACCCTTGGGGCCCTGACCGGCAACGTAGCTCACGCGCTGGTTTTCTTCCAGAGTGCGATAGCCATTGCCCTGGATTTCGGAGAAGTGGGCGAAGAGATCCTTGCCGCCTGCGTCCGGAACGATGAAGCCAAAACCTTTCTCAGCGTTGAACCACTTGACGGTACCGGTTTCCATACTGCGTTTTCCTTAATACTCGGATGATGAACTAAATTGGGTGAAGCACCCGGTGAACAGACAATCAAGGAATTGACAGCAGGACTCGCGAGACCGGGAGTAGGTGTCTGCGGTGCTCACTTCACTACACTTGAAAATCTTGCACCGCACTATGGGGCCAAAATCACGGTGTGTCAAGCATTGTTTGTTGGTACCGCGGGTATCTACTGAGACCGCCGCAAGCCTTGTTCGAAGAGGGCGGCAACCAGGTCGGATTGCGAGACGATACCGACCACTTCTTCCTGGTCGACCACGGGAACCTGGTGCAGGCCGCCGCCCCCCAGCCAGGGCACCAGCTCGGCGATCGGCTGCTCGGGATGGGCGGTCTGGACTTGCGAGGTCATGATGTCGCGCACACGGTATTCGGCGGCCCAGCACGGCGGCTGCTGTTCGGCGCCGGGCTGGGCGGCATTGAGGAAATCGCGCAACGAAACGATGCCGGCCAGGGTGCCGTCGTCGCGGATCACGGGCATGGCCCGGAAGCGGTGGTGGACCAGGCGCGACCAGGCGTCACCCACCAGGCTGTCCGGGGCCACGCCGATCAGGTCGCGCGACATCACGTCGCGGCAGCGCAACTCTCCCAGCCGGCGCTGATGGGCCCGAACCTCGGCGGCCTGGACGATGGTCTGCAGATCGGACAGGCTGATATCCAGCACCTGGGCGTGCTCTTCCAAAGAGCGCTCCAGGTCGCTGGCGGACGGCCCCACGCGTTCGCCAGCCGGCAGGTCGCGGGTCTGGTGCAGATTGGGGGCCGGCCGTTGCCGGGTGGGGTAGTTGCGCCGGGTCAGCACATTGAACGCCAGGGCCACGGCGAGCATGAGCAGGACGCTGACGCCCACCGGCCACCACACGAAGCCGAAACCCAGCTCGCGAACCGGCTCCCCACCGAATACGGCCATCAGCGCCACGCCCCCGGCGGGCGGGTGTAGGCAGTGAAAGGCGAACATGAAGGCCAGGGAGAGTGTGAGGGCGCAGGCGCCGGCCAGCCAGGGCGATCCGATATGGCGGGCGCAGAGCACGCCGATCAGGGCGGCCATCAGATTTCCGGCCAGGGTGGGCCAGGGCTGCGCCAGCTGGCTGGAGGGCACCGCGAACAGCAGGATGGCGACGGCGCCCATCGGCGCCATGAACCACGCTTCGGGCGCGCCCCAGGCGAGCTGGCTGATGCCGGCGGTGCCCAGAATGCCGAGGCCCGCCCCTAGGCTGCCAAAGACGCGTTCGCGAGGAGAGGCATGAAGGCGGCTGGGCAAGAACCGCGATAACCAGATCTGCAGGGCCGCCCTATGGCGCGCCGCGCGGCCATGCCGATAACGCAAGCCGTATTCCAAAGACCAAACTCCGGGGTCCCCGTTGCCGGGAGAAAGGGCGCCGCGGCCCAACGATGGGCGTGGCGTATAGGCAACACGAAGGGCGAAGATCCGGAGAGCGCATTCCCGGGGCCGATCGTGAGCAAAGCCCACTATTATACGGAGGCGGCGCGCCTTCTTGCCAGTCCCGTAGCCAGGCCTGGCGCGGTTTTCGGTCGCCTCGCGGGGGTGGGCGCGGGGCGGCGTTGGCGGGACTTGTCCGGCATTTGCGAGCGATGAGGACACGATGTACGGCACTTCCCATGCAATCGAAACGTAACTTTTTCTGGACGATTTGTCTCTTTTTTGCTACAAGAAACCACTTCAATGTCTGCTTGTCGCAACTACGACGCCAACTGAATCCAGGTATTATCGTTAGCGCTTCCGCGCTCCTGACCCTCCGCCGTACCCCCATGACTCTGTTCCTCTTGCTTTTGCTGCCATTCGCTGGCAGCTTGGTCGCCGGTTTATTGCCCGCCAACGCCCGGAACGCAGAAGCCTGGCTCGCCGGGGGCATTGCCCTCGTCGGCCTGGTGATCGTTTTGCTGGCCTATCCCACCGTGGCCAATGGGCACGTGTTGCAATGGCAGGTGGCCTGGATGCCCGAACTGGGGGTCAACTTCGGGCTGCGGATGGATGGCTTCGCCTGGCTGTTCGCCTTTCTGGTATTGGCCATAGGGTTGCTGGTGGTGCTGTATGCGCGCTATTACATGTCGCCGCAAGATCCGGTGCCCCGCTTCTTCGCCTTTCTCCTGGCGTTCATGGGCGCGATGCTGGGCCTGGTGTTATCCAACAACCTCATCCAATTGGTGATGTTCTGGGAGCTCACCAGCCTGGTGTCGTTCATGCTCATCGGCTATTGGCACCACAATTCCGAAGCCCGGCGTGGCGCCAGGATGGCGCTGATCATCACGGGTACCGGCGGCCTGGCGCTGTTCGCCGGGGTGCTGATGATCGGCCAGGTGGTGGGCAGCTATCAGCTCGATGACGTCCTGGCGGCGGGCTCGGCGATTCGCGATCATCCGTGGTACCTCACCATTCTGATCCTCGTTTTGCTCGGCGCCTTTACCAAAAGCGCCCAGTTTCCGTTTCATTTCTGGCTGCCGCGGGCAATGGCCGCGCCCACCCCGGTGTCGGCCTATCTGCATTCGGCCACCATGGTCAAGGCCGGGGTATTCCTGATGGCCAGGCTCTGGCCCGTGCTCGCGGGAACGTCCGAATGGGCCTGGCTGGTGGGCGGGGTAGGGCTGATCACCCTCCTGCTGGGCGCCTATACGGCCATGTTCCAGCAGGATCTCAAGGGCTTGCTGGCCTATTCCACCATCAGCCAACTGGGACTGATCACCATGCTGCTGGGGCTCAACAGCGCACTGGGCGTCGTGGCGGCGGTTTTCCACATTTTCAATCACGCGATCTTCAAGGCCTCGCTGTTCATGGCCGCGGGGGTCATCGACCACGAAACCGGCACGCGCGATCTCCGGCGGCTGGGAGGCCTCTATCGCGCGATGCCGATCACGGCCACCCTGGCCATGGTGGCCAGCGCCGCGATGGCCGGCGTACCCCTGCTCAATGGCTTTCTCTCCAAAGAGATGTTCTTTGCCGAGGCGGTGGCGGTCCATGGCAACGATTGGGTCCAATTCGCGATTCCGGCGCTCGCCACGCTGGCGGGCGTGTTCGGTGTTACCTATTCGCTGCGCTTCATCGTCGATGTCTTCTTCGGTCCGCAGCCCGCCGACCTGCCGCGCGAGCCGCATGAGCCGCCGCGCTGGATGCGGGCGCCCATCGAGTGGCTGGTGGTGGCCTGCCTGGTCATAGGCATCGTGCCGGGGCTTACGGTACAAAGCATGCTCGAAGTGGCTGCCGCGCCGGTATTCGGAGCCGAACTGCCATCGTTCACGCTTTCCGTCTGGCACGGTTTCAATCTTCCGCTCCTGATGAGCGTCATCGCCCTGATCGGCGGCTGGCTGTTGTTCAAGGCTTTGCATCGCTACCTCAAGATCGGCACGCTCGATTACGTACCGCTCATCTATCGCCTCGATGGCCGCAGCACCTTCGAGGCGGCGCTCAATTGGCTGGGAGGCAGCGCCGAGGCTTTGCTTCGCGTGCTCGATACGCGGCGCCTGCAGCCGCAGCTGCTGTGGCTGATCGGGATGGCCTTGTTCGTCGGCGGCTATCCTTTCCTGGTCCGGCCCCTGCAGATGGGTTCGGTGCCCATCACTCCCATCGAACCGGCGTTCGTCCTGTTGTGGCTGGTGGGGGCGGCGTGCGCGCTGGGCGCGGCCTGGCAGGCGCGCTTCCATCGACTGGCCGCGCTCATGCTGATGGGCGGCGCCGGCTTGATCACCTGCATTACGTTCGTCTGGTTCTCGGCGCCCGACCTCGCGCTCACCCAATTGATGGTCGAGGTCGTGACCATGGTGCTGATCCTGCTCGGCCTGCGCTGGCTGCCCATTCTGCGGCGCGATGCCGAGATCGGGGCGGGCGTGGCCCGGCGCGTGACGCGACGGATGCGGGATCTGCTGATGGCGATCCTCGCCGGCGTGGGCATGACTGTACTGGCCTACGCCATCCTGACCCGCGATTTTCCGCAGAGCATTTCGCCGTACTTCCTCGCCCGTGCCGAATCCGAGGGCGGCGGCACCAACGTCGTCAATGTGATCCTCGTCGACTTCCGGGGTTTCGACACCATGGGTGAAATCACGGTGCTGGCCATCGTGGCCCTGGCGGTCTTCGCCTTGCTGCGCCGCTTCCGCCCCGCGCCCGAAAGCCTGGAGATCCCGCTGCAGCAGCAAACGTTCCTGATCGACAAGGCCGCGGTCCCCGCACCCGGCGAGGATGCGGCGCAGCCGAGCTACCTGCGGGTGGCCGCGGTGCTCGCCCGCCTGCTGCTGCCGATTTTGTTGCTGGTGGGCATCTATATGTTGCTGCGAGGCCACAATTTGCCCGGCGGCGGTTTTGTCGCCGGCCTGATCACCGCGGTGGCGTTCATTCTGCAGTACATGGTGGGCGGCACGTTGTGGGTCGAGAAAAACCTGCGGCTGCCACCGCTGCGCTGGATGGGCACCGGCCTGTTGCTGGCGGGCGGTACCGGAATCGGGGCCTGGTTTTTCGGTTACCCCTTCCTCACCTCCCACACCGCGCATCCCGTCCTGCCCATCCTGGGCGAAGTCCCGCTGGCCAGCGCCTTGTTCTTCGACCTCGGCGTGTTCGCCGTGGTCGTGGGCTCGACCCTGCTGACGCTCACCGCACTCGCCCACCAGTCCGTCCGGGCGCAGCGCGCGGTCGCCGTGGCGGCGGAAGCAGAGGCCGCTCCGCGCGGCATGGAGGCCTGATGGAACTCATACTCGCCCTGGCCATCGGCCTGCTGACCGGCGTTGGCGTCTGGCTATTGCTGCGGCCTCGAACCTATCAGGTCATCCTCGGCCTGTCGTTCGTGTCGTATGCCGTCAACTTGTTCATCTTCGCCATGGGGCGGCTGGCGATCGACCAGGCGCCCATCAAAGAGGCCGACCGCTTCGCCAGCCTGTTGCAGTACGACGACCCCCTGCCGCAGGCCCTGGTCCTCACCGCCATTGTCATCAGCTTTGCCATGACTTCTCTCTTTCTCGTGGTGTTGCTCGCCTCGCGGGGGCTCACCGGAACCGATCACGTCGATGGCAAGGAGCCGGAGGTATGACGCTGCAGGACCATCTCCTGGTCGTTCCGATCGTGTTGCCCATGATCCTGGGCGCGATCATGCTGTTCGTCCAAAAGCGGAATACGCAGATTGCCCTGGGGGTGGCGTCGTGCCTGGGGCTGGTGGCCGTGGCGTCATGGCTGGTGTGGCAGTTCGCCACGGGCGCGGGCATCCTGGTGTATCAGGTGTCCAATTGGCCGGCGCCCTACGGCATCATGCTGGTCGCCGATCATCTCAGCGCACTGATGCTGGCGTTGGCCGCCGTGCTGGGGCTCACGGTGCTGGTCTACGCCTCGGTGCGCTGGGATCGCGCGGGCGTGCATTTCCATCCCCTGTTCCAGCTCATGCTGATGGGGATCAATGGCGCCTTCCTCACGGGCGACCTGTTCAATCTGTTCGTCTTCTTCGAGATCATGCTGGCCGCCTCGTACGGCCTGGTCCTGCATGGTTCGGGGCCCGACCGCGTGAAGGCCGGCCTGCACTACATCGTGATTAACACGGTGGGGGCATCGCTGTTCCTCATCGGCATCGCCCTTATCTACGGCGTGATGGGAACGCTCAACCTGGCCGACCTCGCGGCCAAGGTCAGCAGCGTGTCGGCCCAGGATCGTCCCTTGCTCGAGGCCGGCGCCGCCGTGCTGGCGGTGGCCTTCCTCACCAAAAGCGCGATCTGGCCGCTCAATTTCTGGCTGGTGCCCGCGTATACCGCGGCCACCCCGCCGGTCGCGGCCATTTTCGCGGTGCTCAGCAAGGTCGGCGTATACGCCGTGCTGCGGATCTGGCTGCTGTTGTCGGCGGGCGCTCCCGATTTCGGCGACGAATGGCTGCTGTACGGCGGCATGATCACCCTGCTCATCGGCACCGTTGGCCTGTTGGCCTCGCAAGAGCTCAATCGGCTGGCGGGCTACAGCCTGATCGTCTCGTCGGGCACGCTGCTGGCGGCGATCGGCTTCGAGGATCCCTACATTACCGCCAGCGCGCTGTACTACCTGGTGGCCGCCACCCTGGCGTGTGCCGCGCTGTTCCTCCTGGTTGAGCTGCTCGAACGGACGCGCACCTTCGGCGCCAACGTGCTGGCCCTCACCCTGGAAGCCTTCCAGGCCGAGGGCGCGGTCGACCGCGCCGAGGTGCCGGAAGTCGACGAAGTGGGCAAGCCCATTCCCATGGGCATGGCCTTTCTGGGTCTGACCTTCGTCATTGCCTGCCTGATCGTGGCTGGCCTGCCGCCGCTGGTGGGCTTCCTGTCGAAGTTCGCGCTGCTGGCATCCGTACTCGAAGTGGGACAGCAAACGGTGGTGATGGCGACGCCGGCCTGGATCCTGATCGCGCTGCTGTTCATCTCCAGCCTGGCCGCCTTGTTATCGATGTCGCGCGCCGGCATCCGCGTGTTCTGGGCGCCCGCCGAACTGGCGTCGCCACGGCTGTATCTGGGCGAGGCCGGGCCCGTGGCCGCGCTGATCCTGGTGGCGGTCGCCCTCACCGTGGGAGCGGGCCCGGCCACCGCCTATCTTGGCGCCACCGCCGAGCAGTTGTACCAGCCCGAGCACTACAGCCGGGCGGTCATCGCCAAAACGGCCGTGCCGCCGCCGCAACAGGGTTCGCCGGCCGAGCGGCCGGGGCAAGAGGAGCTACCATGAAACGCCGCCGCTGGATGCCCGCTCCATGGCTATCATTGTGCCTGTTGATCATGTGGCTGCTGCTCAACCAGTCGGTCGAGCCAGGTCAATGGCTGCTCGGGGCCTTCCTGGCCTGGGGCCTGCCGTATTTCAGCCAGAGCCTGATTCCCTACGCCGTGGTGGTGCGGCGTCCCGGGGCGATCGTGCGCCTGGCGGTGAGGGTCGCCATTGACATTCTCATGTCGAACCTCGCGGTCGCCCGCATCATTCTGGGCAAGCGCGAACTGCACCGTTTTTCGGGCTTCATGGAGATCCCGCTCGATATGCGGCACCCCTATGGGCTGGCGGCCCTATCCTGCATCGTGACGGGTTGTCCCGGCACGGTGTGGGGTGGTCTCACCGAAGACGGTCGCATCCTTACCCTGCACGTGCTCGACCTGCAAGATGAAAACGAATGGGTTTCCATCATCAAGGATCGTTACGAAAGCCTGCTCATCGAGATCTTCGAGTACCCCGAGGCTGCCAAACCCCGTCATGAGGATATGCCGACATGATCCTGCCCACTGCCATCGCCGTTGGCCTGGTGCTGCTGGCCCTGGCCGTCCTGTTCGCCGCCATCCGACTCCTGCGCGGCCCCACCGCCCAGGATCGTCTGGTGGCCCTCGACTCGATCTATGTCAGTTGCATGCTGATCCTGCTGCTGCTGGGCATCCGCTTCGGCCATCATCTGTATTTCGAAGTGGCCTTGCTCATCGCCCTGCTCGGCTTCGCCGGTTCGGTGGCGATGGCCAAGTTCCTGCTGCGTGGCGAGGTCATCGAATGAGCGAGACCATGCAGCATTTGCCGCTCTGGGTCGAGATTCTGGTGTCGGTGCTGGTGGTCGTCGGCGCCTTGCTGACCTTCATCGGCGCCTATGGATTGTTGCGTTTTCGCCAGTTCTTCCAGCGCATTCACGCGCCCACGCTGGGCGCCACCATGGGCACCTGGCTGATCGTGGCGGCCTCGATGCTGGCGTTTTCGCTGGCCTACGGCCGCCCGGTACTGCACGAAATCCTGATCGGCCTGTTCATCTTCATCACGGCGCCTGTTACCAGCATCCTCATCGTACGTGCCGCGCTGCATCGCGACCGTCGCCACAGTGGCGACGAAGCCGATCGTCCGCGTGGCCTCACCGACGAACCCTGAGGCGCCAATCTGGCGCGCATCCCGTCCGGCCAGCTTTTTTTGCCACCGGGCCGCCCCAAGGCAAAAGGCCCCCTTTGGGGGCAGCGCCGCCGCGTTAGCGGCAAGCGTGGCGGCCTTTTTGTGTGGCCGGCGAGAGAGCGGGAGGGGGGCGGTAGCGAGCGTCCCCTTTTTGCGGACAGTGTTCGGGTGCGCTCGCCTGGCTCAGGCGGGCAAAGCGCCCAGCACGTCGGTATGCGCCTGCACCGCAGTGCGCCGGTGATACAGCGCCAGCGCGCGCATTCCGCCCAGTTCCTCGCCGCCGCCGGCGCGGCCCGGCCCGCCATGCACCGACATCGGCATCACGTTGCCGTGACCGGTATGGGTTTTGCCGACAGCCGGCGTAATCACATGCACGCGGCCATGGGTGTCGGCCAGCGCCACCGCCATGCGACCCAGCCACTGCGGGTCGTCGCCATACAGCGAGCTCACCAGTGAACCCAGGCCGCGCTGCGCCAGGGCGACGGCATGGGCTTCGTCGCGATAGGGCACGAGGGTGGCCACCGGCCCGAACACTTCGTGATCGTGGACCGTCTGGTTGGTGTCGGCATCGCGCACCCGCAGCAGGTGCGGCATGACGAAGGCGCCAACGTCGGCGCTGGCGTCGATCAGATCGGCGGGATTGCCGGCGTAAACGGTCTCGGCGTCGCGTTGCAGAACAGCGAGGCCTTCGAGCACGCTGCGCTGTTGCGCATGGCTGGCCAGCGAGCCCATGCGTACCTCGGGGTTGCGCGGATTACCTACCTTGATACGGGCGAGCTGTGCGGCGATTGCCTCGGCCGCGGCGTCGGCCACCGACTCGGGCACGAAAATACGGCGGATGGCCGTGCATTTCTGGCCAGCCTTGCCGGTCATTTCGCGCACCACCTCTTTGACCAGAAGATCGAAGGCGGGCGTGCCGGGCGTGGCATCGGGACCCAGGATCGCGCTGTTCAGGCTATCGGCTTCGGCGTTGATGCGCACGTGCTGACGCGCCACGTTGTCGTTCATGCGGATGGTGGCGGCGGTATCCGTCGAGCCGGTGAACGACACCAGGTCGAAGCCGGCCACGGCCTCGAGCAGCCCGGCGGGGCTGCCGCAAACGATGGACAGGGCGCCCGGCGGCAGGATGCCGGCTTCGATCACGTCGGCCACCATGCGCTGCGTGAGCCAGGCGGTGGCGGTGGCGGGCTTGATGACGACCGGTACGCCCGAGAGCAGGGCGGGGGCGGCTTTTTCCCACAGCCCCCACGACGGGAAGTTGAAGGCATTGATAAACAGGGCAACGCCGCGCAGCGGGGTCTGGATATGACGGGTCTGGAAGGCTTCGTCCTTGGCCAGGCGGACGTCGTCGCCGTCGGGCAGATAGTGGCCGTCGCCGAGCTTTTGCCCCTGGCGGGCGTAGTACGACAGCGTAAAGATTCCGCCATCGATGTCGATCGCGGAGTCGGTCTGGGTGGTGCCGGAGTTGGCGGTGGCGATCTCGAAATAGGCGTCGCGGTTGGCTTGCAGCACCTCGGCTACGCGGCCCAGCAGCGCCGCCCGCTGGGCATAGCTCAACGCGCGCAGGGCGGGGCCGCCAACGCGGCGGGCATGGTCGAAGCCGGCGGCCAGATCGAGGCCGGCGCTGGAGACGCGCACGAGATCGGTGCCGAGTACCGGATCGCGCAAGGTGGTGCCGGCATCGGTGCCGGTCTGCCATTGGCCGGCGAGATAGTTGGGAAGCAGTTGAGTCATGGAAGAGTCGGGCTCGTGTTGGGAGAAGCCGCGCCCCGGGGGGCGCGGCGGGCCGCTCGCGGCCGGAAAGCATGAGGCCGGCGCACGGCGGGAGTCGGGTGGCGTACGCCGGCGCCAGGGCCGGGGCATGCTCGCGGACGCGGACGGTCAGGTCTTGGTGAACTGGATACTGCCTTCGGGCAGCAGATAGAGCACCAGCGCCCGGCCATCGCGCACGGTGGGGTAGTGGGCGCTGCCCGGTGGGTACACCTTCCAGCCCGCAGGCGTGAGATCGAACTTCGCCTCGCCGGATTGCGGCATGACGAGGTCGATCTCGCCGTTCGGATGGCTGTGGTGGGGTCCGCGGACGTCCTCCATGTCTACCACGTCGACCGAAAATCCGGCCGTGGCGGGGCCGGGCTTGATCGCACGGCCATAGCGGAGCCCGCCCGCCTCGTACTGGCACAGCCAGCCCTCGGCCACCCCTTGTCGACAGAGCGCCTCGGTGTCGCGGAACCAGTCGCTGTCCGGGCCATAATGCTCATTCAGCCAGGCCTGGAGTTCGTCGTTCAGTGGTTTGCCGGCCACCGCGGCGGTGATGGCCTCCATCTGCGCCTGGAAGCGTTCGTTCATCAGAGATTCTCCTAAAAAAAGCCCCCACGCTTGCCACTACGTGGCGGCGCTGCCCCCGAGGGGGCGTTTTTACCTTGGGGCGGCCCGGCGTTAAAAAAAGCCCCCACGCTTGCCACTGCGTGGCGGCGCTGCCCCCCGAGGGGGCGTTTTTACCTTGGGGCGGCCCGGCGTTAAAAAAAGCCCCCACGCTTGCCACCACGTGGCGGCGCTGCCCCCGAGGGGACTTTGCTACCTTGGGGCGGCCCGGCGGTAAAAAAGCGGCAACTGCCTTGTCGCGCGCCGGGATCATGAAATATTATGCATGCTAAACCCGATGAGCGTGAAGAACCCGGCCATACGGCCGGACTTCGCGAGTATCACGCGGGGCTCCTGGCCTTCGACCGATAGCGTTCGCCCGGCCGCCTCCCTGAGGATCCGGGCGCCCCGCGGGGCCTTACACAATCTGTTTGATCCGGTGAAACCACCTTCATGAAATCCCTTGCTGCCAGCGGGGCCGCGCTTGCCGAAACCCGTACTGAAGCCTCTGAGCGCGATCCAGTGCTCACCGCGCTTGGCGATCGCATCCGAGACCTGCGCGCGCGGCGCGGCATGACCCGCAAGGCTACGGCCCAGGCCGCTGGCATCTCCGAGCGCCACATGGCCAACCTGGAGTCGGGAGCCGGCAACGCCACCATTCTCGTCCTGCATCAGTTGGCGGCGGCGCTGCGGTGCAGCCTGGCCGAGGTGGTGGGCGATGTCACCACTTCCACGCCCGAATGGCTATTGCTGCGCGACATGCTGGTCGGCCTTTCCGAAACAGACTTGCACCGGGCCCACGTCTGCCTCGCCGAGCTCTTCGGCGGCCAGCGCGATACCGCCGTGCGCAAGCATCGCATCGCCCTCATCGGCCTGCGGGGCGCCGGCAAGTCCACGTTGGGACGCATGCTGGCCGACGATCTCGGGTATCCTTTCGTCGAGCTCAATCGCGAGATCGAGCGGCTGGCGGGTTGCGGTATTTCCGAGATCCATTCGCTGTACGGCGCCAGCGCCTATCGCCGCTACGAGCGGCGCGCCCTCGAAGAGGTCATGCAAAGCAGCAACGAAGTCGTCCTGGCCACGCCGGGCGGCCTGGTGTCCGATACGTCCAGCTTCAACCTGTTGCTCACGCATTTCTATACCGTGTGGCTGCGGGCCGATCCCGACGAACACATGCGGCGGGTCATCGAGCAGGGCGACTTCCGGCCCATGTCGGGCAGCCGCGAGGCGATGGACGACCTGAAGCTGATCCTCACCGGACGCGCGCCGTTCTATGCCAAGGCCGATCTCACCTTCGATACCGGCGTGCGGCCCTTGTCGGATTCTTTTCTCGAATTTCGCCAGCGCGTGCGCCAGGCGTTGAACCTGAACTACTAACCCGCCCGGGCGCTCCGGGGTCCGGCGCGAGGCCGGACGGCAAGCCACGCTCTGTCATCCCTTCCGGAGGCCTCGGCCGGAGGGGAGTTCCAGCCGCTCGGGCGAGCGGCCATGAGGCATGCGCCGGAGGGGCTCGCCGCCTCCGGTATCCCGCCGCCCTCGGTGCTCCTGGTTTACCCGGGTACGGCATCGAAGGCTTGACATGTCGAAAAACCTGCACTATTGTGCATGCCTAGAACACAACGATGCACTAATTTGCATGTGGTCGACACCTGCCGAAAGAGGAACTCCATGACCCAAAACCCCCCCGCCATCGCCCCCAAGGTCGACTATCGCACCGACCCATCCCAGTACCGCCATTGGAAGCTATCGTTCGATGGCGCCGTGGCGACGCTGGCGATGGACGTAAACGAAGAGGGCGGATTGCGTCCGGGCTACAAGCTCAAGCTCAATTCCTACGACCTCGGCGTCGACATCGAACTTCACGATGCCCTGCAGCGTATTCGCTTCGAGCATCCTGAAGTGAGCTCCGTGGTGGTGACCAGCCTGAAGGACAAAATCTTCTGTTCCGGTGCCAATATTTTCATGCTCGGTCTTTCCAGCCACGCCTGGAAGGTGAACTTCTGCAAGTTCACCAACGAAACCCGCAATGGCATCGAAGACTCCAGCCGCCACTCGGGGCTGCGTTTCCTGGCCGCGCTCAATGGCGCTTGCGCCGGCGGCGGCTACGAGCTGGCCCTGGCCTGCGATCACATCCTGCTGATCGACGATCGCTCTTCGTCCGTGTCGCTGCCTGAAGTCCCGCTGCTGGGCGTGTTGCCCGGCACCGGCGGCCTCACCCGGGTCACCGACAAACGCAAGGTGCGCCACGACCGCGCCGACATCTTCTGCACCACGTCCGAAGGCGTGCGTGGCCAGCGTGCCGTGGATTGGCGCCTGGTCGACGAAGTGGCCAAATCCGGCCAGTTCGCCGAGGCCGTGAAAACCCGCGCCGCCGCGCTGGCTGAAGAGGGGCGCAAAACCGGCGCCACCAAGGGCGTCGAACTCACCCGCCTCGAGCGCACCGACTCCGAGAACGGCCTGAGCTATCAATACGTCACCGTTGCCATCGATCGCGAGCAGCGCACCGCCACTTTCGTGGTCAAGGCCCCGACCTCGCCCCAGCCCACCGATATCGCCGGCATCGAAGCCGCTGGCGCCAGCTGGTGGCCGCTGCAGATGGCCCGCGAGCTCGACGACGCCATCCTGCACATGCGCACCAACGAACTGGATATCGGCCTGTGGGTGTTGCGCACCGAAGGCGACGCCCAGGCCGTGCTCGCCTCCGACGCCACCCTCGAGCAGCATGCCGAACACTGGCTGGTGCGCGAAACCGTCGGTTTCCTGCGCCGCACTTTCGCCCGCCTCGATGTCTCCTCCCGCTCCCTGTTCGCCCTGATCGAGCCGGGTTCGTGCTTTGCCGGTTCTCTGGCCGAACTGGCCTTCGCCGCCGATCGCACCTACATGCTCGACGCCGAAGAGAACGCCCCCACTCTGCAGCTCAATTCACTCAACTTCGGCACACTGCCGATGGTCACCAGCCAATCGCGCCTGGCTCGCCGTTTCTACGACGAAGAGGGACCGCTGTCGGCCGCCAAGGCCCGGATCGGCTCGGCCATCACCCCGCGTGAAGCCGACGAGCTCGGCCTGGTCACCGCCGCTCCCGATGAGCTCGACTGGGGCGACGAACTCCGTCTGGCCATCGAAGAGCGCGTGGCGATGTCGCCCGATGCGCTCACCGGCCTGGAGGCCAACCTGCGCTTCTGCGAGCGCGAAACCATGGAAACCCGCATTTTCGGCCGGCTTACCGCTTGGCAGAACTGGATTTTCAACCGGCCCAACGCGGTCGGCGACAAGGGCGCCCTCAAGGTGTACGGCAAGGGCGAAAAAGCCGCATTCGATTTCAACCGCGTGTAAACCACCGCCCGTCCGTCGATGCGGGCGGGCGGAGCACCGGAAACGTCGAATCACTTTCGGGTAAAGCAACTTTTTCAGGAGTACCCAACATGGCTGGCATCAATTACAGCGAGAAGATTCCCAATAACGTGAATCTGGCTGAAGACCGCACCCTGCAGCGTGCCCTCGAGCACTGGCAGCCCAACTATCTCAGCTGGTGGCAGGATATGGGCCCCGAGGGCGCCCAGGGCTACGACGTTTACCTGCGTACCGCCATCAGTGTCGACCCCAAGGGCTGGGCCCACTTCGACTACGTCAAGATGCCCGACTACCGCTGGGGCATCTTCCTCAACCCCGCCGAGCAGGATCGCCAGATCCATTTTGGCGAGAACAAGGGCAAGCCGGTCTGGAACGATGTGCCCGGCGAGCACCGCTCCAATCTGCGCCGCATCATCGTCACCCAGGGCGATACCGAGCCGGCCTCGGTCGAGCAGCAGCGCCACCTGGGCCTCACCGCGCCCTCGATGTACGACCTGCGCAACCTGTTCCAGGTCAACGTCGAAGAAGGCCGCCACCTGTGGGCCATGGTCTATCTGCTGCACCGCTACTTCGGCCGCGACGGCCGCGAAGAAGCCGAAGCCCTGCTCGAGCGCCGTTCGGGCGACGAGGACAACCCCCGCATCCTCACCGCCTTCAACGAGAAGACGCCCGACTGGCTGTCGTTCTTCATGTTCACCTACTTCACCGATCGCGACGGCAAGTTCCAGCTGGCTTCGTTGGCCGAGTCCAGCTTCGATCCGCTGGCCCGCACCACCAAGTTCATGCTCACCGAAGAAGCGCACCACATGTTCGTGGGCGAGTCCGGCGTGTCGCGCGTGATCCAGCGCACGTGTGAGGTCATGAACTCGCTGCGCACCGACGATCCCGAGAAAGTGCGTGCGGCTGGCGTGATCGATCTGCAGACCATCCAGCGCTACATCAACTTCCACTTCAGCGTCACTATCGACCTCTTCGGCGCCGACCAATCGTCCAACGCCGCGCTGTTCTATAGTGCCGGCCTGAAGGGTCGCTTCGAAGAAGGCAAGCGCGAAGACGATCACCTGCTCAAGGGCGATAGCTACACCATCCTCGACGTGGTCGACGGCAAGCTGGTCGATAAAGAGATCCCGATGCTCAACGCGCTCAACGAAGTGCTGCGCGACGACTACATCAAAGACTCCGTGGCCGGCGTCAACCGCTGGAACCGGATCATCGAGAAGGCAGGGATCGATTTCCGGCTCACCGTGCCGCACAAGGCGTTCAACCGCAAGATCGGCACGCTGGCCGGTATCAAGGTCGATCCGAGTGGCCAGGTGATTTCCGAAAGCGATTGGAATGCGCGCAGCCACCAGTGGCTCGCCACGCCCGAAGACCGCGAGTTCGTGGCATCGTTGATGACGCACCGCGTCGTGGAGCCGGGCAAGTTCGCCAACTGGATTTCGCCGCCGCCGCTGGGCATCAACCGCCAGCCCCTCGACTTCGAGTACGTCCGTTTCAACTGATCCGGCTAAGCCGCTCAGGGCGGCGCAGCGCGGGCATGGTCCCGCGCGGCCGCCCACACCGTCATCCCCGGATGGCGGCGTAGGCCGCTAGCCACATGAACACCGTTGGTGCGGCGCCTCACAGACGCCACCACCCACGGTGTTGGTTTTTCAAGAGATAGCTATGGAAAACACCGGCACTGCCGTCATCCGGCAACACTTGATCGATCCCGAGATCTGCATTCGCTGCAATACCTGCGAAGAAGCCTGTCCGATCGATGCGATCACACACGACTCCAACAACTACGTCGTCAAGCCCGATGTTTGCAATGGCTGCGAGGCTTGTGTCCCGCCGTGCCCCACCGGCGCCATCGATAACTGGCGCATGATGCTCAAACAGGAAGCCTATCCGATCGAAGACCAGTTCGGCTGGGACGAACTGCCCGAGCAAGTCGCCTTGCCCGAAGGCGCCGAAGACGCCGCGGCCGAGAACGACGACGACGCCGAACTGGCCGAGCCCGCGCCGTCCACCGCGGCCGGCCTGAGCGTCAACTCGGTGGTGCCGCCCTGGTCAGCCGCCCATCCCTATACCAATCTGTACGGCCACAAGGCGCCGCTTACCGCCACCGTGGCGGGCAACTATCGGCTCACGGACCCCTCCACCAGCAGCGATATCCATCACATCGTGCTCGACTTCGGCACCGTGCCGTTTCCGGTGCTCGAGGGCCAATCGCTGGGCATCATTCCACCGGGCACCGATGCCCGGGGCAAGGCGCATCATGCGCGGCAGTATTCCATCGCCAGTCCCCGCGACGGCGAGCGGCGCGGCTACAACAACGTGTCGCTCACCGTCAAGCGTGTCGAGGAAGACCACCAGGGCAATCCGGCCAACGGGGTGTGCTCCAACTATCTGTGCGATCTCAAAAAAGGCGATACGGTGCAAGTCACCGGCCCCTTCGGCCATACCTTCCTGATGGCCAACCATCCCGGGGCGCACCTGGTCATGATCTGCACCGGCACCGGTTCCGCGCCCATGCGCGCCATGACCGAGTACCGCCGGCGCCACCGGCAGCACTCCGGCGGCGGCAAGCTGCTGCTGTTCTTTGGCGCGCGCACCAAAGAAGAGCTTCCGTATTTCGGGCCGCTGATGACACTGCCCAAGGATTTCATCGACACCAATCTCGCTTTCTCGCGCACCCCGGGCCAACCCAAGCGCTATGTGCAGGATCTCATGCGCGAGCGCGCCGCCGACTTGCTCGAGATGCTGCGCGACGATAACGCCTACTTCTATGTGTGCGGACTGAAGTCCATGGAAGAGGGCGTGCTCAATGTGTTCCGCGATGTGGTCCAGGATGCGGGACTGAATTGGGACGACATCGCCGCCACCCTGAAAAAATCCGGACGCCTGCACCTCGAAACGTACTGAGCGAGCGCCGAAGCGCGGCTTCGGCATGGACGCAAAGCGCAAGCCCGCCGCCGGGCCGTCCCAAGGCGGGACAGCCCCCTCGGGGGGCAGCGCCGCCGCGTAGCGGCAAGCGTGGGGGCACATCCCGCCGCCGGGCCGCCCCAAGGCGGGACAGCCCCCTCGGGGGGCAGCGCCGCCGCGTAGCGGCAAGCGTGGGGGTACTTTAGCTTTATCCGCGCAAGACGCGCGGCGGCAGAGCGAAGGGCACAGGACTCAGGATCTGATTGGAGATCGAAGCGACGATGGGACCCGACTTTTCGCTCTCGGCCTTTTCGCGCGCCCATTCGGGATCGGCAGCAAAGGCGTTCCAGCGTTGCTCGCGCTCGGCCAGACTATCCCACTCCAGCAAATAATAGAGATCGTTGTTGTTCTCGCCCACCTGCACCGTCCAGAAACCCGCTTGGCGAATGCCGTGTTTTTCCCACAGCTTGAGCGTGACGGATTCGAAACGCTTGAGCAGATGGGGCAGTTGCCCGGGCAAACAACGGTAAATGCGAAGTTCGTGCAGCATGGGGTGTCTCCAAAGGGGTTGTCGGAAGGGCAGGCTCGATGCGAAAGTGGCGGCGCGCGGAAGCCCGCATGCCGCCGTTTCAGACGATGACGACCTGGTTGCGGCCGGCGCGCTTGGCTTGGTAGAGGCGTTTGTCGGCCAATTGGATCAGTCGTTGAGGATCGGGATGGCCATCGTACACGGCAACGCCGATACTGGCGGTCACGCGCAGGTTTTGATCGCGTGGCAGGCGAAAAACATGGTTGCGCAGCGCCTGGCAGAGCTCTTCGGCGAGCGTTGCCACATGCACGGGCGCGATGTCGACCAGGATAACCAGGAACTCTTCGCCGCCATAGCGGAAGACGTAATCGCCGCTGCGGCAGCGGTCTAGCAGCAATTCGGCGGCCTGCCGCAAGACAGCGTCGCCGCCTTCGTGGCCATGGCCGTCGTTGACCTTCTTGAAGTGATCGAGATCGATCAAGAGCACGGCGAAGCCGCAGGACTCCTGGCGGGTGAGGGCGATTTCGCGTGTCATGACCGTCGGGATAAAGCGGCGATTGAGCAACTGGGTGAGCGGATCGCGGCCGCTCTCGATCTCGCCCAGGCGCTCGAACAGGCGGACCAGCAGAAATTGAATCTGATCGATTTCGTCGTGAAAGGTCCGCGCAAGCTGCGCGGTGGTGGTTCCTCCCTGGCGCGCCGCCACGAACAGGGCCGGGACGATGTCGTTATCGAGCCGGGACATCGCCGTCCGGATCTCCGCCAGCTCCGGAGAACCCTCGAACGAGGCGCCGCCCTTGTGATGCATCCACAGCCCGAATTCGGATCGCCGCAAGGGGGCGAGCTGCTCCTGCTCGGGCGCCATGTGCATCTGCAATAACACCTGCTGCGACCACTCCAGGAGCGCCGCCCGCTGCCGTTCTCGTTCGGCGGCCACGTTCTGGCCCAGCGATAAAAGGCGATAGGCCTCGCCCGAGCGGACATCGCGACGGGCGTCGCGTAGATAAGCCGTGCTCATGACCTCCAGCGCGAGGTCGAAGGCGCCGCCCACATATTGCTGGGCCAGGGAGAGCGATTCGCGCCCCAGCGGCGACTGGCGCAGATGCGTGCTGATGGCGTCTTTGAGAATCCTGGCGCCGCGCGATACCAGCGTGATGGGCAGCTGGATGCGCGCATGCACCTGACCGACGTGCTCCTGCAGGGCAACCACCGCGCGGACATCGAACTCATCGTCGTTGAACAGCGTCAGCAGCCATTGCTGCAGCGAGCCATGCAACCGTTGCCCCACCAGCTCATGGGTGAGAAAAGGGCGCGCCCGTTCTTCGTGCAGGAGGGTGTCGTAGAACACCGTGGCCAGTTCAGCGGTGTGTTCGCGCACGATGCCGGCAACGGTACGGTGCGCATCGTCGGGAACCCGGGCGCGCAGGCCATGCCAGTCATCGGGGTGGAACCAGCCCGCTTCGGGCGCGGAGGAAGAAGACGAGGGTAGCTTCATGGCGCGCATTGTAAGGTTGATGGCAACAATTCAGAAGCATTTCTATCGGAGAAACACCACAGGGTGGCGATGGAAATCATGGCGCCGGATCGCCTTGCGCCGGCCATCCGGGGTTGACAAAGGGTCGCTCGCACCGATATCATTAGTACTCAAATTAATTCGAATGAATTGATTGCCTCTCGTATGAGTACCAGGCCAATCATTTCATCCAAAGGTAAACAATCATGGCGACCCATCCCCAGGCCGTCAGCGGCCAAGCGTACGATCTTCGCATTATGCGTGCCCTGCGCCGCATCACAAGGGCGATCGCCCTGCATTCCAAGCAATTGGCTGCCTGCAACAACATTACCGCCCCGCAGTTGATCTGCCTGCGCACCGTCATCGCCTCCGGGCCCATGACCGCCACGGCCATCAGCCGGGAAATTCACGTCAGCCCCAGTACCGTGGTGGGCATCCTCGATCGCCTCGAAGAAAAAGGCCTCATCACGCGTGAACGGGGTCGCGAAGACCGGCGCATCGTCTTTGTGTCGGCTACGCAAGAAGGCGTGCAACTGGTCGAAGACGCGCCGTCGCCCTTGCAAAAAACATTGGCCGACGGACTCAACGCCTTGCCCGAGCTCGAGCAGGCCACCATCACGCTGGCTCTCGAGCGCATCGTCGACCTCGTCGAGGTCCGCGATCCCGCGGCGGCTCCCGTTACCGAGAATTCCCCGCTCCTGGACATGCCGGTTGGCGATCAGCCCGCCGAATCCGGGCTGGCGGTCTGAGTTTCCCATGACGACAACCGCCACGCATACCGAAATGGTGTTGCGTCCTCCCACGATCGCGGATGGCGCCGCTATCCACGCCCTGATCAAGGCGTGTCCGCCGCTCGACCTCAACTCCGCGTATGCCTATCTGCTGTTATGCCACCACTTCGCCGACACCTGCGTAGTGGCCGAACGATCGGGCACCATCGTGGGGTATGTGTCGGGCTATGTGCCCCCCGCTCAACCCGACGTTTTTTTCATCTGGCAGGTCGCCGTGCATGAGCGCGGCCGGGGTCTTGGCCTTGGCCAGGGCATGCTGCGGCACTTGCTGGAACGTCCGGCCGCGAGCCGGTCACGCTATGTCGAAACCACGGTTTCGCCATCCAATGGTCCCTCGCGGGCCATGTTCCAACGCCTGGCGGCTTCGCTGGGCACCGCGTTGCAGGAGACAGCTCTCTTCACGACGGACATGTTCGGCCCCGGAGCCGCGCATGAAGACGAGACACTATTGCGAATCGGTCCTTTCAGTCTCGACTGAGCGGCCCTGCCGCCGGCACTCCGGCGCACCGCGGACCCCCACTAGGAGAAACATGATGGACTTAAAGATCTTTGAACGACTGGAATCGGAAGTGCGCGGCTACGTCCGCTCGTTTCCAGTCGTTTTCAAACAAGCCAAGGGCTCGATCCTGGTCGACGAAGCCGGGCAGGAGTACATCGACTTCTTCGCCGGCGCCGGCACCCTGAACTACGGTCATAACAACCCCGCATTCAAAGACAAGCTGGTCGAATACCTCAACTCCGACGGTATCGTGCATGGCCTCGACATGGCCACGTCGGCCAAGGCCCGCTTCATGGCCACGTTTGAAGACGTCATCCTCAAGCCCCGCAATCTGCGCTATACGCTGCAGTTCACCGGCCCCACCGGCACCAACGCCGTCGAGGCGGCACTCAAACTGGCACGCCAGGTCAAGGGACGCGCCAACGTCATTTCGTTCACCCACGGGTTCCATGGCTTGAGCAGCGGCTCGCTCGCCGTTACCGCGAATGCCAAATACCGCGAGGCCGCCGGCACCAGCCTGGCCAATACGGTGTTCATACCCTACGACGGATACTTCGGACCCGACGTCGATACCATCGCTTATCTCGAGCGCCTGCTCGAAGACAACTCCAGTGGCCTCGATAAGCCGGCCGCAGTGATCGTCGAAACGGTCCAGGGCGAGGGTGGTATCAACGTCGCGTCGCTGCGCTGGCTGCGCGAACTGCAGCGGGTCTGCCGTGCCCACGATATGCTGCTGATCGTCGACGACATCCAGGCCGGCTGCGGCCGTACCGGCACCTTCTTCAGCTTCGAGCCGGCCGGCATCCAGCCCGACATCGTCACGTTGTCCAAATCGCTGTCGGGCTTTGGCCTGCCGATGTCGCTGGTGCTCATGAAGCCCGAGCTCGACGTCTGGAAGCCAGGCGCTCATACCGGTACCTTCCGCGGTAATAACCTGGCGTTTGTCACGGCCACCGAGGCGCTGGAGCGCTACTGGACCAGCCAGGCCTTTTCCAGCGACGTACAGCGCAAAGAACGCATTCTGCGCGACTTTCTCGAGAACCTGGTGCAAAGCTATCCCGAGGCCGGCTTGAGCGTCCGCGGCCGGGGCCTGATGCAGGGCCTGGTGAGCCCCGACACCGAGTTCGCCGGCAAGGCCGCCGCTCTGGCGTTCAAGCAGGGCGTGGTGATCGAAACCTCCGGCGCCAACGACGAGGTCCTGAAGTTCCTGCCGGCCCTGACGATCGAGGAAGCCGAGTTGCGCCGCGGCCTGGAAGTCATCGACCGCTGCGTGGCCGAACTCATGGCCGCCCAGGGCCATGAGGCCGGCAGCCCGCGCGTGGCGCGGGTCCTGAAGTTCAGCAGCCGCTAAGCCCGGTTTCGCGCCACGGTGCGGGAGGCGTCAGCGCCGCTCCCGCGCCTTGGCGCATTCTGGTGGGCGCGCGGCGCCTCGCCAGCAAGGAGGCGCGCGACCGCTCTCACGCCGCCAAGAGAATAAAGAGGTTGTTTTTCATGATCGTACGCAATATCAAAGACGTCATCGGTACCAAAGACGAAATCAAGACCGCCACCTGGACCAGCCGCCGCATGCTGCTGCGCAAAGACGGCATGGGCTTCTCGTTCCACGAAACCGTGATCTATCCCGGTACCGAAACCCACATCCACTACCAGAACCATTTCGAGGCCGTGTACGTGGTGGAGGGTGATGGCGAGATCGAAACCATCGCCGACGGCAAAAAGTACAAGCTCGAGCCCGGCGTGATGTACGCCCTCAACGAACACGATGAGCACTGGCTGCGCGGCGGCAAAGAGCCGATGCGCGTCATCTGCGTTTTCAACCCCCCTCTCACGGGTAGCGAAGTCCACGACGACAAGGGCGTCTACCCGCTGGTGACGGAGGATGAACCCGAAATCAAGGAGATAGCCTGATGATTACTCCCGCCAAAGATATCTACGCGTCGCGCGCCGATCGCGGCGCGGCCATCATCGCCCGGCAAGATCCGGTGGTCTATGCCGGCGGCAGCTACGCCGAAGGCACGTCGGCCGAGAACATCGCGGCCTTCGACCGTGACGGTTTCTTGTTCCTGGAGAATCTGCTCTCCGAAAAAGAAACCGCCGTGCTGCTGGCCGAAGTCGAACGCCTGGCCAAGGATCCGGCCATTCGCCATCGCGACGAAGCGATCCGCGAACCGGGCAGCGATCTCGTGCGCTCCATCTTCAAGGTGCACGAACTCAGCCCGGTGCTGCAGCGCCTGAGCCGCGATGCCCGCCTGGCCAACATCGCTCGGCAGATCCTCGGCTCCGACGTCTATATCCATCAATCGCGCGCCAATCTCAAGCCGGGCTTCCATGGCAAGGAGTTCTACTGGCACTCCGACTTCGAAACCTGGCACGTGGAAGACGGCATGCCGGCCATGCGCGCCATCAGTTGCTCGGTGCTGCTCACCGACAACGTGGCCGAGAACGGGCCGCTGATGGTGGTGCCCGGCTCGCATCGCCAATTCATCTCCTGCATCGGCGAGACGCCCGACAACCACTACCAGGAGTCGTTGCGCAAACAGGAGTACGGCGTTCCGGATCCCGTCAGCCTGCAGATCCTGGTGGAGCAGGGCGGTATCCGCTCGATCACCGGCAAGGCCGGATCGGTCGTGTTCTTCGACTGCAACCTGATGCATGGTTCCAACGGCAACATCACGCCTTGGCCGCGCGCGAACGTCTTCATGGTCTACAACAGCATGGACAACACGCTGGAGCCGCCCAAGCATGGCCTGGCGCCCCGGCCCGAGTTCGTTGCCACCCGCGAGCGTTTCGAGGCGATCAAGCCGCTGGAGCCCACCCAGCTGGGTTCGCGCTAAGACGGCGCTCGTCCGGGTCCGCCGATAACGCCGGCCGGCCCTCGCAACACCGATCACAAGGCCCGCCCGAGTGCGCACTCGGGCGGGCCTTGTTCGTCGCGGCGCCATTGCCGGGTGGTATGGGCGGGGGCGCGCCGCGACGCCACGATTCCATCCTTCGCCGGGCAGTGCGACGTTCTATAATAAAGGGTTGGATTCTTCTCGTAACCGAGACGTTTCGCCGGGGGCGGTCATCCGTCGCGCCCGCCATTCCCAAGGAGTCTGTACCATGCAACGTATGATGCTGCGCGCCAAGCTGCACCGAGTCACGGTGACGCAGGCCGATCTGCATTACGAAGGATCGTGCGGCATCGACCAGGATTTGCTCGACGCCGCCGACATGAAAGAGTTCGAACGCATCGAACTCTACAACGTCAATAACGGCGAGCGCTTTTCCACCTACATCATCAAGGCGCCGCGCGGCAGCGGCGAGATCTCCCTCAATGGCGCGGCCGCGCGGCGCGCCCACCTGGGCGATCACCTCATCATCTGCACCTACGGGCCGATGACCGACGAAGAAGCCGGCGCCTACGAACCCAAGGTCATCCTGGTCGACGATGCCAATCGCATCAAGGAGATCCGTAAGTTCTCATGAGTCATCGCATTACCGTCCAGCCCTCGGGACGCCAGTTTTTCGCGGCGCCGGGCCAGACCATCCTCGAAGCGGCGCTGGCCGCGGGGGTCACTCTGCCGTACAGCTGTAAAAGCGGGGCGTGTTCGTCCTGCAAAGGGCGGGTGGTGGGCGGGGATATCCACCAGGGGCCGCATCAGCCGGGCACCCTCACCGCCGATGAGGCGCGGGCCGGCTACGCCCTGTTCTGCTGCGCCACGCCGCAATCAGACCTCACGGTGCAGGCCCGTGTGGTCCAGGGTATCGACGGCATCGAAGTGCGCAAGATCCCGGTGCGGGTACACCGCATCGAGCATCTCGCCGACGACGTCATCCTGCTCACGCTGCAGCTGCCGGCCAACCAGCGCATCCGCTTCAATGCCGGACAGTACCTCGAGTTCGTGCTCAAGAACGGTCTGCGCCGCAGTTATTCGATGGCCACCGCACCGCACGAACCCGGATTCGTCGACCTGCACATCCGGCACATGCCCGGCGGCGTCTTCACCGATGCTTTGTTCGGCATAACCGAGCCCGCCATCAAGGTGCGCGACATCCTGCGCTGCGAGATGCCGCTGGGGTCGTTCTTCCTGCGCGAGGATTCGGAGCGGCCCATCGTGCTGGTGGCCAGTGGTACGGGCTTTGCGCCGGTCAAGGCCATGGTCGAGCACCTTGAACACGCGCAGCTGCGGCGATCCGTCCATCTCTATTGGGGAGGCCGGCGGCCGCGCGATCTCTACCTCGATCCCCTGGCGCGCGATTGGGCGGCGCGGCTGCCGGGCTTCACCTATGTGCCGGTGATCTCCGACGCCCTGCCGGAAGACGGCTGGACGGGACGCACCGGGTGGGTCCATCGAGCCGTGATGCACGACTTTCCCAATCTTTCGGGGCATCAGGTCTATGCCTGCGGCGCCCCGGCCATGGTGGCGGCGGCCCGCCACGATTTCATCGCACACTGCGGCTTGCCCGAAGAAGAGTTCTTTGCCGACGCTTTCACGTCGGAGGCCGATCTGGCCACGGCCGTGGAATAGGCCGTCGGCGACGCGCCACAGCATCGCCACACGGAGCCACTTACGCGCTACACTCCAATCCGGGTTTCACAGGAGCCAGTGTTCATGAAGGTAGTGGTTCTCGGCAGCGGCATCATCGGCACCGCCAGTGCCTGGTGGCTGCGCCAGTCGGGGCACGATGTCACCGTCGTCGAGCGCCGGACGGGACCCGCCCTTGAAACCAGCTTCGCCAACGGCGGCCAGATCTCCGTCGGCAGCGCCGAGCCCTGGGCCAACCCCCAGGCGCCGTGGCGCATCCTGCGCTGGATGCTGCGCGAAGACTCTCCACTATGGTTCCGCCCGCGGCCGGATCTCCAGCAATGGTTGTGGTCGCTTGCCTTCCTGCGCGAATGCCTGCCCGGCCGCCACGCGCACAACGTGCGCGCCATGCTGGGGCTTGCCCAATACAGCCGCGCCACGCTGCAGGCCATGCGAGCCGAGCTCGGCATTGCCTACGACCACCTCGAAAAAGGCATTCTCACCTTTTACCGCGGCAACCAGGATTTCGAGCTGGCGCAAGACGCCGCGGGCCTGCTGCGCGATCTCGGCGTCGATCGGCGCATCGTGTCGGCCGACGAAGTCGTGCAGATCGAGCCGGCGCTGGCCGGCAGCCGCCAGCGCATCGCGGGCGGCGACTACACCGCGTCCGACGAAAGCGGCGATGTGCACCAGTTCACCGCCGCGTTGGCGGCGCGCGCCGCGCAAGCGGGGGTCGAGTTCGTCTTCAATACCGAGGTCACGCGCTTGCTGGCCGAGGGCGGCCGGGTCTATGCCGCCGAAATCATCGGCGCCGGCGGCCAGCACGGGAGGCTCGCGGGCGACGCTTTCGTGGTGGCCATGGGCGCCTACAGCCCGCTGTTGCTGCAGCCGCTGGGTATCCCGTGCGCGGTCTACCCAACCAAAGGTTATTCGGCCACTTATCGCATTCTCGACCCGTCGCGCGCGCCGCAGGTAAGCCTGACCGACGCGTCGCGCAAGGTCGTCTTCAGCCGGCTGGGCGATCGGTTGCGGGTGGCGGGCACGGCCGAGCTGTCGGGATACTCGCGCACGCTCAACGGCGTGCGCTGCGAGGCCCTCACGCAAATCACCGCCGAGTTGTTTCCGGCCGGCGCGGTCGATCTCGACCAGCCGCATTATTGGTCGGGCCTGCGGCCCAGTACGCCGTCGGGGGTGCCGCTGGTCGGGCGCACCCGGATTGCCAATCTGTTTCTCAACACAGGCCATGGCACCTTGGGCTGGACCATGGGCGCGGGATCCGGCCGCGCCCTGGCCGACATCGTGTCGGGCCGCCGGCCCGAGCCGGAGTTTCCGTGGCTGGGCCTCTAGGCCTGTTCATGGGCCTCGAGCGCTCGCCAGTTCCCAGTAGATAAAGCAGGCCGGCACTTTTACCCAGGGCGGCCTGTCGTGACGTTGTCAGGAGTCAATGTGAAAGTGTGGAAGACTGTTCTCGCCGCGGCGCTCGCGGTGTTGTCGGTGGGCGTGGCGCAGGCCGAGCCCCAGAAAATCTCGGTGTGGCACGCCATGGAGCCGGCGCATCGCGCGGTGTTCGAATCCTTCGTGACGCGTTTCAATCGCGAACAGAACGACGTGCAGGTCGAGGTATCGCATGCGCCGTCGTTCGAGGCGATGCAATCGGGCCTGACCCAGGCCCTGGCCAACAAGCAGCCGCCGCATTTCGTGCAGTTGCCCGACAACCACGCGCCCGAGCTGGTGGCCCGCCAGAACCAGATCCTGCCGCTGCACCAATTGCTGGCCAAGTATCCGGTTCGCGACCTCAAATGGTTTCTGCCGCAAACCACCAGCTTCGTGCGTGACAGCAAGGGCCGTCTGCTGGCGCTGCCCCTGATGGCCGAAGTCCCGGTGCTCTACTACAACCGCGATCTATACGCCAAGGCGGGGCTCGACCCCAACCAGCCGCCGCGCACCTGGCGCGACCTGCAGGCCCAGCTGCTTGCGCTGCAGGCGGCCGGCTCGGTATGCCCCTACGCGACCAGCCGCATGGCGTGGGTGCACCAGGAAAACCTGGCGGCGGTCAACAACAAGCCATTTGCGTCGCGCAATAATGGTCTGGATGGCGGCAACGCCCAGTTGATGGTCAAAGACGGCCTGCACGTTCGTCACATGGCCTTGATGAGCAGCTGGGCGCGCAGCAAGCTGTTCGTCCTCGCCACCGTAGACGACACCGCCGATCGCGCCTTCGCCAATGGCGAGTGCGCCGTGCTCTCCGCCGGCACCGGGGCCTGGGCGCAATTGGCCAACGCCCGCTTTTCGTCGGGCGTCGCGCCGCTGCCCATTTATGCCGAGGCTACCAAGGCGCCCGCCGTGCCGCTGGTGGGCGGCTCTTCGTTGTGGGCCACCTCGGGCCATCCGGCCGCCGAACAAAAAGCCATGGCCAGCTTCGTCGCCTGGCTGGCCAGCCCGGCCGTTGCCGCCGAATGGCACCAGCGCACGGGTTTCCTGCCCCTGACCGAAGCCGCCTGGCGTGCCGCCGACGTTTCGTTCTACAACAGCATCCCCGGTGCGCAACAAGTGGTGCAAACGCTGCAGCAGCCACCAGGACAATTCAGCCGCGGAGTGCGCCTGCCGGGCTATCCGGCGGTCCTGCAGATCCTCAACGAGGAAACCTGGGCCGCGCTCACGGGGGCCAAGCCGGCCATGCAGGCCCAGAACGACGCGGCGGCGCGTGCCGCCGTGGCGCTCAAGGGCAAATAAGCGCCGCCGCCATGGCCTGGCCTTATCCCCGGATCATCGCCCATCGCGGCGGTGGGGTGCTGGCGCCCGAAAATACTCTGGCGGGCTTCGCCACGGCCAGCCGCCTGGGACACGGCGGCGTCGAGTTCGACGTGATGCTCACGCAAGACGGCGTGCCTGTCATCATGCACGACGACCGCCTCGGCCGTACGGTGCCCGGGCGGGGCAGCATCGGCGCCATGCCTTATGCCCGGCTGCGTGAGCTCGATGCCGGCAGCTGGTTCGATGCGCGCTTCGCGGCCGAGCGCGTGCCCACGTTGGCGCAGGCGCTCGAGATGCTGGTCGCGGCCGGCATCTGGATGAACATCGAAATCAAGCCGGTGCCGGGGCACGACGCCGCCACCGGCGACACCGTGGCGCGGGCCGTGGCCGATTTCTGGGCCACCCGCGGCGCCGGGCCGGCGCCCTTGCTGTCGTCGTTCTCCGTGCCCGCGCTGCAGGCGGCGCAACGGGCGGCGCCTGGCTTGGCACGGGCCCTGTTGGTCGAGTCGGTGCCAGCCGACTGGCGGGCGCGCCTCGACGCCTTGCAAGCTGTGGCCTTGCACGTCCAGCATCGGTATTTGTCCGCATACCTGGTGGAACGGCTTCGCGCCGATGGGCATGGCGTCATGGCCTATACGGTCAACGACCCCGACCGTGCCCGGCAGCTCCTGGCCTGGGGGGTCGACGCCATTTGTACCGACCGCCTCGACCTCCTGGCGCCGGATTTCGCCTGACCACGCGCCTGAGCGCAAGCCGGCCGGCTCAGCGGCACCGTGTCCGTACATTCCGGGGTGCCGGCCCAGAGTCAGAAGCTTGATGTCCGTACATTCCGGCATTGCCGGCCTCCCGCGCCGCGAGCACCATGCGCTGACGGGGCACATGGTGTGCCCCCGCTCGCACGGAGGCATCGATGGTTCGGACGAAATGGCCCGGTTGGCTGGGGTGGGCGGCGCTGGTGGGCTTGCTGCTGGCCGGTCCCGCGGTGGCCCAGGCCGCCTATGATTTCGCCTATCGCCTGTCGGGCGATCGCCGCGTAGCGCCCATCCAGGTATTCGACGACGGCCGGCAAACCTGGCTGCAGTTCTCTCCAGGGCAGGTGGTGCCGGCGGTATTCGCGGGCGGGGATGCCGAATCGCTTGCGCTGGCGACTCACATGCAACAAGGGCCGTATCTCGTGCTCGAGGGCACGGCGGCGCGCATCGAACTGCGGATCGCCGAGATCGTCGCCAGGGCGGAGTATGCCGGGGATCGGCCGCGTACCTGGGGCGAGTCGCGGGCGGCTGTGCCGCCGCCAGCCCCGGCCTCGTTTGACGGCGCAGCCGCCACGCTCGCGACCAGGCCTGCCGGCGTGGTCGAAAACTCGACATCGGCCACGCGGGCCGGCACGGCCGGCGCCGCGCCCGCCGTGGTGGCCATGGTCGAATCCACGCCGGCCGCGGCCGCTCTCGAGTTCGATGCCGCCTTGGCCGACGGGAACATCCGTCGCGTACTCGAACGCTGGGCACGAGCGGCGGGCTGGTGGTTCCAGGCCGAGCACTGGGCGGTGGATGTCGACATCCCCCTGATCGGCGCCGCCAGCTTCGGCCCGGATTTCCGCAATGCGGTGCGTGGCTTGCTGGCCAGCACCGAGCTCGGCGAGCGCCCGTTGCAACCCTGTTTCTACGCCAACCGCGTATTGCGCGTGGTGTCGTTGTCGCAAGCCTGCGACCGTACCGTGGCGCCGGCCGCGGTGGCGGGCCAGCTGCGCTGAAGGGGACGGGCATGCACGCATCGCGAGGCTTTCAAGGCGCCGTCAGGCTGCCCATGGCCGCGGTTCTCGCCGCCCTGGTCACCGGCTGCGGCGCTTGGCAAAAGGTCCAGCAAATCGACCAACAGGCGCAGCGCAGGCAAGAGGTGCTGCAAGCGGAGCAGCAGCGCTTTGTCGCCGCGCTGGGCGACCCGGCGTGGCGGCGGGCATCGCAGGAGATCGATCGGCCATGGCTGGCGGGGCGGCCCCAGCCACTGGCGCGCGAGGTCACCCTGCCGCGCGCCTTGCGCGACCGCGTACGCACCGCACTGCTGTTCCCGCAACGCCGGGTGGATCTCGACACTTTCGCCGAACGCGTGACCGAGGCCACCGGCATCCCGGTGCGGATCGCGCCGGAGGCTTATCTGCCGGTCGGGGATTTCATGCCGCGGCTGGAGCAGGCCGGCGCCATGGGCGGCGGCAAGGATACCGTGGCGCTGCCCGACGGCAGTTTGCCTCTGCCCGAGATCCTCGATCTCGCGGCCGCGCGCCTGGCGCTGCAATGGCGCTATGAAGCCGGCGCGCTGCATTTCTATCGCACCGAAAGCCGGGTGTTCAATGTGCGCGCGCTGTTGCTGCGGTCGCGGGCCGAAGCCGGCCTGGGCCGTACCGACAGCGGAGGCGGCGGCGCCTTCGCGGTGGCGTCGCAAACCCGGATCGAGGCCGAAGTGGCCGACGTCATGGCGGCGGTCACGTCGCGGCTGCAACCTTTGCTGACCCGCGCCGGCCGGGTGGCCGCCCATGGCGATGGATCGTCGCTGGTCGTCGTCACCGACACCCCGGAAGCCTTGGGCCGCGTGGCCGATTTCATCGACCAGGAAAACCGCGCGCTTACCCGGCGGGTGCGGATCTTATTCGAGGAGGTGTCGGTCGCCCTGCGCGAAGACGCCGAAGCGGGCATCGATTGGGGGCTGATCTATACCGCCGGTCGTCTGGGGGCGGCGCTCGCGGTGCCGGGCGCCGCCAGCAATGCCCTGGCGGGGGCGCTCGAGATCGAAAGCGCGTCCGGGCCATGGCAGGGATCGCGCCTGGTGCTCCAGGCGCTCAATCGCCTCGGTACCGTAACCCGCCATACGTCGATTCCTCTGGTAACGCTCAATCGGCGGCCGGTGACCCACGCGGTGCGCACCACGTTCAGCTGGATCGACAAGGTACAGACCACGGCCATGGCCGCCAGCACCGAGGGGGGCGTGGCGGCGTCGCTGCCCAGCGTGTCGGTCAGCCAGAAAGAAGAGACCGTCGGCCAGTTCCTTACCCTGGTGCCGGATGCCCAAGCGGATGGCCAGATCCTGCTGTCCATCGCCTACGACACCACCGTCGCCCAGCCGCTCACCACCGTAACTTTCGGCCGCGGCGACAACGCGGTGGAGATCCAGCAGCTCACGGTCGACGGCAACGGCACCGTACAGCAGGTGGAGCTGCGGCCGGGGCAACCGATGATCGTCTCGGGTTTCGAGCGGCGCCACGAAGAAGGCAATCGGCAGCGGCTCGACAAAGGTTGGCCGGTATGGCTGGGCGGTAGCGAGAAGGCGGGCCAGGCGCGGGAGACCACGCTGGTGATCATTACCGCCATGGTCGAGGAGGGATTCTGAACATGCGAAGCGAGCGCGACCGCCAACCTCAGCCGCAGCCGAATGCCGCGTCCGGCCGGGTGGAGCTGATCGATGTCGATCGTGGCGACGGCACACAGGTCGTCCTGGCCCTGGGCATGCAATGGCATACCGTTTTGGGGCGTGATCTCACGCGCCAGGCTCGACGCCGGGCGAGATCAAGGCGGGCCAGTCATTGGGTGCATGCCGGCGGCCGGGCCGAATCCGTGGGTACCTGCCATCACCTGGGCAAACGTGTCGCCGGCAGGTCTCGAGTCGCCTATGCGGCGGCGCAGGCGTTCGCCCGCCTCGTACCCGAGGGATATCACGTGGCAATGCTCGGTCTGCCGGGCGCCCCCGGCAGGGTATGGATCGCCCGCGTACGCGATGGCCGCGTCGTCGAAGGCGGTGAATGGCTGAGCGAGGATTCCACCGCGCTGGCGCAAGCGTGGCGCGAGCTCTCGGCGCAGGTTTCGACGGTTCCGGTGCTCTGGGGCGGGGTCGACGATGGCCCGGGCCTCGACGGCCGGCCGCCGCGCGCTCTCGAATGGCGCGATCTGGCGGATGCCGTGGGGCCGGACAGCCTCCTGCAGCCCTTGCGGCCGACCGGCTTATGGGTGGCTGCCGGCCTGGGTCTGGCGTCGGCGCTGGTCGTAGGGGGCCGTTTACTGCCGTCGATCGTCGAGCCTCAGGCGCCGCACCTTGCGGCCGAAACCGTCGCCGTCGAGCCGTCCATGGACGAACTCTGGCGCCAAGCCTACGAGACGTGGCGTACGGGCGCGCGCTGGGTGGCGCCGGCTGGCCTGGATGCCGTGGCGCACGCTTTATTGCAAGTGCCGCTGGCCCCGGCCGGATGGCGCCTGCGCGACGTGCGCTGCGATTGGCGGGATGTGGCCTGGCGCTGCCGGGCTGCCTACCAGCGTGGCCATCGCCTCGCCAGGCAGGCCGGGCTGATGAGCGCCGTTCCGGCGGGCTGGAACGTGTCATGGCTGGGCTTGGACCAGGCGGAAGGGCGTTGGGATCTGCCCGCCGCGGGCCGCCTGCCCGAATGGCCGGATCTGGCGTGGCGCGGCGATCGCTGGATACCCGACGCCGATCGCTTATTGGGCATGAGTGGCGCCTGGCAAAGCATCGATGTCGGTAGACGCCAGCCGATCAGCATCGGGCCGGCAACCGCGCCGGGAAACGCGCCCACACCACCGCCCCGCGACCTGTCGCCGCTCGCCCTCAGGGAACTGACGCTGCTCGGGCCGCTGCGCAGTCTCGGTCTTCTGCCCGCCGACATGACGCGGCGTATCGCCTGGCAGTCGGTGGAGCTGCGGTATCTGCCGGATCAGCCGCCGGCGCTCGATCGCAGCGCCTTGATGATGACTTTGCGAGGACTGGCCCATGAAAGCCTGCCGGAGAACCCCGATGTTTGACCTCGAGCCAAAGCGCAAGCTCCGTCCGCCTCGTGGCCCGCATGCCACTCGGATGAGCCAGGCACCGAGCAGTCCGCAGGGACTGGCCGGTATCCGGGCTTATCCTTCAGGGCGGGGTCAAGCGAGGCCATCGTTCCCTGGAGCCGAAGGCGGGAGGGCCGCCGGAGAGCCGGGACTCCAGGGTGGCGCGGCCGGAACGCTTTTCGCGGTGCCTGCGCGCCGGCGTTACCGTCACCGAAGCAGCATGCTAGGGCTGGCCATGGCCATGGCCGTCTCGGCCGGCTTGGGGCTGGCGCAAGAACAGGTGCCGGCGCAGGAGCGGCAGCGCGAGGCGGCGCAGGCCTGGGAAGGACAGCGCGAGCGGGTACTCGAGCTGCTGCTCGAAGACACCCGGCGCGCCTTCGAGTCCGGCCTTCAGCCGTCCGGCGGCGGTGCCGTGGTGGCGCCGCCGCCGCCGGCGTCCCCCGCGCCCCCGGCGCTGCGTCTGCTGGCGCTTTACGGCGTCGAGCCGCACTACACGTTGGTGCTCGACGTCGACGGCCAGGTCCGTACCTATCGGCCAGGCGCCACCTTGCCGCTCGAGCGTCCCGACCCTGCGCGCGAATATCGCTTGCTGAAGGTGGCCGATCGCTGCGCGGTGCTGCGCCGGGCAGGTCAGGGGGCGCGTACCGTATGCCATGCGCCCCGGTTTGCCGGGGAGGCCGCCACGCCCGTCCCCTCCCTCGCCGGGCCCTTGCCCTGGCCCATGCGCTGAGGCCGCCATGAGACATGCTCATGGATGGCTGCGGCACGCCTGGCGGCGTTATCTGCCCAGGCCGCGGATCGCCCCCGAGCCACCCGCGGCCGGCGCCGGCGGGATCGTGCATCTTGAAGGCCAGGATGCCCTGGATGCGCTGGACGAGCCCGTGCAACGCGTGTTGTCGGCTCATTTCGACATCGGTGCCGGGGCGGAGAGATTTTGTCCCGTGCAATTCCGCGATGGCAGGGTGGGCGTGCTGGTGGCGGAAGGCTGGCAAGACAGCGACCAGGTGCGCGAGCTCGAACGGTTGATCCGCGCGGCCGGCCATGTGCTGGCCGCCAACTCGCGCCTCGTGGTGCCCGCTCCGCTGTTGCTGGCGATGGCGCGAGGCCAGTGGCAGGCAGGCCGGCAGCCGCCAGCCACGGCGGGAAGCGGCGAGCGGCGCCGGCACATGGCGGCCGCCTTCCTGGATCTCGTGACCTGGGGCTTCGATCACGACGCCAGCGACCTGCACATCAATGTGCACCAGGCCGCGGCCGAGTCCGAAGTCCGCTACAGCGTGGCCGGCCGCTACGTGGCGCCCGAACGCTTCGCCCGCATGCCCACGGCCACGTTGCAAGAGATCCTGGCGGTGGCCTGGATGGACGTGCAGGGCGGCAATGGCGCGGTGTTCGATCCCCGCATCGAACAGCAAGGCCGGCTGCGCATGCGGGTGCGCGGCCGGCCGGTGATGCTGCGCTGGGCCTCGCTGGCCACGGATGCCGGTCCTTCGGTCTGCCTGCGGTTACTGCGGCTCGATGCGCGAGCGGGCCAGGATCTCGCCGCGCTGGGCTATCTGCCGCAGCAAGTGGCCACCTTGCACGCGGCCTGCGGCGTGGATGGCGGCGCCATCGTGCTGGCAGGCGTGGTGGGCTCGGGCAAATCGACCACGATCGCTACGCTGATGAGCCGGATTCCGGACTCGCACAAAGTGATCACCCTGGAGGATCCGGTCGAGTATCTGATCCCCGGCGCTTTGCAGAACACCGTGGCGCGGGCGCTGGACGATACCGAGGGTGGCGTGTTCGACGCCAAGCTCAAGACCATCAAGCGCTCGGCCATGAACGATCTCCTGGTGGGCGAGATCCGGGATCGCGACACCGGCCGGGCGCTCATGGACCTCGCCGGCAGCGGCATCAATCTGTTCACCACGGTGCATGCCGGCTCCGCCCTGCTGATCGCCGATCGTCTTGCCTCGGACTTCATCGGCATTCCGCGCGACTTCCTGGCGACGCCGGGCATTCTCAAGCTGCTGGTCTACCAGGCGCTCTTGCCGGCGCTCTGTCCGATATGCGCGGTCCCCGCCGAAGGCTTGGAAGGGCGGGAGCGTATCGAGGCCGAAGCGGCGCGACGGCGATTCGCCCGCAGCCACGGAGTCGCGGCGGACCGGCTGCGGTTTCGCCATTCGCCGGGCTGCGCCCAGTGCCGCCGCGAAGGCCTGCCCGAACTGGCGGGGCTGGCGGGGCGTACGGTGGTGGCCGAGATGATCGAGCCGGCGAGCGACGAGGGTTTCCTCGCCAATCTGCGTCTGGCCGATAACCTTGCGCAGCGCAGGCTCTGGCGCGCGCAGCGGGTTGCCGCCATCGACCAGCCCGATATGCGAGGCAAGAGCGCCGCGGATTGCGCCGCTTACAAGGTGGCGCGGGGCCTCATCGATATTCGTGATGCCGAGGATCGCTTCGGCGCCTGGAACCGCCCGGAGGAGCGACCATGATCGCGCGTCTGATGCTCGCCTGGCAGGCTTGGCGGTTTCGCGCCCATCGCGCCGACTATTACGAGTACCTCGCCGTGCTCATGGCGCATGGCGATGGCCGCCGTACTCTGCTGGACATTCTCGCCGACGATGCGCGGCGCCAGCCGCGGAGCAGCCCGCGCGGTTTTCTGGCGCGATACTGGGTGGAGCGCTACCGCGCCGTGGGCGGCGATCTCGCGCAGACCTTCGCTCGTAGCTTGCCGGCGGCGGATCTCGGACTGCTGCGCGCCGCCCAACTGGCGGGAGGCGAGGCGCTGACCGTCGGGCTGCGCGATCTGGCCGCCACGACGCGGCTGCTGGAGCGGGCGCGACAAGGGCTGCGCGCAACCCTGGCCGCCGCCGCCGGTGCCGGCGCGGTGGCCCTGTCGATGCTGTTGGCCACGCCGTTCTATACCGTTCCGGCCCTGCGTCACACCTTCCGGGTCGTGCCGCCCGAATTCTGGGGAGGCCGCACGCACGCCCTGTTCGGGCTGGCCGATGGTTTGGCGCGGTGGCTGCCGCTCTGGCTGTTCGCCTGCCTCATGCTGCCGCTGGCCGCCTCCGCCAGCCTGCGCTGGCTGACGGGGCCTGTCCGGGTATGGCTCGACGGCCGGCCGCCCTGGAGCCTGTACCGCGAGTTCCAGGCCATGCGGTTCCTGGCCCAGCTGGCCGCCCTGGTGCGGCCGGGAAACGGGCTGGGCTTGTCGCTGCGCGATGCCTTGCTGGCGCAATGGGCCGGCGCCGGCCGCTGGAAGCGCTGGCATCTGCAACGCATGGTCGAGCGGGCCGACGATGGCATCGTGGGCGCCGCCACCTTCGAGACCGGCCTCTTGCCGCGCGAAGCCCAGTGGTTCCTCGACGACATGCTGACCATGCACGGGCTGGCGGATGGGTTGGCACGCACACGGCAGCGCCTGGAAGCACGATGGCTCGAACAACTGCTGGCACGCGCCGCCCGCCTGCGTTGGGCGCTCCTGATCGCCGCCCTGGGCGTTCTGCTGGGGCTGATGTTCTGGCATTACGCCGCGATCGACGAACTGCGACGCGCCATGCAGTCCTTCTACGCCTCGCAGGCATGAGCCGGGGCCGAGTTTCGCCGCCGGAGCCGGCGGAGTCTTCAGCACTTCCTTCAAGGAGCCATCGTATGTCGCGACACCCCATTACCCCGTCATTGGCCGCCGCTTCACAACCTCGCCGAGCCCGAACGCCATGGCGGCGTGGAACGCGCCCTGGCCGGAGCCAAGGTTTCAGCCTGGTGGAAGTGTCGATTGTGACGGCGATCATCCTGATCGTATCGATCATCGGGATTCCCGCGATCAACGGCTATGTCATCGAGAACAAGGTGCCCGAAGTGGCGGGCGAGCTGCAGCGCTACGTTGCCCGCACCAAGGCCAATAGCCAAGGCACCGCGAATCCGTATGCCGACATCGACACCAGCCATCTGGGCCGCAGCCTGCGGGGATCCAGCGTGGTCGCGGTGGATGCGGCAACTTTTGGCCGTGTCGCGCATGGTCTCGGCGGCAATGGCACCAGCACCGGCCTGATCTCGGTGGCGGCCAGCGATGGCGGCGCTTCGTTTACGCTCACCCTCGACGCCGTCAACGACGCCGCTTGCCCGGCTTTGTCGTCGCTGCTGCAAAGAGTCGCCGAGCGGATCGAGATCGGCGGCGCCGGCAACACCGTGGTCAAGGATGCCAGGGCCGCCACGCCACTCGCTTACTCGCCATTGGCGGCCCAGGAGGCTTGCCGCACCGGCGATCTCAACACGTTTGCCTTTACCGTGTGGTGACGCGCCATGGCCATCGCGTACGCACGTCTCGCGCCCCCGCGCCGGCAGCCGGCAGCGGGATTTGCGTTGGCCGAACTGGCGCTGGCGGCCTTGCTGCTCACCTTATCGGCGATCTGGCTGGCGGGCCGCTGGCAGAATCGCATCGATGATGCCGGCGCCGAAGCCACCGCCGCCTACTTGATGACCGTGCGGGGCGCGGTGCAGGCCTTGCTGGTGCGTCATTTCGACACCTGGACGGGCCAACCGCCCGATGAAGAGGGCATGGAGTCCCTGCCGCCAGAGGTCTTGCGCCAGCCTTGGCCATTGGTCTTCGGCCCCGAAGTACTGAGCCTGCCTGCGGCAAACGGCGGCGCCGGCCTGCTGCCACCCGGCTTTCCGGCGGCGCCGCCGCTGGGCGAAGGCGTGGCGGTGCGGATCCGGCAGGAAGGCGTGTGCCCTGGAGCCGACTGCCGCCTGGAAGCCTATGTACACACGCTGGCGCCCCTGCGCAAAGACGCCGCGGCCGCCTACAGCCCGGAATTGGTGGGTGCGGTCATGCTGGCGACGCAGGGCTATGGCGCCCATGCGCCGCCAGGACACCCCGGCCGGCTGCGCGGCGCCCTGCTGGATACCGAGAATCCGCTGGGCGAAGTGGCCGGCGTGGTGGCGGTCACCGCCAGCCTGGATGCCACGCACTTCCATCAATTCGTCCGCCAGGGCGACTCCCGGCCCGTCTGGTTGCGCAATCGTCTGTCGGTGGCCGGGGAAATGGCCTCCCGCACAGGCCTGCGCCTCGACACCGCCGTCGTTCCCGGCACGCCATGCCCCTCCGACGGGCTGTATGCCCGTGCGGTGGCTGGCACGCTGGCGCAATGCCTCACGGGAATCTGGTTCGAACGGGATCGCTACGTGGTGCAGGGCTGGAGCCTGCTGGCTCCCGGCGAGGAAGTGCCCGCGCCGGCCTGCCCCCCAGGCTTGCAGGGTTTCTCGCAACTGGGTGTGGCGCAGCTGGACGTCCTCATCGAGGGCGAGGCGATCGATGTGAAAGGGCGGGTCGAAGGAATCTTGACGGGTAGCGGCAACAGCGATGCAGCCGGCCAGGTCAGCGTCAGCGGCAGTTTTGGCGGCGATCTGGCCAGTACGCCGGACAGTCGGATTCTGCTGGAGCAGCCGGTGCGGGTGGAAAACGGCAGGCTATCGATGCCGGGGGCCGGCCCCGACGCCAGGGCACAGGTGGTGTATGGCTGCATCCAGATCTGACCGGGCGGCCGGACACGAGATCCGCTTTGCACGCCGTGCGCTCGGGCGCCGGGTGTCGGCGTCGCTCGCGGGGCTGCTGCTGGGGTTCGCCGCCCGGGCGGGCGTTCCCGCCCAGGGTGAGATCGCCGGCTGCCTGGCCGCGGCGGCCGGGCACTTCGGCCTGCCGCCAGCCTTGCTGCACGCCATCGCGGAGGTGGAGTCGGGTGGGAATCCCCGCGCCGTGAATCGCGCCAACCGCGACGGCAGCCGCGACATCGGCCTGATGCAGATCAACTCGCGCTGGCTGCCGCGGCTCGCGCGCTGGCGCATCGACGAGCAGGCTTTATTCGACCCCTGCGTCTCGGCCCACGTGGGCGCCTGGATCCTGGCCGACAACATCGCCCGCCTGGGGCCTGTGTGGCGGGCGGTGGGTGCGTACAATGCCCGTACGCCGGCCTTGCAGCTGCGGTATGTCCGGCGGGTGCAGGCGGCGCTCGAACGCAGGGCGGCGGCCGGCACCGCGGGCGATTCGGCGGCGCGCTCCGAATGAAAACGAGGGTTCCGTCCGCCAAAACCCGCACCGCGGCCGGCGGCGGCCCGACGCACTGACGCATGGTCACATTCGCCATGAGGTTCGTTGGTAAAATGCCGCCGACTTGGACTTTCGGACGCCGAGCGTATTTGCCGCGCGCGCGTCGCTCATCCCCCAACTGATTTTAGGAGTACGCCATGGCCCTCGTGTCGATGCGTCAATTGCTGGATCATGCCGCCGAGAACGGTTACGGTATCCCGGCTTTCAACGTTAATAACCTCGAGCAGGTCCAGGCCATCATGGAGGCCGCCAAGGCCACCAACAGCCCGGTAATCATGCAAGCTTCGGCCGGCGCGCGCAAATATGCCGGCGAAACCTTCCTCAAGTACCTCATCGCCGCGGCAGTCGACAGCTATCCCGAGATCCCCGTGGTGATGCACCAGGATCACGGCCAGTCACCCGACGTGTGTCAGGGCGCCATCGATCTCGGCTTTACCAGCGTGATGATGGATGGCTCCCTGCGCGAAGACGGCAAGACCATCGCCGACTACGATTACAACGTCGAAGTCACCCGCCGCGTGGTCGACATGGCTCACGTCCTGGGCATCACCGTCGAGGGCGAGCTGGGCTGCCTGGGTTCGCTCGAAACCATGAAGGGCGACAAGGAAGATGGCCACGGAGCCGAGGGCACCATGACCCGCGAGCAACTGCTCACCGATCCCGAGCAGGCCGCCGATTTCGTCAAGCGCACGCAGATCGACGCGCTGGCCATCGCCATCGGTACCAGCCATGGCGCCTATAAGTTCACCCGCAAGCCCACCGGCGACATCCTGGCGATCGATCGCATCAAAGAGATCCATCGCCGCGTGCCCAACACCCACCTGGTGATGCACGGCAGCTCCAGCGTGCCGCAGGATCTCCTCGAAGCCATCCGCCAGTACGGTGGCGACATGAAGGAAACCTACGGTGTGCCGGTCGAAGAAATCCAGGAGGCCATCAAGTACGGCGTGCGCAAGATCAACATCGATACCGACATCCGCCTGGCCATGACGGCCGCCATCCGTCGCTTCATGGCCGAAAACCCGAGCAAGTTCGACCCGCGCGAATACCTCAAGCCGGCGCGCGAAGCCGCCAAGAAGATCTGCATCCAGCGCTACGAGCAGTTCGGCACCGCCGGCCAGGCCGACAAAATCAAGCCGATCCCCTTGAGCGAAATCGCCACGCGCTACGCATCGGGCGAGCTGCAGCAAGTCGTCGCCTGAGCGTCGGCCCGAGATCAAGCCCCATCCTGGAAACCACCATGACCAAGGCGCTGTATCAATCCCGGATCGCTTCGCTGCCACTGCTGGCGCGCGGCAAGGTGCGCGACATGTACGCGGTCGGCGACGACCGCCTGCTGATCGTCACCACCGACCGCCTGTCGGCCTTCGACGTCATCCTCGAAGACCCGATCCCCGGCAAGGGGGCCGTGCTCAATGCGATGACGCAGTTCTGGCTGCAACGCCTGGGCCACGTGGTGCCCAACCATGCCACCGACGTCGCGCCTGAAGACGTCGTCGCGCCCGCCGAGCGCGACCAGGTAAGGGGCCGCGCCGTGGTGGTCAAGCGTCTGCGGCCGATTCTGGTCGAAGCGGTGGTGCGGGGCTATCTCATCGGCTCGGGCTGGAAAGACTACCAGCAGAACGGGTCGGTCTGCGGCATCGCGCTGCCGGCCGGCCTGCTGCAGGCCCAGCAATTGCCCGTACCGATCTTCACCCCGGCGGCCAAGGCCGAGGTCGGCGAACACGACGAGAACGTCAGCTTCGCCTATGTCGAGCAGCAGATCGGCGCCGAGCTGGCGGGCCGCATACGCGATGTCTCGTTGCAGTTGTATGCCGAGGCTTCCGCCTACGCGCGCGAGCGCGGCATCATCATCGCCGACACCAAGTTCGAGTTTGGCCTCGATGAACAGGGCGCCCTACACCTGATGGATGAGGTTCTAACGCCGGATTCCTCGCGGTTCTGGCCTGCCAGCGAGTATCGCCCCGGCATCAGCCCGCCTTCGTACGACAAGCAGTTCGTACGCGACTGGCTCGAAACCCAACCCTGGGACAAAACGCCGCCAGCGCCGCGGTTGCCCGACGACATCATCGAGCATACCGCGGCCAAATACCGCGAGGCGCTGGAACGGCTGGCGGGCTAGAACAGCAGGCTCGACAGCCGCCGCCGGTAGGCCGACACCAGTTGCGGCTGCTCGGCGGCCTGTTCAAAAACCTGCAGCAGCGTGGTGCGGCCGATGTCCTCCCGGAAACCGCGGTCGCGTTGCACGATTTCCAGCAGTTCCTCCATCGCCTCCCCCCAGGCCTGGCGCTCGCGGCGCAATTCGGCCAGTTGCAGGCGGGCTTCGAGATTGTCCGGCTGGTCACCAACGGTTTGGGCCAGGGCCTGTTCTTCAGGGCTGGGCGGCGCGATCTCGGGCAGCGGCGATTCTTCCTCGGGTTCGGGCTCGGCCTCGGGGGCCAGCAAACCGGTCTCGGCCGGCAGCAGGCGGTCGATGAACTCGCGCAATTGGCCTTCGGGCAGCAGGCCCATGAACTGATCCACCGGCCGGCCATCGACGAAGGCCACCACGAAGGGGATGCTCCGCACGCCGAAGTAGGAGGCGAGTTCGGGGTTCTCGTCGGAGTTGGCGCGGGCAAGGCGGAAGCGGCCGGCATACTCGGTTTCGAGCTTTTCGAGAATGGGCTTGAGCGTGCGGCAGGGGCCACACCACGGCGCCCAGAACTGGAGCAGGACCGGCGTCTGTTGCGAGGCCAGCAGGACCTCGTCTTCGAAATTGCTTGCAGTGATATCCATGGTTCGATTCGCGAAGAATGCGCGCGGGCCCACGCCCGCACGATGGTGGGTCGCTGACGGTAAAATCGCATTATGGCAGTCTATTGGCCGACGGTCCTCCGGGCGGCCTTTTTCCCTCTCTTTCTTCCGAGGCATTCAATGAACCCTGCAGTCCAACCGGTGCGGGTCGGCGTGGTCATGGGCTCGTCCAGCGATTGGGACGTCATGCAACACGCCGCGGCCGTGCTCCAGGAATTCGGCATCACCCACGAAACCCGGGTGGTGTCGGCCCACCGCATGCCGCTCGACATGGCCGAGTACGGTGCCGCCGCGCGCGGCCGGGGCCTGCAGGCCATCATCGCCGGTGCTGGCGGTGCGGCGCATTTACCCGGCATGTTGGCCGCGCTCACGCCGGTCCCGGTGTTCGGCGTGCCGGTGCCATCGCGCTACCTGCGCGGCGAAGACTCCCTGTTGTCCATTGTGCAAATGCCCAAGGGCGTGCCGGTGGCCACCTTCGCCATTGGCGAAGCCGGAGCCGCCAACGCCGCCTTGCACGTGATCGCCAGCCTGGCGGTGCACGACCCCGCCCTGGCCGATCGGCTGGACGCCTACCGCGAACGCCAAACCACGGCGGCGCGGGCAATGCGGGTACCGCCGCAATGAGCGCGCAGCGACCGGAGGGCCGTCCATTCGACGCGCCGGGCCGCCCCAAGCGCGAATCCTCCCTCGGGGAGGCAGTCGCGAAGCGACCGGAGGGCCGTCCATTCGACGCGCCGGGCCGCCCCAAGCGCGAATCCTCCCCCGGGCCGCTGGTCCCCGGCAGTTGGCTGGGCGTCCTGGGTGGCGGCCAACTGGGCCGGATGTTCTGCCAGGCCGCCCAGGCCATGGGCTACCGCGTGGCGGTGCTCGATCCCGATCCCGATAGCCCGGCCGGCACCATTGCCGATTGGCACTTGGCCGCCGGCTACGACGATGCCGATGCGCTGCGTGCCTTCGCCGAGCGTTGCCCCGCCGTGACCACCGAGTTCGAGAATGTGCCGGCGGCCAGCCTCGAAGCGCTGGCGCAATGGTCGCGCGTGGCGCCGGGCGCCCGCCAGGTGGCGGTGGCCCAGGACCGCCTGGTGGAAAAAGCCACTTTGCGCGGGCTGGGCGTGGCGGTGGTGCCGTATACCGAGGTGCGATCCGTGGCCGACCTCGACGCGGCTCCCGAAACGCATTTTCCCGGAATCCTCAAGCTTGCCCGGCTGGGCTACGACGGCAAGGGCCAGGCGCGCGTGGCCAGTCGCGAAGAAGCCCGCGCGGCCTTCGCCCAATTGGGTGGCAAGCCTTGCGTGCTCGAAGCCTTCATGGCCGATCTGCGGCTGGAAGTCTCGGTGGTGGTGGCGCGGCAGGCCGATGGCAGCATGCAATGCTTCCCCACCGCGCACAACGAGCACCGCGAGGGCATTCTGTTCCATTGTGCCGTGCCGGTGGCCGCCGATCCGGCGATCGACGCCGCGCTGGCCGAGGCCCAGGCCAGCGCGCGGCGCATTGCCGACGGACTGGGCTACGAAGGCGTGATGTGTGTCGAGTTTTTCATCGATGGCAGTGGGGGCCTGCGGGTCAACGAGATCGCGCCGCGGCCACACAATAGCGGCCACTATACGATCGACGCCTGTTCCGTCAGCCAGTTCGAACAGCAGGCCAGGGTATTGGCCGGCCTGCCCTTGGGGCAACCCGAGCTGCTGGCACCGGCCGTCATGATCAATATCCTGGGCGACCAGTGGTTTGATGCCCTTGGCCAGCCACGGGAACCCGATTGGGCGGCCGTGCTGGCGGTCCCGGGCACGCGCCTGCATCTGTACGGCAAGGCCGAACCCAGGCGCGGCCGCAAAATGGGGCATGTCACTTGCGTGGCGGCGGATGCCGAGACGGTTCGCCAGCGGGCTCGCGAAGCGTTGCAAGCCTTGAGGATGGAATGGGACCGGCCATGGTAAGGCAGATCCGGCAGGGGGGACCTCGCCATGGTGGTCGGTAAACCCGGCCTGTGGGCAGAGCCGGCGATGCGGATGCAAATCCGGCCCAGGGAGGGACTCGGCGATGCGGATGCAAACCCGGCCCCGAGAGCGGGCCCAGCCGCGTCGATCCTGGCATGGAGCAAGAACTGGAGCCAAGCATGGTGATCCGCGCAGCCGAGCCGGCCGTCCTGAACCAGGCGGTGGCGCTGCTGAAGGCCGGCCAGGTGGTGGGTATCCCGACCGAAACGGTGTACGGCCTGGCGGCGGATGCGGGCAACGCCGAGGCCGTTGCCCGCATTTTTGCCCTCAAGGGCCGGCCGCTCGATCACCCGGTGATCGTGCACGTCGCCGACGCCGAGGCGGCGCTGCGCTGGATGGCCGAGCCGCCCGCCATGGCGCTGGCGCTGATGCGGTGCTTCTGGCCCGGACCGCTCACCCTGATCGTGCCGCGAGCGCCGGGCGTGCTGGATGCAGTCACCGGCGGCCAGGATACGGTCGGCCTGCGCTGTCCGGCGCACCCGGTGGCGGCGGCCTTGCTGCGGGCTTTTGGCCAAGCGGGCGGCAGCGGCGGCCTGGCGGCCCCATCCGCCAACCGTTTCGGCCGGATCAGTCCTACACGGGCCGAGCACGTGCAGGCCGAGTTCGGCGGCGCGGTGCCGCTGGTGCTCGATGGTGGTCCGTGCGAGGTTGGCATCGAGTCGACCATCGTCGATGTGTCCCGTGGCCAGCCCGTGATATTGCGGCCGGGAGCGATTACGGCCGAACACATCGCCGACTGCCTGGGCATCGAGGTTCACGATCCGCAGGCCGCGGTGCTGGCGCGCCCGGCGCCCCGGGTCTCCGGCGCGCTGGCGGCGCACTACGCGCCGCGCACGCCTTTGGAGGTCCTCTCAGCCACGGCCTTGATGCAGCGTTTGGCCGCCCTCGCCGGGCAGCGCGTCGCGGTCTGGTCGATCACGCTGCGGGCCGCGCCCGAAGCTTCGGACTGGCGCAGGGCGCCAGCCGACGCCGGTGAGTACGCGCGTCGGCTGTACGCTACCCTGCGTGAGTTCGATGAGGGATGCCACACGCGTATCCTGCTCGAAGTGCCGCCGGCGGGGCCCGAGTGGCGCGGGGTCCATGATCGGCTGGCCCGGGCCGCCGTGGGCTCGGGCGAGCAGGGCGGCTGAATGGCGTTGCGCTTCTGACAGCGCTTTTGGAGCCGATCAACCATCGAGGCGTCCAAAACATACCGAATCCAACGAAGCCCCGGCCGGGTGCGGAATGGGCTGGGCATTGGCGTCTGTCCGTAGCTGGCCAGGGCAGTCCGGGGTTTTGGGGCGGCAGCTCAGGAGCCGGGCCGCCAGAGGCATTCCGTCGAAATGTCCGCCAGCGTGGCGCAGCCGGTCAAGGCCATGGCGGTTTCCAGTTCGGCGCGCAGAATATGCAAAACATGGGCCACGCCTGGCGCCCCGGCGGTGGCCAGCGCGTAAAGATACGGCCGGCCGATCAGCACGGTCGAGGCGCCCAGCGCCAGGGCTTTCAGGATATCCGTGCCGCGCCGTATGCCACCGTCGAGCATCACGGGGATCGTTTCCGGCAGCGCGGCCCGGACCGTGGGCAGGACATCCAATGTGGCCGGCAAGGTGTCGAGCGTACGGCCGCCATGGTTGGACACAATGATCGCGTCGGCGCCCAGCTCGGCGGCCCGCCGGGCATCGGCTGGCGACAGAATCCCTTTGAGCACCAGCGGCAGGGGCGTGAGGCGCCGCAGCCAGGCGATGTCGCGCCAGGTCGGCGCCGAGGCCAGGAGTCCGCCGCCGAATACCGGGCTGCTGCCCGCTGGTGCTTGGTGGGCGCGTGGCCCCTGCATGCCTTGCAGGTTCGGCTCGCGAAGCGTGGGCGGCAATTGGAATCCCGCCCGCTGTTCGCGGTTGCGCACGCCGTTCAGGGGGGCGTCCACCGTGACCACCAGCGCCCGATAGCCAGCCTGCTCGGCCTGACGTACCAGGTTCTCGGTAAACGCGCGGTCGGGTTGGATATAGAGCTGGAACCAGAGCGGCGCCGCGGCCTGCCGCGCCAGTTGTGCCAGCTCGATGCTGGCCTGGGTGCTGACTACCATCGTGGCGCCCATGGCGCCGGCCGCCAGCAACGTTGCCAGTTCGCCGTGTTCGTGGGCCAGCGCCTGATGCGCCACCGGGGCGAGCAGGATGGGATAGGGCAGGGTCTGGCCCAGCAGTGTGCTCGCGGTGGAAGCGGGGTGCAAATCGCAAAGCACCCGGGGCAGCAGTTTCAGCCGCCGGAAGGCGGCCTGGTTGTCGGCCACCGTGAGTTCGTCGGCGGCGGCGCCGTGGAAGTAGGCCCAGGCTTGGGGTGATAGGTGCGCGGGTGCCCGCGCCTCGTAGTCGGCCAGCGCGACCACATCGCCCGGGATGCGGGACAGCGGCGGCTGGGGCGTCAAGACTCCACCCATTCACGTAGCAGATTGTGATAGATGCCCGTGAGTCGGGACACCGACGGGTGCTCGGGCGAGCTGGCGATCAAGGCTTGGATGGATTGATCCAACTGATACAGCAGGGCGCGCCGGCTGGCCTGGCGCACCATGCTTTGCGTCCAGAAAAAGGCGGCGTAGCGTGTGCCGCGGGTGACCGGCGTGACGCGATGCAGGCTGGTGCCGGGATACAGGACCAGGTCGCCGGCGGGCAATTTGGCGGTGTGCTCTCCGTAGGTATCCTCCACCGTCAGTTCGCCACCGTCGTACTCGTAGGGATCGCTGAAGAACAAGGTTGACGACACGTCGGTACGAATCCGCATGCCGGACCCCGGGACGTTCAGAAGCGCATTATCGATATGGTTGCCGTAGTCGCCGCCGCCCTCGTAGCGGTTGAAGCGCGGCGGCAATACGCGCACCGGGAGAACGGCCGAAATGAACGCCGGGCTGCGGCTCAGGGCATCCAGCACGAGGTCGCCGATCTGGCTGGCGAGGGGATGGTCGAGCGCGAGTTGCGCATTGTTCTTGTGGTGGACCGCGACGTGGCCCGCCGTCTCCCGGCCGTCGGTCCAGTCGGCCGCTTCCAGGGCGCGACGGCATTGACGAACTTGTTCGCGGCTCAAGACGCCGGGGATTTGGATCATCATGAGGGCATTTCCTGGAGGGTGTGCCGATGGCGATCGGCCTTGGCGGGCTCGGTTGTGCTGGCGGGCGGGAGCGGGATCATGCGTCGTCTTCCCGAGACACGCTTCGGGAATGGGAGGCGGATTCGGCGTCTTCCCGGAAATACAGCAGGAAACGCGTGCCGCGTCCCTGGCTGACCGGAGACTGGACCTCCAGTGTCCATTCCTGGACGATGCACACCCGCTTGGCGATGGCCAGACCCAGGCCGCTTTGATCCAGTTGGCCGCGCAACTCCGGCGAACGAGACGATCCCAAGCGTTGATCGAGCCGCCGGTTGCTGAAGTAACGTTCGAAGATGGCCGGCTGTTCGGCGGGATCGATACCCGGGCCGGTATCCGTGAAGTGCAGGCCATGCTGGGCGGACTCGACCTCCAGCCGGGCCGGCGCCGCATGCAGCAGCGCGTTACGGACGATATTGCGCATCACCGTCAGGAGGGCGTAGCGGTTAAGGGTTTCGCGATGGGCGGGGTTGACCTTGTTCTCGAAATTGAGGCCCGTCTGTTCGGCTTCGAGCCGCAAGGTTTCGAAGATATCCTGCACGCAGGAGCGCAGATCCACGGTTTCGGCATCGTCCATGTGGGCATGGGCAAGGTTGTAGGTGCTTTCCAGGGATTGCTTGATATCCTGCACCGAGCGCACGATGCGGCGCAGCCGGGGCGGGGCGAGTTCGGCGCCATTTGCCGTGAGGCGCAGCAAGAGTTCGGCATCGCTCTGGATCACCGTCAGCGGCGTGCGGATCTCATGATGCAGATTGGCCGAGAATTCCCGCTGGTCGGCAATGGCGGTGTCCACCTGATCCTGGACGCGATTGAAGACCTCCAGCAGCCGGTTGGCTTCGTTGGTGGAAGCGACGTCCGAGATCGGAGTGCCAGGCGCCCAGCGGGTCAGACGCGTGGTCAGGGTGTTGAGCGGCGTGACCAGCCAGCGCGCCCCGGTGCTGCTGATCAACAGCGCCAACAGCGAGCAGCCCAGAACGATCAGGACCAGGGCGAAGGCGAAGTTCCGCGACTGCTGCTCCAGCATGATGGAGTCGTAGAGAACGTAAAGCCGGCCATCCTTGGCTGGCGCCACCGAGACGCGCCAGCTGCTCTCTTCGCGCGGCAACTCGTGCAGCCCCAGCGGGAGTGCGCGCAATTCGGGCGGCATGCTCGCCGCCTCCCGCTCCGCGGACTCGCCCCAGACGAACATCGACGGCCCCATGTCGCGCTCGAACGGTTGCTGCCAGACATCGCCCATGCGGGCGGTACGAACGATCAGCCGAGCGGATTCGGTCTGGATCAATTTGTCGATCATGCCTTCTTCCATCTCGCGATAGACGTAGAACGCCAGCAGCGCCGCCAACGCGACCGCCAGCGTGATCAATGCCGTGAGAACCAGCGTGATGCGCCAGGCGAGGGAATGTTTCATGCGTGGAGGAGTCATTCGGGCTGCCGGCCGGCCAGGCGCCAGCCTATGCCATGCACGGTTTCGATGCCGTCATGGCCGGCGGCGTGAAGAGTTTTGCGCAGCAGGTGCATTTGGCTGCGCAGCGCCTCGGCGGAAGGGGGTTCGCCTTGCCAGAGATATTCCTCCAGCCTTTGCCGGGAGACCACCCTGCCGCCATAACGCACCAGCAGCTCCAGGATACGCAGGCTCTTGCGCGATAGCTTGACCTCGATGCCGCCTACCCACACGCGCTGGTCGGCAACAAAATAACGGATCGAGCCGTACTCCAGCACCAGCGCGGTGTCCGAGAGTTGTTTGGAACGCCGGACCAGGGCCCGGGCGCGCATGACGACCTCTTCCAGCGCAAAAGGCTTGGTGAGGTAGTCGTCCGCCCCGTCCGCGAATCCCTGCCGTTTGTCCTCCAGGGCGGCGCGGGCCGTCAGCAAGAGCACCGGCGTGGCCAGGCGCATGTCCTCGCGCATCTGCTGCAGCATGCGATAGCCGTCCATGCCGGGCAGGCCTATGTCGAGGAGTACCAGGTCGTAGCTATCCCTACCCAGCCGATGTAGCGCGGAGTGCGCATCGCGAGAAATATCCACGATCCAGCCCTCGGCTTCCAGCGCCAACAATAGATTCTCCGCAATGGCCAGCTCATCTTCGACGATCAGGACGGTGTAAGGAATTTTCTGCGAGGGGTGGGACATAAAAAGCCTCGATGGCACCAGCGTGTGAGCTGCCGAACGCTAGCAGATCGAGCGTGAAATAAACGTCAAATAATAGGAATAACGATTCGTATTTATATCTTTATTAACACTGGGGATTTGTCGAAATTCGACGGAAATTTCACGGATTGATCAATATTCTAAATGGGATTGAATCTCATTATTGGTTCTTTTCGAACTGCGCGGATTCAACTCCATTCTTCGTCAATTCTTTGTGAGAGTTCCAATGAAGTCAGGTCATGCAGGGGCCGTGAACACTGCGGTGGATACCGCGTTGCTGTCGCTCGAGAGTTTTCAGGCGGCGTTTGGCCGTTCGGCGGTGGTTGGCGCCGTGCTTGGCGGGGCGGCCATCGCCGTGGCGCCGGCGCAAGCCCAGGAAACCAGTCCCGCGGCGGTCAGTACGCTGGAGGCGATCACCGTGACAGCTCCGGAATCCGCGGACAACTATCAGACTCCGGCCGCTGCCGGCAGCCCGAAGTTCACCGCGCCTCTCCTGGACACTCCCAAGTCGGTGACCATTATCACCGAAGAATTGATGCAGGATCGCGGCGCCACCTCGCTGCAAGACGTGCTGCGCACCACGCCGGGCATCACGCTGGGTGCCGGCGAGGGCGGCACGCCCAATGGCGATCGCCCGTTCATCCGGGGCTACGAGGCCAGCACCGACATTTTCATCGATGGCGTTCGCGACTACGCGCGGGGCTCGCATGAAACCTTCAACCTCGAAGCAGTCGAAGTCATCAAAGGCCCCAGCGCCGCCTACACCGGCCGGGGCGGTACAGGCGGCAGCATCAATCTGCAGACCAAGAAGCCGCGGCTCGAGCGCTTTGTCGAGGCCAGCGCGGGCGTGGGCAATGCGCACCAGTGGCGGGTCACGGCGGACGGCAACTTCGCTTTCTCGGAAACCGGCGCGGTGCGGCTCAATCTCATGAAGATGGGCGGCGACGTTCCGGGCCGCGACGGCGTGACCGTCGACCGCCTGGGGATCGCGCCGTCTGTGGCCTTTGGCCTGGGCACCCCCACCCGAGTAATCCTCTCGTACGCTCACGTGCGCAACGACGATATGCCGGATCAGGGCATTCCCTTCAGCAACGCGGCCAACCCTGGCCGCACGACGCCGCCCAAGGTGGATCGCAATAATTTTTATGGCCGGCTCAATACGGACTTCCGGGAGAACCACTTTGATACCGGCACGGCCCTGCTGGAGCATGATTTTTCCGAGCACCTGAAAGTACGCAACATCACGCGCTATGCCGAATCCCTGAACCATTATTTGCTCACCCGCCCCACCTTCGATAATTGCGCCGCCGGCGACGGGCCGCCTTGCTCCAACGAAGCCGCCGATGCCCAGTTCCAACGCACGAGCCGGGCCTGGTGGCGGAGCAGCAAATCGCTGATCAACCAGACCGACGCCTACGGGACCTTCCAGACCGGGCCCATCCAGCATACGTATAGCGCCGGCCTCGAATTCGGCCGCGAACGCATCTATTCGAAAACCATGACGGGGACGCCCGCGAACGACACAGACTCGCTCTACCATCCCGACCCGCATCGCCATTACACCTACAACCTCGTGTACGGCGAGAAAACCCCGGCGGGCGAGATCCGGACCAGCGCCGTGTATTTCATGGACACCATGGAGCTCACCGAGCAATGGTTCGTCAACCTCGGCCTGCGCCACGATGTGTTCAAGGTCGAGAACGCCTCCGCCAGCCGCAAGGATCGCTTCTGGAACTACCAGGCGGGACTCGTCTACAAGCCCTTGCCGTACGGCAGTGTGTACATTTCCTATGCCACCTCGTCCAACCCTTCCGGTGAAAACCTCGGGCAGGGAGGCGGTGCCGACGGTCCGGCCGGCGGCGCGCAGATCCGCGACCTCGAACCCGAGCGCAGCCGCAGTTGGGAGCTGGGCACCAAGTGGGATCTGCTGAACGACCGTCTGTCGCTCACCGGGGCGCTCTTCGAAACGCGCAAGACCGCCGCGCGCTCGACCGACCCGCTCACCGGCGACGTCAGCCTGAGCGGCAGCAACCGGGTACGCGGGGTGGAAGTCGGCGCCGCGGGTTCGCTCACCCCGCGCTGGAATCTCTGGGCTGGCTATACCTATCTGGATCCCAAAGTGACGGCCTACCGCAGCGGCAACAACGTCTTCGATGGCAATCAGATCAAGTTCATCGCCAAGCAAAGCGCCACGCTCTGGACGACCTATCAAGTCTTGCCGGAATTGATGGTGGGCGGCGGCATTACCTATCTGGGCAAGCGCTTTGCCAACGATGCCAACACCTTGGTCCTTCCCAGCTACGTGCGCTACGACGCCATGGCGAAATACGCCTTCAACCAGCGCTTCTCGGTGCAGTTGAACATCAACAACATTTCCGACACCGAGTTGTACGACGCCTCCCACGTCGGCCTGTTTGCGTCCGTCGGAGCAGGGCGATCCTACATGCTGACCGCCACTTATCGGTTCGATTGAGCGTTTTTCGGCGGCGCTGGATTGTCAGACTGCCGCCGAAAAGGTCGCCCGGTCTTTTTTGGATGTCGGATATGACCAAGAAAATCAGTATCAGAATTTTGAAAGACGCGAGGGTGCGTTTGACGATATCGCGGCTGGATGTCATCGAGGTGTTGCTCGAACATGGCGGCATCATGAGCGTCCTGGAGATCCTGCAATGCCTGCACCTGCGAAATAACCAGATTCATGTGACGAATCTTTACTCGACCATGCGTGGCTTACGGCAGGCCCATATCGTCACCAGTCACGAAGGCATGGGCAAGTACATGTGTTATTCGCTCGACTCCCGAGTCGTGTGACCACGGGCCCAGGCGCCGACCTCGTCACGGCGATGTCGGCGAGGTCAAATCTGCTGGAGACGACGGCTCCGCCGAATGGTGACGGAGAAGCTCAGGTCGAAAGGCCGGAGTTATTCACGCTGCTCCCCCCCGCGTCTTCTTCCCGCGCCATCGCGGATTCGGCACATGCAGTCTTGATCCCCGCTTGACGAATCCGTGATGTCACGAGCCCTAAGATGCAGCGGTGTTCCCAGTCCGCTGCCGCCGTGCGTCATCTCCCAAACTCCGAGGCGCTGCTTACCGCCACCCGATTCTGCCTGAGCGGCGGCGCCGCCACCGGCCTGCATTATCTGTTCATGCTGTTGGCCGTCGACGCGGGCGGCTCTCCCGGCGCCGCGACGGCGCTGGGGGCCCTGGTCGGAGCGGTCGCCAACTACCGGCTCCAGCGCCGCTTTACCTTCAGCTCCCCGAGAACCCACCGTTCCGCTTCGGCCCGCTATCTGGCGGCCGCCGCGCTCGGCTGGCTGTTGAATCTCTCGTGCTTTACCGCGCTGCATGCGGGCCTGCTCATGCCGGCTCTGGCGGCGCAGATCTTCACCACCTTGTTGGTGGCGCTGTGCAACTACCCTGTGTTCAAAAGATATGTTTTTTGATGACCACGCGCCTAAGCGAAGCCTCGCCGTTCACGGCGAGGTGAGCGAGGCCAAATCCGCTGGAGCCGAAGGCTCCCCCGAATGGTGGCGGAGAAGCTCCGGCCGAAAGGCCGGAGTTCTTCACTCCAGACCCGAGCGCCAACCCGGCGCGGCAGGGCGATATTTGCCTGGGAAAGCCGAAGAGGGCGTCGCCCGCCCTGATGAATGGCGGCGCACGGCTTCCGGCCGTCACGGCCGGGTTCCGCATCTGCGGCCTTTACCGGCTCGCGCCGGGAATGCGTTGTCCGAGACCGGTCTTTCCGTTCTGGTGCCGGTTTATAACGAAGCGGAGGTCCTGCCCCTGTTTCTGGGCCGGATCGGCCCCGTGCTCGCCAGCCTGGATATGACGCACGAGATCGTTTTCGTCGACGATGGCAGCAGCGATGGCGGCGGGAGCTATCTGGCCGCATTGCTTGCCACCCATTCCGATCTGAAGTTGGTGCGGTTGACCCGAAACTTTGGCAAGGAGGCCGCCATGTCCGCCGGCCTCGCCTATTGCCGGGGGGCGGCGACGATCATCCTGGATGCCGATCTGCAGGATCCGCCCGAGCTGATTCCCCAAATGCTGGAGGCCTGGCGGGCGGGTGCGGACGTGGTTACCATGCGCCGTAAAACGCGCGCGGGCGAGCCTTGGCACAAGCGGTGGAGCGCACACCTCTATTACCGTTTGCTCAATCGCTTGAGCGAGGTGGCCATTCCCCCCGATACCGGCGATTTTCGCCTGCTCAGCGCGCGCGCCGTTCAGGCGCTGAATCTGCTGCCCGAACGATCGCGCTACATGAAGGGGATATTTGCCTGGATCGGCTTTCCCACCACGGAAATTCTTTATGAACGCGAGCCTCGTGCCGCCGGCAAAACCAAGTGGGGCTACAGCGGCCTGCTGGCACTGGCCACCGAAGGTATTACCTCGTTTTCGACCAAACCCCTGCGCTGGGCCTCGGGAGCCGGGCTGGCGGTTGCCACCCTGGGCCTGGCCTATGGTGTATTCATCGCCGCCAAAACCCTGATTGTCGGCGATGCCGTCCCGGGCTATCCCTCGCTGATCGCCGTGATTGCCTTTCTTGGCGGCGTACAGCTGATCACCATGGGCATTCTGGGCGAATACGTGGGCAAATCCTATCTGGAAGCCAAACAGCGACCGGTCTTCCTCGTGGAAAGTGTGGCGCAAAGCCGACGCTCCAGCGGTAAAGTCTCGAGCGAGGAACGCCATCGTGACCTGGCGTGAACGTATTCCCGGCTGGCTGTGGCTCCTGGCTGCGATACTCCTCGCCCGGCTTCTGCTGATGGCCATGCTGCCGCTCGCCGACACCTCCGAGCCGCGTTATGCCGAGATCGCCAGGCTGATGGCCGAGACCGGCGACTGGATCACTCCCTGGTTCGAGCCCGGTGTTCCATTCTGGGGCAAGCCGCCGTTTGCGTTCTGGATATCGGCCTTGTCGTTCCGGCTTCTGGGCTACAGCGATTTCGCGGCCCGTTTGCCGGCGTGGCTGGCCACCCTGGCAACCTTGTGGCTGCTGTATCGCCTCGCCCTCGGCTGGTTCGGCGCCAGGGCCGCTCGTCTGGCCGTGCTCATCCATGCTAGCAGCCTACTGCCCTTTCTGGCGGCTGGCGCCGTCCTGACCGACGCCTATCTGACGCTGGCCGTGACGCTCAGCCTGGTGGCCTTCGCCAAGTTGCCGGACGACCCTCATCCCCTATGGAAGTTCGGCTTTTTTGGCGGCCTGGCGCTGGGGCTGCTCGCCAAAGGGCCTCTTGCGCCTGTGCTCGTCCTGGCGGTATCGATTCCGTGGACGCTCTGGCACCGCTTGGCGAGCGGCTATGCGCGGCGCCTGCCTTGGTGTGGCGGCATCCTGTTTCTGTTCACGCTGACGCTGCCCTGGTATGCGCTGGCCGAGTGGAAGACCCCCGGGTTCCTGGATTACTTCCTGGTCGGCGAGCATTTTCATCGTTTTATCGATGCCGGCTGGCAAGGCGATCGATACGGCAGCGCACATCAGCGGATCTATGGCGGCATCTGGCTCGACTGGCTGCTGGCAAGCTTCCCCTGGGGGCTGGTGGCGCTCTGGCAACTGCTGCGCTGGAAGGTGGCGGGCGGCCGCGTCCGTACCAGCTGGCGCCGGTCCGCCGATCCGCGCACGACATTCCTGATTCTCTGGGCTGTCGTGACGCCGCTGTTCTTTACCTTGTCGGGCAACATTCTGTGGACTTACGTGCAACCCTCCTTGCCCGCGCTGGCGATCCTGCTGGCCGCCAGGTTGGCGGCCCGGACGGATCTCCCGGCCAACAAGCGCCACTGGAGCGCGCTGGTGGCCCTGGTGCCCGTGATAGGCCTCATGCTGGGTGGCGCGGTGGCGGCGGACCCCGGCCTCGTCAAAACCGAGAAGGCGCTGATCGAGTATTACGCCGCGCATGCCCAGTCCGGCCAGCCCTTGTACTATCTCGGCAGCCGTCCCTTCTCGGCACGTTACTATTCTCACGGGCAGGCCGGGCTCCAGTCTGCCGGCACGCTCTCCGAACTGCTTGACCAATACCCCGCGGGCGCCTATCTGGCCGTGGAGCACGCGCAGCTGCAGTCCCTCGACGGCCTCACGCGCAGCCCCGTATTATTCAAGAGCCGCCGATATTCTCTGGTTTTTGGCAAAGGGCCACGGCATGGCCAGTGGTCCTCAACCAGGCTGGATGCACAACCATGAGTGAACGGAAGATCCGCGTACTGGTCGTCGAAGACAACGCCGCCCTGATGGCCAATATCAGCGAATTCCTGGAGGATGGCCCTTACATCCTCGACTTCGCCAGCGACGGCATGGTGGCGCTGCACCTGGTCACGACCAACGTCTACGATGTGATCGTCATGGACGTCATGTTGCCAGGAATGTCGGGGTTCTCGTTGTGCCAGAAAATACGCAACGAATTGCACTGCCCCACGCCCATCATTTTGATGACCGCAAAAGACCATATCGACGACAAGGTCACTGGTTTTTCCCAGGGCGCGGACGACTATCTGGTCAAGCCCTTCAATCTCAAGGAGCTTGCGGTGCGAATCGAGGCCTTGCACCGGCGCGGCACTGCGGGAGTGTCGCTGCTGCGCGCCGGCAGCCTTGAGTTCGAGCCCGGCACCTTGTGCGTTCGGCTGGGCGGCGGCCAAGCCGTGCAATTGTCCGGCATGGCCGCCCATCTTACCGAGGCGTTGGTCCGAGCCTATCCCAATTTCATTTCCTACGAGCAGTTAAGCCATCATCTCTGGGGCGATAAAGAGGTGGAACCCCACACCTTGAGAACGCATATCTATGTCTTGCGCAAGCTGCTGCAAGAGAAGCTGGGAGCGAATCTCATCAGAACACTGCACGGCCGCGGTTATCGCCTGTCGCCTCCGGAAGACGATTGAATCATGGCGGTTACCATCGAAAGACGGCTGCGCCGAACGGTTCTGGCCGCTATTCTCATCACCTTCTTTGCGACGGTGGTCGCCGTGATCGTCGCGAATGAAAATCTGGAGCGGGCGCTGCTCGAGCTGGATTTTCAGGCGGAGCGCGAGCTCGTGCTGGACAATGCCCCGGCCGATGCGGCCCTGGTCTGGGACACGCCCACGCTCAAGGCCTATTACGCGCCGGCGGGCATCGAGCCCGATGCCCGCATTCCATCAATATTCCATGGTTTTCCCGTTCCGTTTTCGGGCGAAATCGAGATCGACGGCGCCACATTCCTGATCACCACCGGCCTGGTTCGCGGCGGCCAATTTTATCTGGCCAAAGACATCTCGCTCTTCGAGAGTCGGGAGGCGGCGTTCCACCGTTTCCTTTTGTTCCTCGGGATCGCCGCGGTGTTGCTCGGCTTCCTGCTGGCCCGCCTCACCGGCAAGCGCCTGGTGGCGCCAATCCGGCAATTGGCGAACCAGATACGCGAGACGGCACCCGCACCCCGCATGCGGCGCATCGCCGCCGACTACCACGACGCGGAACTCGAAGCCATCGCGCAATCGTTCAACCGCTTCCTTGGCGAACTGGAGGCCTACGTCAAGCGTGAGCAATCCTTGATGGGCCTGGCCAGCCATGAGTTGCGTACCCCGATCGCCGTGATTGCCGGCGCGCTGGACGTGATCGAGCAGCGCGGAGACTTGAAAGACTCCGCGCAGGGGCCGGTCCTCCGCATCCGGCGCGCGATGGATGAGATGGCGGCCAATATCGACGTCATCCTGAAACTGACACGCCGCAAATCCAGCGCCGACCGCCAAGAGCCGGTGAGCCTCATCGAGCTGTTGCACGACGTCAAGGACGATTTCGCCCGCCATTCGGCCAGCGCGGTGGGCCGCGTGCGGCTGACGGTGGCGGCTCATGCCCGAGTCAATGCAGACCCCACCCTGGTCAAAATGCTGTTGCGCAACCTGATACAGAATGCCGTGCAACATACGGCGGGTGCCGTGCAGGTCAGAGTCACAGGCGACGCGGTGGAAATCCAGGACGACGGGCCCGGCCTGCCCAAAGCCTACCTGGCCTATCTGAGCGATCCGCAGTCCGACGCCGGCGAACTCTTGTCGCTTTCAGGGCTGGGCCTGTTCATCGTCACCTTGATTTGCGAGCGCTTATCCTGGCGTTTGCAGGTGGCGCCCGTACAGCCGCGGGGCACCACTGTGCGCGTCCTGTTTGCTCCGCTATCGTCCCCGACGCCGGAAGTTCACGCTGCCAGTCGCAGCGGCGGCAGCGTGTAGCTGCGCGAGTGATAGGCCAGGTCCGGCCAGAGGGCATGCGCCAGCGCCCGGCGTGACCTCCAGTCGCTGGGCGTCGTTTCTGAGCAACACTTGGGCACGCGCAACTGGCGTTGTTGAGCATGAGTCGAAACTCGACGGGCAGCCTGGACGGCATTCGAATCCTGTGAGCTGGCACCCGGCGACGGCAGCCGTCGACAGGACGTCCGCAGCGCTCTACTATGCAAAGGCTTCGATGTCCCCGGCGATACCCCACGATGGCGCTCGCTGGCGGCCGCAAGCGGCGGGATTCGTCGCGGCCGTGTTCGCGCTTGACACGAATTCAAGCCCGGTGCTTGAATACGCGACTGCCTTCCTTAGCTTCGCATGGCGTGGTCTCGGGGGCTCCACCCACCAACACCAATCATCTGTGAGGGGTTGCATGAATAAGACCGAACTGATCGAACATATCGCTGCTCAGGCCGACATCTCCAAGGCTGCCGCGGCGCGGTCGCTGGACGCCATGATCGGCGCCGTGAAGGCATCGCTAAAAAAAGGCCGTTCCGTGACGCTGGTTGGTTTTGGCACGTTTGCCGTCAGCACCCGCGCCGCACGCACCGGCCGCAACCCGCGCACCGGCGAGGCGATCAAGATCAAAAAGGCCAAGGTTCCGAAGTTCCGCCCCGGCAAAGGCCTGAAAGACGCCGTCAACTGATTTTTGGCGGGCCTGCCAGAGGCGCTCGGCGAATTCATGTACAATTTGCGGCTGTTTCGGCAAAGCGGGTTCGCACGATGCGGATCAAAGGCCTCGGGTGCTTAGCTCAGCTGGTAGAGCGGCGCCCTTACAAGGCGTAGGTCGGGGGTTCGAACCCCTCAGCACCCACCATCCCTGGTCTTCCGCGCCGAAACCGGTTTTTCATGAAGACGACCCCGCCATGCTTGCCGCTGACGTGGCGGCATCCACGGCTGAAAACCGACGAGGCGAATCCTGATTCGCCTTTTTTTATGGGTTTTCGACGGATCTGCCCAACTGAAACGGGCGTGAAGGAAATCACAGCAATATGTTCGAACTGATCCGCAACCACAAGCGCTGGATGCTGTTCCTGGTGCTGATCCTCATCCTGCCTTCGTTCGTCTTTTTCGGCATCGAAGGCTACTCCCGCTTCATGGCGGGCGATCAGGCCCTGGCCACCGTCGACGGCGAACCCATTACACGGGCGGAGTACGACGCGGCGCGGCGCGCCCAGCTCGATCGCGGCCGCCAGATGCTTGGCGCCAGCTTCAATCCAGCGCTGTTCGACACGCCCGAGGCGCGCCGCCAGACGCTCGAGCAACTCATCGATGCCCGCGTGCTGACGCAGGCCATGGCCGATGGCATGTTCACCGTGTCCGACAACGCCGTGCGCCAGGCTATCGCCCAAACCCCGGCGGTGCAGCGGGATGGCCGCTTCGACTCCCAGCTCTACGCCGAGATTCTCGCCTCCCAGGGCATGACGCCGGCGTCCTTCGAAGCCGGATTGCGCTACGAGTTGGCACGCAACCAGGTGCTGGAGCCGGTGGCGGCGTCAGGCATGGTGCCCGGCACCCTGGTCGTCGATCTGCTCGCCGCGCTCGAGCGCGAACGCACCATACGCCTGCGCCGGTTCGAGATCGCGGACAACTTCGATACGGTCGAAGTGACCGACGCCGAGATCGAGTCGTACTACCAGGCCAATGCCGATCGCTTCCAGGTGCCCGAAACCATCGATGCCGAGTATCTGGTGCTCGATAGCGCAGCGGTGCTGGCGGACGTGCAGGTGTCCGACGAAGACATCAAGCAATACTACGAGCAGAACAAGCAGCGTTTTACCAGCGAAGCCCGCAGGCGGGTCAGCCACATCCTGATCGAAGACGGCGGCGACGCCGAAGCGGCCAAGGCCAAGGCGCAAGAACTGGCCGATCGCCTGCGATCCGAGCCCGGCCGCTTTGCCGATCTGGCGCGCGACGAATCGGCCGACCGTGGTTCCGCCAACCAGGGCGGCAGCCTGGGTTGGATCACGCGGGGCGCGCTGGTGCCCGAGTTCGAGGAAGTGGCTTTTTCCCTGCCCGCCGGCCAGGTTTCCGATCCCGTCCGCACCGAGTTCGGCTGGCACCTGATCCTGGTCGAAGAAGCCCAGGATGCGGCGATCAAGCCGCTTGAGGAGGTGCGCGAGCAATTGGCCGATGAAATCCGCATGCAGAAGGCGGGCGCGCGCTTCGGTGAGATGGCCAGTCAGCTGACGAACCTGGTATACGACCAGGCCGAAAGCCTGGAGCCGGCGGCCGATGCGCTGGGGCTGAAGATCCGGCAGATGGATGGCGTACGGCGCGACGGAGCGCCCTCGGGAGCCCCCGAGCTGTTCGCCGATCAGCGCGTCTTGCTGTCGTTGTTCTCGGCCGACGTCATGCGGGAAGGCCGCAATTCGGGCGTGATCGAACTTGCGCCGGATAATCTGGTGGTGGTGCGGGCCCGCGAGGTGCACCCCGCGCATCTGGCCCCGCTGGCGGACGTCGAAGGGCAGATTCGCGAGATACTGCGGCGCGAGCGTGCGCTGGCCGCCGCCCGCGAAGCCGGCGAGGCGCTATTGCGGCGGTTGCAGCAAGGCGGCGCGGCCGCGGCCGCGGATGCCGGTTTCGGCCCCGAGATGCAGGTATCGCGCGCGGCGCCGGCGGCTTTGCCCCCGGAAGTGATCGAAGGCGTCATGGGTGTCGTTTCGGATGCGGAGCTCCCCGTCTATCTCGGGGCGTCGGCGGGTAGCGCCTACGTCGTGGCCGAGGTATCGGCCGTCGCTCCCCTGCCGGAACCCGCCGCCACAACCGTCGATAGCGAACGTACGGCGCTGGCCAACGCGCAGGGCGAAGCCGAGACCCGCGGCGTGCTGCAATTGCTGCGCCGGCACTACGACGTCAAGGTGGATCCGTACGCCGAGCGTGTCGTCAACGAGGGCGACGAGGTGATGTAAACGCCTCGACAAAACCACGTCGGCACCGACGTGGCAAGAGCAAAACGGGACCTCGCGAAGGTCCCGTTTTCGTGCCGGCGCCGTGCCAAACGGTGGTCCCGCCGGCTGCCGCAATATCCGGCGCCGCCCGCGCTGGGGCGGGTATTCAGGCGGTGAGCTGTTTGAGCACCGAACGCACGGCGTTGATGCGCTCGTCCAGGGACTCGCCGCGGATGTCGATCTTCAGCTTGTCCTGTCCCGCCAGGCGCACATGGCGATGTTTTTGCACCAGCTCGATGATGCGCATCGGCTCGATGGGCGGATTGGGCACGAATTGCAGGGTGGCCGTGGTATCGGTGGCATCGATCTTGTGGACACCCGCCTGGCGGCCAGCCAGGCGCAGGCGATGGGTGGCGAGCAGCGCCTGCGCCGCCTCCGGCAAGCGGCCGAAGCGGTCGATCAGCTCCTCGTGCACCGCATCGAGCTCGCCGGCATCCTGACAGCTTGCCAGCCGCTTGTAGAGCGACAGCCGCGCGTGGATGTCGTGGCAGTAGTCGGCGGGCAGCAGGGCGGGGACGTGGAGGTTGACGTCTTCCTGGAGATTCAGTGGCGCGTCGAAGTCGGGTTCTTCGCCACGCTTGAGGGCACGCACCGCGTCGGCCAGCATGTCGGTGTACATCTGGAAGCCGACCTCCTGCATATTGCCCGATTGCGAGTCGCCCAGCACTTCGCCGGCGCCACGGATCTCGAGGTCGTGCATGGCCAGGAAAAAACCGGAGCCCAGTTCTTCCATCGACTGGATCGCTTCCAGGCGCTTCTTGGCGTTGGCCGTGATGGCGTCTTCGCCGGGGGTCAGCAGATAGGCGTAGGCCTGGTGGTGGGAGCGGCCCACGCGGCCGCGCAACTGGTGCAACTGGGCCAGCCCGAAGCGATCGGCGCGGTGGATGACGATGGTATTGGCGGTGGGGACGTCGATACCGGTCTCGATGATGGTGGTGCACAGCAACACGTTGTAGCGCTGCTGGTAGAAGTCCTTCATCACCTGCTCCAGCTCGCGCTCCGGCATCTGACCGTGGGCGACGGCGATGCGGGCCTCGGGCACCAGTTCTTCGAGCCGGGCCCGGCGATTGTGGATGGTCTCCACTTCGTTGTGCAGGAAGTACACCTGGCCGCCGCGCTTGAGTTCGCGCAGCAATGCCTCGCGGATGGTGCTGCCGTCTTCGCGGCGCAGGAAGGTCTTGATGGCCAGGCGCTTTTGCGGCGCGGTGGCGATGACCGAAAAATCGCGGATGCCTTCGAGCGACATGCCCAGCGTGCGGGGAATCGGCGTGGCGGTGAGTGTGAGCACGTCGACTTCGGCGCGCAGGGCCTTGAGCGCTTCTTTCTGGCGCACCCCGAAGCGGTGTTCTTCGTCGATGATGACCAGGCCCAGGCGCTTGAAGCGGATTTTGTCGGACAGCAGCTTATGCGTGCCGATCACGATATCCACCCGGCCGTCGTTGATGCGTTCGATGGTGGCCGCCACCTCCTTGGCCGAGCGAAAGCGCGAGAGCTCGGCCACCTGCACCGGCCAGTCGGCAAAGCGGTTGGCGAAGTTGGCCGCATGTTGTTCGGCCAGCAGGGTGGTGGGGCAGAGCAGCGCCACCTGTTTGCCGTCGGCCACCGCGACGAAGGCGGCGCGCAGCGCGACCTCGGTCTTGCCGAAGCCGACATCGCCGCACACCAGGCGGTCCATGGGCTTGCCGGAAGTCATGTCCTGGATCACGGCATGGATGGCCGCGGCCTGATCGGGAGTTTCCTCGAAACCGAAACTCTCGGCGAAGGCTTCGTAGTCACTGCGCGACAGCTTGAAGGTATGGCCCTGGCGGGCGGCCCGCCGGGCGTAGAGATCGAGCAGTTCGGCAGCGGTGTCGCGGGCCTGGCGGGCGGCCTTGCGGCGCGCCTTCTCCCATTGGCCCGAGCCCAGTTGATGCAACGGTGCGGCATCGGGATCGGCGCCACTGTAGCGGGCGATGACGTGCAATTGCGCCACCGGCACGTAAAGCGTGGCGGCGTTGGCATACTCGAGATGCAGAAATTCGGTTTCGCCCTCGCCCAGATCCAGGCTGACGAGACCGCGGTAGCGGCCGATGCCGTGCTGGGCATGGACCACGGGATCGCCCGTCCGCAGCTCGGAAAGGTCGCGCACCATGGCGTCGACATTGCTGGCGCGTTCGCGCTGGCGGCGGCCACGGCTGGGAGTGTGGCCGGGGTAGAGGTCGCTTTCGGTGATAAGGGCCAGGCCCTCGTGGCGCAGCAGGAAGCCAAGCGACAGCGGCGCCACGGTGATCGCGAACGCGACAGGCTGTGCGAAGAAAGCGGGGATGCCGTCGAGCAACTGTGGCTGCAGACCGTGTTCGGCCAGCATTTGCGTCAGGGTTTCGCGGCGACCGGCGGCATCGGCGCAAAGCAGGACGTGACGCGCGTCGCTGCCCTCGATCAGGGCGCGCAGGCGGCCGACGGGATCCTGGGCCTGGCGCTGGACGGCCACGTCGGGCGGCGGGGCGATATCGGGATGGGGCTGGCCGGCGGTAAGGGCCAGGCGGGCGAACGGCTTGATGCGCAGGAAGAATTCCTCGTCGCGCAGCATCAGGGCCTCGGGCGGCAGGATGGGACGCTCGCGGTCGCTCTTGAGGAACTGATAACGGCTGTGCGTATCCTGCCAGAACGCCTGGATCGCCGCGTCGGGGTCGCCGACGGTGACGGTCACGGCGTCGGTGGGGATGTAGTCGAACAGCGTCGCGGTTTGCTCGAAGAACAGCGGCAGGTAGTACTCGATGCCCGGAAAGGCGATGCCGTTGCCGATGTCGCGATAGGGCAGGGCACGCGAAGGATCACCTTCGAAGACTTCGCGAAAACGCGCCCGGAAAGCCGTGCGGCTGTCGTCGTCGAGCGGGAACTCGCGGCCCGGCAGCAGGCGGACGTCTTTCACGGGATAAATGCTGCGCTGGGTATCGACGTCGAAGGCCCGGATGGATTCGATGGTGTCGTCGAAAAGATCCAGGCGGTAGGGCAGCGCCGATCCCATGGGGAAGAGGTCGATGAGGCCGCCGCGGATGGAGAACTCGCCCGGCGCGGTGACCTGCTCCACATGCTGGTAGTTGGCGAGCACGAGCTGGTCGCGCAAGGCGGCTTCGTCGAGCCGGTCGCCCTGGCTGAACGAAAACGTGTGTGCGGCCAGGAAGGAGGGGGGCGGCAGGCGGTACAGCGCCGTGGTCAGCGGTACGACGAGCACGTCCACCTGCTTTTGCATCAAGGCATGCAGGGTTTGCAGGCGCTGCGAGATCAGATCCTGGTGGGGCGAAAACGTGTCGTAGGGCAGTGTCTCCCAATCCGGCATGGGCAGCGCGCGCAGTTCGGGGTCGAAGAATGCGACCTCTTCCGTGAGCCGCTGGGTATCCTGCGGCGCGGCGGTGAAGATGACCAGGGTCTTGCCGAGTTGGCGGGCCAGGCGGGCGAGCAGCCAGGCATCGCCGGCGCCGGGGGGCTGGGGATGAGCGTGGCGAAGCCCGGGGCGGAGGGCCTGGATGAGCGAGGGGATAAGGGTATTCACGGCGGCGGGCGGGAGGCGCGGAAGGGAAGTATTGTATCGGGCCGTCCCCGGGGCGGCGCTCGGCCGGCGCCAGGGGCGGGATCGCTAGGGCAATTTGCCCTATCATGCGCGGCTATGAGCGATTCCCTTCATTCGACGCCCGCCGCTGGCCGGCTGCTGGCGCTGGTGCCGGCGGCGGGCGTCGGCGCCAGGGCCGGCGGCGCGGGGCCGGGCGGTGTGCCCAAGCAATATCGCCAGCTCGCGAACCAACCCATGTTGCGCCGCACCGTGGCCGCCTTGCTGGCGGAGCCTCGCGTCACGGAAGTGCATGTGATCGTGGCGGCCGATGATCATCGGGCGGCGGCGGCGCTGGCGGGTTTGCCTCGCACCTGGTGGCATCCGGTGGGCGGCTTGCAGCGGCACGAGACGGTGGCCAACGGCCTGGCACATTTGCGTTTGGCGGACGACGACTGGGTCATGGTGCACGACGCGGCGCGGCCGGGGCTGGACGCCGAGGCGCTGGGCCGTTTGGTGGACACTTGCCTGGGCGACGCCGTGGGCGGCTTGCTCGCCCTGCCGGCGGCGGATACGGTCAAGCAGGCGGCCGATGGGGTGCCGGACCGGATCGGGCGCACCCTGCCGCGCGACGGCATCTGGCTGGCCCAAACGCCGCAGATGTTTCGCGCCGGTTTGTTGCGGCGCGCGCTGGCGGCGGCCGGCGCAGCGGGGCGCGTGCCCACCGATGAGGCCAGCGCCGTCGAGGCGCTGGGAGAGCAACCGCGACTGGTGCCGGGAAGCCTGGGTAATTTCAAGGTGACCTGGCCGCAGGATTTTCTGTGGATGGAAAAATGGCTGGCATGATGCCGCGCATGCGGGTGGGTCAGGGCTACGACGTGCATGCCCTGGTCAGTGGCCGCCCTTTGATACTGGGCGGGGTGGCAATTCCCCATACGATGGGTTTGGCGGGCCATTCCGATGCCGATGCCTTGTTGCATGCGATCACCGACGCCGTGCTGGGCGCCGCGGGCCTGGGCGACATCGGCCGGATGTTTCCCGATACCGATCCGCAATGGAAGGGCGCCGATAGCCGCGATCTGTTGCGGCGCGCCATGGCGCGCGTGCGGGAGGCTGGCTGGGAGGTCATCAACCTGGATGCCACGGTGCATGCCCAGGCGCCCAAGCTCGCGCCGCACGTGCCGGCGATGGTGGCCAACATCGCCGCCGACCTCGGGCTGCTGGCCGATCATGTGAATATCAAGGCCAAGACCGGCGAAGGCCTGGGTTTCGTTGGCCGCCGCGAAGGCATCGAGGCCCAGGTGGTCGTGCTGCTGGCGGGCCGCTGAGGCGAGGGAGCCGGCTTCGCACCCTGGCGCGGTCGGCGGTGTCCAGGCCGGGCTCGGTATACTGCGGGGCTCGTGGCGCCGTGTTTTCCGCCGTAGGCCGGTTCCCAAAACCCAAAGCCTTTCGCAGGGCCGTGCCGCCGCGCAGGCGGCATGCTCGGAAGCTTTTTCCGCCGGGCCACTTTGGAGATTCATCCATGCTTTTTACGCTGTCCCCCGCCAAGAAACTCGATTACGAATCCCCGGTTTCGGTGCCGCACAGCACCGAGCCTTTGTTCGTCGAGGCCGCCGCCGAGCTCATCGACGTCCTGCGCCGCAAGTCGGTGGCCGAGGTGGCCGACCTCATGTCGCTCAGCGACGCCCTGGCACGCCTCAACGTCCAGCGCTACGCCGACTGGGAGCCCGAGTTCCCGCCCGAGGTGGCGCGGCCCGCGCTGCTGGCCTTCAATGGCGATGTCTACGAAGGGCTGCGGGCCGATACGCTGGACGCCAAGGGTCTGGGCTGGGCGCAAGAGCATCTCGTGATCCTCAGCGGCCTGTATGGCGCGCTGCGGCCGCTCGATCGCATGCGCCCCTACCGGCTCGAAATGGGCACCCGGCTCAAGGTTGGCAAAGCGGCCAATCTCTATCAGTTCTGGGACGATCGCATCACCCATTATCTCAATGAGCGCTTGGCCGATCAGCCTGAAAAAGTGGTGGTCAATCTGGCCTCCGAGGAGTATTTCAAGTCGGTCCAGGTGCGCGGCCTCGACGCGCCGGTGGTGCAATGCGTGTTCCAGGACTGGAAGCGGGATTCCTACAAGATCATCAGCTTTCATGCCAAACGGGCGCGCGGCCTGATGGCGCGGTTCGCCATCGACGAGCGCGTCGATCGCGTCGCGGGCCTGCGCGACTTCAACCGCGAGGGCTATCGTTTCGCGGCCGACGCTTCCACCGAAAGCCAGTTGGTGTTCCGGCGGCGGCAAGACGACGTATGAGCGGGCCGAGCCGCCTCAGCCGCGAATCCTCCCTTGGGGAGGAAGTCGCGCAGCGGCTGGAGGGCAGTCCAGTAAGCCATAGCGGGGATGCCGGCCGCACCGCTGGGTGCGGCGTTGCGCGTGGTCGGCCCGAATCGAAGGGGGCGGCGTGAAAGCACCTGCGGAGAGCGCCGCCGCGCCGCGCGCCTCGGCACCGGCGGCGGCGCAGCCCGCGCCCGAAGCGCGAGTCCGGCACGGCGGCGTCGATGCCGCCACCGCCTGGCGTGTGCTGGCGCTGTTCGCGCTCGGCTACTTCATTTCCTACGTCTATCGGGCCATCAACGTCGGCTTGGCTCCCGCCCTGACCACCGAAATGGGTTTGTCGGCGGCCGACCTCGGCATGCTGACCGGGATCTATTACCTCGCCTTCGCCGTGGTGCAAATGCCGGCCGGCATTTTGATCGACACCTATGGCCCGCGGCGAGTCAACGCGCTGATGATGATCATCGCGGCGGCGGGCACCGTGGTGTTCGGCCTGGCGCAAGGCTATGTGGGCCTCATGGCGGGGCGCATCCTGATCGGAATCGGGGTGGCGGTTTGCCTGGGCGCGGCGTTCAAGGCGCTGGCCGGGGTTTTTCCGCTGTCGCGCTTGCCGCTGGTCAACGGCCTGGTGATGGCGGTGGGCGGCCTGGGTGGCGTGGTGGTGGGTACGCCGCTGGCCGAGCTGTTGCGGTTCACGGATTGGCGCATGGTCAGTGTGGCGCTGGCGGTCCCGACCTTGCTCGTTGCTCTCGGCATCTGGCTGGGAACACGCACGTCCGAACCGGAGGCCGCGCATCGGCCCGATTTGGCCGCCCAGATCCAGGGCACGTGGGAGATCCTCGGCAACGGTCGATTCTGGCAGGCGGTGTCGTTGCCGGTGATGACTTGCGGCGCCTTCTATGCGATGCAGACCTTATGGCTGGCGCCCTGGCTGCGCGACGTTGAGGGGTTATCGCCCGAGCGCACGGCCGGCATGGTGTCGGTGTTGGGCTTGGCGATGGTGGCTGGCAACGTGATCCTGGGCGGCGCCGCGCGTTATGTAGAGCGGTTCGGCCTCACGCTGTATCGTTTCGCCGGGCTTTGCATGCTGTTGTTCCTGGGCGTGCAGGCCCTGGTGCTGCTGCGTGCCCCCATTCCAGATGTGTTGCTCTGGGCGGCATACGGTCTTTTGGGCTCGGGCAGCATTCTGGCGTATGCGATCATGGCCGAGCGGTTTTCGCACGCCATGCTCGGTCGTGCCGGAACCACGCTCACGCTGCTGACCTTCCTGCTGATTTTTGGCTGCCAGGTGGGCATAGGCTGGATGTTGTCGTTATGGGACACCTTGCCGGATGGCCGTTATCCGGTCGAGGCTCACCTCAGCGCGTGGGGCGTGGTGCTGGCGCTCCAGGTCGCGACCGCGGTGTGGTACTGGTGGCCGACGGCGTCCGTAAAACACCAATAGACTCCATGCTCGCCGCTGACGCGAGGGCGGCAAGCGTGTGGTAAGGTCGCCCCGCCGGGGCATCTCCGTCGCCGGTCGTCCGTTCTGGAGTTCCTGGCATGTCGCCCCGTTTGCCCGCCGCCCTCGACCGCCTCGATTTGCCGATCATCGGCGCACCCATGTTCATCGTCAGCGGCCCCGCGCTGGTGCTGGCGCAATGCCGCGCCGGCATTCTCGGCAGCATGCCGGCGCTCAATGGCCGCAGCAGCGCGCAATTGGACGAATGGCTGGCCGAGATGACGGCGGCACTGGCGGCCGATGCCGAAGCGGGCGTTCGCTCGGCGCCATTCGCCATCAACCTGATCGTGCACCGCAGCAACCAACGTCTTGAGGCCGATCTGCGGCTGGTCGAGAAGTACCGGGTGCCGGTGGTGATCACCTCGCTGGGCGCCAGGCCCGAGGTCAACCAGGCGGTGCAAGCCTACGGCGGGATCGTGCTGCACGATGTCATCAACGATACCTTTGCGCGCAAAGCGGTGGCGAAGGGCGCCAATGGCCTGGTGGCGGTGGCCGCCGGCGCGGGCGGCCATGCCGGGCGCCTGAGTCCCTTCGCACTGGTACAGGAGATCCGCGACTGGTTCGACGGCCCGCTGGCCCTGAGCGGCGCGATCGCCACTGGCCGCGCCGTACGCGCGGCCCGGGTGCTGGGTGCGGATTTCGCCTATGTCGGTTCGGCCTTCATCGCCACCGAAGAGGCCAATGCGGTCGAGGCCTATAAGGCCGCGGTGGTCGCGGCGCGGGCCGAAGACATCGTCTATACCGATGCGTTTACCGGCGTGCACGGTAATTACTTGCGCAGCTCCATCGTGGGCGCCGGACTCGATCCCGATCGTCTGAATGAACGCGAGCCGGCGATGATGGATTTCGATAACGAGGCGGCGCGGCGCAAGGCCTGGAAGGACATCTGGGGCAGCGGCCAAGGCGTCGGGGTGGTCAACCAAATACTGCCGGCGGGCGAGGTGGTGGCGCGCCTGCGACGGGAGTACCTGGCAACCTTGTAGCGGTCGGCGGCGCGCTGCGAATCACGCAACGCGCTCACTTGCGCCCGTAGGTGGCATCGTGATCGGGGGGAATGGACAGCAGACGGATGAAAGCGCCTTCGCGGTAGGCCACGGCCCGGCGCGCCTGGGTGACGCGCAGGCTGTAGAGCGCATCGATGCCAGGCGGCGGCTTGACGCTGGCGATCTTCTCCCAGCGTAGGCCCTTGTCCCGGTAGATCTGGTTCCAGGTGAGCTGGTGCAGCTTGGCGAGCGTATCCAGCACCGCCAACCGCTCGGCCTTTTGCAAGCCGAGCAGGTCACGCTGGAAAACCGGGTTGTTCAAGTCCAGTCGGACGGTGGCGTCGCGCTCAGCCTTGCTCATTGCGCATGCGCTTCAGCAGGCTGTCGGTGGCTTCATCACTGGCGGGGTGGGACTGCGCCCACTCCAGCGCCTCATGCAGGCCCGTGGCGGCCGCCTCGCTGTGCAGCCAGCGTTCGTTGTCCGGCACCACGGTGGCAGTGCGCACCAGCCAGACGCCGGGCTCCTGTTCTTCCACCAGCACCTGGCGCCCGGCGAATTGCTTGCCCAGGGAAATCTGTCCGTTGGCACCAACGAGCTTCACCACGGGAGGGGCGGCGAGCGTAGGCATGGGTGTCTCCTGTTAATACTAAAATACGAAGGCACTATAGCACTAAATCTCAAGGCCGAACTTGCAAGACCTGTCGGGCCCACGTTGCCCGGAGCCGCCGCCCCGTCCGACGGTTCCGCTCACACCGCCTTGACCATCTCCTCCAGCACCTTCTTGGCGTCGCCGAACACCATCATGGTTTTGTCCATATAGAACAGTTCGTTGTCCAGCCCCGCATAACCCGAGGCCATGGAACGCTTGTTGACGATGACGGTGCGGGCCTTGTAGGCCTCGAGGATGGGCATCCCCGCGATGGGCGACTTGGGATCGTTGGCGGCCGGATTGACCACATCGTTGGCGCCGAGCACCAGCACCACGTCGGTCTGGTTGAACTCGGGGTTGATGTCGTCCATCTCGAACACCTGGTCGTAGGGCACCTCGGCTTCGGCCAGCAGCACGTTCATGTGGCCCGGCATGCGGCCGGCCACCGGGTGGATGGCGTACTTCACCGTGACGCCCCGCTCGGTGAGCAGTTCGCTGAGCTCCTTGAGGGCATGCTGGGCGCGGGCCACCGCCAGGCCGTAGCCCGGGACGATGATCACCGAGTCGGCGTTGCCCAGCAGGAAGGCGGCGTCATCGGCGCTGCCCGATTTCACCGGGCGATCGGCGCCACCCGCGGCGCCGGCCGCCGCGGCCTCGCCGCCGAAGCCGCCCAGGATCACGTTGAAGAACGATCGGTTCATCGCCTTGCACATGATGTACGACAGGATGGCGCCGCTCGAACCCACCAGCGAGCCGGCGATGATCAGCATCGGGTTGTTGAGCGAGAAGCCGATGCCCGCCGCCGCCCAGCCCGAATAGCTGTTGAGCATGGATACCACCACCGGCATGTCGGCGCCGCCGATCGGGATGATGATGAGCACGCCGAGCACGAAGGCGATGACGGTCATGATGACGAACGGCGTCCAGTCTTGTGTGAACATGAACCACAGGCCGCAGCCGATCATGATCAACGCCAGCAGCAGGTTCAGCCAGTGCTGGCCGGCAAACTGCACCGGGGCGCCCTGGAACAGGCGGAACTTGTACTTGCCGGACAGCTTGCCGAAGGCGATGACGGAGCCCGAGAAGGTGATGGCGCCGACGAAAGTGCCGATGAACAACTCCAGGCGGTTGCCCGTGGGAATCGGCTGGCCGGCGGCCGCGACGATGCCGAAGGCCTGCGGCTCGGCCACCACGGCCACCGCGATGCATACCGCGGCCAGACCGATCATGCTGTGCATGAAGGCCACCAGCTCGGGCATCTTGGTCATCTCGACCCGCTTGGCCATGATGGTGCCGATGGTGCCGCCCACCAGCAGGCCGGCCACCACCCATACCAGGCCCTGGACGACGTTGACGCCGGCCAGCGATTCGGCCAGCGTGAACAGCAGGGCGACGGTGGTGAGGATGGCGATGGCCATGCCGATCATGCCGAAGGCATTGCCGGCGCGCGAGGTAGTGGGATGTGACAGGCCCTTGAGCGCCTGGATGAAGCAGACCGAGGCCACCAGGTACAACAGGGTGACGACATTGAGTGAAAGCATGGGGTGTGTCTCCGCTTACTGGCGACCCGCCGGGGTTTTGTCTTTTTTCTTGAACATCTCGAGCATGCGCCGCGTGACGAGGAAACCCCCGAACACATTGACGGCGGCCAGCGCCACGGCAAGCACGCCCATGCCTTTGGCCAGCCCGCCGGTGGTGAGGGCGGCGGCCAGGATGGCGCCGACGATCACGATGGCCGAGATGGCGTTGGTGACGGCCATCAGCGGCGTGTGCAGGGCCGGCGTGACGTTCCAGACCACGTGATAGCCGACGTAGATCGCCAGCACGAAGATGATGAGATTGATGATGGTGATGTCGATGGCTTCCATGGCTTATCCCTGGCGCAGCAATTGGCCGCCTTCGCACATCAGGCAGGCGGCCACGATTTCGTCGTCGCGCTGGATCGCCAGCGCGCCGTCGTGGGTGATCAACTTGAGGAAGTCGAGCAGGTTGCGGGCGTACAGCGCCGAGGCGTCGGCCGGCAGCAGGGCCGGGAGGTTCGACGGCGCCAGCAGGGTCACACCCTGGTGCTGGACGACTTCATCGGCCCGCGATAGCGGGCAATTGCCGCCGCGCTCGATCGCGAGATCCACCAGCACCGAGCCGGCGCGCATGCCGGCCACGGTGTCTTCCGACACCAGCACGGGCGCCGGACGGCCGGGAATCAGGGCCGTGGTGATGACGATGTCGGCCTGGCGGCAGCGTTCGGCCACTTTCGCCGCCTGGCGTTGCATCCAGGCGGCCGGCATGGGCCGCGCATAGCCACCCACGCCTTCGGCGATCTCGCGTTCTTCCTCGGTTTCGTAGGGCACGTCGATGAACTTCCCGCCCAGCGATTCCACCTGCTCGCGGGCCGCGGGGCGAACGTCGGAGGCCTCGACCACCGCGCCCAGGCGCTTGGCGGTGGCGATTGCCTGCAGGCCCGCCACCCCGGCGCCCAGTACCACCACGCGCGCGGCCTTGACGGTGCCGGCGGCGGTCATGAGCATGGGCATGAAACGGCCATAGTGATGCGTGGCCAGCAGCACCGCCTTGTAACCGGCAATATTGGCTTGCGACGACAGCACATCGAGGCTTTGCGCCCGGGTGATGCGCGGCGCCGCTTCCAGCGCGAACGCCGTGAGTCCGTGGCCCGCCAAGGTTTCCAGGCCGCTGCGATCGAAGGGGTCGAGCATGCCGACCAGGACCGCGTCGCGCCGGATCGTGGCGAGTTCGGCGCCAGACGGGGCGCGCACCTTCAGGACGAGATCGGAGCCCAGGGCGCCGGCGGCATCGGTGAGTGCCGCTCCGGCTGCCTCGTAGGTTTCGTCGGGATAATGGGCCGCCAAGCCGGCGCCGCGCTCCACCGCCACCCGATGCCCGGCCGCGACGTACTTCTTGACGGTTTCGGGAGTGGCCGCCACCCGTGTTTCACCCGCCCGGGTCTCTCGCGGGATACCCAATTGCATGTGCTTCTCCTGGTGCATGTGTCGTAATATTGGTATTGATTTCGAGCAAATTCGCTAGCTTACGCGACTTTACCGCCACTTGACGCGAAGTTTTCGCCCGATTGATACGACATGGCTTCCGCTTCGCGGACTGATCCCGGTTCGCCTGAATGCATCCCCATCTCATGACAAGCACACGCTGGAAACCCGCGGCCACGGTGGCGGCCATCGTCGAGCGCGATGGCCGTTTCCTGATGATCGAAGAAGAAACCCCGGAGGGCTTGCGCTGGAACCAGCCGGCGGGGCATCTGGAGCCCGGCGAATCCCTGCTCGACGCCGTGGTGCGCGAGGTAAGGGAGGAAAGCGCCCACGACTTCACGGCGCTTGGCCTGATGGGCGTGTATCTGGCGCCCGCGGCACACGAAACCTATCTGCGCTTCGCCTTCGTCGGCACCGTGGGCCAAGCGCTGGATCTGCCGCTGGACGAGCCCATTCGCCGCGTGTTCTGGGCCGATGCCCATACCCTGTACGCTCATCGCGAGCGTATCCGCAGTCCACAGGTGCTCGCCTGTGTCAATGATTACTGGCGCGCACGGCGCGACGGCACGCCGTGGCTGCCATTGTCGGCCGTAAGCTATCTTTTTCCGGGCGAATGGCCCCAAAGCCTGTCGTCGTTCAGCAGTACCTCGGCCGTGCGCCGATAGTGCCGCAGCAAACGCTCCACCGCGGCGTCGGCGTCGCGTGCCAGCACCGCTTCCACGATCCCGGCATGTTCATCGCTTACGTTGCGCTCATGCAGGCTGCGCAACACGGTGAGTTGCCGATAGCGATACCACTGGTCCGCCAATTGCTGGCAGAACCGGATCAACCAGCGAGAGCCGCAGCCCGAAAGCAGGGCGGCATGGAACGCCCGATGATGGGCTTCCCAGGCCGGATTCTCCGCATAGATGGCGGGGTCGGGCAGGCGCGGTAGCCGCGCCAGGCGATGCTGGGCAAGCACCAGCGCATCTTCCCAGGCCGCATCGGCGCGCGCCATCGATTGGCGCAGGCCGATGTCCTCCAGCCAGCAACGGGTTTCGGTGATCTCCATCAAGTCGTCACGGCTGATCGGCGGCACCGCAAAGCCGCGCTGGTCGCGGCGTTCGACCAGGCCGTCGGCCACCAGCCGATTGAGCGCTTCGCGCATCGGCGTTTGCCCCACGCCGTAGTGCGCCAGCAAGGGCTCGAGCGTGAGCTTGGTGCCCGGCTGGTGCCGGCCCGCCAGGAGATCGTTGCGCAGGCGATCGTAAAGCGTGGTTGCCAGCGTGGGGCCCACGTTGCCGGCGTCATCAGTCGCGGAGGATCTAGCCAAAATGTATATAAAAATAGAATTTTAATGGTATTGTATAAAAAAATGGCGTCAGCCTGCTGACCAAGCGCCTAAGCGCAAGCCTCGCCGTTTACGGCGAGGTTAGCGAGGCCAAATCTGCCGGAGCCGAAGGCTCCCCCGAATGGTGGCGGAGAAGCTCCGGCTGCAAGGCCGGAGTTCTTCACGCCATCGCTTGTATACCGCGCATTCATTTTGGAGAAACCCGTGAAATTCCTCACCTTCCTGCAGCACGGCAAACATCGCCTGGGCTTGATGACCGACACCGGCGTGATCGATCTCAACGCCTTCCAGGCGGATCTCCCCGCCGACGTGGGCGCCGCCCTGGCAGCCGGCGTCGATCTGCAGGCCGTGGCGCAGCGCGCGCAGGCCGGCCAGGCCGATCGCCTCGACGCCGCCACCCTCGAGTACGCGCCGGCGGTGCCGAATCCGGGCAAGATCGTCTGCCTGGGCCTGAACTATTTCGACCACGCCAAGGAAAGCAATCGCGACAAGCCGGAATACCCCTGGTTCTTCCTGCGCTGCTCGACCTCGCTGGTTGCGCATGGCAAGCCCAGCATCCTGCCGCGTGTGTCCGACCGCCTCGATTGGGAGGCCGAGCTGGCTGTGGTGATCGGTAAAAAATCCCGCCATCTCACGCTCGATAATGCGCTGGAATCGGTATTCGGCTACGCCTGCTTCAACGACATTTCGGTGCGCGACTATCAAAAACGCACGCCGCAATGGACGATCGGCAAGAACTTCGACGCCACCGGCGGCTTCGGCCCCGTGGTCGTCACGGCCGACGAACTGCCCGCCGGCGCCCGCGATCTCCGCATCCAATGCCGCCTGAACGGCGAGATCATGCAGGATGCCAACACCAGCGACATGATCTTCGACGTGCCCGAAACCCTGCGCCTGCTCACCGAATGCCTCACCCTGGAGCCGGGCGACGTGATCGTCATGGGCACCCCGGCCGGCGTCGGCCAGTCGCGCACGCCGCCCAAGTTCATGAAGGCCGGCGACGTGGTCGAGATCGAGATCGATCGGGTGGGACTGCTGCGTAATCCGATTGTGGCGGAGTAAAGAAAGGTGGCCGGGGATGCCGCTTCAGAGGTTTCTCCAAGGCCAGGCGCGGGCAATGCCCGCTCCGTCTTTTCGGCGGCCCCCCGTGGCGTTCCCGCCCCAAGACGCAGTCCCCGCATCAAGTGGGATGAGCGTGCTTTGCCTTTGCGTCATTCCGACCCGCCGTCTTCACCGATCGAACACAGCGCGGTTGGATGGCCAGCCTCCGCCCTTTGCCGTCCTCGATTTCCTACAATAGAGCCGCATCGTTATTCAGGCAGGGATCATGGCAAGCAAGCCAGTCAAGGGGCGGGTCGTCGTGGGCATGTCGGGCGGGGTCGATTCGTCGGTCACCGCCTGGATGCTCAAGCAGCAGGGCTACGAGGTCGTTGGCCTGTTCATGAAAAACTGGGAAGACGACGACGATTCCGAGTACTGCTCCACCCGCCAGGATCTGCTGGACGCGGTGAGCGTGGCCGATCTCATCGGCGTCGAGATCGAGGCGGTGAACTTCGCCACCGAATACAAGGATCGCGTGTTCGCCGACTTCCTGCGCGAGTATTCGGCCGGCCGCACGCCCAATCCCGACGTGCTGTGCAATGCCGAGATCAAGTTCAAGGCTTTTCTCGACCATGCCATGGCGCTGGGGGCCGAGCGCATCGCCACCGGCCATTATGCTCGTGTGCGCCAGGTGGCCGAAGGGCCGGCGGCGGGGCGCTACGAGCTGCTGCGGGCGCTCGACGCCAGCAAAGACCAAAGCTATTTTTTGCACCGCCTCAACCAGGCGCAGCTGTCGCGCACCCTGTTCCCGCTGGGCGAAATCCCCAAAACGGAGGTACGCAGGATCGCGGCCCAGATCGGCCTGCCCAACGCCGCCAAAAAAGACTCCACCGGTATCTGCTTTATCGGCGAACGGCCGTTTCGCGAGTTTCTGTCGCGCTACCTGCCCACCAAGCCGGGGCCGATGCTGACCGACGATGGCCGTGAGGTCGGGCGGCACGTAGGGCTCTCGTTCTACACCCTGGGGCAACGCAAGGGCCTGGGCATCGGTGGCGTCAAAGGCCGCCAGCAAGCCGACGGCACCGCCGACGCCTGGTACGTGGCGCGCAAGGACTTGGCGAACAACACCCTCTATGTGGTGCAGGGCCATGATCACCCCTGGCTGCTGCAATCCTCCCTGCGGGCCGAAGACGCCAGTTGGGTCGCGGGCGTGGCGCCCGAGCCCGGCCGCTACGGCGCCAAGACCCGTTACCGTCAGCAGGACGCGCCGTGCGAACTGCGGCTCGAAGGAGAAGGCGAGGGCGGGTTCTCTTTGAACTTCCCGCAGGCGCAATGGGCCGTCACGCCCGGCCAGTCGGCGGTGCTGTACGACGGCGACGTTTGCCTGGGTGGCGGCATCATTCACCACGCGGCATAACACCCGGCCCGAATCCGGCTGTCCGTGGCGCAAGACATCGAGACCGTGTCAGACGGTGGGCATCCAGGTGCCACAAGGCTGCTCATGGACAGCACGGCCAAGAGAGCTATTGTTACCAAAAGGTAACACCTAGTCGCTACAGGAGCTGATCATGGCATCCACCACGTCGGTCAAGCTCGATGACGAGCTAAAAGAGCGAGTGCAGCAGCTCGCCGAGTCCCGCCGTCGCACGCCACACTGGATCATGCGCGAAGCTATTGCGCAGTACGTCGAGCGCGAGGAAAAGCGTGAGGCCCTGAACCGGAACACGATCCAGGCATGGGAGGAGTTTCAGGCGACAGGCCTGCACGCCACGAGCGAAGAAGTCGATAAGTGGCTGGCGAGTTGGGGGGCTGAGAACGAGCAGCCCGCACCCGTATGCCACAAGTAGTCTTTGCTCCAGCCGCGATCCGGGACTTGCAACGGTTGCGGGATTTTCTGCGTCCGAAGAATCCCGATGCGGCACATCGGGCAGGTGAGGCGATCCGGCTGGGGGTGCAGGTGCTGAGCAGGCATCCACAGAGGGGGCGGCTTGTCGAAGACCTTCCGGAGTCATACCGCGAATGGCCAATCGATTTCGGCGATACGGGCTACGTTGCCCGATACCGTATTGCGGGTGATGTCGTTACCATTTTGGCGGTTCGGCATCAGAAAGAAGCGGATTTTTCCTGGCCATCCGCCAAAAACGAAATTTCGACGCAAGTGAAGAATTCCGTCCTTTCGGCCTGAGCATCTCCGCCACCATTGACGAGCACCAGCAGAGCTGGTGCTCGTCGCCACGGCCTGGGGAAACCTTCGGCTTCAGATGGCGCTTGATCCTGCTTGACTTCACCTCGCGGTGAAGCCTGCGCGGGATGCGTGGTCGGGGGAGCCTTCGCTCCCGCAAATTGGTCTCGCTTACCTCGCCGTGAACGACGAGGCTGGCAAGGCAAAATCCTGCTGGCGCCGAGGGCTCCCGAGCGGTGGCAAAGAACTCCGGCCGCTCGGCCGGAGTTCTTTGCCGAGCAACGCGTGTGGGAATTACTGTTTTTCGATGCCGGCCGACTGGATCAGGTTGCCCCATTGCGCATGCGAGTCGCGGGTGATCTGATCGAAGGCTTCCGCGGTGGTGGATTCCGGCACGTAGGCGCCGGTTTCGAAGGTGCGGATCACGTCGGGCGAGCTCAGGGCCTTGGCGATGGCCTGGTTGAGCGCCGTGACCACCTCGGCGGGCATGTCTTTGGGGCCGTAGAAGCCCGTCCAGCTCGGCAGGTCAAGGCCTTGCACCCCGGCTTCGGTGACGGTGGGCACGTCGGGCATGTATTTGCTGCGCTCGGGGGCCACCACCGCCAGCATGCGGGCTTTGCCGGTGGCCGCGCTGGTCAGGCCGCTGGGCGCGGCGTCGATCATGTATTCCACACGGCCCGAGAGCAGGTCGCGCGCGGCATCGCTGCCGCCCTTGTAGGCGATGTGTTCGGCGTCCAGGCCATTGTTGCGAGCAAAGACTTCGCCCACGATATGCGACGAAGTACCGGTGCCGAAGGAGGCATAGCTGGTTTTGCCGGGATTGGCCTTGATGTAGTCGATCAATTCGCGCAAATTGGTGACGGGCAGGCCGGCGTATGCCATGAACACCAGCGGGCCGCGCGCGGCAAGGCTGATGGGCGTGAAGTCATTGAACGGGTCGTAGTTGGCCTGGAGCAGCGTATGCGGGTTTTGCGCCATCGCCGATGAGGGCGCGTAGAGAATGGTGTAGCCATCGGGCTTGGCGCGCATGACCGCCTGGGTGGCGACGATGGTGCTGGCTCCGGGGCGGTTCTCCACCACCACCGGCGTGTCGAGGTTTTCGGCCATTTTTTGCGCGACCGCGCGCGCCTGGGTGTCGATGCCGCCGCCGGGTGTGAAGCCGACCACGATCGTGATGGGCCGGCCCTTGTCGGGAAAGTCGGCGTGGGCGGCGCCGGCCAGCGCCAGGGCGCCGGTGCAGAACAAGGCTGCGAGTCTATTGCGGGTCATGGGATGGTATCTCCAAGATATCCACCGGGGGAGCGCGTCGGCCCATCCGGCGACGCACCCGGGGTGCGGGGTTGACCGAGGTCCCGGAACGGGACGGGAAGGGATGTGTGCCGGAACCAGAGGCCCGGCGGTCCGGAAGTGATTGTAATGATCAAAAAAATTTTATGAAATGCGATTTCATTAGGATTTTCCCGGGTATGATGTCGACCATGACGCAAAAAATGATTTGCAAGTTCATAATTTGCATATCCCACGGAGCTTAGCCATGAGAACCATCGCCCGTTCCGACGAACGCATCCTGTCGTCGGATATCTTCGATCGCGACCCCAGCCTCGAGAAGGAACCACGCCCCAACCTCGGCAGCTGGACGGAACCCGCACGCGAAGTCAAAATCTACCGCCGCTGCGGCGTGCTTGTGGTCGGCGGCGGTCCGTCGGGTACGGCGGCGGCGGCGGCCGCGGCGCGCGAGGGGGCCGATGTCGTGCTGCTCGAGCGCTACAACCATCTGGGCGGCCTGTCCACCGGCGGCCTGGTGCTCTGGATCGACCGCATGACCGATTGGGAGGGCAAGCTGGTCATCCGCGGTTTTGCCGAAGAATTGTTCGACCGCCTGCCGGTCGACGCGGTGGCCGGTCCGTCGCGCGCCGAGTGGGGCTCGCGTGATCCGCAAAAAGCCGCGCACTGGGCCAACCGCACGGCGGCCTATCATGGCGTGGTCACCTGGTCGCCCACCATCGACCCCGAAAATCTCAAGCTGCTGTCGCAAGAGCTGCTGATCGAGCGTGGCGTCAAGCTCGTCTACCATTCCTGGGCGTCGGTACCCATCGTTGAAAACGGCGTCGTCAAGGGCGCTGTGTTCGAGAGCAAAGAGGGCCGCATGGCCATCCTGGCCGATGTGGTGATCGATTGCACCGGCGATGGCGATATGTTCGCCCGGGCCGGCGGCGAGTTCGACAACGACATCGAGCAGGGCGACGTGCACCATTGCACCAACACCGCCTTCCTGCTGGGCGGCGTCGACATGGAGCGCTGGCTCGAATTCAAGGCCGGCCAGCCCGAGCAGTTCGCCGAGTTCATGGCCCGGGGCCGCGAGGAATGCGGCCTGTTCGAACGGCCCTTCGTCTCGTGGCGCAACGATGTCGCGCTGTTCATGGGGCCGCGGCAATCGGGCTATTCCGGGCTCGATGTCGACGATCTCACCACTGTCGAGGTCCGTTCGCACCGCGCGATGGCGGCGCACGAAGCTTTCTTCCGCCAGCATGCGCCGGGCTTCGAGAATGCCTTCATGATGCTCAGCGGCCCGCAGATCGGCGTACGCCACACCCGCCGCCTCAAAGGCGTCGGGGCCGTGTTGCGCAGCCAATGGCCCACGGGCGAGGCGCTGGCCGACGAAGTCGGCGTTACCCCGGCGGTATCGCCTAAATTTCCCAACGTTTCCATCCCCTACGGCGCGCTCCTGCCCCGCCAGCTCGACGGCGTGCTGGCCGCTGGCCGCCATATCTCCTGCGACCGCAATTCGCATGGCTTCATGCGCGAGATTCCGCAGTGCTGGATCACCGGCCAGGCCGCCGGCACGGCGGCCGCCCTGGCGGTGTCGCGTGGTGTCCAGCCGCGGCAGGTCGACGTGGCCGAGCTGCAGCGGGCGCTGGTGAAGCAAGGCGTGTATCTGCGCCCTGGCGATGCCGCCGATTCGCCCTCGGTCGCGGCCGAAGCCGCCGCCAACTGAGGCCAGCGGCGATGGAACCGGCTCAAGGCCGCCGCGTTCGCCAGACCGAGGCCGCGGCCAAAGGCGATACCGTCGGCGCACTCGACCGCGGCCTGGGTCTTCTGCGCTGCTTCACCGAGCAGGCGCCCCTGCTGGGCTATGCCGAATTCGAGCGGCTGACCGGCATCCCGCGGCCCACCGTGGTGCGCCTGGTGGCCACTCTCGTGGGACAGGGGATGCTGCGGCCAGCGCCCTCGGGCGGCGGCTTCATGCTGGGCGCGGGGGTGGTCGCGCTCGCCAGGGTCTTCCTGGTCGGGCTCGATGTGCGCGCGGTGGCGCGTCCGCTGATGCAGGCCCTGGCCAACGAATGCCAGGGCACCATCTACCTGGCGATTCGCGAAGGGCTGGAACTGGTGCTGATCGAAGCCTGCCGGGCCCATTCGGTGCTGCTGGCGCCGCGGCTCGATGTCGGCTCGCGGGTGCCGCTCACCCATTCCGCCTTGGGCCGGGCCTATCTGCTGGCCTGCGACGATGTCCAGCGCGCACAATTGCTCGATTCGCTGGCGCTGGCCCGCGGCGACGACTGGAGCCGCCAGGGGCGCGACCTGAGTACCGCCCTCGAGGCCGGCCGCCGCCAGGGCTATTGCCTATCGATCGGCGAGTTCCATCGCGACATCAACTCCATCGCCATGCCGCTGCGCGATGCCCATGGCGACGTCATGGCCATCAACTTCGGCGGCGCGGCCTACGATTTTCCAGCCGAGCGGCTCGAACGCGATATCGCCCCCCGCCTGCGGGATCTGATCCAGCAGGTGGCGGGCGAGATCGGCGGCACCTTCGAAGCCCGTCCGGCCCTTACCCAAGAGGCATTGGTATGAAACTCACCGACGACGAGCGCGCGATGCTGGAGGGCCGGGACGGCCCGGCGGTGGCGCGCGCGATGGACCTGCTCTGGCGCTACGGCACCGCGCTGGGGGCCGAACGCCTGGTCGAAACCCGCAACGTGGCCGGCACCGTTACCGCTACCACGCCGTTCATGCGCGACTTCGCGGTGCAGCGCGGCGGCTTCGATGCGGTGTTCTCCGAGTTCAGTCTCGATAGCGACGAAGTGGTGCCGATTCCCAAGCTCAAAACCTTTACCAGCCATTTGCAGTTGGGCTTCGATCCCAACCAGCCCGAGGCGATGGGGGTCTCCGAAGAGATCGTGCAGTTCTATCGCAAAAGCGAAGCCTATGCCGCCGGCCTGGGCGTGCAGTTGATGAATACCTGTACCCCCTACCAAGTCGGCAATGTGCCCACCCGGGGCGAGCACTGCGCCTGGATGGAGTCGTCGGCGGTGATCTACTGCAACTCGGTGCTGGGCGCGCGCACCAATACCGAAGGGCGCGAGAGCACCGGCGCGGCCATGCTCACCGGGCGCATCCCGTACTGGGGCTATCACGTCGACGAAAACCGGCGCGGCACCCATGTCGTCGATCTCGATCTCGTCGTGGAAAGCACGGCCGACTGGGGCATGCTGGGTTATTTCATCGGCGACTTCGTGCAGGATAAGGTGCCGGTGGTGCAGGGGATCGGCCCGGTGCCCAACCTGCAGCGGCTCAAGCATTTCGGTGCCGCCGCGGCGTCGTCGGGCGGGGTCGAGATGTATCATCTGGTGGGCGTCACGCCCGAGGCCCACACCTACGAACAGGCGATGGGCGGCAACCGCCCGGTGGCGCGCGTGCGCTATGGCGCGGCCGAGCGCCGCGCGGTGTACGAACGCCTCAACGCCAACGGCGCCGCCACCGATGTGGATTACGTCATGCTCGGCTGCCCGCACTACACCATCGAGCAGATCTGGGAGGCCGCCCGCCTGATCGAGGGGCGCAAGGTGCACGAAAACTGCGAGCTGTGGATCTTCACGCCGCGGGCGATCAAGACCCTGGCCGACCAGAACGGCTATACCGCCATTATCGAAGCGGCCGGCGGCAAGATCTTCGCCGACAGTTGTTCGGCGATGAGCCGCGCCACGCCCAAGGGCACCAAGGTGGTGGCCCTGGACTCCGCCAAGCAGGCCCATTACCTGCCCGCCATCCTGGGGGTGGAGGCCTGGTTCGGCACCACCGCCGATTGTATCGACGCGGCCTGCACCGGCCGCTGGAACGGGAGACTGCCATGACCATCACCAGCACACCCAAGCCTGTCACGATCCGGGCCAGCGACGCTGCGCCGAGCGACGCGGGCAGCATCGCTCCGGCCTCTGCGCCTTCGCCCGCCGGAACGTCCGCCGCGGCGGCGGCTCCCACCACCGCCGAGGGCGGTTTCACCCTCCAGCTGCGGGGCCGGGGCATCGTGCCCGGCGTGGCCGAGGGCGAGGCGCTGGTCACGCGCCAGCATATTTCGGGCTGGGGCGGCATCGACTCCCGTACCGGCACGGTGGTGGAAACCCACCATGAGCTCAGAGGTATCAGTTTCGCCGGTAAAGTCCTGCTGTTCCCCGGCGCCAAGGGCTCGTCGGGCTGGTCCAATGCTTTCCACCTTACGCGCACCATGGGGGTCGCGCCGGCGGCCATGCTGTTCACCGAGATGACCACCAAAATCGCTCTGGGAGCGGTCGTCACGCGCGCGCCTTCGGTCACCGATTTCGACCGCGACCCGTTCGAGTGCATCGAGAACGGCGACTGGGTGAGGGTGGATGGCGATCGGGGAATTGTCGAAGTCCGTAAACGCGATCCGGGGGTTCGGGGGTAGCCGCGGGCGGCTATAATCCCTATTTCCACCCTGCGCCGCGGCCCCCACGCGGTGTTCTCGGCAATGACCAAATACGTATTCGTCACCGGCGGTGTGGTGTCCTCGCTTGGCAAGGGCATCGCGGCCGCGTCCCTGGGCGCGATCCTCGAATCGCGGGGCTTGAAAGTCACCATGCTCAAGCTTGATCCCTACATCAACGTCGATCCGGGCACCATGAGCCCGTTCCAGCACGGCGAGGTGTTCGTCACCGAGGATGGCGCCGAAACCGACCTCGATCTCGGCCACTACGAGCGTTTCATTTCGGCGCGGATGCGGCGGGTCAACAACTTCACCACGGGACAAATCTACGAGTCCGTGCTGCGCAAAGAGCGCCGCGGCGATTATCTCGGTAAAACGGTGCAGGTCATTCCCCACATCACCAACGAAATCCAGGATTTCATCGTGCGTGGGGCGCACGCCGCCTATGGCGCCGAAACCGATATCGCCATCTGCGAGATCGGCGGCACCGTGGGCGATATCGAGTCTCTGCCTTTCCTCGAAGCCGCGCGCCAGATGAGCCTGCGCCTGGGGCGCGGGCATGCGGCCTTCGTGCATCTCACGCTGGTGCCGTTCATTGCCTCGGCGGGCGAACTCAAAACCAAGCCCACCCAGCACTCGGTGCAAAAACTGCGCGAAATCGGCATCTATCCCGATGCGTTGCTGTGCCGCGCCGATCGCCCCATCCCCGACGACGAGCGCGCCAAGATCTCGCTATTCTCCAACGTGCCGCTCGATGCCGTGATCTCGGTCTGGGATGTCGATTCCATCTACAAGATTCCCGGCATGCTGCACCAGCAGGGGCTCGACGACCTCATCTGCGATGCCCTGGGCATGCATCCGCCGGCGGCCGATCTCGCGATCTGGGAGCACCTCCTCGAGGCCAAGGCCAACCCCACCGAGGAGGTCCACATCGGCATGGTCGGCAAGTATGTCGACCTCACCGAGTCCTACAAGTCGCTCACCGAGGCCCTCACGCACGCCGGCATCCACGCCCGCTGCAAGGTCGTCATCGATTACATCGATTCCGAAGAAGTCGAGGCCAACGGTTGCGGCGTCCTCCAGGGGCTCGACGCCATCCTGGTGCCGGGCGGCTTCGGCAAGCGCGGCACCGAGGGCAAGATCCAAGCCATTCGCTACGCCCGCGAGAACAACGTGCCTTACCTCGGCATCTGCCTGGGCATGCAATTGGCCGTGGTCGAGTTCGCCCGCCACGTGGTGGGTCTCTCGGGCGCCAACAGCACCGAGTTCGAACCCGACGCCATGCATCCGGTGGTGGCGCTGATCACCGAATGGCAAGACCGCGAAGGCCAGATCGAACGCCGCGATGTCGACTCCAACCTTGGCGGCACCATGCGCAAGGGCGCGCAGCGCGTGCCGGTCAAGCCGGGTACGCGAGCGGCCCAGATCTACGGCGCCGACGTCTACGAGCGCCACCGCCATCGCTACGAGGTCAACAACCTCTACGTCCCCAAGCTCGAAGAGGGCGGCCTGGTCATCAGCGCGCGCACGCCTACCGAAAGCCTGCCCGAGATCATGGAGCTTCCCACCCATCCCTGGTTCATGGGCGTGCAGTTCCATCCCGAATTCACTTCCACCCCGCGCGATGGGCACCCGCTGTTCAGCAGCTACGTCAAGGCGGCGCTGCAACACAAGGCGCGCCGTGCGGCGACCGAGGCCTGAGATGGACACCGCCCCCACGCTCACTCCGCCGTCCGTGGCAGGCGAGACCTCCCGGCCCATGTCGCTTTGCGGCTACACGGTGGGTCTGCGCGAGCCGTTTTTCCTGATCGCCGGGCCCTGCGTCATCGAATCCCGGCAGATGGCTTTCGACACCGCCGGCGCCCTGCGTGAACTCTGCGCCCGCCTGGGTATTCCCTTCATCTACAAAAGCTCGTTCGACAAAGCCAATCGCAGTTCGGGCCGCTCTTATCGCGGCCCCGGCATGGACGAGGGCCTGGCCATCCTGGCCGACGTGCGTGAGCAGCTCCAGGTGCCGGTGCTCACCGACGTACACGACACCAGCCAGGTCGCCGAGGTAGCGGCGGTGGTGGACGTCCTGCAAACGCCAGCCTTCCTGTGCCGGCAAACCGATTTCATCCGGGCCTGCGCGGCCACCGGCAAGCCGGTCAATATCAAAAAGGGGCAGTTCCTGGCGCCCGAAGACATGCTGCAGGTGGTGCTCAAGGCCCGCGAGGCTTCGCTCGAAGCCGGCCACGACGGCCGCAACCTGCTGGTCTGCGAGCGCGGCGCGTCCTTCGGCTACCATAACCTGGTGTCCGATATGCGTTCGCTGGCGATCATGCGCCAAACCCATTGCCCGGTCGTCTTCGACGCCACGCATTCGGTGCAACTGCCGGGCGGGCAGGGCACGGCCTCAGGCGGCCAACGCGAATTCGTCCCCGTGCTGGCCCGCGCCGCCGTGGCCGCGGGCGTGGCCGGGCTCTTCATGGAAACCCACCCCGAGCCGGCCAAGGCCCTGTCCGACGGTCCCAATGCGGTGCCGCTGGAGCTGATGCCGCAACTGCTGCAGTCGCTGCGGGCCATCGACCAAGTCGTCAAATCCACCGAATTCCTCGAAAATCAACTCGGAGTCACAGCCTAATGAGTGCCATCGTTGACATCATCGGCCGCGAAATCATGGATTCGCGCGGCAATCCCACCGTCGAGTGCGACGTCCTGCTCGAGTCGGGCGCGATGGGCCGGGCCGCGGTGCCGTCCGGCGCTTCCACCGGCACCCGCGAAGCCGTCGAACTGCGCGATGGCGATGCCGGCCGCTACCTCGGCAAGGGCGTGCTCAAAGCCGTCGAAAACATCAACACTGAGATCGCCGAAGCGCTGGTGGGCCTCGACGCCCAGGAGCAGGCTTTTCTCGACAATCTCCTGATCGATCTCGACGGCACCGACAACAAAGAGCGCCTGGGCGCCAACGCCACGCTGGCCGTCAGCATGGCCGTGGCGCGCGCCGCCGCCGAAGAAACCAATCTGCCGCTGTACCGCTACTTCGGCGGCAGCGGCGCCATGAGCATGCCGGTGCCGATGATGAACGTCATCAATGGCGGCGCACACGCCAACAACAACCTCGACTTCCAGGAGTTCATGATCGTGCCGGTGGGCGCGTCGAGCTTCTCCGAAGCCCTGCGCATGGGCGCCGAAACCTTCCACGCCCTCAAGACGCTGATCCACGACAAAGGCATGTCCACCGCCGTGGGCGACGAAGGCGGCTTCGCCCCCACCCTGGCCAACCACGAAGAGGCCATCCAGCTCATTCTGCAGGCCGTGGAACAGGCCGGCTACGAGCCCGGCACGCAAATGGCCCTGGCGCTCGATTGCGCCAGCTCCGAGTTCTATCGCGATGGCCGCTATCACCTGGCGGGCGAGGGCGGCGTGGCGCTGGATGCCGCCGGCCTCTCCAATCTGCTGGCCACCTGGTGCGACAAATATCCCATCATTTCCATCGAAGACGGCATGGCCGAGAACGACTGGGAAGGCTGGAAGATACTCACCCAGCAGCTTGGCCGCAAGGTGCAACTGGTGGGCGACGACCTCTTCGTCACCAATACCCGCATCCTGAAAGAAGGCATCGCCCAGGGCGTGGCCAACTCCATCCTGATCAAGATCAACCAGATCGGCACGCTTACCGAAACCTTCGCCGCCATCGAAATGGCCAAGCGCGCGGGCTACACCGCCGTGGTGTCGCACCGCTCGGGCGAAACCGAAGACACCACCATTGCCGATATCGCCGTGGCCACCAATGCGCTGCAGATCAAAACCGGGTCGCTGTCGCGTTCCGATCGCATCGCCAAGTACAACCAATTGCTGCGCATCGAAGAAGATCTCGGCGACGTTGCCCATTACCCCGGCCGCGAAGCCTTCTACAACCTGCGCTGATCGCTGCTGCGTCGATCGCGGTTGCGCGGGCCGCGGCGGCCCGCCGTAGCGGCGCCGCACACTTCACCGCCCTCCGGAGAAAGCCCGTGTTCCACGATCCCATACGTTGGGTGGCCCTGGCCCTGGCCGGGGCGGTGCTGCTTATCCAGTATCCTTTGTGGCTGGGCAAGGGCGGCTGGCTCGACCTGCGCGACATGCAGCGCCAGGTCAGCACGCAACGTGATCTCAATGCGGGTCTGCGCCTGCGCAATGCGGCGCTCGAGGCCGAAGTCCGCGACCTGCAATCCGGTACCGAAGCCGTCGAAGAACGGGCCCGCCTCGGGCTCGGCCTGGTCCAGCCCGACGAGATCTACATCCGTCTGATCGAGCCTTGAAGCCCGAGGCCAGCCTTTGATGCGGGTCAAGTTCTCCTAGGAGCGTGGGCGGTAGGAACCGCCTCTCGGTAAAATAGCAGCCATGCCGACGACCTATCGCCCCTACACTCCCGATCAACTGTTGCTGCTGCCGTGCTCGCTGAAGGACTGGCTGCCCGAGGG
>JALOAI010000012.1 GCA_023228945.1 Pigmentiphaga sp. | reverse complement strand
ATGCCGGTCTGGGTTTCGGGCTTGAGGGTGTCCTTCATGGCGCGGAAGCGATCGCGCACGTCGTTCATGTTGAGCGCGCCGCCGGAGTCCACCACGTAGATGCAGGTGGCGCCGTAGCTCTCCATGAACTTGCCCTGCTGGGCGAGCGCCTGGGGCGTGGTCATGTGGCTCATCATGAGAAAGCCCACGGTATCCATACCCAGTTCGCGGGCGACCTCGATGTGCTGGCGGGACACATCGGCCTCGGTGCAGTGGGTGGCCACGCGCACGACGCGGGCGCCGGCGGCGTAGGCGTTCTTGAGATCGTGCACGGTGCCGATGCCGGGGATGAGCAGGGTGGCGACCTGGGCATGGCGCACGGTGTCGGCCACGGCCTCGATCCATTCGAGATCGGTGTGGGCGCCAAAGCCGTAGTTGAAGCTGGAGCCTGCGAGGCCATCGCCGTGGGCGACTTCGATGGAGTCGACACGGGCGGCGTCCAGGGCGGCGGCGATGCGCCGGGCGTCGTCCACGGAGTACTGGTGGCGGATGGCGTGGCTGCCGTCGCGCAGGGTGACGTCGGAGATGTAGAGTTTTTTGTCCGGGTTCATGGTGCGGGTCTCCGTGTGGAGCAAGAGGGAGGGACGCGCGAGCGGAGAGCAGGCTGTTGGCCGCTGGTGCTTGGCACCTTATGCTGACTCGTCAAACCTATCGCCTGACATCTGGCACCTGGACGGGTACCGGATACCTGGCTCCTGGCGCGTTATGGTTCGGAGGCTAGTCGGCCCCGGCTCAAGCGACGCGTGCCGCCAGCGAACGCTCGGCCACGCGCTCGCCGGTGGCGAGAGCCGCACTGGTCATGATGTCGAGATTGCCGGCGTAGGCGGGCAGGTAGTGGGCCGCGCCCTCGACTTCCAGGAAGATGCTGACCTTCAGCCCGCTGAGGCGGCCCACGCCCGCCACATTCAGGGGCGTCTCGGCGGGAATGCGATCGAACTGCACGGCCTGCTTGAGGCGGTAGCCGGGCACGTACTGGCGCACGCGCGCCACCATGGCCTCGACGGCGGCGGCGATGGCCTGTTCGGTGGCGGCTACGTCATCGCCCGTCTCGGCCAGGCAATACACGGTATCGCGCATGATGAGCGGCGGCTCGGCGGGGTTGAGCACGATGATGGCCTTGCCCTGGGTGGCACCGCCGACGCTGGCGAGCGCCTGGCTGGTGGTTTCGGTGAACTCGTCGATGTTGGCGCGGGTGCCGGGCCCGGCGCTTTTGCTGGCGATGCTGGCGACGATCTCGGTGTAGTGCACGGGGGTGACGGAAGCCACGGCGGCGACCATGGGGATGGTGGCCTGGCCGCCGCAGGTGACCATGTTGAGGTTCAACGCGTCCAGGTGTTCATCGAGATTGACCACGGGCACGCAGTAAGGGCCAATGGCCGCGGGGGTGAGGTCGATGAGGCGGATGCCGGGCTTGGCGGCGCGCAGGCGCTGTTCGTTGACGTGGTGGGCGCCGGCGCTGGTGGCGTCGAAGACGATGTCGATGTGCTCGAACTCGGGCAGGGCGATGAGGCCGTCGACGCCGTTGGCGGTGGTGGCCACACCCAGACGGGCGGCGCGGGCCAGGCCGTCGGAGTCGGGGTCGATGCCGACCATGGCGGCAAGCTTGAGGTGCCGGCCATGGCGCAGCAGCTTGATCATCAGGTCGGTGCCGATGTTGCCGCTGCCGATGATGGCGGCTTTCAGGATGTGCTCAGACATCTTTTTTCTCGTCGGACGCCGCGGCCTTGGACACGCCGCCCACGCCCCAGTGGGCGGCCGGGACTTCTTGCAAAATGACGCGGACGGACTCGCGCGGCGCGCCCACCGCTTCGACCGCGGCGTCGGTCAGGCCGCGGATAAGCTTGGCTTTTTCCGCCGCGCCGCGGCCTTCGATCAGGATGACTTGAATCAGTGGCATAGGACTCTCATTCGGTGCAGGTGAATTCGACACGGCCCAGGCCCTGCATTTCTAGCAGAACATGCTGACCCACCGCCAGGGATTCGGCCGCGGTGGCGCCCCCGGCCATCACCAGCCAACCGGCTTCCAGGGGCTCGCCGGCGGCGGCGCTCAGCCGGGCGGCCGCGACCAGTGAACGCAGCGGGTTGCCGAGGATACCGGCGGTACTGCCGACTTGCCTGATCGCGCCATTGATCGACAGCGCCAGGCCCAGGTTCGACAAGTCCTGCCGCGGGTCCTGCCATGGGCCGATCACGTAGCCGGACGAGGAAGCGTTGTCCGCCACGACGTCGCCCAAGGTGAACCGGAAATCGGCGAAGCGGGAATCGATGATCTCCAGCGCCGGCGCGACGGCGGCGACGGCCTCCAGCGCTTCCGGCAGGCTGGCGTGAGCCGGCAGAGGCTTGTTCAGCAGGAAGGCCAGTTCCGGCTCGACGCGAGGGTGCACAAACCGCGACAGCGAGACCGGCGCGCCGTCCGCCTCGGCCATGGCGTCGGTGAGGCGGCCCCAGATCATGTCGTGCACGCCCATCTGGACCATCTTGGCGCGGCTGGTGAAGCCCATCTTGACGCCGGTGCGGCGCTCGCCCCTGGCCAGCCGGCGCGCGATCGAGGCGGCCTGGATGGCGTAGGCTTCATGCTCGCCGATGCCTTCGGCTTCGGCAAACTGGGCGATGGCCTGTGCGGTGTGGGCCGCGGTGTCGAGGCGTGCGGCAAACGTGGCGATGCTTTCCTGCTTCATGGCGTGATCTCTCCGAAAGCGGCACGTACGGATCCCAGACCCTGGATGCGGGCTTCAAAGACATCTCCAGGGCGGGCGGCTACCATGGGCCCGAACGCCCCGGTCAGGACCACGTCGCCGGCCATCAGGCCGCGACCAAGCCTGGCCATCCGGTTGGCCAGCCAGACGGCGGCGTTCAGTGGATGTCCTAGGCAGGCGGCGCCGGCACCCAGGGAAACTTGCTCACCGGCGCGCTCCATCACCATGCCGGCCAGGCGCAGATCGAGCCGGCGCAGGCCGACCGGGGTGTTCCCCAGGACGAAAGCGCCGCTTGACGCATTGTCGGCCACCGTATCGACGAAGCGAGTGTTCCAGTCGGCGATCCGACTATCGACGATCTCGATGGCCGGCAGGGCGAAAGCGACTGCGCGCAGGAGCTGCGCGACCGTGAGGCCTGGTTCGGGCAGGTCGTGCTCCATGACCAGAGCCACTTCGGCTTCGACCTTGGGCTGGATCAGGCGGCACCAGCCGATGGGCTCGCCGTCGGGGATCGCCATGTCGGCGAACAACATGCCGTAGTCGGGCTGGTCCACGCCCAGTTGCATTTGAACTGAACGTGCCGTGAGGCCGATCTTTCGCCCTACCAGGCGGCCGCCTTCGGCCAGGCGGCGCTGGGTGTTGTGCTCCTGGATCGCATAAGCGTCATCGGCCGTCAGGGCGGGAAACCGATCCCTCAGCGGGGCGATGGGCTCGCGTTGTTCGCAGGCTTGCCGAAGCAGCTTCGCCGCCGCCTCGATGTCGATCCGGTTCATGCCTCGGCTCCGTGCAGCTTGATGCAGATATTCGAAAGCTCGGTATAAAACTCGAGCGAATGCACGCCACCTTCGCGCCCGATGCCTGAAGCGCCCGAGCCACCAAAGGCCGTGCGCAGATCCCGCAGGAACCAGGTGTTCACCCACGTGACGCCTACCCGCAGCGCGGCGCTGACGCGGTGCGCCCGATCAAGGTCGCGGGTATAGACCGAGGCGGCCAGGCCGTAGGCCGTGTCGTTGGCCATGGCCAGGGCCTCGGGCTCGGTGTCGAAAGGAATCACCGCGCAGCAGGGGCCGAAGATTTCTTCACGCGCGGTGCGGGATTGATGGCTCAATCCCGTCCATACGGTGGGCTCGATCCAGAAGCCGCTTCGCAGTTCGGCCGGCATATCCGGGACTCCGCCGCCGACCACCGCCGTTCCCCCTTCTTGGCGCGCCAGCTCATAGTAATCCAGCACCTTGCGTTGATGCGTGGCCGAAATCAGCGGGCCGAAGGTGGTGCCTGGAGCGTCGGGACGACCCGGCTGGAGCCGCCTGGCGGCGTCGGCGAGGCGCTGCACGACGGCCTCGTAGACGGGGCGTTGCACGTAGACGCGCTCGGTGCCCAGGCAGACCTGGCCGGTGTTCTCGAATACCGATCGGGTGAGTCCCGCCAGCGTAACGCCCAGATCGGCGTCGGCGAACACGATGGCGGGGTTCTTGCCGCCCAGCTCCATCGATACCGGCTTGATGCCACCCGCGCTGGCGCGGATGATGGCCGCGCCGGTCTGGGTTTCGCCGGTGAACGTAATGGCGTCGATCCCGGGATGTGTCGTCAGGAACTCGCCAGCCGAATCCGGTCCGAAGCCGTGAACGACGTTGTACACGCCTTTGGGAATGCCCACGGCATTCATCACCTCGCCAAGCAGCGCGGCCGTGGCTGGGGTTTCTTCCGAGGGCTTGACGACGACGGTATTGCCGCAGGCCAGGGCGGGCCCTACCTTCCAGGTCATGAGCAACAGGGGCAGATTCCAAGGGCAGACTACGGCCACCACGCCTTTCGGGCGGCGCAGGGCATAGTTGAGGGCTGGCTTGCCATCGGGCGCGTGCCAGGTGAAAGCTTCGGTCGCGACATTGCGTACGGCATCCGCAAAGACCCGGAAGTTGGCAGCGCCGCGAGGGATATCCAGATGCGAGGCCAGGGCATGCGGCTTGCCCGTATCGGCAATCTCGGCCGCCAAAAAGTCGTCGGCACGCCGGTCGATCTCGGCCGCCACGGCATACAGCAGATCGCAGCGCTGGGCCAGCTTGAGGCTCGCCCATGGGCCATTCAGGGCCTCGCGAGCAGCCCGCACGGCATCGTCGACATCTTCGCGGCCGGCAGCGCTGACCTTGGCGATAAGACTGCCATCGACGGGATTGATGTTATCGAATGTCTGGCCTGCGCGCCCTTCGCGGTACTGGCCATCGATGAAGTTGAGAATCACGGTTGCTATTCCTGCCAATGAAGTTCGGTATCGCCGTGGGTGAGGTACTCCCACATGCGCTCAAAAATGCCCCCCGAGCTGGTGGCTCGCCGCTCCGTCTCGGCGGCTTGCAAGACCACGGAGCTGCCTTCCAGGCCCGCGGCGAGCACGCCCAGTTCCAGCTTTGCGGCGTCCTCGAGGAACCAGGTGAGGCACACCACCTTCGGGAGCGAGTCGGCCACGACGACGACGCCATTGCCGCGCATCACCAGGGCATTGTGGTGTGCCATGGCGTCGATCGCGGCGCTGGCCAGCGCGTCGTCGCGGATGAGTTGTGGATCGTCCCAGAGCGCGGCGCCTTCGCCAAAGTACGAGCCCATGCCGTGGCGGGGCTTTGGCGTGCGTCGAGCAGTCCCCAAGGTCATCAGGGCGGGTGGCATGGAACGGGCGACTGCCTGGACGTCGGGGCGGCGCCGGTACAATTGTTGGTGTAATCGAACTTCGCCAAGGACGCCCGAAGGCAGCGGGCCGGCGATGGGCACGACCTGGCCCTGTTCGCCGGGAGCAAGCAAGCCCATGGGGCGGGCGGCGCAGACCAGGAAGTGATCGGCATCGAGTCGCACGCTGCAGTGCCCATAAGCATGCGCCAGGCCATGGCGACCGAGCGCGCGGGCTGCGATACGTAGTTGGCGTTGCACGGTGTCCGTGGGGGTGAAGGGCTTCGGCCTATCGTCAGGAGCTTCTCCGCCGCCATTGGAGGGCGCCTTCGGCTCCAGCGGACGACTGCCTTGCTCGACCCCGCCCTGAATGGCGGGGTATGCGCTGGGGCGTGTGGTCATGCTTTTACCCCCGGTACGGGCTGGCGAAATTCGGGGATATCGGGAACCGCTCCCCACATGCAGAAAGACTCGTTGGCCCGTGGAAACTGGCGCGGACGATAGCTCGCCTCTTCTTCGGGCTGGATGAGCCGGACACCCGTGGAGTACTCGAAGATCATATCGTCAGGCCCCCGGAAGTACAGGAATTTCGCCCCCGACGTCGGATGACGTCCGGGCCCGAAGGCGATGCGCACATTGTGCTTCTGCAGCATGTACCAGGCACGCATGATGTCGTCGATGTCTTCGACCTGATGATTGATGTGCTGCACGCCCGCGTGAGACGTAGGAAAGAGAGCAACCTTATGGTGCACTTCATCGATGCGCAGCAAGGGCGCCTGGCCAATGCGGTCGCTCACGCGGGCGCTCAGCACGCCGGTCCAGAAACCTTCATCCCGCACGGCGTCGGTGGTGCACAGGCCAACATGGCTGAAGCCGGTGATGCCTGCGTCCCGCGAAGGAAAATAACGCCTCCCGCTGTGGTGCGGACGTGCCATCAAATCGATCTCGTTGCCAGTCGGGTCCTTGAAATGAATGAAGGATTCGACATAACGCTGCTCGCATTCTTCGGGGGTTCCCACATGCACCTGAAATCCGAGGCGCTCGAGCTCTGCCGCGGCCTGCTCCAGTTCGCCGGTGGTACGCACCTCGAAGCCCACGGTATGGTCGGCGGGATCGCCCTCGAAGTAGACCAGGGTGTGATCCCGGCTGTCGCTGCGGAAGTAGCTGGCGCCCGCTTCGCGCCGCACCAGCTCCAGGCCCAGGATCTCGCGGGAGAACTGCTCGGCCTGCGCGAGATCTCGGGTGCCGAGACGGACGTAACGTATGTCTAACAGATTGATCATGGGAAAACTCAATCCAATCGGATGTTGGCGGCCCGGATGATGTCCGCCCATCCATCGGTTTCGCGCTGGATGAGCGCCCCGAACTCGCTTGGCGTCGGTTGTGGAGTTTCGTAGCCCAGGCTTTGATAGCGTTCGACGACGGAAGCCTGGCCCAGCGCCTCGCGCAGATCGGCGGCCACCTGATCGCGGACCTCGGCGGGCATGCTTTTGTGCGCAAATAGGCCTACCCAGGCATTGACCTGAAAATCCTGCAGCCCTGGCCGCTCGCTCGTGGCTGGTACGTCGGGGTAGAGAGGCGAGCGCTCGGGCGCCGCCAGCGCCAGGAAGCGAAGCTTGCCGCCACGCTCCAGGGCGCCCGCGCTGGCAATGCTGCCCAAGGCCCAATCCACTTCCTGAGTGGAGACGGCGGCATAGAGTTGGCCGAAGTCGCGGTATGGAATGTGCTGCATGCGGACGTCGCTCAGCGACTCCAGGCGGGCTGCGCCGATGTGTCCCGGGCTGCCGACGAACCAGGAGCCATAAGTGATGCCCTCAGGATCCGCCTTGGCGGCCGACACGATGTCTTCCACGGATTGATAAGGGCTGTCCGGCGCAACAGCCACGAAGAACGGCGTACGCAGGATGATCCCGATGGGCTGAAAATCCTGTTGCACGTCGTAGGGCAGGTTCTGGAAGGTATGCGGATGTGTGGTGGCGTGATTGCTATCGATCAGCAGCAGGTTGTGGTAGTCCTCGGGAGCGCTTTTGAAAAGATTGACCGCAATGAGCCCGTTGCCGCCAGAGCGGTTGTCGACGATGACGGGCTGATCCCACTTGCGAGCCAGTGGTTCGCTCACCACGCGCATCGCCACCTCGGGCCCGGCGCCGGGCGGAAACGGCGTGATCACCCGAACGGGCTTTGACGGAAAATCTTGGGCATGGACCGTGCCTCCGCCAAGGATAAGCGGTGCGGCTATCGCGGCGGCGATGCCGGTGAGGATGAGGCGTCTCTGTTTCATGGGCGGTGTCTCCTGGTGTGGCGGCCGATACTTGGCTCCCGGAACGGGAATGGCTCTATTGGCCGCTGGCCTTGTGGTGGTACGGCCATCGGCGCCATTCATGGTAGGGCGGGATATGACATTTCAGAAATGAAATATTAGAATCTGTGATATGTCAGAAACGCATATGAAGCACACGGAGCGCTCGCGTCCCTTGAGCCGGCAAGTCGATCTGAATCTGTTGGAGCTCTTCGAGACGATTTATCGCACTCGAAACCTCACGGCCGCCGGTCATCACATGGGTTTGTCCCAACCGGCGGTCAGCCGGGGGCTGGGGCGCTTGCGCGAGATGTACGGCGACACGCTCTTCGTGCGCCAACAGCGCGGAGTCATGCCGACTCCTTTTGCCGACGAACTCGCCGTGCCCGTGTCAGCGGCGCTCGACGTCCTGCGCTCCACGCTGGAGCATCCCGTGTTTGATCACGCTGTGCAGTCGCGCACCTTCCATGTCGCCATGAGCGATGTCGGCGAACGGATCTTGCTGCCGCGGCTCATGGCGCATCTGGCGCACGAAGCGCCCCATGTCGCGATACGTGCGGTTTCCCCCACCGTGGAACGCATCCATGAGGGGCTGGCATCGGGTCAGATCGATCTGGCCGTTGGCTTCTTTGGCAGCCTGAGCAAGCAAGTGCGCCACAGGCGCTTATTCCATGAGCAGTTTGTCTATGTCGTGCGCAAGGGCCACCCCATGGTGGAGGGCCGGGTGGCACGCGAACAAATGCGCGAACTGCCGCACGTGGTGGGAGGGCCCGAGGGCATGGAGCACGCGGCGGCTGTGGCCAAGGTTTTGTCGGGTTCCACGGTCAGGGCGAGCGTGGCGCTGCGCGTGCACAGTTTGCTCTGTGTCGGACCCGTGGTGTCGGGGACCGATCTGGTCGGTCTCATCCCCAGCAATCTTGCGGCACTGGTGGCCAATCATATGCCGATCCAGGTGATCGAGCCGCCAGTTCCGTTTCCGGGTTTCGATGTGACCATGGTGTGGCACGATCGATTCCATCGGGAGCCGGCGAACGAATGGCTGCGCGGTGTCTTCACCAGGCTTTTCCTGGGGCTGAAGGGCTTTACCGCTGAAGGCTCCGGCGTTTAGGCGGGCTCCAGCTCGAGCCTGGCGACGCGCTGGAGGTCGAGCTGCTGGCGCGCGATCCACAAATCGTGGGCGTCTTGCATGGCCAGCCAGCTTTCGGGCGTACGCCCCAGCGCCTTGGAGAGCCGCAGGGCCATTTCTGGCGTTACCCGGCTGCTGCCTTTGAGCAGACGGCTCAGAGTGGACGGTGCGACGTCCAGTTTTTGCGCGAGTTCGCGGCCGCTGATGCCGTATGGCTCGAGATAAATCCCGGTGATGAATTCGCCGGGATGCGGAGGATTGTGCATGGTCATCAGTGATAGTCCTCGTAGTCCAGAACGTGGGCGTTGCCGTCGTGGAATTCGAACGTTACGCGCCAGTTGCCGTTGACGGCGATGGACCAGCGGCCGTGCATGTCGCCTTTGAGCGGATGCAGGCGAAAGCCGGGAAGATCCATATCCTCGATGCAGGTCGCGGTGTTGAGGGCGATGAGCTGCAAGCGGAGCCGCTTGCCGTGGCTGGGTTGAATACCCGACGCATTGCCGGTTTCATAGAACCGGCGCAAGCCCTTGTGACGAAACGACTTGATCATGCCGATGATTGTAGCATGGTGCGCATCGCGCAACATATTCCTTTTTGGAAGCCATGCTCGATTGCCCCCGTGGCGGCTTAAAGGCCGCCATTGGGAGGGCCACCAAGGCGGAAGCTGAGGCCGCTGGTTATGTCCGGCAACGCTGGCTCAGGCCGCCTGCCGCTGCTTGAGATCCAGCGCCACATCCACGATCATGTCCTCCTGGCCGCCCACCATGCGTCGCGAAGATGCAGGTGGCGCCATAGCTCTCCATGAGCTTGCCCTGCTGGGCGAGCGCCTGGGGCGTGGTCATGTGGCTCATCATGAGAAAGCCCACCGTATCCATACCCAGTTCGCGAGCGACCTCGATGTGCTGGCGGGACACATCGGCCTCGGTGCAGTGGGTGGCCACGCGCACGACGCGGGCGCCGGCGGCGTAGGCGTTCTTGAGATCGTGCACGGTGCCGATGCCGGGGATGAGCAGGGTGGCGACCTGGGCATGGCGCACGGTGTCGGCCACGGCCTCGATCCATTCGAGATCGGTGTGGGCGCCAAAGCCGTAGTTGAAGCTGGAGCCTGCGAGGCCATCGCCGTGGGCGACTTCGATGGAGTCGACGCGGGCGTCGTCCAGGGCGGCGGCGATACGCTGGCCGTTCGCCAAGGCACGGGCCACATTGGCTCTCTGATAGCCGGCCGCGTACTGCCCTGTCTCAAGCCGAGGCATCAGCTAGCCAAGTCCGGCCGTGCGCACGACGCAACGAAAGCCGATGTGGCTGGTCGAGGTGTCCACGGCTTGCGCGTGGCGGGCCGCCGGCCGGTAGCGCCGGCAATAGTTGGGAGCGCACAAATGGGAGCCGCCCTTGATCACGCGGCGCGGTACGAGCACCGCCAGCGCCGGATCGCAGCTGTCCGCAAGCGAGCCGCCGGTGGGATTGCGCTCGGCACAGCAGCTCGGCGCGCCTTGGGATGCCGGCTGTGCGGTGGGCTCACTGCGCCCTCCGGTCGCTTCGCGACTTCCTCCCCGAGGGAGGGTTCGCGCTTGAGGCGGCTCGGCGCGGCGAATGGACGGCCCTCCGGTCGCTTCGCGACTTCCTCCCCGAGGGAGGATTCGCGCTTGAGGCGGCTCGGCGCGGCGAATGGACGGCCCTCCGGTCGCTTCGCGACTTCCTCCCCGAGGGAGGATTCGCGCTTGAGGCGGCTCGGCGCGCTCATGCCACCAGTCGGCGGTCCATTCCCACACATTGCCGATCATGTCGTAGAGGCCATGGCCATTGGCGGGATAGCTGCGCACCGGCGATGTGCGTTCCCAGCCGTCCAGGGCCAGGTTCGTCCACGGGAATTCACCCTGCCAGGTGTTGGCCATCTGGATGCCCCCGGGGGCGAGCTCGTCGCCCCAGGCGTAGTCGGCGTCGGCCAGGCCGCCGCGTGCGGCATATTCCCATTCGGCTTCGGTGGGCAAGGATTTGCCCGCCCAGTGTGCGTAGGCTTCGGCGTCCTCGCAGGCGATATGCACCACCGGGTGATCGGCCAGATCGTCGATGCCGCTGCCTTCGCCCAGTGGCCGCCGCCAGCAGGCGCCCGCCCGAAAGGGCCACCAGGGCAGGCCTGTGCCCGAGGGCACCCGGTTGCGGTTATCGAACACCATCGATCCCGCTCGCGCGAACTCGGGCGGCAGGCCGGCGACGAGGGCGGGGTCGGGCTCCCGCTCGGCCAGGGTGAGATAGCCGGTGGCCCGCACGAAGGCGCCGAAGTCGGCGTTGGTGACCGGGGTTTCGTCGATCCAGAAGGCGTCGATCGCCGTGCGCCGTATCGGCGCTTCTTCAGGATAGAAGCGGTTGCTGCCCATCAGGAAGGCGCCGCCGGGCAGAAACCGCATGCCCGGCCGTACTGGAGCCAACGCCGTCGCGGGCCCAGCCCGCGCGGCGTCGCCAGGTCGCGCGAGGTTGGCCCGGGAGAGCGCGGTGACGGACACAGGCCCGTCGGCTGGCGATGCCGAGCTGTCGTCCGTAGGGCAGTCGACCGCCGGTGGGGCCGGGTATTGCCTGGCCTCGTGCCAAGTCACGGAATCCGGCTTTTGGCGCTTGCTCACTTCTTGAAGACCGGAGAAATGTTGGTCCATCCCCGTGGCGGCAGGGAGTCGTCCCAGGCCTGGTAGCGCGCCTTGAGGTCGGCAAAGACCTCGGGTTCCTGGGCCGAAAGATCATGCTGCTCGGCCGGATCGGCCTCCAGATCGTAGAGCCTGGCGATGCCGTTGCGTGGCTCGAGATAGAGCTTCCATTTACCCACACGCACGGCGGAATAGGCGGCGAGCTTCCAGAACAGCGCTTCGTGGGGCGCATCGGAACGCTGATTGGTGAGGTAGGGCATCAGGTTGACGCCGTCCAGCGGCTGCGAGGCCTGCGTGGATACCTGGCAGGCATTGGCGATGGTGGGCAGGATATCCAGGGTGCTCACGGGCTGCCGGTACACCAGGCCGGCGGGGATATGGCCCGGCCATTTCATGACATAAGGCATGCGGATGCCGCCTTCCAGGGTGGAGTATTTGCCGCCGGAGAACGGCGCGTTGCTGCCGGGGCGGCTCAAGGCCGTGCCGTTGTCGCTCACGAAAATCACCAGCGTGTCGTTCTCGAGCCCGGTGCGGCGCAGGGCCTCGAGCACCGAACCCACGACTTCGTCCTGGGCCAGCAGCAGTGCCTGGTAGCCGCGGGTGGCGATGTTGGGAACGGTGTCCTTGAGGGCGTCGAAGTAGCGGCGAGGCACCTGCAGCGGCGGCACCGGCGCGTTCATGGCAAAGTACATCAGGAAGGGCTCTGCGCGGTGGCTCTCGATGAATTCCACCACGCGGTCCCGAAAGTAAAACAGCAGGTATTCATCGACATCGATCACCTCGCCGTTCTCGCGGATCTGATTCAGCCCTTCGCGGGTCCAGGCGGTGTCGTTGGCTTCATCATGGAAGTCGACTTTCAGGCTGAACATTTCGGGGTCGTCCAGCCGCGTGGCCTGCAGGCTGGTGTTGCCATGGAACACCACCGAATGATCGAAGCCGCGGTTCTGGGGCAGGAAGTCGGGGCCATGGCCCAGATGCCATTTGCCGACCACCGCCGTACGGTAGCCCGCCGCCTTGAAGAGTTCGCCGAAGTTTTTCTCGGAGAGGGGCACGCCGCGGCGCAGGAACTCGGCCTCGCCCTGCAAAGGCGCCAGGTTGCCATCGTCGAGCCGCACTTCGCGCCGTTCGGGGAAGGCGCCCGACGACACTTGTTGCTCGAAGCCGAAGCGCTGCTGATACCGCCCCGTGACCAGCCCCGCGCGCGATGGGCTGCAGAGCGGGGCGCTGGTGTAACCGTCGGTGAATTTGACGCCATCGCGGCCGATGCTGTCGATGTGGCGGGTTTCGACCCAGGGGTTGCCATAGAGGGACGGGTCGGCATGGCCCATGTCGTCGGCAAGAATGACGACGACATTGGGGCGGCGGGGCGTGGCAGGCGGTTGACGGTCGGACATGGCGGTGTAGGGTTCAGGCGTAGGGAGTCGTGGGAAACAGGCCAAGCGTCCTCTTCGGGAGTGGCGTTGCGCGGCCTGGGCTGGCAAGATGCAATGGCTTGCGGGTTGGTGGCTGCTTGGTGTTGCCGCGCTCGTTTTTGTGCCGCCCCGGGGCTCGGTAGTGCAAATTTGATGGATCATTTTTTAGGGACTTCCGGTTGAGCTCGGACCGCGCTGGCCCCAGGCGGGATGGAGCCGGCGAACGTAAGCTATTCTCGGAACATCGATCCACTCTGTAAAATCAGTTTTTTCCCGTGGTCTATACAGTTTTGATATCAAAGGGCGGGAACCTTCATGACGCAAGGGATTGCCGGAATCAGGAACCGCTTGAAGCTGCGCCAGCTCGGCCTGCTGGTCGCGATCGACGAAGAAGGCACCCTGCATGGCGCCGCGCGCCGGCTGGGCATGACGCAGCCGGCGGCCACCCGTTTGTTGCGCGAACTGGAGGACACGCTGGAGTCGCCGCTGTTCCAGCGATCCCGCCACGGCATGGCCGCCACCGAGCTCGGCGGCCTGCTGATCCGCCATGCGGCGCTCATCCTGGGCGGGGTCGATCATGCCTTCAGCGAAGCGCTGGCGATGCGCGCCGGCGACTCCGGCCATTTACGGGTGGGTCAGTTCGCCAGCGCGCCGCCGTCGTTGCTGGCCAAGGCGATCGTGCATCTCAAGCGCGCCAGTCCGCAGCTCAATGTGCGGGTGACCGAAGGGCCGCAGGAGCTGATGATCCACGCGGTGCGCGATGGCGAGCTGCACTTGGCGCTGACGCGCGCGCCCTCCAAGGAGTCCGCTGATTACCTGGCGTTCGAAGTATTGCTGTACGAGCGCTTTTCCATCGTTTGCGGCAGTCGCAGCCGGCGCCGGCGGCTGCGGCCGCAAGAAGGAATTGCCAGCCTGATCCACGAGCCGTGGATCTTGCCGCTACCGTCCACGCCGGTGCGGGCCAGCCTGGATCTGCAGTTCTGGGCGCAATGCGGCCGCGTGCCCGCCGACGTGGTGGAATACGCGGCGCATACGGGCGCATCCCTCATCAGCCTGCTGCGCGAGAGCGACTACGTGGCGCTGATTCCCAGCCGGGTGGCGGCCGAGTACGAGCGGCAGCGGCTGGTGCGGGTGCTGATGCCGGAGGTGCCCGATCTGGTGGGGCCGATCGGCATCCTCACCCGCCAGGGCGAGGCGTTGCCCTCGCACGGCCAGCGCCTGCTCGATGCGCTGAAGCTGCAGCAAGCGCTGCACTAGCTCCCGCACAAGGAGGCGCGCCAGCCGTGATGCACGGGGCGTGAGGTGATCGGCTTGCGCTTGGGCCCGTGCTCAGTGGGCGGTTGGATCGGCGGGGAGTTGGCCAAGGGTAAGCAGCCGGTCGAAACTGAGCAAGGCGTCGTGGTCGCAGGCCGGCCAAGGCGGCAACGCGGGGCCCGCGGGCCGGCCGGTGCGGGCAAAAGCGGCGATGAGATCCTGGAAGACATGGCTGAGGCCGGTGGTTTCGGCCCGATCGGCGGTGTTGACCATGGGCGATTCGCGCCAGTCGTCGAGATTGCCGAACAGGAAGGGCAAATCGATGCAATGGCAGGCGCCATAGCCCGGCAAAGGGCTTTGCCAATCAAAACGGTACAGATAGGTGTCGTGCCCGCGCGCCTGGCGGGCGCGACCGGCGGCGATCGCGGGGCTGGCGAACAGCTCCCGGGTGCCCAGGTCGCCCAGGACGGCGAGGGCGTCGCCCGGTGAGCGGCGGGCTCGTGCCAGCGCCAGTTCGACTTCCGCGCGGGAGCCATGGCGCTGGCCGAAGCGATCCTGCACGATGAGATCGGCGGCTTCGGCCAGACGGGCGTCGCCGGCATAAAAGGCGGCCATTTCCTCGCGCGTGTAACCGAAGATGGCAGGGCACGGCGATGCCGTGCCGTCGAGCAGCGCGTCGAGCGGTTCGCCGCGGATCCATTCACCGTCGGCCACCGGCACGAAGGGTGGCGACACGTTGGCCAGCGTGCTTGCCCACTCGCGCGCCAGCCGGCCCTGCGCTTGCAGCAGGGCTTCGACGGGCAACTGCCGGAGCGCGCCGGGATCGCCGGACGGCAGATCGAGCGTGCGGAACAGGGCCGCGCACAGGGCCGCGGAGTCGTCGGCGGTGGGCAGGCTCAGACCCAGGGGCGCGCTCATGACGACGGCGCGCTGGAATAGGCCCTGGGTGGCGGGGCAGGCCATGAGGGTGGCGATGGTGTAGCCGCCCGCCGATTGGCCCGCCAGCGTAACGGCGCCGGGGTCGCCACCGAGACCGGCGATGCCGCTGTGGATCCAGCGCAGCGCGGCTATTTGGTCTTGCAGGCCGAGGTTGGCGGGCGCCAGCCCGGGAATGGGCAGGAAGCCGAGGATGCCCAGGCGGTAACTGATGTTGACGACGACGAGGCCGGTGCGCCGTGCCAGTTCGTGACCACGATACATCGGGAGCGAGCCGCCGCCGGTCATGAAGGCGCCGCCATGGATGAAGGCCAGAACGGGCGCGGGCTGCGAGGGGTCGGCGCCGTCGGGTACCCAGATGTCGAGGTGCAGGCAATCTTCGTCTTGCGGCACTGGCGGATCCCCCATGACGCGCGATAGACGGGAGGTGAGCTGCGGGGGGATCGGGCCGGGCCGGGCGGCGTCGCGCTCGCCCGCCCAGGCAGGCGCCGGCGGGGCGAAGCGCCGCTCGCCGGTGGGCGGGGCGGCGTACGGTACGCGCAGGAATGCGGTGACGCCCTCTTGGCGGCGGCCGCGCAGCAGGCCGCAAGGCGTGTCGCGGATCACGTCGTCGCTGGTTGGCATGGATCGCCTCGAAGAAGTCGAAACCCTGATCCTAGCACCGCCCCAAAGGGATTTTCGTGCTGGATTCAGGATTCTATCGTTCAATAAATGGGACAATATCTGCCGAGCCGAGCCGAGCCGAGCCGAGCCGAGCCGAGCCGAGCCGAGCCGAGCCGAGCCGAGCCGAGCCGAGCCAAGCGCATCTGGGCGCGGCCTGTCCGGGAACGGGCCCGGCCGGGGCCGCCGAAGTGGTGGATGTCGCGATAGCGTCACGCTTTTTCCGGCGTGAGCGCCAATGATTGCCGTTTTAACGAGAAGTGGCCGACAATCTGAGGCCGCCGGGCCAACTCGCCTGTCGATCATAAATGGCGCCGGTCCGTGGGCTGGCCGTCATCGGGATTTTGAAACAAATAAGGCGCTCATGGACCAAGTGTTTGTCGTCGATGCCTTGATGAGCACGACGCTGGCCATCTTGTTGTTGTTCGTCGGCCGCTTGCTGGCGGAGCGCTATGCCTGGCTGCATCGCTACAGTATTCCCGAGCCGGTGGTGGGCGGGGCGCTGTGCGCCCTGGTGGTGTTCCTCCTCTATGAGGTGTTCGCCTGGCGCATCGTCTTCGAACTCTGGCTCCGCGACGTCCTGCTCTTGTATTTTTTTGCCGCGATCGGCCTTTCGGCCAGCCTGGGCTCGCTCAAGCAGGGCGGCAAGCCGCTGGTCATGTTGGTGGTGGGGGCCGCGGTTTTCATGGTGCTCCAGAACCTCACCGGCATGGGCCTGGCAACCCTGTTCGGGCTGGACCCCCGCACCGGACTGATGGTGGGCTCGGTATCCCTGGTGGGCGGTGTCGGCACCACGGCGGCGTGGGCGCAGCATTTCGAGAACGCACTGGGCATCCTGAGCGCCAATGAGATCGGGCAGGCGGCCAATATGGTCGGCATCGTCGCCGCGTGTGTGGTGGGCGGACCCATCGCCAGCTACCTGATCCGGCGCCATGGCGTGCGGCCTTCGGGCGCGGCCGACGTCGGCGTGGGCGCGCTGAACGTGGAACAAAAGCGCAAACGCATCGGTTATTACGGCATATTGTTCGCCCTGCTCTGGTTGAATGTCACGCTGTTGCTGGGAGAGTTCATCGGCAATGCGCTGGCCCGAACCGGCCTCAATCTGCCAGCCTTCGTCGGTTGCCTGCTGGCCGGCATTCTGTTGCGTGCGCTGGGCGACTATGTATTCACGGCGCGCCGCACGATCTGGAACTGGGAGGGGATGCAGCCGGGCGTCGCGTTGATTTCCGATATTTGCCTGGGGGTCTTCCTCACCATGGCATTGATGGGCATGCGTCTATGGGAGCTGGAAAGCGTTTGGGTGTTTGTCGGCACCGTCTTGCTGGTGCAGATCGCGCTCACCATCCTGTACGCCATGAAAGTGATCTTTCCGCTGATGGGACGCGACTACGATGCCGTCGTGGTGAGCGCGGGTTTCGGCGGCATTGCGCTTGGCTCCACGGCCACCGCCATGGCCAACATGACGGCGGTGGCGCAGCAGTTCGGCGCCGCGCCGCGCGCCTTCATCGTCGTGCCGCTCGTATGCGGCTTTTTCATCGATCTGCTCAACGCCTTGCTCATCGGGCTGCTCGCGCAATGAGTTGGGGGCAGCAGCGGCAACTGGAAGTAACCCACGCGTGGTACTCTCCCGGCTATCGAGGCGGGCCATCGACGCCCAGGCTACCCTGATCGCTTGCCTTGCCGTGCGTCTGGCAAAGCCGCGGCCGCACAACGCACAGCGCGATGTGACCAGAGAGGAGCACCATGGGCTGGACGATACAGTTTGTACATTTGGTCGGCGTGGGGTTTCTCATGATGCTGCCGCTGGCCAACCCGCTCACTTCGATGACGCTGCTCATGGGGCTGGGCAGCAACCTCCCGCCTCCGGAACGTCGCCGCCAGATCCATCAGGCCGGCCTGTACGTCGTCGGAATCATGCTCGTCACCTACTACCTTGGCGCCTGGATCCTGCACGCCTTCGCCATTTCCATCCCCGGCATGCGCATCGCCGGCGGCCTGGTGGTGGCCTTCATCGGTTTCAATATGCTGTTCCCTTCGTCGTCGGTGAGCGATATCCCGGAAGCGGATACGGCGCTCGATCCGGTGCGCGGCAAGGCCGTGCCGAACATCGCCTTCGTACCGCTGGCGATGCCCGGCACGGCGGGGCCGGGTTGCATGGCCCTGATCCTCAGCGCCACCTCGAAGGTGGCGTCCGTGCGCGAGTTATACCCGGATTGGATGCTGGTGGTGGCGCCGCTGGTGATCGCCTTGCTGCTCGGCCTGCTCTTCGTGGTCTGCCTGCGGTCGGCCGACCGCGTCGTGGCCCTGATCGGCCATGATGGCGTGGACGCCATCGCGCGGGTCATGGGCTTCTTGCTGGTCTGCATGGCGGTGCAGTTCGTTATCGACGGTACGCTGGATGTCATCCATGAGCACAGTGCGGGGGCCGGCGGCCCGGTGTGATCCAAGTTTTGTGTCAAAGTGTTTCTTTCCAACGAATCGTTGGGCAGAGCGGCCCGCTTTCGATTGAAAACCGGCCTGGCTTTCATCCTTTTTCATGAGTGGATACTTCATGAGCCGTGCATTTGAACCATCCAAACCATCAATCGACCAGATTTTTTCGCTGAGCACCTTGCGATCCGACCGTTGGCGTGATCTTGTTGTCGCCGCCCGCCGCTGGCAGGGTGGCGAGGTCGAAGCCGCCGCAGTGGAGGACGATTTCTCGGTGCTGCGGGCGCTGGAGACTCTGCACGCCTATCCCGGTCCGGCCTTGATGAGCGCGTTGACGGGCCATTTGCAGGCGGGTCGCCGGGATGCCTTCGTCGAGTTGGCAGCTCGTGTGTCGTTCGCCATCCTGGCTCGCTATTACAAAGACGATTCCCGTGAGTGGGAGCCCGGTGCTCTGGCCGCCGATGGCATGAGTGCGGCGTCCGCGGACACGGTGGCCGGCCGGCCCTATTTCGAGGTGCTGGTGGTGGCGCCGGGCAATAGCCCCCGGACGGAACGCAATCTGCAGCTCCTGCGCGCCCAGCGCCGCCGCGAAGACGATTTCGTCTACGAGCCTGTCCTGGTCGACAGTTTCGAAGATGCCTTGTGCGCCGTCGCGGCCAACAGCAATCTAGCGGCCGTGGCGATCTTCGAAGGGTTCGATTTCAAGAGCCGCCAGCCGGTGCCGCTGCTCGAGCATGCTTTGCGCGAACTCTCGGTCGAGGCGGATAAAGACCATCTCGCGCTGCAGCTGGCGGTGCAGTGCAAGCGGAATCGCCCCGAGCTCGATATCTACCTGTTATCGGATCGCCGTCCCGAAGACATCGCCAGCGAACCTCGCGCGAGCGCGGTACGGCGTGTACTTTACGCGGTCGAGGAGCCCATGGAACTGCACCTTTCCATTCTGGAAGGGGTGCGTGAGCGCTACGAGACGCCGTTCTTCGACAATCTCAAGCGTTATGCCAACCGGCCGGTCAGCACGTTCCACGCTTTGCCCATTGCCCGGGGCAAGTCGGTCTTCAAGTCCGACTGGATCCGCGATATGGGCGAATTCTATGGCCAGAATCTGTTTCTGGCCGAGTCGTCGGCCACCACAGGGGGGCTGGACAGCCTGCTGGAACCCACCGGCAACATCAAGAGGGCGCAGGAGAAGGCAGCGCGCGCCTTTGGCGCCGAGCACTGTTTCTTCGTCACCAACGGCACCAGCACCTCGAACAAGATGGTGCTAATGGCGATCGCCAAGCCAGGCGATATCGTCATAGTCGACCGCAATTGTCATAAGTCGCACCACTACGGCATGGTGCTGGGCGGCCTGTATCCTTATTACGTCGAGGCCTATCCCATGAAGGCCTACTCGATGTACGGCGCGGTGCCGCTGCGCGCGATCAAAGAGGCCTTGCTGAACCTGCGCGACGAGGGCAAGCTCGATCGCGTACGCGCCGTCGATCTCACCAATTGCACCTTCGATGGTCATGTTTACAACACGCGTCGCGTCATGGAAGAGTGCCTGGCGATCAAGCCCGACCTCGTCTTCCTGTGGGACGAAGCCTGGTTCGGTTTTGCGCATTGGTCGCCGTTTCTGCGGCCGCGCACCGCCATGGGAGGCGCTGCGGACATCGAAGCCTGGCTTAAGGACCCCGAGTCGGTGCGGGCTTACGAGGCCCAGCGACTCGAGCTGGGCGAGTCCCCCAGCCGCGAGACATTGTTGGAAACCCGCCTGATCCCGGATCCGCGACAGGTGCGATTGCGGGTGTACCAGACCAACTCAACCCACAAGTCGATGTCGGCGATACGCCAGGGCTCCATGGTGTTGGTCAAAGACATCGATTTCTACACGATCGAACCGCAGTTGCACGAGGCGATCTTCACGCATTCCACGACCAGCCCAAACCAGCAATTGATCGCTTCTCTCGATGTGGCCCGGCGCCAAATGGAGCTGGAGGGCTATGGGCTCGTCAACAATGCGATCCAGATCGCGTTGGACATTCGCCACCAGATTCAGTCGCATCCGCTGGTCTCGCGCTATTTCAAAGTGCTGGGCGCCTCCGAGATGATCCCCGAGGCATATCGGACCACCGGTTTCCAGGACTACCTGTCGCCCGGAGTCAACTGGGACGACGTGATCGACAGCATCCGGCATGACGAGTTCGTACTCGATCCCACGCGCATCACGCTCGTCTGCGGAACCGGAGGCTTCGACGGAACACAGTTCAAAAATCTGTTGGCCGACAAATACGATATCCAACTCAACAAGACTTCGCGCAATTCGGTCCTGCTGCAATCCAATATCAACAACACGCGCAGCGACGTGGCTCATTTGATCCGTGTGCTGCACGAGATCGCCGGCCAGATCGACGAAGAGCTGGCTCGTACCGGCGCAGAGGGGCGCCGCCGCTTCGACGACCGTGTCCGGAGCTTGATGGAGGACGTACCGGACCTGCCCAATTTCAGCCACTTCCATGAATCCTATCGTCAGGATGCGGCGGAGCGCCCGGCGGTCGAAGGCGACATCCGGGCCGCGTTCTTCGCCAGCTGGGAAGCGGAAAATTGCGAGTATGTGGGGTTGAACAGCCCCGAGTGCGACCGCCGGCTGGCCGAGGGGCCGCCGATGGTCTCGGCCAAGATGGTGATTCCCTATCCGCCCGGATTTCCGATCATGGTGCCGGGCCAGGTGATCGACCGGCACACGGTGGACTTCATGCGCAAGCTCGACGTCAAGGAAGTCCATGGCTACGAGGCCGCGCGCGGTCTTCAGCTGATCCGCCTCACCCAAACGCCGGAAGGGACCGAAGTTCCTTGATTTCCCGGAGGGCCTGACGCGGCGCGGCAGGCCCCGGGACGTTCTCAAACCTTGATGCTTAACCCGCTTGCGGAATAGGCGGGCCGCGCCTGCCCTCGATGGGCAAAGCGCTTGGCCGGCCGGCCCCGAGTGTTCATTTCAAATGGCATGGAGTGTGAAATGAAACCATCCCCACGCTCGCTACGTTCGCCGTTCTCCGGGGAGGCTTCGGCTCGCTTCGGGCGGCGGTGCGGAGGCTGACATGGAATTGTTGGATTGGTTGGCGGCGACCTTGCGCCACAACCCCGAACTGGCGATTTTTCTCGCCTTGGCGCTCGGGTATTGGATCGGCGACTTGAAGTTCAAGAGCTTCAGTCTGGGAGCGGTGACGGGTACCTTGCTGGCCGGCGTCCTGATCGGCCAAATCGGTATCGATATCTCGCCGCAGATCAAATCGATCTTTTTCATAATGTTCCTGTTCGCGGTCGGCTTTGGCGTGGGACCGCAGTTCGTACGCGGCATCGCCAGCGATGGCCTGCCGCAGGCGGTATTTGCCGTGGTGATCTCAGTCCTTTGCCTGGGGTCGGTCTACCTGGCCGCCGTGCTCTCGGGCTACGGTCCGGGCCTGGCCGCCGGACTGCTGGCGGGGTCGCAGACGATTTCGGCGTCGATCGGTCTGGCCACCGACGCCATCAATCGTATGGATCTGTCGCCGGCGGAGATCCAGGCTCAGCTGGATCAGATTCCGGTGGCCTATGCCGTGACGTATTTGTTTGGCACGGTGGGAACGGGATGGATCGTGGCGTTTCTGGGTCCCAAGCTGCTGCGCATCGATCTGCAGAAGGAGTGCGCTCGATATGAGCGCGAAATGTCGGCCGGCGAGCCGGAGGGCGGCATACGCACAGCCTGGTTCCAATACGTGGCGCGCGCCTACCGCCTGACGCAGCCGGGCGTCATCGCGGGCAAGACCGTGGCCCAGGCCGAAGCCGCCGCAGGCGACCGCATGTTTCTCGAAGGTCTGCGGCGTGGCGGCAAAATCATTCCGTTCGACGACGGCACCGTGCTCCAGGTGGGCGACGTCGTGGCGGTGTCCGGCCGCCACGAGGCGATGGTCGAATGGGGCAACCGGGCCGAAGAAGTGGCCGACAAGGAGCTGCTGGACGTTCCGATCGAGGCCGTGGATGTGCTGCTCACCAGCAAGCGCGCGAACGGTCGTACCCTCCTCGAATTGTCGAAAGAGAAGGTGGCCCGCGGCGTTTACGTAACCCGCATACGGCGGGGGGCGATGAGCGTGGATATACCGGTACAGGCGCAGACCAAGGTGTATCACGGCGATATCATCAGTGTCAGCGGCAGCCGTAAACATGTGGAAGCCGTGGTCGCCGAACTCGGCTTCGCGGATCGTCCGACCAGCGTGACCGACATGGTGTTCGTCGGCTCGGGGATCGTGCTCGGAGGGCTCCTCGGTGCGATCGTCGTGCCGGTGGACGGCGTGCCGATCACGCTCTCCACTTCGGGCGGGGCGCTGGTCATGGGTTTGCTGTTCGGCTGGCTGCGCGGTTTTATGCCTAAGCTGGGCAGCGTGCCCAGCGCCACGCTGTGGTTCATGAACTCGGTGGGGCTGAACGCTTTCATCGCCGTGGTCGGTATCACCGCAGGACCAACCTTCATCGCCGGGCTTCAGCAGGTGGGGATAGAAATGTTCCTGTGGGGACTGTTCGCCACGGGTCTGCCAATGGTGCTCGCGCCGCTCATCGGCAAGTATATTTTTCGCTTCGATCCGGCGATCAACCTGGGTTGTTGCGGAGGAGCACGCACCAGCACGGCTTCGGTGGCCATGGTGGCGGACGCTGCCAAGAGCAATGTGCCGATGTTGGGCTATACGGTACCTTACGCCGTGAGCAACACGCTGCTGACGTTGTGGGGTCTGGTGATCGTGTTGCTGCTGATGTAGGTGTTGTTCGCCGAACACCCTGCCGCGCCGTAAGGCGCGGCTTTTTCCGTTCCAGCCCCAGATCGCCGGCGAGCGCCAATCCTATAATGCGGCCACGCGCTGAAACAGGAGATGGACGACATGGAGCCCGGTTTTTGGCTCGAACGCTGGCGCCAGGGGCGCATCGGATTTCACCAACCGCGCATAAACACGGCCTTGCGCGAACACTGGCCTCAACTGGCACTATCCGCCAAAACACGCGTCTTGGTGCCGTTGTGCGGCAAAAGCCTCGACCTGTTATGGTTGGCCGAGCGAGGCCATGCCGTACTGGGGGTGGAGCTTGCCGAAGAGGCTGCGCACTCTTTCTTTGCCGAACACGACCTGGAGGCCGAGCGCCAGCAGACCGCCGATGGCGTGCTCTACCGAAGCGGGCCGATCGAGATCCTGTGCGGCGATATTTTTCAGGCGGCGCCAGCGCTCTGGGCCGATTGCGGGGCCGTATTCGACCGCGCTGCCCTGATCGCTTTGCCTCCGGCGATGCGGCCGGCTTACTGTCGTCAGGTGTATGGCGGCCTGGCGCCGGGCTACCGCGGCCTGCTGCTGACGCTGGACTATCCCCAGGAACTGAAAGCCGGCCCGCCTTTTTCGGTACCCCACGACGAGGTGCGGACGTTGCTGGCGAACCTGGCAACGCCCGAGCTGCTGCGCCGCCACAATGCGCTGGAGGCGGAGGGCAAGTTCGCGAGCCAGGGCGTGAAGCGGCTGGACGAACTGACCTATCGATTGACGGACGCACGCCGCGTAGACCCCAAGGCAGGCGCGTTCGGTGTCTGACCACGCGCCGCCGCGCGGGCCCGCTTTTGAGTCGAGGGGCCCGGCTGGGTCGGCGCTGACCGCGCTTTGGCGATCGCCGCTCGGTGGCACGGGCGGCGACTTTCCGGGGCCGGTGAGAGCCCGGCTTGGTGTGTGGTTCAATCGAGAGGGGGTATCCTTCGCCTGTTCCCGCCAAACGCGTCCGGTGTCGTCCTGACTCCGGCGGCATGACGAATCCCCGAGGAACCATGATCGACCAGGCGCCCAAGCGCAAGCCGGACCACTTCGCGCCCGGCATGCCGCTCGGATTCACCAAGCATCATATCGGTAACACCAAGAGCCTACCGTGATGCGGCACGTCGGTTTGCTGGAACTCAGCCACCCGGTGGTGATGCTGTGCCTGGCGGGGCTGCTGTACCTGACCTTTCGCGAAAGCGGACGGCGCATGCAGTCGCTCAGGCAGGCCGCGTTCGCCTATCTGGCCTATGGCGTCGCCATCACGATCCAAGTGGCGGGATTGCGGGATCCCCACGGCTTGATCATCGTGGTAACCGGCGGGTTGTTCCTGGCCGCGGCATATTGGATCGCCCAGGCTCTCTGCCAGCTGGCGGGCGTACGCAAGGCCGACCCCAGCCTGGCCGCCATCGCGATCCTCGGTTTCGCGGCACGGACCTACTTCACTTGGTGGCAGCCCGATAATCCTATCAGGGTCATGGCGCTGCAGGCCACGATCTCGATCCTGTGCATCGTGGCCGCTTACCGGGCGCGCGGATTACTGCGGCGAACCTGGGTCGAGCGCCTGCTGTTGGGCTCGTTCGCGGCATTTGCCCTGTTCGGCATCTGGCGGGTGGTGGCCGTACCGGAGGCTGCACTGGCAACGTACGGCTTCAATGACGGCAGGTTCTGGAGCTCGACGCTGGCGATGATCAATGTGTTCGCCGTGCTGTTCGCCATCGGGTTCATCGGTTCGGCGTTCTGGCAGCGCCTGTCGGCCGAAAGGCGCTTGAGCCGGACCGACAGCCTCACCGGCATGCTCAACCGCCGGGGCTTTGCCGAAGCCGCGAGGGACAGTGTGCGGGGCGTACGCGGCTACGCGCTGGTTTTGTTCGATCTCGACCGATTCAAGGATCTGAACGATACCTGGGGTCACGGCATGGGCGATGCGGTTCTTGCCGAGGTGGGCCGCATCGTCGCCGACGGCACCCGGCTGGACGACGTCGTGGCGCGCTTTGGCGGTGAAGAGTTCGTCATTCTCCTGCCCGAGACGACGCTGGCGGAGGCGGGCAAGATAGCCGAACGCCTGCGGGCCGACATCGAAGCCCACACATTCGGCAAGGCACAGCAAGCGGTGCGCTGTACCGCGAGTTTTGGCGTGGCGGTCTTCGAAGCGGCGACGCCGCTGGCCACCGCGCTGCGCATGACCGACCGCTTGCTGTATGAGGCCAAGGCCGGCGGACGTAATCGGATTCGTTGTCTCACGCCGGAAGACGAGGTGGCACAATAACGAGCAGCGACAGACTGCCCCAGCCCGCGTTCGTCGCCAGGAGTCCGATCGAATGCGTCAGCGTCTGTTCGCCTTGTTCAATCTGCGCCGTGAAGAGATTCGGCCCGTCCTGCTCTCCGGGCTGTTTTTTTTCTGCGTGCTCGCCGCCCTGATGGTCGTACGCCCGGCGCGCGAGGCGTTGGGCATGCAGCGAGGCATCGAGGCGGTGCGCTGGCTGTTCATCGGCACGGCTTTGGTCACCCTGGCGGTCAATCCGGTTTTTGGCTGGCTGGTAAGCCGCTACCGGCGGGTGGCTTTCATTGCCGCGACCTATGGCGTGCTCATCGTTTGCTTGCTGGGCTTCTATGCCCTCCTCGCGCTGGCACCCGCCGCGGTGGGCGTGGTCAGCGGCCAGGTGTTCTACGTCTGGTTCAGCGTCTTCAATCTGTTTGCCACCATGCTGTTCTGGGCGCTGATGACCGACCGCTTCACCTTCGAACAGAGCCGACGCTGCTTTGCGCTGATCGCCGTGGGCGGCACGCTGGGTGCCATCGCCGGAGCCTGGATGGCCGCGACGCTGGCGCGGCCGCTGGGCACGCCGGCCTTGCTGCTGGTGGCCGCCGCACTGTTGATGGCGGCGGTGTGGCTGGCATGGGCGGTGTCGCGCAGCCAGGGTGGCGGAAAGGACAAGCCCGGGGCGCCCGCGCGCGAGCAAACGGCCGTGATCGGCGGCACTGCCTGGGCCGGCCTGCGCGCCACGCTGCAATCGCCCTATCTGCTGGGTATTGCTGCCTATGTCGTGTGCATGACCGTCATCTCGACCTTCCTGTACTTCACCCGTTTGCAGATGGTGGGCGAATTGGGCGCCGATATGGACCTTCGCACCACGTGGTTCGCCCGCATCGATCTCATCACCCAGGTGGCAACCCTGGTGCTGCAGGCCCTGGTAACGGGGCATTTGATGCAGCGGCTGGGCGTGGCGACCGCCCTGGTACTGTTGCCGCTGACGGTGGCGCTGGGCATCGTGGGCCTGGCGATCGTCGGCTCGCTGGCCGCTTTGATCGTGCTGGAGGCGGCCTTCCGGGCCATCCAGCGGGCCATCACCCGGCCGGCGCGCGAAACGCTCTACACTGTGACATCGCGCGAAGACAAATACAAATCCAAGGCCATGATCGATACTTTCGTCTATCGTGGCGGCGATGTGCTGGGCGCTCAGGTCGAGGGTGTGCTGGCGCGCCTGGCGCCCGGACTGGCGGCCTTGGCCGGCTTAACCGTGCCGGTGGCCCTGGCCTGGGCCGCGCTCGGATTCTGGCTGGCCCGCCGCCAGCGCTTGCTGGCGGCGTCCGGTACGTCCGGCACGCGGCGGCGCGGTTCCAGTCCATAGGCCGGCATCCTTGACGGGAAGTGCTCGTACGGTACGACCATGGCCGCACAACCAGACATAAAACCGGAACATTGACCACGTGCCTAAGCGCAGGCCTCGCCGTTCACGGCGAGGTGAGCGAGGCCAAATCCGCTGGAGCCGAAGGCTCCCCTGAATGGTGGCGGAGAAGCTCCGGCCGAAAGGCCGGAGTTCTTCACGAACTCCCGTCTGTTCAGGGAGTCGCAAAAGCACACGGCACGCTTACCAAGAGAGGTCGGAATGATCACACGACGCGATTCACTCAAGCTGGCGCTGGCGGCAGGGACCAGCCTGGCATGGCCGCTGGCCGGCGCGGGCAAGGCCGAGGCCGAGGCCGGCGACACCGCGGCGCTCATCACCCGCGCGATTCCATCTTCCGGCCAGCGCCTGCCGGTGGTGGGGCTGGGCAGTTCCGCCACGTTCGCGCAGAGCGCCGGGCAGGACGATCTGGCGGCGCTGCGCGCCGTCTTCGAGGCCTTGGTGGAGCACGGCGGCGCGGTGTTCGACACCGCGCCCTCGTATGGCGATGCCGAGGCCGTGGCTGGCCGCATCGTCCAGGAACTCGGCATCGCGAAGTCATTATTCTGGGCCACCAAGCTCAACGTGGCGGGCCGTGGCGGCGGCCAGGCCGACGTTGCCGCCGCGCGGCGGCAACTCGAAGCCTCGTTTGAGCGCCTGGGCCAGCCGGTGATCGACCTGATCCAGGTGCATAACCTGGGCGACGTTGCCACCCAATTGCCGCTGCTGCGCGGGCTGAAGGACGCCGGCCGTATCCGTTACCTCGGGCTCACCACGACTTTCGAGCGGCAATACGAAGCACTGGAGCAGTGGATGCGGCGTGAGCCGCTCGACTTCATCGGGGTGGACTACGCGATCGATAACCGCGCCGTGGAGGAACGGCTCCTGCCGCTGGCGCGCGATCGAGGTATCGCGGTATTGTGCTACGCGCCGTTCGGCCGCACGCGATTGTGGAGCCGGGTGCGAGGCCAGGCCCTGCCAGCCTGGGCCGCGGATGTCGGGGCCCGCTCATGGGCGCAGTTTTTCCTGAAATTCGTGATCGCCAATCCGACGATCACCGCGGCTACGCCGGCAACCAGCCAGGCGCGCCACATGATCGACAACATGGGCGCGGCATTTGGCGAGCTGCCCGACGACGCCATGCGTCGGCGGATGGTCGAGTACGTACGGACCTTGTCCTGAGTCGGGATGGGAGGGTCGACATCGGGGCGGGCCTACAATGCCCCGCCGGGTGCCGGTCAATTGTCCAGGGGTCGAGAGTGAGCAGTGCATCGCGGGTATTCGCCATTTTGAATCTGTTCTCGCCGGAGAAGCCGGTGTGGGCCACCGACGACATCATCGAAACGCTGGGCTATACGCGGCCCACCGGCTATCGCTATGTGCGCGAGCTGGTGGAGGCCGGCTTCCTGCAGAAGGTGGCCGCGGGACGCTACGGCCTGGGCGCCAGGATCGCGGTGCTCGATCTGCAATTGCGGCAGACCGATCCGGTGCTGCGCGCGGCCGTGCCCTGGATGCACCGATTGGTGGAGCAAACCGGCTTCGACGCCGTGTTGTCGTCGTTATGGCATCAGCAGGTGGTCGACACCCATCGTGTGAGCCCCGATGACCGCTTGTCCCTCAGTTATGGGCGTGGCCGCGTGCGGCCGCTGTTTCGCGGCGCCGCGCCCAAGGTGATACTGGCCCATCTGCGCCGCCATCCCTTGCGCCGCATCTACGAGATCCACGCCGCCGAGGCCGCCGCCAACGGCATCGGCGGCGACTGGACCGAGTTTCGCAGGTACTTCACGGCCATTCGCAAGGCTGGATTCTATTTTTCGGACGGCGAGCTGGAGCCCCAGCTCGGCGCCGCCGCGGTGCCGCTCTTCGACGCCGGCGGCGAAGTGCTCGGCGCGCTGGCGCTGGTGTCCGACACCGGCAAACTGCGCGCGGCGGGCGCCGAAAGGCTGGCCGCCACCCTGCGGCCGCTGGCGCGCGAGATCCAGGCGGTGTTGAACGCGGTGTAGCCGACGCCAGGCTTCAGAAACACCTGCGGCGAGCGCGCCAGCCCGACGCCGGCGGGGGTGCCGGTGCACTGATAGTCGCCGCAGAAGTTGAGGCGGTCGAAGGGGACGCACGGCTCTAGAATAGCGTCATGACTTCCGATTCCGATCTGTCCTTTGACGACCATCCTCCCGCCGGTCGACCCACCGGGCCGGTGCGCGCGCCCGGCCTGGGTTTTCTGACGGCTCGCCTCACGCGCCAGATTGTGTGGCGACTGGCCAGTAAAACCACCGATTACGGCGTGATGCCCGCCCAGTTTCCGGTGTTGCGCATGGTCTACCGCTTGCAGACGTCCACGCAAGCCGAGCTGGCGCGGCTTTGCGACATCGAGCAGCCTTCGATGGCGGCCACGCTCAACCGGATGGAAAAGTCGGGATTGATTCGCCGTGTCGTGGATGAAGGCGACGGCCGCCGGCGATTGGTCTCGCTCACCCCGCATGGCGAAGAGATGCTGCATCGCATGACCCGCGACGCGCACGATGTTTACGACGAAGCCGTCGAGGGTTTGAGCGACAGCGAGATCGAACAGTTTCTCGCCCTCTGTGTGCGCATGGCCGACAATCTCGAGCGGCTGCGCTACGGGCGGGACCAGGAGGCCGGCGGCGGGGCGACCGAGCCGATGGGTTCGACGCCCTTTGCTTAGAGGGGCGGGGCCTCTGGCGTCATGCAGGAGTGATCGACGCCCTGGGCCCGTGCCGACGCTACTGCAGCTTGATGCCGGCGTCCTGGATCACTTTGCGCCACTTCTGGTTTTCGCTCACCAGGAAAGCCTGGAGGTCGGCGGGGCTGCTGCCCTGCACTTCCAGGCCATAGCCGCGCGCCTTCTCCTGCATGTCGGGCTCGGACAGGACGGCGTTGACGTGCCCGCTGAGGGTTTCGACGTCTTCCGCCTTCATGCCCTTGGGCGCAAACAGCCCTATCCACGTGAGGGCCTCGTAGTCGGGATAGCCCGATTCGCTCACGGTGGGAACATCGGGCAGGGCGGGCGACCGTTGACTGCCAGTGGTGGCCACGGCCTTGACGCGATCGCCGGCGACCATCGGCAGCGTTGCCGTGAGGTCGACGAAGCCGAGTTCGACGCGTCCGCCGGCGATGTCCTGCAGCGCCGCGGGGGTGCCTTTATACGGGACGTTGCGCACCTTGATGCCGGCGGTGTGGTTGAACAGTTCTCCGGCCAGTTGGTGGCTGGTGCCGACGCCGTTGGTGGCGTATGACAGGCCGTCGGGCTTGCGCTTGGCCTGTTCCACCAGTTCCTGCACGGAGGTGATGCCCGATTGCGGGCTGGCGGCGATCACCACCGGTGCGGTCGCCATCATCGAGATACCCTGGAAGTCGCGATCGGGTACGTAGCCGAGGTCGGGATACAGCGTAGGATTGATCGAGAGCGCGCCGGTTACGCCGACCAGGATGGTGTAGCCGTCGGGGTCGGCCTTGGCCACGTAGTCGGTGCCGAGGTTGGCCGAGGCGCCGGGCTTGTTCTCCACCACGAAAGTGGCGCCGGTGCGGTCTTTGAGACGGTCGGCGAGCATGCGGGCCAGGGTATCGGCCGAGCCGCCCGGCGGAAACGGCAGAATCAGTCGGACGGTCTTGTCGGGATAGGCGGCGGTTGCGCTGGCGACCGGCGCGAGCGCGGCGCCCAGCGCCATGGCGGCGCCGAGGGTGGCGTGCAGGGTTTTCATGAAGTCTCCTCCTGGTGATGATGGCACCCGGCGTCGGATGCGCGGGCAATCAATGGGGCGCTGCAGCGGTCGCCGGAGGCGATTCGCGGCGCCGGAAGTGCGGGAACAGTTCTTCGGCGATCGCCGCCATGTTGTTGCGGGCCATCTCGTTGGGCATGGTGCCGAACTGGGTCTTGGTGAGCACCGTGCCAAACCCGGCGCGCGCTTCATACTCTTCGAGCTTCTCGCGTACGGTGGCCGGGCTGCCGATGATCACCACGCCGGCCTTGATCAGGTCTTCCACGCTTTGCGCCTTCTTGCCGGCGGCCAGCGCGCGCGTGGCCTTGATGCGCTTCATGGCTTCCAGGTTGGTATAGCCGGGTGGCAGCAGCATTTCCATGGGCATCTTCAGCAGGGTGCCCATCAGCGCTTCCAGATGAGGCCGGGCCTCGCGCATGGCTTGCTCGTCGGTTTCGGCAATGTAGATGCAATTGGACCATGCCAATTGCTCGTTGTCGGCTTCGTAGCCGGCCTGCCGGGCTTCTTCGCGGTACATATCGAAGAACTTGGCGACGACGTCGATCGCGCTGAGCGTCTGGCAGTAGGTGTAGCGCCGCGACGCGGCCCAGCGGATGGTGCTGCTGGAGCCCTGCGACGGAACCCAGATCGGCGGGTGCGGCGTTTGGTACGGCCGGGGCCAGGGGTTCATGTAGTTCATCTGATAGTACTTGCCGGCATAGGCGATCGGGCCGGGTTCGGTCCAGGCGCGCACGATCATGTCGTGGGCCTCGTTGAAGCGCTCTTGCGACTCGGTGGGGTTGATGCCCATCGCGTGGTACTCGGCGCCGATGCCGCGTACGAAGCCGGCGATGAAACGGCCCCGCGTGAGGTTGTCGAGCAGGGCGAATTCCTCGGCGATGACCATGGGGTTGTTCACCAGCGGCAGGGCGCGGCCCAGGATGGCGATCTTGGCTTTTTTGACGCTGCGCGCGAGCGCGCCGGCCAACACGCCCGGCGTGGGCATCAGGCCATAGGCGGTCTGGTGGTGTTCATTGAGGCAGACGCCGTCGAAGCCCAGTTGGTCGGCATACTCCATCTGGTCGAGGTACTCATGGTAGAGCTCCGCGCCCAGCTTGGGATCGTAGTATTGGTTGGAGAAGGTGACCCAGGCCGAACCGTTGCGTTGGATGGCGTCGAGATCGGCGTGCCGATACGCCATCAGGTGGAAATTGAAGAACTTCATGCGACGCTCCGGGCTTGCTCGAGGAAGGAAGAGAGGGCTTGGCCGAGACGGGCGGGCTGCTCCAGATGCGGGGCATGGCCGCAAGCCTCGAGCGTGACGACCCGGGCGTCCGGGATCGCCTCGCGCCAGGCTTCGGCATACGCCACGGGAAGGATGCGATCATCGGCGCCCCACACGATTTGCGTGGGCGCCGCGATCCGGTGCAGCCATTTCCGCAGATCGAGGTCGTAGCCCCGGGGCTGCCAGGTCAGGCGCGCGGTCACTTCCTTGTTGCGAATGGCGACCTCGTCGGCTTCGGGAGAACGGGGCTGGTCCCAGATGGCCTGGGCCAGGGCGGGGTCGTGAAACGTATCGCGCAGCAGTTGTTCATCGGTGCGCAGGAAAACGTCCACGGTGACCACGTCCGGCACGTAGATGCCCTGGGGAGCGATCAGCGAGAGCGACGCCAGCGCGCCGCTATGGCGGATCGCCATCTCGGCGGCGATCCAGCCTCCCAGTCCATAACCGACCAGATGCACGCGGCCCCAGCCCTGGTTTTCGATGAGTTCGAGATAGCCGTTGGCGAGGTCGCTGACGCAGTCGAGCCAGGCGGGGCGGGGGCTGCCATCGAAACCCGGATGGGAAGGCAGCAGCGCTTGCCCGTGCGCGGCGAGTTCGGCCTGGATCGAGGCCCAGCCGTGGGCGCCGTCGGCGCCATGCAGGATCAGGATGGCTTCGCCGTCTCCTTGCCGCCGGATCTGCCACGGCGTACCTTTGACGGCGGCCGAGGCCTGTACTTGTACAGACATATCAATACTCCAAAAAGTGGATCGAATCGCGCGGAACGGGTGGCAAAAAATGGTGCCTGGCGGCCCGCCGGAAGGCTCTTCAGGCCACCTTCGCCGGACGTGGCGCCATGACCGGGGCGCTGTGGCGCTGCCATTGGGCGAACTGCAGGACTTCGGTGGCGAGGGCGCGCAGATTGCGGTCGACGCCGGTATCCGTGCAGCGGCCCTGGGCATCGAAGGGCTTCTGGGGGCCGGCCAGGCACACACCGAGCGGCGTCGGCCAGCCGCGCAAGGCGTGCACAATGTTGCGGGTCGCCGCCAGCGCGCTCATGGCGCCTTGCCAGCCGGCGGCGTTGGCGATGCAACCCACCGCCCGTCCGCTCAGGTAGGGCCGCTCGTCGTCGCGCATGAATTCGATGTAATCCAGGGCGTTTTTCACCACGCCGGACAGGCCGCCGTGGTAGCCGGGCGAGCCGATCACCACGCCGTCGGCCCGGCGCAGGGCGCGTAGCAGGCGCTGCACGGCGGGCGTCTGGGCGGGTGATTGCGCCGCGTACAACGGGAGATCGAGGTCGGCGCCGGCGAAGACGTCAAGCTCCGCGTCGGCGCCGGCGAAGGCATGCCGAATGGCGAGTTCGGTGGTGGATCCCAGATGCAGGGCGCCGCCAATGCCGACGATATAGGGACGTGGATGAAACATGATGATTTCCTCGCGGACCGAGCGCCGACAGTCGAGCTGTCGATACGTGGCCATATTACATAGTTAGCTATGTATTTTCCATGAATCTTGAGCTATGTCAATGCTTTCCCGGCGATGTCCTATTCCGATAAGGGCTTCGACCCTGAGCGGAGTGACCATGCGCCCAAGCGCAAGCCCCGGTCCACCTCGCGGTCTGGCGGTCGGCCGCGGGTGTATCCTCCGGCCAAAAAGCGCAAATGCCGCTACCGCAGCGGCCGACTTGCGGGGATCGGATCGGCTTGGTACTGTCGCCGCTGCTTTCTGATATCGGCCTGGCCGGCACTTTCGCCGCCGGTGGGCCTTTTGCCGAGACTATCGATCGATGCCCGACTCCCGTACCGCCCCCGCCGCCGCCTGGCACCAGCGTTATCGTGCCGTCCCCGAGGCCTTGCCCGCCGAATGGAACGACACGCTCGACGTGCAGTTGGCGCACCGCTCCGTGCGGCGTTTCCTGCCGCGCGAGGTTTCCGATGCCACCCTGGCGACACTGATCGCAGCGGCCCAGTCGGCTTCCTCCTCGTCCAACCTGCAGGTGTGGAGTGTGGTGGCGGTGCGCGACGCCGACCGCAAAGCGCGTCTTGCCGAGTTCTGCGGCCGCCAGCGCCATGTCGCCGAGGCGCCGCTGTTTCTGGTCTGGCTGGCGGATTACGCCCGCCTGCTGCAACTCGCGGCCGATAACCAGGCGCCGCTGGAGGGGCAGGAATACCTGGAGGCCGGTGTGATGGGTTGCGTGGACGCGGCCCTGGCGGCGCAAAATGCGATTACCGCCGCCGAATCCCTGGGCCTGGGAGGCTGCTATATCGGCGGCATCCGCAACCAGCCCGAAGCCGTGGCCGCCGAACTGCAATTGCCGCCGGGTGTTTTTCCCGTGTTCGGCATGAGCCTGGGCTATCCCGATCCGGCCGAAGACACGGCGGTGAAGCCGCGGTTGCCACAGGCGGCTGTGCTGCACCATGAAACCTATGCGCTCGAAGACCAACGCGCGAGCGTGGCCGAATATGAAAGCCGCATCGCCGCCTTCTACGACGAGCAGGCGATGACGCACGGCTGGGGCGGGCGGGTGCTCAAGCGGCTGGCGGGCCCGCAATCGCTGACCGGCCGCCACCGGCTGCGCGAAGCGTGGGACGCCCTGGGATTTCGTCTGCGCTGACGTTGCGTCCGAACGGATCGGCCCCTCGGAGCAGGGTTTTCAGGTAGGGGCGGCTTTGCAGGGGCTCGTCGTCTTCGGGCTCAGCCCTCCGCCGGCCTCGGGAGACCGGCGATATCGCGCGGCGCCACGCCAAGGTCCTGCCAGACCTGTGGATGGCAGGTGAGCAGCAGGACCTGGTGGCGCTGCGCGGCATCGAACAGCACGCGCTTCATGCGGTCGAGTCGTTCATGGTCGGTGTGGACCAGGGCGTCGTCGAGAACGATGAGGGTGGGGTGCCCTGCCTCGCGCAGCAGATCGGCGTAGGCCAGGCGGCTGATCAGCCCCAACTGTTCGCGGGCGCCAAAGCTGAGCGCATCGATGTCGCCGAGTTCGGGGCCGCCGGCGGCCGGGCGGTTCAGCCGCGTCGGGACGAGATTGTCGTCCAGCACGACTCCCGCGCCGGGAAACAACAGCGTCAGATAGTGTTCTAGATGGCGTCTGAGCGGTTCCTGCAGGCGTTGCGTCAGGGCCTGGCGCCCGGCCCGCAGCCGGTCCCGCAATAGGTCGAGCGCGGCGGCCCGGCGTTCGAGTTCGTCGCAGCGGCGCTGCCAGTGGGCGGTGTCGCGCTCGAGTTCGGCGCGGCGTTCTTCCAGCCCTTCGGCACTGAGGGTCTGCAGGCGGCTGCGCTGCTCGGCCAGTTGCAGCTCGCGCGTCCGGAAGCGGGTTTCGAGATGGTCGGCGGAGCGCCCCAGCCGATCGACATCCTGTTGCAGCACCTCGGGCCGGGCCGCCTGGATGCGCGCCTGCTGTGCCAGGATATCGGCCTGAAGCGCGGCGAGGCGTGACTCGGCGTCGTCGATCCGCCGCCGCAGATCGGCTTCGGCCTGGGGGTCGTCGGCGGCCGGCGATGTCGATTGCAAATGTTCCCACTCCCTTTGGGCTTGCTGGCGGCTGTTCTGGGCGCTGGCCAGGGCGGTATGCGCGGATTGGCGATCCCGCTCGATGCGCTTCAGCCGGGCCTCGGCCAGCGCCTCGGCGGTTTCGGCTTCCGATAGGTCGAGGAGGCCGGTGCCGAGGTTTGCCGCCGGACCGGGATGGGGCGTACTGGCGGGCTCGCCGGCTTCGGTCTGTTCGCCGACTTCGGCCAGGGCTTCCTGGCGTCGGGCGAGTTCGGCTTCCAGGGCTTGCAGCGCGAACTCGATGGCGGCCACGCCGTCGGGGGCCTGATGGGCCAGGGAGGCCTGGAGCTGGGCGAGGCTGGCGCTCCATTGCGTGGCTTGCGCCTGCCGTGCGTCGGCCTCGGCCAGGGCCGTCGATTCGGCCAGGCCGAGCGCCTGGCAGTGGGTTCGCCAATCGTCCTGGCACCTGGCCCAGCGACGCTCGAGCTCGGCCAGGTCGGTGCCGCCGGGCGTGATGTGCAACTCGCCGCCACCGGGCAGACGCAAGCGGGTGCGGTGCAGCAACTGCCGTTCGCCATTGCCGGCCACCCGTTCGCCGTCGATCTCGAGATCCTGGCCGCCGGGCAGGACGAAATGCAGATGCGTGGCGGCTTGCTCGCGCTGGATGGTCAGGCGCTCGCGCTCCCGCGCCAGTTGGCGCAGGGTTTTCAGACTGTCCGGGGTGAGCGTGACGGCTTGCAGCCGCTGCCGCAGCGCCAGGCATTCGTCTTGCAGACGCAGCGCTTCGGCCAGCCGCCGGCGCAAGGCGTCCGCCTGCTCCCGGCGCAACTCCAGCGCCTCGCGATCGCGCCGTCGATCGGCGGCGCGACGCGCCAACCGCAATCTCTGACGCGCCTGGTCGTAGGCGCGCCGGGCGTTTTCCAGGGCGGCATCATGCTCGCGCAGCGCCGCTGTCAGTTCGGCCACCCGCTGTTGGCTGTCGGCCACGGCCTGTTGCCGCCGGGCTCGCTCTTCGCGCCGGCGGTTTTGGTCGGCCCGCTGCTGGCGCAACAGCGCCAGTTGGCTGTGCTGCAGTTCGCGATCCTGTTCTTTTTGCGCCAGCCGAGCCTGCCATTGCGCGACGTCGGCCAGTTGCGCCGCCGCCTGGCCCTGTTGTTCACGCAGGGTTCGCCAGGGCTGTTGCTCGCGTTCCTGCCGCTGCTGGCGGTCCAGCTCGGCCAGCCGGTCCACGTCGTCCTGGTACTCGCGGATGCTCGCGGCCAGCGGCTCCCGCTGTGCCTGCCGCTCCTGCAGCTGCGCCAGGGCCTGCGCATACTCGCCGCGCGGCTTGCCGGTGGCGGTGAGCAGTTCGGCGCGCAGCGCCTCGACCCGGGCCAGGATGGTATCGCCGGCGCCGCTGGCCAGTCCGCCCAGATCCGGGCCCAGGGCGGCGCGCAGGTGCGGGCTTGCAAACTCGGCCGCTTCGCGTAGTTCGCCGGTCCCGCCCTGCTCGATCCACAGCAGGCCGGGCACGCCCCAATGGCGGGCGCTGCTGGCGCCCTTGCCGGCATACTCGTAGCCCAGCAGACTGGCGACGCGGGCCTCGGCGTGTTCGCCGGACCATGCCTCGCCATCGATCGTCAGATCGCAGCGCTTGCCCTTGAGAAAGCGCTTGGCTAGCCGCCACGATTGGCCTTGCCAGCGGAAGTCCACCTCGATCTCGGGGCTGGCGCCGGAGTCGCCCCACGGCGCGAGATCGGCCATCGCCGTGGTGCCGTAGCGTTCGAAAAACACCGCGCGCAGCGCCCTCACCAGCGTTGTTTTGCCGGATTCATTGGGGCCATGCAAGAGATTGAGCCCGGGTTGCAGATCGTCGAGCAACACACCGGTGCCAAAGCGCCGTACCTGCCGGAGCTGTAAACGCGTCAGGTGCATGATCAGGCCTCCCGCGAGCCGGGGGCCTGAGCGGCGAGCAGACCGGCGAGAATGGCGAGGGCATCGCGCGCGACGGTGCCATCCACCGCGTCCTGCTGCTCGCGCAGCTGCGCGATCACCGCGCCCAGGTAGCCGTCGGCCTGCAGCGAGGCCAGCTCGGCCTCGGTCGGCAACAGGCGCAGGCCGTCGAGCCGCGCCTGCACGCTGCGATGCCGGGCCTCGGCTTCCGCCAGGGCGTCGGCCAGCCGGCGGTGGCCATCCAGATCCGTCTGGCCTTCGATATCGAGTGCCAGCACCGCCGGCGCGGGCAGGCCACGAAGGCGAGCCAGCAAATCGTCCAGGTCGGTGGCCACCCGTAATTGCACCATCCATTCATGCCAGGCATGGCGGCCCACCGCCAGCGGCGAGACCCGGGGTGGCAGGCCCGGGCCGTCCAGTTCCACCAGCAATGCCTGGCCGGACTCATTGTTGCGAAAACGATCGGGCTCGGGGGTGCCGGCGTACCAGGTGCGGGCATTGACTTGCCGGGCGCCATGCCAATCGCCCAGGGCCAGGTAATCCAGGCGCGCGCGCTCGGCGCGGTCGGCGGCGATCGGGTTGGGCGCATCGATACCGTCGGCCAGCAGGCTCTGCACACTGCCGTGAGCCAGCCCGATGCGCAGCATCTCCGCCGGTGTTTCCAGGGCGTCGAAGGGTTCGGTGAGGTCTTGGGCCGTCTGCCGTTGCGTGAGCGGCGCGGCGAGCACCGCAAATCCGGCCGTCTCGAAGCGATGGACTCCCGGAGTGTCCAGTACGTGCGCATGGCCGGGTATCGCACGCAGGCGCCGGGCGCGCTCCCAGACGCTTTCGGCAAGGGCCGCGTCGTGGTTGCCCGGCAGCAGCAGCCATGGGCCAGCGTAGCCCTCGAGCGCGAGAAACAGGCGGCGGATGGTGCGATCGGACACGGTCTGGGCGTCGAACACGTCGCCCGCCACCAGCACCGCATCGGCGCCGTGCTCGCGGGCCAACTGGGCCAGGCGTTCGACGGCGGCAAAGCGCGCCTCGGCCAGGGCGAGCGCATCGTCGGGCGCAAAGCGACCGTACTGGCGGCCGATCTGCCAATCGGCGGTATGAAGCAAGCGGGTCATGGGGAAGGCTGTGATGGTGGCGACAGTAACGGTTGCGGTCGCTGAAGCAAGGTGGCTTCAACATACCATGCTCCGCGGGGCCGGGCGGAGAGGCGGGGCTTTTCGTTAGAATGATGGAACGTCCCGACACTGCCGGTTTGCGGGGCTTCCGGAGGGCCAACTGCCCAAAGGCCGCCCGCCGAACGCAGGCTGATGGAGTGCGGCTGGCGGGATTCGATTCGTCGGCCCGCCGCAAAGCCCAGTCATCGCCTGTTCGCCGCCGAGCCGTTGCCCGATCGCCACTTTCACAACCGTATGGATCTCTCCCACCTCTCGCCGGCAACCGTCCGGTTGCCCGCATGACCACGCGCCCAAGCGCAAGCCCCGTCCGGATGCCGCCGTTGTGGATGCTGGTGCTCATCAGCTTGAGCGGAACGCTCGCCATTCATATTTACGTGCCGGCCCTGCCCATCGCGGGCCGCGAGCTTGGCGCCAGCATGGCGCTGATGCAAAGCACGATCAGCCTGTACATCATCGGCCTTGCGGTGGGCCAGCTCATTTATGGGCCGCTGGCCGATGGCTTCGGCCGACGGCCGGTCCTGCTGGTGGGCTTGAGTGTCTTTCTGCTGGCCAGCGTGGCCGCGGCGTTTGCCCCCAATGCCGAGAGCCTGATCGCCGCCCGCTTGCTGCAAGCGCTGGGCGGCTGCTCGGGCCTGGTGCTGGGCAGGGTGATCGTGCGCGACACCTCCGTCACCCACGATACCGTGCGCCGGCTGGCGCTGATCAACCTGATGACGACCATGGCGCCGGCCTGTGCGCCGCTGCTGGGTGCCGCGCTGGCCGCCGCAATGGGCTGGCGGTCCATTTTCATCGTGCTCGCCGGCCTTGGCGCCGTCAATCTCTGGCTGACCTGGCGGCGGCTGGAGGAAACCGGTTCGCCCAGCCGCGAGGTGCGGGTGTCGGGGCTGATGCGCGACTACCGCCGCATGTTGTCATCGGGCCGCTTCGTCGCGCTGGCGGTGGGCGGCAGCTTCGCCACGATGTCGATTTATGCCGTCATGGTGGCCGCGCCCTTCATCTTCACCGAAGAGCTCCATCGCTCCACCACCGAGATGGGGTTTTTCATCATGCTGATGATGTTTGGCATGACGCTCGGCAACGCCATCACCAGTCGCCTGGTCGGCAAGGTGCGGCTCAGTACGCTGTTGATTCGCGGCAACCTCTTGAGCCTGGTGGCGGCGCTGCTGTTCGTGGCCCTGGTGCTCACGGGCCATCTCAATCTGATCGCCACCATCGTCTTGTTTGCCTGCATGACGCTGGCCGTGGGCTTTTGCGGCCCGGGAGCGGTGACCAAGGCCATCAGCGTCGATCCCGCGCGCACCGGTACCGCCTCGGGTTTGTACGGCGCGGCGCAAATGCTGGTGGGCGCCATCGCCACCGTAGGCGCGGGCCTGGGCCCCAGCCCGGCGTTGGCGGCGGGGCTGGTAATGCTGATCGCAGGCCTGATTTCCCAAGGGTGTCTGCGCTGGGCGATCGCCCTGGAGGCACCGCCCGCATCGTGAACCGGCATTCGCCGGGCCGGGGCCGGGGCCGGGGCCGTGGCCGGGCGTCCGCTGCCGACCTCCCGCTACGGTGCGACCCAGGCCAGGGCCTCCACGGTTGGCCAGGTCAGCAAGGCCGCCACGCGTTGGCGCGTGCCTTGGATCGTCATCGGCACGAGCTCGCCATCGGGTCCCCAGGTACGATCCGCGCGTGTGAGATACGCCGCCCGACCCTCCTCGCGCCAGGCGCTCCAGCGAGTCCGCGCTTCGTTCCAGGCATCGGCGGTCCGGGCTTCAAACAGGGGAATGCGGCCGCCGTCGGGCAGCAGCTGCCGCAATAGATCGGGCAGGCGTGCCCGGGACACTTCGCCCCCACCCAATAACGGCGCGTAGTTGACTTCGTTGATGATGGCGCCGTTGGCCTGCCATGGCTGGCCGATGTCGGGCGACATGATATCGACGCCGGCGATCTCCAGGCCCAACAGCTTGCCGGCCAACGCCGCCAGGCGGCGGTTCTCGGGGTGAACGCGATCGCTGACGTCTTCGTCCAGCCCGCCCCAGGCCGTGGTTTCGATGGGCCGCAGCGCGACGTAGGCGCCGGCGGCGGGAACGTCGCCGGCGGCGAGGCCGGCCGCCGCCAGCGTTTGCTCGGCCAGGGCGTCGAGAGTTTGCAGGCCGCTGCGCCGCCAGGGCGGTAGCCGGCGCTCGGTGCTCAGGATCTCGTCGACCAGCCGCGCGACGGATCGTCTGCCGTCGCCGATCACGCCCATGGCGCGGCGTTTGACCGCATATAAAAGCTCGCCGCGCGCCATGAACAAGCGATGGCAGGTGCCGGGTGCCTGGCGTTCGACCAGGATGTCGCCCCGCGGCGCACACTGACGGGCATGCGCGAAGGCCTGTGCCAGGCCGGCGTCATCTCCCACGCCCACACTGACGCCTTCGCCTCGGTCGAGCGCCACCGGCTTGACGGCCACCGGCCAGCCCAGGCGCGCGGCGGCCGCGCGGGCGTGCTCCAGCGTGTCGGCCGGGAAATGCTCGGCCGCGGGCAGGCCGGCGGCGCGCAGCAGGCGCGCGCCATAGCCCTTGTGCTGGGTCAGGCGCACGGCAAACGCGGCATCGCGGTCGGTGCTGCTGCGGTCCAGTCGTCGCGCGCGATGGCCCAGGCCCAGTTGATAAACTCCCGCGCCCAGATGGCGAAACGGGATATTCAAGTCATGGGCGGTCCGGAGTACCGGGATGGTCGAGCGGCCGCCGGGAACCCTGCGGTCGCAGGGCAGCAGAATCCTGTCCCGCAATTGCTCGAAGAAACTCGCGCAGTGCGCATCGTCGATGGGATGGGCACCACACCACGCGACCAGTCTGGCGGCCTGTTGCACAACCTCGGCGTACAACGAGAGATGGATCTGGTCGATCCAGGGCAGCGTCACCTTCGCCTGGATCCGGTTGCCGCCGCCTGGCTGCAGACCCAGCAGCCGCGGCGGTTCGAAGGCCGGAACGCGGCATTGCAGCAGGCAGACGCGAGCGAGCAGCAGAATGCGCCACACATGGGCGTGGCCGGGCGTGGCGCCGGGCACGGCGCGCAAGTCGGCGGCTGAGATGTCCAGGACCCCGGTCAGCCAGGCGTCGAGGCGCCCGGTATCCGGCAGTCCGGGGTCCGCGAAGTCGAGCGTGATCGCGGGTGTCCAGGTGGTCCAGGGCAGTTCTGGAAGGGACGGTTCGAGGGGCAAGGAGGCCGATGTCATGGTGAGGCGCGGGAGACGGGCGCCAAGCTTAACCCGGCTTCGCGCCGCGCCACCGGTTTGCGGCCTCCGGCGGCCTGGCGGGGCGTTCGCCCAAGAGGCGCCTCTGGCACCCCGGCCCGCGGCTGGGAGTTTATGGCGTGCTGCCAGGGCGCCGCAGGAACATGGGATCGGTGTGTTCCGCGAGAATACCGCCCAGCAGCTCGCCATGATAGAAGTTTGCCGCCGCCGCCACCTCGGCGGCGCCGATCATGATTTGCGGGATGCCGGCGGCGCGCAAGGTGGCGATGCTGCTGGCGTATACCACGCCTGCGATACCGGCCCAGGCCAGCGCGCTCATGCACATGGGGCAGGGTTCGCCGGTGGTGTAGAGAATGCGGCGGTCCCAGTCGCGGTTGCCGTGCTCCGCCACGTAGCGATTGAGGCAATCGATCTCGCCATGCAGGATGGGATTGGTGCCGCCATCGTTGACGCCGCGCGCGAGAATCTCGCCGCTATCGCGATCGGTGATGACGGCGCCGAAGGGATAGCGCGGATTGCGCCGGGCCATGACGATAGCCTCGTGCATGGCGGTCTCGTGCCGCTCGCGCGGCATCCCGGGCAGCCAGGAGGCGCGGGAAGGCGGGAGGTTTGTCCCGCTGGTGGTGGAGGCGGAGCCGGCCGCCGAAGCGGACGAAACCTCGGCGGCCAGCAGGCCCGCGGCGCACGAGCAGGCCTGCAAAAAAAATGCCCCCACGCTTGCCACTACGTGGCGGCGCTGCTCCCCATGGGGGCTTTCTGCCTTGGGGCGGCCCGGCGGCAAAAAATACCTCCGCGCTTGCTGCTCAAGCGGTGGTGTTGCGTCCCAGGCGTGCTTGGGGCTCGGAAAGGGAGGTTCGGGCGGCGAAAAGCGGTGGCGTTGCATCATGGCTAAGGAGTCGCGTCGGAAGAATGGCCGGTACGCAGGATCACACCGGTGTCGGCGACGTAATCCTGCCATTGACGGACCAGGCGCTCGACGAGGTCGGGATGACTGGTGGCGAGGTCGAGCGTTTCGCCACGATCATTTTGCAAATCGAACAACTCCCAGGGTATATCGTCGAAGCCGATGTCTATACCGTCATTGCTGGCTTCGGGCACGCGGCTGAGCTTCCAGGAGCCTTCCCGGGCGTAGCCGGTGATGCCCGCCAGCTCGCCCTCCAGCCGGCGCCGGGGCGGGTTCGATAAGTGTACCGCCGCGGGATCGCTCAGACTGGCCCATTGCGAGACGCCATCGATGGCGATGATGGGCCGGCCTTGGTACGTATCGCGCGGAATGGGGATGCCGGCGAAATCAAGCAGGGTGGGCAGGAGGTCCAGCACGCTCATTGGACTGCCCTCCAGTCGCTGCGCGACCCCCTCCCCGAGGGAGGATTCGCGCTTGGGGCGGCCCGGCGCGCTCATTGGCGCGCCGATGGCGGGATAGCCCTGGGCCTGGCCGGGCAGGCGCACGATGGCCGGCACGCTGTTGGCGCCTTCCGCGCCGGCTCGCCCTTTCCAGCGGCGCAGCGGCGTGGCGCCCACTTCGGCCCAGCGCTTGCCATAGGCCTTGGTGGAGCCAGGATGGCCCAGATTCTCTAGTGCGTTGTCGTCGGAGGGACCCTCGCGTGGATCGCCGCCGTCGTCCGGACCGTTGTCGGACATGAAAAGAATCAGGGTGTGGTCGTACTCGCCGATGTCCTTGAGGTGCTGAATGACGCGACCGATCTCGGCATCCATGCGGGTCACCATCGCCGCGTAGACTTCCATCAGTCGGGCCTGGTAGGCGCGTTCGTCGGGGGTGAGTTCATGCCAGCGCGGATCTCTGCTGCCGCCTTCGGCTGCACTGGGAATCCCCGGGTTGGCCGCGAAGTTCGGGGCGATCACCCCCAGTTCACGCAGGCGCGCCACGCGGCGCTCGCGGATCACTTCGTAGCCGACGTCGTAGTTGCCGGCCTGGGCGGCGAGATCGGCGGCCGGCGCATGCAGCGGAAAGTGGGGCGCGGTAAAGGCCAAATAGGCCAGGAAAGGGCGTGGGTCGCCGCGGTCTTGATCGAGAAAGCCGATCAATTTGTCGGCATAGGCCGTGGACGAGTAAAAGTCGGCGGGGAGGTCGCGGGCCGGAAACGTGACGTCGTCTTCGGCATAGGTGGCGGTGTCGTATACGGTGGGTCGCGCGGACCGCGGCGCGAAATGCGAGGCTCCGCCGTTGAGCAAGGCGAATGACCGCTCGAAACCGCGAGCCTTGGGGAACGACGCCGGCCGCAGCTGCAGCGGCGAGAGCTGGCCCGCCGAAGACTCCACCAGCTCGAAGGCCAGATGCCACTTGCCCGACATGTAGGTACGGTAGCCGGCATCGCGAAACAGTTCGGGCATGGCCAGCGCGCTGTCGTTGAGGAAGCCCTCGTAGCCCGGCGGCATGTTGCCATAGGTATAAATGGTGCCAAAGGGCGCTGCCTGGTTCTGCACCAGGCTGAGCAGCACCTCTGGATTATTGGCCAGGCCCACCCGGTGATGGTCGGCGCCCGACATCAGCTCGGCGCGAGTCGGGCCGCAAACGGGCGCCGTATAGAACTGGCTGAGCAGCCGGCCTTCGCGTGCCAGGGCGTCGAGGTGTGGCGTGGCGATCTCGGAGCCGAAGGCGCCAATGTCGGAATAGCCGAGATCGTCGGCCAGGATAATCAGGACATTGGCCCGGCGTGGCGCTGGAGGCTCTGGCTCCGAACCGTCGTCGCTGCCGCAGGCGCCCAGCAGAAGCAAAGCGGCGCAGGCAAGACTGGCGCATGGGAGGCGGCCGGAGAGTGTGACGGCTCGAAAGGAAGGCATGACCTGACCTCATGGCGATTAAAGAAGAATCGTCTGGCCGGTATGCCGCCGCCGAGCCTGAGTGCCGAGAATTAACCGCCTTGCCTGAATATGTCAATGTTTGAACAGGAATGGCAAATTATGACCACTCGCCCAAGCGCATGCCGACCACCTCGCGGCTTTGCATGCGGCTCGGATTCAACAGGGACGGTTCCGTGTCCGCGCCGTTTTCAAGACCAGGTCGCGAAACCAGATGGTGGCGCCATCATGCTCGCGGGCACGGTTCCATTGCATGACGATGCGCAGGTGCGGCAACACAAAAGGCGGCTCAAACAAGCGCAGCGGTAGCACCTCGGCCTGCTGCCGCGCCAGCCGCGAGGGCAGGGTGGCAATGCGCTGCGTACCGACCACCAATGGCCCGAGCAGGGTGGGTGTGGGGCAGGTGACTTCCACTCGCCGGTGTACGCCCAGGCGTTCCAGGGCGAATTGCTCGAAGCCGGGTTGCCGTTCGTAGCCATAGCGCGTATTTACATGGCCCAGCGCGAGGTAGGTGTCGCGGCTGAGTCCGCGCCCCACCTGGCGGTTGCCTTCCCAGGCCGCGCACAGGAAGGCGTCGTCGATCACCAGCGCCTGCGGTTGGGAGGCCACCGTGGCGTGTTCCACCACGAAAATGAAGTCGAGCTCGCCGCGCGCGAGCTTGTCGCCCAGGGTGGCGGGTGCCGCCGGCAGCAGGTCGACGGTGACATGAGGCGCTTCTTGTTCCAGATGCTTGAGCACGTCCATGAGCAGCGCCAGCACGGTGCCGTCGGAGGCGCAGATCGAAAAATGCCGGGTCGCGGTGGCGGGATCGAAGTCGGGGCGGAGCGAGATGGTGCTTTCGATCTTCTCCAGGGTTTCGCGCACGGGTGCGAGCAACATCTCCCCCAGTGGCGTGCGCTCCATGCGGCGGCCCACCTGAGCCAGCAGGGCATCGTTGAAATGTTCTCTCAATCTGGCCAGGGAGCCGCTCATGGAGGGCTGGGTCACGTGCAGGCGATTGGCGGCCGCCGTCACGCTGCAGGTATCGAGCAGGGCGTCGAGCGACATCAGCAGGTTGAGATCCAGGCGGCGCAGGCGCATAGCGGATAACGGAAAAGAAGCGCCCGGCATGGCGGGGCCCGGAGTCCGGGGCCGCGGCCGATGCATAGGCAGTGCCTATAGCTTACATGCTCACAAACGATTTTTCACTCTGTCGCGCACTTCCTATCATCACCTCGACTCCTTTTAAGCAACCGACGGTGATGAGCATGTCCGAACCCCACGACAAACCGCAGCCGCGCACGCCGGGCGCGCATCGCGCCCAGCCTGGTGAACACGTTTTCAACATCGGCCGCATCAACCAGATCATGGGCGGGCCCGACTACTCACCCGTGTATGGCGGCTGTGTCGAAGGCGACCGAATGATCGTCGCCCTGATGCGCGCGCCCGCCGGCGAGCGTTCCGAGCCGCACTCCCACCCCAACGAGCAATGGATCTACGTGCTGGAGGGCGAGATGGAACTGGTGGTGGACGGCACGACCCATCGCGCCCAGCCCGGCGACGTTATCTACATCCCCGCCAACACCGTGCACTGCGGCAACACCCCCGACGACAGCGACGCCCTCTTCTTCACCGTCAAGGACGCCTCGCACAGCCTGCACGGCATCAAGGTGCGGGTATGAGTGCGCCGGGCCGCCCCAAGCACGAATCCTCCCTTGGGGAGGCAGTCGCGCAGCGACCGGAGGGCAGTTCGGTCAGTGCGCCGGGCCGCCCCAAGCACGAATCCTCCCTTGGGGAGGCAGTCGCGCAGCGACCGGAGGGCAGTTCGGTCAGTGCGCCGGGCCGCCCCAAGCACGAATCCTCCCTCGGGGAGGCAGTCGCGCAGCGACCGGAGGGCAGTTCGGTGATTGGCGAGGCCGATCTCCACGAGCGCAGCGAAGTGCGCGACGGCATGCGCATCACCTGGAACGCGCCGATCCGCATGACCGACGGCGCAGTGCTGCGCGCCGACGTTTATCGCCCGCTGGACGAGGACCAGCGCTGCCCGGTGATTCTGTCGCATGGCGTCTATGCCAAGGGGCTGACCTACGACCAGGGCTACCCCATGCAATGGCAGAAAATGATCGCCGATCATCCCGAGATCCTGGAGGGTTCGACGAACCGCTACCAGGCCTGGGAAGTAACCGATCCCGAACGCTGGGTGCCGCACGGCTACGCCGTGGTGCGGGTGGACTCCCGGGGCGCGGGCTGGAGCGAGGGCTTGCTCGACCCGATGTCGCCGCAGGAAACCGAGGATATTTGCGAAACCATCGCCTGGGCCGCCCGTCAACCCTGGAGTACGGGGGCGGTGGGGGTGCTGGGCATCTCGTACTACGCCGTGATGGGCTGGCGTGCGGCCACCCGCCGTCCGCCGGGACTCAAGGCCATCATCGCCTGGGAAGGCTTCATGGATCTGTACCGCGACTCGTCGCGCCATGGCGGCATCCTCTCCGAGTTTGCCAAGCGGTGGGCGGAGATCCAGGCGGTGACGGTGCAGTACGGCCTGGGCTCGCGCGCCAAGACCAATCCGCACACCGGCGAATCGATCGCGGGGCCGGTCGATCTCTCCGACGAGGAACTGGCGCGCAACCGGCGCGACCTGTACCTGCAATCGGTCGAGCGAGCGCTGGACGGCGAATGGTGGCGGGCCCGCTCGGCCGATCCGGCCGAAGTCGCCGTGCCTTTCCTGTCGTGCGCCAATTGGGGCGGCATGGGCATCCACCCACGCGGCAACTTCAGCGGTTTCACCGGCGCGCCGATTGCCGACAAATGGCTGGAAGTGCATGGCGATACGCATTGGTCGCTGTTTTCGGCGCCATACGGTCTGCAACTGCAAAAGCGATTCTTCGATCACTTCCTCAAGGGGCTGGACAACGATTGGCGCGAACAGCCGCGCGTACTGCTCAATGTGCGTCATGCCGATGGCCGCTTCGAGCCCCGCGCCGAGGGAGAATGGCCTCTGGCCCGCACGTGCTGGACCGATTATTACCTGGATGCCGCCAGCGGCGCGCTGGATGGACTACCCTCCGGTCGCTGCGCGACTGCCTCCCCGAGGGAGGACTCGCACTTGGGACGGCCCGGCGCGCTGGATGGATTACCCTCCGGTCGCTGCGCGACTTCCTCCCCGAGGGAGGACTCGCGCTTGGGACGGCCCGGCGCGCTCGTGCCCGAGCGACCCGCCCCGGCGCACGCGACGTACCGTGGGTTGGGCGACGGTCTGGTGTTTCGCACCGCGCCGCTGGCCGAGGCCATTGAGATCACCGGCCCGGTGGCCGCCCGCCTGTATATCGCCAGCGATACCGTCGACGCCGACCTCTTCCTCACCGTCCAGGTGTTCGATCCACAAGGCCGGGAGCTGACCTTCCAGGGCGCGCTCGATCCGAACACGCCGATCGCCATGGGCTGGCTGCGGGCCTCGCATCGCCGCCTCGACCCCGAGCGCAGCCAGCCCTGGCAGCCCTACCATCCGCACGATCGCGAGGAGCCGCTCACGCCGGGCGAGATCGTGATGCTCGACATCGAAATCCTGCCGACCTGCGTGGTGCTGCCCGCCGGCTGGAGTGTCGGCCTCTCGGTTCGCGGCTGCGACTATGAGTACCAGGGCGAGATCGCCGACTTCGGCCAGCAGTTCTATTACGCCACGCGAGGGACGGGCGGTATGACGCACGGCGAGCCCGCCGACCGCCCGGCCGCGGTGTTCGACAACACCATCACGCTGTACACGGGCGGCGACACGGCGTCATACCTGCGCCTGCCCGTCATTCCCCCTCGGGCCTGAGCCGCACACTTTTCAAGGAGACTTCCATGGCCATCATCAACCTCAGCGACGTGCGCGACGAGTTCGTCACGCCCAAGCACTCCACCGCCTTCGGCAAGCTCATCACCGGCGAGCACATCGAGATCGGCATCCTCAAGTACAAGGCCGGCGAAGGCGCGCAAGAGCACTCGCATCCGCACGAACAGATCGCCATCTGTCTGTCGGGCCGCAGCCGGGTCACCCTCGACGGCGAAGTCTTCGAGGTCGGGCCCGGCCAGGCGGTGTTGATCCCGCCCAATGTGCCGCACAGTACCTACGTTCTCGAAGACTCGGAAATGATCAGCGCCAAGAGCATCGTCGACGGCGTCGGCCATCGCATCTGATCCGGCGGAGCGCAGCATCATGCAAGCACTCAGACTGGCCGTGATCGGCCTGGGCTGGTGGGGCCGCGTCCTGGTCGACCAGGTCCGGCAGAGTCCGCGGCTCGAGGTCGTCCACGTGGTCGACGTCGATCCGGCGGCCGAAGCCTTTGCCCGCGAGCGCGGCCTGCGCTTTTCCGCCCGGCTCGAGAACGCTCTGGCCGACCCGGGGGTCGAGGCGGTGGTGCTGTGCACGCCCCACACCCAGCACGCCCAGCAGGTGGTGGCGGTGGCGGCGGCCGGCCGCCACGTATTCTGCGAGAAGCCGCTGGCGCTGACCCGCGCCGACGCCCGGCGCGCCCTGGACGCCGTCGAGCGCGCCGGGGTGACCCTGGCGGTGGGCCACGAGAAGCGCTTCGAGCCGCCCATCGTGGAAGTGCTGCGCCTGCTAAGCGCCGGCGAGCTGGGCACGCCGCTGCAGGTGGAGGCCAACTTCAGCCAGGATAAATTCCTGGCCCTGGCCGCCGATAACTGGCGATTGTCGGGCCAGGAAGCGCCGGCTGGCCCCATGACTGCCACCGGCATTCATTTGCTGGACTTGTCGGTGGCGGTGTTCGGCGAGGCCGAGAGCGTGCTGGCCAGCGTGCGCCAGTTGGGCAGCCCGCTCACCAATGGCGACACCCTGGCGGTGATGGCGTCGTTCCGCCGCGGCGGGCACGCCTTGATCAGCGCCATGCTGGCCACGCCGTTCGCCGGGCGCTTTGCGGTCTACGGTTCCGCCGGCTGGGCCGAGGTGCGCGATAAAGCCCACCCCGAGAGCCCCGAAGGCTGGACGCTGACCGTGTCGCGGCGCGGCGCTTCGCCGCAGATCACCGACTATCCGCCAGCGCCCGCGGCCCTGCTCAACCTTGAGGCCTTTGCCGCTGCCGCCCGGAGGGTGGCGCCGTATCCCGTGCCGCGCGAGCAGATGCTGGCCAACATCAGTGCCCTCGAAGCGGTGTTCCGCTCCGCGCGCTCGGGTAGCGTTGAAGTCGTGGAGGATTGACGTGATGGCCGCTTTCGATAGCCGGACGCTGCGCGATGCCCTGGGCAGCTTCGTGACCGGGGTGACCGTGATCACCACGCGGGATGCCGACGGCGCGCCGCATGGCCTGACGGTCAACTCCTTCAGCTCGGTCTCGCTCGATCCGCCGCTGGTGCTGTGGAGCCAGGCGAGCGCCGCCCCCAGCCATGCCGCGTTTCGCGCCGCCTCGCATTTCGCCGTCAACATCCTGGCCGAAGATCAGCTCGACGTCTCGACGCGCTTTGCCCGCCGCGGCGACAAGTTCGGCGCCAGCGGCTGGCGCGAGGGCCTGGCTGGCCTGCCGCTGCTGGAGGGCTGCGTGGCCTGGCTCGAATGCCGCCTGCTGGAGACTCACGCCGGCGGCGACCACCGCGTTTTCATCGGTCACGTCGAACGCCTGGAGCGCACCGAGCGCCGGCCGCTGGTGTTCGGCGGCGGGCGCTATCTCAGCGTGCGCCCCCACCACATCAGCCCGCCGCTGCCCCTGGGCGCCGGCGTGGCCTGAACCGTCTTTTCCCATCGAGGACACCGCCATGCGCTTGGGCACCTTCATGATGCCGCTGCACCCTCCTGGTCGCTCGGCCAGCCAGACCCTGGCCGAAGACCGCGAGGCCATCCTGCTGGCCGACCGTCTGGGCTTTTGCGAAGCCTTCGTCGGCGAACACATCACCGACCTGGCCGAGAACGTCACCTCCAGCCTGATGTTCCTGGCCAGCCTGGCCCACGACACCCGCGACATCGTGCTGGGCACCGGCACCCTCAACCTGCCCAACACCCATCCCGCCGCCGTGGCCGCGCAGGCCGCGATGCTCGATCACATCCTGCGGGGCCGCTTCATCCTGGGCATCAGCCCCGGCGGCCTGATGTCCGATGCCGAAGTCTTCGGCAATCTCGATCAGAACCGCAACGCGATGTTCCTCGAATGCATCAACATGGTGCTCCAGATCTGGGCCGGCGAGGCGCCCTACGATCTGGAAGGTGAGTTCTTCCGGGTGAGCACGCGCAAGACTATGATCCCCGAGATCGGCCAGGGCAGCATCCTCAAGCCCTACCAGCGGCCCCATCCCCTGGTGGTCGGCACCGCCGTGGCGCCCTATTCGCAAGGCGTGGCCGAAATGGCCAAGCGCGGCTGGCAGGCGATCTCGGCCAACTTCCTGCTGCCGCAATGGGTGCGCACCCATTGGCCCAAGTACGCGGAAGGCCGCGAGGCGGTGGGCGCTCGCGCCGAACCGGCCGAATGGCGCATCGCCAAATCGATCTTCGTGGCCGACGACGACGCGGTGGCCCAGCGCTACGGCCGCAGCGCCGAAGGCCCCTACCATTTCTACTTCCGCCAGCTGGCGCGTAAGCTCGTGGGCGGCGGGCGCGCCAATCTGTTCAAGCACGATCCCTCGCAGGCCGATGCCGAGATCACGCCGGACTACCTCACCCGCGAACTGGTGATCGCCGGCAGCGTGAATAGCGTGGTCGATCAACTGCTGGCCTTCCGCGATCAGGTGGGCGACTTCGGCACCTTGCTCTATGCCTGCCACGACTGGCTCGACCCCGCGCTGGGCAAGCGTTCCATGCAACTGATGGCCGAAGAGGTCATGCCGCGCGTGAACGCCGCCATCGCCCGCTCGCGCCCCGCGCAGCCGGAGGCGGTGGCATGAGTGCGCTGGGCCGCCCCAAGCACGAATCCTCCCTTGGGGAGGAAGTCGCGCAGCGACCGGAGGGCACCGTCAGTGCGCCGGGCCGCCCCAAGCGCGAATCCTCCCTTGGGGAGGGAATCGTGTCCTTGCCGGATCGGCACATCGCCTACCGCCTCGACGGCGGTGGCGACGGGCCGGTCGTGATGCTGGCGCATGGCCTGCTGGCCGACCTGAGCCTTTGGGACGACGTCGTGGCCCGGCTGGCGGGCGCCCACCGCATCCTGCGCTACGATCTGCGCGGCCATGGTGGCAGCTCGGCGACGCCGGCCCCCTACACCCTGGCCATGCTGGCCGACGATGCGGTGGCCTTGCTGGATGCCCTGGCCATCGAGCGGGTGCATTTCGTGGGCACGTCGATCGGCGGCATGATCGGCCAGCAACTGGGCCTGGCCCATGGGGGGCGGCTGGCGTCCCTGGTGCTGGCGCACACCGCCGCGCGCCAGCCGGCGCCCCGGGTCTGGCACGAGCGCATCGCCATGGCCCGTCGGCAAGGCTTGCAAGCGTTGGCCGAGCCCGCGGTACAACGCTGGCTGACGCCGGCGGCGCAAGCGGCCCGCCCCGAGCTGCTGGCCCACTGGACGGCACGCGCCGCCGCTATACGCGTGGACGGCTACATGGGCTGTGCGGCCGCTATCGCCGGCCTGGACTTCGCCGATTGCCTGGCCGATATCCGTACGCCCGCCCTGGTGGTGAGCGGCGCCCAGGACGAAGCGATCGCGCCCGAACTCTGTCTGGAACTGCGGCGCGGCCTGCCCAATGCCGCCTGGACCCTGCTCGATCCCGCGGCTCATCAATCGGCGCTGGAATGTCCCGAACGCCTGGCCGCCGCCTGCGCCGGATTCTGGGCCGCCTTGCCGCCAACGACGGCAACGGCATCCCGACCCTGACCCTTTGACCGACGATAATTTTTCAGGAGACACACATGATGAACCTCTGCACCCGAATGATCGCCGCTGGCGTGCTTGCCGCCTCGAGCTGTCTGGCCCACGCCAGTACCTTCCCCGACCGCCCCATCCGACTGGTCGTGCCCTTTGCGCCGGGCGGCGCGAGCGACGCCATCGCCCGCCCCGTGGCGCAAGAAATGCAGCACATTCTTGGTTCGCCGGTGGTGGTGGAGAACCGGCCGGGTGCGGCCGGCAATATCGCGCTCGACTACGTCGCCAATGCCGAGCCCGACGGCTATACCGTCTTGCTCGGCAACGTTTCCACCAATGCCATGAACGAAACCAGCTACGCCAAGGTGCTGAAGATCGTACCGTCGCAAGACTTGCGTGCGGTGGGCATGGTGGGCCTGACTCCGGCCGTGCTGGTGGCCAGCACCAAGTTCGTACCCGACACCGGCGCGGAGCTGATCGCCTACGGCAAAGCCAATCCCGGCAAGATCAATTACTGGCTGCCGGGCGTTGCCAGCGGGCCGCACTTCGACATGATCCAGCTCGAGAAACGCAACAGTATCCAGATGACGCCCATTCCCTATAGCGGCGGCGCGGGGCCGGGGATAACCGCCCTGATCGCCGGCGAAGTGCATATCGGTTTGCTGAATGTGGGTAGCGCGGTATCGCAGATCCAGGGTGGCAAGCTCAAGGCGATCGCCGTTTCCGGCGACGAACCGCTGAGCGAGTTGCCGGGCGTGCCCACGGCGGCCCAGGCCGGCCTGGGATCGCTATCCAGCGCCTGGCAAGGCCTGTTCGTGCCGACGGCCACGCCGCAGCCCGTGGTGGATAAGTTGCATCAGGCCTTGAATGCGGCGCTGGCCAAGCCCGAAGTGCGCGAAGTCCTGGCCCGCGCCGGAGCGCGCATTCAGCCCAGCGCCACGCCGGCCGAGGCGCAGCGCTTCGTGGCGGACGAGACCACGAAATGGGGCAAGATCATCCGCGAGTCTGGGGTGAAGCTGGATTGAGATCGACGTTCCGAAGGTGGTGGCTGGCAATGCCGCAAACCGTTAAGGCGGACGGGACCGCCGCCATCATTATTGGCATGAGCGATGGTGTGACTTCAGGCCGGCCGAGGCCCATTTGGAATTGCCTAGACAGGTTAGTGAGTGCATGATGCGACCTTCTTCCGTGGGCGTTACTGGAGTGCCGATGTCTGTCGCAATTTCCGGCTCGAGGTTCGTGCAGCGCAGTATCGGCGCTGGTTTGCTGGCCCTTTTTCTGGCCGCCTGTGGAGGAGACGATACGACTGACCCCGAGCCCGTACCCCCGCCGCCGCCCAGCCTCGTTGACATCACCGACTGCGCTGACGCTCCCGAGCTGCTTTGTGCTTATCTCGAGGTTCCACTGGATCATGCCCAGCCCCGCGGCGAAACCCTGCGGCTTGCGGTGACGATGCAGCGCAATACCGATGCGCCGCGCGGCGTGGCGCTCTGGCTGGATGGGGGGCCCGGCGGAGCGGGCCGCAGAATGCTTCGGTCCTTCGGCTCCAGAATGCCGCCGGCCTTGGCGGAAGCCTATCGCTGGGTGGGGCTCGATTTCCGCGGCACGGGCGAAACCGCCATCGATTGTCCCACCCTGCAGGCTGAAACCGGTTTCAGCGATATCCGGCCGGGGTCGCCCGCCGCCCTGGCGGAATGCATCGACGTCCTCGGAGAAGACCGGCAGTTCTATTCCAGCTCCGCCACCGTGGCCGACCTTGAGCTTTTGCGCCAGGCACTGGGGGCCGAAACCTGGGTTCTTAACGGCATCTCATACGGCACCTATACGGCCAGCGCTTACGCCACCACCCATCCTGAACGGGTGTCACGCATCGTGCTCGACTCGCCGGTGCCGCACACCGGGCTGGATTCCTTCAGCCGGCCGGCGCTGAGGATGCTGCCGTTCGTGATCGAGGCCCATTGCATGGACGAGGAGTGTCCCCAGGATCCCATGGCGGTCCTGGCGGCAGCGGCCTCGCTTGAACCCAAGCCCATCGAGCTTTACGACATGCTGACGGGATGGAATGGCGTCAATCCCTCAGCGACGGCGCTATTCCAGGCCTTGCAGGCGGCGGCTGTCGGTGATCGCAGCGCACTGGCCGGCTTGATCCGTGCATACCAGCAAAATACGACGAGGCCGGGCGTTCGCCAGTTCAGCACCGGTCTGCACCGTGCCACGCTTTGCTCCGACATGATCGCCCCCTGGGGCGACTCCGCGACGCCGCTGGCGGGCCGCCTCGCGGCGCTCCAAGCCGCGGCGTCGGTCATCGACGAGGCGGAGTTCTGGCCGTTCGACCGCGCCACCATGCTCGATAACGTTCTGATCCATGATTGCCTGGCGTGGCCCCCCACCTCGCCGGGTACCCAGCGGCGCGACGGCTTGCTCCCCGATCTCCCGACGCTCATCCTCGCGGGTTTTCTCGACTTGTCGACGCCGCTGCCCGAAGCCTTCCGTCAAGAAGAGCTCGCGCCGGGAGGCCGTCTAGTCATCATCGACGATGTGGGCCACGGCGTGCAAGGTGCGTGGAGGGGGCTGACCAACACCGTCAATTTCCTGTGCGATGAGCCTTACGAGTATCCGGTGGATCCGGAGGTGCGTTGGGAGAGTTGCTGAGGTCGAAGGCCAAGACGCGGCGGGTGGCCGCGAAAGGGAGGCGGCCACGACCGCTGGGCCCAGGTTTACGCCAACGCCCATCCAGGGCATGATTCAGCGTTGCCTTTTCCGTTACAGGAGTATCCAATGCCCGGCGAAGCCCCACGCTTTCTATATTTGCGCCGGGGTTCCGGCGCCATGTTGCTCGGCTTGCTCCTGGCCTCCTGTGGCGGGGACGACGCAACCGCACCGGAACCCGATCCCGTGCCGCCATTCCCCCGTCTGATGGATGTCGTCGACTGCCCCGACGCGCCCGACCTGCGCTGCGGCTATCTCGAAGTGCCGCTGGACCACGCCAATCCCGAGGGCGAAACACTGCGCCTTGCCGTGACGATGCAGCGCAATACCGAGGCGCCGCGCGGCGTGGCCTTGTGGCTGGATGGCGGCCCCGGCGGGGCGGGTGCCGGCCTGGTTCAGGATTTTCGCGAAGAGATGCCGCCGGCGCTGGCCGAGGCTTATTTGTGGGTGGGTTTAGACACTCGCGGCACCGGTGCTACAGCGATCGACTGCCCTGGCTTGCAGGCGGAAACCGGGTTCAGTGACATTCTGCCGGGCTCGGCGTCTGCCCTCGCGCAATGTGTGGAGGTTCTTGGCGAAAACCGGCGCTTCTACGCCACATCGGCTACGGTAGCCGACCTCGAGCTCCTGCGCCAGGCGCTTGGCGCTGAAGCCTGGACCTTGAACGGAATTTCTTACGGCACGTATGTCGCCAGCGCTTACGCGACCACCCATCCCAATCGGGTGGCGCGGCTCGTGCTTGATTCTCCGGTACCGCACACTGGCCTGGATGCTTTCAGCCGACCCGCGCTGCGCGCCATGCCGGACTTCCTCGAAGCGATTTGTGAGGATGAAGCATGCCCGGAGGATCCGATGGAGGTGCTGGCGGCTGCGGTGGCCCTCGAGCCCAAGCCTATCGCGGTGTACGACATGTTGGTGGCATGGGAAGGCGAGGAGCCCTCGCCTTCGGAACTGTTCCTGGCTCTTCAGGAGGCGGCAGCGGGTGATCGACGTGCGTTGGCAGGCTGGATCGAAGAGCATCTACGCGAAACGACGGCGGTCGATGTCCGCGAATTCAGCGTCGGTCTGCACCGCGCTACGGTCTGCTCGGACATGCTTGCTCCCTGGGGTGATTCCGCGACGCCGCAGGCGGATCGCACCGAGGCCCTCGCGTCCGCCGCGGCTACCATCGACGACGCGGAGTTCTGGCCTTTCGATCGCTCCACCCTGTTGCATAATGCGCTGATCCACGACTGCCTGGCATGGCCTGCCACGCCGCCGGGCACCCAGCGGCGCGACGGTCTACTGCCCGGAGTCCCCACGCTCATTCTCTCCGGGTTCCTCGACCTCTCCACGCCTGTGTCCGAAGCGTACCGTCAGTTGGAGCTGGCGCCCGATGGCCGCCTACTCATCTTCGAGGGACTCGGCCATGGCGTGCAAGATTCGTGGGAAGGGCTGGCCAATACCGTCAATTTTCTGTGCGATGAGCCTTACGAGTATCCGGTGGATCCGCACGTGCGCTGGGATAGCTGCTGATACCGGAGGCCGCCGGGCGGAGCATCCCCGGGTGAGCGGTTGCCAGGTCTCCCTCTACAATGGCGAGGTGGTTCGTTCCCGGCCGGGAATGCCATTGTGTTGAATGGAAACCTGGGTATGAGTCGAAGCACTGCCAAGATCGTGGGGTCGACGCCAAGCGAGGCGCCGGAGCAGGATGAGCCTCTTGCACTGGGCATCCTGCCCACCTTGGTGGGCCGTCAATTGCGGCTGGCCCAACTGATGGCGTTCAAGGGCTTCGTCGTGAAAGTCGAGGGTGTCAGCTTCTCGCCGGGCAGCTTTGAAGTGCTGGAGCTGTTGTCCCAGAATCCCGGCGTCGGGCAGAACCGGCTTGCAACGGCCATTGGCCTGGACAAATCCACGCTGGTCCCCATCATCGCACGGCTGGAATCGTTGGAGCTCGTCGAACGTCGGCCGTCCGAGGCCGACAAACGGGCTTATGAACTCCGCATCACGCCCAAGGGCCGCCGTCAGTTGATAGCGCTGCGCGAGTACGTCCTCGAGCGGGAAGCGGGAATTACAGCGGGCATGACGTCCGGCGAGATCCAAACCTTGCGCGCACTGCTCGATAAAGTCGTACAGATCAGTCTGTAGCGGGGCGGCCAGCCGTGATGGTGTTGCGAAGGCAGCCGATGCCTTCGATCTCAGCCTCGATCACATCGCCGGGCCTGAGCAGACGATCGGGGTGGCGTCGCCCGAAGCCCGCGCTGCCGCCGGGAGTGCCGGTGGTCAGCACGTCGCCGGGTTCGAGGCCCAGCCGCGACCAATAGGAGACCACCGTGCCACAATCGTGCACCATGCTCGACGTACGATCCTGTTGCCGCACCTCGCCATTGACTTTCAATCGCAGGGGCAGGTCGTCGGGATCGGGAAGCTCGTCGGCGGTGACTAGAAAGGGGCCCATCGGACAAGCGCCGGGGAAGTTCTTGCCAAGCACGATGATGCCGGTGTCCTTTTCCCGCAGGATCGTGTCGCGCAGGCCGAGATCGTTGATGATGGTATAGCCCGCCACCACCTCGCGCCAGCGGGAGGGCTCGACGTCCTGGCAATATTGGCCGATAACGATGGCGAGCTCCACCTCGTAGTCGAGCTCTTCGCCGTACGACGGAAAGACAATGGCCGTCTCGGGCCCCACCACCGCTGAAGGCATCTTCAGGAAGGCGGGAGGATAGCTGGGCAAGAGGCCCAGAACGCCGCTGTCGCGGCCTTCCTGGACATGTTCTTGGTAGTTGGCGCCCACTGACACGATCTTGCCTGGCCGGGGAATTGGCGCCAACAATTCAACGTCGGATACCCTGTGCAGGAGGCCCTGTGCCGCGAGCAAAGTGGCGGGTATGCCGTCGGCCAAGCGCGCCTGAACATGGAGAAGCGCTTGACGGGCGGCTTCCAGGCCTGCGGGACCGGCCTGAAGCAGTTCCAACAAGGAGGCTGGGATGCGCGCCCGAGCGACGACCTCCGCGCGCGGCTCGCGCCCGCCTTGACTCAGGAAAGACGCATAGGCGCGACGGAGATCGATCAGGGCTGCGCCTTCACTGGATTGGCAAAGAGCGCCGATCCGGCTCCCGTCGTGCTCGAAGAGGCGATAGCTGGCGAGTTTCATGGTTCGAGGCCTTCCATTCTGCGCGTGAGCCGGACGGCTCGTTGTGGCGCGCCTGCGTCGCGCAGCGTGACGCGCAGTGTTGCCAGGGCATCCTCATCGATCCGGCTGCCCAGCACCGTGACGCGGCGCACGCCAGGCACGTCGAGCAAGGCGGGCTCGACAGTGCCCGCGGTAGTGGATGGCCGATAGTCGCAGCCGGCGCACATACCGGTGTAGCGCACCACGGCCTCGCCCTCGGGAGTGAGCTCCACGAGTTCCAGGCCCCCGGCATGGGAACGGATGATCCGGTTCAGCGAGTCGATCCGGCGCAGGAGGGAAGCAGACCACGCGACTGCCTCCCCGAGGGAGGATTCGCGCTTGAGGCGGCTCGGCGCGGCGGATGGGCTGCCCTCCAGTCGCTGCGCGACTTCCTCCCCGAGGGAGGATTCGCGCTTGAGACGGCTCCGCGCGGCGGATGGGCTGCCCTCCAGTCGCTGCGCGACCTCCTCCCCGAGGGAGGATTCGCGCTTGAGACGGCTCCGCGCGCTCATGCCCGGCTTTCGCGGCCGAGGGCCGCCAGCTCTTGCTGCTTGGCGACGATGTCGACGTGCATCAAGCGCGCGAAGTTTTCGCCGAGGATTTTCTTTTTGTCGGCCCGCGTAATCTGGGGATAGCCATAGCCGTTGCGCAGATCGTCGGGAATCTCGAGCGACATGAAGGCCTCGAGCGAAGGCGTGGGGCCGCCGGCGAGGGCGGCTTCCGAGCCCCAGAGCAGTTTCTCGGCGCCGCAGGCCTGCAGCAATCTTCCGGTGTACTCCTGGACGCGGCGAGGCGCGAAGCGGTAGAACGACATGTAGCCCGCCATCGATAGATAGACATTGGGAAAGCGCGCGGCGATCGACACCATCTCTTCAAAGTACGGCAGTGCGAGGTGGTGCACGATGAACGTGATCTGGGGGAAGTCTCGTGCCGGCGCCTGCAGATCCACGGGGCTGAGCTTTTCCATGTTCTGCTGGCCCCATGGATTTCCCTTGTGGAACTGCAGGACGTCCACGCCTGCGGCGAGCGCCCGTTCGTACATCGGATAGGCGAGCTTCTCGTCGTCGCACCGCCAGCAGTCTTCGAGCCGTTCGTGCGCGTTGTAGAACTTGAACGATCGGGCTCCCATTTCCCGAGCCTGGTAATCGATCTGTTCAAGGGCATCGTCGAGCCCGCGATAACGCGGGTCCACGCCACCACAGAACATGACACGCTCGGGATAGGCTTTTGCCATCGCATACTGCAAAGTGATGGGTGACTCCCATTCCTTGAACCAGTCGAACATCGGCACGACCTGGGCCATCGCCATGTCGGTGGGAGAACCTTTGAACACCAGTTCGTACATGTCCTCCACTTCCCAGCGCTGGGTCCAGTCGAAGTCGGGGTCGGGCCGGGGTGGCGGCCCAGGCCAGCGCAGGCCGCTGATCTGGCGCACGATGCGATCGCGGGTCGCTTTGGCATCGGGGATGTCGTCGCGCAGATTGGGGGTCGACATGTCGGACAGATGAATGACATTGTCGAAGATGAAGATATCATCGATCATTGGGGCTCTGGCTCGTCGTCGTGGAGCGGAAAGGGAGCGGCCTGCCTTGCCTCTTCAGGCCTCGGGGCGAGATCAGTCAGGCCTGACGCCAGTGGTGCGTATCATGTCGGCAAAGTGTCGCACGTCGTCCTGCACGCGCTGCCGGACTTCTCCCGGGGTGGCGCGAACCGGAACGAAACCCAGCTCGGCCGCGCGGTCGATGAATTCCGGGGTCGAGATGATGCTGTCGATTTCAGTGGACAGGCGGCCGATGATGGCGTCGGGTGTCGCCGACGGCGCAAAGAGTCCGAACCACACACGCAGATCGTTCAGCCCCTCGATGCCCGATTCCTGGAAGGTTGGGGTCTGCGCCAGCAGCGGGTAGCGCTGCCCGCCGGTGACTGCCAGCGGATGGATGCGGCCCGCTTTCTCCATCGGCACCGAGTCGAAGCCGGAAACCACGATGGCGTCGATGTGCCCGCCCAGCAGATCCTGGATGGCGGGGCCGGTGCCTTTGTAGGGAACATGGGTCAGCTCGACGCCCGCATTGCGGGATAGCAGCTCTCCCATGATGTGGGGAGATGACCCGTGTCCGGGCGTGCCGTAACTGATGGTGCCAGGCTTGGCGCCGGCAGCCTGCAAGAACTCCGCCAACGTGCGAAAAGGCGAGTCGGACCGTACCACGAGCACCAGCGGCATCTCGGCCACGATGGCGATCGGCGCCAGGTCGGTGAGCGGCGAGTAGCCCAGTTTTTGATAGAAATGCGGAGCTAGCGCGACGGCGTCGCTGCTGCCCACGCCGATGCTGTAGCCGTCGGGCGTGGCTTGGGCGACGGCGTTGACGCCTATCGTGCCGCCGGCGCCGGCATGGTAATCCATGACGAAAGGCTGCCCCAGACGGGCGCCGAGCGGATCGGTGATCAGCCGGAAGACGAGATCACCCGTGCCCCCCGGGGCATACGGCACGACGACCCGGACCGGCTTGGCGGGATAGTTATCGCTCGCCATGGCCGGAAGGCCGGTCAAGGCGATCATGAGAGCGCCCGCCCAGGCCGACGCCAGGGCGGATCTTCTTGAGATACGCATATGTCTCCTCCTTTGCGGGGCGGCCATTTAGTTTGCCCACAAACCATTCTAGGAGGAGAAAGCGACAGTGTCAAACTCTCATGGAGACGTTGGTGTCCGACGTCTCGCCGCCGGGAGCGCGCGGGCTTACTGCGCCCGCAACGTCCGCGCCGCCGCCACCATCTGCCGTAGCGCCGGCAGCACTTCGGCCCATTGGCGGGTCTTCAGCCCGCAATCCGGATTGACCCACAGCCGCTCGGCCGGAATCCTCTCCGCCGCCTTGCGCATCAGGGCGACGATGTGGCTTTCCGTCGGTATGTTGGGCGAGTGGATGTCGTAAACACCCGGTCCGATCTCGTTGGGATACTTGAAGTCGTCGAAGGCATCGAGCAGTTCCATGTCGGAGCGCGACGTTTCGATGGTAATCACGTCCGCATCCATGCCGGCGATGGAGTCGATGATGTCGTTGAACTCCGAATAGCACATATGGGTATGGATCTGGGTGTCGTCCTTCACGCCATTGGCGGTGATGCGGAAGGATTCCACGGCCCAATCGAGATAGTGCCGCCATTGCGAGCGGCGCAGGGGCAGGCCCTCGCGCAGCGCCGCCTCGTCGATCTGGATCACGTGCACGCCGGCGCGCTCCAGGTCCAGCACCTCGTCGCGGATCGCCAGCGCCAGCTGTTTGCACGACGCCGACCGCGGCTGATCGTCGCGCACGAACGACCAGTTCAGGATCGTGACTGGGCCGGTCAGCATGCCTTTCATGGGCTTGTTCGTCAGCGACTGAGCGTAGGTGATCCACTCCACCGTCATCGCCTTGCGCCGGCTGATGTCGCCAAACAGGATGGGCGGCTTGACGCAGCGCGAACCATAGGATTGCACCCAGCCGAACTGGCTGAACACATAGCCTTCCAGCTGCTCGCCGAAATATTCCACCATATCGTTGCGCTCGGCTTCGCCGTGCACGAGAACGTCCAGGCCCAGCTCCTCTTGTTCGCGCACGCAGCGCTGGATCTCGGCGCGCATGGCCATTCTGTAAGCGGCTTCGTCGATCTCTCCGGCCTTGAAGCGACTGCGTGCCTGGCGGATCTCGGTGGTCTGCGGGAACGAGCCAATGGTGGTGGTGGGGTAGGCCGGCAGCTTGAGCAGTTCGGCCTGGAGGCGTGCCCGCTCGGCATAGGGGCTCTGGCGCCGGCCCAGTTGCGCGTCGATGCGGGCTACCGCCGCCTGCACGGCGGGATGGTGCACGCGCGTCGAGGCCCGGCGCGCATCCAATGCGGCCTGATTGTCGGCGAGGTGCTTGGCCACGGCCTGACGTCCGTGGTTGAGGGCGGTGGCCACCACTTCCAGCTCTTCCAGCTTCTGCAGGGCGAAGGCCAGCCATGAGCGGACCTCGGCGTCCAGCTTTTGTTCGCTGGCCAGATCCACGGGCACATGCAAGAGGGAGCAAGAGGGCGCCAGCCACAGGCGGTCACCCAGGCGTTGCGCGATCGGCTCCAGCCAATCGAGCAGGGCATTGAGATCGGTCTTCCAGATGTTCCGGCCATCGATCACGCCCAGCGACAAGACCTGTTGCGACTCGAGCGCATCGACCAGGGGAGCGACATCATCGCGGCCGTTGATGGCGTCGATATGCAGGCCGGCCACCGGCAGGGAGGCGGCAAGCTCGCGGTTCTCTTGCAATTCGCCGAAGTAGCTGGCGAGTAGCAGCTTGACGCGGCAGTCCTTGAGCTGGCCATAGGCGATGCGGAAGGCTTCGCGCCATTCGTCATCCAGTTCGGTCACCAGCAGCGGCTCGTCGATCTGGACCCATTCAACGCCCTGGCTGGCCAGCGTGTCGAGCAACTCCACGTATACCGGCAGCAGGTGCGGCAGCAGCCCCAGCCGGTTCGAACCGTCCTTGGCCTTGCCGATCGCCAGGTAGGTGACGGGGCCGACGATAACAGGCTTGGCCTTGACGCCTTGCTGGCGGGCTTCGCCCAATTGTTCCAGCAAGCGCGACGGATCGAGCTGAAAGCGGGTATCCGCGGTGAACTCCGGGACGATGTAGTGATAGTTGGTGTCGAACCACTTGGTCATCTCGCCCGCCGCCACGCCGCCGCAGCAAGCACCATGTTCCTCGGCGGAGTGGGCCGAGCGGCCGCGCGCCACGCGGAAGTAATTGTCCAGCGCATCGCCATGAAAGCCCTGCACCCGTTCCGGCAGGTTGCCCAGGGTGAAGCTCAAGTCCAGCACTTGATCGTAGAAGGAAAAATCGCCCACCGGCACCAGATCGAGCGCCGCCTGGCTGGCCCAGTGGCGTTGCCGGAGCTGGGCACCCACGGCCTTGAGCTCATCACGGGTGGATTGATCTTTCCAGTAGGCCTCGAGTGCGAACTTCAGTTCGCGCCGGGCGCCGATGCGGGGAAAGCCGAGATTGTGCGTGGTGACCATGAAAATGCCCTGTTCCGGATTGCAAAGAGGGCATGGTAGGAGGTCTTATTGTTGAAGTAAAATGATCATATTTCAATAATTAATTATATTTATTCATGATTTGGCTAGGGTCTGAAGGCGACCGGCCGCTGTGTCGGCGCATGGCAAGGCGAGCCCTCCCCCACACGTATCATCGGCTCGGCTAGCGGCGGCGGCCGTGCTGCCGCCGGTGAAGAACTCCGGCCTCCCGGCCGCGAGCTGGGCGGGGCTTGCGCTTTGGCCCGTGGTCAAGACACCCGGCAGACTGCGAGTGTTATTCCGCCTGGATGTTCATTTTTGGGAACAGCTCGCGCCAGCGGTCGGCCTCCGAAACCAGCAAGGCATCGACTTCTTGAGGGGTTTTAGGATCGGAAACGATGCCGCCGATGTTCACCAGCTTCTCGACCACTTTTGGATCCCGTAACGTATCGTTCGCTGCTTGGTTGAGCTTGTCGATAACATCGGGAGGAGTGCCGGCCGGCGCCACGATGGTGTACCAGGACACCACTTCCGCATCGGCGAATCCGGTTTCGGCGAATGTGGGAATATCCGGGATCTCCTGAAGACGCTGAGGGGCGGCAACCGCGAGCGCTTTCAAGGCGCCCGTTTTGATGTGCGGGCCCACGAGAGACATGGGCGACATCGTCATGGACAAGCGTCCCGACATCAGGTCTGGAAGCCCAGGCGGTACACCTTGATATGGCACAGCGACCATATCGAGGTCCGCGACCAGCCGCAGCAGTTCGGAATTCAAGTGCATCGAGGTGCCACGCCCCGGCATGAGGTAGTTGACCTCGCCAGGATGCTTTTTTGCATAGTCGACGAACTCCTGCAGGGTATTGGCGGGAAAGGCGGCGGGCACCACCGCCACCGATGGAGCGGTTGCGATTTCCGCAATGCCGTCGAAGTCATTGGCCGCATCCCAGGAAGCGCTGTTGTACAGCAGCGGACTCGTGACGAAGCTCAAGGTGGCCAGCATCAGTGTGTAGCCGTCTGGCTGGCTTCTGGCCACGTACTGGGTGCCCAGCGAACTTCCCGCGCCCGGACGGGCTTCGACCACCAGCGGCGTACCGAGACGTTCGGCCATTCCTTCGGCCATGATCCGTGCATAGGCATCGGGGCTGCCGCCGGCGGGAAACGGCACCACCAGGCTGATGGGCCGGCTCGGATAATCCGGGGCCGCTCCCGCCATCGGGGTCCAGGCGGTGGACAAAGCCGCCGCAATGACGAATATTCCATGGACGATTTTCATGACATCTCCTCCTGCTCTTGTTGAATTTAAAGGCCGATCAGGAAAGCTGGCGCGCGCGTCCAGGGCGGCTTACGGCGTAGGCGATTGCGCGAGAGGTCCGGACCGGTGGTGGCCGAGTGGCCTTAGAGGCGCTCGAACTCCCGCGTGCGACCGCCGGCGGGCTTTTTGGGCTTGGGCATGATCATGCCGTTGCCATCGATGCGTTCGGGCTCGTAGGCGCCCTCCACCCCCAGCACAGGTTCACCCTGAGTGGTAACCCGCTCCATCTTGCGTGGCTGGGGGTAGTAATCGTAGGACGCGTAATGTTGGGTAGAGCGGTTGTCCCAGGCGACCATCATGTTGGGCTCCCATTTCACGCGCAACTGATACTCGGGAATGCTTGCCTGCCGATACAGATAATCGAGGATGGCGGCGCTTTCGTCCGGCTTCAGGCCGTCGATGCTATTGGTGAACTGGGAGTTGACGAACAGCACGCGCCGGCCCGTAACCGGGTGCACTCGTATCACGGGATGGTGCGGGGTGGGGAATCTTTCCTCGATCTGCCACAGACGTTCACGCAGTTCGCGGGTATTGAACATGGGGCGCCACGGCTTGAAATCATGCGTAGCTGTTTTGGTATGCAGGTATCGCTGCATGTCTTCGGAGAGCCCACGGTAGGCGGCGGTCATGCTGCTGAACAGCGTATCCCCGCCACGCTGGGGCGCTGTGACGCAGCGCAGAATGGTTGCCGTGGGCGGACATGCCCGAAAGGTTTCGTCGGAGTGCCAGCAGTCGGTACTCACCGGGGGATTGTCGGGCGTGTTGTCGAACACGATCAGTTCCCGATGGTCGTCGTGATTGGCCGCGAATGGATGGACCGTGAGCTGGCCGAAACGCTCGCCAAAGGCCATCTGTTGCTCGAAGGTAATGTTCTGGTTGCGCATGACGATGACTTCGTAGCGTACGAAGGCGTCGTGAATGACTGCGAACTCGTCGTCGCTCAACGCGCGTGATAGATCCACGCCTTTCAGCTCGGCGCCGATGAAGCCATTGATGGGCTCCACGGTAATGCCGACCCGGGTTGCCAACTCTGCTGTTGCCGTCGTCATGAAAGTCTCCTGAATGGGGCCGCACATGGGGATGCGCGTGTCGTGCAGGATGTGCCGAGCGGCCAAGGGTTGACGACATCCTGATTTCTACATAAAATTACGTTGATCGTAATTAATTACGAAGCACAGAAATATTATAGGCATGGACTTTGTATCTGCAAAGCCCCTCGTGCGTACCCGTCATGTCCGCCGTTACTCCCTCTCCCTCTCCCGAACCCACCAAACCGCGCCGCGGGGTCGATGCCGTCGAGGTCGTAACGACGCTACTGGGCGCCATCCTGGCGCACGACCATCCGCCGCGTCTCAAAGACATCGAAACCACCACGGGCATCCCGTCGGCCAAGCTGCACCGCTATCTGGTCAGTCTTGTCGATGGCGGGCTGGTCAAGCGCGTGGATGGCAATCGCTACGATTTCGGCTTGCTGGCCTATCAGATCGCGCAGCGAGCGGCGCATAAGGGCGACATGCTGTCGCTTGTCGAGCCATTCATTCAGGAGTACGCCAACGACATCGGCCATACCTGCGGTATCGGGCTGTTGTTTCAGAACGCCATCACTATGGTGCGCTGGTACCAGCCCGAAGGCGCATTCTCGATCTCTTTGCGGCCGGGCCTGCAGGTGCCGGCAACGGCATCTTCCACCGGCATGGTATTCGCCGCCCATCTGTCGCGGCCGCAATCGGAGCCTCTGGTGCGAGCCGAACTGGAGAAGATCGGCGAGCTCGACGACGAACGGCTGGAAGCGGTGTATCAGCGCTATGCGCAAATCGTCGCCGACGGCATCGCGCACGGCTCCGGCTTGCGCATACCGGGCCTCAACTCCTTGAGCGTGCCTGTGTTCGACCGCACCGGAACGGTGGCCATGGTAATTACAGCCGTAGGGTATGAGCCTTCTTTCCCCGCGGGCCCCGACTGCTCCCATGCCACGCCGCTCAAGGCGCTGGGGCTGCGTTTATCAAGAATGATGGGTCATTCTTACGTTCCCTAGCGGGCATAGAAAGCGCTGTCGGCGTTAGGGCTGATTCAAGTGCGTCATAACTGGTTGGCGCCCGTGCTCGACAGGGCGTCCCGCAGCGCGTATGCCTACTCTTGTGCGATCTTATCGCCGTCAAGCCGCTTGTACTTCTCCAGCACCTCCCGAACCGCATCATGCGGAATCGCCGCAAAGGTATACCCATCGCGTCCCACCATGGTTTCCGCCGCGATCATGGCGTTGATCACGGCTTCTTCCGTGGCATGCGCCGTGGCTTCAAACAGCGGATCCATGGTGTCGTTGGAGGCCATTTGTACCGTCGATTTATCCGTTCGGCTGAAGGCGCCGGGGTTTGCGGTGGAGAAGGCGAGGAAGATTTCCCCGCTGCCATTGCCGCCATAGCCGCCGGTGCGGGCCAGGCCCACCGGAACGCGACGAGCCAGGCGTTTGAGCTGGTGCGGCAGCAAGGGGGCATCCGTGGCGATGACGACGATGACCGAGCCGGATTCGGGCCGGTAGTTCATCAGCTTGATGGAGGGGTTGATATCCAGGAGCTCGCGGCCCATCGGGGTCCCGGCGATCATCAGGCCGTCCGGCGTGCCGAAGTTGCCCTGCACCAGGGCGCCCACGGTGTAGCCGCCTTGCTCCGCGGGCAATTGCCGGGACGAAGTGCCGGTGCCGCCCTTGAAGCCGAACAACAGCATGCCGGTACCGCCGCCGACATTGCCCTCGGCAACGGGGCCGGGCTTGGCGGCGTCGAGCGCGGCATAGACATGTTCCTTCTTCACATGCATGCCGTTGATGTCGTTCAGGATACCGTCGTAGGTCTCGGCCACGACCGGTAGCGAGAAGAACAGATCCTCGAACAACTTGGGGCCAACGAGGTCGTTGTCCGTCAGCCAGGAGATGGTGGCGTCGCGCACCACGCCGGCGCTGTGAGTGTTGGTGATGAGGACGGGCCCTTCCAGGAAGCCGCTTTCTTCCACCCAGGTGGTGCCCGTCATCTCGCCATTGCCATTGAAGGAATACCAGCCGGCGAACACCGGATCATAGGTTTTGCCGCGCGGCAGGATGGCGGTGACGCCGGTGCGGATCGGGCCCTTGCCGACCTCCAGCTTGCCTTCGCCTTCGATGAGGGTGGTATAGCCCACGGTAACGCCTTTGACGTCGGTGATGGCGTTGTGGGGGCCCGGGCTGCCGACGAAGGGGATGCCAAGGTCGCGGGCGCGCACTGGCTCGGCTGGCGCGGCCGTAGGGGCGGATGCTGCCAGGATCAGCCCCAGCAGGCTGATCGATGCCCTGATGTTCAGGCGTGACATGGTGTTCTCCTTAGTTGTTGCCCAGGGCCTTGGCATAGAACTTCGCCAGGTCGCGGGCGAGGGTCGGTAATGTGTCGTCGTCCATGAAGGCCGCATGGCCCACTTCGTAGTACACGGTGGTGATGTTGTCCTGCAAGGCCTTATCGAAGGTCATGTGCGCCAGGTCATAATCCGCCATCGCGAATGGTGTGGCGAAGTCGTAGTAGCCGCTCACCTGCAGGATCTGCAGGTGGGGGTTGCCGCGCATGGCCGCGCCCAGCGTGCCGGCGACCCAGGTGTTCTGAGGAAAGATATTGCGCTCATCGAACTCACGTTGCGAAATGCCTGCGATCGGTGGCATCCGGTGCTCCCAATCCCAGGCCTGGATGATGCCTTCGCCGGCGAGCCAGTATCGCTGTTCGGTACGGTAGTTCAGGCGGTTGGCCAGGAAGTCGAGCATGGCGCCATTGACCGGCACCAGGTAATCGCTGAACAGCCAGTAGTCGTTCTCGGGCTCCTCGCCGGCATGATCGAAGTCCGTCATCAGCGTGCGCCCGTCCATCCGGCCGATGACGAGCCCTTGGTCGCGCAACAGTTCTTTGCGGAAACGGATGATCGATATCCGCAAGTGCGCTTGTTGCAGGTACTCCTGGCTCAGGCCGATATAACTCGACAGGCGTCGCGCGATATCGTCGCGCTCCGCCGGCGGCAGCGCGTAGCCTTGATACAGCGCCCGGGCGTAGTCGCCTCGCGCGAACTCGCCGACTTCCTCCAGGAACTCGGGCAGTCTTTTATCCTGATGCGCGGTTTTGCCGTGGTACCAAGCCACGGCGGCCATGGTGGGCAGGTTGACGAGGAATTGATGGTCCAATCCATTGCTGAAGACACCGAAGTTCAGGGCCGATGCGAACAGCAGCACGCCGTTGAGCCCGATGCCGCGATTCTGCAGCATGTTCGCCACCACGGCGGCGCGGGTCGTGCCGTATGAGAGGCCCAGGATGAATTTGGGTGATTGCCAGCGATCATGCTTGTCGAGATAGCGGGCGATCGCGCGCGAGGTGGCGTCGGCGTCGGAGTCCACGCCCCAGAAGTCGCGGTCCCGGGCCTTGCCCAGAGCCCGTGAGTAGCCGGTGCCGATGGGGTCCAGGAACACCAGGTCGCTGTGCTGGAGCAGGCTGTACTCGTTGGGTTCGAGGGGGTAGGGCGCGAGTGGCGGCTTGTGGCGTGCCGGTGAGTATCGTAGCGGCCCCAGGCCCAGGTAGTTGCTGGCGGTGGTGGCGCCGCCGGGTCCGCCGTCCCACAGGAAGGTAATCGGCCGCATCGTGCCATCACCATCGTTCCGGGTATAGGCGACATAGAACATTTCGGCTAAGGGTTCGTCATCGTCGCCCCGCAACAGCAGCTTGCCGGCGGTGCTGGTGTAATCCATGGCGGTACCATCATGGAATGTGATGGAATCCCGGGCCTGTCCGGTTCTCTCGATCACCTCGGCTCGGATGGCGGCTGGGGGATCGGCAGGGCTGCTTTGTGCCAGCGTCGGCGCGCCCAGCAATACCGACGCTAGCGCAAGACCGAGAATATGGGACGGGAGTGGTAAGCGAAACATGACGACGCTCCTTGGCCCCTTTGGGGCCTGATAACGTGGGGACAGCCGGAGCGATTCAACGGCGAGTCGAATCGCTCCGGGTGATCTTGCCTTCCTTGGGCGGCCTGGCCTGCTACGGAAGGTGGGGAGGCGCTCAGAACGTCAGCATCAGGCGTAGCGCTCCACCGTGACTGCGAAAATGCGAGCCGGTTTGCAGGGCGTACTCGGCCTGGATCGACCAGCGCTGGCTGCCGGCCAGCGCCAGGCCGGCCCGGAAGTCGCCGCTGGCGCGTGGCATCGTGGCGACATCGATCAGTTCGAAGCCGGGTTCGGCCACGGTATGGCTGCGCGTCTTCGAGGTGTTGTCGGGCAACAGATTGAGCCCTGCCGAAAGCCAGAAGAGCCAGTGGGCTTGTCGTGTTTCGACGCGCCGGCCCAGCGCGATGGCCGGCGCCAGCATCGTTTTGAGGTCTTCGCTGCGCTTGACGCGCAGGCTTTGGCCACCCAGGCCCTGCTCGCGGTAGCTTGGCGTGCGTTCGTACAGCAGGGTGATGCCGACGGCGGGCTCGAGGTACCAGCCGGCGTCTTCAAAGCGATAGGAGAGGCCCGAGCCAAGTGCCGCATAGTACGAGCCGACCCGGCTGCGCCCCACGGCGGATGGGTCGTCGCCCAGCAGGCCGCGTTGGATCCGATGGCGGCCATGACCGGCGCCGATGACGCCATGCAGGCGCCAGCCGCCCCAATGACGTTCCATGGCCAGGCCGGCGTAATAGAGCCGACTGTCCACCCGCGAGAGATCATCGTTGGCATGTTGCCGCGAATCCTGGTAGGCCAGGGTGTAGCCGACGAAGGTATCGGGGACGACCTCGCGCACGGCCCCCAGCTGAGCGCCGAGCGAACGGATGGCATAGCCGTCTTCGTCTGCCGTGTCGGATTTGCGGATGTGGCTGCCGGTTATCGCCGCGAAGGCCTCGCCGGGACCTTCGCCACGCGGGGCTTTATCGCGGTCCTTCGAGGCTTCGAGCGGTACGGGGAGCTTGTCGACGGCATGGAACGGGCCGGGGAGCAACCAACTGTCTGGCAGCACGCACAGCACGTTCTGGCACGTGGCCGAGGCCGGCGTGCTCAGAGCGAGTGGCCCCAGCGACAGGATGACGATGCAGCCGTGCCGGCGTATCCAGCCGGGGGGCCGGTTCCGCGCGCCGCCGCAGCGCCGTGCCGCCTTCAGGCGCTGGAAGCCGCGGCGGGCCCCCGGCGTCGTGCCCCGGTCCGGGGGCCGCGGCCGGCCGGGACTAGCCGGCATCCCGGCCTTGAGCCTGGCGGCTGAAAGGGGGCTGCCCTGAGCCATCGCTGTCATCGCTCCAATCGAAACCCGCGATATTGTCTTGCATGTCAACGAAGAATCTGAGCTTCTTTGTCTCTACATAGGGGTGTGGTCCCAGAGCCGGCAGCTCTACCTTGGCGATGAAGATATCGCCTGACCAGGGTTCGAGTGCGACGCGGGCGTCGCGGGGTCCCACCGTGAACGCGAGTTTGCCCTCTTCCAGGCCGATCGTGACGGGGCCGAGGACGGAGCTGGTGTATGTGCCGGCGTAGTCTTCCAGCGGGCGGGGCGGTTGAGGGTTTGCGGGGGGCCGCAGGCTCGCCTCCTGCGCCGCGCGGTTTTTGTACAGCGCGGCCAGCGCCTCGCCGGCATGATCGACCGGCGGCCGTCCCTGCAACAGATCGAGGATGGACTTGCCGATCGGCAAGGCGGCGCCGTTGCCAAAATCGACGGACAGATTGGTGAGTACCACGACGCCGACGCGGCGATCCGGGTCGAACGACACCTGGGATGTAAAGCCCGTGGTTGCGCCGCCATGTTCGATGATCCTGCCTTGCGGCGTGTTATGGACCAGCCAGCCGGTGGCGTAGGCGACGTCATCCTGTTCGCTGGTTTGCAGCAGATCCCGCATGAAGCCGCTCAGGGCGATGCGCGGCTGGTGGGTATCCCGCAATGCCCGTGGCGACAGGATGCGCTTGCCATCGATCTCGCCCTGATTGATCTGGAACCGCAACCAGCGGCTCATGTCTTTCACACTGGAGTTCAGGCCGCCCGCTCCGCCCGCGTTATAGGGGAAGGGCGCCCAGGGATCGATGATGATTGCCTGCGCTTCCCGGCGATGTCCCGTCGCGCGGTTGGCTGCCTGCCTCATGGCATCCGCGGTATAGCTGCTTGCTGACATGCCCAAGGGGTCGAGCAACTCGGACTGCAGGAAGGCTTCCCAGCTTTCGGCATCCGCCGCCCGCTCGATGACTTTCTCGGCCACGAGATGAAAAGCGTTTTGATACCCGAAGTCGGAACGGAAACTCGATATCGGTGCGACGAACTGCAGCGCGGCGATGATGTCCGTGCGCGGATAGTCGTAGAGCATCATGCTGGTCAGCGTCCAGGGCGGGAGCCCACTGCGTTGGGCCAGCAGATCGCCGATCTCGAATTGTTGGGTGACCCAGGGGTCGGCGAGGCGGAACTCGGGGTAGTAATCGACGACTTTATCGGTCCAGGCCAGCTTGCCACGGTCGACCAGGATGGCCTCGGTTGCGCCCAGAAAGGCTTTGGTCGCCGATCCGATCTGGAACAGGGTCTCGGCATCCACGGCTTTGTTCGAGCCGTGCTCGCGTATGCCGAAACCCTTGGCGTATACCAATTGATCGTCGGCCACGATGCCAACGGCCAGGCCCGGCACTTCCCAGGCCGTCATGGCCGCCTGGATCGTGCTTTCGATTTGGGGCAGGAGGGCTTCGACCTCGGACGCCGGCAACGGCGTTTGCGAGACGGCCGGCGCGCACGCCGCCATGGCCGCCAGCGCGATGGCGGCGCTGGCGAGAGAGGAGCGCAGGCCGCTCGCCCCCGAAGGATTCAAGGTGGTGAGAGCAAGTTTCATCGACAACGCCTTTCTTGAGTAAAGGCCGCCCCAAGGCCGCGCGAGCGCATGGCGATGAGGGGCCGAGAGGATTGAGAAAGCTTAGGCCGATCGCTTGAGAAAGACGTAATGCCGGCGTCTCAGGCGCTAATGCCTGGGTCTCAACGATGACGTGCGACGGGAATGAAGAACTCCGGCCTTGCGGCCGGAGCTTCTCCGCCACGATTTGGAGGAGCCTTCGGCTCCGGCAGAGTTGGCCTCGCTTACCTCGCCGTAAACGGCGGGGCTTGCGCTTGGGCGCGTGGTCAGCGCAGGCGCTGGGCCCGTACGTCGCTGGGACTCGCGCCAAACCGACGGCGGAACATTTGATTGACGTTGGGCGTGTCGTACAGGCCGCAACGTTGGGCGAGGGTCGCGATGGGACGATGATCGGAGGGATTCTGCAGCAGTCGGAAGAGCTGCTGCAGCCGGAGTTCGCGAACATAGGCGGCTATCGCCAACCCATGGCGCTTGAAGACGCGATAGAGCGTGGCGCGTGAGCAGGCTACGCCGGCGGCGATCTCGGCCGGGGCCAGATCGGGTTTATCGAGATGGCGCTGGATATAGCGCTGCGCAGCGAGCAGCAACGCCCGCTCGTGATGGTCGCCGGAGGGCAGCAGATTGGCGATTGCCCCTCGGAGGATGGAGAGCGCAAAAGCCTCGGTCGTCTCCAGCAGGGTTTGCTGCTCGAGCGGGTTCATTCCGGCCGCCGTTTGTGGAAACTGGGCGAGGTGGGAGCGCAGCAACGGCGTGAGCCGACTGAGTGCGAGGGCCCGGGTGACTTCCGCCGGCGACGGCGGCTGGCCGGCGAACGCGGCCTCGAAGGCGCAGCGCGGCAGGTCGACTTGAATCAGGCGATGGCGCGATACGGCGATGCGCTGGATCAGCCGCGAATCATACAGATAGAAGCTGCCCGCGGTGGCAATGATGTCTTCCGTCTCGAAGCGCCCGGCCAGTTGGCCTTCGAGCACATAAAACAGGGACAATTCATCGGATGGGTCGGCCCGGATCGCCTGGGCGGTACGCACGCCGCTGAAGGCATCCGATTGGGAGTAGTGCATTTCTTTCGTGAACGTGGTCAGCGAGATCACATGGGCCTGGAAATCCCGCCTTTGGTTCTCGTCGGGCGGATCCACCACGAAGTTGCGTATCAGTGAGCTGGTCCAGTATTCATAGCGTGCGTGCGCGGGCACCTGACTGGCGGTGATGGTCTGGAAAACCCGGTCGGCCGGCCGGCCTTGCGCAAATAAATGGAACGCCTGCGAGCCGCGGGCATCCTGGAGAGGCGAATCGGCCGGAATCGTGGGCATCATGGACTCCCTCGGGTGCCGTCGTACTGCGGTGACAGGCGGAAGAGATGACGAATATGTAACAAGCCGAAAGATGCGTCAATTGTATGTTGTTCCGTTGAAACAGACCATCTCAGTCTCCGGACGGCCAGCGGAACCAAGCCGGGAGAGCGCTGCCCGGACTGCCTGCGCACGGGCGCGGGATATCCGAGGCTTCGCCATCCTGCTATGGCGCATTGCTATGATGAAGCGTGACCGCTTGCTCGAGTGGCCGCGTAACCTCCGGAGGCCATTGCTTCATGCCCTTACCTTCAGCCAAGCGTAAACGTCTCCTGATGGCTGCCATCGTCGCGGTTGTCGTGCTTGCGGCCTGGTGGGCCTGGAACCATTGGCAGGACGACGAGCTGGACGGCGCTTTCGTCAGCGGCAATGGCCGGATCGAGGCCATCGAGATCGACGTCGCCGCCCGGCAAGGCGGGCGGGTGGAGGAAGTCCTGGTGCGCGAGGGCGATTTCGTGACCGCCGGCCAGCCCTTGGCGCGCCTGCAGCTCGATACCCTGAATGCCCAATACGACGAAGCCGTGGCCCGGCAGGACGAAGCCCTGCACGCGATCGCCGCCGCCGATGCGCAGGTGGCGCAGCGGCAGAGCGACGTGGCTGCCCAGAAAGCCCTGGTCGTGCAGCGGCGGGCCGAGCTCAACGCCGTCAAGCGGCGGCTGGCTCGTTCGGAAGCGCTGGTCGTCAAGGGGGCTGTGTCACGGCAGGAGCTGGACGACGACCGTGCCAATATGAGCAGCGCCGAAGCCGTGCTGGCCGCCGCGCAGGCGCAAGTGGTGGCGCTGGAGGCAGCCGTGAAGGCCGCCGAAGCGCAACGCACCGGAGCCGAGTCGCGCCAGGCGGCGGCCAAGGCATCGGTGGCGCGCATCGCTGCCGATATTGCCGACAATACCCTCAAGGCGCCGCGCGATGGACGAGTGCAGCTGCGCCTGGCCGAGCCGGGCGAAGTGCTGGCGGCCGGCGGCAGGGTCTTCAATCTGATCGACGTCTCCGATGTCTACATGACATTCTTCGTGCCGCAAGCCGTGGCCGGACGGATCGCGCTGGGCAGCGAGGTGCGCATCGTGCTTGATGCGGCGCCGGAATACCCGGTTCCGGCCAAGGTTTCGTTCGTGTCCAACACCGCACAATTCACGCCGAAAACGGTGGAAACCGCATCGGAGCGCGAGAAACTCATGTTCCGGGTGCGTGCCAGCATCGCGCCCGAACTGCTGCAACGGTATCGCGAGCACGTCAAGACCGGCATGCCGGGCGTAGCCTGGTTGCGGTTGGATCCGCAAGTACCCTGGCCGGAGCGCCTGACCGGAGGGTTCACGGAGCCGGTCCATGGTGGAAGCTAGCGGCCTGGACTCGGCCGATGCGGTGGCGCGCCTCACGGAGGTGGGCCTGCGCTACGGCCGCAAGGATGCGCTGCGGGATGTCACCCTCGAGGTTCCGGCGGGCCGGATTGTGGGCCTCATCGGCCCCGACGGCGTGGGCAAATCCAGTGTGCTGGCATTGGTCGCGGGCGCGCGCAAAATCCAGAGCGGCACGGTATGGGTCCTGGGCGGCGACATGGCGGATCGCCGCCATCGCGAAGCGGCCTGCCTGCGCATCGCCTATATGCCGCAGGGGCTGGGCAAGAATCTCTACCCCACCTTGTCGGTCGAAGAGAACCTGCAGTTCTTCGGCCGTTTGTTCGGCCATGGCGAGGTCGAGCGGCGACGGCGGATCGACGAGCTCACGCGCAGCACCGGCCTGTACGACTTCCTGTCGCGGCCGGCGGGCAAGCTGTCGGGCGGCATGAAGCAGAAGCTGGGGCTTTGCTGCGCCCTGATCCATGATCCCGATCTGTTGATCCTGGATGAGCCGACCACAGGGGTCGATCCTCTGGCGCGCGCGCAGTTCTGGGATCTCATCCGCCGGATCCGCGCCAGCCGCCCGGGCATGAGCGTGATCGTTGCCACCGCCTATATGGACGAAGCGCAAGGCTTCGATTGGCTGGTGGCGATGGACGACGGCCGGGTGCTTGCCACCGGCACCCCCGCGGAAATGCTCGAACGCACCGGGAGCCAGTCGCTGGAGTCCGCCTTCCTCCGCCTGTTGCCGCCGGAAAAGCGCCGTGGCCATGCCGAGGTGGAGATCCCGCCGCTGAGGGTCGAAGACGGCGATATCGCGATCGAAGCGCAGGACCTGACCATGCGCTTCGGCGACTTCGTGGCGGTCGATCACGTCAGCTTCCGCATTCGGCGCGGCGAGATTTTCGGGTTTCTGGGCTCCAACGGCTGCGGCAAGACGACCACCATGAAGATGCTGACCGGCCTGTTGCCCGCCAGCGAAGGGCGGGCCTGGTTGCTGGGCCGCGAGATCGATCCGCGCGATATGGCAACCCGGCGGCGGGTGGGGTATATGTCGCAGGCCTTCTCGCTGTACGGCGAGCTGACGGTGCGCCAGAACCTGCTGTTGCATGCGCGGCTGTTCCAGGTGCCAGGCGATGAGCTCGACGGGCGCATACGAGAAATGGTCGAGCGCTTCGAGCTCGCGGCGGTGCTCGACGAGCTGCCGCGTGGCCTCCCGCTGGGCATACGGCAGCGTTTGTCGCTGGCGGTGGCCATGGTGCACAAGCCCGAACTGCTGATCCTGGACGAACCCACCTCGGGCGTGGATCCCGTGGCGCGCGATGCCTTCTGGCGGCTGCTGGTGGAGCTATCGCGCCGCGACCGGGTCACGATCTTTCTGTCCACCCACTTCATGAACGAGGCCGAACGCTGCGATCGCATGTCGATGATGCATGCGGGCAAGGTGCTGGATAGCGACACGCCGGCCAAGCTGATCGAAAAGCGCGGCGCGGACACGCTGGAGGAAGCTTTCATCGGTTATCTGGTCGAGGCTGGCGGTGGCAGTCCCACCGCCGCGGAGACGGCGGAAGCCGAAAGCGAGGACGGGGGTGAGGCCCGGCGCGAAGGCGGGCGGAGTGGGGCGGGGGTGACGGCGAGAGGCGACGTGGCGGGTTCGCCGGGCGAGATGGGTATGCCGAGTGCGTCGGGCGTGCCCGATATCGTTGGCGAGCCGCTTCACGCCGCCGGAAGCGCGCCGGTACGCCGCGCCTTCAGTCCGCAACGCATGTTCGCCTACATGTGGCGCGAAACGCTGGAGCTGCGCCGCGATCCCGTGCGGGCGGTATTGGCCCTGGCCGGCTCGTTGATCCTGCTGCTGGTGATGGGTTTCGGTATCAGTACCGACGTCAACGAGCTGAGCTACGCCGTGCTCGACCACGACCGGACGACGCTCAGCGCCAGTTACCAGCTGGATATCTCGGGATCGCCTTATTTCGTCGAAAAGCCGCCCATCGCCGGTCATGAGGAGCTGGACCGGCGCATGCGTAGCGGCGAACTCGCGCTGGCGCTGGAGATACCGCCGGGTTTCGGCCGCGATCTGCTGCGCGGCCGTCCGGTGGCCATCGGCGCCTGGTTCGACGGCGCCATGCCGCAGCGCGCCGAAACGGCACAGGGTTATATCCAGGGCTTGCATCAGCATTGGCTGGCTGAGCAGATCCGCGTACGCGGCGGCGACAGCGCCACCGCCGCGGTGTCGATCGAAACGCGCTTTCGCTACAACCCGGATGTGGCAAGCCTGCCGGCCATGGTGCCCACCATCATCCCGCTGCTGTTATTGATGCTGCCGGCAATGCTCGCGGCGCTGGCGGTGGTGCGCGAGAAAGAAATGGGCTCCATCCTCAACTTCTACGTTACGCCCGTGACGCGAACCGAGTTCATGCTGGGCAAGCAACTGCCTTATGTCGGTCTGGCGATGCTCAATTTTGCGTTGATGGTGCTGATGGCGCTGCTGGTGTTCCGCGTGCCGATCACCGGCAGCTTCGTGGCGCTGGCGGTAGCGGCGCTGTTGTTCAGTCTGGCCTCCACCGGTATGGGGCTGCTGGCGTCGGCCGCCACCCGGAGCCAGATCGCGGCGCTGTTCTTCGCCATGGTCGGCACCTTGCTGCCGGCCACGCAGTTCGGCGGCATGATCGACCCGGTGTCGTCCTTGCAGGGCACCGGCCGGATCATTGGCGAAATCTATCCCGCCAGCCATATGTTCACCATCAGTCGAGGGGTGTTCAACAAGGCGTTGAGCTTTGGCGATCTGCGGGCGTCGTTCTGGCCCTTGCTGCTGGCGGTGCCGGTGATCGTCGGTCTGGCAATCGCGCTGCTCGGCAAACAGGAGCGATGAGATGCGGCAAGCGCTGGTCAACATCTACCGCCTCGGCGTCAAGGAGCTCTGGAGCCTTTGGCGCGATCCGATCATGCTGGTGCTGATCGTTTTTGCGTTCACGTTTTCCGTGTACAGCGCGGCTTCGGCGATTCCCGAGACGCTGAACAATGCGCCGATCGCCATCGTCGACGAAGACCGCACGCCGCTGTCGCAGCGCATCGCATCCGCCTTCTATCCGCCGGACTTCCTGCCGCCGGCCATGATCACGGCACCGGAGATGGACCCGGGCCTGGATGCCGGGATCTATACCTTTGTGCTGTACATCCCGGCCAATTTCCAGCGCGACGTGCTGGCGCGGCGGCCGGCGGAGCTGCAGCTCAATGTCGACGCCACCCGCATGACGCAAGCCTTCGTCGGCAGCGCGCACATCCAGCAGATCGTGCTGGCCGAGATCGACGAGTTCCGCAAGCGCTATCGCGACACCCCCGCCTTGCCGGTGGAGCTGGAGCTGCGGGCGCGCTTCAATCCCACCCTGGAGAAGTCCTGGTTCGGCAGCCTGACGCAAATCATCAACCAGATCGCGATGCTCTCGATCATCCTCACCGGGGCCGCGCTGATCCGCGAGCGCGAACACGGCACCATCGAGCACTTGCTGGTCATGCCGGTGACTCCCGCGCAGATCATGGTCTCCAAGATCTGGTCGATGGGCCTGGTGGTGCTGCTGGCGTCGGCGGTGTCGCTGCACGTTGTGGTGATGGCCTTGCTCGGCGTGCCGGTGGCGGGGTCGCTGGCGCTGTTCTTCACCGGCGCGGCGCTGGTGCTGTTCGCCACCACTTCACTGGGGATTTTCCTGGCCACGGTGGCGCGCAACATGCCGCAATTCGGCATGCTGCTGGTGCTGGTACTGCTGCCGCTGCAAATGCTCTCGGGCGGCAGTACGCCGCGCGAGAGCATGCCGGAACTGGTGCGCGAGTTCATGCTGATCGCGCCCACCACGCATTTCGTCGACCTCGGCCAGGCCATCCTGTTCCGCGGCGCCGGGCTCGACGTGGTCTGGCGGCCCTTCCTGGCCCTGATCGTGATCGGCGGCGTGCTGTTCGCGATATCGCTGGCGCGGTTCCGCAAGACGTTGGCACGCATGGCCTGACCACACGCCCGAGCGCAAGCCCCGCCGTTCAGGACGGGATGAAGAACTCCGGCCTGTCGGCCGGAGCTTCTCCGCCACCAGTCAGCGTCCGGCAGGCGCCGGCCGCCAGCCCCTGGCGGTGAGCGGGAAGGCCGCCAGCACGATTGCCAGGAGGACCGTGGCGCTCACATAGTGGGCCGGCGCGAGGCGATCGTGTTGCAACCAGAACTGGGTCAAGACCGGTGTGATGCCGCCAAACACGGCATAGGCCACGTTGTACGAGAAGCTCAGGCCAGAAAACCGGATCGGCGGCGGAAAGGCGCGGGTGGCGACGATGGGGACGGTGGAGATGGCGCCGCAGAACAAGCCGGCCACGCCATAGCGCAGCATGAGCTCGGCCTCGCCGATGCCCGGCGCGAGCCCGATGTAAAAGGCGTAGGCCGAGACCGCCAGGCCTCCCCAGGCGATCACCAGCGTGGCGCGAGTGCCGATCCGGTCGTTGAGCCAGCCGAATAGCGCACAGCCAATCGTCAGCATCAGGATGGCCACGCAATTGGCCTCCAGGGCGGCAGGGGCCGGAATGCCATACAGGCGCTGCAGCATCGAGGGCGTCATCAGGATGATCACCACGATCGCGGTGGAAAGCGTCCAGGTCAGGCCCGCCGTGATCAGGCAGGCTTGGCGATGCTCGCGGATCACGGTCTTGACCGGCAGCTCGCGAGCCAGCTCGCGCTTGGCCGCCAGCTCTTTGAACACCGGTGTTTCGCTGAGGAAGCGACGGAGATAAACCGCGATGAACCCGAACACGCCGCCCAGGATGAACGGGATGCGCCAGGCGAAATCCAGTACCTCCGCCGGGGAGTACGAACGGTTGATGATGATGGCCACGATGGCGCCCAGCAGGATGCCGCCGGTGATGCCGGCGGTGAGGACGCCGATGCCCAGGCCATAGCGTTCGCGCGGCACGTGTTCGGCCACGAAGACCCATGCGCCTGGCATTTCTCCTCCGATGGCCGCGCCCTGCAGAATGCGCATGAGCAGCAGCAGGAGCGGCGCGGCAACACCGATGGCGCCATAGGTGGGCAGGATGCCGATGATGAAGGTGGGCAGCGCCATGAGAAACACCGACAGCGCGAACATGCGCTTGCGGCCGAGGCGGTCGCCGAAGTGCGCGATGATGATGCCGCCCAGCGGCCGGGCCAGGTAGCCGGCGGCGAAGATGCCCAGGGTTTGCAACTGGGCCAGCCATTCCGGCATATCGGGAGGGAAGAACAGGTGGCCGATCGTGACCGTGAAGAAAACGAAAATGACGAAGTCATAGAACTCCAGCGTACCGCCAAGGGCGGACAGGCCGAGCGTTTTGTAGTCTTCGCGGCCCAGGGGGCGCGGCGCATCGGCGCTGGGAGAAAGAACGGCGCTCATCGAGGAGTGAGTCCTGGCAGGGTGGCGGGCGGCTACGAAAAATACCATCTTTTGGATAAAAAAGGAGGCTGGCGCGAGACGCGGGTTGCGGCCGTGGGGCGAGGGGTCGGGGGCATGGCCGGAGCTTGCGCCAGCCTGAGCTTTCCGGCGATAATTGAGATTGATTTTTATTTATCAAAATGCCTCGCCAGACGGGCCGGCACGGCAGTGGTTCTGTCGTGATCGTGGCACACGGGGGACGGGCATATCGCCTCTTTTGATATTTCTGGAGCCTTCTTATCATGTCCCTGCGCCGCCGTATCGGCCTGTTCCTGTTGAGCCTCTGCGCTGTGTCCACGGCCGCGCGGGCCGCGGATTTTCCCGCTCGTCCCTTAACGGTTCTGGTGATCGGCGGGCCGGGCAGCTTGCCCGACATGTTCGCCCGGCCCATGGCCGAACGGCTGGCGTCTTCGCTGGGCCAGCCGGTGGTGGTAGACAACAAGCCCGGCGCGGGTGGCATGATTGCGCTGCAGGCCCTCAAAAGCGCGCCAGCCGATGGCCATACGCTGGCGATCATCACCAATGCGCATGCGGTATGGAATCCCCACATTTTTGCCAAGCTCACCTACGACCCGGTGCAGGATCTGGTGCCCGTGAGCGCCGTGGCGACCATCCCCATGGCCCTGGCCGTCCACCCGTCGCTGCCGGTCAACACCGTGGAAGAGCTCTTCGCGCTGGCGCGCGAGCGGCCCGGCGTGCTCAACTACGCGTCGTCGGGCAACGGCAGCCCGCCGCACGTGCTGTTCGAGATGCTGCGGCGGCAGGCGGGAGTGGATATTGTCCATGTCCCCTTCAAGACGGGTACCGAGGCCCTCACGTCGGTGGCGTCCGGCGATACCCATATTTACTTTGCGGGAACCTCGCTGATCGATCCCTTGGTGCGCGATGGCCGCTTGCGCGCGCTGGCCGTGAGCCCCGGCGTGCCGGGCGACACCTATGGCGCGCTGCCAACCCTGGAAGAAGCCGGTTATCCCGGCCTGGAAGGCGTGGTCTGGCTGGGGGTCGTCAGCAACGCGGGCACGCCGCCAGACGCCATCGAACGATTGAATACGGCCATCAATCAGGCTTTGCACGATCCGGCCATGCGCCAGGCATTCGATAACCAAGGCGCCCAGGCCCTCGACGGCTCGGCGGCCGACTTCGCCGAACGCATTGCAAACGATCGCACCGCCTGGGATCCCCTATTGGCCAAAATGGGGCTGCGACCCGACTGATCACCCGCCGAGCGATGCCGAGGCGTCAGCCCGGGGCCCAGGGTGATGGATTCGCTACACTGCCCTATTCCCAAGGTTTTTCAACACGATACGATTTATGCCACTTCTCGATGACATCGTCGCGCAGGCCGACGTCCTGCGCGCCATCCGCCGCGACATCCACGCCCATCCCGAACTGGCCTTCGAAGAAACCCGTACGGCGGATCTCGTCGCCGAGCGGCTTGCGGCCTGGGGCATCCCCATGCACCGCGGCCTTGCCGGCACCGGCGTCGTGGGCATCATCCGCGGCAATCGGGGCGACTCCAGCCGTGCCGTGGGGCTGCGGGCCGACATGGACGCCCTGCCCATGCAGGAAGCGAATACCTTTGCCCACGCCAGCCGTTATCCAGGCAAGATGCACGCCTGTGGCCACGATGGCCACACCACCATGCTGCTGGGCGCCGCCCAGTATCTGGCGGCGCACCGCGATTTCGCGGGCACCGTCTATCTTATTTTCCAGCCCGCCGAAGAACAGGCGGGCGGCGCCCGCGTCATGGTCCGCGAAGGTCTGTTCGAACAATTTCCCATGGAGGCGGTGTTCGGCATGCACAATATGCCGGGCATCCCGGCGGGTACCTTCGCGCTGTCGCCCGGCCCGGTGCTGGCCTCCAACAGCGAGTTCACGGTCACGGTGCGGGGCAAGGGCGGTCATGCCGCCATGCCTCATTTGGCCATCGATCCGCTGCCCATCGCGGGTCAGATCCTGGGGGCCTTCCAGAACATCGTCAGCCGCAATAAAAAGCCGCTTGAGGTCGGCGTGATCTCGGTGACCATGATCCGTGCCGGCGACGCCATCAACGTCATTCCCGATACCTGCGAGATGCGGGGCACCGTGCGCGCCTACACCGCCGACACGCTGGACCTGATCGAGCGCCGGATGCGCGACGTGGCCGAGCTCACGGCCCGCGCCAACGAGGCCGAGTGCGACTTCGAGTTCGTGCGCAACTATCCGGCCACCATCAACCACGAAGCCGAAACCGCCTTCGCCCGAGACGTGATCGCCGGGATCGTGGAAAAAGACCAGCTCATTCCCCAGGTACCCATCATGGCCGCCGAAGACTTCGCCTTCATGCTCGAAGCCAAGCCCGGTTGCTACGCCTTCATCGGCAACGGCGACGGAGAACACCGCGACGAGGGCCACGGCCACGGCCCCTGCCTGGTGCACAACGCCAGCTACGACTTCAACGACGACGTGCTGCCGCTGGGCGCGAGCTATCTGGCCAAGGTGGCGCTGGCGTGGCTGGAGCGGGAGCCGCCCCAGGCTGGGTCATAAGGGACGCTTATCGAAATCCCAGCGGGATCAATTGCCCGGAGGGGGATCCGTTCCTAAGATTTCCTGAGTTTGATATCCCAACGAAAGCTGCTGTGTCAGGCAGCGAAGACTATCAAAAACAGGAGACCCTGATGCTCGCGACACGGTTTTTCAGCTCTGCCCTGGTCAGCTGCTTCATGTTCGGCGCCTCGGCGCCGGGATGGGCGCAATCGGCCTCGTCTTCTCGAGACGTCATCCGCTTTATTGTGCCGGCCGCGCCAGGCGGCAGTTTCGACATGATGGCGCGAGTTCTGGCGAACGAACTCCCCGCGGAGCTGGATGCCGCCATCGTGGTGGAGAACAAGCCCGGCGCTGGAAACCGCATCGGGGCCGATTACGTCGCCAAAAGCCAACCCGATGGAAAGACGTGGCTCGTTGCGCCGTACAACGTGCTGACCGTCAATCCCCATATCATGAAAGGCGTGGGGGAGCCCTTGCAGCAATACACGCCGGTCAGCACGCTCTCCGTGGTGCCGTTCGTGCTGGCGGCCCATCCGTCGGTGTCCGCTGATTCGGTGCAGGAGCTCATTGCGTTGGCCAAAGAGAACCCTGGCATGATCAATTACGGCTCCGCCGGTACCGGAGGCGCGAATCAGCTTGCGGCTGAACTATTCAAATCGGCGGCGGGAGTGGATCTCACCGAAGTCTCGTATGCGGGTGCCACCCAGGTCATTCCCGATCTTCTGGCCGGCCGCGTGCATGTGTTTTTTGGCGCGGTCAATTCGCTTCTGCCCCATATACAATCCGGCGCCCTGAAGCCTTTGGCGAGCGTGTCGTCCAAGCGGATCGATGCGCTTCCTGATGTTCCCACGATCGCGGAAAGTGGTCTGGACGTCTATGAGATGACCACCTGGACCGGCATGGTCGGACCCGCCGAAATGGACCCGCAAACCGTTGCGCGGATGAATACGGCCCTTCATCACGTGCTGGCCAAACCGGAGATTGTCGCCTCACTCGCCCAGAAGGGCATCGAAGTGCAGGTGAGTTCGCCGCAAGAGATGGTGGAGATCATTACTCGCGAATATGATCGCTATGGCCTGTTGCTTGAGCGCATGGGAGCCAAGATCTCCGGCCAGTAGGCGGCTGTTGGTCCACCGCAATCGTGAATCCCCGCTGCGGCTTGAACCGGCTTGGCAAGCCCCCGCAAAAGGCGGTGCCTGCGCGCGCCGCCGACGATCGAATCGTCAGGGAGCGGGACGTTCCGGCAAGGCGGCGTGCTCTTGGCAGATCGCATGAACATGATTGACGAAGGCGCGAGCCGCGGCCGATAGCGCCTTTCGTTGCAAGTAGAGAATATGGATCGGCCGGTTCCAGTGCCCGCCGACGAGCGAAACCGGTGCAAGCAAGCCTGCAGCCTCTTCAACGGTGGTCAGTGCGCGCGGCAGGAAACCGAGATAATCGCTGCGGCTGAGCAATGATTTGATGGCCGTGTCGGAAGAGGTTTCTACGCGCGGTTCGGGTGCGGGCAACCGGGCCTCTTTGAAGAGCGCCGTAAGCCGGAGCCGGAGGCTATCATTGCGCCCCGCCAGAACCCAGGGAAACGCCAGGCTGGCCTGGAGGGGATGATTACCCGAGCTCAAGGGATGGTCTTTGCGAGCAATGATCGACACCGTATCCTGCGAGATCATCTCGCTTGCCAGCTCGCGATCCCAGGCTCTTTCGTACACGCTGCCAATGAGCAAGTCGATGGAGCCATGCTCGATTGCCGGAATCAGCATCTCGGAGGCGCCAACCGTGATGGAAACCTGGAATTTCGGGCGGGTGACGAGCAGCCGCAAGACCGCTTCCGGCACAATGCCACTGGCGAAGCTCGGGCCGGCGCCGATGGATAAATGGCCGCGTCCGGAACCTCGCAACGCATCGATATCTTCCAGCGCGAGCCGCGCCTGCGTCGAAATACTGCGCGCCCGCTCGGCAAACGCGATGCCGAACGGCGTGGGAATCATGCCTCGGGATGTTCGTTCAAAAAGCTGAACCTTCAACTGGTCTTCCAGTTTGGCTAGGCTCTGGGAAAGCGCCGGTTGGCTGATTCTCAAGTGACGCGCCGCGCGTCCCATCGTGCCGTAGTCGAACACCGAAAGAAAAAACTGAAGCTGACGAATATCCATGGTCGTAGGGCATGGGTCTGGAAGGATTCAGTACAAGGCCTTGACCTTTCCTTCATGCAAGTCGGGAGAAGGAAATATCCGATCAAAACGAAGTTTGCCTCGCCGGACGCCACGATTTTCCATAAGTGACGATGATCTCTTGGATGGGACTTTTTCTTGGGGGCGGATGGGCCAGGCCGATACACTGCGCCGCTGATGGAGTCTGAATTGGCGGGCGAGCCCGCGACGGGAGAAGGAATACCGATGATACGACATGCGGAAATCGCGGGGGCGGGATTTGCCGGCTTGACGGCGGCGATCGCGCTGGCTCAACGGGGGTGGACGGTAAGGGTGCATGAGAGATCGTCGTCCATCCGCGCGGAAGGGTTCGGGATCACACTGCACCCCAATGGCCTCAAGGTTCTCGAGGGGCTGGGCGTGCTCGACACCGTTCTGCAAGGGGCCATGCGCGTCTCACGCCAGGATCGATACAACGATCGGGGCGAGATCGCGGCCACGTTCCCGGTCAAGCAGACGTATCGGGTTTCCCGCCACCATCTGATCTCGGAACTCGAATCGAAGGCTCGCAGCCTGTCGGTGGAGATTCAAACATCGTCGTCAGCGGTCGCTGCTAGCGAGGCGGGGGAGTTGATCTTGAAAGACGGCCAACGACTGAAAGCGGATCTGATCGTGGGCGCCGACGGCTATCTTTCTCAGGTGAGGGAATCATTGGGGCTGATGCGCCGGCGGGTTTGGCTCAAAGATGGTGCGATGCGCATGATCATCCCCCGCTCCGATTTGGAGCCTGTCCATGAGCCTCGGCAAGGAGCGCCATCCAGCGAGTACTGGTCGGGCACGAGGCGCATGATTTACAGCCCTTGCAGCCCCGACGAAGTCTATATCGCCATGACATGCCTGATCGAGGACACGGCCGCGAAAGCGATCCCCATCGATCCCATCGTTTGGCGGCAGTCGTTTCCGGCGCACACGGATTTGATTGATCGGATCCTGACCCAGACGGCCTGGGAGACTGTTAAATATGTTCCCTTTCAGGTCATCCACCTCAAGCAATGGTCAAAAGGGAAAGTCGCGATCGTGGGGGATGCGGCGAACGCCATGCCGCCAAACCTCGGCCAGGGTGGCGGGGTGGCCATGATGAACGCCTGGGCCCTGGCCGTGGCTTTGGAGAACGCCGTGCCGGTAGAGGAGGCGTTACGCCATTGGGAACGGCGTGAACGCGACCTGACGGATCATACGCAGCGATGGTCCCGACTGTACTCGTCGGCCACCTTGTGGCCACCCGCCTTGAGAGCCATCGCGTTCAAAGCCGTTGAGCGCAATGCCTGGGTTCGTTCGCGCTATCACCGCACCGCCAACGCCGTTCCCGCCGGATGGAGCTGACGATAACGCGCTCGTCCGGGCGGCGGTTTGCCGCGCAGAGTTCATCAGGGTTCGGCAAGAACTCCTAGCAGACGCCCTTCCCGGATGACGTCTCGCCCGTCCAGCGCAATCGTGCAATTTCTCAGGGGGAGGTCGAAATGCCCGCGGGTGTGGCGCTGCGAGAACTCGTTAGCGCCTGTCGAGTAAAGGAAGCTGCCGGCCAAGGCGCGATACTCCGTGGCGTTGATGTCGCTCTTGTCGTACATCATCAAAGAATCCCAGCGTGTCATGGGGTTCATCCCCCAACCGACGTGTGAGACACCATAGGCATTGCGATCGCCGAAGGCCGCAAAATAGCTTCGCATCAGCTCGGCATCGAGGCCGCCGCCTTCGATGGCGGTAACGTAGTCGTCTTCAATATGCAGTGTCACCTGGCTTTCGAGATAACGCTTGAACGTCAGGTTCATATCCCCGACGTCGAGCACCAGAACGCCATTGACCGTGTGGGCGCGAGGAAAGCAAAGGCAGAGCCCGGCCGGCCAATACGACAGTTTTCCGGGCTCCGTCACGAAACCGGGCGAGCCGCGCACGGCCGCGCCGGAGAGGTCGATCTCCAGTGAGGTTCCGGCGCCCGAGGTGACGCTCATCCGGTGCGAATTCGCCAGAAGCTCCACACCCGCCTGGATCCGGGGCGCCAACGAGGGGTCGGGCATCAGGCGTTCGAGGACTTCGGGGTGTTCGTTGCTGATCATCATCAGGCGAGCGCCCGAACTCAGAATCTCGCCCAGCTCCCGGGTGTGCAAGAGCCCTTCAACCGTGCAGTCGATCACAATCTCGCTGCTGCACATCGCCGCGAGGGCCGAACGATGATGCTGCAAGGCCAGGCTCGTACCTGTCGATCGCAAGGGTATCGAGTCGTGCAGCGGCGGCGACGGCATGACGACATGGCACACCCGGGCTCCCAATTGAAGCAGGGCCAACTCGGCCAGCTTGACATTGACTTGGCGTGACAGAGTCTCGGACAGAATCACCGCCGTGGTGCCGTTGCCGACTGCGCACAGTTCGAAGACGCACTGAAAGCTCGCAATCCATTTTTGCTCGATCGACTCCGTCAGCATGTTTGCACCTTCTTTATAAGATGGGATGTTTAGGCCGAAGCGCTGGTGGCACCACAACGATTCCATAGGAACGTCAGGGTCAACTATGCTGGCATTTGGCGGGGCTGGCTAGATGCGCAAAGTTTTCCAGTCATATTTGCCGGCTATGACTTTGCGTCGCCGATGCGTTGGGCTCTGGCACGGCATACGGCTGGACAAGCCGGCACGATCCCGGTGCGAGTGCCGGCTTCACGAAGCCGAAACGCGATGCATGAGCGAGCGCCGATAAACCTCGCGCAAGCTTTCGCGCTCGGTGGCCCGCATCGTGCCGGAGCCCAGGCCGCACATCCGGTAATCCAGCTCGCGCGCGGCCGCCAGCTCGCGCATGAGCGGTGGTGGAACCGACAGCGCGATCGCGCTGCTCAGCCTATGGAAGGCGGTCGGCTGCGGCCCCTGGAAGTGATAGTCCCGCCTGACATCGACGTCGGTCCGCAGAACGGGCAGATCGATGCGCCTGCCATCCACAAATAAAGGCAAAGCCTGGCAACTTTCGTCCAGGTGTTGCCGCAACGGCTGGACCGTGGCTTCTAGCGTCGCGGCATCGTCTGTCGGCAGCGTGCCGGTATCTCTCAGGATCAGGGTATAGCGGGCGCCGGAATGATCGACCTGCGCATAGACGTCCAGCGTCTTGCCTTGGGGCAAGCCCGCGGCGCCATCGCCCGAAGGCGTGGCATTCAGGTGGCTCCGGGCATAAAGCTGACGGGTGCCGGTGTCATGGTCGATCGTGTCGTCGAGCGCGACCCAATGGTCGGCTTGTGCCGCCAGCGGGTCCGGGGTAGGCGCGGCGCATCCCGCCAAGGTCAGGAAGGCCATTCCGGCCGCCGCCGCCAATGCTGCTTGCCGCATGGCTGCTGTGCTCCGTCGAACTGTACGACGGACATTGTAGGAGAGTCGGAGCTCAACCCGCCGAGAGATGGCGCAGCAGCACCTCGGCACAGGTATCGATATCGGCTTCGGTGTTGAACAGATGCGGACTGACTCGAAGCTCGCCGTCACGCTGTGTCAGATAGACGCCATCGCGCTTGCAGGCCGTGGCGATCCCTTCGGGGGCGCCCCGCAGGCCCAGGATATGCGGGCTGCGGTGCGGCGCCGGCAGGCAGAAAAGGGGGGAATCCACCAGACGATCCGCCAGCCTTTGCGTCAACCCGCTCAATCGTTCGCGCAAGTCGGTTCGAGGGTGGCGGGCGAGGAAGTCCAGTGCCGCCACGGCGGTGGGAATGCCAACGAAGGCATCTCGCTCGCCCATGTCGAAGCGAACGGCGCCCGCGGCGTAGCGGCCGGTGGCATCGCGATTGAAGCCGTTGTCTTCAAGTGGCGGACCCTGCTGGTGCCAGGGCGCGACATAGAGGAAGGCGAGACTGTAGGGGCCGAGCAGCCATTTGTAGGCGGGAAACACCGCGAAATCGGCGCCGAGCGCGGGCACGTCCAGCTCCAGGATGCCGGCCGATTGGGTGAGATCCAGGACGATGCGTGTTCCGCGTTCCCTCAGGGCGGCACACACCGCCACGAGGTCGATGTTCGCCCCGTCGCGCCAGAACGTGGCGCTCAGGGAGGCGAGCGCGGGAGGCGCGCGGCCGTTATCGGCCAGCCGCTCCAGGATCGCCGCCGTCCAATCGCCATCGGCGGGCCGCGGCACAACCTCCAGGCAGGCCCCGGACCGCTCCGCGTGCCGTTGCCAGGTCAGGTGTTGCGACGTGTGATCGGCCTCGAGCACCAGGACCCGTGCGTCCTTGGCCAGGGGAAGGTTCTGGCGAGCCACCGCCAGGCCGTAGCTGACGGCGCAAACGATGGCGATATCGGCCGCGCTGGCGCCGATCAGGTCGGCGGCCAGGACGCGCAGCCGGTCGGCCACGGCATGCGAAGCGCCGCGATCGCGGGCCCAGGGGCGAGCCTTGGAGGCCACGGCCTGTTGGCCGATGGCCTCGGCTTCGCGCGGCAGCGGGCCGACTGAGGCGCTGTCCAGATAAACGACGCCGGGCTCCAGGGCAAACAGCGAGGCCAAGGTGGAAAACATGAGATCAGGCATAGGCAACGCGGCGTCCGTGGTTCGTCCAGTCTTTGATGGTTTCGCGGGAGAGCTGCAGAACGTGCTGGACGGTTTCGCCCACCTCGGACGCGATGCGGTGGGCGGCGCCAACCTCCATCGGCTCCAGGGCCGGCTCGGAGGCCAGACGCTGGAATTCCCCGATGCGGGCATAGGCATCGCAGACCGTGGTGGGAATGACCGTCGCCCACTCGCCATCGGCACACAGGTTGAGGCGGTCGACGGGCCCGCTGCAGATGTCGATGCGCCGCGGCTTGACGTTGGCCGAGCGGAACCAATTGACCACCGTTTTGTGGATTGGCGAATTGGCGGTGTCGGTCAGGATCGGGAAGCGGGCGAGGCTCTCGGGCGTGACGGGCGACGGCAGGCCGGTGTGCCTGACGCTGATCGCCCATTCCAGAGTGGTGTCGTAGAGCCGGTGGTAACCCAGGGCGTTGTCGTCCACCCGCCCAAGAACGAAGGCGATGTCGAGCTTGCCCGCCTGCAGCAGATCGGTCAGGCGCTCGCTGAGCTCCACCACGAGCTCGACCTCCACGCCGGGCAGTTTGCGATACACCGCGCGCAGCAGGTCGGGTAGCCAGCTCGATGCCGCCCCATGGTTGGCGCCGATGCGCACCGCGCCGTAGATCGGGTGCACGGCATTGGCGTGATTCTCCATGCGAGCGGCCAGGCCAAGCATATTTTCGGCCAGGCGCAGCACCTCGCGGCCTTCGGGCGTGATGCGCACCGGCCGCTGGTCGCGCAAAAGCAACTGGATGCCGAGATGCTCTTCCAGTTCGCGGATGCGCGCGGAGGCGGCTGGCTGCGACGCGCCCAGTTGCCGAGCGGCCTTCTGCACGCTGCCCAGACGGCAGGTCCAGACCAGGGTCTCGAGTTGTCGCAGGTTCATATTCATGCCTCCATGATGCCCGGCCAGCCACGGCAGGCGGAACAGTATTCAAAATTTGGATAGAGACGCCCACGGCTTTGTGAGCGCAGCTTGGCGCGCGCCGCCGGCAGCCTCAAAGTGGCCGTTCTTTCCGAACTTCGCTGGCATCATGACATATCGAATTGGCGTGGACATTGGCGGCACGTTCACCGATCTCGCCTTAGTGGACGATCGCAACGGCCGGATTTTTACTCACAAGCTGCTTACCACCCCGGATTCTCCGGAGCAGGCGGTGATCGAAGGCGTGACCGCCATCCTGCAATTGGCGGGCGGCGACATCCGCCAGGTAACGCATCTGGTGCACGGCACCACGCTGGTGACCAACGCCCTGATCGAGCGGCGCGGCTGCCGGGTCGGGATGCTGGTCACGAAGGGCTTTCGCGATTCGCTAGATATGGCGCGCGAAACCCGCTACGACCTATACGATCTGCGCCTGGGCTTTGCGCCGCCCCTGGTCGAACGCAGTGCCCGCCTGGAAGTGGATGAGAGGATCGACCATGCCGGCCAGGTGTTGCGGCCCCTGGACTGCGAAGCCATTGTCGAACCGCTCGCCGAAATGGTCAGGCGCAAACGCCTGGAGGCCATCGCGATCTGTCTGTTGCACTCCTACGTGGATGCAAGCCATGAGCGCCAGCTGGCCGACGCGATACGGCGCCACCACCCCGATTTATATGTGTCGCTCTCGGGTGAAGGCTACCCGGTGATTCGTGAGTACGAACGCTGGACCACCACCACGCTCAACGCTTACGTTCAGCCCCTGGTCGACCGTTACCTCGCCTCCCTGGAGCGCCGCCTGGCGGAGATCGGTTTCGACGGTCGCCTGCTCATCATGGCGTCCAACGGCGGCACCATGACGCCGGCCACGGCGCGCCGCTTTCCGGTGCGCTTGCTGGAGTCGGGGCCGGCAGCCGGCATTCTGATGTCGGCCGCGGTTGGCCGGGCGCTGGACACGCAGAACATCCTGGCGTACGACATGGGCGGGACCACCGCCAAAGGGGCGCTCATCCGGGACGGCGCGCCGCTGAAGCGCTACGATCTGGAAGTGGCGCATGTGCACCATTTTCGGCGTGGCAGCGGCCTGACGGTCAATATTCCGGTGCTCGATCTGATTGAAATCGGCGCCGGTGGCGGCAGCCTGGCCGAGGTGGACGACCGTGGCATGTTGCGGGTCGGGCCGCGTAGCGCCGGCGCCGTGCCCGGTCCGGTTTGCTATGGCCGTGGCGGTACGGTTCCGGCCCTCACGGATGCCAATCTGATCCTGGGCTACCTCGACCCGGCGTCGTTCCTGGGAGGACGCATGGGCGTGGATCCCGCGGCCGCCGCCGGCGCGGTGGAAGAGGGCGTGGGTCGCGAACTCTCGTTGCCGTTGGCTCGCGCCGCCTGGGGCATGCACGAAGTGGTCAATGAGAACGTGGCCAGTGCTTTCCGCGTTCATGCCTCCGAGCGAGGTGTTGACGTGCGCCGCTGCGCGATGGTGGCGTTCGGCGGCTGCGGACCCATTCACGCCGCCCGTATCGCGCGCAAGCTGCGCATCTCCTCCGTCATTCTGCCGCCGGCCGCCGGCGTGATGTCGGCGCTCGGCATGTTGATCTCGCCTTTGTCCTTCGAGGTGGCGGTGACGCGGCCGCGCCGATGGAGCGAATTGTCGACCGATCAATGGCAGGAGACATTCGATGAGCTCCTGGCCCAGGCGGGAGAGGTGCTGGGCGAGGCCGGCTTATCGGTAGGCCGGATGGAGCTGCAAGCCCGTCTCGACCTGCGTTATGCGGGCCAGGGGTACGAAGTGGGCATCGATGTTTCCACCGCGCCGGCGGGCATGAACGAAGTGCCTGCGCGATTTGCGGAGGCCTACGCCGCGGTCTTCGGGATGTCGCTGAACGATCAGGAACTGGAGGTGGTGCACTGGCGGCTGGAGGCGCGTTCTCCGGTGACACGGACCAGGGACGTCAGCTTCGACGCCTATCGCGCGGGAGCCGGCGCCGAAAAAGGTTGGCGTCCGGCGTTCGATCCCGAGAGCGGCGCGTATGTCGAGCACCGCGTCCTCGATCGCTACCGGCTCGCGCCGGGGGATTCGTTCATCGGCCCCGCCCTGGTGGAGGAAATGGAGTCCACGACGGTGATCGGACATGGCGTACGCGGCCGGGTGGACGAGCAATGCAACCTGATTCTGGAGATTCCTGTATGAGCAGCAAGTCCTTCGACACCATCAACCTGGGCATTTACTGGGATCGCCTGATCTCCATCGCGGATGAAATGATGCAGGCCCTGATCCGCACCGCCTTCTCGAGCACGGTACGGGAAACCCACGATTGTTCCACCACGCTATTTGATGCGCAGGGGCGCGCGGTGGCGCAGGCCACGAGCGCGATACCGTCATTTACCGGGACGGCGCCGCTGACCTTGAGCCACATGCTGGCGGCCTATCCGGCGCACACCTTGCAGCCGGGGGACGTCCTGCTCACCAATGATCCCTGGATGGGCACCGGGCATATGTTCGATGTGAGCGTGATGCGGCCGATATTCGCCCGCGGCACGCTGGTCGGCTATTGCATGAGCGTGTCGCATCTGCCCGACGTGGGCGGAGCCGGATGGTCGCCCGAAACAACTGAGATGTACCAGGAGGGCCTGCGCCTGCCGGTAACCCGCTTCATCACGGCTGGCCGGCGCGATGAATGGGTCGTACGTCTGGTGCAAGCCAATGTCCGCGTGGCGGATCAGGTGATGGGCGACCTCATGGCCAATGTGGCGTGCACGGCGGTGGGCGAGCGCCTGCTGATCGAATTCCTCGACGAATACGGTATCGCCGACCTGACGCCGATCGCGGATGCGATCCTGGACCAGAGCGAGCGCGCGATGCGGGCCGCCCTGGAAGCGGTGCCTGCCGGCACCTACCGGCACCGGTTCCAGTTGGAAGGCAAGGCCGAGCCCATCGGCCTGGCATGCGCCGTGACGTTTGCCGAGGGTGGCGTGACCGTGGATTACGTGGGCTCCGACCCGGTGGGGCCGTGGGGCATGAACGTCCCGCTTTGCTATACGCGGGCCATGACCGGCTATGCCATCAAATGCCTGACTCTGCCCGCAGTGCCCAGCAACGATGGTGTGATGCGCTGCATCCGCGTGCTGGCTCCGGAAGATTCGATCGTCAACGCACAGCCGCCGGCGGCCACCGCGGTGCGGCACGCGGTCGGCCACGCGCTTTATCCCCTGCTGATGGGAGCCCTGGCTGGCGCCATGCCGGAGCGTGTGCAGGCCGAGTCGGGGGGCGGCAATATGCTCAATGTGCGGGGCGAGTTTGGCGGACGCAAGCATTCCCAAGTGTTCTTCTGCTCGGGGGGGTATGGCGCCTTGTCGGGATTCGACGGCCATAATGCGACGCCCGCGCCCTCCAATCCACGCGGCATGCCGGTGGAGGTCTGGGAGTCCCAGACCGGCATGGTGGTGGAGTTCAAATCGCTGCTGCCCGACTCCGGCGGCGCCGGAACGGCGCGAGGCGGCCTGGGCCAGCGTATGCGCATGCGCAACGAAAGCGGCTTCCCCGTCACCATTTCCTGCTTCTCGGGCAGAACGCAATTTGCCGCCCAGGGCTATGCCGGCGGCGCGGCGGGTTCGTTGCGGCGCTACTGGATCAACGATATTGAAGTGGCTTCCAAGAAGGTCTATCAGCTCCAGCCGGGCGACACGGTGACCGTCGAGGAAGCCGGCGGCGGCGGATTCGGCGCGCCGGCCGGGCGGCCGAGCGCCCTGTTGGCCCATGATTTACGCCAGGGTTTTGTCACTTCCGCGGGACTCCAGCGCGACTATGGCTTATCCGCGGAAGCCATTGCCGGATTGAATGCCGGTCGTTCGTAGTTCACCATCAGGAGACAATATGAGGTCCTTTTCCCTATCCATTGCGCACTGTGTGGGTTCCGCGTTGCTGGCTGCAAGCGTCCTGGCGCCAGCGGCGGTGCAAGCCTACCCCGACAAACCCGTGCGGATCATCGTGCCTTTCCTGGCCGGCAGCGCGCCCGACATGCTGACCCGCACCGTAGGTGAGCAATTGTCGGCACGCTGGGGCCAGCCGGTGATCGTCGATAATCGGCCCGGCGCCAGCGGTGCGATCGGCGCGCAGGCCGTGAAATCGGCCGCGCCCGACGGCCATACCCTGCTGATGGCGGTATCCAGCCTGGTGCAGTTGCCTCACTTGCTGCCCAACACGGTGTACGACCCGATCGTGGATTTCGCGCCCATCTCTCAGTTGGGCGGCACGCACCTGGCGTTACTGGTCAATGGCGAGCTCCCGGTCGATGACGTGCCGGGTTTCGTGGAATACGCCAAGGCCCGCCCGGGCCAGATCAACTACGCGTCCTATGGCGCCGGTTCGCTGAGCCATATCTTTGGCGAGGTTTTCAAGGCCAATCATGATCTGGACATCGCGCACATCGCCTACAAGGGCGATTCTCCCGCCTTGATGGATTTAATCGAGGGGCGGGTTCAATCGGCATTCCTGTCGGTCTTCCTGGCCCGCCAGTTTGTCGACAATGGCAAGATCAAAATGTTGGGCGTAACGGGAACGACGCGCTCGCCGCTGGTGCCCGATGTCCCCATCCTCAAGGATGTCGGCGCGCCGGGTCTCACGGCGCAGGGTTGGTTTGGCCTGTTTGCGCCGGCCGGCACGCCCGACGCAGTGCTGGACCAGGTCGCCATCGATGTTCAGGAAGTTCTCGACCGGCCCGAAATCCGCGAGAAGCTGTTGCAATCCGGCATCGTGGCCGGCAACAGCACGCGCGACGTGTTCACCGATCAGGTCAAAGCCGACTACACCCTATACGGTGATCTCATGCGTCGCCATCAGATCTCACTGAATTGATGGATATCGACACACGTCTGGAGCACCTCGGTCTGCGACTGCCGACCGGGGTCACCGCCGCCGCCAATTATGTGCCGGGCATCCTGAGCGGCGGCCACCTATTCCTGAGCGGACAAATCCCCCGGGAAGATGGCCGGGTTGCCTTTCGTGGCAAGGTGGGCGGCGAGATCGGCCTCGAGTCCGCCTGCCAGGCCGCCGGACTATGCGCCTTGCGGCTGTTGGCCGTGGCGCGCGATATGCTTGGATCCCTGAATGGCGTGCGACAGGTCGTGGAATTGACGGTCTACGTCCACGCCACGCCGGACTTTCAAGAGCCGAGCGCCGTCGCGGATGCAGCCTCGGCGTTGTTCGTCGAGTTGTTCGGCGAAGCCGGTCGGCACGCCCGCACCGCCGTTTGCGTCGCCCAGCTACCCCAAGGCGCGGCGGTCGAAATTGCCGCTGTGCTGGCGGTGGATGCCGCAAGCTGAGACATCCGGGCAGCGTCGCCGGGGTGATGACGGCGCCGGGCCTGTCGTTAACAGTAAAGCCAGGCCATCCCGGCTTTACTCATCCGGCACCTGCTGCTTCTCCAGCTTGCGCGCCAGCGTCCGGCGGTGCATGCCCAGCCGCCGCGCGGTTTCCGAAATATTGAAGCCGGTGGCCGCCAGGGTTTCGTGGATGCGCTCCCACTCCAGGGTTTTGATCGACGACTGGCGGGCGGCGGGTGCGACGTCGACGTTGCCGGCGGAGCGCTCGAAGGCGGCTTCGATGTCGTCTGTGTTGGAGGGCTTGGCCAGGTAGTGGCGGGCGCCGAGCTTGATCGCCTCGACGGCGGTGGCGATGCTGGCGAAGCCGGTGAGCACCACGATCTGGAGGCTGGGATCGTGGGCGTGGAGGGCCTGCACGCAGGCCAGGCCCGAAGCGTCGCCCTTGAGCTTGAGGTCGACCACGGCATGGGTGGGAACCAGGTTTTTTAATTGCTCCAACATATCGTCGAGGCCGCTGGCGGTGGCGACCCGATAGCCGCGCCGTTCGAACGAGCGGCTGAGGGTACGGGCAAAGGCCAGGTCGTCTTCGACGATCAGCAAGGTTCGGCCGGCCGGGCTGGAAGGCGCTGGGCGGGGAGTGGTCGCCGGAATATCACGAGATGTCATGAGCCGTCACCGGAAGAGTATCGAAGGCCGGCGAGTGCGCTCGAGCCGTCGTGGGGACTTTCATTCGTATCATCCTCGTCATCCGCCACCGAGAGCGAGGCCAAGGGCAGCATGACGGTGACCGCGGCGCCGCCGCTGGCGAGGTTGCGTGCCGTCAGGCTGCCGCCCAGGGTGCGGGCCACATTGACCGAGAGGAAAAGCCCGAGGCCGCCACCCGGTCGTCCCTTGCTCGATTGATAGGGCTTGCCCAGTTGCGACAGGATGTCGGGATCGAAGCCGGGGCCGGCATCCGAAACGGTGAGCACGAGGTTGTCGTTCTGGCGGCGGGCCGCCAAGTGTTGCCAAGCGGGGGAAGCCTCCAGGGCATTATCCAGCACGTTGCAGAGCATTTGCTTGATGGCGGAATCGGAAATGATGCGGAGATCGTTGCCGAACTGGTTGTGATACACCAGCCTGGATGCCGGGCGCGAACTTTGCCATTCCGTTACCAGTTGCTCCAGAAAGTCCAGCACGGTGGTTTGGATCGGGGAGTCGCCGCGGGTTTCGCCGGCCGACATCAGGATGCCGCTGACGATCGATTTGCAGCGCAGCACCTGGGCCTGCATTTCGTGGATTTCCTGTTGCAGCTCGGGATCGTCGGTGAAGGGCGACATGTGCTGCCAATCGCCCAGAATCACAGCCAGCGTCGATAACGGCGTGCCCAGCTCATGGGCCGCACCCGAAGCCAGCAGCCCCATGCGCACGATATGCTCTTCTTCGGCGGCGCGCTGGCGCAGGGCGGCCAGCCGGGCGTCGTGGCTGCGCAGATTGCGATCGATGCGCTTGAAGAAGACGACGATCAGCGCGGCGTTGAGGGTGAAGCACAGCAAGAGCCCCTGAACATAGGGGCTGGCCAGGCCGAGGTGGTGGTCCATCGGGAGATCCAGCGGCCACGGAGTGAGCGAGAGCCCCGCAAAGCCGGCCAGCGTGACGCCGAGGATGATCCAGGTGGAGCGGCGCTGCAGCAGTACCGCGCCCAGCGTGATCTGCAGCAGGTAGAGAAAGACGAAGGGATTGGCGGTGCCGCCGCTGAAATAGAGCAGGGCGGTCAGGGTGCCGACGTCGACCAGCAGCGCGATGAAAAGCTCGGTATTGGTAACGGGGCGGCGGGTTTTCAGGCGTAGTTCGCTGACCGCGTTGAACACGGCAAGCCCCAGCACCAGCGCCAGCATGATGTCCACCGGCAGCGGGATGCGGAACAGGAAATGGGCGGCGCCGATGGTGGCGATCTGGCCGAGCACGGCGATCCAGCGCAACAGCACCAGCTGCTGCATGTTCTTGCGGCCGGTGGCGCTATCGAGGTCGGTTTGGAGGTCGGCTACGATGGGCAGGCTGGAACCAGGCGGCCGCTCACTGGCTGGCGAAGCGCCGGCGCCAGCCGTAAACGTTGTCGTGGACTTCATGATAATGCCAGTGTAAGGGCTTTTGCGCCGCCGAATCGTTTCAAAATACCCGGCACTTTTGTACACGGAACGACTCCTCATGACCTACTGGGTATTGCCGCCTCGCTCGATTCCTCCCCTGCGGATTCCCCTGGCCCAGGTCTCGGATCTGCTGACCCGTCTGGGCCAATCGCACCGGCATGCGGTGGCCGAGGATCTGCTGCGATTGGTGGGTGGTTTCGTGCCATTGGCGCAGTGCACGGTGTTTTCCTATAACGGGCAGGGCCGGCCGCGCATCGTCGGCGTGGGCGATCGGGCGCGTACGGCCGCTCTGAGCCGCATTTCGCAGGATTACATCGGGCGCTTTTACCGGCTCGATGGCAGCGTGGCCGTGATGCGGGCCGAACAGGCCGCCGCCAGCCGCGCCCCGGCCTCGGCGCCCCATATCCTGCTGCATCGCCAGCGAGCGGAAGACGTCGCCCACGGCGAATACCGCGCGGTGTGCTACGACCTTCCGCAGGTGGCCGAAAGGCTGGCCATCCTGGCCTTGTACGAAAGCGAACATTGGTTGTCGGTCAATTTTTACCGCGGTACCGAGCACGGGCCCTTCGACCAGGCCGGCATCGCCGTGGTCGAGGCATTTGCGCCCCTGGTGGTGCAGGCCGTGCGCCTGCACTACACCAACCGCGCCGTCACCCAGGATCTGCCCGAGCTGCTGCTGGCGCGCATCGCACGACGCGAGCCCAGCCTGACCCGGCGCGATCTCGACGTGGTGCAGGGCTTGCTCACCGGACGCGACACCGAGCGGTTGGCCAGCGATCTCGGTCTGACCTTGGCCAGTGCGCGCACCTACATCAAACGGGTGTATCGCAAGCTCGGAGTGGCGGGGCAGCGCGAGTTGCTGGGGTTGCTGATGGAATCGGAGCTGCCGCGCTGAGGTCGTTTCCAGGCTGGGGTTAATGTCCCTTTTTGGGGACATCGGATGGCTGGTGGCCCTCTAGACTCGGCTTATGGTCATTAGCCCCGGCTTGCCAGACCCGGCAGCCGGCTCAGCCCGGAGCACAGGACACCCGCCATGCATACGCCGACGACAGAACCGCGCCCTTCTCTTTACTATCCCTACGAAGTTTTCAAGCCATGGTTGCCTTCGCAGCATCCGGCCCAGGCACGCCAGAAAGTCGTGATTGCCGGCTCGGGGCCGTCCGCCATGGTTGCCGCCCTGGAGCTCGCCCGCCACGGCATCGCCAGTGTGATGGTCACCTCCGAGCTGCAGTTTTCGCAGGGCAGCCGCGCCATCGTGTTCACGCGCCGCTCGCTGGAGATCTTGCAACAGGTGGGCGTGGCCGATCGCATGACCGAAGGCGGCCTGCCCTGGCGCTTCGGCAACTCCTACTTCCGCGGCCAGCGGGTGTTCCGGATGGAGGCGCCACACGATCCCGACGACCGCTTCTTCCCCATGCTCAACGTGCAGCAACAGTATATGGAAGAGTATCTGCACGACGCCTGCCGGACCAATCCGCTGATCGAGGTGCGCTGGGGCAACAAGGTCGAAAGCGTCACGCAGCGCGACGGCTATGCCGAAGTGCGCTTGGATACCCCCGAGGGCGAGTACACGCTGGAGACCGAGTGGCTGATCGATGCCACCGGTGGCCGCTCGGTCATCCGCACCGGCCTGGGGCTGCCCATGGAGGGCGCTTCCTACGAAGGCTTCTTCGTAATCGCCGACATCAAGATCGATCTGCCCTTGCCCACCGAACGCCTGGCCTTCTTCGATCCCGAATGGAACCCTGGCAATACGGTACTCATGCACCGTGAGCCCAATGGCATCTGGCGGGTCGACTACCAGTTGCCGGCCGGCGAAACACCCGAAGAAGCCCTGCGGCCCGAATCCCTCAAGGAACGCATCGACGCCCAACTGGCCATGATCGGCCATGCCGGTACGCCGTGGGAAATGGACTGGTCTTCGGTCTACTCCGCTCGGACGCTGACCTTGCCCGATTATGTGCACGGCAGTGTGGTTTTCGTGGGCGACGCCGCCCATCTGCTGCCCATCTTCGGCGTGCGTGGCGCCAACACCGCTTTCCAGGATGCGCAATCGGCCGCCTGGCATTTGGCCTTCGTGGTCAAGGGCCTCGCCGGCAGGGAGCTGCTGGCCAACTTCAGCGCCGAGCGTGTGGGCGCGGCGCGCGAGATCATCGAGGAGGCCGGTAAAAGCACCCGCTTCATGACGCCGCCCACCCGCGGCTTCGGCCTGTTGCGCGATGCGGTGCTGTCGCTGTCGCTCACCCAGGAGTTCGTGACACCGCTCTACCACTGGCGAACCTCGCGGCCGCATGAGTACACGCATTCCCGCCTCAACAGCCAGGGCGACGACAACGCGCTGTTCACCGAGGGGCCGGCCCATGGCGCTCCGCCACAGAACATCCGCCTTGGCGCCAACAACTTCCTGCTGGATCACCTGGGTGGCGGCTTCGACCTCATTTACTTCACGGATGCGCCCGCCTTGCCCGATTCCCTGCGAGAGGAAGTCCTGGCGGCCCGCGCCCGCGGCGTGCCATTGCGCGTGACAGCCGTGGGAGCTTCTCACGCTGTGGCCGGCGCCGATCAAACCTTCGCCGACGCCGATGGCCATTTCCGCCGCCGTTATGGCGTGCGCGCCAATGGTGCCGCGTATTTATTGCGCCCCGACCAGCACGTCTGCGCCCGCTGGCTGACCCTCGACGCCAACCGCCTCAAGTCCGCCCTTGCCACCGCACTCGCCCCTCTGGCCGCCTAGGAGATCGACATGACCCAACCGCAAGCACTCTCCGTTTCCGACCTGGAAACCGTCTACGACGCCCTGGCCATTGCCATCGACCAAAGCGGGGCCGACAAGGCCGAACTGTTCCTGGTGAAGCTGGCGCTGCTCAACGCCAATGCCCTGGGCGATCTCGAGCTGTTCAAAAGCCACCTCGCCACGGCGCTGGCGGATCTTTAAGCGGTTCCAGAGGGGCTACGGGGCCGGCCGGCCTCGCGTCGCAACCGGCGCTCCTCGCGAATCACATAGGCCGCCGCCGCGGCCACCATGAGGGCGAGGCCATACCAGGTCAGGGCGTACACCAGATGCTTGTCGTGGAAAGACACCACGGTCAGCCCCGCCACCGGCAGCGCCTCGTCCGGCAGCCGGGGTGGCGGCTCCAACGTCCATTCCGCGGGTAGCGGGGTGTCCGAGTCGGCATCGATGAAGTAGGGCGCGACGTTCGCCAGCCCGTGGCTGGCGGCGATCCTCGCCACATCACGTGAATACCAGAGACCGGCCGCCGGATCGTTGTCGCGCAGGAAGCCGCCGTCGGGCTCGGAGGGGCGCAGCAGGCCGGTAACCGTCGTGGCTTCTTGCTCCGGCAAGGCTTGCCGCCACGCGCCGTCGCCCTGCAGGCGCGGCACGAAGCCCCGGTTGATCATGACGACGGTGTCGTCAGCCATGCGTAATGGAGTCAAAACCCAATAGCCGCCGCCCAGCACCGACGAGGCCTGCACCAGGCTGCTTTGGGGATGCAGGAGTTCGCCCGCGAGCGTGACGCGACGGTACTCGTAGTCATCGGGATTGGCTTCCAGGGCCGGCCATTCGGCGCGCCCGGGCGCGGCGACGGGCGGCGCCGCGAGGCGGGCTTCGACGCGTTCGATGAGGTCGTGTTTCCAGGCGCGTCGCTCCACTTGCCAGGTGCCGAGCGAGACGAAGCCGACAAAGGCCACCAGGGCCAACAAGGCCCAGAAAATCAGGAACACGGGCCGCATGGGACGGCGCCCGGGCCGAGGTTCGTCGTCTGGTGCTGGAGAGTGGGCTTGCGGAGAAGAGGAGGGATGCATGGTCGCGCTTGGCGGCTCGTGGCCCCTCCCGGTCGGGGGGGCGCCAGGGAGGTAAGGCTCTCAAGGAAACGCCGGGCCGCCCCAAGTTTCCTTGACCCCCTCGGGGGGCCTGACGCATAGCGGCAGGTATGGGGGCGCTCACAAGGAAACGCCGGGCCGCCCCAAGTTTCCTTGACCCCCCCGGGGGGCCTGACGCATAGCGGCAGGTATGGGGGCGCTCAGAACATGTTCTTCATATCATGGATCATGTCCGGCATCATGTTGGTGTTCAGGTGATACATCACCCAGAGCGAGCCAACCAGCGCGATCACCACGATGATGAGGGTGAAGATCAGGGCCATCAGGTTCCAGCCGCCTTCGGCGCTGGGCGACATGTGCAAAAAGTACACCATGTGCACCACCATCTGCACGGCGCCCAGCCCCAGCACCACCAGCGCGGTGGTGCCCGAGCTTTCGAACACATTGCCCATGACCAGCCAGAACGGGATGATCGTCAGGATCACCGCCAGAACGAAGCCGGTCATGTAGCCGCGCAGCGTGATCTCGCCGTGGCCGCCATCATGCTCGTGATGGTGATCGTCCTGGTCGAGGGTGGGATTTTGATGGGCGCTCATGGCAGGGTTCCCAGCAGATATACAAAAGAGAAGACGGCAATCCAGATCAGGTCGAGGAAGTGCCAGAACATCGACAGGCACATCAGGCGACGATGGTTCTCGGAGGTCAGGCCGTACTTGCGCAGTTGGAACAGCAGCGTCACCAGCCAGATCACGCCGAAGGCCACGTGCAGGCCGTGGGTGCCGACCAGGGTGTAGAAGGCCGACAGGAAGGCGCTGCGCTGCGGCACCGCGCCCAGGTGGATCAAGTGCGCGAACTCATAGATCTCCAGACCCAGGAAGGTCAGGCCGAGCAGGCCGGTGATGCCCAGCCAGATCATGGCGGGGCGCAGCCGCTTGCGCTGCGCCTCGATCACGCAAAACCCATAGGTGATCGACGACAGCAGCAGCACCGCCGTGCTCACGGCGATGAGGTTGAGGTTGAACAGGTCGGCGCCCGAAGGGCCGGCCGCATAGCTGCGGCCGAGGACGGCATAGGTGGCGAAGAGGGCTGCGAAGATCAGGCAGTCGCTCATCAGGTAGATCCAGAACCCCAGCGAGGTCCCGTTCTGCGGATGGTGCTCCTGCTTGAGGAAGAACTGCAGCTTGCCGGGCGCGCTGGCCGCGCCCGGGTGTTGGATGGCGGTGGTATTAGACATGATGCATCGCGAGCTGGCGGGTACGATCGGCCTCGACTTGCGCGACCTTGGCGGCCGGGATGTAGTAGTCGCGGTTGTAGTTGAAGGAGTGATAGATGGCGCCGCCGATGACCGCCGCAAACGATGCGATCGCCAGGGGCCACATGTGCCAGATCAGGGCAAAGCCGCACAGCGTGGAGAGGCCCGCCAGGATGATGCCGGCGCCGGTGTTCCTGGGCATGTGGATGGGCAGGAAGCCATCCGTCACCCGCTCGGCGCCCGCCTGCTTCATGTGCCACCAGGCGTCTCGCTCATGGATCACCGGCGTGAAGGCGAAGTTGTACTCGGGCGGCGGCGACGACGTGGCCCATTCCAGGGTGCGGCCGTTCCACGGATCACCGGTCTCGTCACGCAGTTGGTCGCGCTTGAGGTAGCTGACGATGATCTGGATGATGAAGGCGGCGATGCCGATGGCGATCAGGAAGGCGCCCAAGGCGGCGATCTGGAACCAGATCTGGTACGAGGGATCTTCGAAGTGGCTGAGCCGGCGCGTGACGCCCATGAAACCCAACACGTACAGCGGCATGAAGGCGGCGTAGAAACCCACGACCCAGAACCAGAACGACACTTTGCCCCAGAACGGATCCAGCTTGTAGCCGAAAGCCTTGGGATACCAGTAGGTCATGGCGGCGAACAGGCCGAACAGCACGCCACCGATGATCACGTTGTGGAAATGCGCGATCAGGAACAGGCTGTTGTGCAGGACGAAGTCGGCCGGGGGAATGGCCAGCATCACGCCGGTCATGCCGCCGATCACGAAGGTCAGCATGAAGGCGATCGTCCACATCATCGGCAGGTCGAAGCGGATGCGGCCGCGGTACATGGTGAACAGCCAGTTGAACATCTTGGCCCCGGTGGGGATCGAGATGATCATGGTCGAGATGCCGAAGAAGGCGTTGACGCTGGCGCCGCCGCCCATGGTGAAGAAGTGGTGCAGCCACACCAGGTACGACAACACCGTGATCACCACCGTGGCATAAACCATCGAGGTGTAGCCGAACAGGCGCTTGCGGCTATAGGTGGCCACGATTTCGGAAAACACGCCGAACAGCGGCAGAATCAGGATGTACACCTCGGGGTGGCCCCAGATCCAGATCAGGTTCACGTACATCATGGGGTTGCCGCCCAGATCGTTCGTGAAGAAATTGGTGCCCACGTAACGGTCCAGCGTGAGCAGGGCCAGCACGGCGGTCAGGATCGGGAACGAGGCCACGATCAGCACGTTGGCGCACAGTGAGGTCCAGGTGAACACGGGCATCTTCATCATCGCCATGCCGGGCGCGCGCATCTTGATGATGGTGACGATGAGGTTGATCCCCGAGAGCGTGGTGCCTATCCCCGCTATCTGCAGCGCCCAAATGTAATAGTCCATTCCCACCGATGGACTATGTTCTATCCCCGACAACGGCGGATACGCCAGCCAGCCGGTGGTGGAGAACTCGCCGATGAACAGCGACACCATCACCAGCACGGCGCCGGCGGTGGTCATCCAGAAGCTGAAGTTGTTGAGAAAGGGGAAGGCCACGTCGCGCGCGCCGATCTGCAGCGGCACGATGTAGTTCATCAGGCCGGTGATCAACGGCATCGCCACGAAGAAGATCATGATCACGCCATGGGCGGTGAAGATCTGGTCGTAGTGGTGCGGCGGCAAGTAGCCGGCGGAGTCGCCGAAGGCGATCGCCTGCTGGATCCGCATCATGATCGCATCGGAAAAGCCGCGCAGCAGCATCACCAGCCCCAGGATCATGTACATGATCCCGATTTTCTTGTGGTCGATGCTGGTGAACCAGTCGTGCCAGAGGGTGCCCCAGAGACGGTAGCGGGTAACGACCCAGACCAGGGCCAGGCCGCCGATGGCGACGGCCGCGAAGGTAGCGATCAGGATGGGCTCGTGGAACGGGATCGAATCCCATCCAAGCTTGCCCAGGAGCAGGGTTTTCAAGTCCATGGGGTTTCAGACACCAGCAGTGCCGCGGATCATTGGGGCCGGGGGCCCCGTCGGATGGTAAAAACAACTAGGCCGACCCTGCCGGCGCGGGGAGCGGCAGGGTCGGCTAGGGCGCTTGCGGTCAGAGAGCGTTCATGGGGGGCACGAAGCCGAACTCGGGATCGTTGATCGTGCACATGGCGCTGACGTAGGTTCGGTCGGGAGCGTGGGCGAGACCGAGGTCGGCACGCATGGGGGTATCGATCTTGGCCATGTTGACCAGGCCGGGCAGGCCCAGGCCGCCGGCCTGGTCGATCGCCATCATGTCGCGCATGCACATGCGGTTGGGTTCGACGCAGCGATTGAGGATGGCGTCGTAGAGACCGGCGTCGACGTTGCCGTAGTAGGCGACGGGGTTGCGCTGGCTGGGCGCCTCGAGCTTCAGGTAGGCGAGGCGGCTGAGGTCTTGCGGGCTTTGCCGCACACGTTCGACCCAATCATCGAAGCCGGCGTCGTCGAGGCCCAGGAATTCAAAGCGCATGCCCGAGAAGCCTTCGCCGCTATAGTTGGCCGAGAAGCCCTTGAAGGTGCCCGGTTTGTTGATGACGGCATGCAGTTTGGTTTGCATGCCCGCCATGGTGTACACCTGGCCGGCCAGCGCGGGGATGAAGAAGGAGTTCATCACCGAGGAGGATGTCAGGTGGAAGGTGATCGGGCGATCCACCGGCGCGGCCATTTCATTGACCGTGGCGATGCCGTACTGGGGGTACAGGAACAGCCACTTCCAGTCGAGCGACACGGCTTCGACCACCAGCGGTTCAACGCCCTCGGGCACGGCTTCGGTGGCCGAGATCCGATCCAGGGGGCGATAGGGATCGAGCTTATGGGTGGAGACCCAGGTGACGGCACCCAGGGCGATGATGATGAGCAACGGCCCCGCCCAGACCACAAGCTCGACCTTGACCGAATGATCCCAGTCGGGCGCGTAGTCCGCCTCGGCCTGCGCATTGGAAGCGCGGTATTTCCAGGCGAAAAAGACGGTAAGAATCATCACCGGAATAATGACCAGCAGCATCAGGCCGACCGAGATGTAGATCAGGTCGCGTTGCTGCAGGGCAATATCGCCGGAAGGAGAGAGGAGGACGGCCTTGCAACCGGTCAGCAAGGCGGCGAGTGGGAGGAGCGAGAGAATCCGTAGCATCTTATAAAGGCAGGGCTAACCACAATATGGCACGCTCTGAGGGCATGCTAAAAGGGACTGCAGCATAGTGCGGAAAGCGGATGCATCACATTGGACATATTGTCCCAGGTGCCAAATTGCAACAACGGTATGCCTCCGTACGGCGTCCGTGATCCGAAGTCAGTAAAGCAGTAGGAGACCTCGTATGACGCCCAGCATTACCTCCCCCTACCCCCACGGGGCCATGCCGATCCCGCTCTCCGCCGCCGAGCGCGAGCACGGAAACCCCGGCGACCTTGCCGTTGGCGTCGTCATCGGCCGAGCGTCGGAGTATTTTGATTTCTTCGTCTACGGGCTGGCCTCGGTGCTGGTCTTCCCGTCGCTGTTCTTCCCCTTCGTCGACCCCCTCACCGGCACGCTGTACGCGTTCACCATCTTTGCCTTCGCCTTCATCGCGCGGCCGTTCGGCACGGCCTTGTTCATGGCCATCCAGCGCCGCTGGGGGCGCGGCGTCAAGCTCACCGTCGCCTTGTTCCTGTTGGGTACGGCCACGGCCGGCATCGCCTTCCTGCCCACTTACGGCACGCTGGGCGCGGCGGCCATCGTGTTGCTGGCGCTGTTCCGCATCCTGCAAGGGGTGGCGTTCGGCGGCTCCTGGGACGGCATGCCGTCGCTGCTGGCGCTCAACGCGCCGGGCAACCGCCGTGGCTGGTACGCCATGCTGGGCCAACTGGGCGCGCCGTTGGGCTGCCTGGTGGCCAGCGGGCTGTTCCTCTATCTCTACCAAAGCCTCTCGGCCGAGGATTTCTTCACCTGGGGCTGGCGCTATCCCTTCTTCGTCGCCCTGGCGATCAACGTGGTGGCGCTGTTCGCCCGCCTGCGGCTGGTGGTCACCGACGAGTTCTCCCGCATGCTCGAAGACAAAGCGCTCGAGCCGATCGGCACGCTGGAGATCGTGCGCGCCCAGGGCTACAACCTGTTCGTCGGCGCCTTCGCCGCGCTGGCCAGCTATGCCCTGTTCCACCTGGTCACCATCTTCCCGCTGTCCTGGATTGCCTTGCAGGCCTCGCAAGAGATTCCGCAGGTGCTGGGGGTGCAGGTCGTCGGGGCCATACTGGCGCTCGGCGCCACCGTACTCTCCGGCATCATCGCCGACCGTCTCGGCCGCCGTACCACGCTGGCGCTGCTGGCGGCCCTGATCGCCGTGTTCGGCTTTTTTGCGCCCACCCTGCTCAATGGCGGCGCGGTGGGCCAGAACATCTTCATCCTCGTCGGCTTCGTGCTGCTGGGGCTGTCGTACGGCCAGTCGTCGGGGGCCGCCACGGCCAACTTCTCGCCGCGCTTTCGCTACACCGGCGCCGCCATCACGGCCGATCTCGCCTGGTTGTTCGGCGCGGCTTTCGCGCCGCTGGTGGCGCTTGGCCTGTCGGTGTACTTCGGCTTGTGGGCGGTCAGCGGCTATCTGCTCTCGGGCGCGGTTTGCACCCTGCTGGCGTTGTGGATCAATCGCAAGATCGGCGTGCGGCGCCACCGCCGGCAGCGGGCGGCCTGATCGCCGAGCCCTGGCGCCAGCCTCGTCGCCACGAGGCTGGCGAAATCCGGCCCGACCACCGGCCACGGCTCTCCCGTGCGCTGCAGAGGTGCCGGGCCGAAAAGCCGTGGTTCACCGCGCCAGGGGGATCGGCCACCATGGTTGGTGGCTAACGGCCGCCTGCTTTTGCCGGAGCCAAGGCGCCGCAGTCGGCCGCCACGTATCGCGCTTCGGCGCTCAGGTCGAGATTGCCCTGGTTTCCCGCCAGGGCCGCCTGGGCCGTAACGTGCTCCGGCGTATGCACCGTGCCCTCGAAGGTGCCTTGGCTTGGCGGCGTGCTGCAGGCCACCTTGCCGCTGAGGCGATTGCCTTGGCGCCGAACGTCGGTGAAGGTGCAACTGCCTTCGGTCTGGCCCTCGCGGATCAGGCCCCCTTGGGCGCGTTCGGGACTCACGCAAATGCGCAAGGCGCCACCTTGGCCCACGCCCAGGCCCACGGCGGCCAACTGTTGCTCCACCACGACACGGAGTTGTGGCGGCAGTTCGTGGAGCCGGGCCGCCAGCTTGGCGATCTCAGCCGGCAGGCTAGGTGCGCCCGTGGATTCGAGGTGGTGCCGGAATTCCCACAAGCCGGGGGCCGGATCGATGGTTTGCGCCGAAGCGAAGGTGGGCAGGAACAGGGCGGCGGCCAGGCAGGTGAGCGCGTGGCGCGGGGTCGGGATGGGCACGGAGAATCTCCCGGGATAATAAGACAGTGTGAAAAAGAGAGGTCTTTCTCAGCTCGACAGGGGGCGCCAGAATCGTTGACGTGGCAGGGCGGCCGTTGCGCCAGCCAACGGGGAGGCGAACCGCCAGCTTAGCAGGTCGATTGCAGGGTGTCGCGGGAGCGGGGCGAAGCCGACCTCAGTACTTGAGTTGAACGTTGAGCTCCGTGGCCGGGCTTTGAAGCTGGAAGCTGGCGTCCTGGAAAGATGGCGCGCCGAAGCGGATCGAGGGGTTGTTGGAAAACCCCACTCCCTGCTTGGGCTGGCCGAAGATGCCGTATTCCAGTTGGGCTTCGCCACGTTCGGCGTGGAATACCGCCAGGGCGTAGGTGCCGGGCTCCAGGCTGTCGAAGCCGCAACGGGCCTGGCCGCCGCTGGGCTTGGCGTCGACGGCGCGCAGTTCCTGCCCCGGTTCGCGAAAGCCCTCGGCCTTGGCAAAAAGGCCGCAGCGGATCGCGCCCTGGTCGTTGCGAACGCCCTGCACGGCGACATCGAGCCTGGCGTTTTGCGCCAGCGCCTGCGGAGCAAGGCAGGGCAGGGCGCCGGCGGCCAGCGCCGCCGCAACAAGGGAAGGACGTAGCAAAAGGGGCATGGCTAGGCTCCGGGAGAGTGATCGAGGCCCTGTTCGATGACCTTGCCGCCCACGCCGGCGCGCTGGCAGCACGATACGGAATGATACGAGATAGCGGGGCAAATCGCCTATTTATGGGGCAATGAGTGCTTTCCGGTCAGGGAGCTTTGGTACGATCGGCCGTTCATCCGGGAGAAACTCCATGCGTTCATGGTTCCAAGCTCTGCCCGCGCTGGCGGGTGTGGCGTCCGCGCTGGCGATCGGCCAAGGAGCCGCCCTGGCCGCGGTACCCGACGACGACCGCATCACCGCGCTGGTCTTGTCGTCTGGCGGTGTGGCCCAGGTGCAGCGCAGCATTCGCTTGCTGGATGAGGCCGTCATCGAACTCCCGGTACCGCTCGATCAATTGGATGATGTCCTCAAAAGCCTGGTCGTGAGCGACCCCGAGGGCGGCGTGGCTTATGTCGCGCTGGATGGCCAGCCGCCGGTGCAAGAATCCTTCTCGCGCCTGCCTTTCGGCCCCGAGTCCCTGACGTCGCCCGCGCATCTGGCCGCAGCGCTGCCCGGCGCGGCGGTGCGGGCCTCGTCGGGCGGACGCACGGTGCAGGGTAGCGTGCTGGGGGTGGAAACCCCGCCCGCGGAAGAGGGCCGCGCGTCGGCGCCCCTGCTATCGGTGATGACCGACGCCGGCCAGGTGCAAACGCTGCGGCTCGGTGCCGATACCTTGCTCGACATCCTGGATGAATCCCTGCGTGAACGGATCCTGGCCACGCTTCTAGCCAACCGGCAGCGGCACACCGGCACGCAACGCATCGTGACCATCGCGCTGGAGGGCAAAGGCACGCGCGACGTCGATCTCACTTATGTCGTGGCCGCGCCGGTCTGGAAAAGCGCCTACCGCCTCTTGGCGGGCACCAACGATCAAGCCCGCTTGCAAGGCTGGGCCGTTCTGGAAAACGCAACCGGCCAAGACTGGAAAGAGGTGGCGCTAACGTTGGAGTCGGGCGCACCCGTGGTGCTGTCGCAAAAGCTCTCCGAACGCTATTGGACCGAGCGGCCGGAGTTGCCGGTGGCCGTGGGCGCGGCTTCGCCGCCGCGGGTGGATAGCTCGGCCATGCTGCTGGCACGGGGCGGCGCGGCTCCTCCTGCGCCGGCGCCGCAGATGGCGCGGGATACGCTGGCCCGCACGGCCTCGACGCCGCAGGCCTTCGCCTCTCCGGCGGTGGCCGAGCAGGCGCCGCCGGCGGCGCGCGAAGGCCAGGTCAGCGTGCGCTATCCATTACCGGAGCCGGTAACCGCGGCCGCCGGCCAGACGGTCTCGGTGCCGTTTCTCGATGCCCGCCTCGCCGCCGAACTGCTTTCCGTTTTTCAGCCCGATCGTGGTGGTGTGCATCCGGTGGCCGCGGTTTGGCTGAAGAACGAAACGCCGGGCAGTTTGCCGCCGGGCATCCTGACGGTATACGACGCCCACGCCCGGCACATCGGCGACGCCCAACTGCCCGCCGTGCCGGTCGGCGAGAGCCGCCTGGTTTACTTTGCCGAAGATCGCAAAGTCGAGGTGCGCGCCGAGCAGCGGCCGCAGGAGCGTGTCTCGGAGGTGCGCATCGCCGATGGCGTATTGCGGGCGCGCCGCCATCTGCAGCGCGATACCGTCTACACCATCAAAGGCGCGGCCGATGCGCCGCGCACAATCATGATCGAGCACCCGCGCCAGCCGGGCTGGGACTTCACGTCCGAGGCGCTGGAGGGCGATACCGCCACCCACCATCGCCTCAAGGTCATGGTGCCGGAGGGTGGCTCGACCACCGTCAAGGCAACGGCCACGCGAACCGAAAGCCAGGAGGTGGGGCTGCTCGACATCGACGCCGACGGCTTGCTGCGCTGGAGCGGCAATGCGATGGACGATGCCACCCGGCGAACCCTGGAGGATCTGGCGGACCTGCGCCGGAGCGTGGCCGACGCCGAGCGGCGCGAGCGCGCGTTGCGGGAGCGCCTGGAGCGCGCGGCTGCGGGACAGGAGCGGATCCGGGCCAATCTGGCCGCGGTGCCCGGCGATAGCGAGCTCGGCCAACGCTATCTGGCAATGCTGGCCCAGGAAGAAGACGAGATCGGCGCCCTGCGGCGGGAACTGGAAGCCGCCACTGTCGATACGGCGGGGCGGCGAGAGGCATTGGCGCGCGGAACGGCTGGCGAATGAACACGGAGCCGAGAAGCTCCGGACGAAAGGCCGGAGTTCTGCACGGTCGAATATCAGCCTGCGGTCGATCTCGCAGTATGATGGGCGCACGCGGTGGGCACGCCCCTTGCTGCCGAACAATGCCGCGCCCATGTCGGGGGCGGTCGGGCGCCTTGGCCGCGATGCCACCCATTCATCCATGTTGGCGTAAACGGAAACAACAGCCATGAAGAAAATCACCGTTGTTCTTGCCTTGATCAGCCTGGGAGCGCTTGCCGCGTGCCAGGCGCCCTCCGGTTCGCGTGGTCAGGGCCACTCCAGCCAAGCGGAGTTCAATTGCATTGCCGGCACTGTTGGCGGCGCGGTCATTGGCGGGCTGCTTGGCAGCACGATCGGCGGCGGTCGCGGACGCACGGCGGCCACGGCCGTGGGTATCGGAGCCGGTGGTTATCTTGGCAACACCATGGGTTGCCGCTAACGAATGGAGAAGCGTGTCATGAAGAAATCCCTAGCGCTGGCTTTTGCCCTGGGTCTGGCAGCACCGATGGCCGCCCTGGCGCAGAGCGCGCCGCTCGATCTGAGCCAGGAACACTTCGAGCAACTCGATGTAGACAAAAACGGCAGAATCAGCGAAGTCGAATACCGGCAATTCATGGACGGCGCGTTCACGAAGCTCGATGCCGACGGCAATGGCCGCCTGAGTCCTTCGGAAACCGCCTCCGTGCTCACGGCCGAGCAGTTCGCCATCGTAGACTCCGATAAAAACGGCGAACTCAGCCGCACCGAGTTTCTCGACCAGGTCATGCGCGACTTCCGTCGCGCCGATGACGATAGCGACGGGCATCTGCAGTACCCCTGATCCCGTCTTTTCCGGGTCCGGCCGCAAGGCCGGAGTTTCTCGTGGCCGCGCAACTCCCATTGCGCGGTCGGTGTTCGATGGTTTCTTTTGTCTTTGGCCTGGGAGCCGGCACTGCCCGGAGCCGGGGGCCGGCATCGTATGTCCGCACAGAACGACAAGGTTTCCCGCCCGGGCCAAGGTTCGGCCTACTACCTCATAGCCGCTCTGGTCGGCGCCCTCACCGGTGTGGTGGGGTCGATCTTCCACCAATCGGTGGAACATTTTCTGCAAAGATCGCACCAGTTGCCGGATATGCTGGGTCTCGAAGGTCCGTGGCTTTACGTCGTCATGGCCCTGTTCTCCGCCATCCTGTTCTGCGGCGCGGTGGCGCTGGTACGCCGTTTCGCGCCCGAGGCCAGCGGCTCGGGCGTACAGGAAATCGAAGGCGCCATGGCCGGTTTGCGCGAGGTCCGCTGGCAGCGCGTCCTGCCGGTGAAGTTCATCGGCGGCATCATGGCCCTGGGTTCCGGCCTCATTGGCGGGCGCGAAGGTCCCACCATTCACATGGGCGCGTCGATCGCCAAGGGTATCGGCTCGCGCTTTGCCCTGAGCGTGCAGGAAGCACGCGCCTTGTGGGGGGCCGGTGGCGCAGCCGGCCTCACCGCCGCCTTCAGCGCGCCGGTGGCATCCGTCATCTTCGTACTGGAAGAAGCGCGCAACGTCTTTCCGTACACCATGCGCACTTATAGCGCCGTGATCATCGCCTGCGGCTGCAGCGCCATCGCCACGGCGGCGATCTCGGGCACGACGCCCTTCATGGCGCTCGACGCAACGGCCATGCCCTTGACTTTCCTCCCGGTGTTCCTGGTGCTGGGCGCCATCCTGGGAGTGCTGGGCGTGTTGTTCAACCGCACGATCATGGCCGGCCTCGAGATATCGCGCCGGGTCGGACTGCGGTTCTCGCCTTATCTGATACCGGCGCTGCTGGGCTTGGTGATCGGTCCCATGCTGGTCATCTTTCCCGAGGCCACCGGCGGCGGCGAGTCGCTGGCGGTGGCCATCACGGATAACCCCTTGCCCATCGGCCTGCTGGGCCTGGTGGTGCTGATCCGCTTCTTCGGTACCGCGGCCAGCTATTCCACCGGTGCGCCAGCGGGGATCTTCGCGCCGATTCTGGCGCTGGCCACCGCAACCAGCGTCCTGCTCGCCGGCTTGCTCGAACTGTTGATGCCCTTGCCACCCGGCGCCGTGGTCGCCTTTGCGGTGGCCGGCATGGCGGGGCTGTTCTCCAGCACCATCCGGGCGCCGCTGGTGGGCATCGTGCTGGTGGCGGAGCTCACGGGAACCTACGACCTGGCGGTGCCCGTGCTGCTCACGGCCGTTACCGCCAACCTGGTGGCGCAAGCGCTGGGCGGTCGGCCGATCTACGAGGTGTTGCTCGAGCGCACGCTGCGGCTGGCCGGGGCAACACCACCTGCCAGCTCGGAGGCTTCGCAGGAGCCCGAGATCCCCCGGAGTTGGCCACGTACCTGAGCGCGGGTCTCGTCTCCCGCAGTAAGGCCGGCCAGCACGGCGCGGCTTCGTGCTTCGTGTTGGCCGTTCAGGCGCCCCAGAGGCGGGCCGGGGCGCCCAGCAGCCTTGACAACTCCGCACCCTTTTTGCGCAAGGCCTGGATTTGCGGGCTTTTTGCGCTGGTGTCCATCAGCGCCATGGGCGAAGTGATGGTCAGGCCGTAGGCCACGTCGCTATTGACGTTCCAGATTGGCACGCTGGCGGCCAGATAGCCTGGAATGGCGCGAAGCTCCACCACCGAATAGCCCAATCGGTGCACCGGCTCGCGGATGGCTTCGAGCCGGGCGCGGGCTTCGTCGTCCGTCGGGGCGATCCCGTCGGCTTCCAGCTCCTGCCTGAGCACCGGCAGAACGGCCGCCTCCGGCAGGTAGGCGGCGAAGACATGGCCAGCCGCGGTGTGGAGAAACGAAACCGGCCCGTTGCGCAGCTCGAATACCCGGCCTCGCACCATCGACTGGTTGATCAGGATGACCGGCCCATTGCTCCAGATGACGACTGCCACGCCCAAGGCGGTTTCTTCGCTCAGTTCGATGGCGGCCACGCGCACCAGCTCGAAATGATCCACGTCACGAGCCGCCGTCATGCCCAGGGCGGCCAGGCTCGGCCCTAGCCGGTACAGGCCGCGCCCGTCGCTGATGACCATGCCGGTGCGCAGGAAGCTCGTCAGGTAGTTGTGGGCGGCGCTTGGGGTGACGCCGGCCCTGGCGGCCACGTTCTTCAGGGCAACCGCGCCTGGCCCCATCTGGATCGCGACAAGGATGCGGTATCCCACCTCGATGGACTGAATGCCGCGTGGGCCGGAGCTAATGGCCGGCTTGTCTGCGTTGCGAGAGGTCATGAATCGGAGACACACCATGATGTAGAGCGAGTGGTCGGGGCATTTTACCCAGGGATCCCGACGCCTGGCGGTGGAGCCTGCGCTTGATGCTGGGTGGGGGGAGTCTTCGGCTCCGGCAGATGTGGCCTCGCTTAGGCCGCAGTGAACGACAAGGTTTGCGCTTGGGCCCGTGGCCACATGAAAGCCGCTTTTTTCTTGACTTTCTTCACGAGCGTCCCTAAGATATTTTAAATACTATCAAAAAATTCAACATAATTGAATTTAAAGATGATGGAAGCGCTCGAAAAAACAGCGGAGTTCAAAGAGGCGATGCGCCGCATCCCGGCCGCGGTCGCGGTGATCAGTGCCCTTTATCAAGGTGAGCGGCGCGGGCTCACCGCCACCGCGGTGTGCAGCGTCAGCGCCGACCCTCCCCGAATGTTGGCCTGTGTCAACAAGCAAGTGCGGGCCCACGATCCCATCGGTCTCGCGGGCTACTTCGGCGTGAACTATCTGTGCCACGACCAGGCTCCGGTCGCCCAGGTGTTTGCGGCGCCCGCCTCTCAGCCGGAGGGGCGCTTCAGTTGCGGCGATTGGATCGAAGGCCGTTCGGGCGCGCCTTTGTTGCGCGAGGCGCTGGTGGCCTTCGAATGCCAACTGGTGCAAAGCGTCGATTGCGGTACGCACACCATCTACATCGGCGACATCATCGACATCGCGCAACGCGACGATCTATCCCTGCTTTACAAAAGCGGCGCTTTCCGTGCCGCCTGATTCCCGGCCGAGCGCCAGCTTCGTCATTCATTGAGAGACTCGACATGAGCGTCACTTCTATCCATCTGGGCTATCACGTCACGGACGACATCACCCATTTAAGTGCCTTCTATCGCGAAGCTCTTGGGCTGGTGCCGCGTTTTGCGGACGGCACGCGATGGGCGGAATTCCAGGCCGGTCCGGCGCGCTTTGCGCTGGCGTCGCCGGCCGAGGCTCCTCCGGGGGCCCGGGGGGCGATGCTGGTGTTTGCCTGCGACGCGATGGATGAGCTGCGAACCCGTATTGCCAACCAGGGCGGGGTCGTCGTGCAAGAGCGCGATATGGGCAGTCACGGCCGCACCCTCACCGCCGCCGATCCGGCGGGCAACCTGTTCCAGCTGTACTCGCGTTGAACCCCGCCGTGCCGGCGGGGCCGGCACGCGACTCTTTGTACCCAGGAGACACCATGAAGTTTGCCGTATTCGACCACATGGATCGCAGTGTGGTCCCGCTTGCCCAGCAGTATAAAGAGCGGCTGACGCTGACGGAAGCCTATGATCGCGCGGGGTTTTACGCGTATCACGTGGCGGAGCATCATTCCACACCGCTGGGCATCTCTCCTTCGCCCAGTGTGTACTTGGCGGCGGTGGCGCAGCGCACCCGGCGGCTGCGCTTTGGTCCGCTGGTCTATACCTTGGGCATGCATCACCCGTTGCGGGTGCTGGAAGAAATCTGCATGCTGGACCAGATGAGCGGCGGCCGGCTCGAGATGGGCTTTGGCCGCGGCGTGTCGCCGTACGAACTGGCGTACTACGGCGTGGATCCGGCTCAATCCCAAGGCATTTACCAAGAGTCCTTCCAGATCATCATGCAGGGGCTGCGGCAATCCACGGTACATTTCCAAGGGCAGCACTTTGACCTGCGGAATGTGCCCGTGGTCATGCAGTGCTTGCAGCAGCCCACGCCACCCGTCTGGTATGGCGCCGGTACGCCCGAAGCCGCCGAATGGGCCGCCGCGAATGGCGTCAATATCGTCTGCAACGGCGTGGCTGATCGAGTGCGCTTGATCACCGATCGGTATCGAGCCCATTGGGCCGCGCTGGGGCATGAGGAAGGCGAAACACCCCACCTGGGGATGAGCCGCCACATCGTGGTGGCCGACACCGAGGACGACGCCCTGGCGTCAGCGCGCCGGGCTTATCGCCGCTGGTACGAACACCTGATGCATTTGTGGGTAGTGCATGGTACCAAGCCGCAGACGCTGGCATTTCCGGACAATTTCGACGAAGCCCAGCGCCTGGGCCTGGGCATCGCTGGCACGCCCGGGCAGGTCCGCGATTGGATTGCCGCCCAGGCCGAGGCGGCGGGAATCAATTATTTCGTTTGCCGTCTGGCCTTTGGCGACCTGACGCTGGAGGAGTCCCTGCGGTCGGTGCGATTGCTGAGCGCACAAGTGTTGCCCGGCCTGAGCCAGCCGGCGGCCGTGGAGCTTTGAGCGTATGGCCACTCTGTCATCCGCTGACCGAGCCCTGCTGGAAAGCCCGTTGCCGCCCTTGCGCCGGGCGGCATTGCCCGATGGCGGCGAAATCGAGTATCGCTGCGCGGGCCAGGACGGGCCGACGATCATCCTGCTGCACGGCATCGGCTCGAATGCCGGTGGCTTCCGCGCGCAATTCGCCGGTCTGGCGAACCGGTTCCGGGTTTTTGCCTGGAACGCCCCGGGATATGGCGCCAGCACGCCCTTGGCCGGGCCCGAGCCCGCCGTGGAAGACTACGCCTCGCAACTGCATCGCTGGATGCAAACCCTGGACTCATCGCCCGTGCATGTACTCGGGTGCTCTTGGGGCACACTGATTGCCAACGCCTATGCGGCGGGCTACCCGGGCGCCGTGCGCTCCGTGGTGCTGGCCGCGCCCACCCGGGGATACGGCACCCTGGAGCCGGCCGAGAAGTCCCGGCGCATCGCGGCGCGGCTAGCTCCCGAAGCCCGAACGTTGGCACCCGCCGTACGCGCGGCGCAGTTCCTGGGCCCGGCGCCCGACGCGCTGGTGATCAAGCGCTTTGGCCAGTTGTCGGAGGCGGTCCGCGTGGATGGCTTGGCCCAGGCCACCCGCATGCTGTTCGCCACCGATGGCATCGCGCTGGCCGGGACTTCGGCGGCGCCGACCTTGATCCTGGCGGGCTCTCACGATCAAGTCGCGCCCGCGGCCGAACACGCCTGGGCGCTACGCGCCGCGATGCCGCAAGCGGAGTCCGCCATGCTGGAGGGCTGCGGCCATATTCTCAAGCTCGAGACGCCGTCCCGCTTCAACCAGCAGGTAATCGATTTTGTTCATAAACATCTCTGATTCAACCCGAGGAGACTCTCACATGAAGTTCCGTCTGCTGTGCCTGTTGCCCGCTTTGGCATTTTCCCTGGCGGCGGCTCCCGCCCAGGCCGAATGGCCCGAGAAGCCGGTTCGTGTCGTCCTGCCAGGCCCTCCCGGGAGCAGCCCCGATCGTATTACCCGCTTGTTGGCCGATCGCCTTAGCCAGCAATGGGGGCAGCCCGTGGTCGTGGAGAACCGGCCGGGAGGGACGACGCGCATCGGCGCGGGGATGGTTGCCACCGCCGCGCCGGATGGCTACACGCTGCTGTCGACCTTCAGCTCGCACGGGGTGGCCAAGCTGCTCCATCCGCAAACCCCTTACGATCCAATCACCGACTTTGCTCCCGTGGTCAAGATGGCCGCTCCGGAAGTCATTCTGGTCGTCCGGTCCGATTCTCCTTACCAAACCCTGGAGCAGTTGGTCGAGGACGTGAAGCAGCGCGAGCGCCCACTGGAGGTTGGCAACTTCGGCGTGGGTTCGGGTTTCCATTTCAATAGCTTGATATTGGGCAAGGAAACCGGGATCGACATACTCCCCGTACCGTTCAAAGGGGAGGCCCTCTCTTTGGCCGACATGTTGGGAGGCCACGTAGAGTCGAGCTTTAACTCGGTGGGAACCGCATTGCCCCATATTCGGGAAGGCCGTGTTCGCGCGCTGGGCCTGGTGGCGCCGCAACGCTCCAAGGTTCTGCCGGACGTACCGACATTTGTCGAGCTGGGAGTGCCGGGGCTGCGCGAAGCCAGCTGGTTCGGCATCCTGGCGCCAGCCGGCACTCCACAGCCGGTGATCGACAAGGTGCATGCGGATGTTCAAGCCATCCTGGCCGAGCCCGAGGTGACAAAATGGCTGCGGGACCAGGGTCTGGAGCCGGTATTCGAGAGTCCGGAAGCGTTCGGACAATCATTGGCTCGCGAAGTCGAAGTGAGCGGCCAACTGGTCCGCGAGTTCAACGTGACGGTCAACTGAAGGAGCCGCCGGACCAGCCCGGCCGCCACGCTGGCTGCCGGCGTTGGATGCATGAGGGTCAGGCTAGCTGGCGCGACCGGGCGAAGCGCCGCCAGACATCGAGCACCAGGCCCGTGAAGGCCACCACCCAGGCAACCATCGCCGCATACAGAAAAAGATGCGGCACCCAATGCAGGAAGTCCAGATCCAGCACATGGAGCAGGCTATGGGTGGCGGCCGCATACATGCCGAAGGGGAAGACCACGCCCCAGTACAAGGGATCGTAGTGGATGGGGTAGCGCATGCAGACATGCCGCCAGAAGCCCAGTACGAGAAGCAGCGGAATCCACCAGGTGCCCGCCGCCCAGAACAGCAGGGTCAGGCCCTTGACGAAAGGCAGGATGGCCAGCAAAAGTGGCGACTCGGGGGCATTGGCGATGAGCTGCGCGCCGGCCAGTGTGGAAATGGCCATGGCGCCCATGTTGATCCAGTACGAGGGCGAGAGATCCGCGGGCGAAAACCGCAGGAATAAATAGCGAAAAAAGATGAGCCCCATGATGAAGATATAGAGCATGCCGCCCCACAGCCACATGGCCAGGGCCAGGAAGTTCAGGAAATGCGGGCTCAGCGGGCCTTCCGGGCCGGCCAACAGGCCGCCCAGCACCGAGATCGACTGGGTCGCCACGATCGCGAGCAGCCAACTGCCGCTCAGGCCCCGGTCCAGCGGAGGTTTGTCGGTACGAATTGTCAGCGCGGCAAAGATGGCGTAGGTGAGAACCGCCCAGAGTACGCCGGCCAGTATCCACAGCCAACTGCCCAGGCGATAGTCGCTGTCCAGCACCACGAACTGGCTGCCCAGGATGCTGGCCGCCGCCACCAGGGTGAAAAAACCGGGCCCGCTCACATGGTCGCCCATATCGCGAAAGAAGCGCCTGGGGTAGCGGATCATGCGCCAGACCGTCAGGATCCACAGGACGACGAAAAAGACGGTGTTCAGATCGAACAGGAACTGAGCAACCGTCGACCAGGCCAGCAGGTGCGCCGCCAGGGACACGATGCCCGTTGCCATGACCAGACCGAAACTGGCGGATGACATGGATTCGAGATCCCAGCCTTTTGTAGTGCGGAAAAGTGTCATATTCCCTCAAGGAGTGCGAGCCCTCCAGCGGGCCGCGCCGTTATGCGGAAACGGGAGGCCGCCCACCGATGCCGCGCAAATGATACGGTGATTTACGCGGCTGCGGTCAAGGGCTGGCGCCGAACCGCCCAGCGGCATCATGATCGCCATATGCATCGGGGGCCTGCGTCGCGACGATGCGCCGAATGATCGATTCCTATCGGGGCCGGGATTCCCGCCGAAAACGAAAAAGCGGTGTGCTATAAGAGAATGCCCGCGTGAGTCGATTTTTTGGCCTGGATCTGCAGATGAGCACACGCCCTCCGTTCGAATGCATCGCATTGCTGTTGCAGGGAGGCGGCGCCCTGGGCTCGTATCAAGCGGGTGTGTACCAGGCCTTGGCCGAGGCGAAGCTGCACCCCGATTGGGTGGCCGGGATTTCGATCGGCGCCATCAATTCCGCGCTGATCGCCGGTAACCCGCCCAAAAAACGCGTGGATGCCTTGCGTGCATTCTGGGAGTCGATTACCTCGGCGCCACTGATTCCGCCGGCGTTGTGGTCGCCCCTGCTGGGCAGCGGGGGCTGGAGCGGCGATCTTTCCCGGGGCTGGATCAACCAGATGTGGGCGTTCGGCACGCTGCTCGGGGGCGCGCCGGGCTTTTTCCGGCCTCGCGCCATCTCGCCATGGCTGGCGCCCAGCGGCACCGAGGGCGCCCAGAGCTTCTACGATACCAAGCCGCTGCGGGCCACCCTGGAGCGCCTGGTCGACTTCGACCGCATCAACGCCGGCGGGATGCGCTGCAGTGTTGGCGCGGTGAACGTCACCACCGGCAATTTCGTGTATTTCGATACCGCCACGCATGTCATCGACCCCCGCCACGTGATGGCCAGCGGTGCGCTGCCTCCGGGCTTCCCCGCCATCGAGATCGACGGGGAGTTCTATTGGGATGGCGGGCTGGTGTCCAACACACCGTTGCAATGGGTGCTGGAAAGCCAGCCCCGGCAAGACACGCTGGCTTTCCAGGTGGATCTCTGGAGCGCCAGGGGGGAGTACCCCCAAGACCTCATCAGCCAGGATGTCCGGCTCAAGGACATCCGGTTCTCGAGCCGAACGCGCCATGGCACCGACCAGTTTCGTAAGGCGCAAGGCCTGCGCCGCGCCCTGGCGCGCTTGCTCGAGCGGGTTCCCGACTCGCTCAAGACCGACGATGATCCCGAACTGCGCAAGCTCGTCGCCGCCGCCGACGACAAGGTCTACAACATCGCCCACTTGATATACCGTGCCAAGCGCTACGAAGGCGCCTGCAAGGATTACGAGTTCTCGCGCGCCACGATGGAAGAGCATTGGGCGGCGGGCTACGATGACGCCGTGCTCACCTTGCGTCATCCCGAAGTCTTGCAGCGGCCCGCCACCCCCGACGGCGTTGCCACCTTCGATCTGTCTGAACTACGGGAGCCGAAGCGCCGCTAGCGATTCTCCGTCAGGCCGGCGACTCATCCCACACTTGAAAAGGAAATTGCATCATGGCTCGTTTTGATGGAAAGATCGGCCTCATCACCGGTTCCGCCAGCGGTATCGGCAAAGAAATCGCAATCCGCTTTGCCGCCGAGGGCGGTACTCCGGTCATTGCCGATCTCAACCTGGAGGCCGCCGAGGCCACCGCCGCCGGCATCCGGGCAACCGGCGCCGACGCCTTCGCGGTGGCGATGAACGTGACCGACGAAGCGCAGGTGGAGAAGGGCGTGGCCGACGTCGTGGCCAAGTACGGCAAGGTCGACGTGCTGGTCAGCAATGCCGGCATCCAGATCGTCAAGCCGCTGGTCGACTTCCCGTTTGCGGATTGGAAGAAGCTGCTGTCCATCCACCTCGACGGCGCCTTCCTTACCACCCGCGCCTGCCTCAAGCATATGTACGCGGCCAGCTACGGCCGGGTCATCTACATGGGCTCGGTGCATTCCAAAGAGGCTTCCAAGCTCAAGGCGCCCTACGTCACCGCCAAGCACGGCTTGCTGGGCCTGGCCAAGGTATTGGCCAAGGAGGGCGCCGAGCACAACGTCACGGCCAACGTCGTGTGTCCGGGCTTCGTGCGCACGCCGCTGGTGGACAAGCAGATTCCCGAGCAGGCGCAGGAGTTCGGCATCACCGAAGAAGAAGTGATCAAGAACATCATGCTCAAGGACACCGTCGATGGCCAGTTCACCACCACCGACGACGTCGCCGATGCCGTGCTCTACTTCGCCGCCGCCAAGAGCAACGCCATGACCGGCCAATCGCTGGTGGTCAGCCACGGCTGGTTCATGGAATAAGCCCTGCGCTGGGCGGGTGGCATCATGCGCGGCCGGGCTCGCCAGCCCCGCCGTGTGTCTCGAGCCCACAGCGGAGTTGGTCCCGCCGCCTGGGTCATGCTCCTTTCTGGTGGCGGTTATCCCCTCATGCCCGGAAGGGCCGGCGCACAGCCCGTGCCCGCACCGGTGCGGCGTGCCCGACCGGCCTCATTCGTTGGGATTGAAGCCCGACAGCTTCAGGCGATCTTCCCAGGCCTGGATTTCCGTTCGCATCAGTTCGGAAAAATCATCGGCCTGTTTCTCGGGCACCGCGTATCCCAGCTTGTTGATGGCCTTAATGTACGGCTGCGAGGCGAGCACTTGCCTGACCTGCGATGTCAGGGCCTGCGTCTTTTCGGCGGGCGTGTCCGCCTTCAGGAAAACGCCAAACCAATCCATGGTTTCGAGCTGGGGCAGGCCCACCTCCTTGCTGGTAGGCACATTCGGCATCAAGGGGTTGCGCTGGGGCGAGGTAATGAACAGCGTATGCAGCTTGCCTTGCCCCTCGTAGGGGATGAGCAATTGTTCCGTCGTGATGAACAGCGGTACCTGCCCGCCCAGCACATCGTTGATCGCCGCGGCGCCGCCCCGGTAGGGCACGTGCATGAGTTCGACGCCGAGCAGGTTCTGGAGCTGCGCCCCCAGAAAGTGCTGGGGAGTTCCCTGGCCCGGCGTGGCGAAGTTGCTCATGCCGGGATTGGCGGCGGCCCAGTCGCGATATTCATCGATGGTCGTCGTGCCCGACGACGGGCCGGCCGCCACGCCGAAGCCATACTCGGCGAGGCCGCCCAACGCCACCATGTCCTCGATCGGATCATAGTTGGCCGAGGGAATCACCATGGGCGTGAGCTCCATCATGCTCGCGGGCGCGATCAGCACGGTCAGGCCGTCCGCTGGCGCATTCAGAACGGTGTCGATGGCCAGCTTGCCGCTGGCCCCGGGCCGGTTCTCCACCACCAGGGTGTGATCGGTGGCCTGCCGGGCATGCTCGGCAAAGGTGCGCGCCACCACGTCCACCACGCCTCCCGGCGGAAAACCCACCACCAGCCGGATGGTGTCGGACTGCTGCGCGAAGGCGGACGAGGCCAGGGCGGTGCCCAGGCCGAAGACTGTGGCGGCAATAGTCGTTGAGAGAGATTTCAAGATTTGTCTCCATAATGATCGAGCCCCGTCGGGTGGGGCGCTGGCGCCAGAACGCGAGGCTCTCGAGTCATCCTGGGCCAGGGCGCTTGCGCGTTGGCGGCTTCAGCCCGCGCCTATGGGTTGCGGCAGCGGGTCGCGAATGTCGTTCGGACGCGCCTGGATCCGGTCGGTCAGTTCGGCGCGGATGCCCTTGCAGGCCGGGTCGTGGAAGCGGTTCACCATTTCGTGGGGATCTTCGTCCAGCAGGTACAGCTCGCCTTCGCCCGACTCCAGCTCCAGCGTGAGCTTGGCGTCGCGGGTGCGCACGGCGCGCAAATCGAGGGCAACCCCGCAGCGCGCGGGGCCGAGCTTCCACTCGCTATAGGCATGATCCCGGTGGCCGCGGCCCTCCAGCAGCGGGCGCAAGCTGGTGCTGTGCCGGGCCGACTCATTGGGTGCGCCGGCATAATCGGCCAGCGTCGCCGCGAGGTCGAGGGTGGAGACGGGATCGGCGACGACCTGATCCTCGGGGACGCCGGGGCCGCGCACGATCAGACCGATGCGCAGGAGCCCTTCGTAGAACATCGGGCCCTTGAGGACCAAGCCGTGGTCACCCAGCCATTCGCCGTGGTCGGACGTGAAGATGACGATGGTGTTTTCGTCCAGTCCGAGTTCGTTCAGCGTGGTCAGGATGCGCCCGACATGATGATCGATGAGCGAGATCATGCCGTAGTAATTGGCGATCATGTGCCGCAGCTGATCGTCGGTCTGGGGCCCGATGCGGGAGTACTCCTGCCGTACACGCCCCATTTCGCCGGACATGCCCGGCGGCGTTTCGATCGAGGCCCGATGCCACCACGGGCGGCGATCGAAATCCCGGCTGCGATGCTCGGGCAGGCGCACGTTTTGCGGCGCATGCAGCAGGCTCCAGGGTACCGGCGCATCGAAGGGGTGGTGAGGGTCGGGAAACGACACCCAGGCACAGAAGGGCCGGGCGCCGCTGCGCTTGTGCTCCCGCAACAGTTCGACCGTGCGATCGCCAACCCAGCTCGAGTTGTGCCAGGCTATGGGCAACCCCGAATGATGCGTTTGGGCGGCGCCGCCATCGTCGCCGAGGCGTTGTTTGTACAGCGCATCCTTCAGGTCGGCCAGACCATCGCCGCGATACCAGCGCTCGTATTGCAGGCCCCGGGGCGCGCGCTCGGGCAACCAATAATTGTGCCCCGTCAGCATCATGTCGACCTTCTCGAAGCCCATGTAGGGGCCGTTCCAGTCGGCATCGTAGAGCGCCGACCCGGCGATGTTCTCGGGCCGGTTGGTGGGCTGATGAGTGTGGTAGGTGGAGAAGTGTCCTTTGCCGATGAAGGTCGTGGCATAGCCGGAACGGCCCAGCGAACCCGCGAAGCCGCGATCGGCGATGTCTTCATCCAGCTCGATGCCGTTGTCGTGCACCCCATGGGTGAGCGGCAGCAGGCCCGTCAGGATCGACGCCCGCGACGGCTGGCACACGACATTGGGCGTGATGCAGGCCGAGAACCGGGTGCCCTGCTTCGCCAGCAGGTCGAGATGGGGCGTATGGACACCTGTGCCTTCGAAGCCGTAGGCGTCTCCCCGATGCTGGTCGCTGGTGATGAGAAGAATATTGGGTCGGCGCTTGGGGGTCGTGGCATGGGTCATGAGGGTTACGTCCCGTTCCTGAAGTGGGCATGGGACGAGTATGGCATGATTTCGTATACTAGTAAACGAAATAGATCATGACCGCAAGGGCCTCGTCGAAGTCGCAGGCAGAGGGGGCGCGCACGAAACCGGGCGGCGATCGTGTGGGCGTCACCGCGGCCGGAGGCGGGCGTCGACGAGTGCGGTATCCTCGAGCCGACGGCGGTCGCAAGCCGCCCAGGAGCCCCGCGAGACCATGACAACCATGCGCACCCCCAAAGAAGCTCCGGCTCCTTGGCAGGACCCCCTGGAACAACTGGAGGCCAGCGCCGACCTGCCGCTCGAGCTGTATCTCACGTTCCGCGTAAACCTCTTGTCTAACGTTTTCGAGCGGCAATGGTCCCGCTTTTTGAGGGAAAGCGCGGGGGTCAGCTTGAGCGAATGGCGGATCATTGCCATGCTTCAGAACGGGCCGTCCACCTTTGCGCGGCTGGTGGAGGCCACGGATGTCAACAAGGGGCTGCTGCACCGATCGGCGCGATCGCTCGAAGAGCTGGGGATCATCACCATCGGCGCCACCCCGGGCGACGCGCGCAGCACCACGCTCACGCTGACCAAAGCCGGCCGCCAGCTCTTGAATCGCGTCCGGCCGCTCACCCTGGAGCGACAGCGGCATTTCCTCTCCGTCCTGGAACCCCAGGAGCGGCAAGCTCTCTATGCCGCCGTCGACAAACTGCGCGAGGCGGCGGCGCAGTGGGACGCCATCCTCGAAGCGAAGGCAAAGCCGCCAGCCCGCTAGTGCCAATCGCGCTATCCTATCCACCTTGCCATCTTGCCCGACCCCGCCATGCCCGAGTTTCCCTTCGACGCCATACTTTTCGATTGCGATGGCGTGCTCGTTGATTCCGAACCCATCACTTGCCGTGTGCTGGCGGAGATGCTCGGCGAGCTGGGCTGGCCGATCTCGGTGCACGAAACCATGGAGCGCTTCATCGGCAAAATGGTGAAAGACCAGGCTGCCCTGATCCAGGAACAAACGGGCTTTGCGCTGACCGAAGACTGGCTGGCCGGATTTCGCGCCCGCCGCGACGATGCGCTGGCGCGCGAGCTGGTCGCGGTGCCGGGCGCCAAGGCGGCCGTAGATACCCTGAGCTCGCGGTTGCGGGGCCGCATCGCGGTGGCTTCCGGCGCCGACCGCGGCAAGATCCTGCTGCAGCTACGCAAAACCGGCCTTCTGCCGAGTTTCGAGAGTCAGGTGTATAGCGGCCAGGAGATGCCGCGCAGCAAGCCGTTCCCGGATGTGTACCTGGCAGCCGCCAACGGCCTGGGCGTGGCGCCCCGTCGCTGCGCCGTGGTGGAAGACACCGTGACCGGCGCCACCGCCGGCGTGGCCGCTGGCGCCACCGTCTTCGGCTATAGCCCGCCGGAAGCCGGCCATAGCGGCGCCGAGGCTCTGCTGGCCGTCGGCGCGGTGGCGGTGTTCACCGACATGCGGGCGTTGCCCGACCTGCTTGCAGGACATGAGTTCGCCGAGCGCCCCGGTTGATCGAACCGGGCGGGCGCGAATCACTTGAGGGAGAGAATCGATGATGACACCCGACAGCGCCAAACTGATGGCCCGCTACAATCGGTGGGCCAACCAGAAGCTTTATCGCGCCGCCAGCCAGCTTCCCGACGCCGAGTATCGCCGCAACCGGGGTTCGTTCTTCGGTTCCATCCACGGGACTTTCAACCATCTGCTGGTCGCTGACCGGATCTGGATGGGCCGATTCTCCGGCATCCCTTATTCGGTCGAAGGACTGGACCAGGAGCTTTACCCCGACGCCGCCGAACTGGCCGCGGCGTGGGCCGACACCGACACGGCTATCATCGCCTGGGCCGATGCCCTCACGCCGGTCTCGCTGCAAAGCGAGCTGCGATACACCAGTTTTACGGCCCGCCAGGATAAGCGCTGCCCATTGGGGCTGGCCGTCCTGCATTTCTTCAATCATCAAACCCATCATCGAGGACAGGTCACGGCGCTGTTGAGCCAGGCGGGGGTGGACTACGGGGTCATCGATCTGATCGGCATGGAGCCAATGGGGGCTTGACCGCGCGTCCAAGCGCAAGCCCAGGCTTCATCGCGGCCTGAAGGCCTGAACGCCCCGAAAGCGGGTCTCGGCTTCGCCCAGGAGCCCGAACCGCTATAGTCGATGCTGAGCGGCGAGCGGGCGCAAGCCGCCGCCCATTTGAAGGAGTTCCCCATGCAGTTTTCCATACTCGAACTTGGCAGGGTGCGCGAAGGTTCCACCCGCCGGGCCGCGCTGGACGAAGCGCGCGACCTCGCCCGCCATGCCGAAGACCTGGGCTATCGCCGCTTCTGGGTGGCCGAGCATCACAACATGCCCACCGTGACCACCGCCGCGACCTCGCTCGTGATCGCGCACATCGCGGCGGGCACGAGCACGATCCGCGTCGGCGCCGGCGGCATCATGCTTCCCAATCACGCGCCCTATGTCATCGCCGAACAGTTTGGCACGCTGGAAACCCTGTTTCCCGGCCGGATCGATCTTGGCCTGGGCCGTGCGCCCGGCACCGACCAGACCACGCTCCGCGCGTTGCGGCGAGACCCGCAAAGTGCGGAATACTTCCCGCAGGATGTGCAGGAACTGCAGGCCTATCTGGCGCCGGTGCAGCCGGGACAGCGCATCGAGGCGGTGCCCGGTTCGGGTACCGAGGTGCCGCTGTGGATCCTGGGTTCCAGCCTGTTCGGGGCTCAGTTGGCGGCGGAGCTCGGCCTGCCCTATGGCTTCGCGTCGCACTTCGCGCCGCAGATGCTCGACCGGGCGCTGGAGGTGTACCGGGCCCGCTTCCGACCCTCGGCCCAGGCCCAGCGGCCTTATGCGCTGGTGGGCGTGAACATCATCGCCGCGCCCACCGACGACGAAGCCCGCTTCCTGGCAAGCTCGCAGCAAATGTCGTTCGCCGACCTGTTCCGCGGAGCACGCCGCCTGACGCAGCCGCCCGTGGCCGACATCGATGCTTACTGGTCGCCCCAGGAAAAGCTCCAGGCGTCGTCCATGCTCGCCTGCAGCATCGTGGGCAGCCCCGACACCGTGCGACGGGGTATTGCCGAACTGCGCGAACGCACGAATGCCGATGAGCTGATGGTGGTGTCGGACATTTACGATCCGCGGCTCCGGCGGCGGTCGTTCGAGCTTATCGCCGAAGTGGCTGGCCTGTCGCCGGAAGCATGAGGGGACATTTGTCGTTACTCTGAGACGCTGGCGATCGTCTCGAGAGCAAAGTCGCGCGGCGTGAGCGCCAGATGGTCGCGCAGAACCTGTACCGCTCGTACCGGCTCGCGCTGCAGCAATGTCTGGACCAAAGTCTCGTGCTCGTTCAAAAAGTCGTCCATGGGCATGACAACCAGCGAGTACAGCGAGCGGCGGCGGTACCGCCACGCTTGCTGGTAATACCGCTCCTGCAGCTCCAGCAGCCGCGGCGAACGGCAGGCCGCCACGACCGCCCGGTGAAACAGCCAGTGCGCGCGGTCGACCTCTTCGATCTGCTGTTCGCGATCCGTGGGGGAGCGAGTGCAAACCAGGGTCAGCCGGCGTAGCGCCGCTATCAGGCCCACCTCCCACTCATCGCCCGCCAACTGCAGGCATCGTTCGAGCGCGGTGGCCTCGATCGACTGACGGACCAAGGTAATGTCTTCGATATCGGCGTTCGACAAGGGGGCGGCGCGAAACCCGCGATGGCTTTCCGCCGTGACGAAGCCCAAGGACACCAGGCGTGCGAGTGCTTCCCGCAGCGGGCTGGCCCCGACGGCGTAGCGTTGCTTGAGTTTCTCCATGCGCAGATTCTCGCCAGGCGCAAAGACGCCGGCGATGAGATCTTGCAGAAGCTTGGCGGTGACTTGTTCGGCGACGGTCTCGCGCGACGCGGCAACATCAGGAGAATCGAACATACGGCGATCTTGAAGAGTGTCTGCCCAAAATGGGGCTCCGGGGCAGGCAAAGCGTTCAAAGCCGGAGCTGGACCGGTAGCGTACCTTGAGCGGCAGCGTCGCAGGCGCTCCCGGGCCTGGATGAAGACATTTTCCCTCTCAGGGCATGTCGTCAGCTTACTCTATTTTATCCAAAATCAATTTTTGTCGACAAAAATAATAATTAGCGATAGTATTGCCATTCCTCGCCAGGGAGGCATTCCCGGCTTGTTCGCCCCATCTCAAGGAACTCGTATGTTCAAACAGCTAATGACCCATGCCCTTGCTTCCATTGCACTGGCCACGGCGTGGTCCTCGGCCGCCCTGGCCGCCTACCCCGAAAAGGCCCTGAATCTGATCGTTCCTTATGTGGCGGGCTCGCCGGCCGATAACGTGGCCCGCATGATCGGCAAGGAGCTTTCAGCCCGCCTGGGTCAACCCGTGATCGTGGACAATCGCGCCGGCGGTAACGGCATGATCGGTGCCGAGGCGGGCGCCCGGGCCCGCCCGGATGGCTATACGCTGATCCTCGGCAACATGGACACGCACGCCTTGAACAGTCTGTTGTTCAAGGACATTCGCTACGACGTTGAACGCGACTTCAAACCCGTCATTCAGATTGGCAATCCGCATACGATGCTGGTGGCGCGCGGCGACTTTCCGGGTAACACCCTGCCGGAAGTCCTGGAGGCATCCCGCAAGGAGCCCGGCAAATACACTTGGGGCTCCTGGGGCCAGGGCAGTGTGGCGCACCTTTGGGGGGCGTACCTGAACGAGCAGGCCGGGGTCGAGTGGCTGCATGTACCCTACAAAGGTACGCCCGCGGCCGTGGTGGCGCTTCTGAGCGGCCAGATCGATTTTCTCTTCATGCCGCCGTCGCTGGCCATGGATAACCAGGCGGCAGGCAAAATCAAGGTCCTGGGCGTGAGCTCCAGCGAGCGCTCCAAGGTGTATCCGGAAGTGCCGACCATCGAAGAGCAGGGCGTCGCTCCCTACGAAGGCACCACATGGTTCGGCCTGTTCGCACCCGCCGGTACACCGGACGAGATCATCGAACGCTTGAACCAGGAACTCAACGTCATCGTCGCGTCGCCGGCCGCCGCCGCCACGTTTGCCAGTCTGGCCCTGACTCCGGTGGGAGGCACGCCGCAAGACCTGGCGGCCACCATCGAAGCCAGCCGCGAAAAATGGGGCAAGGTCATTACCGAGCACAACATCGCCTTGCACGATTGAGCGACGCGGAGCCTCCGATGAAATTCGCCACCCGAGACAACGGGACTCCCGACGGTGAGCTGCTACTGGTGTCGCGCGACCTGCGGCGGGCCATAATGGCGCCGCAAGTCGCCACCTTGCGGCAATTGCTGGAGCAGTGGTCGTTGTACGTCGACGGTTTGCAAACGGCCAGCGATATCCTGAATGCCGGTGAAGCTCACGACAGCTTCGCCTTCGAGCCACACAGGATGCTGGCACCGCTGCCGCGCGCCTGGCAGTGGCTGGATGGATCGGCCTATCCCAACCACGCCTACTGGATGGCGCGATCGATGGGCCACGAGCCGCAACGGCTTGCTGATTATCCACTGCTCTACCAAGGCGGCTCCGATACTTTGCTCGGCGCCCGACACGATGTGCCGTTTCCGAGCGAGGAGCATGGTATCGATTTCGAAGCCGAAGTGGCGGTCATTCTGGACGACGTGCCCATGGGATGCACAGAGGATCAGGCGACGTCTCGCATCCGGCTGATCCTGTTGGCCAACGATTGGAGCCTGCGCCATCTGCAGGCTCGCGAGATAAGTACCGGCTTCGGCTTTATTCAAGGCAAGCCATCCACCAGTTTCTCGCCCGTTGCCGTCACGCCCGACGAGCTGGGAGACCATTGGCAGGGCGACCGTCTCGCCTTACCGGTCCATGCGCATATCAACGGCGAATGGGTCGGCTCGCCGAACGCGGGCGGCATGCAGCCCGGCTTTGGCGGGCTGATCGCCTATGCCGCGACAACCCGCAAGCTGAGCGCAGGCACCATACTCGGCGGCGGCACCGTCTCGGAAGACGGGCCGGCGGCGGGTTCGGCCACGATCGCCGAAATCCGGGCCATCGAGAAAAGCACCACGGGCCGCATGCGCACCTCCTTCCTGCGCTACGGAGATACCGTGAGCATCGACGTGAAAGACGCGCAGGGCGCCAGTATTTTTGGCGCCATCGAGCAGCGAGTGGTGCCGGTACGCTGACGCTGGTCGGGCTTCCCGATCGAGGCTTCGATGCCAGCCGAGCGGGTTGGGGCGACATGTTGCTCCGGTCGCCGCCCGCTCGCCCGGAGTCGCAACTTATGGAAACAATGTTTGTGCGCGAAAAAACTTTGTCTCTATAGTGCGGTTAGCCCGCTCGGTGTCTGACGATCGTCGCGGAGATCGCAGCGCGCTCTCAGATCGAGGAGTGGTGTGATGACGCGACGACGTACAGGGAGTATCGCCGGAGCCAAGACGAGAAGCCTACGGTATCTCGCCTTGCCTTTGGTGGCCATGCTGGTGGCTTGTGGCAGCGATGACGACACCACTCCGGTGCCCGAGGCCACGCTGGAAGGGCGTGTGCTCAGCGGCCAATCGGGTCTTGCGGATTATCGGGTTCGCGTGTTCGCCAGCATGCCCGACGTCGAGCCCGCCTGGCGGGAGCTGGGCGCGGGGCTCACCAACGCCAATGGCGACTTCAAGGTGTCGTATGGCTTGCCGCCCGACGCAAACCGGGACGATGTGGTGTTGTTCGTGGAGGCGCGCCGAGGCGAAGCGCAGTTGGCGGGCGTGGTCGATCCCGATCGGGTTGGCGAGGACGCCACGGTTGTCGTCAACGAGCTCACCACCGTGGCCACGGCCAACGCCTTCGCCCAGTTCGTGGACGGCGGCAGGATCGTCGGCAACCGCTATGGCATGCGCAACGCGGCCCGCATGGCCGGCAACCTGGCCAATCCCCAGACCGGCGCCACCGGCGTGGTGCTCGCATCGTCGCCCAACGCACAGGAAACCTCCACGTTGGCGACGTTCAATACCCTGGCCAATGCGGTGTCGGCCTGCGTGGCCGATGCCGAGGCCTGTGTCGCGTTGCGGGAAGCTACCGCCCGCGATGGCGTGGCCGCCGCGGGCGATACGCTGCAGGCCCTGGCCAATCTCGTGCACTATCCCGCATTCGACGATGCGTCCGGCGAAGATCCCGTTTTTGCCTTGGCCAGCGAACATGCCACCTACCTGCCGGCCCTGTCGACTGCACCCAACAATTGGCTGCTGTTCCTCAAGATCACGGGTGGCTTCTATAGCGAACAGTCGCCGTCCAACCTCTTCAACGGGCCCGGCAATGCGGTGTTCGACGAACAGGGCTACGTTTGGATCAGCGACAACTATCAGCCCCAGTCCGAGGGTGAGTTCACCTGCGGCGGGCAGCGTGTCCTGAAGCTCACTCCCTGGGGCGAACCCGCGCCCGGCACGCCCTACTTCGGCGGCGGGCTGAACGGCGCCGGCTACGGCATCGCCCTGGATCCCAAGGGCGATATCTGGGTCAGCAACTTCGGCTTCGAGGACCCGCCGTGCAAGCTCCTGCCCGACGCCGCGCCCAATAACAGCATCTCGCTGTTCCGGCCCGACGGCACGCCGGTGTCGCCTGAGCGCACGGGCTATACCGCGGGCGATATCAGTTGGCCCCAAGGCACGGTGTCCGATCGCGAAGGCAATATCTGGATCGGAAATTGCGGCAACGACAGCGTTACGGTCTATCCCGGAGGCAACCCCAACCTGGCGCGGAACATTCCGCTGCCTCTGCCGGCTCTCACCCCGCGAGGGCCGAACAACAAGCCGTTCGGCGCCGTGCTCGATCATCAAGGCAACCTTTGGATTGCCAACAACAATACCGACTCCTTGTCGGTGATCTCGCCCGACGGCGAAGTGCTCGATACGGTTGTGAACCCGGATCCCGCTCGGCCGGTCTTCACCCATCCCATTGGCAATGCGGTGGATAGCGCCGGCAATGTCTGGGTGGCCAACTCGGATTGGTTGGACGTGCCCTGCCCGGGCAACCCCAACCTGGGCCCGGCCGAGAATCCCTCGATCACCATGGTATCGGGCGACACGCGCGAGCCGGTCGCGGGCTCACCCTTTACCGGTGGCGGCGTGGTGCTGCCCTGGGGCATCTCGGTAGACGGCGATGACACCGTGTGGGTTTTCAACTTCGGCGTCGAGCCTCCCGGCACGCCGGTGTCGGGAACGCCCACCAGCATCAGCCGATTCTGCGGCATCGATGCCGATCGTTGTCCGTCGGGGCTCAAGCTGGGCGATCCGATCTCGCCCGCCACGGGCTACCAGAGCGATTCGCTGGAGCGACTGACCGCCGGTCAGATCGATCCTTCGGGCAATATCTGGTTGATGAATAACTGGAAGATCAACGTCGACCCGTTCCAGAACCCCGGCGCCAACGCCGTGGTGATCGTGATCGGCGCGGCGGGGCCGGTGAGAACCCCGGTGTTCGGTCCGCCCTCCGGGTTTGGCAACGGCGGGCGTTGACCACGCGCCTAAGCGCAAGCCGGCCACCTCGCGGCCTGCATGCCGCTCGGATTCGCCAGGCAGACAACCGTCCACTAGGACGGTTGTCTGTCCGGGCTTATCCATTTACGGCGAGGTTAGCGGGGCCAAATCTGCCGGAGCCGAAGGCTCCCCCGAATGGTGGCGGAGAAGCTCCGGCCGACAGGCCGGAGTTCTTCACTCCGGAACTCCCGCCATTCGAGCGATTCCCATAAGTTGGTGGATATCCAAACTTATGGGTCGCCCTCTCGCCGCCTATCGCGCCGCGGGACCGATGAACGACTTGGTGCTGTACAGCGAGTGATCCAGCCGCAGCAGCGCCGGCAGTCCCGTCGCATCCTTGGGCAGGGAATCGATGTAAGTCTGGAACACATCGGCATCCTGCACGCCCACCTCGAAGCGGCGTTCATCCGGTACATTGGCCAGCGTGGTGTAGCCGTCGCCCCCAGTGGCGTTGAAGCCCAGCACGAACAGGCTGTAGGTAGCGGCTTCGTCCAGGGGCAACCACGAGTTGGAGGCGCTGTCGAACCGCTCGAAGTTGCTGGCGCGCGAGCCCTTGGATTGGTTGGCATCGACATCCCAGCGCAGACCGCCGGCATAGGGGTAGGGCCCGGTGCTGCCGCTGGGTCCGAACACGGCTTCCAGGCCGTCTTCGATCATGGCCTTGGCCTCGGCCCCCGTGATGCTGAGCTTCCAGAGCTTGTTGTCGAAGGGCAGGACTTCGATCACATTGGCCGCAGTGATCCGGCCTTCCAGCGGGATGCGCACGCCGCCGCCGCTTTGCAGCGTGAAGTCGGCCCCGCCATACTGCAGGTTGGCGACCTCGAGATAGGATTGGGCGACGACTTGCTGGATGTCGCCGCCGCGCACGTCCACGCTGCCTTCGGCATTGCAGGCGGCGCTGGAACGGCTGTAGTCGGCCGATCCGGGGCCGCCCGGCACGCGGCGCGAGCACAGCTCGAGCGGCGCATTGGCCACTTCGGTTTCTTTGTACACCTCAACGCTTTCCCGGTAGGGCTCCAGGACGGCGGTGGCCTGGGCGTCGGGCGCCGTCACGCGCAGGAAACCGCTGGCGGCAATATCGGCGCTGATCGCGGCGCGATCGGCACCGCTCGCCGGGCTGCCGCCGATCTGGAAGTCATCGCTGATCAGCACGTGCGGCGTGCCCGAGCAGGAGGTGACGCGGCCCTCGCCATCGAAGCCGACCTTGAGCTCGCCCACGACTTGTGAATACTCCCAGGCCTGGGCCACGCAAACGGTGTCGCCGTCGCGGTTCTTGAGAGCTTGGCCATAGGCGCCGGCCGAAGAGCCGACACCATAGGTGGTCAGACTATCGGGGCCGAGCAGGGTGTGCGAGTCGCCGCCGATGACCACGTCCACGCCCGAGAGCTGGGCCAGCACGCGCTTGTCGTAGTCGTAGCCGATGTGGCTCAGCAGCACGATCTTGTTGACGCCCTGGCCGTGCAACTCGTCGATGGCGCGTTGCGCGGCTACGACTTCATCCTCGAAGGTGGTATCGGGATCGGGGGCGGACGAAGCCTTCGTTTTGGCGGCGATGGTCAGGCCCACCACGCCGATCGGCTGGCCGTCGCGCTCGATGATGGTGTAGGGCTGGACGACACCTGGGGCGCGGCTGGGATTCAAGGCGGAATTGGCGCCGAACTGCACGTTGGCGCTCAGGATCGGGGTTTGGCAGGCGCCCGAGTTCAGCAGTTCGAGCCACTGTTTGAGCTCGGTATCGCCTTTGTCGAATTCATGGTTGCCCAGGGTGAAGGCGTCGAAGCACACGGTGTTCATCATCGCGGCGTCGGCCTCGCCAAGCTCGCCCGCGCGGCTGAAGTACAGCGTGCCCGTGAGCGCATCGCCGGCATGCAGCTTGAGCACGTTTCCGGATTGGGCTGCGAGCGCGGCGAAGGCCGACGTGATCCGCGGGAAACCGCCGGCGTCCACCGACACCGGCACGCGCTCGCCCAGCGCGTTGCGCAATTGCAGAGTCTTGCTTTTGCTATCGAGATTCGAATGATGGTCGTTGATGTGCAGGACGGTGAGTTCGAGCGGCTTGGCGACCGGAGGCTCCGGCGTATGGTCGTCGCTGCCGCCGCAGGCGGCCAGGACGGCGACGGCCAGCAGCGACAAGGTGAAGATGCGAGCGCGGCCGAAGGCCTGCTGCGCACCGTTCAAGGCGTAAGAGTTCCGGTCGTGTTGCATGCTCGTTTCCATCAGAGAAGGCGCATCCGCCATCATGGAAAACCTTTATGACGTCGTGATGAAGTGGAGGTCTTCCCTAAAAAGACGTCACAAAAGCCGGGGCCGCGAGCCATGCGCACGAAAAAACTCCCGCTCAGGGTCTGGCGGGAGCTCTGGCCCCCGAGCCGTGGATGGCGGGGGCGGACGCCTGGGCGCACCAATTATTGGGCAAATTCCCGGGCGTGCAGGAAGGCACCGTGCTTGGGGGCGCGCTTGGTTTTCGACCATTCTTCCAGCATATCCCATTTCACGGCATCGAGCCGGCGGATCATTTCTTCTTCCGCGGGATCCGGACACGCCAGCTCGAGCCGGTGGCCATTGGGATCGAAGAAATAGATGGAGTGGAACGCGCCGTGGTCGGTCACGCCAAGCACTTCGACGCCATTGGCTTCCAGGTGGGCGCGATACTTCATCAAGGTTTCGCGGTCTTTCACGCGGAACGCGAGGTGCTGGACCCAATCGGGAGTACTCGGATCCCGGCTCATCTCGGGGTAGGTCGGGATCTCGAAGAACGCCAGGACGTTGCCATTGCCGGCATCGAGGAAAATGTGCATATAGGGATCGGGCTCTTTGGTCGACGGCACCTGGTCCTCGGCAATGGCCAGCACGAAGTCCATGTTCAGCATTTTCTGGTACCAAAGCACGGTTTCCTTGGCGTCTTTGCAGCGGTATGCAACGTGGTGGATACGATCGATTTTCATGGATGCCTCCAAAGGGTTTGTTTGCCGCCTCGGCTGATTCAAGCCGCACGCCCACACTATCGCGCAAGTTGATCTATCATTCAAACCGTTTTTTATGATGCATTTAGAAGGTAATCCGATGAATGTGACATTGCGTCAGTTGCGCGCGTTCATGGCGCTTGCCCGTACCGGCAGCTTCACGCTCGCCGCCGAGGCCTTGTACATCACCCAGTCGGCACTCAGCGGTTTGATCAAGGAACTGGAGCAAACCCTGGAGGTTCGGCTCGTCGATCGCAGCACGCGGCGCGTATACCTCACGCCGATCGGCGAAAGCCTGCACTCGCAGCTCGATACCGTGCTGCATGATCTCGATATGGTGCTGCGCCGCGTCAACGATCAGCGAGCGTTGAACACCGGGGTCGTCCGGGTAGCGACCACGCAGTTATTGGCCTCCACGCTGGTGCCCGAGCTCATGGCCGCGTTCCAGCGGGAGTATCCGTCGATACAGGTGAAGCTGATGGATGCACCGACCGACGCGGTGATGGCCCGGGTGTTCGCCGGCGAGGCCGAACTCGGCATCGGGCCCGAGCGGCTGCCGAACTCCGACATCACTTCCACGCCGTTGTTCGATGGGCCATTCATGGCCGTGTGCCTCCCCGACCATCCGTTTGCAAAGCGCCGGCAACTGCGCTGGACCGATTTGATGCGGTTTCCGATCATTGCCCTGCACGGCCAGTTCACCGAAAGGCTGGCTCGCGATCTGCGCGCGGCGGACATGAAAACGGGCTTTGCGCCAGCCGCGGAAGTGGCCTATATGGGCACCGTTTTGTCCATGGTCAGGGCCGGCTTGGGCGTGGGGCTGTGCATTCCCTATGCGGCATCCCTGGTCGAAGGGTATGGCCTGAAACTGATCCCCCTCGCAAGCCCCGAAGTGCGGCGCAGCTTCGACGTGTTTACGCGCAAGGGGCGTTCTTTATCGCCGGCGGCGCAGAGCTTCCTGGATTTCATCGGGCCGCGGATCCGCGCCTTGCCGCACTTGGGAATCAGCCGCCAACACCTTGAGCCGGAAGCTTTTTCTTGACGCTGTCCGGTACCGCGCGCAGAATCCACCCATGGAAAACGCCATACAAACTCGAGCAACACGCTGCGTCGTCGTCGGCGGCGGGCCTGCGGGCATGATGTTGGGTTTACTGCTGGCGCGCGCCGGCGTTGCCGCCACCGTGCTCGAAAAACATGGCGACTTCCTCCGGGATTTTCGCGGTGATACCGTGCACCCCTCGACGCTGGAAATATTGGCGGAGCTGGGGCTGAAAAAAAGGTTCGACGCCTTGCCCCAGCACCGTGTGGAACAATTGGATGGCATGTTTGCCGATGGCATACATGCCCTGGGCGATTTTCGCCGCTTGCGGCCGTTTCCCTATATGGCTCTGGTGCCGCAATGGGATCTGCTCAATCTGCTGGCCACCGAGGCGCAGCGCCATGAGGGCTTCCAGCTGTGCATGCGCCACGAGGCGGAGACGCTCGTTCATGACGCTCGCGGCAGGGTCACCGGTGTCGTGGCCCGCAGCCCGGAGGGCCCGATCCAGTTCAACGCCGATCTCGTCGTGGGCTGCGATGGCCGGCATTCGGTGCTGCGCGCGGCCGCCGGCCTGCAGCCGCAAAACCTTGGCGCGCCCATGGACGTTCTCTGGTTCCGGCTGCCGCGGCTGCCCACCGATCCGGAAGGCACCTACGGCGTGCCGGGTTATGGCAACTTCTTTGTCCTGCTCAACCGCAATGAGTATTGGCAGGTTGCCAGCATCATCGCCAAGGGCGAAGCTGATCGGTGGCGGGCGCGGCCGATCCAGGAGTTCCGCGACAGGGTGGCCCGTAAAGTGGGCTTTCTGGCCAACCGGGTAGATCAGATCGGCTCGTGGGACGACGTCAAGCTGCTGGAGGTACGGGTGGATCGCCTGCGGCAATGGCACCGTCCCGGCCTGCTCCTGATCGGCGATGCCGCGCATGCCATGTCGCCCATCGGCGGCGTGGGCATCAACCTCGCCATCCAGGACGCCGTGGCCGCGGGCAATATCCTGGCGCCGGCCCTGCTGGCCCAGGGGCGCCCCGACGAGTCCGTACTGGCCGCCGTGCAACAGCGGCGTTTGCTGCCCACCAGGATCATCCAGGCGCTTCAGGTGCTGGTCCAGCGCCGGGTCATCGCCCCGGCGCTCGCCAGCCAAGCCTACGATAAGCCGGTGGAATTACCCCGCCTGGCGCGGCTGCTGCTAAAGTCTTCTCTCATACGCTCGCTGCCCGCCCGGATCCTGGGCCAGGGATTCCGGCGAGAACATGTGCGGCCCGCGCGCCGCTGAGTGGCACACGGCGCGCCAGCCTCCTGCGGATTCCTTCATGCATCACCGTCCTCGGTTGCCGCCACCAAAGCCGGCGGAGGCCAGGCCGTGATCCAGCGCAGCCGCCACAGCGCATCGGGTGGTGGTATGCAGAGCCTTGCCGAGTCTCTGTCCGGGATTCGCCGCCGTTTCCTGATGGTCGTGATCGTGGTCGGGTTGGTCTGGGCCCTGGGAATCTCGATCGTCGCGCATCTCGGCGCCCCGGGCTTCGATTCCATTCCGGAGCGGCCTCACGTGGCCTTCATCGTGATCAGCCTCGCGATCTGGTTGGGCCTTTGGGCCTGGCCCCAGGCCTTTCCGCCGCTGGGTGCGTGTTATTGCCTGTTGGCGTTCAGCCATGCGTCGTGGACTCAGTTCGCAGGACCGGATGATCCTCTGCGGGCTCTTTTGTTCTTCCCCGTGGTCGGAGCCGTTTTCCTGGTGTTGAACGTCTGGGTGGCCTGGGCCGGGGTCGCCCTGGCGTGCATTATCTTCTGGGTGGCGGTGGCGGGCGGCCAGTACGACTTGTTGCCGTTGCCGGCCAGTACCTTCGTCATCACTCTGATCATCACAGGTGTGTTCTTTCATGCCTTCAACCAGCAGGCGGCCCGGGCGCTGGCGCTGCTCGCCGGGCAGAACGCCACGTTGGCCGTGGTCGCCGAACGAGACTCCCTCACCGGTTTGCTCAATCGGCGGGCGTTTCAGGAAAGGCTCCTGGCATTCCTGGCCCACGTTCCGCAGAAGACGCCCTTGTGTGCACTTTTCATCGACGTCGACGACTTCAAGGCGATCAATGATCGCTACGGCCATGCGGCCGGCGATGCCGTTCTGGTGGCCGTGGCCGGTGCGTTGGCCACCGAGGTCCGGGAGAGCGACATCCTGGCCAGGATAGGCGGCGAAGAGTTCGCCTTCCTGTTACCCGCCACCTCGCTGCCGGATGCGCTGCAAGCTGCCGACCGCCTGCTCCACGCCGTGCGGGGCCTGACCGTCGAATCCGGAAACCAGTTGCTGGCCGTCACGGTATCGGTGGGGGTGGCGGAGCGCGGCCCCGAGTGCGCCACGGCCGATGCCTTGCTACAGGCAGCCGATGCCGCGATGTATCGTGCCAAGCGGGCAGGACGCAATTGCGTGGTGGTGGCCTGCGAAGCAGAGGGTTGAGGCAATCACGGCGCTACCGCCGTAATCCCCGAGATCCAATAACGCAGCACTTGTTCGACATCCTCTGTCGACATACCGCCGGTCATTCGTCCCGCATCGCCCAGCATTGCCAGGCCATGCACCACGGCCCAGGCGCCCACGACCAACGCGCGGGGCGCTTCGCTCCGGAAGCAGCCCGCACGCATGCCTGCCTGGATGACGTCTTCCAACCGGCGGTAGGCGGCGCCAGCCGCCCGCGCCAAAGCCGCCGCGCCTTCGTCGGCGGGCGCATCGTTCTGTGTCCAAGGGGGCAGGGGGATGCCGAACATCAGATGCAGCAAGCGCGGTTGCCGGCGACCGAAGGTAACGTAGGCGTGGCCGGCGGCCAGGAGCTGCTCGGGGGGCGTCTCGTGGCCGGAGACCGCAGCGCTCAGGGCCGCCTCCAGGGATTCGAAGCCCTGCTGCGCGACGGCCGCCAACAGGCTGTCGCGGTGCGGGAAGTGGCGGTAGGCCGCCATGGGACTGACGCCCAGCCCCTGGCTGATCTCGCGCAGGCTGAAGGTGTCGGCGCCGCGCTCGACGACCCAGGCCGTGGCGGATTCGAGCAGGGCCCGGCGCAGGTCGCCGTGGTGGTAGCGGCGGCGCGGCCTGCGTTCAGACATGCTGCGGAATCCGCATTTCACGCCACGCCACTTCGGTGGCGTACAGCACCCAGAGCATGATCAGGGGCTGCAGCAGAGGCCGGATCCAGCCGTACCAGGCGGGCAGCGCTTCGAGGCCGGCGACCGCACTGCCCTGCAAGGCCATGTTGATGTTGGCCGTGACCATGGCGAGCAGCAGGATGACGAGGGCCACGCCCGCTACCTGATGCAGGCGAGGCATGCCCAGCCGCTGCCATACCGTCCCGGGCGTGACCAGGGCGATCCCTCCCAGTATTTCGGCTGCGCCGGTGAACCACACCAGCGGCAGCGATCAGGCGCCAAAAAAGGCCGGCATCATGGGCAGGTAACGCAGCTCATCATTGAGGAAATGGTCGGTGCCGGTCCAGAGGAACGCCAGGCCGGCGCCCACCCGCATGGCAACGCGCCAGGAGCAGCGATGGCCGGTTATCCGGGCCAGAAACCAGCCGGCGCCCGTCAGGACGCCCAGCAACAAGAGGAAGGCCATGACGGGCCCCGCAATCAATGTTTATGATATAAACATTGTGCGCTGTTCCTGAAACTTTGTCCAGTGTCCCGTGCGGCCCGTGTCCGGCACTGAACAAACCCGGGTAGTTGCCTTGGTCGCCGCAAAGAAGCTTTCGCCATATCGGCGCGAAAGCTGCGGCATACTGGCTGCTGTGACTCATCCTGCCGTCCGAAGGGGCTTGCCGATCCATGACCGTACATACCATCCTGAAAATGGGCGACCCCCGTTTGCTGCGTGTGGCCGAACCCGTGACGACGTTCGATACCGACGAACTGCATCAACTGGTGTCCGACCTGCGAGATACCATGCGGGCCGCCAACGGCGCCGGCCTGGCCGCGCCGCAGATCGGCGTGAATCTGCAATTGGTCATCTTCGGCTCGCACGAGCAGAATCCGCGCTACCCCGATCGCCCCCTCGTGCCGCCCACGGTATTGCTCAACCCTGTGATCCTCCCCTTGGGAAGCGAAGAGGAAGAGGATTGGGAAGGCTGTCTGTCGGTGCCCGGGCTGCGCGGGCTCGTGCCGCGTTGGAAGCACATTCGCTACCAGGGATTCGATGTGCACGGCAAGCCGATCGATCGCATGGCCGAAGGCTTCCATGCTCGCGTCGTGCAGCACGAATGCGACCATCTGGTGGGCAAGCTCTATCCGATGCGCATGCGCGACCTCACGAGTTTTGGCTACACCGACGTCCTGTTTCCGGGTATCGGTGACGCCGACGAGTAGATCGTTCGGTACTGCAGCCGAAGCCATGGCTTCAGGCGTGAGGGCGGAGGAAAGGCCGGAGAGCGGTGGTTGCTGCTTAATGGCTGCGATTTTGCAGTCAAAGTTCGTTAAATACGCTCAAATTGGCCTTTTTTCCTTATTTGGCCGATCATCACGATATGTCAAATATCGGAACTGCTTCCATCACCTCTTATCGCACGCTCAAAACCCGTCTACAGGACATCCGCATTTCCGAGACGGAATCCCTGCGCATTCGCGGCCTGGCCGATCATATGCAGTACGCCGATCCGCACGGGCACGCCGAGTCGCTGGGCATAGGCCCAGCCGTCTGGCCCCTGTTCGGCCTGGTCTGGCCTTCCAGCATCCAACTGGCGCGCAAGCTGAAGAAGCGGCCGGTTTGCCCACAAGAGCGCATCCTCGAACTGGGATGCGGATTGGGCTTGGCAAGCCTGACCCTGCACCGGCGTGGTGCGCGCATCGATGCCAGCGACTGCCATCCGCTGGCGCCCCGCTTCCTGAAAGTCAACCAGGCCTTGAACGGGCTCTCCGGCTTGTCGTATGTGCATGCCCAGTGGGGAGACGCGCCTGGCGCCGAACTGCTGAATGCGCTGGGGCTCACTCCCGCGCGCCAGCGCTACGACCTGATCGTCGGCAGCGATCTGCTCTATGAGCGCAGCACGCCGGCCCTGCTGGCGGATCTGGTCAACCAGCGTGCAAAGCCGCAGGCGGAGGTCTGGATCGTGGATCCCGATCGAGGCCACCGCAATCGGTTTACCAAGGAAATCGCCCGCCACGGCTTCAGCCTGGTGCGGCAAGTCTGCTTGCGGGATCGCCCCATCCTGACTCCGGATGGGGAGGAGCTGCCTTACAAGGGGCGTTGCCTGCAGTACCGCCGGGATTAGGCCAGGCGGTGTCGCGCCCGCCTGGTGATCCCCCGCCGAGGGATCAGGCCGCCGGCGCTTCGGCTTTCTGCGGAAGATTCAGAATCGCCCGCGCCTGCTGCCAGCTTGCCACCGGGCGCTCGTAGCGATCGCAAAGCTCCACCACCCGGCGTACCAGGGCGGCGTTTGAGGGCGCGAGGTTCTCGCGGTCTAGTCGGATGTTGTCTTCAAGGCCCGTGCGCGCATGCCCTCCCGCCGACACCGCCCATTCGTTGAGCACGATCTGGTTTGGGCCGATGCCCGCCGCGCACCAAGGCGCATCCAGGCCGAAAAAGCGTTGCACGGTGCGCACGTAATAATCAAAAACGTCGCGGTCGACGGGCATGGCGTTCTTCACGCCCATGACAAACTGTACGTAAGGCCGGCCCTGGATCTGGCCGCGGGCCCACATTTCCTTGGCCTTGTGAATATGGCTGAGGTCGAAGGCCTCGACCTCGGGCTTGATGCGATATCGGATCATTTCCGCCGCCAGCCAATCTACGAGTTCTGGCGAGTTCTCATAAACCCGCGTGGGGAAATTGTTGGACCCGACCGCCAGCGACGCCATATCCGGGGCGAGCGGCAGCATGCCGCCGCGCTCACGGCCAGCGCCGGAGCGGCCACCGGTGGAGAGCTGGACGATCATGCCCGGACAGTGCTTTCTGACGCCTTCCAGAAGCTGCGCGAAACGATCGGGATCGGAAGTGGGCCGTCCGTCGTCCTGGCGGACGTGGGCATGGACGATCGTGGCGCCGGCCTCGAAGGCTTCGTGGGTGCTCTCGACCTGCTCGGAAACCGTGACGGGAACCGCCGGGTTGTCGCTTTTGCCGGGTAGCGATCCCGTGATCGCCACGCAAATAATACAAGGATTGCTCATATCGCCCCCGAGGATAATGGATGGACGGCGCGGCTTTCCCGGGCGCGGTGGGCCTGGGATCGGTTCCTTTTAGGCTATCGGCTTGCCTCGCCTGCTTGGGAAAACGACGCTCCGCCCAATTCTACCCGGGTGCCGTGCTCCTGATGCTGGCCGGGCGCCGCCAGGGGCCAGCGCCATCACCGGCCCTTCGCGGGTAAGCGGCTGCCTCCTCAGACGCCCATCGGAAACACGCGATGGCTCGGGCTCTGCTGGCGGCGGCGCATTTCTTCCGGATGATCGAGCCAGTTGGGCCCGCGGTTGCTCAGCAGGAACCAGTAGACCAGCAGCGAACCGACGATCAGCACGGTGACGTAGGCGATGAATAGCGGCACCTGGTTGTTGTGAAGGGCCGCCGAATAGAACACCGGCGCGGTACCGCCAAAGGCGGAGTTGGCGATCGCGTAGCCGAACCCGACGCCCAATGCGCGCACGTGGGTGGGGAAGAGCTCGGCCTTGACCACGGCATTGATCGAGGTGTAGCCGGTGAGGATGATGAAGCCCGCCGTGAGAATGGCGAACGAGAGCAGCGCATTGGTGGTTTGTGGCAGAACCGTGAAAATCACCCACGTAAAGAGCGTGCCGCCCACGCCGAAGAACACCAGCAGCGTGCGCCGGCCGATGCGGTCGGAAATCCAGCCTCCCACGGGCTGCAGCAGCATCAGGATGACCAGCGCGACCAGCGTAATGACCGAACCCATGATCGGGCTGCTTTGGGCGAAAGTCGCCTTGATGATGTTGGGACCGGTGACGGAATAGGCGTAAAAGGCCACCGTGCCGCCCATGGTGACCAGGAAGCAGGCGGCCAGTTCTTTCCAGTAGTGGCGCACGAGCTCGAGCATGGAGCCGGAGTCTTTGTCTTTCTTGGCCGACTTGATGGCTTCCTGGCTCATGGATTCGTCCATGGTGCGGCGCATCCACAGCACCACGAGGGCGCCGACTCCCCCGATGGCGAAGGCCAGGCGCCAGCCCCAGCTACTGATGTCGGCGTGCGACGTGCTGAGCAGCAGCGCGAGAAACAGGGCCTGGGCCAGCACGTGCCCGCCCACCAGCGTGACGTAATGGAACGAGGCAAGAAAGCCGCGATGCTTGGGCACGGCGGCTTCGCTGAGATAGGTGGCCGAAGTGCCGTACTCGCCGCCGGTGGCAAAGCCCTGGACCAGCCGGCACAGGATCAGGATCACCGCCGCCCCCGCGCCGATGGAAAGACGCGTGGGCGTGATGGCGATCACGAAGGAGCACAGCGACATGATGGTGACCGATAGCGCCAGCGCGGCGCGGCGCCCCTTGCGGTCGGCATAGCGGCCAAAATACCAGGAGCCCACCGGCCGCATCAGGAAGGTGAGGGCGAAAATGGCCCAGATGTAGATGTCGGCGTTTTTGTCGTCCGGGCTGAAGAAGTGATGCTCGAACGAGGTGGCAAAAACCGAGTAGACGTAGACGTCGTACCACTCGACCAGGTTTCCGGACGAGCCCTTGATGATGTTGGAAACCGAGCGCCGCAAGTTGGACGGGGGGTTGGGAGTGTCGATGTCTGTCATGTCGTCTTTTTTGGTTTCTGATTGATGGCGCCGAGATGAAGTACCGAGAAAAAGGCGGGCAAGGCCCATGCGCCTGGCGGGCGATATGTGCCAGCAAATTGTATAGATGTTTATAGGCGCTGTCATCAGCAGGCAGGGTGTGCGATCCAGCATCCGCAACGGCATGGCGGACAGCCCGGTCGGCGCGTTCCGGGGGGTGTCGCGAGCGCAGCGGGGCGGGTCAATTGGCTTCGAGGACCACGAAAGCGGACTTTTCCGGAACGAGGGAGTAAGCTGGGCGCTATGCTGGCGGCGACCGGCCGTTGGTATCAGCACTGCCCGGACCGCACATGGCTCGATAGTTTTTGCAACGAGCGGCAACGTATAACGGGCATTCCTGCCAACTTCCAACCCTAGGAGTCTTCGACATGTCTCAAGTCACGTTCCATGGCAACCCCGTGCAGGTCAAAGGCACGCTCCCTGCCGTGGGCGCCACCGCGCCCGAATTTACGCTGGTCGGCAAAGACCTGACCGACGTCAGCCTGGGCTCTTGCGCCGGCGAGCGCAAAGTGCTCAATATCTTTCCCAGCGTCGACACCGGGGTGTGCGCGGCCTCCGTACGCCGATTCAACGAACTGGCGGCAAAAATGAACAATGCGCGGGTCCTCTGCATTTCGGCGGATCTGCCATTTGCGCAAGCGCGCTTTTGCGGCGCCGAGGGTCTCGATAAAGTCACGATGCTCTCGATGATGCGCGGGCGGGAGTTCCTGGAGAACTACGGCGTCGCCATCGCCGAGGGGCCGTTGAGAGGTCTTGCCGCGCGGGCGGTGGTGGTACTCGATACCGACAACAAGGTTCTGCACACTCAGTTGGTCGGTGAAATCGGGGATGAACCCGATTACGATGCCGCACTGAAGGCTCTGGGCTGATCCGCGCGGGCGGCAAGGCGTGGCGCCGCCGCCCATAACCCGCTGCAAGCGGGATAACCAGGAAAGCTTGCGCCAGTCGGCGGCCCGCATGAACGACAGAGCCAAATCCTGACACGAAAATTGTCAAGACAATTACTGGCGAAGTATGTCCGCCGCCGCGCGGCGCGACGAAAAGCGGGTATTTTCCTGGCCCATCTTTGGCTTGATGTCCAATTAGCCTCGAGATGTGCCGATGGGCTCTCGAGAATAGCCCGCTCTACCAGGCGAGCGACGACGACTCTCACCTACAGAGGCAAGAATGGACGACAGGAATGACGGCCAGGCTTGGCAAGAAGTTCTGGACTTCTGGTTTCCAGAGGAGCGCTCGCCGCAGCTTGACCCAGCGGTCCATCAAGACTATTGGGCCTGGAGGATGCGCGGCGGCGCGGATGTCGAGATCACGAAGCGGTTTTCGGATCTCACGGCAGAAGCCGCGGCAGGCGAGCGAGATCATTGGGCATCGGATTCCGATGGCAGATTGGCGCTCATCATCGTACTCGACCAGTTCTCGCGGTCGGTGTGGCGAGATCGTGCGCGCGCCTATGCGCAGGATCCCGTCGCGCTGGCGCTAACCATGGAAAGCCTCTCCAATGGCCATTACGCGGCACAATCCGCGCCGTGGCGCAAGGTCGTTTATGGCTTGCCGCTAGGTCATTGCGAAGGGCCCGACCATCTTGATCGTATAGCTCGTCTGATCAGGCTTCGTGAAGAGATCGCGGCGCAAGCGCCCGCACACCTCGCGCCGATCTACCTGTCATTGGTGAAACAGGCGCATGACGTTCGAGAAGTCATTGCCCGTTTTGGCCGGCATCCCCACCGCAATGAGATCCTTGGCCGACGTTCCACGCCCGACGAAGAAGCCTACATCGCCCAAAAACGGTTTCCCCATTTGCGGGCATTTCAGGATTGACGGCCTGGCCAGCCCGTGGAGGCGACGATGGCCACGCGCCCAAGCGCAAGCCCCGGTCCACCTCGCGGCCGGCATGCCGCTCGGATGCGCCCGGCACCGACCGGTCCGCAGGGACTGACCGGTGTCCGGGCTTATCCTGCAGGGTGGGGTCAAGCGAGGCAGTGGTTCACCGGAGCCGAAGGCTCTCCCGGCTGATGGCGGAGAAACTCCGGCCGGGAGGCCGGAGTTCTTCACTATCGGGCGTTCCTTGAGATACCGGAAAGTGCTTGCGGCCCGGATGTCTGCCCCCGATCCGCTTCGCTGGCGGGGCGGTGTTCATCCGCCGGGCGCGCGCCCTTGAAGCGCAGCAGGCGCAAGGCATTCAGGGTGACCAGGGCAGTGGCGCCCGTGTCGGCCAGCACGGCAACCCACAATCCGGTGAAGCCCAGCACGGTGGTGACCAGAAACACGGTTTTCAAACCTAGCGCGAACACGACGTTCTGGTGGATGTTCGCCAGCGTGGCGCGAGACAGTGCCACCAGGTGGGCGACATCCGTGACGCGGCTTTTCATCAGTGCCGCATCGGCGGTTTCGATCGCCACGTCGGCGCCGCCGCCCATGGCGATGCCGACATCCGCGGTTGCCAGCGCCGGAGCATCGTTGATGCCGTCGCCCACCATGGCCACCTTGGCCTGGCGCTTCATGTCGTTGATCAAGCGCAGCTTGTCCTGGGGCAGCAGTTCGGCTTCATAGTCCATCCCCAGCTTGTCGGCAATTGCCTGAGCCGTGCGGCGATTGTCGCCGGTGAGCATGACGGCCCGCACGCCCAAGACTTTCAGCGCGGCCACGCCTTCCTGCGCATCCTGCCTGGGCTCGTCGCGCAGGGCCACCAGGCCCAGCGCCTTGCGGCTTTGTTCATCGAGCAGCACGGAAACGGTTTTCCCTGCCGTTTGCAGCGCTGCGATACGCTCGGCCTGGCCGCCGGCAAGCGTGGCGGCCTGGGCCGCGTAGACCGGCGAGCCAATGGCCAGGCGGCGGCCCGACACTTCCGCACGCACGGCTTTGCCGGCGGTCGCGGAAGCGTTGGCTGCGGCGGGCACGGCGATACCCGTGTCTGCGGCGCGCTTCACAATGGCGGTTGCCAGCGGGTGGCTGGAGCCGGACTCCACCGCGGCGCACAGGGCCAGCACCTCGTTCTCGCTTGTGCCATCAAACGCCACGATATCGGTCACCATCGGCCTGCCTTCGGTGAGCGTGCCGGTTTTATCGAACGCGATGCTGCCCACCTTGCCGATGATTTCCAGGGCATTGCCGCCCTTTACCAGCAGGCCGCGCCGCGTGCCCACGGCCAGGCCGGAGGCGATGGCCGCGGGGGTGGACAGCACCAAGGCGCACGGGCAGGCGATCAGCAACAGCGCCAAGCCGCGATACAGCCAGGTCTGCCAGTCGCCACCCATGGCCAAGGGCGGCACGAGCACGATCAGCGCGGCGATCACCATCACCGCCGGAGTGTAGTAGTGGCTGAACCGCTCGATGAAGCGGGCGGTAGGGGCCTTGCTGGCCTGCGCCTCTTCGACCAGATGAATGATGCGCGAGATCGTGTTGTCGGCGGCGGTTTTCTCCACCCGGATCCGCAGCGCGCCATCAACGTTCACGGCGCCCGCGAACACGCTGTCGCCCACGGTCTTGGCCAAGGGGATGGACTCGCCGGTAATGGGGGATTCATCCAGGCTGGACGCGCCTTCGACGATCACGCCATCGGCCGCGACACGATCGCCCGGCCTGACCAGGACGAGATCGTTCACTTGCAGCGAAGTGGCTGGCACTTCGCGCTGTCCGCCTTGCGCCTCCAGGCGTATGGCGGTTTTTGGAACGAGGCTGGCCAGCGCTTTGATGCCGGCGCGCGCCCGGCCCGCCGCCACGCCTTCCAGCAGCTCGCCGACCGAGAACAGGAAGACGACCGCGGCGGCTTCTTCGGCTTCGCCAATCACGAGCGCGCCCAGCGCCGCCACCGACATCAGGGTCTCGATGGAAAATGGCGTGCCCGACTTCGCCAAGGCTACGGCCTGGCGGGCAAAGGGCAGCACACCGATGAGCACGGCAATGGCGAAGACCCACATGCCGTAGGCGGGAAACAGCAAAGCCACCGCGTAAGCGGCGCCCATCAGCACACCCAGGCCAATGACCTGCTTGCCTTTGCGGGTATGCCACCAGCGCGGGCCCGCCGCGGCATGTGGGTCGGGCGCGGTGTCGCCGGGCGTTGCCTGCGGATGCCCCGCAGACACCCCGAAGCCCAGGCTCTGGATGGTTGTCACAATATCCTCGGGCCGAGTCGCCGAACCCGGATCGAGCGTCAGATCCAGCTTCTCGTTGGCGAAGTTCACGCGGACGTCGGACACGCCGGGCAAGTGGGCCAGCGCGGTTTCGATCTTGGCTACGCAGCTACCGCAGTCCATGCCTTCGATGCGCATGGTCAGGGCGGCTTTTGCGCTGCCGCCGTCAAGGGTCATATCTTGTGCATGGAATCGCATCAGAATTCTCCAGGGATGGAGCTATTAGAAACTCTGTAGCGACTTCAGAGTCAAGCGCTGCGTACGAGCCCAGGCCTTGATTTTTCACCCTTGAAACTCTATAGTTACTTTAGAGTTTTGAATGATGGAGCACACCATGCCTATCAAGATCGGCGAGCTCGCCAAATGCACCGACACCACAGTGGAAACCATCCGCTTCTATGAAAAAGAAGGGCTGTTGCCCGAGCCATCCCGAAGCGAAGGCAACTACCGCCTGTATGGCGACGGCCATATCGAGCGGCTGCGCTTCATCAGGCACTGCCGCACGCTCGACATGGCGCTGGGCGAAATACGCGTGCTGCTTCAGTACCGCGACACCCCCACTGAAAACTGCGGCGATGTCAACGCCTTACTGGATGAGCACATCGGCGCGGTCGAAACCCGCATCAACGAGCTGCTGCAGCTGAAGCAGCACTTGGTCACCTTGCGCCGCAAGTGCGTCACCACCGCCTCAACCGAGGCTTGCGGCATCCTGGGGGCGCTGGCGGATCAGTCGTGCCACGCCTAGGGTAGGGGCTCATGATGCGCGGGGCGGGAAGCCGGCATCGCGCAGCGCAGCGATGATTTGCGCTTCCGAGGCCGAGCTTTGCACCTGCACCTGGCGGGCCGGCGGATCCGCCAGAACCTTGGCGCTCGGGTCGACCGTCTGGATGGCCTTGGTTACGCTGCGGGCGCAACCGCCGCAGGTCATGTCGTCGAGATGGAATTGCATGCAAGCTCCTTGTTATCCGGGAAGAACTGGCAGTCTGGAGCTTGCCATGGTGGTAAGGTCAAGCCCTGAAGGGCTGGCCGAAACGCTATGTTCATGACCACGCGCCTAAGCGCAAGCCTCGTCGTTCACGGCGAGGTAAGCGAGGCCGAATCCCCCGGAGCCGAAGGCTCCCCTGGATGGTGGCGGAGAAGCTCAGGCCGACAGGCCGGAGTTCTTCACTTGAACGTATCGTCCGGCCCGCGGTATTGACGAACGATGAGTTCGTCGATCTCCAGCCGCCGGATGCGGCCCCGACCGATCTTCAGGCGACCAATGGCCAAAGCGCCAATGGCGAAGGCCCCCACCGCCAGGGCGCCGATGGCAAACGCGCCCAGCGCGGAGGCCCCGGTGGCATTGGCGCCCATGGCTTTGACGCCGACGGCTCGGGCTCCGGCTCGGGTGGCTGGCGCGGACGCCCGGCCTTCGGGGCCTGGGCCGGCCGTTTCCGGCGTGGGGGTATGTGCCGGGGCGTTCGATTCTTCCGCCATGATGGTTCTCCTTCTCGTCTGATCGTCTGCGCTTGTGGCGACGAATCTTTCATATTCTACGTAGGGTAGCGCTGCGGAGCGAAAGATAGGGATTCGCCGGACAAGTCCGGTCCACCTGCACTTCCTGATTGTCCCAGGCCATGGGGAGCAGCTCGCAGCTTGGTTCGCCTCCGTTCGGTCGCTACCGAATTTCGTGATTTCCGCCTACTTGCAGGGCTTGCTGATCGCAGGCCCTCGCCGGGAAGAACTCGCCGCTGTGCAGTGGCCAGACGTTGACTTGCAATGGCGCAGTGTGAAGCTGAACGACAAGGTCGAAGGAACAAGGGGGCGCGTTACGCCCATTCCCCAGCAAAACGTCCGAGGACGGCAAGATCGCCGAGCCGCGCGCAGCTCATGTGAAGGCACTCAAGGCAGCGGGGTTGCCCCACGTCAGCATCCAGGGCCTGCGTCGGTCGTTCGGCACCCTCTCGGAATGGGTGGAGGTTCCCGTAGGCGTGGTGGCACAAATCCAGGGGCACAAGCCGTCGGCCGTGGCCGAAAAGCACTACCGCCGACGCCCCCTCGATCTGCTGCGCAAATGGCATGACCAGATCGAAGTATGGATGTTGGAGCAGGCTGGCATAACGCAATCCGAAGCACAGGTCGGCACGGGCGGCAACCCCGCAAGCCTTGATAGAAAGTATTCGATCGAATACAATGCCCCATATACACGATAAAGCCCTTGCCGGAGTTCGACGTTTGGTTTGATGGCCTGAAAGACCCAGCTACGCGTGCCCGCCTCATCCGCAGGCTTGAAAAAGCTGCCCGGGGCCTGCTGGGCGATGTGGAGCCGGTTGGCGAAGGCGTGAGCGAGATGCGCGAGTTCTTTGGCCCTGGCTGGCGCATGTATTACATCGAGCAGGGCGACGTGTTGATCGTCATGCTGGACGGCGGCACCAAGGCCATGCAAAGCCGCGACATTAAACGCGCCAAGGAATTGGCGCGCACCCTGAGAAACGACCAGGAAGAACAGTCATGAGCAAGAAGACGATTCAGGTTTCCGTGCTGCCAACTTTCGACCCTGCGCGCTATCTGCGAGACGACGAAGACATCGCTGCCTACCTGACCCAGGTGATCGAAGACGGAGACGCCGGCGAGCTTGCGCAGGCGCTGGGCGTCGCGGCGCGCGCTCGCGGCATGGCGCAAATCGCCGAGGCCGCCGGCATTGGCCGGGAGTCCCTCTACAAAGCCCTGCGGGCTGATGCCAGCCCGCGTTTCGATACCATCGCCAAGGTCTGCAAGGCGCTGGGCGTGCGCCTGGTCGTCCAGGCTGAACATTCCGCCTAAGCCAACCATGACGAGCACCGCGACCCTGATTCGGGCAGCATTCCGCGAATCCGGTGCGGCACAGAAACGGTCTACTGCGCGCCAAGATCGCGCCCCCGAACCGGCGACGATTTGGATGATTGGCTGGTGAAGGTGGCTCCACGCATCAGCGTCCGGTTTTCCAAGCCGAACGGCTAGCGAGTGCCCATCCCCCGGTTATGAGGGAGAGCCTACCCAGCCCTGGAAAGCAAAAAGGCCAACTCCGAAAACTTGGCCCAAGTGCTTGATTCTTATGGTGGCTGGGGCTCCATCCCAAAAGGGACGTAAACCAGCATAAACATTGAGCCTTTTTAAAGGTGATGGAAGTTGAGGGAACAGTTTAGGGAACAAGGCTGTTCTATGCAAGCCATAGGGAAAGTTGTGTGGTCAAGTCGAATTGTGAAATCACGAAAAGTCAGTACCTGACGACCTTGTGCCGCAGCGTGCATGCTTGGTGACCGGATGCAGTAGGCGACCGAGCGGCCGGGCTTGCCGATCGAGAGTCGGCAGCGTGGCGAGAAATTGTGACAGCAACATCCCGGCGTCTCGCTGTCAGGGCGAAGCCCAAAGTTTTTCAAGATCCACGTCGTCACTGTTGGGCCGGTGTTCCTCCAGGAGTGGGTCGATTTTTAGGATCATGGGTAGATCGAATGCCGTCCCTGTGACCACACAGCAGCCTTTGGCCAGGGTTGAGATGAGAGCCTTGGAACTAGAGTCTAAGGTGCTGATGGTGTTATCAAGCAGCATGAGGTCTCGCTCATTAACCAGCCGGTGAATGAAAAAATTGTGGATTTGGGAAACGATGGTAGGCGAGATGTTGGCTGGCCGCTGGCTGGCAAGCGTCAGGTAGACTCCGTACTTGCGCCCCTCTTTGATTATTTCTTCAAAGAGCTCCAGCCGATAGTCCTTCCAGATTTCATGCTCACGTGTTGACTGCTCTGACAGGATATTATGGGCCTCATCAATGATGAGGTGAAGGGTTCTGCTTGGTGGGCTCTTTAGATTCTCCGATTCCTTATGATTCGTGTAGAAATTCTTGGCGATGAGCAGCGGCAAGATTTTCTTGATTTCATTTTTGCATTTCTTTAAAGAGATGGCATGCAAGAGATGTTGTTCCGGTGGATCATCTACGATTTCGAGGACATTTCGAAGAGCCGTAATGGATGATTTGGCCCTGGCAAGTACCGGCTGAATATGTTCGTACTGCGCATACCCGAACACAACGTCTGAACAGAGCTGGAGATAGCATCTTAAGATGAGTTCGTCGAATTGATCGATTCCATCTAGGGTTACATGCTCGTCGATGACGGGTTTGATGCTGGCGTCAAAGCCATTACCATTTGAGTTGTAATAGGTGCCGTTGTTGTGTTTGAAATATTTATCTTTGTTGTAATAGATGATTCCCTTTAAATGATCCTGCAGTGGCTCGCAGCCAATCATTCTCGCAATTTCGCGGCTCAGGTCCAACGCATCTGACTTAGCTTCGCCTGTGGAGAAGGCTTTCTCAAAAACCTTCTCCACATATCGCTTAATTGGTACATCCTTGAACTTGTCCTTGCCAGACAGAACACGCCGCAGGAATGGTTGCTGTGTGTTGGTGGTTGCTTGAAAAAGAAGACTCAGTGTTTCGACATCCCAAAAATGAACGGCTTCAATTTTGAATTTGTGTTTGGTTTTCTTTGAGTCCAATACGGTTATCTGCTTGTCGTTAGCAGGCAGGATTTGGTCTTCAGTGTATTCGCCGTTGAAGTCAATGATGACGAACTGGCTTTTTGTCTTCAGTGCTGATCGCTTCTCGTTGAAGAGAGTCGTGTAGAGCTTCGCTAATGTGTTGGACTTGCCGCTTCCAGTATTGCCAAAGATTCCAAGGTGACTATTGAAGACACGGCTCCATGGTAGATTGATAGGAACGTTTTCTTTGAGCATAGATCCAATGGAAAAACTAGTCTTACCTTCACTACCATAGATTTTTCCGACCATGAGTTCGCTGAGCAGGGATGCCTTGTCCCTGATCATTGGCATGTACTTCACACCTTCAAAGAACTTGTCGTCCACGATGTAGCCGATGGGGCGGACATCTACCTTTCGAATGTATTGAGTTTTCTCGGAGTCAGCCTCCCACTTTCTCTCATCTAAAAACTCGCCTTCAACAAGGCAAACTATGTCGATGAAGCCTCGTTGGATGGAGACATGCTCTCTGAGTGAAATGCCACGATACTTTACACCTTCATAGAAGATGGTCTCGTGGCTGGAGTCTTCGTAAATTCGAAGAGAGATGCGCACTCCGCTGACTGCGATGACTTCGCCTACAAGGATGCTCATAGTTCGTCCTCGTCTTCAGCCGGTGGCTCGTATTTTTCCGCTTTGAGCGAAAACACGTATCTGTTGAAGTTAGTGAAATCCATCTTTACGCCATCAGGCGGTCCAATAACCTTAATATTCTTCCAGAGTTTGAATTCTTCCCGCATGCTGGTCGCGCTGTCGTCGCTGTAGCAGCAAATGAAGGTCTGAAGATACGGGTTGGAGAGTGAGCGTTGGACAAGCCTCAGGATGTGCTCATCGGCAAATGAAAATCCGAATGTGATGAGTATGGAGTTGGGTTTCTCAAGCTCGTAGCTTAATAGCCTGAGCATCTGATAGTAATGCTCTTCAAAGACGGTTTCGTGAAACTTCCACTTGGTGGGATTCACAATAGGAAGCTGATCGTACTCACGCCAGAACGCGTCCATCTGCATACTTCTGAAGGGAACCTTGGGGATATCTTTGGTCTTGTTGCCCTTATTGTCGAGGAACGCTGAATATTCCTTGAGTTTGCTGATGGTTTGTTTGGTCAAAAGGTGTTTGAAGTCGTTGCGGTACTTGACTTCGATTTTTTCACCGTTTTTTGACCAGTAAACGGAACCGTGAAGATGGATGATATTGAGCTGAGGAATACCGTAGTTGCTGCGCTCGAATATGCCAGTTTGGCATTGGAATGTACTGAAATTCTTGGAATGCAGGTGTCTCCTGTGAAAGCCTGAGGTGCCATCATTCACCACAAAATCATGCGAACCCTTCATCAGGATGCTGTCAGCTGCGTGAGCCAGGCAGCCGTCATAGTTGGTGGTGAAAATATTGATTTTACGGTTGAGGTCTTTTCTTCGATCCAGTAGTCCCAAAAGCGTTGTTAAGAAAATCTCATAATTTTCAAGATTTGCTTTCCCCTCATCTGAGGTAACAGCACTTGGATTGAAGGTCTGAGCTGGGAAGATGCACGTGTTGTAGTAGTGCATGAACAAGGCTGTTCGTTGTTCAGGAAAATTCTCAAATTTCGTGGCAAGTGTCTCAATCGTTTCTCTGTTTCCCTTGACGTCCTTAATGGCGAGGGAAAGCGTCGGGAACAAGTCTGAAGAAGCTCCTGAGCCAATCAATATGTTGATATTTTTGTTGTATGTATCCAGTGGCTCAATCGGTTCAAACATTCCTGCTCCTCTTATTTGACTTCGTAAAAGAAGGTGTCCGGCTTAGCAATTAGTTGCTCCATTAGATTGCAATGGCGCTCCCGGCTGAAAGTAGCCGATCCATACAAAAAGATAGTAAGCGAAATATTTACTTGCGTCTCTGCTGCGCAGACCGCGCTACTCCAGGTTCGCTAGCCGCTCATCCCTGACGGGACTGGCATTCGCCAGCCTTGCGCATCCCTGACGCCTCCGGCCCGGCTTCCCAGCTTCGGGCCTGCGCGCTGGCGCTTGCCTGCGGGCGGCACCAAAGACCTAGCCGTTGCCTGTCCAGCCATCTTTCCTGACTTCATCACCTTGTCCGCGACTGTAGCCCGTGGCCGCGTGCCGTCAAGGCGCGCCAGGCCGTGTCCTCGGCTGCGCCTGCGGGCCGCACCCACCTGGCGCTTCTCTCCTTGACGGCCCACGTTCGTGGGCTCCTGACCGTCACGGGCGATGAACTCAGGAAAGACGGTGGCAACGAGGCCAACTGGGTTCTTCGTGCCGACCGCACATCAACAGCTCAAACCCTTGGGCTTCCGAATCTTGGAATCCGGTGTGCGGTGAACAGCAAACCCTTTCTTTGTCAGGAGAAATCCCATGCTTGCATCCCGCTTCGGTTCCCTTTCCCCGGTGCTGCGCAGCGACCGCCCGCTGTCGGACGATCAGATCAGGGCCGTGGTTCCGTCCATCTATGCCGATGCCCCACACGAAAGCCGTTCAGAACGCTATAGCTACATACCCACGGCGGCGGTACTGACGGAACTACGGAAAGAAGGTTTTCAGCCCTTCATGGTGACGCAAACCCGCGTGGGCAACGAAGACCGGCGCGAGCACACCAAACACATGATTCGGCTTCGCCATGCCAATCAGGTGAATGACAGCATTGCCAATGAAATCATCCTTTTGAACTCGCACGACGGCACGAGCAGCTACCAGATGCTGGCGGGCGCGTTCAGATTTGTATGCAGCAATGGCCTTGTATGCGGCGACACCGTGGCCGATGTGCGGATTCCGCATAAAGGTGATGTTGCCGGGCAAGTGATTGAAGGCGCTTATGAGGTGTTGGACGGTTTCGAGCGGGTACAGGAATCCCGCGAAGCCATGCAGGCCATCACCTTGGACGAAGGCGAAGCCCAAATATTCGCCCGCGCCGCGCTGGCCTTGAAATACGACGACCCGGACAAGCCCGCGCCCGTCACGGAAAGCCAGATTCTGATGCCGCGCCGGTTTGATGACCGCCGCCCCGATCTGTGGATGACCTTCAACCGCCTGCAAGAAAACCTCACCAAAGGCGGTTTGCGTGGCCGCAGCGCCAACGGTCGCCGCCAAAGCACCCGAGCGGTGCAAGGCATTGATTCCGACATTCGTTTGAACCGCGCCCTGTGGCTGCTGGCCGAGGGTATGCGCCAGTTGAAAGCCTGATTCCCCTTGCGCGGCAGGGGCAGGCAGCCATCCTTGCCGCGTCTTTCATGGCTGCAATTCATCAACCGCAAGGAGTGTTCACCATGAACGCCATCAACCACATCGAAACCCAAGCTATCGACACCGCTACGCCCGACGCCGTAGCCCCGGAACAGAACCTGATAAGGGTGCCGCTGGCGCGGTTGCGACCGTCCAAGCGCAATGTACGCAAGACCGCAGGCCAGTCCATTGATGCGCTGGCCGAGAGCATCGCCCGCGTGGGGTTGCTGCAAAACCTCACCGTCATTCTGACTCGCGATGGCGAGCATTACGAAGTCGTGGCCGGTGGCCGCAGGCTGGCCGCGTTGAAACTGCTGTCCAAGACCCGCCGTATCCCGAAGGATTGGGAAGTGCCGTGCCTGCTGGTGGCCGATGCCAACGCCCGCACCGTGAGCTTGACCGAGAACCTGCAGCGCGAAGCCATGCACCCGGCAGACCAGTTTGAAGCATTTGCGGCACTGCTCAAGGAGGGCCGACCCATCGAAGACATCGCGGCGGATTTCAGCGTCACTCCGCTGGTGGTGCAGCGCCGCTTGAAACTGGCGAATGTTTCACCGCGCTTGCTGGCCGACTATCGCGCCGATGCCGTGAGCCTTGAGCAGTTGATGGCGCTTGCCGTCACCGACGACCATGCGGCGCAGGAAGCCGCGTTTTACGAAGCGCCCGAGTGGCAACGCCAGCCCCACGCCTTGCGTGATCGGTTGACCGAACGGGAAATCGACGCAGGCCACGCGCTGGTGCGGTTCGTCGGGCTGGACGCCTACGAGGCCGCAGGCGGCGGCATTCGCCGTGATCTGTTCGCACAGGACGATAGCGGCGTGTATGTGACTGACGCCTCATTACTCGAAACGCTGGTGCGCGAGAAGCTGGACGGCCACGCCGCCGAAGTGAAGGCGGAAGGTTGGGCATGGGTGGATGCCACGCCCGCCGTCACCTATGCCGACCTGCAAGCCTTCCAACGTGCCCCGCGAGAGCGGCGCAACCCCACCAAGCGGGAAGCCGAGCGCATGGAAAAGCTGGAAACCAAAATGCAGGCCATAGGCGAAGCGCTGGATGCCGCGCTGGACGACGAGGACGAGGACAAGGCCGACGCCTTGCAGGAGGAAGGTGGCCGCGTGGGCGAACAGTTGCAGGCGCTGGAAGATCGCTTGCTGGACTACACCTCGAACGTCAAAGCCGCCGCCGGAGCCATCGTCACGCTGGACAGGCAAGGTCAGATTGTCGTGCATCGCGGCCTGATGCGCGAAGCCGAAGCCCGCGCACTGCGCACCTTGGAGCGCTTGCGCCAAGGCTTCAGCGGTGAAGACGAGCCGAACGGCGACGGCGAGGATGGCGACCAGCCCAAGGCCGCTTCCATGTCCGACCGGCTGGCGCAGCGCTTGAGCGCCCACCGCACCGCCGCGCTGCAAATCGAACTGGCCCGCCATCCGCAAGCGGCGCTGGCCGCTACCGTGCATGGCATGGTGCAAACCATCTTGCAACGTGATCGCTATCATGGTGACGGCTTGCCGCTGGAAATACGTTTGACCGCGCAAGACCGGCTGGAAAGCCTGGCCCCGGACTGGCCCGAATCGCCCGCCGCCGTGACGCTGGCCGAACTGCAAAAAGCGGTAGGCGAGGACTTGCCGCAGGACAGCGCCGACTTGTTCGCCGCCTTGCTGGCGATGCCGCAGGATGAACTGCTGCGGTTGCTGGCGGTATGCGTGGCGGCAACGGTGGACGTGGTGACGCCCCACGCCACACAACACCCACCCGGCGCGGAACTGGCGCAGGCCGTGGGGCTGGACATGGCGGCGTGGTGGCAGCCCACCGCCGAGGGCTACTTCAAGCATGTCTCCAAGGCCATGATTCTGGATGCCGTGGGCGAGTTCGCACCTGACCACGTTTCCCGGCTGGCGAAGCTGAAAAAAGCCGACATTGCCAGCGAAGCCGAACGGCTGGTGGAAGAGTCGGGATGGATGCCAGCCATCTTTCGGGTGGAGGGTTGGCAGGATGAAGCTATAGACATCGACACCGACGAACCAGTTGATGCAGTAGCCGCATAATCCTGTCGATAGGACAGCGCTCCGGTTCAGCCGGGGCGCTTCGCTGTCCAGTCAGCATCGCCCCCAACGCGGTGGAGCCGTGGGGGCGATGGTCAAAATCCGGGCGCTGCATCGCCGCGCCCGTTGACAAATCTAAAAACCAGTCGGTCATCGCATTCGCGGTGATTCAGTAGTGGTGAAACAGCCGTAAACTGCAATTCAAGCTGGATCCGTACATGTGCTATCAGGGATGCACCATTAGCCGCTCCTTGCTTAACATACGATCTAATATAATATAATCCCCTATACTATATTTGGCTGTTCATTCTCATGTCCCATACATCCCGCCAGAAAGACAAGCTGATCGCCCGTGTCCGTCGAATCAAAGGGCAGTTGGAAGGTATTGAGCGTGCTTTGGATTCGGAAGCGGCATGTGTAGAAGTACTGCGTCAGATCGCATCCGTGCGCGGCGCGGTCAATGGATTGACGGCCGAAGTGATGGAAGATCACTTGCGCGAACACGTCCTGGCAGTCGAAACAGACAGGGAACGCAATCAAGGCGGCGAGGAAATGATTGAGGTCATCCGCGCCTACATGAAATGAGCCACTCCTTACGGGCTTGCGACATACAGGACTCCTGATGACGACGAACACTATCCCGGCCTCATGCCACACTCACTTCTTTCTCGGTGGCGACCACCAGCGCAATGAACGCAAGGTGTGGCTGGTCATTGCCCTCACGGCCAGCATGATGCTGGTGGAAATCATTGCCGGCACGCTTTATGGCTCCATGGCATTGGTGGCAGACGGCTGGCATATGTCAACGCATGCCGGGGCCATGCTGATTGCCGTATTGGCCTATCGTTTTGCGCGTAGGCATGCGGGCAATCCGCGTTTTTCCTTCGGCACCGGCAAGCTCGGTGACTTGGCTGGCTTTGCCAGTGCCGTGCTGTTGGCCTTGATTGCTTTGCTGATCGGCTGGGAAAGTCTGGTGCGGCTCAGCCAACCGATTTCTATCGATTTCAATCAGGCCATCGCCGTGGCGGTCGTGGGGCTGGCCGTCAATCTGGCTTGTGCCTGGCTGCTGAAAAATGATCATGGACACCACCACGGCCACCATCATGACCATGCTCATCACCACAGTCGCGATGAAAATCATGCGCCCGGCAAGGGCCGCGACAACAACTTGCGCGCTGCCTACCTGCATGTGCTGGCCGATGCACTGACTGTCATTTTCAGAAGGCGATAGCACGAATTATCAAAAGTCGGCCGCACGGTTTTTTCTGACGGTTGACGTCACCTCAGAAAACGGAAAATAAAGCACGCTTAGGCGTAGTTCCCTTGGCTACACCGC
>JALOAI010000058.1 GCA_023228945.1 Pigmentiphaga sp. | reverse complement strand
GGTCGAGATCCGGCTGACCGTCCCGCCGGTCGATCACCATGGAACGGTAGTGGAGACCGTCGACGGTCACGTGTCGGCCTTCGAAGAGATCCCACACCTGCGTCTCCAGCCCCACGGCGGCCGCGTAGGAATCGGCCCAACAGGCCAGCTGTACCCGCGGCTCGACGTACCGGTTAAGGTGCGTCGGCGGGTCACCGACGAGCTGGTAGACAACGCACAGGCCCTTGAAGCCGGCGGGTTGGATGAGAGGATGGGCCGAAGCTAAACTGGCCAGTTCGCTTACGATGGCCTCTTCGATGGTCATGTGAGGGCCTTCTTGATCTCGTCACTGAAGATTCTGAGGGCCTCGGGTGCGCCGGCGTCGAACGCGGGCCGCATGAACGGTTCTGCGGCCATCTGGGATGAGCCGTACTCATGGAACTTGCCGTACTCGACTACACCGGCCCTGTCGTAGACCGCCCAGGCCGGGCCGATCCGTACGGTGGCTTTGGCACCGTCCTCGTGGCCCATACGGCGTGCGAACACGCTGCGGGCCAATCCTCCGGAGGCCACGGGGGCCGCTCCGACCGCATAATCAACGAAGGGCTTCGATGCTTCGGTGAGGGCATGAGAAAGGATCCTCACCGTCTCCATCTGCATCCCTAAGAGCTTAGCGCTCAGAGCGGCTTGGCCTTTCAACTTGGCGGTTATCACGAGCGACCTCCGATGCCTTCGCCCATGCGCAGGCGACAGTCGATGTGGTTTCGCATGACCGCGGCGTGTTCCACCAGCCGAGAGTCGGCCTCGGCGAAGACGACGTTGCCCAGATGGTCGGTGACGGTCGTGATGAGGTCTCCGGCCCGCACGTCTTGGCCGGGCGCGAAGAGGATATGTTCAACCGTCACCGCGATCATGCCGGGTGCTTCGGTGTTCTTCGCCGCCCAGCTCTGTTGGCTCCACCAGTGGCAAGCGACGTTCGCGGCCACTTGAGTCGGGGCCGCGGGGGCACCGAAAGAATCGGAGGTGGTCGCCGGCCGCTTGATGGTGCAGAGCATGGGCAGGGGCGGCTTCCTCACCTCAGATACCCCGGGTCGCCGTGGGTCGCGATGGTGAAGGCTTTCCGGCCCGCGCCGGGCGCTAATTGCCGGAGGAACGCCTTCTCACCCTTCAGGAGGAACACGCCCATGGAGGCGGCATCTCGGGCGTAGCTCTCGGACCAACTGCCCACTGTCTGCTGGGTGACGCCGGGGTCAGGCGATTTGAGGGTACGGATGACCACGGACGCCACCAACTCGGCCAGGCCGTCGGGCACATCGGCTAGTTTGCCGTCCTCACCCACCCAGGTCGTGTGGGCCTCGCCGCGCACGAGAGCAGAGGCCAGGCCAAGCAACCGCTTGGCCTGGGTCTCGTCAAGATCGTCCACCAGGTCAGGCGCCAGATCCGTGATGTCGGTGACGGTGGCGAGAGGCGGGAGAGCCATGAGCGCCTACCTGCCGGCCTTCAGACGCGGCTTGGCCTCTGACTCTGTTTCCGTCACTTCCGGGGTGTCGACGCGCGTCCAGCCATTGGCCTCGAGGATCGTTGCGAGCTTCGAGGCCTCGGTGACTGTCACCGGCGCGCGGGGGCGGTCTTCGCCGTGGCCGTCGTAGGTGAACGTGATCCTCTTCACTTCATCAGCCATGTTCTACTCCTCATCCTGTGTCCGCTGGTACTCGATGTAGACGCGGCCGCGGAAGGCGGTGCACGCGGCGCTACCGGTCGCGTTCAACACTTGGTTCGCGCCCCACACGACGTGGCGCGCATTGGCGGCGGGGTTCAGGCCGTTGTAGGCGAAGCCGGTGATGCCTCCGTTGATGGCGAGTGCGGCGATCAGGCCGTTGTTATCGGCCCCGGCGGCGCCACAACCCACATTGATGTTGGCCGCTCCGGCGGAGGGAGTCTGGACCAGGAGCACACTCTTGGTGATGATGACGTCCTGGCCCTCGGGATTGGCTACCTCCCCCAGGCCGCCGTCCGAGGGAACGGCTTGCCCGATGAGGTCAAGCGTGAAAGCTCCGTACATGGGTTCTATCCTCCCTGTGGCCTAGACCACGTAGTAGATGTCGACGATGCTTCCGTTGAGCGCACTGTTGAGGTCGACGGTGTTGTCCGACAGCACGGTCGGGCTCACGGTCACGGCCGGGTCGACAGCCTCCTTGACGCCCGCAAGGGCGGCCAGGAGCACGCTGTTGGTGGGTAGGAGCTTGGGCAGACCGATGACATCGCCGAAGCCGACGGTCACCGTGTCCTTGTCGCCGGTGGTTACCCAGCCCACGCCGGTCACACTGGTGACGGTGCGGAATGCCTTCGTGCCCGGGACCGTATTCCCGCCGTCAGGAGTCAGGGTCTCGGTGATGGCGTTCCCGGCCAGGTCGGTTCCGGCAACGACGATGGTCCCGTTCGTGTCCTCGCCGTCAACGATCGTCTGAGTGACGGTGACGTTTCGAGCGCAACCTCCGGGCATCGTGGTGTTGGCGAGCGTATACGCGCCCACCTTCATATCAACAGACGCGACGAAGTAGTTGACGCTGGCCGCGGCCGCCTCGACGGCGCTCAGGCGATAGCGGGTGCCGTAGACGGCCATGGTGTAGAGGCCAGGCACGTCGGACTGCATCCGGCGTGCTGCCGGGATGTTCGGGTTGAAGGGGAAGAAGCTCATGAGTTATCCACCCTCCTTAGTTCGTGAGGACGGCGAAGGGGAACCGGGTCACGTCGGTCGGGTTGACGTAGTTGCGGGGATTGGGCAGCGCGAAGCCGATCCGCATGGTGACCTTCAGGCCGACCATGTTCTGCTGGAAGAGGTTGAAGACCGTCTTGCCAGCCGCGTCCGTGATGGTGGCCTCGGTGGAGATTTCCCACTCCATATCCTGGCGGTATGCCCAGGCCAACTTGTTCCAGGCACCGGAGATCATGAGCGCGGTGGCCGCGTTGATGATGCCGTCATCCGGGAAGGTGATGCCGGCGCCGTCCAGGGTGTACTCGCCGGCCTGCTGCATGGACTGCATGAAGATGGGCTGGCCACCTGTGGAGCGCACGTTGCGGAGGCGGCTACGCATGGGGATCGCGGCCACGTGACCGTTGACCAGGAAGCCGTCGGCCTCGACAGCCCCGCAAACACCTGGGTTGCCGACACCGTCTTCACCGAGGATGGCCTCATAGAGGTCGACGTAGTTCGCGAGGGAGAGGACTTGACCAGCCGCAGTCGCGGCGGCGAAGATGCCCGCGCCGCCCAGGTTGGTGGTCCAGGTGCCTGGTATGGGCTGTCCGGCCGGAGTGAGGCCGAAGATCACAGCACCGGTGACGGCACGATCGAGAGCCTCGACCAGCTTGGGCCGGACCTGCGCCCACAGGTCGTAGCCGGAGTCCGCGAGCACGGTCTTCGGGATAGGAACGATGACCGCCAGAGTCTCCGCGTCGATGAAGCGGTTGGTCCAATCAGCGTCCGTGGTCTGGGCCAGCCCGGTATCTCCGTCCACGAAGTAGGCGAAGGGCAGGTTCTGCCAGATAGGCATACGCCGCTGGGCTTGGTTCATGTCGGGCAGACGCAGAGCCAGCCGCAGGAGCCAGCTCGTGTCGTACAGCTCGGTCTGGAGTTGCGCGACTTCCTCGGTGGTGAGTGCGCCCGCGTCGGCGCGGGTGATGAGATCGTTGAAAGGCATGAGGTGCCCCTCCTTTAAGGGAAAGAGGTAATGACTAGTAACCGGCCGCCCGGCGTAGCTTGTCGTTCATGGAGTCGCCGATAGTGCGGCTGGGTTCAGGTGCGCCCTGACGGGACGAGGCCCGCGGGACGCCGGGTGACGGGGCAACGAGCGCGAGCAGCTTGTCGGCATCAGCAGTGAGAGCTTCCTCGGTGTCTCCCTGTAGCCGGGCGATGAGCTCGACAGGTAGGCCCTTGGCCGCGCCCACTTTGAGACGAAGGTTCTCCAGTTCCGCAGCTTCACGTTTGGTCGTCTCGGCCGTCAGTTGCTCGGTCAGCTTCTGCAGCTCGGTCTTCTTGGACTCCTCGAGCTTGTCGAACTCCGCCGCCTTGGGCCGGAGAGTCTTGAGCTCCTCTTGGAGTCTCCGCTCGGACTCACGGAGGTTCTCGACTAGGCGCTTCGCCTTGTCTTCATCGAAGGGACCCTCGAAGTTGGGGGTCTTGGGGTCGGTTGTCGGGCCAGGAGTCGGTTGCGTCCGGCCGTCGTTGGCGCCCGCTTGGGTTCCGTCGTCAGGCATGGGTCATCCTCCCTTGAGGGGTTCGGTTTCCGGCTCTTGCCGGCTTTGGGACTAGTGGTGGGCCGCGCGCGTCTTAGCGGTGGTCTTCAGCGCCGTGCGCGACATGAGTCCGGCACCGGGATACTTCGCGGCTACGTATTCGTTCCAGGCGCCGATCTGGTCACGCTGCCCGCGGGTGGCTTCTCTCCACTCCTCCTGCAACTCTTGGTTGATGGCAGGTAGCGCTTGGCCGGGCCCCACGGGGACAATGATGCAGTCGCAGTTCGATACTATAATGTCGTTAGCTGCATACCATCCCTCAACCGTCTGGAGGTTGTAGACATGGCCTTCGAACTTGACTCGGCTCAGATCGCTTATGCTGCTGAACGCTATGCCTCCGGCCAATCGTTCGCAGAGGTCGCGGCCGAGCTTGGCGTACACAGCGAGTCTCTCCGACTCTGTCTCAAAGGCCGTGGGGTCGTAGCGCGTTCCAGCCGTAGGAAATCGCCGCAGTTCCTCCGCCCGATTCCGGATGGCTTGGTCGAAGAGTATGTGGGTGGTCGTAGTGAATTTGCCTTGGCCCACCAATATGGAGTTTCGCGGAGTGTCATCGCCCGCTGGCTCCGAGATGCGGGTGTTAACCGTCGGGGCCGCAGTGCCGCGGGTTTGATCCGGTCCTCCCAGATGACGCCCGAAATGCGTTTGGCCCAAGCCACCGCAGCCCACGAGGCTGTGCGAGGTAGGCCCATGACCGAGGCAGCATTGCGGCGGAGGGCTGCTGGCAGAGAACGCATGTGTTCCGGACTGCCTAGCCCCGGCACGGAGTACCTGGCCGCGGGGCTCACGCACCACGAGATTGACTTCACTCGGGAGAAAGCCATCGGACGCTACAATGTGGACATCGCCATTGGTATCTGCCCCATCGCCGTGGAAGTCCTGGGCGGCCACTGGCACGGGTACAAACCCATTCATGCCGAACGCACACCATACATCCTCAATGAAGGTTGGTCGATCTTGTTCGTCTGGGACCAACCTCTTCTGCCGCTCGGAGCAAGTGCGTTCGGCTATCTCTTGTCCTACATAGAGTTCGCCAGCGGGAATCCAGCCTCTCCGTGTGAGTACCGGGTGATTCGGGGTGATGGTCAACTCGTTGCCTCCGGAGGTCCGGATGACAACGACTTCCCCCTCGTACCACCGTCGCAACGCAAGCTCCGATGAAGGACCGGTGACGAGCGTGTCGCCGACTACGCAGTTCGAATGGAACTTGAGTGCGTCTGGTTGCCCGGCGGACACTTCGCTCGTGTATACGGCTCCTCGCGAGCACAGCATCAAACAGAATGCACAGGTCTTACCCTGCGGGACCCGCGCCCAGCGGACACGGTCTCGCTTGACCATCTCATAGGTGGTCCGTCTGCCCGGTTGTAAGGCCAGCCGAGACGTGGCGCCCTGCAGCCTGCCTAGTGCCGCCTCCGGCCGGGGTGTTTCTTCCCATAAAGGACCGATGCCCCAGCGCACGATGCGCTTCAGTTGCTCTTGCGGCGGCACTGCCGAGTTTGCCACTGCGGCCTTGCCGCTCCACCCGCCCACCTCGCGCACCATGTCATAGAAGTCGACGGCGGCCAGGGCCGCCACCTCCCCGTAGGCCATCACGATCTGCCGTACGGCACCGGTCATGAAGTCGATCATCGCCTCCTGGGTCATCTTGGCCGGATCCAGTCTGCGCCAGAACTTCACGAGCCTCCGAGCAGTGATGGCGTCGATATGGGCGGTTATCTGGAGCTGTTCTGCCAGTATCTCGGGCGGGATGGCATCGATCATGTCTCGTCGCCCTCGCGCGCCAATTCAGCCGCGGCGGCAAGGGCCGATATCGTTCCGACCATGCGGGAGCGCCTGAGATCAGCGCGGATGCGCTGCCGGTCGGGCTCCGATAGGCCGATCCGCTCGTAGGTGATGTCGGAGTCGCTGGGCAGGATGCCCGCCGTGACAAGCGCGACAGCATCTTGCGCCTGTGCGGAGCGGGTCGGGGTGCCGGCGTCTCTCCACATCGGTAGCGGAGTCACCCCGGGGTCGCGGCCGTCCCTCACCCACAGCGCTTTTCGCATGAGACGCCCTTCAGCCGCCCCGAAGATGCGTTGCCGGCGTTCAGCGCGCTTCTCGAGGCGCACGTCGGCGGCTCGGATAGCGTCGGCTGAGGCGGGGTTGTCGTGGATAAGGCCCAGATAGGTAGCGCTCATGCCCGCCTCGGCGGCGACCAGCATAGACAGCTGGCGTAGCCAGGCGATGAAAGGTTCGGGGGACCCCGCGGCGAACGAGCCCACCTGCGGCAGGTCGCCGTTCTCATCACGCGGGAGAGCCATGATCTTACCCAGATAGCTCTCCCATGCTGTGAGCGGGTTGCCGTGCTGATCCACGAACGACTTCTCGTCGGCTCCCATGGCCCACCGCTGCGGGGCGCCGTAGAACTCGCGGGCGATCTCGCCGCCCAGCAGGGTACGGACGGCGTTGTCGGTGTAGTAGCGGATCGCACGGGTGATCTCGGAGCGACCGCCTGTGTCTCCGGCCCGCGGCCGGTTGACGATCGGTTCGCAGGGCACTCCGTCGATGCTGTGAGGCGCCCGGGACTCCACCGTCCAACGCCCCCCATCCATCACCAGCTCGATGGTCTCGCCAGGTAGATACAGCGTCGCGATATCCGGCTGTTTCTTGTTGTCAAGGTTGACGTAGAGAGCCGATTCTAGTGCACGCCGCCGGCGGCTCCATATGCCCGTCATGCGGATCGGCGATTCCACGGTCACGAGAACCTCAGGCTCACCATCATCGCCGCGCCCCACGACACCGAATGCGATGCCGTAGATGAGGGCGTCTAGGTGACCCTTCGAGAACTCCCCGTTCAGCTGGTTCTCTTCCACCAGGTCGGCTATGCCCAGATTGTCGACGCCGCCGGATGCTATCCAGCCGTTGTGATCGAGGCGCTCCTCGAGGACGTCGACGACGGTAGCCGGCCACCCTGCGGTGGTGTCGGCCAACCCGCGGATGTGCGGTGGGATGCTGATGCCGAAATCACGGATGCGGGCACGCTGGTCGTAGTAATCGGCCACCAGGCGGTTATGGCCCTGGAACCGTGCCAGCTGATCGCTCAACTGGGCAAGGACGGCCCTCTCGTCTTCGGCAAGGGCAGACACTCGTTGACGAATGAAGGAGACGAATCCCAAGAGCACCTCCTTAGCGGAGCACGATCACCCGGCCGGACCGACGCCGCCCGAACTTCTTACCGCTTCCCAAACATATGCGTCTGACCATCCGCGCTCCGATAACGCACACTGCGGCATCGATCTTGCGCGGTGAGTCCGGCGACTCCTTACCGATGGCTACTGCGTCCCGCTATGGCCGCCGGCGGGCGTTGGTCACGTGCCGGGCAACGGCTGAATTGCCGTCGTGGGTGAAAGCACCTTCCAGGATCTCGGACAAGCAAGCCTCGGTCGCCTTGGCGAAGTCGTAGCTATGACCCCTCATGTCCCATGCGATGGGCTCCGGTGGCCGGGACTGCGGAGACGCCCACACTTTGAGCCGGTCCCTGTAGCGCTGGGGCCAGGTCGTCTTGACGGACTGCTCCCATTCCTTCACATCGGCGAAGAAGGCAACCACACAGAAGTCCTCGAACGCCTTCTCCACCACGCGGTCCACATCGGCGGCGTCGACCCTGTCTTTGTCATCGTTGGGGTCGGGCTCCCATACCCCCAAGGTGAACACGTGACCGGTCCCGATGGTGCAGCCCACAAGCGCCGTAGAGTCCTTCGACTTGGAGCCGTCGAAGAAGAGGACCACAGGCTCCTCGGGGTCAACTTCTATGGACGGGTCCGCCAGCTTGTCCCACTGCTGTTTCTCCAACCAGGCATCGTAGGCTGCTGTCGGCCAATTCAAGTACTTGCGCTTGGAGTCGTCGGGGCTGGAGCGCGGAGAGTAGATGCGTTTCACGATGGGCTTAACGTCGGGCACGTCTGAGCCCGGCTTCTTCTTCCAATCGCAGTCAGCGTACACGAACTCGAGCGCCCGTCGTAGTGACTCGCGGTCGCCCATATCGGTGCTGGGCGGAGCGATCACGGCATCGTAGAGGATGCGCCCTGCCTCGTCTTTGAGCCGGCCTTCCTCTTGTGCCAGCCACGCCTCATAAGTGGCCTCTGCCACCGTCTCTCTGCCGGGGATCCAGGCGTTCGAGGTCTCGAGCATCCGCTCCCCGGATTTGGCCAGGTTGT
>JALOAI010000057.1 GCA_023228945.1 Pigmentiphaga sp. | reverse complement strand
ATCAGGCCCGCAATCTGGCGAGCCTGCCGTATTCCTCGCTCCAGCAGCTCCAGCAGAACGTCCAGCGCACGCAGCAGCTTCTCGGCCAAGCGCAGAACATCGCGTTCGAGGTCGGGCAGATCGACCAAGCGTTCCAGCAGCAATATGGCAACGTCTCGCTTTCGGCGACCGAAGCCCAGCTTGTCGCCGATGCGCGCGGCCGCTGGGAGAATACCGTTGGCGGCTTGCAGGACGCGATGCGCGTTCAGGCGGGTGCGGTCGGCAACATCGACAGCAACCGCGCCGAGATGGCCGCGCTTGTCGGCCAGAGTCAGGGCGCGACCGGGGCATTGCAGGCGACGCAGGCCGGCAACCAGCTTCTCGCGCTCCAGTCGCAGCAGCTTTCCGACCTAATCGCGGTCATCTCGGCAAACGGCCGCGCCGACGCGCTGACCGAGGCAGAGCGCGCGACCGCCGCCGAGCAGGGCCGCATCCAGCGCGAACGGTTCCTGACGCCGGGCAGCGGATACCAGCCCGGCAACGCGCAGATGTTCAACGGCAACAACTGACGGGAGGCTCGCCATGGACGGCAAGATGCTGGCCCGGCTCGGGGCCGTGGTGTTCATCGCCATCGCCGTCACGGCGACCGCAATCGACATGGCGCGGAAGGACGAACCTTCCGTGCTACCCCCGGCGTCGGCCTTCCAGCCACCGGCCGATCCCCTGCGCGAAACCCTGCGCCGTTGCCAGCAGCTCGGCGAGGCGGCGGCGAGTGACACCGACTGCCTCGCCGCATGGGCTGAATCCCGCGACCGCTTCCTCGGCCGTGACCGCAGCGAGGCGCGCTGACCATGGGCAACACGGGCGTCATCGACAATTTTCTCGGCGTATTCACCTCCTACATCGACAGCGGTTTCGGGCTGCTCGGCGGCGAGGTCGCCTTCATCGCCACGACGCTCATCGTCATCGACGTGACGCTTGCCGCGCTCTTTTGGGCATGGGGCGCGGATGACGACATTATCGCGCGGCTGGTCAAGAAGACCCTGTTTGTCGGTGTCTTCGCCTACATCATTTCAAACTGGAACAACCTCGCCCGCATCGTCTTCGAGAGCTTCGCCGGCCTCGGCCTCATGGCGTCGGGTACCGGCTTTTCCGTTTCCGATCTGATGCGGCCGGGCCGCGTGGCGCAGACCGGCCTTGATGCCGGCCGGCCGCTGCTCGATTCCATTTCCGACCTGATGGGCTGGATCGCCTTCTTCGAGAATTTCATTCAGATCGCGTGCCTGCTGTTCGCGTGGGCGCTTGTGGTGCTCGCGTTTTTCATTTTGGCGATCCAACTTTTCGTGACGCTGATCGAGTTCAAGCTGACCACGCTGGCCGGCTTCGTGCTGATCCCCTTCGGCCTGTTCGGCAAGACCGCGTTCATGGCCGAGAAGGTTTTGGGCAACGTGGTGTCGTCCGGCATCAAGGTCTTGGTGCTCGCCGTCATCATCGGCATAGGCAGCACCTTGTTTTCGCAATTCACGGCCGGTTTCGGCGGGGCAACCCCGACCATCGACGAGGCCATGGCGATTGTGCTTGCCGCGCTGTCTCTGCTCGGCCTCGGCATCTTCGGTCCCGGTATCGCCAACGGCATCGTCTCTGGCGGCCCGCAACTCGGCGCGGGCGCAGCCGTGGGAACCGGCCTTGCGGTCGCAGGTGCAGGCGTCGCCGCTGGCGGCGGGGCCATGCTCGCCGCCAAAGGTGGTGCTGCTGCCCTGTCCGGTGGAGCCGCGGCCGTTCGGGGAGGCGCGACCGCCGCGGGCGCGGCGACCGCTGCCTATAACCTCGGCTCGCTCGGCCAGACCGGAGCGGCGGGCGTTGCCTCCGGCCTCGGCGGTGTCGCCCGAGCGGCAGGCTCGGCCGCCGTCTCGCCGCTCAAGCGCGCAGCCTCCAGCGCAACATCCCAAGCAAGCGAAAGCGTCAAGTCCAGCTTCTCCGCTGGCGCAAAGGCCGGCTTCGGCGCGACTGGCGGCAGCTCGACCATGAGCACGGTCGGCGGCGCGAGCGCCGCCCCGGCCGCCGCGCCGCCGACTTTCCCCGATGGTCCCCCGGCTTGGGCGCAGCGGATGCAGCGCCGGCAGGCCCTCAACCACGGCACCGCCATGACAGCCCATGCCGTCCGCTCCGGCGACAGCCACGGCTCCGGTTCCTCCGTCAACCTTTCCGAAAGTGACCGCTCATGAGCATCTTCAAACGACCCGCAACTCATTACGGCAAATCACCCGAACCCGAGACGCCCTACCAGAAGGCCGCGCAGGCGTGGGACGAGCGCATCGGCTCTGCCCGCGTGCAGGCAAGGAACTGGCGGCTCATGGCCTTCGGCTCCCTGATCCTTTCGGCCGGCTTCGCCTCGGCGCTGGTCTGGCAGTCGGCGCGCGGGACCGTGGTGCCTTGGGTTGTTCAGGTCGATAATCTCGGGCAGGCGCAGACCGTCGCGCCGGCCCTAGCCGACTATCGCCCGACTGACCCGCAAATCGCTTTCCACCTCGGCCGCTTCATCGAGCAGGTCCGCGCGATCCCGGCCGATGCGATCATTGTCCGCCAGAATTGGCTTCGGGCTTATGAGTGGACCACGGATCGAGGCGCGGCTGCCTTGAACGACTACGCCCGCGCCAACGACCCGTTCACCCGCGTCGGCCGTCAGCAGGTCGCCGTCGAGGTCTCGAGCGTCATCCGCGCGTCCCCCAACAGCTTCCGAGTGGCGTGGACCGAACGCCATTTCGAGAACGGCCAACTCTCCACGACCGAACGCTGGACCGCGATCCTGACCATCGTGATCCAGCCGCCTCGCAATGCCGAGCGCCTGCGCGCCAATCCGCTCGGAATCTACGTCAACGCAATTTCGTGGTCGCGGGAGATGAGCCAATGAAAACTTCAGCTTGCATCAATCACCTCGCTGATCTTTCCCTCGGAGATCATGAAAAACGAGGTGCCCGTCATCTCGATCTCCTGCCCGGCCTTCCAGCCATTGGGCAGGTCGGTCTTGACCTTGGCGCGATAGCCGATGCGCACGGCTGCACGGTCGTCTATCGCGATACAGTCGAGGATCGTCTGTTCTCTTTCAGCAAACAACTGGACGCCCTGTTCCGCCAGCGCGCGGAATGCCTCGATCCCGTGCGTTTCGTTCGTCGTCTCTCCGTTCGATCTGTTGATAAACCGAACGTCGCCCGACAGGCAGTCGAGCATCGCCTGAACATTCATCCTGTTGTAGGCGTCGATATACCGGGCAACAATCGTCGGCACAGAATCCATTCTGTCGATTCCTCCTTACTGATCCTGAAGTCGCTAACCTATGCGATTTTTGCGACGGCGTTTGCAATTACTTTGGCAGGCTGCGCGACCAACCGGACACCGCAATTCAGCTACGATGCCAGCGTTCCGCCGCTGCCGACCGTGCAGGCGGCGGCAACCGACAACACGCCCCGGCCGCTGCATGTGCCCCCGGCATGGACCGTGGCGCGCGGCGGCACCGCCGCAGGCACACCGACCGGCCGCGTCGAGAACGCAAATGCCGCCGCCCGCGTCGAGCCGCGCCGGGAAGGCTACTACAACGCCATCCAGATTTATCCGTGGTCGGAAGGCGCGCTCTATCAGGTCTATGCCGCAGTCGGGCAGATCACGACCATTGCGCTGGAGCCAGGCGAGAGCCTGACAGGCGCGGGGCCGATCGCGGCCGGCGATACGACAAGGTGGATTATCGGCGACACAGAGAGCGGCAGCGGTGCAAACCGCCGTGTCCATATCCTCGTGAAGCCGACGCGCCCCGACATTTCCACCAACCTTGTCGTCACCACCGACCGGCGCACTTACATGCTCGAGCTGCGCGCGCGGGAATCGCTCTACATGCCGGCCGTGGCATGGGCCTATCCCGCACCGCCTGCCGGCCAGCGCCAGACCGTTCCGGCCGCACCCATCATTCCCGCCGAGGCAGCGCGGAACTATCGTTATGGGTTGCAGGTGCAGGGCGATAGCCCGCCATGGCGGCCGGTTTCCGTCTTCGATGACGGCAGGCGCGTTTATATCGTCTTCCCGGCTGGGATCGTGCAGGGCGAGATGCCGCCGATCTTCGTGCTTGGCGCGAACGGCGAGCCGCAGATCGTCAACAGCCGTGTCCACCAGAACGTCCTGATCGTTGACCGCCTGTTCGGCACGGCCGAACTGCGCCTTGGTTCTGGCAACCGCCAGCAGACGGTCAGGATCGTCCGCACCAACCCGACGCAGGCCGCAGCCCAGCCGGCCAGCGCGACCACGGGAGGATCGTCCTCATGAGCGATACCGATACCGCCGCACCCATGCGCCTGCGCGCTGAATCGCCCCGCGTCACCCGCCTGTCCCGCAAAATGCTGGCAGGCGTCGGAGCCGTCGCGCTTCTCGGCTTCGGCGGGGCGCTGATCTACGCGCTCCAGACCCGCGACGGAGGGCCGGACGGCGGCGAACTTTACTCGACCAACAACCGGCAAACCGCCGATGGGCTGGCGGGCCTGCCGAGCGACTATAGCGGCCCGGTGCTCGGTCCCGCGCTGCCGGGCGACCTTGGCCGCCCGATCCTTGACGCGCAGAACAGGGGCCAGCCAGTCGCGCCGCCCGTCATGACGACGCCCGCCGTCGATCCCGAGGAAGAACGCCGCAGGGCCGAGGAAGAAGCCGCGCGCTTGAGCAACGTCTTTTTCCAGTCCGGCCCGCGCACGGTAGCGCCAGCCGGCACGGCCATGCCCGGCCTTGCCGGTCTTGGCCTCGGCGGGCAGCCCGCGACACAGGATCGCCACGCGGCGTTTCTCAACGGGCCGGTGGACCGGCAGACCGTCGCCCCGGATCGCGTTGTGCCGCCAGCATCGCCCTATATCCTTCAGGCCGGGGCCGTGATCCCGGCCGCGCTCATCACCGGCATCCGTTCCGACCTTCCGGGCCAGATCACCGCGCAGGTGACGGAGAACGTCTATGACAGCCCGACCGGCTCGCTGCTCCTGATCCCGCAGGGCACCCGCATCATAGGCCAATACGATGACGGCGTGACCTTCGGCCAGCGCAGGGTGCTCTTGGTGTGGAACCGCCTGATCCTGCCGGGCGGCCGCTCCATCGTTCTGGAGCGCCTGCCGGGCGCGGACGCCAGCGGCTATGCCGGCCTTGAGGACGGTGTTGATTACCATTGGTGGGATCTAATGAAGGCCGCAGGGCTATCCACGCTGCTTGCAGTCGGCTCGGAGCTGGCCACGAGCGACGAGGACCGGCTGATCCGCGCCATCCGCGACGGGGCGCAGGATACCGTCAATCAGGCCGGCCAGCAGATCGTCCAGCGCCAGTTGCAGGTTGCGCCGACGCTCACCATCCGGCCGGGCTTTCCGGTCAGGATCATCGTCACCCGCGATCTTGTGTTCGAGCCGGCAGGAGGTTGACCATGACGAAACTGAAACTCGGCCCGCTGCCCGACGACAAGCCTGTCAAGGTGACGGTGGAACTGCCCGCGCCGCTTCACCGCGATCTGATCGCCTATGCCGAGGTGCTGGCCCGCGAGAGCGGCCAGCCCGTTGCCGATCCCGCCAAGCTCATCGTTCCGATGCTTCAACACTTCATCGCCACGGATCGCGGTTTCGCCAAGGCGCGGCGAGCCTCCAGCTAACCCCATTCCGGCAGGGGTGCCGCCAGCGCATAGGCGCAAATGCGGCACGCTACAGGCCGCCGACTGCCCTCCATGGTTCGCTTAATTCCGGGGCCAATAGCGCCCCGGAATCCGCCAGAACCAAGGAGGATTCCATGTGCGCAGAGCGCCGCCGCGCCCGCAAAGGGCGACCGCGACAGTCGATCCCCGAACCACTTCCCGACGATCTGTTCGACTACGCCGACGATCCTACGCCGGACGACCGGACGCGAGCCGGCAACACGCCACTTCTCGGCCCGGACGGCCAGAGGATGCGCGTTACCGACGATTGGCCGGAGGACATTCCCGTTACCGAGGCCGAGATTGACGTGTTCGAGCGCTGGTTCGGCGATGTGTTCGACGAACTCTTGAACCCGGGAAAGCCGGATGACAGCTTGCAATTCCTATCTCAAACTGATAGGAAAAAGGCATGAGCGCGGATCGTGATCCGGGCCTCGACACGCTTCTGGACCTCGACGGACAGATGCTCTTTGTCGATCCAGAGGGCGGCCATTGGGTGAAGTTCGTCGTCACCCGCGTTCCGGCATCCCCGGAGAAGCCGCACGGCCTCGATTATTCGCTCACGCTTCACGGGCCTTCGGGCGAACGACTGGTCGGCTTCGACAATGCCCACCCGGTCGGCCGGGGCAGGCGCGGCGAGCCGATGGACCATCGGCACCGCTTTCAGACCGTGAAGCCTTACGCCTACGAGGATGCGGCCACGCTGCTGGCCGACTTCTGGCAGACCGTGGACGCGGTATTGAAGGAACGAGGTGCCCTATGACCACATTGAAAGTCGGGATTGCCGACTATGAAGAAATGAAGGCCCGCACCATGCGGATCGCGCGCGGCGAGGAAAAACCTGCGCCCAGCGATCCGAAGGTGTGGTTCACCTCGACCGAATCCTTTGCCAAGGTGCTGTCGGCCGGCAACCGCGAACTGCTGCGCATCATCGCCGAGAAAGCCCCGGCATCGCTGGAGGAACTGGCGGAAATCACCGGCCGGGCCGGCTCCAACCTGTCACGCACCCTGAAAACCATGGAGAGCTATGGCCTTGTGCGGTTTGAACCGGGGCATGGACGCAAACTCGCGCCCAAGGTGGTGCATGACCGGGTGGAGCTGGCGTTGCCCCTGATCGACCGCCCCAAGGCGAAGAAAGCTATGGGAGGCCAAGCATGAACAAGCACAGCCCAACCACTACCGCCCGTGCCGCCCTCTATCTGCGCGTCTCGACTGCCCGGCAGGCCGAGCATGACATTTCCATTCCCGACCAGAAGCGGCAGGGCGAAGCCTATTGCGAGCAACGCGGCCTGCAACTGGTGGAGACGTTCATCGAAGCAGGCGCAACCGCCACCAACGACAAACGCCCCGAGTTTCAACGAATGATCGAAGCGGGCACGACCAAGCCCGCGCCCTTCGATATTGTCGTGGTCCACTCGTTCAGCCGGTTCTTCCGCGATCACTTCGAGATGGAGTTCTACGTTAGAAAGCTGGCGAAGAACGGCGTCAAGCTGGTGTCCATCACGCAGGAGATGGGCGACGATCCCATGCACCAGATGATGCGGCAGATCATGGCGCTGTTCGACGAATACCAGTCGAAGGAGAACGCCAAGCACGTCCTGCGCGCCATGAATGAGAACGCCCGGCAAGGCTTCTGGAACGGCGCACGGCCGCCTATCGGCTATCGCATCGTCGCAGCCGAGCAGCGGGGATCGAAGATCAAGAAGAAGCTGGAGATCGACCCGCTGCACGCCGACACCGTGCGGCTGATCTATCGCCTGTTCCTCGAAGGAGACGGCACGTCCGGCGCGATGGGCGTAAAGGCCATCGCCACCTATCTCAACGAGCGCCGCTTCTTCACCCGCGACGGAGGGCGTTGGGGATTGGCGCAAATCCACGCCATCCTGACCCGCACCACCTATATCGGCGAGCACAGGTTCAACACCCGCTCGCATAAGGACCGGGAGAAGAAGCCGGAGAGCGAGGTCGCTATCATGGCGGTGCCGCCCCTAATCGAGCGCGAGACGTTCGACGCGGTGCAAGCCCGCCTCAAGTCCCGCAATCCCATGGTGACGCCTGCACGTGTCTCCAGCGGCCCGACGCTCCTGACCGGCATTTGCTTCTGCGCCAAGTGCGGGGGAGCGATGACCCTTCGCACCGGCCAAGGCAGCACGGGCGCGACATACCGCTACTATACCTGCTCGACCAAGGCCCGGCAGGGCAAGACCGGCTGCAAGGGTCGCACAATCCCCATGGACAAGCTGGACCATACGGTCGCCGATTATATCGGGGACCGCCTGCTCCTGCCCAAGCGGTTGGAAACCGTCCTTGCCAGCGTCATCGACCGCCGACAGGAACGCACCGAACGCCGCCGCGAGCATCTTGCCGAGCTTCAAAGGCGAATCACGGAAGCCGACCAGCGGCTCGGCCGTCTCTTTGACGCCATCGAAGCCGGCATGGTGGACAAGGACGACGCCATGGCAAAGGAACGCATGGTGAGCCTCAAGGCATTGCGGGATCAAGCCGCCGCCGACGCGGAGCGCACGCAGCTCGCGCTCGATAGTTCAGGCAATCAGGGCGTCACCCCCGATATGCTCAAGGGGTTTGCCCGCAAAGCCCGTGAACGGATCAGGCTCAACGATGGCGGCTACCGCCGCGACCATCTACGCGCGCTGGCGCAGCGTGTCGAGGTTGCCGACGACGAGGTTCGCATCATGGGATCGAAGTCGGAACTGCTGCGAACGTTGGTCGCCGCTTCAAGCGTAGAAACGGCGGCGTTCGGCGTTCATAGTTCTGTTCTGAAATGGCGCACCCGACAGGATTCGAACCTGTGACCTTCGCCTTCGGAGCAAGGGGG
>JALOAI010000033.1 GCA_023228945.1 Pigmentiphaga sp. | reverse complement strand
GTGGCTCCTAGCCCACAAAGCCGCAGCCCCGCAAAGCGGCCCGAAGTAGAGCTAAACCCGTGTCCTGTATAAGCTTTCAAGCCCCCAGCGATTTTCACTGAGGGCTTGACACAGGCACTTTTTTGCCGGCGGGCCGCTCCCAAGGCAAAAAGCCCCCCCGGGGGGCAGCGCCGCCGCGTAGCGGCAAGCGTGGGGGCTTTTTTTGCCGGCGGGCCGCTCCCAAGGCAAAAAGCCCCCTCGGGGGGCAGCGCCGCCGCGTAGCGGCAAGCGTGGGGGCTTTTTTTTACCCCGCTCACGCGGAACTTGCGCACCGGCCCGTGGTCAGCAAGGAGAGTTTGCGGTCGCCTCATCCAGCATGCATCGTCGTTGCCAATTCACCACACCCAGGGGAACCCCATGCGCCGCCTTACCGCCGACGACTTCCACCCCGATTTGCTCGCGCTCTATGATGGCTATGTCCATGGCCGCATCAACCGGCGCCTTTTCCTTGAACAGGCCACCCGGTTCGCCGCCGGCGGTCTTGCCGCTTCCGCCCTCCTCGCCTCGCTGAGTCCCGACTACGCCCTGGCGCAGCAAATCGCCTTTACCGACCCCGACATCCGCGCCGAATACATCACTTACCCATCGCCCAACGGCCATGGCGAGGTCCGCGGCTATCTGGTACGCCCGGCCAAGGCGCAAGGGCCGGTGCCGGGCGTCGTGGTGGTACACGAGAACCGCGGCCTCAACCCCTATATCGAAGACGTCGCCCGCCGCCTCGCCAAGGCCGGGTTCGTGGCGCTGGCGCCCGACGGGCTCAGTTCCGTCGGCGGCTATCCGGGCAACGACGATCAGGGCCGCGAGCTGCAGGCGCAGGTGGACCCCCAGAAATTGATGAACGACTTCTTCGCCGCGATCGAGCATCTGCAAGCCAGCGATTTCACCACCGACAAGATCGGCATCGTGGGCTTCTGCTACGGTGGCGGAGTCTCTCAGGCGGCGGCGGTGGCCTATCCCGAACTCGCGGCCTCTGTACCTTTTTATGGCCGCCAGGCCAGGCCGGAGGATGTCGGCCGCATCCAGGCGCCCCTCCTGATGCATTTTGCCGAGACGGACCCCAACGTCAACGCCACCTGGCCCGCCTACGAAGAGGCGCTGAAGGCCGCCGGCAAAACCTACGAAGCCTACGTTTATCCGGGCACCCATCATGGCTTCCACAACGATTCCACGCCCAGGTACGACGAAGCCGCGGCCAAGTTGGCCTGGGATCGCACCATCGCCTGGTTCGAGCGCCATCTGCGCTGACCGCCGCCGAACCTGCGGCCAACGGACGTCTCCGCGTCTTACGAAGCCTGGGGCGGCCCTCTGCCCTCGAGGCCGCCAGCGGCCGCCCTCAGAGCCTCCAGAAAGCGGCGGGTGGTCGGCGCGGGCTCCAGGCCGATTCGAACCGTATAACCCACGGTGCTGTAAGCCTCCTGCATGTTTATCGGCAGGCGCGCCAGCAGGCCATCGTGAATGAAGCGTTCGGCCACCGACTGCGGCATCAGGGCCGCCATGGTGCTATTGGCCAGCAGCCCAAGGTTGGTCAGGATGGCAATCGATTCCACGGTGTTGCGGGGCATTTCAAGGCCCATGGCTTCGAAAAAACGCCGGGCGGCGGGATAGGACACGGCGTCGCGGGTGGGAATGATCCAGTCCAGGGTCCGCAGCGCCTCGCGATCGATCCGGTCGCGGCCCGCCAGCGGATGGCCGCCGCCCACCACGACACTCAGCGTTTCCCGGTAGAGCGGGACGTGTGCGAGCGGCAAGCCGGCATAATGCTGCGCCTCCTGCCCTTCGGGCACCAGGCCCACCACCACATCCAGCTCGCCTCGCGCCAGCGCCGGGAACAACGTCGAGTTGGGGCCTACTCGTGTGATCACGGCCACCTCCGGAACCGCTACCCGCAACCGGATGATGGCGTCCGGCAGCAAGGTCGTGGAGGCGGTAATCAAGGTGCCGACGATGACCTTGCCGATACTGCCGGACTGGGTGGCGTTGATGTCGTCGGCCATATCGTGCAGCTCGGCCAGCACGGCGCGGGCGTGCCGTTCGAACATGCGGCCGAAATCGGTGAGCGAAACGCCGCGCCGACCACGCATGAAGAGTTTTTCGCCCAGATGTTCTTCCAGCTCCTGGAGGGACTTGCTGACCGCCGGCTGGGTCATGGCCAGCTCGCGCGACGCGGCCAGGATGGAGCCCGCGGCCCCGGTCCGCTCGAACACCATCAGTTGCACCAGCCGCAACCGCCGCGCCAGGGTTTCCCGAGTGTGCCGCCTGTGGGTTGCGGCAGGCGGCGCCACCACACTCTTATCGTCCATGTACAGCCCTCGCCCTTGGGATGGACTCCGCCATCCCGCCTGGCGGCATGGTATCCCAAGTGGGGGGAGTCTTCGACTCCGGCAGCTTTAGCCTCGCTTATCTCGCCGTCAATCTCCGCGGAATCCCGAGGCTTCGATCACCGGTGTCCAGCGCGCGCGATCCTGCTCCACGAGCGCGGCAAAGGGTCCGGCATCCAGTCCGGTGACTTCCATGCCGCTCTGAGCCAGTTTGTCACGCACGTCGGGCTCGCGTATGGCTTGCACCAGCGCGGCGCCGATCCGCTCCACGTCGGTGGCCGGCGCGCGGGAGTTCATGAAGGCGCCAAACCAGGCTTCGCCTTGCACCGACGGAAAGCCCTGTTCGGCAAAGGTGGGAACGTCGGGCATCAACGGCGAGCGCTCGGCTCCAGAGGTTGCCAGCAGACGCAGCTTGCCGGCGCGATATAGCTCCAGGGGAAACTGATCGATTCCCGCCAGCACCTGGCCGCCGATCAAGTCCGTCACCAAAGGCGTGCCTCCCTGGTAAGGCACGTGGGTCATCTCCACCCCCAGGGCCTGCGCATACATCAGGCCCAGGAAATGAAGCTGGCTGCCGGCCGCCGGCGTACCGAACATGCCCGCGCCGGGATGGTTCCGCAGCCAGTCGGAGAACTCCGCCAGGCTTCGATGCGGGCTATCGCCCCCCACCGCCAGGGAAAGCGGGAACTTCACCAATTGCGCCACCGGCACGAAGTCGGTGGCGGGATCGTAGCTGGTACTGCTGAAGGTCAAGGGGGCGATCACGATGGGCGCCAGCGGTGAAATCAGCACCGTATCCGCCACCTTGGCCTCGTTTTGCAGAGCTTGCGCCGCAATACGACCGCCCGCTCCCGGCCGGTTCTCGACGATGACCGGCCGATCCAGCGATACCCGCATCTTGTCGGCCACGAGACGGGCGATGAGATCGCCCGCCCCGCCCGCGGGAAAGCCCACCAGCAACCGCACCGCATCCTGGCGGCCCTGGGCGGCCGCCGGGGCGGCCACACAAGCCGCCAGGCACAACCCCAACAGCCAGCGACGGGCCGCAACCACTTTCGATTTTCTCATCGTCTCCTCCTTGGTGATAAAAAGCTTGCGCTCACGTCACGGCCTTGCGCTGCCGGTATTCCGGCGCCTGCCAGGCGCCGGACGACATGATGTCGCGCAGCGCCGCCACCGCATCCCATACGTCCAGGTAAGAGACGTAAAGCGGCGTGAAGCCGAAACGCAGGATGTCCGGCGCGCGGAAGTCGCCGATCACGCCGCGCGCGATCAGCGCCTGCATGATGGCGTAGCCTTCGGGGTGCGTCAGCGACACCTGGCTGCCGCGTTGCGCGGCATCCCTGGGCGTTGCCAGGCCGAAGCCAAAATCGCCCAGCGTCCGGTCCACCAGTTCGATGAAGAGCCCGGTCAAGCGCTCGCTCTTATGCCGCACCTGGTTCATATCCACGCCGTCGAAAGCCTTCAAGGCCTCTTCAAGCACGATCAGGCCGAGCTGGGGCGCGGTGCCCACCAGCATGTGGTCCAGGCCCTGTCCCGGTTCGTAATCGTGTACGAAATCGAAGGGCCGCGCATGCCCATGCCAGCCCGTGATGGGTTGTCGCACTTGGCCATGGTGCTTCTGGGCGACGAATACGAAAGCCGGCGCGCCCGGGCCGCCATTCAGATACTTGTACGAGCAGCCCACGGCGAAATCCACGTGGGCATCGTTCAATCCGCACGGCATGGCGCCAGCCGTATGGCACAAGTCCCATACCACCAGGGCGCCCTTCGCCTGCGCTCGGCGGGTGACCTCCGCCATATCGTAGCGGCGCCCCGTTTTGTAATTGACGTGCGTCAGCGAGACCACCGCGGTCTGTTCATCGATCGCCGCCAGCACATCATCGGGCTCCACCGCCACGAACTCGGCGTCCATCAGTTCCGCAACACCGCTGGCCACGTACACGTCGGTCGGAAAGTTGCCGCGCTCGCCCAGGATGCGGCGGCGGCCGGGCCGCAGGCGCAAGGCCGCCACCAGCACCTTGAACAAATTGATCGAGGTGGAATCGGCCACGATCACCTCATCCGGCCGAGCCCCGATCAACGAGGCGATCCGCCCGCCCACTCGCTGCGGCGCGGGATACCAGCCGGCATCATTCCACGACCGGATCAGCCCGACGCCCCACTCCCGCTCGATGGCCTGGGTCAGACGGGCGGAAACACCGCGCGGCAAAGCGCCCAGCGAGTTGCCGTCGAGATAGATCACCCCTTCCGGTAGCGCAAAGCGCTCGCGATGCCCCCGCAGGGGATCCTGCTCGTCGAGCCGGGCGAACTCCGCCCGGGTGCCCGGGCTGCTGTCTTGCATCATGAATATCTCCAGGACCAGGTCTGGAGACTTCGACAACGCAGCCGGCTCCAGATCACTGATCCGCAGTGTAGAAAGCCGTACGCACCCTGGATAATGAAAATCCCTGGTGGAGATATAAAGGATGGGAATAGCTGGGCCGGCGACTACCTGAACGCGCGGTCACGGTTTAACAACCGTTCGGCTCATGCCGCTAACCCTTGCGTCGGGCCAGGACACGCCAGCCGCCACCCCGCGTCATGCGGTGGTGGCGGCTGGAACCTGTAAGCCGGTACGCTTTTATAAACAGGGTTGGCATTCAAGGCTGAATGTGGTCAACCTGGCTTGATCAAACCTCAGTCGGGATGTCGCGGATCATGCCCGCGGCCGCGGTCTGGTGCGTGGCGGCGTCGATCAGAATGAAGGAGCCCGTGGCCGGCAGATCTTCGTAGCGGTCCACCGCCAGCGGATCCCGGCTGGCCACAATCACGCGGCCGATGTCGTTCTTGGCCAGGCCGCCGTCTTCCACCGCCACCTCGTCGAGGCGCTGCAGATCGCGGCGCGTGAGCACCTGGCGCACCTTGGCGGACGTGAGGCGGGTGCCCTGCTTGAGCCAGTATTTGCGCGCGGGCTGCAGCGGGGCGTCGTCCAGCCAGCACAGCTCGGCCACCACATTGCGCGCCACCTGCGCGGGCTGTGCCGCATGCACCAGGGTGTCGCCACGCGATACGTCCACGTCGCGATCGAGCACGACGGTTACCGGAGTGCCGGCGGGCGCTTCCGGCAGCTCGACGCCACCCGACAGCACTCGCGCCACGCGAGCTTCGACGCCCGAAGGCTGGATCTGCACGGCATCGCCCACCCGCAGCACGCCGCTGGCGACTTCGCCCATATAGCCGCGAAAGTCGTCGATCTCGCTGCCGCCATGGCGGGCCACCCATTGCACCGGCAGGCGCAGCGGCTGATTCGCAGCGTCGTCGCGCAGTGTCAGGGATTCGAGGTGCGGCAACAGCGCCGGGCCTTGATACCACGGTGTATTGGCCGAGGGCCGCACCACGTTATCGCCGGACAGCGCCGAGATCGGCAGCACATGGTAGGAGGCGATGCCCAACCGACTTGCCAGATCATCGTAAGCCGCGCGGATGCGCTCGAACACCTCGCGATCCCAGTCCACCAGATCCATCTTGTTGACCGCCACTACGATGTGCTGCAGGCCCAGCAGGTGCGCCAGCGTGCTGTGCCGACGGGTCTGCGGCAGCAGCACGCCGTCGCGGGCGCGCACGGCATCGATCAGGACCACCGCCACGTCGGACGTGGAAGCGCCGGTGACCATGTTGCGGGTGTACTGCTCGTGTCCGGGCGCATCGGCCACGATGAACTTGCGGCGCGGCGTGGCAAAGTAGCGATAGGCGACGTCGATCGTGATGCCTTGTTCGCGCTCGGCTTCCAGGCCGTCGGTCAGCAGCGCCAGATCCAGCACGTCGTCGCTGGTGCGGCGATGCTTGGATTGCGCGATGGCCGCAAGCTGATCGGCGAATACGCCCTTGCTATCGAACAGCAAACGGCCGATGAGCGTGGATTTGCCATCGTCCACCGATCCGGCGGTGATCAGACGCAGCACCGAAGAGTCGGCCAGCAAGGACTCAGTGGAGAACCCCGTCGCGGCGTCGCCGCCCTTCGGGGGCGCGTTGGATTCCAGTTGAACATCGTCTTCGCCCTGAACGGCGATGTCGGTGCTAAAGCTCAAGGCATTCATCAGAAATATCCTTCCTTCTTGCGACGCTCCATGGAAGCCTCGGAGGTCTGGTCGTCCATGCGCGTGGCGCCACGCTCGGTGATCTCGGAGATGGCGGTTTCGGCGATGATGTCGGCCGGAGTGGCCGCGGTGGATGCCACCGGGCAGGTGCAGGAGATATCGCCCACGGTGCGAAAGCGCACCGAACGCGTCTGCACGGTTTCGCCGTCGCGCGGCGGCGTCAGCGGCGTCACGGGCACCAGCAGGCCCTGGCGCTCCACCACCTCGCGCTCGTGGGTGTAGTAAAGGCTGGGCAAGGCCAGGTTTTCGCGGGCGATGTATTGCCACACGTCCAGCTCCGTCCAGTTGGAAATCGGGAAGACCCGCATGTTCTCGCCGGGATGCACCATGGTGTTGTACAGATTCCAGAGTTCCGGGCGCTGGGCCTTCGGGTCCCACTGGCCGAACTCGTCGCGAAACGAGAAGATCCGCTCTTTGGCGCGGGCCTTTTCTTCGTCACGGCGGGCGCCGCCGATGCAGGCGTCGAAGCCGAACTCTTCGATGGCTTCGAGCAGCGTGACCGCCTGCGCGGCATTGCGCGAGTCGGTGTCGCGGCGCAGCACGACGCTGCCGCGCTGGATGGAGTCTTCCACCGAGCGTACGATCAGCCGCTCCCCCAGCTCCTCGGCGCGCACATCGCGAAAGGCGATGACTTCGTCGAAGTTGTGTCCGGTGTCGATATGCAGGAGCGGGAACGGAAACCGCCCCGGACGAAACGCTTTTTCGGCCAGGCGCAGCAGCACGCAGGAATCCTTGCCACCCGAAAACAGCAAGACCGGGCGGGCGGATTCGGCGGCGACTTCACGCAGAATATAAATGGCCTGGGCTTCTAGCCAGTCCAGGTGGCTGGTAACGACAGGTGTGGCAAGCATGAGGCAACCTACGGAAAACGGATGAAAAACCGGGAGCGGCCGCGTCGGTCGCGGCGGGCGGCGGATGCGGCGCCCGGAACGGTTCAGGCGCTGGCGTCGGCCACGGGCTGGATGGGGATCGCCTGCCGGCGCCCCAGGTTGCCGGCGTGCAGGCCGCACTCTTTTTGGTCGGCGAGCTCCCACCACCAGCGGCCGGCGCGCGGGTCTTCGCCCGGGCGGATCGGTCGCGTACAGGGGTCGCAGCCGATCGAGGGGTAGCCGGCGTCGTGCAAAGGGTTGTAAGGAATGCTCCGGGCCCGGATCTCGCGCCAGACGTCGGCTTCTTCCCAGGCGGCCAGCGGGTTGTATTTGATAAGGCCGAACACCTGGTCATCCTCGCGGATCTCGAGCTGGCCGCGGCTAACCGCTTGGGCACGGCGTTGGCCGGTGATCCAGGCCGAGCGGCCGGCCAGCGCGCGGCGCAACGGCGCCACCTTGCGGATCTCGCAGCAGGCCTTGCGCAGCTCCAGGCTTTCATAGAAGGCAAACTCGCCGTGCGCCTGCACATGGGCCGCCACGGCCCCGGCCTCGGGCATGCGGCGTTCGATCTCGATGCCGTAGTGCTCGCGCACGCGGTCGATCATGGCCAGGGTTTCGGGATGCAGGCGTCCGGTGTCGAGTGTGAAGATGGCCACCGGCACGCCCGCCTCGTGGATGGCGTGGGTCAGCAGCATGTCTTCGGCCGCCAGCGACGAGGCCATGACCACGTCGGGGTGGGCGGCGGCGGCTTCTGTCAGGGTGTCGATCAGGGCTTTCCACATGGCACGATACTCAGCACGAAAGCCGCATGATGCCGGAGGCGCTACGAGGATGGAACGAAGGATTCGGAGGATCGACATGACGCCGCGGCATAAATACGGCGGGTCATATCCATCCAACTTGCTGATATAAGAAATCGGTTTTTCTGATATTTCGATGGAAGAAGCGCTCTCGCACTTTGCGGCTGTTGCGGTTGACCACGCGCCAAAACGAAGTTTCGACGTAGTCAAAGCGCAAGCCTCGTCGTTCACGGCGAGGTTGGCGAGGCGAAATCCCATGGGAGCCGAAGACTCCCCCGACCACGCATCCAGCGCAGGCTTCACCGTCAGGTGAAATGAAGAACTCCGGCCGCCAGGCCGGGGCTCTTCATTGGCTGGCGATTTACTCGATTTCCAGCGCGGTCACCGCTTCGCCACCGGCGATGATGGCTTGCCGCAGGGCAGCGGTACGCGGCAGCAGATGCAGGGCATGAAAACGCGCGACGCGGAGTTTGTTCGCTCGGAACGACTGCTCCGGCTCGTGGCGTTGGCAGGCCAGCGCGGCGCGGGCCATTTGCCAGCCGCCATGCACCAGCCCGGCCAGCATCAGGTAGGGCACGCTGCCGGCGTAGGCTGCGCGCGGGGCGGATTCGCCGGTGGCGACCAGGTGCTCGACAACGGCCTGGTAGTCGTCGGCGGCCGCCGCCAGACGTTCGGCGATGGCGTCGAGTTCGCCGCCGGCGGCACGCAGTTCATCCACCGTGGCCCGCATGTCGGGCAGAAAGGACAGCGCCACCTGGCCGCCATCGCGCAGCGTCTTGCGGCCGAGCAGATCGTTGGCCTGGATCGCGGTGGTGCCTTCGTAGATCGGCAGGATGCGGGCGTCGCGGTAATACTGGGCCATGCCGGTTTCTTCGATATAGCCCATGCCGCCGTGCACTTGCACGCCCAGCGACGTGACTTCCAGCGCCGATTCGGTGGCGAAGCCTTTGATCACCGGCACCAGATAATCGTAACGGGCGGCGGCCTGCCGGCGCTGGTCGGCGGCGGCGTGATGACGGGCGCGGTCGTCGTCCGCCGCCGCGACGTAGGCCAGCGCCCGGGAGCTCTCGGTGAGCGCGCGCATGGTGAGCAGCATGCGTTGCACGTCGGGGTGCTGGTCGATGGTATCGGCGGCGTTGGCGCTGCCGATGGCCCGGCTTTGCACCCGTTCGCGGGCATAGGCCAGCGCCTGCTGGCAGGCTCGCTCGGCGATCGCTACGCCCTGCAGGCCGACGGCGTAGCGGGCGGCGTTCATCATCACGAACATGTATTGCAGGCCGTGGTTTTCTTCGCCCACCCGGTAGCCGATGGCGCCCGCGCCTACCTCGCCTTTGTCGTCGCCGTACACCATCACCGCGGTGGGGCTGCCGTGGATGCCCAGCTTATGTTCGATCGAAGCGCAGTACACGTCGTTGCGCGACCCCTTACCGCCATCGTCGCGCTGCCATGATGCATCTTCGCTGCGCTGCGACGTGTCGCCGTCGTCATGCGGCAAGAACTTGGGCACGATGAACAGCGAGATGCCTTTGATTCCCGGTGGCGCGTCCGGCGTGCGCGCCAGCACCAGGTGCAGGATGTTGTCGGCGAGGTCGTGCTCGCCATAGGTGATGAAGATCTTCTGGCCGAAAATGCGGTAGCTGCCATCGGCCCGCGGTTCGGCGCGGGTGTGGATCTGGGCGAGGTCCGAGCCCGCTTGCGGCTCGGTGAGATTCATGGTGCCGGTCATTCGGCCATCCAGCAGCGGCGGGATATAGCGTTGCTGTTGTTCGGGCGAGCCCGCGGTCAGCAAGGCATCGACCACGCCATCGCTCAGCAGCGTGACCAGCGCGAACGCCAGGCTCGCCGAGTTCACGTTCTCCACGCAGGCCGCCGCCACCAGATGCGGCAAGCCCTGGCCACCCATGGCCGGCGGATGCGGCACGCCTTGCCAGCCGCCCGCGACGAATTGCCGGAAGGCTTCGCGAAACCCTGGCGGCGTGACGACCGCGCCCTCTTTCCAGCGGGCTGGCGTGCTATCGCCCGTGCGGTTGAGCGGTGCGATCACCTCCCGCATCAGGCGGGCGTTCTCGGTGAGAACGGCCTCGACGAGATCGGGCGAGACTTCCTCGTAGCCCGGCAGGGCGCAGACGGCCTCAAGACCGGCCAATTCGGACAGGACGAAGCGGATATCGTTGAGTGGTGGCGAGTACATGGCGCGCGGTCTCCTCGGGCTGGCGATGCTTGGCTCGGGAACAACATACCATGGCGAACCGCCGGGAAGGCTCGAAGCATCAGCCAGACATTCGCCATTTCCCGCGCGGCCCGGCGCCAAAATAAAAGCGGCGCCAACCCATGGCCGGCGCCGCCTACGCTTCAGCAGAAGCGCGCAATAAGCCCGCGGCTTACAGCGACTTCGTCAGCTCGGGCACGACCTGGAACAGGTCGCCCACCAGGCCGTAGTCGGCCACGCCGAAGATGGGGGCTTCTTCATCCTTGTTGATGGCGACGATGACCTTGGAATCCTTCATGCCGGCCAAATGCTGGATGGCGCCGGAGATGCCGACGGCCACGTAGAGCTGCGGCGCGACGATCTTGCCGGTTTGGCCCACCTGCCAATCGTTGGGCGCGTAGCCGGCGTCCACCGCGGCGCGCGAGGCGCCCAGGGCGGCGCCGAGCTTGTCGGCCAGCGGATCGAGGAGCTTGAAATTCTCGGCGCTGCCCATGCCGCGGCCGCCCGAGACGACGACGCGGGCGCCGGCGAGTTCGGGACGGTCGGATTTGGCAACCTCGCGGCCGACGAAGCTGGACTTGCCCGAATCGGCCTGGGCCTGCACGGCCTCGACCGCGGCGGAACCGCCGCTGGCGGCCACCGGATCGAACGCCGTGGTACGCACGGTGAGCACCTTGACGGCGTCGGCCGATTGCACGGTGGCAATGGCGTTGCCGGCGTAGATCGGGCGCTGGAAGGTGTCGGGCGACTCGACCGAGATGATGTCGGACACCTGGGCGACGTCGAGCAGCGCGGCCACGCGCGGCGCGATGTTCTTGCCCGAGGCGGTGGCCGGGAACACGATGTGGCTGTAATCCTTGGCCAGCGCCAGCACCTCGGCGGCGGCGTTTTCGGCCAGTTGGTCGGCCAGCTGCGGCGCATCGGCGTGCAGCACCTTGGCCACGCCTTCGGCCTGGGCGGCGGCCTGGGCCACGGCCTCAGCGCCGCTGCCCAGCACCAGCACGTGGACGTCGCCGCCCAATTGGCGGGCGGCGGCCACGGCGTTGAGCGTGGCGCCCTTCAGTTCCTGATTGTCATGTTCGGCAATGACGAGGCTTGTCATGTCAGATCACCTTCGCTTCGTTCTTGAGTTTGTCGACCAGGGCCGCGACGTCGGCCACCTTGATGCCGGCCTTGCGTCCGGGCGGTTCGGCCACTTTGAGGGTCTTCAGGCGCGGCTCGACGTCCACGCCGAGTTCCTCGGGCTTGACGTTATCGAGCGGCTTCTTCTTGGCCTTCATGATGTTGGGCAGGGTGACGTAGCGCGGTTCGTTCAGGCGCAGGTCGGTGGTCACCACCGCCGGCAGCGTGAGCGCCACGGTTTCGAGGCCGCCGTCGACCTCGCGGGTGACGGTGGCCTTGCCGTCGGCGATTTCCAGCTTGCTGGCGAAGGTGGCTTGCGGCCAGCCCAGCAGCGCGGCCAGCATCTGGCCGGTCTGGTTGGCGTCGTCGTCGATCGCCTGCTTGCCGAGGATGACCAGTTGCGGCTGTTCTTTATCGACCAGGGCCTTGAGCAGCTTGGCCACGGCCAGCGGCTGCAGCTCGGTGCCGGTTTCGACCAGGATGCCGCGGTCGGCGCCGATGGCCATGGCGGTACGCAGCGTTTCCTGGCACTGCGCCACGCCGGCGGACATGGCAATTATCTCGCTTACCACGCCTTTTTCTTTCAGGCGGACGGCTTCCTCGACGGCGATCTCGTCGAACGGGTTCATCGACATCTTGACGTTGGCGATGTCGACCCCGGTTTGGTCGGACTTGACGCGTACCTTGACGTTGTAGTCAACCACGCGCTTCACGGGCACCAGCACCTTCATGTAGCGGCCTCACAAAGTTGGACCCGGCCATGGCCGGGCGATCTCGGTTGGAAATACTGCAAATCTCTGCGCAATTTTTAATTATATCGATGGGGGGCATGCTAAGATGACCCTCATAAAAAGTCTTCTGATAACCAGAAGACCCTAAATACTACCACAACTCGGGCAGTTCCATGAACCTTCTCGATGCATTGCAACAAATTCTTGGCGCCAGCCATGTTCTCACCGGCGCCGATGCCGAGCCCTATCTCACCGATTGGCGGCGGCGCTACACCGGGCGGGCAGTGGCGGTAGTGCGTCCGGGCGATACCGAACAGGTGGCGCAAGTCGTACGGCTGTGCCTGCAACATGGCGCCCCGGTAGTGCCGCTGGGCGGCAACACCGGCCTGGTGGCCGGTGGTACGCCCGACGACTCCGGCCGCGCCGTGGTCGTCTCGCTGGCACGGCTCAACCGCATTCGCCAGGTGGATACCGACAACGATACGCTTACCGTCGAAGCCGGCTGCATCCTGCAGGCCGTGCAGGATGCAGCGCGCCAGGCCGGCCGGCTGTTCCCGCTGTCGCTGGCGGCCGAAGGCAGTTGCACCATCGGCGGCAACCTGGCCACCAACGCCGGCGGCACCCAGGTGCTGCGCTACGGCAACACCCGCGAACTGGCCCTGGGCCTGGAGGTCGTCACCGCCGAAGGCGAGATCTGGCATGGCCTGCGCGGCCTGCGCAAAGACAACACCGGCTACGACCTGCGCGACCTGTTCATCGGCAGCGAGGGCACGCTGGGCATCATCACCGCCGCCACCCTCAAGCTCTACCCACTGCCGGTCGCGCGTTGCACCGCCCTGCTCGCCCTGCCGTCGGTACCCGCCGCCGTGGAAGTACTGTCGCGCGCCCGGGCCGGCTTCGGCGCCTCTCTCACCGGTTTCGAGCTGATGTCGGCCGCCTGTATGGAACTGGTCACCCGCATCTATCCGCAGCAGCGTCTGCCCTTTGCCGGCGCGGTTGAACAGCATCCCTGGTACGCCCTGCTCGAACTCTCCGACAGCGAAAGCGAAGCCCACGCCCGCGAGCGCTTCGAGGCCGTGCTGGGTGCCGCCATGGAAGACGGCCTCATCAGCGACGCCGCAGTGGCCGAGAACCTCGCGCAAAGCCATGCCATGTGGCACCTGCGCGAAAGCATCCCGCTGGCCCAGGCCGAGGAAGGCAAGAACATCAAGCACGACGTCTCCATCCCGATCTCGCGCATCGCCGATTTCGTGGCCGAAACCGATGCCCTGCTGCAGCAGCACTTTCCGGGCGTGCGCAACATCACCTTCGGCCACCTGGGCGATGGCAACCTGCACTACAACGTGCAGGGCCCCATCGGCGAGGCCGACCCCGAGGTCCTGGCCCGGCAAGACGCCATCTATCTGCTGGTGCACGACCAGGTGCATGCCTACCAGGGCTCGATCAGCGCCGAACACGGCATCGGCCAGATGCGGCGCAACGAGTTGCCGCGCTACAAGAGCGCGGTCGAGCTCAAATTGATGCGCCGCATCAAGCAGGCCCTCGATCCGCACGGCATCATGAACCCGGGCAAGACGCTGCCGGATGAGTAGCCAACCGCACGACTCGGCGCCGCCACGCAAGCCTCGCTCGCCAGGGCAAGGACAGGCGGCGGCGTCCCCGGGTGCCGTGGGCTCCCCCGACGCGCCGCGCAGGAGCAGCAGTGCCGAGGCCCCCGCCCTGTCCTGGCGCAGCCGCGGCTCACTGGCCGACGAAGTGGCCGAGCAGCTCCGGCGGCGCATCATCAACGGCGAATACGCGCCCGGCCAGCGGCTGCCCACCGGCGCCGCCCTGGCCGCCGAATTCGGCGTCAGCATGTCGGTGGTGCGCGAAGCGCTGTCGCAGCTCAAGCACGACGGCCTGATGCAGAGCATCCAGGGCGCGGGCGCCTTCGTGTCGCCACAAGGCCAGCCTCGCTCCTTCCGGCTCGACGACCTTCCCGTCACGCCGCTGGGGCTGGCGCGGATCTTCGAGCTGCGCCGCGCGGTCGAGGGCGAAGCGGCCTGGCTGGCCGCGCTGCGGCGCCAGCCGGACCACCTGGCGGGGCTGCGCCAGGCGCTCGAGGACATGGCCACCGCGGTGGCCGATGGCACCGACGGCACCGAAGCCGACGCCCGCTTCCATCATCTGCTGGCCGAAGCCACCGGCAACCCGCTGTTCCTGGAACTGTCGCGGTTTTTGTCGGCTCATATCGGCATCGCCATCGAAACCGCACGCCTGAACTCTATTCGCCAGGGCACCTGGCAATTGGCGCACGATGAACACCGGCAGCTGTTGCTGGCGCTCGAAGCCGGAGACGCCGAAGCGGCTCGCACCGCCGTGTTGGCCCATATCGACGGTGCGGCCGAGCGGCTTGGGTTGGCGGTGACGCGAGCCTAAATAACAGCCTCCAGTCCCCGAGGCGTAGATCTGCGCGAACAGACCCTCCGCGCCCAATGCCCAGAGCGCGCCGACCACGTTCGATGGATGTGCTGCCCCGCCATGCGCGCCAGCTGGCGGATCCGCGTGCTCCGGGATAGACGCCGCAGGCTCGCTCCGGCGCCGGTGTTAGATCGGATAAATCAGCGAGTTTGGGATCAATTCGCTGTCGTACACGCAAACCCGCGAGGCGAACTTCAGGCCATCGGGGGTACGCACGACTTCGTCGAGGTAGCGGCCCACATTGAACACCGTGGTCAGTTGGCTGGGCTGGGTGCGAAACACCGCGTAGTTGGCCTCCGAGCGGATGCGGTCGCCCTCGACGGACAAAATGCGTGGTGCGCCCACCACGTGGCGCTGGTAATAAGGGTCGTGGTACATCGTATCGGTGGCGCCATAGATGCGATCCTTGAGCATACCTTTGCTCTCGAAGTCGATCAGCGCCAGCGGCAGGCCACGCTCGTGGTTCTCGCGCGCCTGCACGCGATATTCGCACTCGTCGATGAAGAATTCGGGCCATTTGTCCCATTCGCGGTTATCGAGCACCGCCACGTACTCGGCGTACAGTTGCTGGAGGGCGTAGAAGGTCTGGAAGTCGATCATGATGGGGGTCGTCCTGTTCTGATGTCGGATGTCGGGAGATGGAGGTCGGCGCCGGGCCGGCCTGGCCGCCGCTTACGGGTGATGCCCAAAGGCATGCGCCGAACCCGCCGCCGCCTGCGGCAAGGCCTGGGGCCGCGAGTTCTACTCCATCACCTTGCGCCAGTAGTCGTACATGCCCCGGATCAGGGTTTCGGTCACCATGTGGTCGGTGTTCTCGCAACCCCGGCCACCCAGCTCCACCACCGCGCGGTGCCAGGGCTTTTGTTCGAAGCCGCGCTGCGAGAGCTCGATCACCTCGCCATCGTCGGCCGACACGAAGCCTGCCGGCCCGAACAGATTGGCCTGGCGCAGTCGCCGGCGATGCATTTCGGGGCTGTCGTCGGCGAAGCCGAAGTGGGTCCAGACGAAGTCGAACACGCCGGTGTCCACCGGAATGATCTGGCGCGTGGAGACCGAGTTGACCTGCTGCTGGATGATCACGCTGGGAAACAGGGTGGTCATCACCGCGGTGGGCTCGCCCCACCAGGGTTCATGCACCACGTCGAGGAAACGATCGTCGTTGAGCTTCATTTTGTCGCGGAAGCTCGAGACGCCCTTGGTGATGTCGTTGACGGCGCCGGCGTTGCCGCGGGTGGAGATCATCGCCGCATGGCGGAAATGCTCATCCATTTTCAGCTCGGATTTATTGTCGGCGCGCCACAGACCGAACGTGACGAACCACGTATGCAACAGGCCCGGATGGTAGGGATCCTTGATGTTCTCCTGCATCAATTTCCAGTTGCCGGGAATGCGCTGGCGGCTATAGCCCAGCAGAGTCAGCTCGCGGCCGTCGAACACCCGATCGAAATAATCCAGGATCGTCGGCCCGACATAGGCCTCGAAATCCTCGGTGTCGGCATCGAAGGTGGCAAACACCACGCCGTTGCGGCGCGCCACGCGCAGGCGGTTCAGGCCGTGTTCGGCCATGTCGAAATCCGCCGGCATGCCGCCCTGCACCACGCCGTCGCGCGACACGCCGCGACGGAACGGCACGCCCAGCAGCTTGCCTTCGAGGTCGTAGCTCCACTGGTGGTACGGACAGACGAACAGTTTGCGATTGCCGGCCCGTTCGCGGATGAACTGCACGCCGCGGTGGGCACAGACGTTCTCGAGCACTTGCACCTCGCCCGACTTGGTGCGCACCATCAGCACCGAGCGCTCGCCGATCTGCGTGCGCTTGAAGTCGCCCGGATTGGGGACTTCGCAATCGAGGCCCACATAGCTCCAGTGCCGGCCATAGAAGATTCGCTCGAGCTCGCGCTGGTAGATGGCCGGATCGGTGTACACCTGGAACGGGATGCGGCTGGTGTCGCCCTTTTCCCAGTGGGGAGCGGCGGCGGGATTGACGTGTGACACGATAGTCTCCTGAAAAACTGGCCACCCACGGCGCGGCGGCGGAATGTTGGCGAACCGGATGCGCTTGACCGGGATCCCGCCGGATGCGGCGGGCGCCACGGTGACACATGACGAGGCGCTTGTGCCTGCCGGCGAAACGCCTTCGGGCTGCGGCACGCGGCTCCGGCTGTGAGTTGGCAACGCGCTCGAGTTCGTTGACCAGGGTCGCCATCTTGCCGTGCGACTAAAGATTAATAAATAGAATTTCTGGAATATTATTTATCACCAGCACGAATATACGTGCCACCTAGCTTCATCATCATGGATCTGAAAGACATCGACCTCAACCTGCTGCTGGTGTTCGATGAGCTGCGGCGCCATCGTCGGGTGTCGGCCACGGCCGCCGCGCTGGGCCTATCGCAGCCCGGTGTCAGCAATGCCCTCAACCGGCTCCGCCGCCTGCTGGGCGACGAACTCTTTCTGCGCACGCCGCGGGGGATGTCGCCCACCCCTTACGCCGAGAATATCGCCGAACCGATCGCCGAGGCGCTGGCCACCCTGCGCCAAACGCTGGCGGCCCGCGCCCACTTCGATCCCGCGCAAAGCGAGGCGGTCTTCACCCTGGCGCTCACCGACGTGGGCGAGATTTATTTCCTGCCCGAACTCATGCAGCACCTGGGGCGGGAAGCGCCGGGCGTCACGCTCGATACCCGCCGCAGCACCGATACCGACCTGAAAATCGACATGGAGCGCGGTCACGTCGATCTCGCGCTGGGATTCCTGCCCAATCTGCGCGCCGGCTTCATGCAGCGCCGGCTGTTCCAGCAATCCTATGTGTGTCTGTTCCGGCAGAATTTGCCCGAGGCCCAGCGCCCGCACGATCTGGCGCGCTTCGAAGCCGCCGAACATGTGCAGGTCACCGCCGTGGGTACCGGCCACAGCCTGATCGACGATGCCCTGCGGCGTTCCGGCGCGGAACGCCGGGTGCGCCTGCGGGTGCCGCACTTCATGGCCCTGGCGCAGGTGCTGCAAGCCACCGCCATGCTGGCGGTGGTGCCGGAACGCTTTGCCGGCAAGGTCTGCGGCCCCTTCGGCCTGGCAAGCGCGCCCTGCCCCGTGCCGCTGCCCCATAGCGCCATCCACGCCATCTGGCACGCGCAAAAACAGCGCGACCCCGCCAGCCGCTGGCTGCGCCAGCAGGTGTTCACACTGTTCGCCGAGGGCGAGCTCTAGCGCGGTGGCTCCCGACAACGGCGGCACCACCCTGACGCAGCACGCGGCCTCTTTGTGCCGCCCGGCGGCGAGGCGGCGAGCCGCCGCACGCCGGGACCTCTCCTGGCCCGCCCGCCTTGGCCTTGCGCGCTACCGCAGCTACAGCAGCTCGCGCACGTGCGCCGCCACGCTGCGCGCCAGCGACGGCAGGTCGTAGCCACCTTCCAGACAGCTCACGATGCGATCATGGCCGGCCTCTTGCGCCACAACGCGCAACTGCCGGGTGATCCAGGCGTAGTCGTCCTCGACCAGCCCCAATTGCCCCATGTCGTCGTCACGGTGCGCATCGAAGCCCGCCGAGATCAGGATCAGCTCGGGCCGGTGCCCGCGCAGCCGCGGCAGCCAGTGCTGCTCCACCAGCGGCCGTATCACCGCGCCATCGGCGTAGGCCTCCACCGGCAGGTTCGCCATATTCGGCGCATGGGGGCCGGCCCCGCTGTAGGGATAAAACGGATGCTGGAAAAAGCTGCACATCAACACGCGCGGATCGCCCGCCAGCATCTGCTCGGTGCCGTTGCCATGGTGCACGTCGAAATCCACCACCGCGATGCGCCGCAGGCCATGGTGCTCCAGCGCATGGAGGGCGGCCACCACCACGTTGTTATAGAGGCAGAACCCCATGGCGCGGCCGCGTTCGGCATGATGCCCCGGCGGGCGCACGGAGCAAAAAGCGGCATCGGCCTCGCCTTCCAGCACGGCATCGACCGCCGCCACGGCGGCCCCAGCGGCTCGGCTCGCGGCCTCCAGCGAGTGGGGATTCATGAGGGTGTCCGGATCCATTTCGGCATAGCCCGACTCCGGCAGCCGCCGCTGCAGCTCGGCCAGATAGACGGGGTCGTGCGCGCGCGCCAGTTGTTCGGGGGTCACGTTCGGCGCGTCGCGCTCGATCAGGACGTCGCGCAGGCCGATGGCCAGCAAATGATCGGCAATCGCGTCCAGGCGCTCGGGGCACTCGGGATGCCAGCGCCCCATGTCGTGGCGCCTGCAATCGGCGTGAGTCAAGTAAAGTGTCGTCATGCTCATTCTCCGTGCCCTGGCGCCCTCGAGCGCCGAGCACGGCTCCACCAGGAAACTTGTCGTCGTGATGCGTGCCGCTGTTCGCCTTTTGCTGTTGCCAAGCGTGTTCGGGCTTGCCGCCTGCTCCACCGCGCCATCCCAGCCCGCCCGGGGCCTGGAGCTCGCCGGCGCGCCAGAACCGGCGTCCGCCGCGCCCGCCGCACGCATGAGCGATATGGTAACGGTTTCGGCCGCCAACCTCTCCAATCGGCCCCGGGCACCCATGGCCGGCACCGCCTGGACCGGCAATGCGGGGGCCCCGCCCTCCGGCCAATCCGGCTTCAGCAACAATGCGGCAGCGATGCCCGCTGGCGGGTCTGGCTTTACCGCCAATGCCGCCGCCCTGCCTCCCGCCCAGCGCGCCTTCGCCGAAGAACTCGCCGCCAGCCGCCAATTACCGTTGGGAGCCGTGGTGGCGGCCCTGGAGCAGGCCCAGCGCAATGACACCGTACTGCGCCTCATGGCGCCACCCGCGCGGGCCGCCGGAGCGCCGCCGCCCAAGCGCCACTGGCCAGGCTACCGGGCCCGTTTCGTCGAGCCCGTGCGCATCCGCAACGGCCTGCGGTTTTGGGAAGACAACGCCGCCGCCCTTGCTCGCGCCGAGCAGGCCACAGGCGTGCCGGCCGCGGTCATCGTCGCCATCCTCGGCGTCGAAACCGTTTACGGCCGCAACATGGGCAATTTTCCGGTGCTCGATTCGCTGTACACGCTGGCCTTTCATTGGCCGGCGCATGCCAGCCGCGATCGCAGCGAGTACTTCCGCGGCGAGCTGGCCGAATATCTTGCCATGACCCTCGGCCAGGGCCAGCCCCCCCGTCGCCTGCGCGGCTCTTACGCCGGCGCCATCGGCATTCCGCAATTCATGCCGGGCAGCATTCGCAACTTTGCCGTCAGCGCCCGCCCGGGGCAGCCGCCCGATCTCGTCAATAGCCCCGACGACGCCATCGCCTCCGTAGCCAACTACCTGCTGGCCCATGGCTGGCAGCGCGAGCTCCCGGTGTTCATCGATGCCACCCTGCCCGGGCAACCCCAATCCTGGGTCACGGGCGGCCTCGAGCCTACGCTGTCGTGGCAGGATCTGCAGCGCGCCGGCGCGCGCCCGCGTGGTGTTCCGGCCACGGCCGGCCTCATCTCGGCGCCGCTGGTCTCGCCCGGCAGCGATCCGCGCGTGGGCATGATCAACCTCGACTACGCCACCGGCCACACCGACCACCGCATCGCCACGGCCAACTTCTTCGCCATCACGCATTACAACCGCAGCTATTTCTATGCCACCGCCGTGGCCGACCTCGCCGCCGCCCTCGAGGCGCAACGTAAGCGGCCTCGCTGACTCAGCCGCGCGCCCCGCCAACCCGGCCCCGGCCTTCCCGGCTTTTGATCTCGCGAAGAGAGCATCCCGGACCTGGATCCCAAGGCCGAGCGGCACTGTAACCGCTCGGCGCCGAGGGCCGGGTGATACAATGCTGTATCAGACTTAGCCTATCTTCAACAGTCCCATGAACGCCGTCCGCCCCCTTCCGATTCACGCTCTGGCCGAGGCCCTGGTGCTTCAGCCCTCGGCGTCGATGGAGCAGTTGGCGCAAACCATCGGCGTGAGCCGCGCCACCCTGCACCGCATGGTTGCCTCGCGCGACGATCTCATCTACCAAGTGCACCGTCTCGCCCACGAATGCTGTGAAGAGATCTTCACCGAGGTCGCGCTCGATCACGGCCCCGTCCTCGAGGTCCTGACCCGCCTGATCACGGCGATTCACCCTCATGCCAACCTGTTTCTCCTGCTGCACCAGCAGGGCAACATCTGTCGCGATCCCAATGTGCGCCACGAAATCCACCGCGAGTGGCGCCACCAGCACGAACGCCTCACCCGGTTTTTCCTGCGCGGCCAGCAAGAGGGGCAGTTTCGCCGAGATCTGCCAGCCGGCTGGATTGTCGACGCCATGGGCGCCCTGATTACCTCCGCCACCGAAGCCCGGCACAACGGCCACCTCGACGATGCCGATGTCAATCGAGTCGTCCTGTCGTTTTTGCTCGATGGCCTGAAAGCACCTGTTTCCCAACCTCACTGATCCGGAGTCGTTGCGATGTTGGTCCCGCCCTCCGGCTGGCGCGCCCTGGCGCTGGCCATTCTTCTAGGACTCGGTCTGGCGGGCTGCGATGATCCCGCCAGCCGCCCGATCGTCGGCATCGAGAACCGCCTGCCCGATCTGCAATTCTCGCTGCAGGCCGCGGGCGGTCGCACCGTCACGCAGGACGACGTGCGCGGCCATATCGCGCTGGTGTTCTTCGGCTACGCCAATTGTCCCGACGTCTGTCCCACCACCATGGCGCGCCTGGCCCAGCTCACCGACGAACTGGGCGACGACGCCGATGAAATCCGCGTGCTGTTCATCAGCGTCGACCCTCACCGCGATACCCCCGAAATGCTCGAACGTTATGTTTCAGCATTCCAGAATCCCTCGGCCCTCGGCCTGTCGGGCAGCGCGGCCGAAACCGAGCGCCTGGCCCGGCGCTACCGCGTGTCGTTCCAGATCCTCGAGCCGGCCAATCCCGGCGACAGCAACTACGTGGTCAACCATAGCAAGGGCGTCTTCGTGTTCGATCGCCAGGGCGAAGTCAGCCTGCTCGTGCCCGATATCGACGCCCCGGGTGCCGCGGCAGCCCTTACCGCCGCGGTACGCAGCCAGATCGACGCCAGCCGCGCCGGTTGATACCGCGCCAACACTTGGCCGAATTTCTCCCATAATCCAGTCGTTTTTGTCCCCGCATATCGAATTGGCCTCATGAATCGGTGACCATGTCCCGATGGCTCGATGCCGCCACGTGTCCGTGCGGCCGGCCCCGATCGTCATCAAATACAGAGACACCGATATGCAATGCCTACCTGTTTCGCGCAGGAGTTTTATCACATTGGCCAGCGCTTCAGGTGCGCTGGCCTGCTTGCCCTCCAAGGTGGTCGGCGGTCAGCCGGACTTCCCTGCCGGCTTCAAGTGGGGGGTGGCGTCGGCAGCCGCCCAGGTGGAAAGCCGTCAGGGCCGAGGGCGCAGCAACTGGGACGTCTTTGCCGATCAGAAGGGACACATCGCCGACGGCTCAACCAACGCCATCAACACCGAGTTCGAGAGCCGCTACCCGGAAGACCTCGCCATGCTGGGCTCTGCCGGGGTGAATGCGTTCCGCTTCTCGTTCGCCTGGCCGCGCATCCAGCCAAACGGTCCCGGCAAGCCGAGCGAGGCGGGACTGGCACTCTACGACCGCATGATCGACGAGATGTTGCGCCAGGGCATGGAGCCCGCCGCCACCATGTTTCACTGGGACATGCCAATCTGGGCGGGCGACTTCCGTGACCGCGCCGCGGCCCGGCGTCTGGCGGATTATGCGGACATTCTCACGCGGCGCTTCGGCGATCGCATCCCCTTGTGGCTGGCGCTGAACGAGCCGAACAGCGTAGCGGCGGCCGGCTATGCCTTCGGCATGCACGCGCCTGGCCTGGCGTCGGCCGAGGCGGCCGGTGCGGCGGTGCACCACCAGAACCTCGCACAAGGCCTGATGCTGGCAGCGGCCCGCGCCAATCTGCCTAAAGGAGCCAAGGCTTCCACCACGATCAACCTCCAGCCAGTACGCCCGCTGACCGAGTCTCGGGATGACGCTCAGGCCGCACAGATGGCCGACGCCTTCTGGAACCGTGCGTGGCTCGATCCGTTGTTCGGCCGTGGCTATCCCGAACGGGTATTGCCGCTCGTAGAGCCCTTCATCCGGTCCGGCGACATGGCGGTCATTGCGGTACGTCCGGAATTCATCGGGATGAACTATTACGCCCGCGTCTACGCGCAGGCGCAAGCCAAGTCGCCGCTCGGCTTCATGCCTAAAGTCGACGGCTTCTCGGATAAGTTCATCCGCACGCAGATGTTGCCGGTCGAACCCGACGGTTTGACCGAGATGCTCATGCGCATTCATACGGAATACGGCGCGCCCGACATCTACGTGACTGAAACGGGCTTCCCGCTGGACGATCCGCGGCCGGTCGATGGCATCGTTCGGGATCCGAAACGGATCGCCTACTTGAAATCCTACCTGCAGGCGGCCCACCGCGCCATCGAACAAGGTGCCAGACTGCGCGGCCTCTATTACTGGTCTGCCACCGACAACTGGGAATGGGCCCTGGGCTTCGCCAAAACCTTCGGGCTGATCCAGGTCGACCGCGCCACGCAGCAACGCACGCCCAAAGCCAGCCTCGCCTACTACGCGCAATGTATCAAGCTCAACGGCATTGCATGAGCGCGCCGAGCCGTCTCAAGCGCGAATCCTCCCTCGGGGAGGAAGTCGCGAAGCGACCGGAGGGCACCGTTAACGCGCCGAGCCGCCTCAAGCGCGAATCCTCCCTCGGGGAGGAAGTCGCGAAGCGACCGGAGGGCCATCCATCCTGCGCGCCGGGTGGACGCAAGCCGCGCTCCGAAAAATCAGCATGCGCAATCGGAACGCCGACCGGACTGCCCCGACGACAACGGAGCCGGTGCAGATCGAAGACATGGATCGGCGCCTTGGCGATCGGCGCGGCGGCACTGACCGGGGCAGGAGCCGGCGCCTCGGAGAATGGCACCAGCTTTTATCTGCTGGGCTCCAGGGGTCCGATGGCGGCCGTGCTGCCGCCGCCCGGCCTCTACCTGCAGAACGACCTCTATTACTACACCGCGCGGGCGGATGGGTCCCAAGCGTTGCCCACCGGCGGCCAGGTCGCCGTGGGCCTCAAAGCCAGGGCCCTGATCGATCTGCCGACCCTGATCTGGTCCACGCCCTACACTGGCTTGGGCGGCCGGCTGGCCCTGGCGCTCACCCTCCCCTTCGGTCACCAGGATGTCGATGCGCAAGCCGTGCTCGGCCCATACTCCGGCGAAACACGCAGCCGCATCACGACGCTGGGCGATCCGGTGGCAACCGACACGCTGGGCTGGCAGAACGGACACGCCCACTGGAGCCTGATCGGCGCGATCAATATCCCCATCGGGCACTTTCGCAAGGACTCGATGGCCAATATCGCCTTTCATCGCTGGGGCGCGGATCTGTCGCTGGCCGGTACTTGGTACAACCCGGCGCAGGGCTGGGATTTATCGGCCGTGACTGGCGTCACATTCAATGGCGAGAACCGGGAGACGCACTACCGTACCGGCACGGAATGGCATCTGGAGGCCGCCGTGTCGCGTGACATCGGCGGCCCGGGCACGACCTTGGGGGCGATCGGCTACTATCATCAGCAAATCAGCGACGATAGCGGGGACGGCGCAGTATTGGGCGGGTTCCGTGGGCGCGTAGCCGCCCTCGGCCTGACGGCCAGCCATGCATTCCAGTTAGGAGAAACACCCATACAGGCCCGGCTGAAGATCCTGCGCGAGTTCCAGGCCCGCAACCGGCTGCAGGGCACCGCGCTTTACCTGTCGTTCTCGTTGCCATTGTGAGTCTGGAGGGCTTGATGCCTTCGTGGAGCCGCCGTCATGAAAGGAGCTCTTTACCTCTCGACCGACATGGTCGAGGAGTCGATACGCGACGATTTCTGGCGCGAGACGTCGTCCCTGCTCTATGAAGTATCGCCGACCGACTCCAACGACGCCAGTGGCATGTCGGGGTCGGTGCGTTCACGTCTGTTCGGCAGCATGGTGCTGGGCAACACCACGTTCAACCGGCAGTATTGCCGGCGCACGCCCAGCCTGATCGCCTGCACCGACCTCGACTTTTATCTGCTCCAGTTGATCGTGGCCGGAGAGTACCGCGGAGACTTCGCCGGCAGGAATCTGCACGCCCGGCCCGGCGACCTGTTCCTGCTGGATCTGGCCCGTCCGCTGAACAGCCTGAAGGAAGCCGGCTCCCGGATTACCGTCGTCATCCCGCGCCAGGAACTCGGCAAGGCCTGGGCGGCGAAGAATCTGCACGGTGTGGTATTGCCAGGCAACGTCGCCATCAACCGGCTGCTCTTTGATTTCATTGTGTCGCTCGACGGCCTGCTCGACGAACTCGAACCTCACGCCATGCCGGGCGTGCAGGAATCGCTGGTAATGCTCGTGAACGCGGCCTTGAACGGCGCCCCCCTGACGCATGAGCAGTACATGGCCATCAACTTGTCGATGCGACAGCGCATCCTCGAGTACATCGACCGCCATCTTACCGACCCCGCGCTGGGGCCCAAAGCCATCTTGCAACACTTCAGGCTGTCGCACTCCCATCTGTACCGCGCGTTCGAGCCCGACAAAGGCGTGGCGTGCCTGATCCGGAACAAGCGGCTGGATCTGGCGTACCGCATGATCCTTGACAGGCGCAATCCGCCCAAGCCGCTGAAGGAGCTCGCCTACCGCTGCGGATTCTCGAGCCGGGCGCAGTTTTCACGCTTTTTCCAGGAACGGTTCGGTATCGCTCCCAAAGAACTGCGCGGCCTGCAGGACGCCATGCCGGGCGGTTCGGACTCCTCAATCCTGTTTCATCGCTACGTCGCCGCGCGCATCCCGTCCGCCAACGGCAGCCGCTGAAACCAGACGGTGCGCGGCCGACATGGCCATGTCGGCGAGGCAGGCGCCGGCGCCTACGCCCGCAGGCCTCGCAGCGGCCCCGGCGGCGCCCCGACATCGGACGGGACAAAAACGCCCCACATTTGGGAAAGATCCGCCCGTCGCCACGTGGATTAAAGTCGGTACATTCACTATGATCAGGAAGATACCACTCACCTCCTGGAGCCTACGGCTCCGCCGTGTTTACGACGAGCGACCTGATGCCATCTTTTCCTCTTTCCCGACGCACCTTCCTCCAGAGCATCAGCGCCGCGGCGGCGGCCCCGCTGGTGCCACGTTTCGCCTGGGCCGACAATCTCACTTTTGCCCAGGATTTCCTATGGGGCGTGGCTGGTTCCGCGGGTGAAACAGAGAGCCGCGCGAATCGCGGGCGCAGCAACTGGGATGTCTTCATCGATAACGTCGGCGGCTCCAAGGACGGCACGACCAACGTCCGCAACACGGAGTTCGAGACCCGCTATCTCGACGAATTCAAGCTGCTCCAGGCCGCCGGGGTCAAGGCCTTCCGATTTTCGTTCGCCTGGCCGCGCATCCAGCCGGAAACCGCCGGCGCGCCAAACGCGCGGGGCATGGACCACTACGACCGCATGATCGACGCCATGCTGGAACATGGCCTGGAACCGATCCCGACCTTGTTCCATTGGGATATGCCGCTCTGGGCGGGCGACTTCCTCGACCGCGACGTCAGCCGCAAGATGGCCGACTATGCCGAGATCATGGCGCGCCTGGTGGGCGACCGGGCGAACACCTGGCTGCTGTTCAACGAACCGGGCGTCATCCCCATCTTCGGCTACGGGCAGGGCGTGTTCGCTCCAGGCTACCGCTCGCGGCGCTATATGGGCGCGGCCCTCCACCATGTCAACCTCGCCCATGGTAGAGCGCTGGCGGCGATCCGGGCCAACACGCACTCCGGTACTCGAATTTCCTCCGCCTTCAATATCATGCCGTTCGAAGCGCCCTCGGGCACAGCGGAAGACAGACAAGCCGCCAGCCTGGTCGACGCCCTGTGGAACGACGCCGTGCCCCGCCCCGCCTACGGGCTCGGCTATCCCGAACTCGTGCAGCCGCTGGTGGAACCTTACATCCAGAACGGCGACATGGAAGCGATCGCGGTCAAGCCCGACTTCTTCGGCCTGAACTTCTACTCCCGCTCCTTCGTCAAGGCCGATCCCGAGTCGCCGTTGGGCATTACGCTGGTGGAACCTCCCGCCGAGCTCGCCAGGACCGAAGAGCTACCCTACGATCCCGACACTTACACCAAGGTGCTCCTGAAGGCGCACCAGGACTACGGCGCCCCCGACATCATCGCCACCGAGTTCGGCTTTCCCGTGGCAGAGGCAGCTCCAAAAGATGGCTGGGTTGAAGATCCGCTGCGTATCCAGTACATGCAGGGCTACATGCGGGCCGCCCACGCCGCCTATCAGCAAGGGGTCAAGCTCAAGGGGATGATCTATTGGTCGTCGACCGACAATTGGGAGTGGGTGCTCGGCCTGCAAAAACGCTTCGGCCTGATCCATATCGATCAGCCATCGCTAACGCGCATTCCGAAGCGCAGTCTGGAGTACTTCGGCAAGTGCATCCGGCTCAATGGCGTGGCTTGAGCAACCTCGGTGATCGACGGCCACGCGCTCAGATCACCTCGCGGTCCCGCAGCGCGGCGCGGGCCGCGGCGTCGTAGCCCAGGGCCTCCAGCACCTCGTCGGTGTGTGCGCCCAGGCCGGGCCCCAGCCAGCGCGTGGCGCCCGGCGTAGCCGACAGGCGCGGCACAATGCCGGGAATCGCGAAATCCGTGCCGTCCTCGAGCCGGGCAGGTTCCAGCATGCCGCGCGCTTCCACCTGGGAATCGGCCACGATATCGGCTTCGGTATAGATCCGGTCGCAGGGCACGTCGGCCGATTTGATCACCGCCAGCGCGTGCTCCAGCGGACGCTCGCGCGTCCAGGCGGTGATGGCGTCGTCGATGCGCTGCGTATGCCGCACCCGGCCGTCGTTATGCGCCAGTTCGGGATCAGCGGCGAGATCCTCGCGCCCGATGGCGCGCATCAAGCGCTTGAAGATGCCGTCGCCATTGCCGGCGATGATGATGTAGCCGCCATCGGCGCACACATAGGTGCTCGACGGCACGATGCCCGGCAGGCTGGCGCCGGCGCGCTGGCGCAGCCTGCCGTCGTAGGTGTGCTCGGGCAGCAGGCTTTCCGTCACGGCCAGCGCCGCTTCGTACAGCGCGACATCGACGAACTGGCCGCTGCCGCCGTTGCGGTTGAGGTGATGCATCGCCAGCAAGGCGCCGATCGTGCCATACAACGAAGCCAGCGTATCGCCGATGCTCAGGCCGGTGCGCACGGGGGGCCGATCGGGATAGCCCGCCAGGTTGCGCATGCCGCCCAGGGATTCGGCGATGGCGGCAAAGCCGGGGCGATCGCGGTACGGCCCGCTCTGGCCATAACCCGAGACCCGCACCATGACCAGGCGTGGATTGACCGCATGCAGTTGCTCCCAGCCCAGGCCCCATTTTTCGAGCGTGCCGGGGCGGAAGTTCTCCACCACGATGTCGGCGGTGGCGGCCAGCTCGCGCACGATGCGCTGCCCTTCGGCCTGACGCAGATCGAGCGTGACCGATTTTTTATTGCGGCTTTGCGAATACCACCACAGCGAGGTGCCTTCGTGCAGCACGCGCCATTTGCGCAAGGGGTCGCCGCCCTGCGGCGATTCGACCTTGATCACTTCGGCGCCGAACTGCGCCAGCAGGCTGCCGGCGTATGGCCCGGCGATCAGGCTGCCCAGTTCGATGACCCTGACGCCGGCCAGGGCCTGCGGTGCCCTGAGAGTGTCCGTCGTGCCCTCGCTTTCCCGGGCGGCGCCCGCGCCTTGCTGCATACTCATGGTTTCAGTCTCCGTTGTCATCATCCCGCGCCGCCGACAGGCGGGGTTCGCGTGGCCGGTTGCCCAGACTGCGGCCTTTTCGGGCACGCTTGCCCACATAAGGCTCGAGTTCGGCCAGCCGCCACACCTGGTCGAAGGGTTTGTTGCGATAGCTGCCTTGCACCCGCAGGCCGATGGCGGTGAACGCCACCACCTGCTCCAGCGTTTCGCGGGGGTCCAGCCCCATAATCTGCGTCCCGCGGCCGCCGCCAGCCAGCACTTTAAGCTCGGCGAAGTCGAACACCAGCAGGCGGCCATTGGCCGACAGCGCCGCCACCTGGCTGGCGTCGGCAGGCACCGGCACCGGCCGGGCCAGCTGATCCTCGGGCTCCAGCGTGACGAACTGCTTGCCGCCGCGGCGCGTGGTCATGTCGGCGATGCGCGTGACGAAACCCAGGCCGCGGGCGGTGGACAACAACCAGCGGCTGTCAGCCGGCCCCGCCACCATATGGACGATGCGGCTGCCGGGCTCCAGTTCGACCAGCGTGGTCACCGGCACCCCGTCGCCCCGCGCTGAGGGCAGGCCAGCCACGGGCACGGAATAGGCCCGGCCGTTATTGCCCAGCGCCACCAGGGTATCGACGGTGCGGCATTCGTAGGTGGCGTACAGGGCGTCTCCGGCCTTGAACTGGAACTGCGCCGCGTCGTGGCCATGGCCCTGACGGGAGCGCAGCCAGCCTTTTTGCGACACGATCACGGTCACGGGCTCATCGGCCACCTTGACTTCCACCACCGCTTTCTCGGCCGCCTCGATCAGGGTGCGGCGCTCGTCGCCATACTGCTTGGCGTCCGCTTCCATCTCGCGGGAGATCAGGCGCTTCATGGCGGCGGGGTTGGCCAGAAGCTCCTCCAGTTTGGCGCGCTCGGTCTTCAGGCTGGTGAGCTCGCGCTCGATCTTGAACGCTTCCAGGCGCGCCAGCTGGCGCAGGCGCATCTCGAGAATATCCTCCGCCTGGCGGTCGGTGAGCTGGAATCTTTCGATCAGGGCGGCCTTGGGATCATCGGACTCCCGGATCGTCTGGATCACCTCGTCGACATTGAGGTAGACGATCATCCGGCCTTCGAGCACATGGATGCGATCGAGCACTTTCTCGTGCCGATGCCGCGTGCGGCGGGTCACGGTAACCGTACGGAAATCCAGCCATTCGGTGAGGATCTCGCGCAAGGTTTTCTGGCGCGGCCGGCCGTCGTTGCCCACCATCACCAGGTTGATGGGAACGTTGAGCTCGAGCGACGTGTGCGCGAGCAGCACCGTGACCAACTCATCGCGATCGATCTTGGCGGTTTTGGGCTCGAACACCAGCCGCACCGGCGCGTCCTTGCCGGATTCGTCGCGCACGGCGTCGAGCAGGCCAAGCAGACGCGCCTTGTTCTGCTGCTGTTCGGGAGTGAGGCTCTTTTTACCGGTGCGCACCTGGGGGTTGGTGAGCGCCTCGATTTCTTCCAGCACGCGTTGCCCGGAGGCCCCGGGTGGCAGTTCGTGCACGATCAATTGCCATTGGCCGCGCGCGAGCTCTTCGAAGCGCCAGCGCGCCCGCGCCTTGATCGTGCCCCGCCCCGAGGCATAGACCTGGGCGATATCGGCGGCCGGCGTGATGATCTGCCCGCCGCCCGCGAAGTCGGGGCCCGGCAGCAGATCGGCCAGGGCCTCATCGGCCAGCTTGGGCTGCTTGAGCAAGGCCACCGCCGCCGCGGTGACCTCACGAAGATTATGCGAAGGGATTTCGGTGGCCATGCCCACCGCGATGCCCGAGGCGCCGTTGAGCAACACCATCGGCAACCGGGCCGGCAGTTGCCGGGGCTCCTGCTGCGAACCGTCGTAGTTGGGGATGAAATCCACCGTACCCTGATCGAGTTCGTCGAGCAACAGACGGGCGAATGGCGTGAGCCGGGCCTCGGTGTAGCGCATCGCCGCGGCGTTGTCGCCGTCGCGCGAGCCGAAGTTGCCCTGGCCATCGATCAAGGGATAGCGCAGCGAGAAATCCTGCGCCATGCGCACCAGGGCGTCGTAGGCGGCCTGATCGCCATGGGGGTGGAACTTGCCCAGCACATCGCCCACCACGCGGGCCGACTTGACCGGCTTGGCCCCCGCCGCCAGGCCCATGGCCTGCATCGCATACAGGATGCGGCGCTGCACGGGTTTCTGGCCATCGGCCACGTCGGGCAAGGCCCGGCCCTTGACCACCGATACCGCGTAGTCGAGATAGGCTTGCTCGGCATAGCGCGCCAGGGCCAGACCTTCGCCGCCCTCATCGCCGCCACCGGAAAACAGATCGGGTTGTGGTGTATCGGTCATGAAACTCTCGTGAACAGCTCAAAATGGCCGCATTGCGTGTGCGAGAAGCGGCGGCGCCGTCCCGGACTTGCGTGCGCCGGGCCCGCAGACGCGAGGCCGGCGGCGTTCCGGCCCGCTCGGCGCTTAAATATCGACATCGGCGAGATCGCCTTTTTCTTCGAGCCAGGCGCGGCGCTGCGCCGCCTCGCCCTTGCCCATCAGCATTGTGAACATGCGGTTGGTGCCTTCGATGCCGGCTTCGCCCAACGTTACCGGCAATAAACGGCGGGTATCCGGATTCATCGTGGTTTCCCACAATTGTTCGGGACTCATCTCGCCCAGGCCCTTGAAGCGGCTGATGCTCCAGGCGCCCTCGCGGATGCCTTCTTTGCGCAGTTTGTCTTCCACCGCCACCAGTTCGCCGTCATCGAGGCAATACAGCTTGCGGGCCGGGCGCTTGCCCTGGGCCGGCACGTCCACGCGATAGAGCGGCGGGCGTGCGACGTAAACGTTGCCGGCCTGCACCAGAGCCGGAAAATGGCGATAGAACAGGGTCAGCAGCAACACCTGGATGTGCGAGCCATCGACATCGGCATCGGACAGGATGCAGATGCGGCCGTAGCGCAATCCGGAAAGATCCGGCGTATCGCCCGGACCATGCGGATCCACGCCGATCGCCACCGAAATATCGTGGATCTCGGCATTGGCGAACAGGCGGTCGCGATCCACCTCCCAGGCGTTGAGCACTTTGCCGCGCAAGGGCAGCACCGCCTGGAAGGTTTTATCGCGCCCCATTTTGGCTGAGCCGCCGGCGGAATCGCCCTCGACCAGGAAGACTTCGGTGCGGCCGGGGTCATCGCTTTCGCAATCGGTGAGCTTGCCCGGCAACACCGCCACCCCCGAGCTCTTACGCTTCTCGACCTTTTGCGCCGAGCGCGTACGCGCCTGCGCCTGGCGAATCACCAGCTCGGCCAGCTTGCGGCCGTGATCCACGTGAGAGTTGAGCCACAGATCGAATGCGCCCTTGACGAAACCACCCACCAGGCGCACCGCGTCGCGACTGTTCAGGCGCTCTTTGATCTGGCCCTGGAATTGCGGATCCAGCACCTTGGCAGACAGCAGGAAACTGGCGCGGTTGAAAACATCCTCGGGCAGCAGCCGGATGCCCTTGGGCAGCAGGTTGTGCAGTTCGATAAAGGTTTTGACCGCGTTGAACAAGCCTTCGCGCAGTCCGGCCTCGTGGGTGCCGCCCGCCGGCGTGGGAATCAGGTTGACGTATGACTCGCGCACCACCGGGCCGTCGGCGCTCCAGGCCACCACCCACTGCGCGCCCTCGCCTTCGGCGAAGCTATCGTGGTCTTTGCCGGCGTACTGTTCGCCTTCGATCAGGGGCATCAGCAACTCGGTATCACCCAGCATCTCGGCCAGGTAGCCGCGCAGACCGTCGGCGTATAGCCACTCCTGCGGGGCGACCTGGCCTTTTTCCTGGCGAAAGACCACTTTGACGCCCGGCAGCAAGACCGCCTTGCTGCGCAGCAGGCGGGTCAGATCCTGCACCGGCAGCACCGGCGAATCGAAGTATTTGGCGTCGGGCCAGCAGCGCACTCGCGTGCCGGTTTTTTTGCGGGGCACATCGCCCACCACGGCCAGGGGCTCCACGAGTTCGCCACCGGCAAAGGCAATGGCATGCGCCTTGCCGTCGCGCCAAACCGTAACTTCGAGACGCTTGGACAAGGCGTTGGTGACCGAGACGCCGACGCCGTGCAAACCACCCGAGAAAGCATAGGCGCCTCCGCCCTGCTTGTCGAACTTGCCGCCCGCATGCAGGCGGGTGAAAACCAGTTCGACCACCGGGGCGTTCTCTTCGGGGTGCAGGCCGATCGGGATGCCGCGTCCGTCGTCTTCCACCGACATGCTGCCATCGGCGTGCTGGGTGACCTGGATGACGCGGCCGAAGCCGGCCAGCGCCTCGTCGGCGGCGTTGTCGATGACTTCCTGCACGATGTGCAGGGGGTTTTCGGTGCGGGTGTACATGCCCGGGCGCTGCCGGACCGGTTCTAGCCCCTTGAGGACGCGAATCGAAGCTTCGGAATAGCGTGTAGCCAAAGAAATTCACCTGCCGAAAGAAAATCGGAAAGAACGCATTGTACGGAGTGCCGCCGGCCGCCCCCAAGTCGATGAGTCACCGGGTGGTAGCACTTGGCGCTCGTGATGCGCAAAACCAGGCTTCGCGCCTTGCCCATCTGCGGGCTTGGCGGGCCGGCTTCGGTCTTGGGGAACGTTCGCGGCGCGGCCGCGACTCAGCGCACGCCGCAGAGCGTCAGGAAGGTTTCCCAGAGCAGGACCATGTTGGCGCTTTGATACCCTGCGAACGCCAGCCCGAGCACCACCGCCACCACGCCGTACAAGGCCCAGCGCCAGCCGCGCGAGAGTTGCAGGCCGCCGTCGGACTCGGCGCCGCCGGGCCCGGTCGTTCCGGAATGCTCCTGGGACTCGGGTTGTCGGTTCATCGCTTTGCTCCAGCCCGCCGGCTCACGCCGCCGCCGGGCGGAGCTTCGCGGACTCGTTGATCGGCAGGCAGAGCAAGCCTGCCATGATGCCCAGACCGATGCTCAGCCACCACACGAGATCGTAGGAACCCGTCAGGGCGTACATGCGGCCCCCCAGCCAGACACCCAGCGAGCTTCCCACCTGGTGTCCCAGGAACACCATGCCGGAGAGCGTGGCCGCGAAACGCAAGCCGTAGATCTGACCGATCAGACCCTGGGTGAGCGGCACCGTACCCAGCCAGAACAGGCCCATGACGGCGGCGAACACATAGAGCGTCCAAGGCGTGAGAGGCATCGCCAGAAAGCCGATCACGCCCAGCGAACGTGCCCAATAAATGCCCGCCAGCAAGCGCTTCTTGCTGATTTTGCCGCCCAGCTTGCCGGCCCAGAACGAGCCGATCACATTGAACAAGCCGATCAGCGCCACCGCGATCGCGCCGTTGGTCGGCGTCAGGCCGCCGTCGGTGGCGTAGGCCGGCAGGTGCAGCAACATGAAGGCGGTCTGGAAGCCGCACACGAAGTAGCTCCAGAACAGGAAGTGGTACGAGCGGTCGGCGACAGCCTCGCGGATCGCAAGGCTCAGGGAGCTTTGCCCGCCAAGCGCGGCGTGTCCGACCGCCCGCCCCCGCAGGCCATAGGCCAAAGGCAGCGCGGCGGCCAGCAGGGCCGATAACACCCAAAGGGTGCCGTGCCAATCGAACGCCTGCATCAACCATTGGCCCGACGGCACCAGCACGAACTGGCCCAGCGATCCGCCGGCGCTGACAATGCCCATGGCGGTACTACGCGAAGCCGGCGGCACGGCACGCGCCACCACCGGCAGAATCACGCCGAACGTCGCGCCGCCCTGGCCCAGGCCGACCAAGACACCCGCGGAAAGATACAGCTCGAACTCCGACGCGGAGAACCGCATGCCGATCAGGCCCGCGGCATACAGCAACAGCGACAGCCCGATGGCGCGGCCCGCGCCCCAACGATCGGCGATCGCGCCCATGCCGATCGCCGATACGCCCCAGATCAGGTTCTGGAGCGCGAACGCCGTGGAAAAGGCCTCCCGCCCCCAGCCCTGGTCGACTCCCATCGGCTGCATGAACAGGCCGAAACTCGCGCGAATGCCCACCGCCAGCATAACGACCATGGAGCCGAGCAGAATCGCGCGGACAGCGGTGCGGGAATCGTAGGAAGCGGCTGGCGACATGGATATGCGGATAAATAAAAAGAGAAAAACCGCCCGCCGGGAGCACGGCGGCGTAGACTTCGATGGAACCGAAGCGGCGAAACCGGATCATACGGCACTGGGGGGCCGGCCGCGCCGCGCCGACGCGCACCGGCCGCGTCCTTCCAGCCATCTCCAGGAGACCCATATGCTGACCGCCAAAGAACAGGAAGTCCTCGCCGTCCTGAAAGCAGGCCGCAAGATCGAACTCGACGACCGGCTGCAAAGGCTGATCGCCAGCGGCCATGTCATCGAAACCAACGGCGTCTACCATCTCACCGATCGCGGGCTGGATGAACTCAGGCTGGCCAAGAGTTTTGGCGAAGCCATCGCCGGCGTGGTCTTGCCCGGCGCCGGCACACCTGGCGTGAAGGGCAACTGACCCGCCGGCACGGTTTCGCAGCGATCCCCACCTCGCCCTTGCGGCGAGGTGTTCGTTCAGGCCTGCGGCATTCGACGCGATTTGCGATACGACTGGCGCAACAAGCCATACAAGCCGCCACCCGTGAGGGCGCCAAGGATGTACACCACGACGGCCAGTACGGCCAAAGGCGCATGCACGCCCAACCCTAGAAAGCGCATCGTCACCATCTCCAGGTTCTGGAAGGCGAACACGACGATGGCGGCGAGCAGCACGATCACGACGGCAAGATAAACGCGGCGCATGGCATCCTCATACGGGCAACGAAGGGCGGCGTTGCCGACAATAGCATGGGCCCGGGCAATCCTCGCGGTAAAACGGCAACATGCGGGCAAGTATTCTCGCCTTACCGCAAACCCATGAATCCATTCTCCATGCCACGCTTTACCTTTCTGCTTCGCCTTCCCGTGGTCCTATTTGCGGCTCACGCCTACGTCGCCTGGCGGCTCGCAAGCGCCGCCCCCGGCGCCGACTGGCGCCTGACGGCGCTGATGGGGCTGCTCGCGCTGTATGTCTTGATACTTGCCGGTTTCTACACCCGCCGGTCGGTGGGCGGCAAGCTGGCCGACGCCGTGGGATGGGTGGGATTTTTGTCGCTGGGGCTGTTTTCGTGGCTGTTCGTGCTGACATTGCTGCGCGACGTCCTCTGGCTGGCGCTGTGGGCGCTGGCGGCCATCCCGGGGCAAACCGCAACGCCAGCCACCAGCGGTGCGTTTGCCGCCAACAGCGCGCTGGCCGTCCTGTGGTTGAGCCTGGCGGCGGTTCTCGTCGGCCTGTTCAATGCGCGGCGCCTTGCCCGGGTGGTGGATGTCGCCCTGCCGGTACCCGGCCTGCCCGAAGGCCTGCACGGCTTTACGATCGTGCAGATCAGCGACGTCCATGTGGGGCCGACGATCAAGCGCGGCTATGTCGAAGCCATCGTGGAGGCCGTCAATGCGCTCTCCCCCGACGCCATCGCCCTGACCGGCGACATCGTCGACGGCAGCGTCGATCGGCTCGGTGCCCATACCGCGCCGCTCGGCCGCTTGCAAGCGCGCCATGGCGTTTATCTGGTCACGGGAAACCACGAGTACTACTCGGGAGCCGAGCAATGGGTGACCGAGTTTCGCCGTCTGGGTCTGAGGGTACTTTTGAACCAGCATGAGGCCCTGCAACGCGCCGGGGCAACCTTGGTGCTGGCAGGCATCACCGATTATTCGGCCAAGGGCTTCTTGCCGGCTCACGCCAGCGATCCTCGCGCCGCCTTGAAAGGCGCACCGGCCAACGCCGCCGTCAAGATCCTGCTGGCCCATCAGCCGCGCAGCGCGCCGGCCGCCGAAGCCGCGGGTTTCGACATCCAGCTCTCGGGCCATACCCACGGCGGCCAGTTCTGGCCCTGGAATTTTTTTGTCCCCCTGCAGCAACCGTTCGTGACGGGCCTGCACCACCACGGACGGCTGCGGGTCTACGTCAATCGCGGCACGGGCTATTGGGGGCCGCCCCTGCGGCTGGGCTCACGGTCCGAGATCACTCGATTGCGGCTGGTGCGGGCTTGATGGCCACCCGGCAACGACGCGAATCCGAAGCGGGCCACGCCATCACGAAAAATAGAAGCGCAAGGCATTCTCGCCAAAGATCCGGCGCCGCGCGTCGGCGTCGTCGATGGTTTCGTTCAGCCAATCGATGGATTCTTGATACGTCATGCGCGCTTCAGCACCCACAAATGGGCAATCGCTGGCCCAGAACAGGCGATCGCAACCCACCGCCCGCAACAGCGCCCGGGCGCAGTCCCGGGCATTCCCGCCCAGTCGATAGGCAGCCGAAAGCTTGACCCAAGCGCGTCCGCGTTGCACGGCGCTCACCATGGCCCGAAAGCCATCGCTATCGGTGCCCGCCACCGGATCGGGCCTGCCGATGTGGTCGATGACGGTCTTGACGCCGGCCCGCTCCAGCGCCGGCAACACCGCCGGCAGTTGGTGGATGTCGGCGTGGACATGCACGTGCCAGCCGAGATCGGCCAGCCGATGCAGAAATTTTCGATACTCCCACGAATCGAGGTCGGGCAGGGATTTCATGCTGATCACGGAGAGCCGCACGCCGACGATTCCCGCCTCATCCATCTGGTTGAGGATGGCGCGTTCGATCGACGGCTGCGCAATGATGGTTCCTCGCAGCCGGCGCGACTTGCGCAACGACGCCAGCGTGTAATCGTTGTAATCGCCCCATGGGCTGGCCGCGGCCACCACCGCATGACTCACCCCATGAGCGTCCAGCACCGCCAGTAATTGTTCCACCGTAAAGTCGTACTGCGGCCTATGGCGGGGCTCCGGCACCAGGGGCATATCGCGCTTGAAAATATGGACATGGGTGTCGACCAACGGCCGGTCCGCGCCGTGCTGCAGGCTCATCATCAACGCTCCCGCTTATTGTCCGGTCTTGAGGCCGGCCTGCTCGATCACGCCAGCCCATTTATCGATATCGCGCTTCAAAATGGCAGCCATTTCATCGGCTGTGCTGCCACGGGCTTCCGTTCCCATGCCCAGAAAACGCTGCCGCAGTTCCGGCTGGCGCAGAACCTCATTAAGGGCCTCGTTCAGCCACTGGACTCGCTCCGGCGGGGTGCCCGCCGGCGCGAACAACGCGTTCCAGCCGGTCACCTCGTAGTCGGCGATCCCGCTCTCCTTCACGGTGGGGACCGCCGGCAACCAGGGGGAGCGTGTATCGCCCGTAGCCGCCAGGGGATGCGCCTGCCCTCCGGCCACCGCGCCCTTGAGCGCGGCATAGGATTCGAACATCACGTCGACGTCGCCCCGCACCAGCGCGGCCAGCACGTCGGGCGTAGCCTTGAAGGGCACGATCATTGCATCGATCCCGGTCATGGAACGGAAGAGTTCAGCGGATAGATTCTGTGTGCTTCCCGGGTTGATCGTGCCGAACACGAGCTGCCGCTTCCGGCTTTCGTCGATCACGTCGTCCAGTGTGCGAAATGGCCCCTTGGGGTCGGTGAACAACACCAGATCGAAATAGGCCATGGTGGAAATGGGCGAGAAATCGTCGACGAGGCTGTAAGGCAGCTTGAATAACGTCTGGCTGATGGCGGTGCCGTTGGCGAACAGCGTGAGGGTGTAGCCGTCGGCGGGTGCGGACAACGCGGCGTTGGCCGCCACGATGCCGCCGGCCCCGGGCCGGTTCTCGACGATCACCTGCTGACCGATCCGCTCGCCAAGCGCCTGAGCGACCAAGCGACTGGAAATGTCGGCAAGACCGCCAACCCCGAAAGGCAGCAGGAGTTTGATCGGCTGCGCCGGGTAGCGTTCCTGGGCCAAGGCCGGCCCCGCGAGGGTAAAAAGCAGCGCCAGAACACCGAGGCCCAGGCGAACGCACTGGCGCAAGGGGGCCTGCCGCGCCATGGTGGCATAAATCATGACGTGTCTCCTCCGGAATGGTGTTCTTGGACACCGGGATGGTCTGGGGCAGTCTAGGGAGCCCGCCGCAGATCTGGCAAATGAAATGTTTGGCGCGATTGATGCGCCGGATTCATCCGGCGTGCGGGGCGGTACCCGCGGACGCATCGTGGTCGGCTCCGTGGGCTTCAGCGACCCCATCCGGAAGGCGAGCCAGTTGGGCTCGGATCTCGTCGACCACCAGTTCGCATAGCAACCGGGCCGTGGCCGGCAGCTCCCGGCCGGGATGCGTGATGATGGTCAGGGAACGCGTGATGGCGGGCGCTTCGAGCGGTCGGGCCACCACGCCCGCCATCCGGCTTACCGAGAGCGCGGGCACCACGGTGATTCCCAGCCCGGCGGCCACGAGATCGAGCGCCAGTGCCGTGTGCTGTACTTCGTACTCCCACTGGAAGTCGGTTCGGCGCCGGCCGAGAACGTCGTCGATCGTGGCGGCGTTGCCAGCGGGCAGGCTGATGCGGATCAGCACCTCGCCGTGCAAGTCGGCCCAGCGGATGCGGGCCCGATCGGCAAGCCGATGACCTTTGGCACAAGCCACCACAAAGGCTTCGTGGGCGAACACCTGCGCCGCGAGTTGCGGGCGCCGCGCACCCGCAATGGAGATGCCGAACGCCGCTGCGCCTGATTCGACGTGCTGGGCGATTTCATTGACGGTGTCGTCGAAAACCCGAACCGCAATCCGCGGACAGCGTTCCGAGAACGTGCGCAGCGCGGGCGCGATGCGGTTTGGAGCCAGGGTCGGCAGACAGCCGAAGGCCAGCCACTCCGGCGCCGTTTCACCCTGCCGGCGCAAGAGCTCGCAGGAATCTTCCAGCGCACGCACCGCCTGGCGCACACCCGGCAGGAGGGCGCGTCCCGCGTCTGTCAGCGTGATCTGCCGGGTGGTGCGAACGAGCAGCTTTACCCCCAGACTTTCTTCAAGCTTGCGTAGGCGATGACTGATGGCGGTTTGAGAAAGGTGCAGGTGAGCGCCAGCCTGGAGAAACCCACCTTGCTCAACGATGCTCAGAAAAGCCTGCATGCCCAGAAAGTCGATCTGCATGGGAGCTCCGTGCGTCGTGCGCAGCCGGCGGCCGCGTGCACCGCGGGCAACGCAACAAGGCGCTGCGGCCACATCGTAACGCCTCGTTGGCAAACTTTGCCCGCGGCACGCCGCAGATGGTGCTCAAGGAACTGGGAGGATGGGAGACCATCGAGATGGTGCAGAAGTACGCCCATCTCGCCCCAAGCCACGTGGCCGCCCACGCAAAGACGGTCATGTTTTGGTCACAGCAGGAGGCGGATAAGAAAAAGGCCGCTTGACGGAGCGGCCTTAACGTACTGATTTTGCTGCGATTTTTTGGTGGGCTGTGACAGGCTCGAACTGTCGACCTACGGATTAAGAGTCCGCTGCTCTACCAACTGAGCTAACAGCCCGAAAAAAGCAAGAACGCGAGTATACAGGGAAATTCCAGCATCTCGCAAATCCGGCAATCCCTATCTTTGCGCCCTTTCCGCCTCGGACGTGGCACAAGGCGTTCTGCAGGAAGAAGCCGAACAGGCGGCGGCCTGAAGCGTGCAGAAAGCCGTGGCCCTACCGGAGCCGCAACCGTAAGCGCCGCCAAGCGTGGCGGCCCGGTTCAGCGCGCTCTATGCCCTGGCCGCCACGCGATTGCGCCCAGCGCTCTTGGCCAGATACAAGGCTTGGTCGGCGCGTCGAAGCACATCGCTCAATGAGTGATCCTCCGGATCGAAACGCGCCACGCCTCCCGATACCGTCACCACGATGTCTTGCAGATCAACCCGTATCGCCTGGTCGGCCACGGCTTGACGAATCCGCTCCGCCGCCCCCATTCCGCCTTCCCAATCGTCGGTCTCCAGCAACATGACGAACTCCTCGCCGCCGAGCCGGGCGATCATGTCGTCATCGCGCGCCACGTTCTGCAGGCGGCCTGCCACATGCATCAGCACTTTATCGCCAACCTCGTGGCCATAGGTATCGTTGACGGCCTTGAAGCGGTCGACATCTAGCAGTACCAGCATGAAGCCCTTGCCCGCGACCTTCGCTTTATTGAAGCGATCGGCGGCGGTATCACCAAATGATCGACGATTGAACAAGCCCGTGAGGGGATCGGTGGCGGCCACCACCTCGAGCCTGCGCCGCACCCGGTCGGTGCACATCAGCATGAAGGCGGTGGTGCCGACGGTAGGGAGCAGAACGAGAAACGCCGGCGACACCAGGTTGGCGATAAATTTTGGGAGGCCGAGGTGAAATCCGCCGGCAGATCATGAGGCAGGAAGAAGAATAAACGCACCGCCACAAATGCCGCGACCAAGGCAAAGATGGCCGCCAGCATTCGTTGGCTTCGGGCGCCGGACTGCGAGCCCGGGCCCGACAGCAGTCGTATCGAATCGATCATCAACCACAGCCAGGCCGCCGACACCAACACCAAGCGGGCCATGAAGCTTACGTATATCGCCGAAAACGCCAGGACGCTCAACGTGACGAGAACGCCCAACAACCAATCGAAGCGCTTCGGCTCGGCGCCAACGAATTTGCGCAACGAACGACGGTAGGCAATCAGGCCGAATACCAGGGGGCCATTGGTCAGGGTTACCATCAGCGGTAGCGGCAACCAGCGCCCGGTAGCGACGAACCCCGCGCCGATGGCGATGAGCAAGGTACCGATTTGCCAATCCCTGGCGGCGGGCCTGAGCGCAGGCGGAAAATCCCGGGAGATCGTCGTCAGAACGATCGCGTTGGCCAGCACCACCAAAGACACCGTGGCGTTCATGGCATCGGGGTTCATGGCCTACCTTGCCGTCGAGCTTGGCCGCTGCACCCGCGATTCATCCCAGCACCACGGTCGCTACCGCACCTGGCGGGCCAAATACCGCCAGATAATCACCGCTCTCGCCAGGCGCTTCGCCATCTCCCTGGCCGGCGTGTTTCAAGCGCAGGCTGGCATCGTAGAGCTTCCAGGCCTGGGGCGCCCCCTGCAATCGCAACCGGCCACCCGCCGACAGACGACGCCATTCGATGTAGCCTTCGTTGCCAATCCCGACCACCGTGCTGCCCTGGCCCAGACCGGGCACCGTCGCCATGGGCCGGAACCATTGGCCATCGACCTGCAGCCATTCTTCGGCGCCGCGACGCACGACCACGATCGTCAGCAGATCGCGCCCAAAAACGACAGGGATGGTCAGCGTCATGCGGGTTCGATCGGCCGTCTCGGGTATCGCGGCCTGGTGCCCATCGATGAGCACGTAGCCCGGCAACTCCGGCGCGGCCTCGAGCGTGAAACCAGGTTCTCCGAGGGCCAGGCTCACCGATGACCAATCCTCGTTGACCAGCAGCCAACGCCGACCCAGGCGCAAGCGCCATGCGGCGGGAAGCTCCGCTCGTGGCGCTAGCAGCTGAGCCGTCGGGACCGTGCGGCTGTAATGACCGTAGCCCGCCGGCACCCTGGATAGCAGGAAGTCGATGCCGCCGACGGTAGAGAGCCCCCAGGCCCGCACCGGATCGGAGGGCACGGCGTACAGCCCCTCGCTGCGGCGCTGCAAGTTGCGCACGAGCATGACCCATTGACCCTCTTGCCAGGTACGGATGAGCAGCGCCTGCGTGCCGTCGCGCTCGACGCGATAAAGGGCGTCGTGGCTGCCATAGACGCCAACCATGCGGGCAAGGTCGGCCTCGTCGGCCGGCGCCGGCCGATCACCGGGGCCGACGGGGGGTGGCATGCGTGCAATGCTGCGGCGCTCGACCAAAGCGTTCAAGAGAATGCGCTCCGCCAGGGCGCCTGCGCCGTATTGAGTGGAGCTACCGGTGATCATCAGCGCCAGTCGCTCGCGTGGCAACACGAAAAAATTGCTGCCGTAGCATGCCGTGCCGCCATTCTTTTGCCAGCAGTCGATGCCTACGGCCGCCATGCCCGCCTGGGCCACCGAATCCCAACCCAGGCCATACGGAAACTGCGGATAGGGATAGAGTGGCTGCCCGACCGTTTGGTTGCGCGCCATCTCGTTGACAGCGCTGGCCGAGAGAATACGGCGCCCTTCGTACTCGCCCTCGTGAAGGAACATGGAGGCCAGCCGCAGCATGTCGCCCGGCGTGGAAATCACGCCGCCGGTGCCGTAGGCCAAAACGAACTCCTGCCCGCGGCGCTCGCCGCCGACATAGCTGTGAGCGAATGTCCCTTCGGCCAGAGGCTCGAGGGGGTAGCTGCTGTGGCTCATGCCCAACGGGCCGAAGATTTCATCGGTCACGAAGTCGGGGAAGGTTCTGCCGCTCACCGCTGCCACGATCTGCTGGACCAGCGTGAAACCATCGTTGCAATACACGGAAAACGCACCTGGGGAGGCCTTGAGATCGAGATTGGCCAACGTTGCTTCGACCGACTCGGCGTAGCCCGGCAGGTGCCTGAACAAGAAGATATTGCGCACGCTGGTGCCCGGCAGCCCCGAGGCGTGGTTGAGCAACATGCGCAACGTGATGCCGGTATAAGCCGGATCGCGCATGCGGAACGTCGGCAGATAACGAGTGATGGGCGTATCCAGGTTCAGTTGGCCACGATCGACGAGGATCATTGCCGCAGCGGCAGTCACCACCTTGCTGCAGGAGCCGATGTTGTAGCGCGTGGCGTTGCCGGCCGGCGTGGCCGTTTCGCGATCGATCACGCCGAAGGCCTCCTGCCAGACGATCGTATGGCCGTCGATCATCGCCACCGACACCGACGAGGTGGACGATTGTTCCATCGCTTCGCGAATCGCCCGGCGGGCGTCGGCGATCGTGTTGGCGTAAGCGTCGGGAGCGGGTTCTCCGTCGTCGCGCTCAGTGCCGAACCACCACTCGCACCCGCTTAGCGCCGGCGCCATGGAGGCGCCCGCCGCGGCCTTGAGGTAGCGCCGCCGCGAAGTCGAGTGAGGAACGGAGCCAGGGGCCGCGCGGCGGGACAACCCATGTGACATGCTGTGTCTCCGAAAGACATGACGTAGCTCAACAGTAACCCGACTGGACTGCGGCCGTGAAGAGAATCCTGGGCACGAGGCCTGCTTCTTCACGCTGCCGCGAGCCTTGCCCACGGCGGACTTGCATCGACGCTCCGCCGTCAAACTGTTATCGTGCGTGCTCGTGGTGCTGCATCCTCCTGGCGCACCATGTCGCCTGGCAACTTGTCGTCGACCCATGGCCCTAGACCTCATAACCGCCACCGCGCTGATTCTGGCGCTAGGTTATCTTCAAGGCTTCAACACCCGGTTGCGGCGGCAACGCCCCATGCTCGCCGAATGGGGTACGGGCATCGTCGCCGGCGCCATGTGCATCATTGGCATGTTCATGCCCATCGAGCTCGCCGGTGGCGTCATTTTTGATGCCCGCACCGTGGTGCTCAGTCTCGCCGGCTTTTTTGGCGGCGTCTGGGTCGGCCTGATCGCTGGCGTGATGGCCGCGGCCTACCGCTTGTACCTGGGCGGGGCCGGCGCGAGCGTCGGGGTTCTGGTCATCATTGCCGCGGTGCTCATGGGGCTGGGCTACCGCTCGCTCTCGCACGGCCGCGGATGGGCAATCACCCCCCTTCATCTCTTGGTTTTCGGGGTGGCGGTGCAACTGGTCTCGATAGCGCTCTTCACCTTGTTGCCCGAGGTCATCCTGCGGCAGATTTTTCCGCAGGTGGCGGTGCTTTATGTGCTGGTGCTCAGTCCGGCCACCGTTCTGCTCGGCCTGATCCTGCGCGGCCACGAAGACCGCGAGCATACAAACGCGGCGCTCGCTGCATCCGAAGCCCAGCTCAGAGCCATCACCGCCGCGAGCCCCGATACCTCCCTGGTGATCGACGAAGACGGCTTCATCCATGACGCTGTCACGCCCTCTCCCGACCCTTGGCCCGGCGGCGTCGAGTCCCTACGTTCGCGCCGCCTGCATCGCGCCTTTCCTGATGAGGTCGCCACCGCATTCGAAGCGGGCATCGCCCAGGCCCTGCGCAGCGGCGAGCCTTCGCTGTTCGAGTACGCCCTCGACACCAGCGACGGCCGGCGTACCTTCGAAGCGCACGCACGTATCATCGACGCACCACTCCAGGGCCGGCGCGCGGTACTGATCGTGGCGCGCGACATCACCCGCCGGCTCCATATCGCGGAAGAACTCCGGGTCGCCGCCAAAGCGTTCGAAACCCAGCATGGTTTGCTCGTCACCGACGTTCACAAACGCATTCTGCGCGTGAACCAGGCCTTTACGCGGGTTACCGGCTACCCGGCGGAAGAAGTCATCGGACAACCCACGAGCCTGCTGTCATCAGGTCGGCACGACGGGAATTTCTTTCGCCAGATGTGGGAGCAATTGCGCCTGTATGGCGGTTGGGAAGGCGAGATCCTGAACCGCCATCGCGACGGCAACCTGTATCCCGCTCGCCTGACGATCTCGGTGGTTACCAACGAAAGCGGCGCCGTGACGCACTACGTCGGCTCCCTTCAGGACCTCACCCAGACCAAGCAGGCCGAAGCCGAGATCCATTCGCTGACCCTGTTCGACCAGCTGACGTCGCTTCCCAATCGCCGGCAGTTCACAGAACGTCTGCACATTACGCTCAGCCGGCATCGCGAAGAGCCTTTTCACGGCGCCCTGATTTTTATCGATCTCGATGACTTCAAGAACATCAACGATCTTTTTAATCATCAGACCGGCGATCTTCTCCTGCAACAGGTGGCGCAGCGTCTGCGCAACCTGCTCGAGCCCGAGCATCTCGCTGCACGCTTTGGCGCCGACGAGTTCATCGTTCTTCTCGAGAATCTTCCCGCCGACGCCTTTGACGCCCAGGCCTTGGCCGAACGCACCGGCCACGCCCTGCTCGAATGCTTCCGTCGGCCGTTCTTCCTCGAGCAGCAGTATCGGCAGGTGTCCGCCAGCATTGGCATCACCGTATTTGGCGGAGGTCAGCAACTGATCGACGAGCTCCTGCTGCAGGCCGATCTTGCCATGCACCAGGCCAAGCGCTGCGGCAAGGGGCGTTTGCACTTCTTCGATCCCGCCATGCAGCAGCAAGTCACCACCCGCCTGCAACTGGAAGACGACATCCGGCAAGGCATACGGCGCCAGGAGTTCACGCTGTATTACCAACCGCAGGTCGATGGGCAGGGCCGTGTGTCCGGTGCCGAGGCCCTGGTGCGCTGGCCGCGGGAGCACGGCGTCGTTCCTCCGGGCGAGTTCATTCCCATCGCCGAAGCTGCCGGCCTGATGCCGGCGCTCGGCAAGCAGATTCTGCGTCAGGTGTGCCAACAATTGGCAGCTTGGCGCTCCGATCCCATCCTGGGTGCGTTAAGGATCTCCGTCAACGTCAGGGCACCTCGATCATCTCCCGATTTTGAGACGAGTCGGGCGTGAACGAGCCGATGTGCCGCTGCCGCCCACGATGCGGACGGATTTCTGCTTATTTGTTAATCAATTTGCCCGGTGATTCCCGCC
>JALOAI010000032.1 GCA_023228945.1 Pigmentiphaga sp. | reverse complement strand
TCTTCAAGGGCTATCGTCCGCAGTTCTACTTCCGCACGACCGACGTGACCGGCTCGATCGAACTGCCGGCCGACAAGGAAATGGTCCTGCCGGGTGACAACGTGTCGATCACCGTGCAGCTCATCGCCCCGATCGCCATGGAAGAAGGCCTGCGCTTCGCCATCCGCGAAGGCGGCCGTACCGTCGGCGCCGGCGTCGTGGCCAAGATCATCGCGTAAAATCGATAGTCTTCTTCAGTCGTTATCGCGTCTGTGCGGCCAACCTCCGCACGGACTCAAGGAAGGGCCAACAACCCTTCCAGTTTGGTTTGCAGGGGCATAGCTCAATTGGCAGAGCGTCGGTCTCCAAAACCGAAGGTTGGGGGTTCGATTCCCTCTGCCCCTGCCATCTTTTTTCCGGTCGCCCACGCGCGGCGGCCCGGTCTGGTTGCATCATGTCGAATCCTGGCGTTCAAACCGTAAGCAGCATGGCCGACCGCCTCAAGGTGGCGCTCGCGCTCGCTGCCTTCGTGGCGGGGCTGGCAGGTTTCTACCTGCTTGGCGACCAACCCACCGTGGTGCGGGTCGCTTCCGTGCTGGTGGGCATCCTGGTCGCCCTGGGCATCGCTTACACCAGCGAGCCTGGCCGGCGCTTTCTCGCCTACGCCCGGGATTCCTACAACGAAGTGCGCCGGGTGATCTGGCCCAGTCGCAAAGAAACCATCCAGATGACAGGCATCGTCTTCGCCTTCGTCGTCGTGATGGCCATCTTTCTCTGGGTCGCCGACAAGCTCATCGAGTGGGTGCTGTATGGCCTGCTGCTGGGCTGGAACTGACACACTGCGGAACACCACATGAGCAAACGCTGGTACGTCGTTCACGTTTATTCCGGAATGGAAAAAAGCGTGAAAAAAGCTCTTCTCGAGCGGATCGACCGCGCGGGCCTTCAGGCCGAGTTCGGTGAGATCCTGGTGCCGGTCGAAGAAGTCGTCGAAATGCGCGGAGGCCAGAAGGCCGTCACCGAGCGCCGCTTTTTCCCCGGCTACGTGCTGATCGAGATGAATCTCACCGACGAAACCTGGCACCTGGTGAAGAACACCAACAAGGTCACCGGTTTCATCGGCGGATCGGGCACTCGTCCCGCCCCCATCTCCGAGAAGGAAGTCGAGAAGATCCTCTCCCAGATGGAAGAAGGCGTCGAGAAGCCTCGTCCCAAGGTGCTGTTCGAGATCGGCGAAATGGTCCGCGTCAAAGACGGTCCCTTTACCGACTTCAACGGCAACGTCGAAGACGTCAACTACGAGAAAAGCAAGTTGCGCGTCTCCGTCACCATCTTTGGCCGGGCCACCCCGGTCGAACTGGATTTCGGCCAGGTCGAAAAAACCTGAGCCAGCGGGTCCCGGCCCGCGCCCTTCAACGGCTTCACGCCGTTACCACCCACCCTGGGGAGCCCGCCATACCGCGGGCGCATGAACCCACAAGGAGTCAGTCATGGCGAAGAAAATCGTCGGCTTCATCAAGCTGCAAGTGCCAGCGGGTAAAGCCAATCCCTCCCCCCCGATCGGTCCGGCCCTCGGCCAGCGCGGTCTGAACATCATGGAATTCTGCAAGGCGTTCAACGCCAGGACCCAGAGCCTCGAGCCGGGCCTGCCGATTCCGGTGGTGATCACCGCCTTTGCGGACAAGAGCTTCACGTTCATCATGAAGACTCCGCCGGCCACCATCCTTCTCAAGAAGGCGGCCGGTCTCAAGTCGGGCTCGGCCCGTCCGCACGCCGACAAAGTGGGCACGCTCACCCGCGCCCAGCTCGAAGAGATCGCCAAAACCAAGCAGCCCGATCTCACCGCGGCCGACATGGACGCCGCTGTCCGTACCATCGCTGGCAGCGCGCGCAGCATGGGCATCAACGTGGAAGGAGTGTAATCATGGCCAAAGTCGGTAAACGCGTTGCCGCGCTGCGCGCCAAGATCGATCGCACCAAGCTCTATCCGGTCGACGAAGCCCTGAACCTCATCAAAGAAACCGCCACCGCCAAGTTCGACGAGTCGATCGACATCGCCGTCCAGCTGGGCATCGATCCCCGCAAATCCGACCAGCTCGTGCGCGGTTCGGTCGTGCTGCCCGCCGGCACCGGCAAATCGGTGCGCGTAGCCGTGTTCGCCCAGGGCGACAAGGCCGCCGCCGCCACCGAAGCCGGCGCCGACATCGTCGGCATGGAAGACCTGGCCGACAGCATCAAGGCCGGTCAGCTCGACTTCGACGTGGTCATTGCCTCGCCCGACACCATGCGGATCGTCGGCGCCCTGGGCCAGATCCTTGGCCCCCGCGGCCTGATGCCCAACCCCAAGGTCGGCACGGTCACCCCAGACGTCGCCCAGGCCGTGCGCAACGCCAAGGCTGGCCAGGTGCAGTACCGCACCGACAAAGCCGGCATCGTGCACGCCACCATCGGCCGCGCTTCGTTCGACGTCGACAAGCTCAAAACCAACCTCGCCGCTCTGGTCGATGCCCTCAACAAGGCGCGCCCCACCACGAGCAAAGGCGTTTACATGCGCAAGCTGGCAGTGTCGTCCACGATGGGCGGCGGCTTGCGTATCGATCAAACTTCGCTCAACGCCGGCTGATCCGGCGCGAGCACAACCAACTTTGGGCCGCATCCCCCGTTCGCGAGGGATGCAGCTGTCAAAGACCGTTGGAGGCTCCCCGGCTCTGCCGGACGTCTTAAAACCACCTTGGTGGATCCAACGCAGACGGCGGTCCCTTGGAAGATTTCTTGCTGCAAGAACTCGACTTAGGTTCGCCGCATTCGGTCGACGCTTCGCTCCCATTCCGGGAGTCCAGGCGTCTTTAGATGGAGTGTTCAAACCGTGAGTCTCAATCGTCAAGAGAAAGCGGTCGTCGTCGAGGAAGTCGTGGCCCAGGTGGGCAACGCTCAATCCATCGTCGTCGCCGAGTATCGTGGTCTGGACGTCGCCTCCGTCACCGAGCTGCGCAAAAAAGCGCGCGAATCGGGCGTATACCTGCGTGTTCTCAAGAACACGCTGGCACGCCGGGCCCTGGTCGGCTCGCCCTTCGAAGGGCTGTCCGACCAACTCGTGGGGCCCCTGGTCTATGGCATCAGCACCGACCCCGTCGGCGCCGCCAAGGTCATGGCCGATTTTGCCAAAACCAACGACAAGCTGGTGCTGAAGGCAGGCTCCCTGCCCAACAGCGTGCTGAACCAGGATGGCGTCAAGGCCTTGGCCTCCATGCCGTCTCGTGAAGAACTGCTCTCGATGCTGCTGGGCACCATGCAAGCCCCCATCACGCAGTTCGTGCGTACGCTCAACGAAGTTCCCACCAAGTTCGCGCGTGGCCTTGCCGCCGTTCGCGACCAAAAGGAAGCGGCTTGATCCGCAACTTCGTCAGACACAGCGACAACCAACCTGGCATTGAATCAATTTCTGGAGTTCTTTAAAAATGGCACTTAGCAAAGCTGAAATCCTTGACGCCATCGCCGGCATGACCGTTCTCGAACTGTCGGAACTGATCAAGGAAATGGAAGAGAAGTTCGGCGTGTCGGCTGCCGCCGCCGCCGTGGCCGTGGCTGCCCCCGCCGCTGGTGGCGCCGCCCCCGCCGCTGAAGAAAAAACCGAGTTCGACGTCGTGCTGCTCGAAGCCGGCGCCAACAAGGTCAGCGTCATCAAGGTCGTTCGCGAACTCACCGGCCTGGGCCTGAAGGAAGCCAAGGACGTGGTCGACGGCGCTCCCAAGCCCGTGAAGGAAGGCGTGTCGAAGGACGACGCCGAAGCGGCCAAGAAGAAGCTCGAAGAAGCCGGCGCCAAGGTCGAACTCAAGTAAGTCCGACCTCGCTGGTACCCGGTGGCCGCTCCGTTTTGGCGGTTGCCGGGTTTTTGTGTTTCTGCAACGGCTCGGTACCGAACCGCTGCAAAAACATAAAAAATACTATTCCCCCAGGGGCCGCTCGCCGTGGCCCGAGCAACCTGAGTCGGAGTGCTCATGCCCTACTCGTTCACTGAAAAAAAGCGCATCCGCAAGAGCTTCGCCAAGCGCGAAGACGTGCAAAACGTTCCGTTTCTGCTTGATACCCAGATCCAATCGTACCGCGCTTTCCTGCAAGCCGAGTCGGCGCCTCTCAAACGCGCCGACGAAGGCCTGCAAGCCGCCTTCACCTCCATCTTCCCGATCGTCAGCCATAACCAGCTGGCGCGCCTGGAATTCGTCAGCTACCAGCTGGGCGATCCGGTGTTCGACGTCAAAGAGTGCCAGCAGCGTGGCCTCACCTATGCGTCGCCGCTGCGCGCCAAGGTGCGTCTGGTGCTGCTCGACCGCGAGGCCAGCAAGCCCACCGTCAAGGAAATGAAAGAACAGGAAGTGTACATGGGCGAGATTCCGCTCATGACCACCACCGGTTCCTTCGTCATCAACGGCACCGAGCGCGTTATCGTCTCGCAGTTGCACCGCTCGCCGGGCGTGTTCTTCGAGCACGACCGGGGCAAGACCCACAGCTCGGGCAAGCTGCTGTTCTCGGCCCGGGTGATCCCCTACCGCGGCTCCTGGCTCGACTTCGAGTTCGATCCCAAAGACCTGCTGTTCTTCCGCGTCGACCGCCGCCGCAAGATGCCGGTCACCATCCTGCTCAAGGCCCTGGGCCTCAACAACGAAGACATCCTCGCCCGCTACTTCCAGTTCGACGACATCAAGCTCGAATCCGAAGGCGCCCGCCTGGCCTTCATTGCCGAGCGCTGGAAGGGCGAAGTGGCGCGCTTCGACCTCAACAACCGCGACGGCAAGGTCATCGTCGAAAAAGACAAGCGGATCAATGCCCGCCACCTGCGTGAGCTGGGCGAAATCGATCAGATCTCGGTTCCCGAAGATTATCTCCTCGGCCGCGTCCTGGCGCGCAACGTGATCGACGCCGACACCGGCGAAGTCCTGGCCCAGGCCAACGAAGAACTCACCGAATCGCTGCTGGCCAAGCTGCGCGATGCCGGCATCAAAGAGATCCAAACGCTCTACACCAACGACCTCGACCAGGGCGCCTACATTTCGCTCACCCTGCGCACCGACGACACCGCCGACCAGACCGCGGCGCGCGTCGCGATCTACCGCATGATGCGCCCGGGCGAGCCGCCCACCGAGGAAGCCGTCGAGGCCCTGTTCCAGCGCCTGTTCTTCAATCCCGAGAACTACGACCTGTCGCGGGTCGGCCGGATGAAGATCAACAGCCGCCTGGGCCGTGGCGACGACACCAGCGGCCCGATGACGCTGACCCACGACGATATCCTCGAGACCATCCGCGTGCTGGTCGAACTGCGCAACGGCCGCGGCCAGATCGACGACATCGATCACCTGGGCAACCGCCGCGTGCGCTGCGTGGGCGAGCTCGCCGAGAACCAGTTCCGCGCCGGCCTGGTGCGTGTCGAGCGCGCCGTCAAGGAGCGCCTGGGTCAGGCCGAGACCGAAAACCTCATGCCGCACGACCTGATCAACTCCAAGCCGATTTCCGCGGCCATCAAGGAGTTCTTCGGTTCGAGCCAGCTGTCGCAGTTCATGGACCAGACCAACCCCTTGTCCGAAGTCACGCACAAGCGGCGCGTCTCGGCCCTGGGCCCGGGCGGCCTGACCCGCGAACGCGCCGGCTTCGAGGTGCGCGACGTGCACCCCACCCACTACGGACGTGTCTGCCCCATCGAAACCCCGGAAGGCCCGAACATCGGCCTGATCAATTCGATGGCCCTGTATGCCCGCCTCAATGAGTACGGCTTCCTCGAAACCCCCTACCGCAAGGTCGAGGACGGCCGGGTCACCGATCAGATCGAATACCTGTCGGCCATCGAAGAAAGCCGCTACGTCATCGCCCAGGCCAACGCCGCGCTCGACGACGAAGGCCGCTTCACCGATGATCTCGTCGCCTGCCGCGAAGCCGGCGAAACCCTGCTCACCTCGGGCGATAAAGTCGAGTACATGGACGTCGCGCCGTCGCAGATCGTGTCGGTGGCCGCCTCGCTCATTCCCTTCCTCGAGCACGACGACGCCAACCGCGCGCTCATGGGCTCGAACATGCAGCGCCAGGCCGTGCCCTGCCTGCGTCCCGAGAAGCCCGTGGTCGGCACCGGTGTCGAGCGCACGGTGGCGGTCGACTCCGGCACCACCGTGCAGGCCCTGCGTGGCGGTGTGGTCGACTACGTCGACGCCAACCGGGTGGTGATCCGCGTCAACGACGACGAGAACGTCGCCGGCCGCGTGGGCGTCGATATCTACAACCTCACCAAATACACCCGTTCCAACCAGAACACCAACATCAACCAGCGCCCGATCGTCAAGCGCGGCGACCACGTCGCCAAGAGCGATGTGCTGGCCGACGGCGCCTCCACCGATCTTGGCGAACTCGCCCTGGGCCAGAACATGCTGGTGGCGTTCATGCCCTGGAACGGCTACAACTTCGAAGACTCGATCCTGATCTCCGAAAAGGTGGTGGCCGATGATCGCTACACCTCGATCCACATCGAGGAGCTCACCGTGGTCGCCCGCGATACCAAGCTCGGGCCCGAGGAGATCACCCGCGACATCAGCAACCTCGCCGAGAACCAGCTGAACCGTCTCGACGACTCCGGCATCGTCTACATTGGCGCCGAAGTCCAGGCCGGCGATTCGCTGGTGGGCAAGGTCACGCCCAAGGGCGAGACCCAGCTCACTCCCGAAGAAAAACTGCTGCGCGCGATCTTCGGCGAAAAAGCCTCCGACGTGAAAGACACCTCGCTGCGCGTACCCTCGGGCATGACCGGCACCGTGATCGACGTCCAGGTGTTCACCCGCGAAGGCATCGAACGCGACAAGCGCGCCCAGGCCATCATCGACGACGAGCTCAAGCGCTATCGCCAAGACCTGAACGATCAACTGCGTATCGTCGAGAACGACACCTTCGACCGTATCCAGAAGATGCTGGTCGGCAAGATCGTCAACGGCGGCCCGCGCCGCCTCGCCAAGGGCTCGGAGATCACCGCCGAGTACCTGGCCGACCTCGATCGCTGGCAGTGGTTCGACATCCGCCTGGCCGACGAAGGCGCCGCCATCGCGCTCGAGCAGGCCAAGGAGTCGGTCGAGGCCAAGCGCCATCAGTTCGACCTCGCCTACGAAGAAAAGCGCAAGAAGCTGACCCAGGGCGATGAGCTGCCCCCGGGCGTGCTGAAGATGGTCAAGGTCTACCTGGCCGTCAAGCGTCGCCTGCAGCCCGGCGATAAGATGGCCGGCCGCCACGGCAACAAGGGCGTGGTGTCCAAGATCACGCCGGTCGAAGACATGCCCTTCATGGCCGACGGCACCACTGTCGACGTCGTGCTCAACCCGCTCGGCGTGCCGTCGCGGATGAACGTCGGCCAGGTGCTCGAAGTCCACCTGGGCTGGGCGGCCAAGGGCATCGGCTACCGCATCCAGAACCTGCTGGAAGAAGCCCGCAAGGCCGAGGCCGGCAAGCTGCGCGCCTACCTCCAGGAGATCTACAACACCAGCGGCAGCCCCGCCCATCTCGAAACCTTGTCCGACGACGAGATCATCGAGCTGGCCAAGAACCTGCAGAAGGGCGTGCCCTTCGCCACCCCGGTGTTCGACGGCGCCTCCGAAGTCGAGATCCGCAAGATGCTCGATCTCGCCTACCCCGACGACATCGCCGACACGCTGCAACTGGCCAACGGCAAGACCCAGGCCGTGCTGTTCGACGGCCAGACCGGCGAAGCCTTCGAGCGCCCGGTTACCGTGGGCTATATGCACGTGCTCAAGCTGCACCACCTGGTCGACGACAAGATGCACGCCCGTTCCACCGGCCCGTACTCGCTCGTCACCCAGCAGCCGCTCGGCGGCAAGGCGCAGTTCGGCGGCCAGCGCTTCGGCGAGATGGAAGTCTGGGCCCTCGAAGCCTATGGCGCGTCGTACACCCTGCAGGAAATGCTGACGGTCAAGTCCGACGACATCACCGGCCGTACCAAGGTCTACGAGAACATCGTCAAGGGTGACCACATGATCGATGCCGGCATGCCTGAGTCGTTCAATGTCCTGGTCAAGGAGATCCGCTCCCTCGGCCTCGACATGGACCTCGAACGCAACTAGGCCATCGGACACCCGCACCCGGAGTATCTAATCTATGAAAGCGTTGCTCGACCTATTCAAGCAGGTTACGCAAGACGAACAATTCGACGCCATTCGGGTGGGCCTGGCCTCACCCGAAAAAGTCCGGTCGTGGTCGTTCGGCGAAGTCAAGAAGCCCGAGACGATCAACTACCGTACGTTCAAGCCCGAGCGCGACGGCCTGTTCTGCGCCAAGATCTTTGGTCCCATCAAAGACTACGAATGCTTGTGCGGCAAGTACAAGCGCCTCAAGCATCGCGGCGTGATCTGCGAAAAATGCGGCGTCGAAGTCACCCAGGCCAAGGTGCGCCGCGAGCGCATGGGCCACATCGAGCTGGCCAGCCCGGTGGCGCACATCTGGTTCCTCAAGTCGCTGCCGTCGCGCCTGGGCATGGTGCTCGACATGACGCTGCGCGACATCGAACGCGTGCTCTACTTCGAGGCCTATTGCGTCATCGAGCCCGGCATGACGCCGCTCAAGCGCGGCCAGATCATGACGGAAGACGACTTCCTCGCCAAGACCGAGGAGTACGGCGACGATTTCCGAGCCCTGATGGGCGCGGAAGCCGTGCGTGAGCTGCTGCGCACCATCGACATCGACCGCGAAGCCGAAACCCTGCGCAACGAACTGCAAAGCACCGGTTCCGACGCCAAGATCAAAAAGCTCTCCAAACGCCTGAAGGTGCTCGAAGGCTTCCAGAAGTCCGGCATCAAGGCCGACTGGATGATCATGGAAGTGCTGCCCGTGCTGCCGCCCGAGCTGCGCCCGCTGGTGCCGCTCGACGGCGGCCGTTTCGCCACCTCCGACCTGAACGATCTCTATCGCCGGGTCATCAACCGCAACAACCGCCTCAAGCGCCTGCTCGAACTCAAGGCGCCCGAGATCATCGTGCGCAACGAAAAGCGCATGCTCCAGGAAGCCGTCGACTCGCTGCTCGACAACGGCCGCCGCGGCAAGGCCATGACCGGCGCCAACAAGCGCCCGCTCAAGTCGCTGGCCGACATGATCAAGGGCAAGGGCGGCCGCTTCCGCCAGAACCTGCTGGGCAAGCGGGTGGACTACTCCGGCCGCTCGGTGATCGTGGTGGGTCCGCAGCTCAAGCTGCACCAGTGCGGCCTGCCCAAGCTGATGGCGCTCGAACTGTTCAAGCCCTTCATCTTCCATCGCCTCGAATCCATGGGGCTGGCCACCACCATCAAGCAGGCCCGCAAGCTGGTCGACAGCCATGAGCCGGTGGTGTGGGACATCCTCGAGGAAGTGATCCGCGAGCACCCGGTGATGCTCAACCGGGCGCCCACGCTGCACCGCCTGGGCATCCAGGCTTTCGAACCGGTGCTGATCGAAGGCAAGGCCATCCAGCTGCACCCGCTGGTGTGCGCGGCGTTCAACGCCGACTTCGACGGCGACCAGATGGCCGTTCACGTGCCGCTGTCGCTCGAAGCACAAATGGAAGCCCGCACCCTGATGCTGGCCTCCAACAACGTGCTGTTCCCGGCCAACGGCGAGCCCTCCATCGTGCCCTCGCAGGACATCGTGCTGGGCCTGTACTACGCCACCCGCGAGCGCATCAACGGCAAGGGCGAGGGCATGTTCCTCGTCAACGTCGCCGAGGTGCAGCGCGCCTACGAGAGCAAGCAAGTCGAGCTGCAGACCCGCATCACCGTGCGCCTGCCCGAATACGAGCGCGACGCCGAGGGCAACTGGCAGCCGGTGCTCAAGCGCGTCGAGACCACCGTCGGTCGCGCCCTGCTGTCGGAGATCCTGCCGCGCGGCCTGCCCTTCTCGGCCCTCAACAAGGCCCTCAAAAAGAAGGAAATCTCCAAGCTCATCAACGCCTCGTTCCGCCGCTGCGGCTTGCGCGACACGGTGATCTTCGCCGACAAGCTCATGCAGTCGGGCTTCCGCCTGGCCACTCGCGGCGGCATCTCGATCAGCATGAACGACATGCTGATCCCCGAAGCCAAGGCCACCATCCTGGCCGAAGCCAACGCCGAGGTGAAGGAGATCGACAACCAGTATTCCTCCGGTCTGGTCACCTCCCAAGAGCGCTACAACAACGTGGTCGACATCTGGGGCAAGGCCAGCGACCGCGTGGGCAAGGCGATGATGGAGCAGCTGGCCACCGAGCCGGTCGAAGACCGCCATGGCAACGCCACGCGCCAGGAATCCTTCAACTCCATCTACATGATGGCCGACTCCGGCGCCCGGGGTTCGGCGGCGCAGATCCGTCAGCTGGCCGGCATGCGCGGCCTGATGGCCAAGCCCGATGGCTCGATCATCGAGACCCCGATCACGGCCAACTTCCGCGAAGGCCTGAACGTCCTGCAGTACTTCATCTCGACCCACGGCGCGCGTAAGGGCCTGGCCGATACGGCGCTCAAAACCGCCAACTCGGGCTACCTCACCCGCCGCCTGGTCGACGTCACCCAGGATCTGGTGATCACCGAGAACGACTGCGGCACCAACCGCGGCTTCCCCATGAAGGCCCTGCTCGAGGGCGGCGAGATCATCGAACCGCTGCGCGACCGTATTCTGGGCCGCGTGCCGGTCAATGACATCGTCAACCCAGACACCCAGGAAACCGTGATCGAGGCGGGTACCCTGCTCGATGAAGACTCCGTCGAACTGATCGACCAGTTCGGTATCGACGAAGTCTACGTGCGTACCCCCCTCACCTGCGAAACCCGGCATGGCCTGTGCGCCCGCTGCTACGGCCGCGACCTTGGCCGTGGCCAGCTGGTCAACGTCGGCGAAGCGGTCGGCGTGATCGCCGCGCAGTCGATCGGCGAGCCCGGCACCCAGCTCACGATGCGGACCTTCCACATCGGGGGCGCCGCCTCGCGCGCCGCGCTGATCTCGGCCATCGAAACCCGCTCCAGCGGCACCGTGCGCTTCAGCAGCACCATGCGCTACGTCACCAACAGCCGTGGCGAACCCGTGGTGATCTCCCGCTCGGGCGAAGTGCTGGTGGTCGACGACAGCGGCCGCGAACGCGAGCGCCACAAAGTGCCCTACGGCGCCACCCTGCTGGCGCTCGATGGCGCCGCCGTCAAGGCGGGCGCGCAGCTAGCCACCTGGGATCCGCTCACCCGTCCGATCATCACCGAGTACGCCGGCACGATCCGCTTCGAGAATATCGAAGAAGGCGTGACGGTGGCACGGCAGATGGACGAAGTCACCGGCTTGTCCACCCTCGTTGCGATCACGCCCAAGACCCGCGGCACCACGCGCCAGACGGTGCGCCCGCAGGTCAAGCTGATCAACGATGCCGGCCAGGAGGTCAAGATCGCCGGTTCCGAGTATCCGGTGAACATCTCCTTCCCGGTGGGCGCGCTGATCACGGTGCGCGATGGCCAGCAGGTCAACGTCGGCGAGGTGCTGGCGCGGATTCCCCAGGAATCGCAAAAGACCCGCGACATCACGGGCGGTCTGCCGCGCGTGGCCGAGCTGTTCGAAGCCCGCTCGCCCAAGGACGCCGGCATGCTGGCGGAAGTCACCGGTACCCTGTCGTTCGGCAAGGACACCAAGGGCAAGCAGCGCCTGGTCATCACCGACTTCGATGGCAGCAACCACGAGTTCCTGATTCCCAAAGAGAAACAGGTGCTGGTGCACGACGGCCAGGTGGTCAACAAGGGCGAGTTCATTGTCGACGGTCCGGCCGATCCGCACGACATCCTGCGCCTGCAGGGTATCGAGCGCCTGGCCAACTACATCGTCGACGAGGTGCAAGACGTTTACCGTCTGCAAGGCGTGAAGATCAACGACAAGCACATCGAGGTGATCGTCCGCCAGATGCTGCGCCGCGTGGTCATCGTCGATGCCGGCGATACCTCGTTCATCCCGGGTGAGCAAGTGGAGCGTTCCGAACTGCTCAACGAGAACGACCGCATGACCGACGAGAACAAGCGCCTCGCCACCTACGAGAACGTGCTGCTGGGCATCACCAAGGCCTCGCTGTCCACCGACTCCTTCATCTCCGCCGCGTCGTTCCAGGAAACCACGCGCGTGCTCACCGAGGCTGCCATCATGGGCAAGCGCGACGAGCTGCGCGGCCTGAAGGAGAACGTCATCGTCGGCCGCCTGATCCCCGCGGGCACCGGCATGGCCTATCACGAAGCCCGCCACGAGAAGGAAACGATGGACGTGGCGCAGCGCGCCGCCGCCCATGCCGAGGCCAACCCCTTCATGGACCCGGCCCCGGTCACGGTCGAAGCCCCCGAGGATTCCATGGGCGAAACGCCGCAGGATCCGTCGGCCACCGACAAGGGCGAAGAGTCCAACGACTGATCGCCGCGCTGGCTTCCGCAGTAAAAAACCTCCCGAGGCCAAACCCGGGAGGTTTTTTTTGCCGCCGGGCCGCTCCCAAGGCAAAAAAGCCCTCTCGGGGGGCAGCGCCGCCACGTAGTGGCAAGCGTGGGGGCGTTTTTTGCCGCCGGGCCGCTCCCAAGGCAAAAAAGCCCCCTCGGGGGGCAGCGCCGCCACGTAGTGGCAAGCGTGGGGGCGTTTTTTGCCGCCGGGCCGCTCCCAAGGCAAAAAAGCCCCCTCGGGGGGCAGCGCCGCCACGGAGTGGCAAGCGTGGGGGCGTTTTTTGCCGCCGGGCCGCCCCGGCGCTATTCCCGGATCACACCCAGGCCGGCAGCACCCGCATCACTGGAAATCACCGCCTGCGCCACGGTCTGCGCGGGCAAGGTCGTCTGCGCGGTGCGCACGACGTCGAAGCGGAAGATGTCGGGGCGGCCATAGTGGCCCGCGCCGTCGGCGAAGAACTTGGCGTAGGGGATGATGGAGAGGTCCAGGTCGGCGTAGACCACCGCTTCGGTGTCGCGGTGCGGCTCCATCAGCCACTTGCCGTTGGGGCCGATGAAGCCGGTCTGGCCGCCGCCGACGGTTGGCGCATCGGCCTCGGACTTGACGTCGAGCCGCGCCACCATTTCCTCCGACATCCGGCCCTGCACCACGATCACGTAGGTTTGCGCGCAGATGGCGTGCGCCGCCGCCAGGGTGGTGGAGTAGTGATCGAAGTCGCCGGCGTTGGGGTCGGCATGCGTGGCGTTGATCGCCGGCCAGGAGGCCACGTGGATCTGTTCGCCCAACGCGGCCAGGGCATGCCGGTTGAGATCCATGCTGTGCTCGAAGCAGATCAGGCCGCCCACCTTGGCAAACCCGGTGTCGATCACGAACACGTCACGGCCGTCGCCGCGCCCCCAGACGGTGCGCTCGGCGTTGGTCGGATGCAGTTTGCGGTGCTTGGCGGCCAGCCTGCCCTCGGGCGAGAACCAGGCCATGGTGTTGTAGAGCGTGCCGCCTTCGCGCTCGTTCACGCCTATGCACACCCAGATGCCGGCTTCTTGGGCGGCCGCGGCCAAACGGTCGGCCTGCGGGCTGGGGAACTCCATCGAGTTCTGGTGGAGCTCGGCAAACAGCGGCGCGGCGTACTTCGGGGTGTGCGACCAGATCCAGTGCGGATAGCCGGGCAGGAAGGTTTCGGGAAACGCCACCAGGCGCGCGCCGCCGGCGGCTGCCTGCTGGATGAACTCGACGGCGCGCGACACGCCGGCTTCAAGATTCAGAAAGGGGGCGGCGGCGTGTACCGCCGCGACCCGGACGGTTTCGAAGGATGTAGTCATGATCGGAGGGGACAAGGTCACCGCAACGGCGCGGCTCTTGCATTGTCTGGCGGGGCTCCGGGCTAGGCCATCAGATTCGTCGCCTCGTTGTCAGAATCCGCTCCCGATCTTGCCCACCTGGAGCCGGTGAAGAACTCCGGTCTTTTTCGGCCGGAGCTTCTCCGCCACCCTTCAGGGGAGCCTTCGGCTCCGGCAGCTTTAGCCTCGCTGACCTCGCCGTGAACGGCGAGGTTTGCGCTTAGGCGCGTGGTCAGCCACGCAGGCGGCGGAATTCAGTGGGCGACATGGCGTGGGCCTTTCTGAACACCGAGGCAAAATGGCTCTGGCTCGAAAATCCCAACTGGGCCGCGATGTCGGCGACGCTGTCCCGCTGCGCCCTCAGCAACTGCCGCGCCTTCTGCAGGCGCTGCTGCGTGACGTAACCGTGCGGACTGGTACCCAGATTGGCCTGAAAGGCCCGGCACAGATGGGAAGGATGCACCCCGCCGACCCGCGCGAGAGTGTCCAGCCTGAGATCGTCGCCCAGGTGCGCCTCGATGTAATCGCACACGCGGCCCCACGCCTGCGGCGCCATGAGTTGCCGGCGCGGCGCGGCGGCTCTGGCGTGGGTCGAATGCCGCGCCACCAGGCGGGTGGCCAGCAGCAGCGCCACCTGATCGGCCAGCAGTCCCTGGCCGCTCTCGCCGTCGTGCATCATCTGCACCACCATGCTGGCCACGTGGTCCAGCACCGGATCATGCGCGCACAGGCGCGGCAGCAGACGTATCCCATCACCCTGGGTCACCGACTCCAGCACGGCGGGATGCAGATAGAGGTGCAGGATCTGTGGCGAGCCCTCGATGGACCAGTACGAAGGGCGGGACGGCGGCAACACGCTGAACTGACGCGGGCGCAGCGTGGACTCACGCCGCACGGTGCCGATCCGGCTGACCACCTTGCAGGCCCGCGCCAGGCAGAAGGCCAGGCCGGGGGCGTGGGAGCCCGGCAGCTCCGCGCTCCAGGGGCTCTCGTTCACCAGTGAGGCATACAGCGTGCGCCAGCCCAGCGGGGTGCTATCGCGCAGCAGGGTCATGCCTTCGCGCTGCGCGATGCCATGCGTGCTGGCGGACGTCAGCGGACCATGTTCAAACGACATGCCGCGCTCCTGTCGGGTGGACACAGCAGTCAGTATGCCTCGAAAAGAGCCTGGCGGCTGCCGGCGGGCCTGCCTGACTCATGCCACCGCGCGTTCCGCAGCCCAGGGGGCCGGCCGGCGGCGGCCGAAGTTCTTCACAGGGATTGGTTATGAGCGCCCTCATACCTGCCGCTATGCGTCAGGCCCCCCGAGGAGGTCAAGGAAACTTGGGGCGGCCCGGCGTTTCCTTGTGAGATCAGTTCCAATCTTCCACGACGAGGCCCGGAACCCGGCAAAATTCACGGGTGTTGTTGGTGACCAGGATGCAGGACGCCGCGATGGCGTGGCCGGCAATGGCCGCGTCGTTGGGACCGATGGGCATGCCCATTTGGGCCAGCGCGTGCTTTACCTCGACCGTGGCGTCCACGGCTTGCCTATCCCATGGCAAAACACCATCCAGACGCACGACGAACTCGTCCACCAGCGTTTTGTGCCGAGCCGATGCCTTTTTACCGATCTGGCCATGGCGCATCTCGGCGTACGTGATGGCCGAGACCACAATAGGATGGCCGGCGCCTCTGAAGGCGGCAAGACGCTCGAGGACCGACGCGGGGATCTTGCGCATGATGAACGAACAGATGTTCGTATCCAGCATGTAGGTTGTCACAGGACGAACCGATTGGCATCGTCTATAACTGGCTCGCGATCCCGCAGAAAATCGGGGTCGGCCTTGGCGACGTCGGCAAACGATACCCAGCTTGGACGCACGGGGCGCAACGTTGTTACGTCGCCTTCGCGAGAGATTTCCAGTTCCTCGACGCCTTCGTAGGCCATGTCCATCGGCAAACGCACCGCCTGGTTTTTGCCATTGCGAAAGAGAGCAACTTTACGCATGTGGCCTCCTTTAGCATATGCTATACATATGCCTATTTTAGAAGAGCGGTCCTACCGCCGCAAGAGACAGCTGACGCCAATTGGATACTGTCGGTCACACGCATTGCCCATGGGACGGCGGCCCACGACAGGCGACCCTGAACGTCTTCGTTCCCCCACCCCACCTGTGGATAACTTCCTCCAGAAGGGGTAAAATCGAGGTTTAAGGGTATTCGACTTGATGGAACAGTTTTGGCAAGCTTGCGTCCAGCGCCTGGAGCAGGAAATCCCCCCTCAGCAGATCAGCGCCTGGATCCGCCCCCTGACCCCGCTCGCCTTCAATGCCGACGAAGCCGTGCTGCGCGTAGGAGCACCCAACCGCTTCAAGCTCGACTGGGCACGCGCCAACTTCTCCGGCCGCATTGCCGCACTGGCCTCCGAATACTACGAACGCCCCGTGCAGGTGCAGTTCGAGCTCGACCCCACCCGTTCGGCTCCGCGCGGCCGGCCTTTGGCGGCACCCAGCGGCGCCGCCGTCAGCCAGACGTATCCGTCCGCCACGGTGCCACCCGCGGCCGTGCCGCCGGCTCCCGCTCCCGCCACGCCGGCCACCGCCCCGCACACCGACGCCACTGTCGTCTACGATCGCTCCCGGCTCAACACCGAACTCACCTTCGATAACTTCGTCACCGGCAAGGCCAACCAGTTGGCGCGCGCGGCCGCCCTGCAGGTGGCCGAGAACCCCGGCACCTCGTACAACCCGCTGTTCCTGTACGGCGGCGTGGGGCTGGGCAAGACCCACCTGATCCATGCCATCGGCAACTCGCTGATGGCGGCCAACATCAATGCCAAGGTGCGCTACATCCACGCCGAGCAGTTCGTGTCCGACGTGGTCAAAACCTATCACCGCAAGTCGTTCGACGAATTCAAGCGCTATTACCATGCGCTCGACCTGCTGCTGATCGACGATATCCAGTTCTTCGCCGGCAAGGATGGCACGCAGGAGCTGTTCTTCTATGCCTTCGAGGCCATCGTCGCGCAGCGCCGGCAGATCATCATCACCAGCGACACCTACCCCAAAGAGCTCTCCGGCATCGACGAGCGCCTGATCTCGCGCTTCGATTCCGGCCTCACGCTGGCCATCGAACCGCCCGAGCTCGAGATGCGCGTGGCGATCCTGATCCGCAAGGCCGAGACCGAAGGCGTACCGCTGCCCGAAGAAGTCGCCTTCTTCATCGCCAAGCATCTGCGCAGCAACGTTCGCGAGCTCGAAGGCGCGCTGCGCAAGGTGCTGGCCTACTCGCGCTTTCACGGCCGGCCCATCGCCGTCGATGTCTGCAAGGAGGCCCTGAAAGATCTGCTCTCGGTCTCCAACGGCCAGCTTACGGTCGAGAACATCCAGCGCACCGTGGCCGATTTCTACAAGATGAAAGTCGCCGACATGTACTCCAAACGGCGGCCCGCCAACATTGCCTTGCCGCGCCAGATCGCCATGTACCTGGCCAAGGAGCTCACGCAAAAAAGCCTGCCCGAGATCGGCGATCTCTTCGGCGGCCGCGACCACACCACCGTCCTGCACGCCGTGCGCAAGATTTCCGAGTTGCGCACCAAGCAGGCCGAACTCAACCATGCCCTGCACGTACTCGAACAAACCCTGAAAGGATGAACATGCAACTGGTCAACGCTCCGCGCGACACTCTGCTGAAATCCCTCACCACTGTCGCCGGCGTCGTCGAACGCCGCCATACCATGCCCATCCTGGCCAACGTGCTGCTCCAGCGCCGCGGCCCGTCGTTGTCGTTCATCGCCACCGACAACGAGATCCAGATCACCGCCGAGGCCGATTGCCCGCAAGGTGAGGATCACGCCACCACGGTGGCCGCCCGCAAGTTCCTCGACATCCTGCGCGCGCTGCCCGACGGCGTGGACGTAAGCCTCGAGCATCGCGACAGCAAGTTGTCGATCACCGCCGGCCGCAGCCGCTTCGCGCTGCAAACCCTGCCCGCCGCCGATTTTCCCACGGTGGCCACGCCCGAGCACTGGAGCGTGACGCTCAGCCTGCCGCAGCGCACCCTGCGCAATCTTCTGGGCATGGTGCATTTTTCAATGGCCGTGCAAGACATCCGCTACTACCTCAACGGCATGCTGCTGGTGTTCCAGCCCGGCGAGGTCAGCGCCGTCACCACCGACGGCCACCGCCTGTCGCTGTTCAGCGTGTCGGCCGAAGTGGCGCCCGAGGCTCCCACCGAGATCATCGTGCCGCGCAAAACCGTGCTCGAGCTCATGCGCCTGCTCGAAGACTCCGACGAGCCGGTCGACATCCAGGTGGCCGCCAACCAGGTCCGTTTCCGCTTCGGCCAGATCGAATTCCTGTCCAAGCTGGTGGAAGGCAAGTTTCCCGATTTCCGCCGCGTCATTCCCACCGGCTACACCCGGCACATCGACGTCGACCGCGACGCCTGGCTGCGCAGCCTGCAACGCATCGCCATTCTCACCACCGACAAATTCAAGGGCGTACGCCTGCAACTCGAGTCCGGCCAGCTCAAGCTCAGTTCGCACAATACCGAGCAGGAAGAAGCCTCCGAAGAGATCGAGATCGACTACGCCGGCGAGCCGCTCGACCTGGGCTTCAACGTCACCTATCTCATCGACGTGCTCGGCAACCTCAAGGATGAAACCGTGCGCTGCTACCTGGGCGACGCCAATTCGTCATCGCTCCTGACGCTGCCCGAGTCCGATCAATTCAAGTACGTGGTGATGCCGATGCGCATCTGAGACCCACCGCCGGCGGCCCCGCCATTCGGCCCGGCCGCCGCCCGCGCACGCCCTCCCGTCACGTCTACCGCAGAGTTTCCATGACAGATCCCCAGACCTCCACTCCCGAATACAGCGCCGATTCGATCAAGATGCTCAAAGGCCTCGAGGCCGTGCGCAAGCGGCCGGGCATGTACATCGGCGACACTTCCGACGGCACGGGCCTGCACCACATGGTGTTCGAGGTGCTCGACAACTCCATCGACGAAGCCCTGGCGGGACACTGCGACGACATCGTCGTCACCATTCATCCCGACAATTCGATTTCCGTCACCGACAACGGCCGGGGCATCCCCACCGCCATCCACAAAGACGACGAATTCCAGCGCAGCGCCGCCGAGATCGTGATGACCGAACTGCACGCCGGCGGCAAGTTCGACCAGAACTCCTACAAGGTGTCGGGCGGTCTGCACGGCGTGGGCGTATCGTGCGTGAACGCGCTGTCGGCCTGGCTGCGGCTCACCATCCGCCGCAACGGCAAGGTGCATTTCATCGAGTTCCGCCAGGGCGAGCGGGTCGAGCCGCTCAAGATCATCGGCGACACCGACCAACGCGGCACCGAGGTGCACTACCTGGCCGATCCCACCATCTTCTCGCTCATCGAGTATCACTACGAGATCCTGGCACGCCGCCTGCGCGAGCTGTCCTTTCTCAATGATGGCGTCAAGATCCGCCTGGTCGACAAGCGCAACGACAAAGAAGAAAACTTCGCCTTCACCGGTGGCGTCGCCGGTTTCGTGCAATACATCAACCGCAATAAAACGGTGTTGCACCCGACCATCTTCCACGTCAATGCCGAATCCTCGGCGGGCGGCATCCCGGTACAGGTAGAAGTCGCCCTGCAATGGAACGACAGCTACACCGAAACGGTGCTGTGCTTTACCAATAACATCCCGCAGCGCGACGGGGGTTCCCATCTCACCGGCCTGCGCGCGGCCATGACCCGCGTTCTCAACAAGTACATCGCCGACAACGAGATCGCCAAAAAGGCCAAGGTCGATACCACCGGCGACGACATGCGCGAGGGCCTGGCCTGCGTGCTCTCCGTCAAGGCGCCCGAGCCCAAGTTCAGCAGCCAGACCAAAGACAAGCTCGTGTCGAGCGAAGTCCGGCCAGCCGTGGAAGAAGCTGTGGGGAAGGCCCTGGAAACCTGGCTGCTCGAACACCCCGCCGACGCCAAGGCGCTCTGCGGCAAGATCGTCGAGGCCGCTCGCGCACGCGAGGCGGCGCGCAAGGCGCGCGAGATGACCCGCCGCAAGAGCGTACTCGAGGGCGCCGGCCTGCCCGGCAAACTGGCGGATTGCCAGGAGAAGGATCCCGCCCTCTGCGAGCTATACATCGTCGAGGGCGACTCCGCCGGCGGCTCGGCCAAGCAGGGCCGCGACCGCAAGTTCCAGGCCATCCTGCCGCTGCGCGGCAAGGTGCTCAACGTCGAGCGCGCCCGCTTCGATCGCCTAATCTCCAGCGAAGCCATCACCACCCTCATCACCGCCCTGGGCACCAGCATCGGACCGGCCGATTTCAACATCGACAAACTGCGCTACCACCGCATCATCATCATGACCGACGCCGACGTCGACGGCGCCCACATCCGCACCCTGCTGCTCACCCTGCTGTACCGGCAAATGCCGGAACTGATCGAGCGCGGCCACGTGTATATCGCCCAACCGCCGCTCTACCGCATCAAGGCCGGGCGCGACGAGGTCTATCTCAAAGACGACCAGGAAGAAACCCAGTTCATGATGCAATTGGCGCTGCGCCAGGCACAGCTGGTGCCCGGCACCGACGCCACGCCCATCGAAGGCGACGCCCTGGCCGAGCTCGTGCGCAGCTACAACCTCGCGCAAGCCATCATCGCGCGCGTGTCGCGGCGCATCGACGCGGCGGCGCTCGAGGCGATCCTCCATGGTTTGACCATCAACCTCGACGATCTCGACGCCGCGCGCCAGACGGCCACCCGCCTGACGCAAGCGCTGCATGATCCGCTGCTCACCGAGCAGATCGCCGTCGAGGCCATGATCGACGAGCCCGACGAAGCGCCCGTGCTGCGCATCCAGCGCAAGCACCATGGCAACATCCGCACCTCGATGATCGATAGCGACTTCCTGCAGAGCAGCGACTACATCACGCTGAGCAACGCCGCCGCCACCTTCCAGGGCCTGATCGGCGAAGGCGCGCGCATCGTGCGCGGCGAGGGCGACAAGCAACGCAGCGCCACCATCCAGAACTTTGCCGAGGCGGTGCAATGGCTGCGCACCGAAGCCGAACGCGGCGTGACCAAACAGCGCTACAAGGGCCTGGGCGAGATGAATGCCATCCAGCTGTGGGAAACCACCATGGATCCTTCCGTACGCCGTCTGTTGCGCGTGCAGATCGAAGACGCCATCGCCGCCGACGAGATCTTCACCACGCTCATGGGCGACCAGGTGGAGCCGCGCCGGGCCTTTATTGAAACCCATGCGCTGCAGGCGGGGAATCTCGACATCTAAGAAGAGGACGGTACCAGGGCAAACACCGTGTGCAGCTGTGCCGTGTTCTTGGTTAGTCCCCGTTAGCGCACCTTCACATGGCCTCACTGAGGTTTGACCACCCGGAAGAGAGGCTCGATCTTGGCCCGGATCCGCGCCTTGACGCGCTCGGCCGGGTTCAGAAACCCATGGCTCAGGCGCGTGCGATCCAGAGCGCGGCGCTTGCCGAAGCGCCTGGCCACATGCCGGGTTACTCGGGCTCGGGCTTCTGGGCGTTATTCGTTGCCCGACAAGGAGTTCTTGTAGATCTTCCCGTCCTTCATGATAACCACGAAATTCCGGTCGGGATTCGCCACGAGGCTCAAATCTTCAAGCGGATTGCCATCAACGAGCAAAAGGTCCGCGTAGGCGCCTTCCTGGATCAAGCCAAGCCTGCCGGGATACGGATTGCGTTCCCCGGTCAGCAATAGCAGCTCGCCATTGTCGCCCGTTGCCATTTTCAGCGCTTCGGCCGGGGTGTACCACTTGAGGAGATTGACGAGGAGTGCGCCCTGCCGCTCAGCCAGCGGAGGCGCGAACAGGATGTCGGTGCCGAAAGCCGTCTTGATCCCGTACTTCTTGGCAAACGTATATATGTTGTCCGTGCCGTGGAGCACTTGATGGAACTTGTCCAGCGACGAAGCAGGAAGGCCCATGCCGATGCTCTCGTCGAAGGGCTGCGCGCTCAGCCAAATACCCTTGTCTGCCATCAGCTGCGCCGTGGGATCGTCGATCAGCTGCGCATGTTCAATCACCTTGACGCCCGAGTTGATCGCCGTGCGGATCGCCCGTGGCGTATAGGCGTGCACCGTGACGTAAGTGCCCCAGTTGTCGGCCGCCTCGACTGCCGCGCGAATTTCCGCATCGATGAACGTCGAGACATCGAGCGGGCTGAACGGTGAAGCCACGCCGCCGCCCGCGGTCATCTTGATCTGGGAAGCGCCTTGCATCAACTGCTCGCGGGTGCGCAGGCGCACCTCGTCGGGGCTATCGACCACTGCGATCATGCCGATCTGTTCCATCGGCGTGAGGAGGCCCGGTCGACGGGGGAGATCATTGAGGTTGCGGAAATCGCCATGGCCGCTTGTCACCGTCAGCATGGCCCCCGATGGGTAGATGCGCGGACCGGGCACGAGCCCCTGGTCGATGGCCCTCTTGAGGCCGAAGCTCGCGCCGCCGACATCGCGCACGGTGGTGAAACCGCGCATCAGCGTTCTTTCGGCCTGCACGCCCGCCGCAATGTTGGCATATCCCGTATCGAACAGGGCCGGAACGGGCGGTATCATGATCAGCATGGCGTGCCAGTGCGCGTCGATCAGTTCGGGCATCAGAACTCTGCCTTCGCCATCGATCGTCTGAGCGCCCGTCTTGTCAACATCTGCGGCAGATACCGAGGCGATCCTTCCTTCCCTGACCACAACATTGGTCGGTTCGGAAAGAGTATCGGACTTTCCGTCGAATACGCGGACATTCTCGAAGACGATCGTGGATCAGCCCTGTGGAGAAGCGGCGGCAGAGCCCCATACCAGCAACGCGCCAACCGCAAGGCTCCGGAACAGCCGCGAGACCGAAACAGGGCTTCTTCTCAAAGAAATGCACATTTTCAACTCTCTCTTAAGGATGGCCGGCACAAGTGGCCTCGGCTCCTGGCCCGAGTCGTCGGCTAGCTTGAAGGGGTTTTTTATGCCAGTCGCGATGCGCTTTTCCCGTAGCACTGGACAATGGCGTGGTGATTTTCATCCACCGGGCGGATTTTGGTCGTCATCACGCCAGCCACGCCTGCAGTTTGCGACAGACCAGCCAGAGATTAGCCAGAGCAAGCAGCATGCGCAACTGTGCCGTGCTCCTGGCCGGTCCCCGGTGGCGAACCTCGGCAGACCCGAACTGACCCCGTCTCGATGCCACGTACCGGGCAACTTGTCGAGACGGGATGCGGCCGACAAGGAAGGGAGCGTACTCGCGCGAGAGGTGCCTGAGCGTCGGCCCGTCAGCGAGCCGGAAGCCGAGAACAGCCGGCTGCGCAGGGAGTTGGCCCAAGCCGTCGGCGGGCGACGCCAAACCTTACCGGGAGGCGGCTTTGTGTCAGATTCGACTGACATCCCTTTAAGTTAACCCCTATCCCAGTCCTACGGCGGCGGCGCTATTCTTGTTGCCAGGGCGTTGGCTGCCCACCCTCCTGGGAGAAAAAATCATGCTGCACTATGCCGTTGTCTTCTTCATCATTGCTATCATTGCCGCCATCTTCGGCTTTGGCGGTATCGCCGCCGGAGCCGCCGGCATCGCCAAGATCCTGTTCTTCATCTTCCTGATCCTGGCCGTTGTCAGCTTTGTCGTCAATCTCATGCGTGGGCGGTAGTCGTATCCGGCGCCCCGGAAAGCCATGCTAAAACTCGCCATTGTCGATGACCACCAGATCGTTCGTGCCGGCTTTCGTGAAATGCTGGCCGACGAGCTGGGCCTTGAGTTCGTGTTCGAGGCCGCCTCCGCCGAAGAGGCCACCGAGCAGCTAAGACAGCAATCGCCCGACGTCCTTCTGCTCGATCTCTCTCTGCCCGGACAGAGCGGAGTCGACCTGCTGCGCCACGCCCGCCAGCATTATCCCGAGCTTCACGTGCTGGTTCTTTCGGGGTTTCCCGAAGAGCGCTACGCCATGGCCATGCTGCGCCATGGCGCCAGCGGTTACTTGTGCAAAGATTGCAGCCGTGAGGAGCTGCTCAACGCCATCCACGCGGTGTCGCGAGGAAGGCGCTATCTCTCCACCCGCGCCACCGACCTTCTGGCGCGCGAGTTGGCCGAAGGCGGAACGCAAGCGGCGCACGAACGCCTGTCCGACCGGGAGCTCCAGGTGTTCCTGCGGCTGGCGCGTGGCGAATCGGTGAGCGTCATCGCCACCTCGCTCAACCTCAGCGCCAAAACCATCAGCACCTATCGCACCCGCCTGCTGGAAAAGCTCTCTGTCACGAGTAATGCCGAGTTGGCCGCTTATGCCATTCGGCATGGCCTGCTCCCGGATGAACTTGCGGAGCAGGCATGATCCGTTCCAGCACCGGCGCCTCCCTGCACGTCCTGCTGGTCGAGGACTCCGCCATGTTGTCGGCCATGTTGCGCGACATGCTGGACGAATTGGACCATGTGGAAGTCGCGGCCACCGCGCCCGACGAGCCCACCGCGTTGCAAGAGCTGGAGCAGCAGCCGATCGATCTGCTCATCGTCGATCTGGAACTGCGCGAAGGCAGCGGCCTGGGCGTGCTGCGGCACATCCGTGAAGAACCCAACCGATACGGTCGCCCGGTGCGCGCCGTGTTCTCCAACTATGGCCATGAAGTGCTGCGCGCCCGTTGCAAAACACTCGGCGTACAGCATTTTTTCGATAAATCGCTGCAGCTCGACGAACTGCTCGATTTCGTCCAGGAAACGGCGCAACGCCACATCCGCCCCGACGGCCACGACGGGCGCGATGGCGGCGGCCCGGCCAATCTGGACGGCTACGATGGCTTTGGCGGCCCCAATTCCCGCAAATAAAACCCAGGCTGCGCGCCTAGCACCATTTTTCGCGCGGAACACTGACCCGTATCGTCGTTCCGCGGCCGGGAGCGCTGCACACTTGTAGTTCGCCGGCCAGCATCTGGGCCCGGTGCGCCATGCCTACCAGACCATGCCGATTGCTTTGGCGTTTGCCAGGCTCGAAGCCCACGCCGTTGTCCCGCACCTCGAGCACGAGCCGATCATCGAGCACCTGCAAGAAGATGTCGACTTCGCTTGCCTGGGCATAGCGGCGGGCATTGGTGAGTGCCTCCTGGGCGATACGATAGAGCGCCAGCGACACATCGGGCGCAAGCGATGGGAGTTCCGCGGGGAAATGCAGCCTCACCTCGCCGTCACCTTCGCCCACGCCTCCGGAGTGGGCCAAGGAACGCAGGGCCTCCATCAGGCCGAGATCCGACAATAGCGGCGGGCGCAGGTTGGCCACGACCTTGCGCTTGAGCGCGATGACCTGCCCCAGGGTATCGAACAAACGATCGAAGCGCGACTTGAGCGGCACCATGGCATCGGCCGGAAGTTTGCGCGCTATCCAACTGGCATCCAGCTTGGCGGCGGTCAGCAGGGAGCCCAGCTCGTCGTGCAGTTCGCGCGCCAGACGCTCCTGTTCGGCTTCGCGGGTGTTGGTCAGGTAGGTGGCGAGGTCGCTGAGCTCGGCGGTACGCGCCGCCACCTGGCGCTGCAAACGCTCGTTCTCGGAGTGCAGCATGTCGGATAGGCTGCGCCGCAGCCGTTCTTCCCGAAGCCCCATGATCACCAGCAATGCCAGCAACACCAGGATGCCCAATCCCAGGGCCAGGTTGCGCCCCCTGGCCTGGGCGAAGCGATCGAAGGAGTGCGACAGGGCGGAGTTGATTTCCTTGACGGTTTCGGCGCGCATCTCGGTCAGTTGCGCGCGGATGGCGGAAGTGAGCTCCGCGCCCGTGGGATGATCGGGCACGCGCGACGGGGGCTGGCTGCGCTGCGTTACCACGTGGGTCAGGCGGGCCCAGCGCGCATTGATTGCCGCTTCGAGCTGATCGATGGGCTGCTCGGAGATCCCGCGCTGGCGGGCATCCGTACGCAAGGCCCGCAAGGCCTCGTCGACCTCTCCCCGGCCTTCATGCAAAGGCCGCAGCAACAGCGGGTCTTCGGTGAGCAAATAACCGCGGACACCCGACTCGGCATCCAGCACGCGCACCAGCAGCGCATCGAGCTGCTGCGTACGGTCGGATTGCGCCCTAAGGACCGAAAAGGCATCTTGGCTGCTTGCCGACTGGAACTGGCTCACCACCAGCCAGGCCAAACCCAGGACAAAGCCAAGCGCGATCAGACTGAGCAAAACGGCCGGTCGGGGCCGGTTCGCCGCACGCCATCGAGCGTCACGAATCGGTTCGGCGTCCCGCGGCAGGCGGGGCTCCGGCACGGCGCCGCGCCACCAGCGGGAAAACAGAGAAGGGCCAGACATATGAGTACGGGTCTCCGGCACGGGCTCGCCCTTGGGCACCCCATTCATTCTAGCAGCCGTCTTCGAGGCGACCGTGGGTTCCACTTTGCACGGGGCGGGCCGGTACCCGCAGGCAACGGCGCACCGGCTGTGAGGCGTTGCCCGCGCGGGGGCCGGAGCCGCCTCGCCGATCCGCCGCAGCGGATCAGCCTCCCGCGCGCACCACGATGTCGTTACGCACCGCCTTTACCCCATCGACCGATAGCGCAATTTCCTCCGCCCTGGCCTTCTCGGCGGGAGATGTGGAAAAACCCGACAATTGCACTTCACCGTTTTGCGTTTCCACGCTGATGGCCAAGGCGCTGACCTGATCGTCGCCGGCAAAACGACCCTTGACCTCGGCGGTGATCACACTATCTTCGATGAACTGTTCAGCGGCCTGCACGTTGGAACGCTCGCCCGCGGGCGCCTGGCCCGCGGCATGGAGCGGGCCGCTCATCATCAACGCGGCCACGCCGGCCATAACAAGGTGAGAGGTTTTCATGATGGACTCTCCTGAAGGGGATGGATAACCGGAAATATCCGGCAGGTTGCGCAACTGCGTCCGCCGTGTTGCTTTAGCTTAGGGCGGCCACCGCGCGAGTTATGTCCGGCAAGCCCGAAATCCCTGTAGGCGTCGGCTGGCACGAGCCCCTTGAGCGAGATCAAGCGGCGACGAACCGTTGATTGGCGACTCCGTCGATGTATGGCACCATCGAAGTCCCGACCACCTCAGCCCTCAGCCGGGCTTCCACCGGGCCAGGAGACCATCATGTCCAGTATCCGCCGTATTCTCACCGCCACGGATTTGTCCACCCCGGCCCGCCACGCCGTTTACCGCGCCGCCTGGCTCGCCCGCGAGCATCAGGCCGAGCTCACCGTGCAACACGTCATCGATCAGGGCGCCATGGCCTTGTTCGACAGCATCGTCGAATCCATGAACCGGCGCCAACTCGACGACATCGTGCAAAACGCGCATCAGCAGGTCGATAAACTCCTGGCGGCCGTGCAGTCCACCTACGGCATCGCGGCCCAGCGCCGCCTCGACACCGGACGCGTCATCCGCGCCATCATGGGCGCCATCGCCGATACCGATCCCGATCTCATCGTCCTGGGCGCGCGGGGCCTGGGCTTCGTGCGCCACGCCCTGCTGGGCTCCACGCCCGAACGCCTGCTCGCCCGCAGCCGCAAGCCGCTGCTGGTGGTGCGCCACTCGCCGCGCGACACCTATCATCGGCCGCTCGTCGCCGTCGACTTCTCGTCGCGCTCCCTGCCCGCCCTGCAACTGGCCCACGATCTCGCACCGAATGCCCAGATCACCGCCCTGCATGTGCACCAGATCCCGTTCGAAGAACGGCTCCGCGGCGCGGGCCTCGCCGCCGAAACCGTCAGCGACTTGCGCCGCAAGGTCGAAACCCGGGCCCGCACCGACATGGACGCCCTGCTCGAACAATGCCGCGCCGCCGGGCTTCCCGTCACGGGAATCCTCGAAACCGGGGAACCCAGCCATCGCATCCTCGAACACGAGCATGAGCAAGACTGCGATCTCATCGTCCTCGGCCGCCATGCCCAAGATCCCCTCAGCGAACTCGCCGTGGGCAGCGTTGCCCGCCATGTACTCAACCATGCGCACGGCGATGTCCTGATGGCCGGCCAGGTCGACTAACCCGATCCAAGACGGCACACGCCGCCGGCAACCCTTTCGGCCCCACCTCCGGCGGGGCCGAAATGCCTCTCGTCGCCCGCGCTCCCGGGCGGCGGTGCGCGCGGGCCGGGTTGCTAGTGCCTGGCCAGGTGGTGATGGCCCCCGTCGTGTGACGATGGCGTGCCGCCAATCCTGGGGTTTTTCCTGATCCGGCGTACTGCCCACCGCCCCACCGACAATCGGAAATGCGGTGTAGGATGATCCCACCTGGGCGTTCCAGCCCATCCTGGGGTTTTCCCGAGCATGCAGTATTTTTCTTGACTCGTTTCCGGTGTGGCGGATATCGTTACTTTTTATGCACGATAGTGCATGATCCAACATATTCCTGCATAGCCGCCTTGCGTGATATTCACAGGTGGATTCCCCCATGAGCACAGCCACGACTCCTCCCCGGCAATTCAATTTTGCCCAGTTTCTGATTGAAACCAACGCTGCCCGCGTCAATCGCACCGCCTACATCGACGACGAAGGCGTGCTGAGCTATGGTGATCTGGCGGATGGCATTCGCCGCGTGGCCGCCGGTTTGCAGGCGCTGGGAATCCGCCGCGAGGAGCGTGTGCTGCTGTTGATGCACGACTGTATCGATTGGCCGGTGGCTTTTCTCGGCGCGCTCTATGCCGGCATCGTTCCGGTTGCGGTCAACACTTTGCTCACCGCCAAAGACTACGCCTATATGCTCGGCCATTGCCGGGCCCGGGCTTGCCTGGTCTCGGGAGCCCTCCTGCCGGTGCTTACCGAAGCCATGCGGCAGTCGCGCCACGAGGTCCGCCATGTGCTGGTCTCCCGCCCCACCGGCGAACTCCCCGACAACAGCCTCGACCTCCGCGCTTTCCTGGCGTCGCAAACGCCCGCCGAACATCCCGCCGCCACCCTGGCCGACGAAGCCGCGTTCTGGCTTTACTCCTCGGGTTCCACCGGTACGCCCAAAGGCACCGTGCACACCCACGCCAACCCCTGGTGGACGGCCAAGCTCTACGCCGAGCCCGTGCTGGGCATGACGGAATCCGACACCGTATTTTCGGCGGCCAAGCTGTTCTTCGCCTATGGCCTGGGCAATGCGCTGTCATTTCCGCTCAGCGTGGGCGCCGCCGTGGTGCTGCTGCCCGGCCGCCCCACGCCGGAAGCCTGCTTCCAGCAGATGGTGCAACACCAGCCCACCATCTTCTGCGGCGCGCCCACCGGTTATGCGGCCATGCTGGCCTCGCCCGACCTCCCCGCGCGCGAGCAGGTTGCGCTGCGGCTGTGCTCGTCGGCCGGCGAAGCCCTGCCGAGCGACATCGGCGAGCGCTTTACCGCACATTTTGGCAGCGAGATCATCGACGGCATCGGCTCCACCGAAATGCTGCACATTTTCCTGTCCAACCGGCCGGGCGACGTTCGCTATGGCACCACCGGCAAGCCCGTCGACGGCTACGAAGTGGAGCTGCGCGACGAAGAAGGCAACCCGGTGCCGGTGGGCGAAATCGGCGATCTCTACATCAAGGGTCCCAGTTCCGCCCTCATGTACTGGCAGGATCGCGAACGCTCGCGCGCCACGTTCCAGGGCGAATGGACCAAAAGCGGCGACAAGTACAGCTGCGACGCCGATGGCTACTACACCTACGCCGGCCGCTCCGACGATATGCTGAAGGTCAGCGGCCAGTATGTCTCGCCGTTCGAGGTCGAGGCCACCCTGGTGCAGCACGAAGCCGTGCTCGAAGCCGCGGTCATCGGCATCACCGACCAAAACGGCCTGACGCGCACCAAGGCCTTCGTCGTGTTGCGCCAGAACCTTACCGTGACTCCGGTCCACCTCGATGACGAACTGAAGGCTTTCGTCAAGAGCCGGCTGGCGCCGCACAAGTATCCCCGCCAGATCGCCTTCGTCGACGATCTCCCCAAAACCGCAACGGGCAAGATCCAGCGCTTTCGCCTGCGCGCCCAGGAGGCCGGGGACGAGGCATGATCCACGCCAGCGCCACCGACGTCCGTTTTGCCGAGGTCGCCTGGAGCGGCCATCGGCACCAGATCGAATACGCCTGGGTGGGCGAGGCCTCGCCGCAGGCGCCGGTCATGGTGTTCCTGCACGAAGGGCTGGGTTCGCTGGAGCTCTGGAAAGACTTTCCCCATCGCCAGGCCTGTGCCGCCGGCTGCCGCGGCCTGGTGCTCTCGCGGTGGGGCTACGGCCGCTCATCGCCGCGGCCGCCCGAAGTTCATTGGCCCGTGGACTTCATGCATCGGCAGGCGCGGAATTTCCTGCCGGCCTTCTTTGCCGCCATCGGCCTCGACACCCAAAGCACCCCGCCCTGGCTGTTCGGCCATAGCGACGGCGCCTCGATCGCCCTGCTGTTCGCCAGCGCCTACCCCGACCGGGTGGCGGGCGTGATCGCGGCCGCGCCGCACATCTTCGTCGAAGACATCACGGTGGCCAGCATCGAGGTGGCGCGCCAAGCCTACCTGACCACCGATCTGCGCGGCAAACTGGCGCGCTATCATGCCGACCCGGATTCCGCCTTCTGGGGCTGGAACCGCGTCTGGCTCGATCCGGCCTTCAAGGCCTGGAATCTCGAATGCGAGATCGCCCGTGTGCGCTGCCCGCTGCTGGCGGTGCAGGGCCGCGACGACGAATACGGCACCCTGGCGCAGATCGATACCATTGCGCGCCTGGCGCCCCAGACCCGACTCCTCAAGCTGGAACGGTGCGGACATTCTCCCCACCGTGATCAGCCCGAGGCTTTGATCCAGGCCGTCGCCGACTTCCTGTCGGCCGCGCGCCATCCCGCCGGATGAGCCGGCATTCCCACTGACGATACCCATACGGAGACATCCATCATGCGTCGTATCACCCAACAAGCATTGTCGCTGCTCGGCAGCATCTCGCTGGCCCTGTCGGCCCACGGTATCGCCCAGGCCGCCCAGGATAGCGTCAAGGTCGGCATGATGTTGCCGTATTCCGGCACCTATGCCGATCTCGGCAACAACATCGACCAGGGCTTCCAGCTCTACATCGACGAGCAGGGCGGCACCCTCGACGGCGTCAAGATCGAATACGTTCGGCTCGATGACGAATCCAACCCCTCCAAGGGCCCCGAGAACGCCAACCGCCTGGTCAACCGCGACAAGGTCGACGTGATGGTGGGCACGGTGCATTCGGGCGTGGCCATGGCGATGGCCAAGGTCGCCAACGACACCGACACCCTGCTGATCATCCCCAACGCCGGCGCCATGGCCATCACCGGCCCGCTGTGCTCCAACAACATCTTTCGCAGCTCCTTCAGCAACTGGCAGCCCGGCTACGCCATGGGCAAAGTCGCCGCCGACAAGTTCGGCCACAAAACGGCCGTCACCGTCACCTGGAAGTACGCCGCCGGCGATGAATCCGTCCAGGGCTTCACCGAAGGATTCGAGGAAGGCGGTGGCAAAGTCGTCCGCAACCTCACCGTGCCCTTCCCCGACGTCGAGTTCCAGGCGCTGCTCACCGAGATCGCCAGCCTCAAGCCCGATGCGGTCTACACCTTCTTCGCCGGCGGCGGCGCGGTCAAATTCGTGCTCGACTACGCCGCGGCGGGCCTGAAGGACAACATCTCGCTGTACGGCGCCGGCTTCATCACCGACGGCACGCTGCAGGCGCAAGGCAAGGCCGCCGAAGGCCTCTACACCACCCTGCACTACGCCGACGACCTCGACCTGGCCAAGGACAAATCCTTCCGCGAGGCCTACGAGAAGAAGTTCAACCGCGCACCCGACGTCTACTCGGTGCAGGGCTACGACGCGGCGCAGATGCTGCATGCCGGCCTGAAGGAAGCCAAGGGCGACTTCAGCAACCGTGATGCCGTGGTCAAGGGCATGAGCAGCGCCACCTACGACAGTCCGCGCGGCAAGCTGACCCTCTCGCCATCGCACAACCCGGTGCATGATCTCTACCTGCGCAAGGTCGAGAACGGCATCAACGCCTACCAGGGAGTGGCCGTGGCCCAACTGGGCGACCCGGCGCGCGGCTGCCGCCTGAAGTAAAGCGGACCCAGCATGGACCTGACCACCTTCCTGATCCAATGCCTGAACAGCGTGCAGTACGGACTGCTGCTGTTTCTGGTGGCCAGCGGCCTGACCCTGATCTTCGGCATCATGGGCGTGATCAATCTCGCCCATGGCAGCTTCTACATGATCGGGGCCTACATGGCCTTCACGCTGGCGTCACTCACGGGCAACTTCGCGCTCACCATCCTTCTGGGCCTGATCTTCGCTGTGATCTTCGGCTATCTGCTCGAATGGGGCTTCTTCAGCTTCCTCTACGAGCGCGAGCACCTGTTGCAGGTGCTCATGACCTACGGCCTGATCCTCGTCTTCGAAGAGCTGCGCAGCATCCTGGTGGGCGACGAAGTCTACGGCGTGGCCGTGCCTGCCTGGCTCACGGGCACAATACCCATCGGCAACGACATGACCTATCCGATCTATCGGCTGTTCATGTCGGGAATCTGCGTGCTGGTGGCCGTGGGCATGTATTTCATGATCAAGAAGACCCGCATCGGCATGATGGTACGTGCGGGTGCCACCAACCGCGAAATGGTGCAATCGCTGGGGATCAACATTTCCCTGCTGTATCGTTTCGTGTTTGCGGGTGGCGTGGCGCTCGCCATCCTGGCCGGGATGCTCGCGGCTCCCACGTCATCGGTCTATCCCGGCATGGGCAACTCGGTCCTCATTCTCAGCTTCGTCGTCGTGGTAATCGGCGGTATCGGATCCGTCAAGGGGGCCTTCGTGGCCGCCTTGCTGATCGGCTTCGTCGATACCTTCGGCAAGGTGTTCTGGCAGGAAGGCGCGGGCGCCCTGATCTACGTCCTGATGGCGATCGTCCTTCTCTGGAAACCCGAAGGCTTGTTCAAACAAGGCAGCTAGACCCATGACCACCAAAACCTTCTGGGCCTGGTTGATCGCCCTGGGCCTGATCGCCCTGTTGCCCTTCGCGCCCGAACCCTGGAGCGGCACCTACTACCTCAGCCTAGCCACCAAGATCCTGGTCTATGGCATCTTCGCCATGAGCCTGCAACTGCTGGTGGGCTACACCGGCCTGGTGAGCCTGGGCCATGCCGCCTTCTTCAGTGCCGCGGCCTACATGGTGTACGTCCTCACCCCGGAGTATGAAGTCGCCAACGGCTGGTGGATCCTGCTCGGGTCCATGGCGGCCGCCGCGCTGCTGGCACTCGTCATTGGTGCGCTGGTGATGCGCACCCGGGGGATCTACTTCATCATGGTCACCCTGGCCTTCGCGCAACTGGTGTACTTCATCTTCCATGATGTGCCGTTCTTCGGCGGCAGCGATGGCACCTATATCTACATGCGTCCCGAGTTCTCGCTGTTCGGCTGGCAGTTCGTCGATCTCGAGAACTCCGCGCAGTTCTATTGGTTCGTGCTGGCCCTGCTGGCCATCACTCTGGGCCTGCTCCACCTCATCCTGCGTTCGCGCCTCGGCCACGCTTTCATCGGCATCAAGCACAACGAGCAACGCATGCGCGCCACCGGCTTCGCCACCGTGCGCTACAAGATCGCCAGCTTCGTCATCGGCGGCGCCTTTGCAGGGCTCGCGGGCTGTCTTTTCGCCATCCAATACGGGTTCGTCAATCCCGAATTGGCGTCGTGGCACAAATCGGGCGACGCCCTGATGATGATCATCCTGGGCGGCCTGGGCAGCATGGCCGGCGCGGTGGTTGGCGCCTTCGCCTTCGTCATGCTGGGCGAGTGGTACCAGGATATCTCCGAGCACTGGACCCTCCTGCTGGGCCTGACCATCATCGCCGTGGTCGTGCTGATGCCCAACGGCCTGGTCGGGGGCCTGCGCGATCTGCTGCGCGTCTGGCATACGCGCAGCGCGCGCGGCGGCGACAAACCGGCATCCAAGGACGCGACACCATGACCGAAACCCTGCTCAAGGCCGAAGGCCTGTGCCGCTACTTCGGCGCACTGCGGGCGGTCGAGAACGTTTCGCTCGATCTCGACCGCAGCCAGATCCACGCCGTGATCGGCACCAACGGCGCCGGCAAATCCACCGTCATCAACCTGTTGTCCGGCGAGTTGCCGCTGACCAAGGGCCGCGTCTGGCTGGCTGGCAACGACGTCACCGGCGCACCCCAGCCGCGCCGGGCCCTGGCCGGCCTGGGACGCAGCTATCAGCGCAACAACGTTTTCCTCCCCCTCTCCGTCTTCGAGAACTGCCGGCTCGCGGCCCAGGCGCTCCGCCAACGGCCCTGGCGCTTCTGGGAGAATGCCGATCATTGCGCGCAAAGCAGCGAGCGTGCCGCGCACGCCCTCGACCGCGCCGGGCTCACGCGGGTCGGCCATCTGCCGGCATCCGCGCTGTCGCACGGCCAGAAGCGCCAGCTCGAAGTCGCGATGTGCCTGGCCACCCAGCCCAAGGTTTTGCTGCTCGACGAGCCCCTGGCTGGCATGGGCGCCGAGGAATCCGAGCGCATGCTGGAATTGCTGCGCGCCTTGCGGGCCGATCATGCGATTTTGCTGGTGGAGCACGACATGGACGCCGTCTTTGCCGTTGCCGACCGCATCACGGTCATGGTCAATGGCACCGTCCTGGCCTCTGGCCAGCCAGACGCCGTGCGCAGCAATCCCGACGTCCAGAATGCCTATCTCGGCGAACACTGATGAAAGCTTCCCCTACGCGCTGAGGCGCGCTGGAAAACCAGAATGACGAACTCCGAACTTCTCATCGACGCCCAAGGTATCCATGCCTGGTACGGCAGCAGCCATATCCTGCATGGCATCGACTTTTCCCTGCGGCGCGGCGAGACGGTCGGCCTGCTGGGCCGCAACGGCATGGGCAAGTCCACCCTGATCCGGACCCTGCTCGGCCACGTCACGCAACGACGCGGCAGCATCCGCGTCCAGGGCCGGGATCTCTCCAAAGGCAAGCCCTACCAGGTGGCCAAGCTGGGGATCGCCTACGTGCCCGAAGGCCGCGGCATTTTCCCGACCCTCACCGTCCGCGAGAATCTGCTGATGTCGGCCCGCGCCGGCTCCCAGGGGCAAGTCGATTGGACCTACGATCGCATCATGGCCACGTTTCCACGCTTGAGCGAGCGCCTGGAGAACCTGGGCAACCAGTTATCGGGCGGCGAGCAGCAAATGCTCTCGATCGGCCGCGCGCTGATGACCAATCCCGATGCGATCATCCTCGATGAGGCCACCGAGGGCCTGGCGCCGCTCATCGTGGCCGAGATCTGGCGCGTGATCGGCGAAATCCGTAGAACGGGGCTGGCCACGCTGGTGGTCGATCGCAACTACCGCACCGTCATGGCCAACTCCGATCGCCTGGTGGTGATGGAAAAAGGCCGGCTGGTCCTGGCCGGCTCCGCCGCCGAGCTGGAGCGGGAGCCCGAGACCCTGAGCGGCTACCTCGGAGTCTGAAATGAAACAGCCCCCACGCTCACTGTGTTCGCTGCCCCCCGGGGGGGCTTCAGCCTCCTTCGGGCGGCCGGGCGGAAAGGTGGAACAGCCCCCACGCTCACTGTGTTCGCTGCCCCCCGGGGGGGCTTCAGCCTCCTTCGGGCGGCCGGGCGGAGGCTGAGGTGGCGACGCGCCCACGCTCAGTGCGTTCGCTGCCTCCCAGGGCGGCTGATGACTGACCCCTTGGCCAGCGATGGTTTGCTCGCTCAGGTTTTTGCCTGGGCGCAGCGCTGGCAGGCAGATCTTGCCCGTCAGTGGCATGCGGTGGCGATCGATCCGCTGGAGTCCGGCCAGGCGGCGGTGTGGTGGCAAACGATCGCCGGCCCGGCCGCCGGCGAAGTCCGCCAAGCGCTGCTGGCGCTGGCAACCCTGCTGGCGCTGGCCCTGGTCGCACAAACCTTGCTGGCGCGGCTGCTGCGGCGGCCGCGCCACATCCTGTATTCCCACGCCATGCGGCTGGCCGAGACTCCGGCGGCGGGCCAGGGCGCTCTGGCGTTCTGGCGACTGCCTTATGCGCTGGCCAACGGTGTACTGCACGCCCTGCCGTGGCTGGCCGCCCTGGTCGTGCTCTCCGTCCTGCAGGCCCAGGTGGCCTGGCTGGCCACGGCCATGGTCGACCGCCTGGCGTATCCCGCCGCGCAGGCGTGGCTGCTGGCCGCCGCGGGATTGGTGCTGGCCAACCTGGCGCTGGCGCCACGCCATGCCGAAGTCCGGCTGCTGCCCCTCGGCGATGCCTCCGCCCTCACGCTGAATCGCGCGCTTACCGGCATTCTGGTGCTCATGGCCGTCGGCCTGGGTGGGGCCGGCGTCATCGATGTGCTGGGCGCGCCGGCCAACCTGGTCACGTTGTGCACCAAGGTGGTCGGGCTTCTCGTCCACCTCTGGCTGATCGTCCTCGTCTGGCAAATGCGGCCCAACACGCGCGCCTGGCTGACGGGCGGCGCCAGGCAAGATGGGCGATGGACGCAGTGGCGGCTGTGGCTGGCCCAGATCTGGCCCGGCCTGGCCACCTTGCTGCTCGTCCTGTTCTGGCTCACCTGGACCTTCAGTGCCACCGATGGCCTGGTCCGCGCCGCCAATGTGGCCGGCCGGACCGCGCTGGTGCTGCTGCTGGCCCGCATGCTATGGATCGCCATCGCCGGCCTGCTCGAGCGCTGGGAAGCTCAGCTCGATCCCGTTCTGGCCGCCATCCCCGCCCAGCATCTGCACCGCTACCGCCGTTTGCTGCGGGGCTTCATCCTGAGCGGCATCATCGCCGCCACCCTGGTGGGCATGCTTTACGCCTGGGGCTTACCGGTGGCGGAAGCCCTGCGCCCCGGCTCGCTGGGCGGCCGTTTGTTCAGTGCCGTCATCACCATCGCGCTGGCCATCGTGGCCGCCATCGTCGCCTGGGAAGGCTTGTCGCTGGCCCTGCAAAGCCGGGTCCGGCGCTGGACGCTCGCCGGTGATACGCAACGCGCGGCACGCCTGCGCACCCTGGTGCCCATCATCCGGATTCTGCTGCTGCTGGCGATCGGCCTGGTCGTGCTGCTCACGGCGCTCAGCCAATTGGGGGTCAACACCACGCCGCTGCTGGCCAGCGCCAGCATCTTCGGCCTGGCCATCGGTTTCGGTTCGCAAAAGCTGGTCCAGGATTTCATGACCGGGCTGTTCCTCCTGCTCGAGAACAGTATGCAGGTGGGCGACCAGGTCAACCTGGCGGGCGTGTCGGGAACGGTGGAGGGCTTGTCGCTACGCACCGTGCGCCTGCGGGCCGGCGACGGCTCGCTGTTTCTGGTGCCTTACAGCGCGGTCACCACAGTGAACAACTTCAATCGCGGACTGGGCCTGGCCGTCATCCGCCTGGCCCTGCCTACCGACACCGATCCGGCACCGCTGCTGGCCGTGCTGGCCGAAATCGGTCGAGATCTGCGCGAGGACCCCAAGTGGAAGGAGCTGACCCTGGGCGAGCTCACCATTCTGGGTGTCGAACAAGTCAACGGCGCGATCGCCACCATCACCGCCCAGATCCGCACGACCGACGGGGGGCGCGCCGTGGTGCAGCGCGAACTCATGCAGCGCGCGCTCGCCGCCTGCCGTGAACGCGGCATCGCTCTGGCCAGTACGCTGGCCAAGTAAACTGGCGCTCTCTCCGTTTCGTTCTCGTTTGTCGCGATGCCTCTCCGCGATTTCTCTTTGCCCGCCGAGGCACCGATCGGTCTCTACGACTCCGGCGTGGGCGGCCTGAGCGTCTGGCAGGCGGTACGCGCCGAGCTTCCCGCCGAACGCCTGATCTATGTTGCCGACACCGCGCACGTTCCCTATGGCGAGAAGTCGCGCCACGCCGTGGTGGCGCGCGCCGAAGTGCTGGGCGAATATTTTCGCGGCGAAGGCGTCAAGGCCATCGTGGTGCCGTGCAACACGGCCACGGCGGCGGCCATCACGCAGCTGCGCGAGCGCCATCCCGGCATTCCCGTGATCGGCATCGAACCGGCGGTGAAGCCGGCGGCGCGCCTGAGCCGCAGCGGCCGCATCGGCGTGCTGGCCACCACCGGTACGCTGGCCAGCCCGCGTTTTCGTCAATTGGTGGCAAGAGAGGCGGAAACCGCCGAAGTCATGCTGCGGCCCTGCCCCGAGTGGGTGATGCTGGTGGAGCGGGGGGAACTGCACGGTTCCTCCACCCGGCGGGCGGTGGCCGAGGTGCTGGAGCCGTTGCTGGCCGCGAGGGCCGATGTTCTGGTGCTCGGCTGCACGCATTTTCCCTTCCTGCGGAAGGTGCTGCGCCAGGTGGCGGGGCCCGATATCCCCATCCTGGAGACCGGTCCCGCGGTGGCGAAGCAACTTCGTCGCCAGTTGGAGGCCCACGGGACGCTTCACGCCGGGCCCGCGGCAGCGTCCGGCCATCGTTTTCTGGCCAGCGGCGATCCCACCGAACTGTCGCGAGTGGCGGGCCTGATTCTTGGCCAGGCCGTCGCGGCCGAGGCTTTGCCGACGATCTATCGTTGAAGGCTCATGCAAACGAGCGAGCGCAGTCCTGGTAAACCAACGAGTTGGAGTTCTTGAGACGCCGCCTGGCCCCGACCGGGAGGCGTGGGCAGTCGAGCGCTCCAATGTCCCCCGCCCCCCGGTCGGGGCCAGGCGGCTCCGGTATCGCTCTTGGTGGCGGCCAACCCCGCCCGCCGGCCCGAGCCACGGCGCCCTCCAATGTCCCAAGCCCCCGAGGGCCGGCCGCGCGGCTCAGGGTGGCACGGGTTCGGGGCAGACCTTTCGCAACACCCTCTGAATCACGAGGGCGGCCCATGAATTCAGGTGCGCTTGGGCTGCGGCGCGGGCTCCTCCTTGCGCTCGCCTTCGTCGTCGACCACGGTATCCAGCTCGTTGCCCAGCACGTCTTGGGAGCGATGGCTGGACGGGCGCAATGCACGCGGTGTGACTCCGGGGGCCAGCGCCTTGCCGTCGGATAGCAGATCGGCGTCGATCGTCTGGCCTTCGCCGGCCTGCGCCACCATTGCCCGTACCCGCGCGGGCGGCGCATAACCGTTTTTGTCCTGGCCGAAGTAAACCACCGTGTGCGGGTAGGACAACTCGATGCCGGCCGCGCCGAAATGCTTCTTGACCAGGCGGTTGTAGCCGCGCTGCACCGCCCATTGCATTCCCGGTGTGGTTTTGATGAGCACCCGGATGGTCACGCCACGGTCGTCGAGCGAGGTCACGCCGGGGATGCTGATATCTTCCAGGACCTCCGGTGCCAGCACCTCGTCTTCCATCAGTTCCTTGAAAGCGGCTTCGAGATGCACGATGGCGTCTTCCACGCTTTCGCGATACGAAATCGTGTAGTGCCCCAGGTGATACGAGAAGTCCCGCATGTGATTGGACACTTTATCGATCGACGAGAACGGAATCATATGGAGGCCGCCATCCAGCGTGCGCAGGCTGACCGAACGGATGGTGATTTTCTCGACGGTCCCGAACACCCCCGCCACTTCCACCACGTCGTTCTGATTCATCCCGTTTTCGACCTGGATGAAAACCCCGGTAATGACGTCCTGCACCAGTTTCTGGGCGCCAAAGCCGATGGCCAGGCCGATGACGCCCGCGCCGGCGATGAGCGGGCCGATGTCGATGCCGATCTGCGACAACACCACGAGGGTGGTGAGCGTGACGATCACGATCAACACCGCATTGCGGAACAGCGCCAGCAAAGTGCGCTCCCGTGCGCTTGCCCCATCGGCACCCGGCAGCGCGCTGATGCGATGCTCGATGACGCTGGCGAGCACGACCCAGGCGCAGGCCGCCAGCGCGAGAACGATGGCGACGCGAATGACCGTGCTGAGCAAAGCCTGCCCTTGCGCCGAGCCCAGCCACTCGGCCAGCCGGAACACTCGCCAGGCATCGAGTACCACCAGCGCGGCCACCACCAGGATGGCCAGGCGGGCACCGTGCAATACCGCGGGCACATAGGAGTTCAGGCGGGCTTCGAGTAGCGGCAAGCGCGCCCGCCATTCATCGGACAGGCGGATCCGGCGCGATAGCAGTGCGGTCAGCAGCATGGACAGCAGCAGGGCAAGGCCCACCGCCACCAATGTTTGCACGGTGGCGCCGGCCATGAATGGCAATGCCCGCTCGGGCGCGACCTGGCTTACCACCAGCAGCAGGGTAAAGTAGCCCAGCGCCAGGACGTGCCAGGAGCGGGCCAACATGCGCAGCAAGGTGCCGAACAAGGCGGAAGATGCGGATTTGGCCCGGCCGAGCAAGCGGTCGCGCAGCACGACCCGATTGCGCCAGATCACCCGCACGGCGTAGATATAGACGCCGACCATGAGCAGCAGGCCGACGAGATGGCCCACCGCCGGCGTGAACATCATTTGCAGCATCGGCACCAGCAGCAGCGTGCCGTAGCCCACCAGGGAGATCAGGACGGCCAGCCAGCGGTACCAGTACAACGCCACCTCGTCGGCCATGCGAAACAGCCGCAGATCGGGAAAGCGGGTGGCGAACACGCCACGCACGAGCGCCTTGGTGATTTCCGTCACTATGAAGGCGTTGAGGAACAAGGGCTCGAAAACCCCGACCTGGCCGAAGTAGCCGCCCACCAGCATGGTGGCGCCGTACCCGGCGGCCGCGGCCACCAGCACGCAGAGGATGTCGATCAGCAGCGCGCCGAGGATGGCCAGGACCCGCCGCCATTGCAGGAGGAACCACGTTCGGCCGCCATGCGCGGCCTGGGGCACGCCAGCCTCGAGGGCCGCGGCCCGCTCGGCCTCGTAGCGCTGCCGCTGTACGGCAACGCGCTGGTCGAGTATCTGATATCCCCGGCGTGCAATGGTGCGGAAAATCGCATAGGCGATCACGGTGGCGAGGATGACCAGCGCGACGCCGCAAAGCGATACGAACCAGGCTTCCCACCAGGAGTCTTCGTCGGTCAGCGACCCCAGGTCTTGGAACAGCGTCACCGCGGTGCGCGCGTCGTCGGCCAGGCCTTGCAGGAACTGTTGCGAATGATCCGCCAGCCTTGCCGGCAGTGAATCATCCGCGGGAGGCGCGACGGCCGCGGCGGCCGGCTTGGTGTTGGCCGCCGGCTGATCGGCCAGTTGCCGCAACTCGCCGATCAGGCGCTCACGCGCCGCCGGATCTTCAAGCAACTGCACCAGCCCTTGCAAGGTAGGTGCCTCGGCGCTGGCGGCGGCTGGCGCCGCCTCGGGCGCCACGGCGGCCGAGGCCGGAGCCATGGCGAATGTCCAGAGCACCGCCAGGATCGCGGTCAAGGCCACTCGGAGGAGAAACTGGGGAATAAAGAAAAATCGAGGAGGCGGGACGGCAAACTGCACTAGGCGGACTCCGGAGGGAAACGGGAAAGCGACAAACCGCGGCCGGCAGACGGCGGTGGTGACACGCCACGCGGCGGATAACGGCTCATTCTGCCCAAGTTGGCGCGCGGGTTCAAGGCGGAGCTCGCCGCCCTTGGCGACCGCGCTGGCCCGCAAACGGTAGAATAGGGGGTTTGTCGGGCGCGGGCCGCCCGGCCCGTTCGCCTATCACTGCCACGACACCATGCTTACGTTTCAGCAACTGATTCTGCGCCTGCAAGACTACTGGGGCAACCGCGGTTGTACCCTGCTGCAGCCTTACGACATGGAAGTCGGCGCCGGTACCTCGCACACCGCCACCTTCCTGCGTTCGCTGGGCCCCGAGCCGTGGCGTGCCGCCTATGTACAACCGTCGCGCCGTCCCAAAGACGGCCGCTACGGGCAAAACCCCAATCGCCTGCAGCACTATTATCAGTACCAGGTCGTGCTCAAGCCGGCTCCGCCCGATATCCTAGAGCTCTATCTCGAGTCGCTGCGCGCCATCGGCATCGACCCCGCGGCGCACGATGTCCGCTTCGTCGAAGACGATTGGGAGAATCCCACGCTGGGCGCCTGGGGCCTGGGCTGGGAGGTCTGGCTCAACGGTATGGAGATCACCCAGTTCACCTACTTCCAACAGGTGGGTGGCATCGACTGCAAGCCCATCACCGGCGAGATCACCTACGGCCTGGAACGCCTGGCGATGTACCTGCAGGGCGTGGAAAGCGTCTACGATCTGGTCTGGACCCGGCACGGCGATACCGTGGTCACTTACGGCGACGTCTTTCACCAGAACGAAGTGGAGCAATCCACCTACAACTTCGAGCATGCGCCGGCCGAGGTTCTGTTCACCCATTTCACCGACTACGAAACCCAGGCCCGCCAATTGCTCGACCTGGAACAGCCGCTGGCCCTGCCGGCCTACGAGTCGGTGCTCAAGGCGGCACACACCTTCAACCTGCTCGACGCCCGCGGCGCCATCAGCGTGACCGAACGCGCCGCCTATATCGGCCGCATCCGCAACCTGTCGCGAGCCGTGGCCCAGGCCTACTACGATTCCCGCGAGCGGCTCGGCTTTCCGATGCTGGCCGGCTCCCGTTCCATTGCTGCCAAGGAAGCCGCATGATGTCCAGCGAGCCCCTCGACGTCCAACCCCTGCTGGTCGAACTCCTCACCGAGGAACTGCCGCCCAGGGCCCTGCAGCGCCTGGGCGCGGCCTTCGCCACCGGCATCGAAGCCGGCCTGCGCGGCAACAACCTGCTGGCCGATGGCGCCACCGTCACCTCGTTTGCCACGCCGCGCCGGCTGGCCGTCCGGCTCTCCGCCGTCAGAGGCCAGGCGCCCGACCGGGCTTTCCGCGAAAAACTAATGCCGGTCAAGGTAGGGCTGACGGAGCAGGGCGCAGCCACTCCCGCCCTGCTCAAGAAGCTCACCGCCAAGGGCTGGCACAATGTCGATCCCGCGCAACTGCTGCGTGAACACGATGGCAAACAGGAATCCCTGATCTATGAAGGCACGGCCCGGGGCGCCAGCCTTGCCGCCGGCCTGCAGGCCGCGCTCGACGCCGCCCTCGCCGGCCTGCCCATCCCCAAGACCATGACCTACCAACTGGCCGACGGCGAGACCACCGTGCGTTTCGTACGGCCCGCCCACAGCCTGGTGGCGCTGCACGGCGCTACCGTGATCCCGGTCACGGCGCTGGGGCTCACCGCCGATCGCCTGACCCAGGGGCACCGTTTCCAGGCCAGCCAGCCAACCCTCAGCATCACCGACGCCGAGCGCTACGAACACACGCTGGCGCACGATGGCGCCGTGATCGCCTCGTACGAGGCGCGGCGCGCGCTGATCGATCGGCAGTTGCGCGCTCGCGCCGGCGAGCTGGGCGCTTCGCTGGGCGACGAAGCCGACGTTGCGACCCTGCTGGACGAAGTCACCGCGCTGGTCGAGCGTCCCGCGGTCTACGTCGGGGAATTCGAGGCCGACTTCCTCGAAGTACCGCCCGAGTGCCTCATTCTGACGATGCGGCTCAACCAAAAGTATTTTCCGCTGTTCGACGCCGCCAGCGGGCGGCTCGGCAACCGCTTCCTGATCGTCAGCAACATGACGCTCGACGATCCCGCCAACATCGTGCAAGGCAACCAGCGGGTGGTACGCCCCCGCCTGGCCGACGCCCGTTTTTTCTTCGAAACCGACCTCAAGGCCACGCTGGCCAGCCGGCTGCCCCTGCTCGACGCGGTGGTTTATCACAACCGGCTGGGCACCCAGCTCGAGCGCAGCCGCCGCGTGGCGCGCCTGGCCCAGGCCATTGCGGGCCAGCTCGGCCTGGATGCGGCGGCGCTGGCCGAGCGCGCCGCGCTGCTGGCCAAGGCCGATCTCGTCACCCAGATGGTGGGCGAGTTCCCCGAGCTGCAGGGCATCATGGGCGCCTACTACGCCAGCCACGATGGCGAGCCCGAGGCCGTGGTCGTCGCCCTGCGCCAGCAATACCAGATCCGCCTCGACGCCCCCGTTGATGCCGAACATGCCGTGGCCGCCGTCCTGTTCCTGGCCGAACGCCTCGAAACCCTGGCGGGCATCTGGGCCATCGGCCAGCTGCCCAGCGGCGACCGCGATCCTTTCGGCCTGCGCCGAGCCGCTCTGGGCGTGATCAGCGCCTTCGAACAACTGGCGGCCGGCGGCCATATCGACCCCTGCGATCCGCAGCCCGCGCTCACCCTCGAGGGGGCGCTCACCACCGCGCTCGCAGGGCTGGGCGAAGCCGTCCTGCCGGCCGCCGAGCTGCCTGGCGTGCGCCAGGCCCTGCGCGACTTCATCGACGAACGCTATCGCAATCAGCTTCTATCCCACTACGATCGCCCCGTCATCGACGCCGTGCTGGCCGTATCGCCCGCCCTGCACCAAGTGCCGGCCCGCGTAGCCGCGGTGGCGGCCTTCCAGCGCTTGCCCGAGGCCGCCAGCCTTGCGGCCGCCAACAAGCGCATCGCCAATCTGCTCAAGAAGGCTAACGACGAAGCCGGCGAGCTCAACGCCGCCCTGCTGCAGGAACCCGCGGAACAACGCCTGGCCATCGATCTCTCGGCGCTCGAGCCGCACGTGGGCCGCGATTTGGCCGAAGCCAACTTCACCCAGGCTTTGTCCAAGCTCGCCAGCATGCGCGACGCCGTCGATGCGTTTTTCAACGACGTCATGGTCATGGCCGACGATCCCGCCGTCCGCGCCAATCGGCTGGCCCTGCTCGGCCGGCTGCACGCCCTGATGAATCAAGTCGCCGACCTCGGCCGGCTCGCCTGACTCCGGAGACGCGATGAAACTGGTCATCCTCGACCGCGATGGCGTTATCAACCAGGACAGTCGCCAGTTCGTGAAAACGGCGGACGAATGGATCGCCTTGCCGGGCAGCCTGGCCGCCATCGCCCAGCTCAATCGCGCGGGCTGGCGCGTGGTCGTGGCCTCCAATCAGTCGGGGCTGGGGCGTGGCCTGTTCGGCATTACCGAGCTCAACGCCATGCATGCCAAGCTGCGGCGGGAGCTGGCGCGCGAAGGGGGGCAGATCGACGCCTTCTTCATCTGCCCGCATGTCCCCGATGCCGGCTGCACCTGCCGCAAGCCGCTGCCGGGCCTGTTCCACGACATCGCCCGCCGGTACGATACGCCTCTCGACGCCGTGCCGGCGGTGGGCGACTCGCTGCGCGATGCGCAGGCGGCGGCCAGCGCCGGCGCGCAGCCGCTACTGGTGCGCACGGGTAATGGCTGCGCCGCCGCCACTCACCCCGACCTTCCCCCGCACACCCAGGTCTTCGACGACCTTGCCGCCGTCGCCCAGTATCTGGAGAGCCGTTGATGGCCCGGCTGCGTTCTGCGGTTTACCTGCTGTTCCTGATCGTCACCGTCATCCCATACGCGTTCGCCTGCCTGGCCTGCGCCCCCCTGCCCCAGCCCTGGCGCTATCGCTTCACGGTGGGTTGGCCACGTCTGGCCGTCCTCGGCGCCCGCGCCATCTGCGGGATCCGCTGGGAAGTCCGCGGCTGGGAGAACCTGCCCGACGCTCCCGCGGTGGTGCTCGCCAAACACCAGTCGGCGTGGGAGACTCTCTGGCTTCCCGCCTATATGCCGCGCCAGCTCTGCTTCATTTACAAGCGCGAGCTGCACCGCGTGCCCTTCTTCGGCTGGGGCCTGGCGCTGCTCGACATGATCGCCATCGACCGCAGCGACCGCCGTGGCGCCATGGAACAGGTGTTTCAGTTGGGCAGCAAAAAGATGGCCGAGGGCCGCTGGCCCATCCTGTTTCCCGAAGGCACGCGGGTCGCGCCCGGCCAGGTGGGGCGCTACCAGGCCGGCGGCGCCCGCCTGGCCGCGCAAGCCGGAGTCCCCGTGATTCCCATCGCGCACAATGCCGGAGAGTTCTGGCCACGCAACGCCTTCATCAAGCGGCCGGGCCTGATCACGGTTTCCATCGGTCCGCCCATCGATTCCGCCGGCCTGAGCGCCACGGCGCTCAACGCCAAAGTCCAGGAATGGATCGAAGGCGAGATGCGGCGGCTGAGCCCGCACCGCTATGGCTAGCGCACCGCGCCAGCTCGATTTGTTCGGTATGGCTCCAACCACGCCGAAACCGGGGCGTCCCGACGCTCGCCCCCCTTCGCCTCCCACGCCAACCGCCCCCGCGCCGCGCACAGCCGGCCAACTCGAAGTCGTCTTCGACGGCGTTGCGGTTCCCTACCTGCTGCGCCGCTCAAGACGCCGCACCATAGGCTTGAGCGTGGGCGAGAGCGGCCTGCGCGTGACGGCGCCCACCTGGGTGGGCGGGGCCGAGATCGAACGCCTGCTCCACGAACGGCGCGACTGGATCCTGCGCCACCTCCAGAACTGGAAGGAACGACGCGAACACTGGCACCAGCACGGCACCCGCTGGGAAAACGGCGGCCGGCTGCCCTATCTCGGCGCCACCATCGAAATGCGGACCTCCGGCAATGCGCCAACGCATTTCGCCGGAGCCCTCGACCAGCCCGCCGAGGGCGATGTACTCTGGCTGGCCCTGCCGGCCGACGCCAGCGCCGAGCGCATCCGCGACAGCGTGCAGGCCTGGCTGCGGCAGCGCGCCCAGGCGGTACTGGGTGATCGCCTGCAGGCGGCCTTGGCTCGCACGGGCCTGAGTATCGCCGGCTGGCGGCTCTCGTCGGCGGCCACCCGCTGGGGCTCATGCTCCAGTAGCGGGCGGATCCGGCTGAACTGGCGACTGGTGCACTTTGCCCCGCACCTGATCGACTACGTCATCATTCATGAACTCGCGCACCTGCGAGAGATGAACCACGGGCCGGGTTTCTGGGCCCAGGTCGAGACCCTGATGCCCGATTACCGCAGCGCCCGCGAGGCGCTGCGGGCCATCGACCCGGGCGTCCTGCCCGATTTCTAGGAGATACCACCATGCGTATTCTGCACACCATGCTCCGCGTCGGCGACCTCGAGCGCTCGCTGGATTTCTACACCCGCGTCCTGGGCATGCAGTTGCTGCGCCGCAAAGACTATCCCGAAGGCCGCTTTACCCTGGCCTTCGTCGGCTACCAGCCCGAATCCGAGGGCGCCGTGCTCGAACTGACTCACAACTGGGACACCTCGAGCTACGAGATCGGCACCGGCTATGGCCACATCGCGCTGGAAGTGTCCGATGCCGCCGCCGTCTGTGAGCAAGTGCGCCAGCGGGGCGGCAAGGTCGTACGCGAAGCGGGGCCGATGAAGCACAGCACCACGGTGATCGCCTTCGTGGAGGATCCGGACGGCTACAAGATCGAGTTCATCGAGACCGCCGGCCGGGTGGACTGACCGCCGTCCGGGCTATTCGCAATCCGTTCCTCACGATAGCGCACCAGCCTGCGCGTCGCCGCGGCGATGAGTCGCGAGGCCGCCGATCCTGTCCCGGCGCATCCGCCGAAGCCTTCGCCCGCAAGGCCGGGCCAGGCCCCGGGCCGCGAGCCTTGCCCCAACCATAGTGTCGCCAAACAGAATCTGCGCCCTAGGGCGCAGTGCGCGGCCACGTTTCCCGCCGACGCGGCCTGCCCGCTGAAGCGCCGGCGCGGTGCCAAGGACATCGCATCAGCGAGGGGCGCGGGCCGTCAACCTCCTTGGTTTCGCGCAGGATCCGGCAAGGCGCGTGTCGGACGCTGCCGAACGATCATGGCGGCTGCCGCCACCCCTGGCGATGGAAGAGCCCTCTCGTTCACATTAACGGTCATGGAGGTTGCCGCCACCCCCGAGGATGAAAGAAACTTCGGGGAGGAAGGTGGCCGGTAGAGGTCGTGATCGCTAATGGTGGCTACAACCCCGACATTAACGTGACCTGCCG
>JALOAI010000056.1 GCA_023228945.1 Pigmentiphaga sp. | reverse complement strand
CATAGTTGAGGGATGACGTATGGCGTTCATCATCGCGGCGGTTCTCGGTGTCATCGCCCTGGCGTGGTTCCTGCGGCGGCTGTTCCCTGCCCTGTTTGCGGCGGTGTTCGTCCTGTTCGCGCCGGTGTGGCTGGTCGGCGGTGCGCTGCTCGATCTGCTGCGCCGGCCCCTGGCCTTCCTGCGGCCGGTTGGCCTCGCTCTGGCCCGCCTGGTCGGCTTCGTCCTGGTGCTGCCGCTGCTGCCCTTCATCTTCGCCTGGTCGTTCTTCGCGGAACTGGTGCGGCCCAAGCCCAGCGCCGCGCCGGACAAGCCCACGCCGATGCAGGCCGCCACAAAGCGCACGGCGGACGTGATAGACCTGGCCGCCTGGCGGCGGCACAACGATGGCAATGCAGAGTGAAGAAAGCGGCCTTTAATATTCAAAGGATATTTTTTAGCCGCTAAATCGCCCCTCAAATGTCAACATCAAGGCCGGGAAACGCATCAGCGTTCCCGGCCTTTTCGTTCGCCCATATCTTGACACTTGGGGGGCGGTCACTCGCCGCCGGGCTTCTTCCTGGTCGGCTTGGCTTCGGCTGGCGTGATACGGGCCAGCAGCGCGGCGGATTGCTCTTTGAGCGTGTCGATTTGCCCGGCCATGCGTGCGGCTTCCTCGCGTGCCTGCCCGGCGGCTTTCGTGGCCTGGTCGCGTTCAGCCTGGGCGGCGGTGAGACGTTCGGCGATGCGGTGCGCTTCGGCTGCTGCGGCCTTGCGTTGTTCCTGGTGCGCGTCCTGGTCGGCTTCGGCCTTGGCCTGCACCTTTGCCAGCTCGGCCCGCACCTGGTCGAGTTGAGCGGCGGCGGCCTGGCTGGTCTGGTGCGCTCTGTCCAGCTCCGTGCGCAGCTCACCGGCGCGGCGCTCGATCTCCTGGGCGCGTGCCTCGGCCGTGTGTGCCTGCTCCTGGGCGGCGGCCAGTTGGCCGCGCAGCTCGGCGGCTTCGCCGCGTGCGGCCGCTTCGGCGGCCTCGATGGACGCCAGGCGGGATTGCAGGGCTTCCAGCTCGCCGGCCTGACGCTCGAAAGCCTCGGCCAGCTCTTGCCGCATGGCGTCTTGCTCTACCCGCTCGGTTTCCCATGCGGCCTGTGCGCTGCGTAGGCTCTCGTTCGCCAGTTCCTGCGCCTGCTGCCAGATCGTCGCTACGGCCGCGCTGCTGGCCTGCTGCACGGATTCCGGCACGGCCACGGCCACCGGCGCGGCCTGGGCCGTCTGCGCCCTGCGCCATTCCTTCATCACGGCACTGGCGGCGTTCATATCCACGCGGGCGGCGCGGCGCACGGCATCGACCGTGGGCATGGTCTGGCGGCCTGACTGCTCGAAAAGATCGGCGGCGGCGGCAATGATGCGCTCGCGCACGTCGGCGGGGATTTGGGGGGCTTGCTGCGTCATGGCCTTGGCTCCGGTGGATAAGATAAGAATAATAATACTATTCTTCTTATTATTATGCAAGCGGTTATTTTCGCCCGGTTCTTGGGGTCGGCCCGGCCGGGAGCGCGTGACGGTCGAAATTCGGCCCTGTGTGGCCCGTGGCGGCGTTTTCTAGGGTCGGCGGCACCTATCCCCTACCCTCGCCCTCTTTCACGCCTCCTGCGCGTCCCTGTGCGCCTGGGCGCATTGTTTGGCGGTCGTCATCGTCGGATGTGGCGATGCTGGCCAGCTCGATAGCCTGGCGGCCCTTCTTTCTTGGCGTTCAACCTTTGCGGCCTTCCAGCCCGCGCAGGTGTTCGAGTTGAGCGCAGGCGGTCGGCCTGCCTGCTTTTCCCTGCTAAACCGCTTTTTGACGGCCTTTCAGCGGGCGCGGTGCTGGATGTGGGCGCAGGCGGTGGAGCTGGCACCGGCGCGGCGTGCCGCGCCTGGTAGATGCCTGGCCGCAGGCCAGCCATTTATGAGCGGCCAGCGGCCGCGATAGGCCGACGCGAAGCGGCGGGGCGAAGGGAGCGAAGCGACCGGAGGGCAGGCGCGCCCGTAGGGCGTTGCGGCGGTTCGGTTCGCGCTGTCGGCTTGAGGGGGGGCGATGTAACGACCGGGGTCTGATCTAACGATCTTGGGCAGATTGTTGGCCATGACTTATGCACAGGCCAGGCGGGTTTTAAGCGTTTTAATATGTTTTAAAGAGTTTTAGGCGGAAAAACTGCCGTTTTCTCTTTGTAAATCAACAGCTTACGATGGAGGCCGGTTCCTAATGTACGGCTTCGGGTTCCCAATGTACGGGCTGCGGTTCCTAATGTACGGCTTCGGGTTCCCAATGTACGGGCTATCCACAGAAAAGGGGCCTTTTCGGCCCCTTCCCCCTGCTAGGGCATTTTGCCCTAGTCGCAGCTCCGTACATTAGGAACCGTCAGGCGTTGCGCCTTCAAGCAAGCCACGGTAGCGCATCACAAGGAGCGGGCCAGCTTGCCCCGACTCCTCGGCTAGGTCGTACTCTGGCAGGTCGTTGGCGGCGATCAGCTTGCGCACGGTGAAGCAGAATTTCTTGAACTCTCCCGCGCTGCCGCTGCGTTCGTATATCGTTCGGAACAGCCAGCGGGCTTCATTCTTGCCTGCGGCACGGCGGGCGAGGCGGTACAGGAACCGGCCGATGCCCGGATCAATCAGGAAGTAATCGGGATGGACGGTCAGCACGTCCGGCCGTTTGCCTTCCGTCACTTCCTTGTAAAGCCACCTGGGGGCCTCGATCTCGACAGAAGCAACCTTGCCGGTGTCGGTGTGCGACAACACCGTGTAATCGCTAATCAAGCCCTCGGCCTTGACCTCGCGGATAGCCCTGCGGCCATTGGTGGCCGGGCTTTCGCGCACGCTCTTGATAGTGGTGCCTTTGAGCCGGTCTAGGGCGTTTTCCACCTCGTCGGATTGCTTGCCACCGTCGCCACGGCGGCAGAATTTGAGAATGTCACTCACATGGGGCCGATAGGTGCGGCCTGGCTTCTCTCCCCTGCCCTCGCGGTAACGATTCATGGCCTCGGTCAAGTGCGACACCATCATCAGCACTAGGTCGTAATCCCAAATGGATGCCATGCCATAGGGGCCGGCGGTGACTTCTACGAAGCCATCCGGCAGGTCGTAGCGGATCATTTCTCCCGCTCGCTTGTCACGCTTCGACAAGCGGAACACGGCCACGTCCATCACGCTGCGGCTGTCCTTCGTTCCTACGTCATAGAGCGTCGGCACGAAAAAATCGGGCTGCTCGTCGCCCGCTGGTGGCTTGCGGATAGATGGTGAGGGGGGGGCGATGTAACGACCGGGGGGGTCTGATCTAACGGAGCTGCGGCCGCGCTCGGCCTTAGCTTCTTCCTCGCGCAACCTCGCGGCGGCCTGCTCCCAGGATTCGCCCGGACGGGCGGCCGCCTCGATGCGCTTCTGTTGCGTCCGGCGGGCCAAGTCCAGCCGGGCTAGGGCATCGCCCAAGGCATCGCCGATCTGCTGCGGCCCCTTCCCGCTCCCGCGCTCGTTGTTCATGGTGTCCGCCCTTTAGCCGCTAAAAAATGTCTTTGGATATTAAATGAACCTTCTTGAAAGGTTGTTTAGCTCTGGAAAATGTTGCCTTCCAAGGCGTTGAAAATCGCCATATTGATGATGGCGGCACGGGCCTGGCCGGTGCGCTTGGCGACTTCATCGACCTTGCGCAGCAGCTCGGGCGATATGGTCAAGGTGATCTGCCGCTTGTTGCCCTTGGCAATGCCCTTCTCATAGACGGCGGCCGGGGTGGCCTCGGTCTTAGCGTCGGGTGCGCCCTGGATGAAAGCATCTTCTGCCGCTGCGGGGCCGGTCTTGGGTTTGCGCTGGATTGCCATTTCTAAAGCTCCTGTTACGCGATTTTTTGGATATTAAAGAGCGATGCAACTAGGCTATCAAGCTCGGCTATTGCTTTCGGGTCGCGTGGGGCCAGCTCGGCCACGGCCAGGCCAGCGCCGCCGGCGTTGCTGAACGCCTTGCGGCGGCGGATGGGCGTCGGCAGATACTCGAATTGCGGAACCTCCGCCACGGCGGCGGCCGCGTCGGCGTTGTCGGCCGAATGCTCGCCGGGGTCGGCCTGGTTCATCACGGCATAGCAGCGCAGGCCGTCGCGCACGCTGCGGGCCTCATCGACCAGCGCGGCCATATCGTCCAGCGCCCACACGTCATAGGAACGCGGCGCGAATGGCACCAGCAGAACATCGGACAAGACCAGCGCGGCCCGTAGCGCGGTCGAGTCGCGGCCGCCGGCGTCAATGATGATGTCTTGCCACTTGTCCCGCTGTTGCTGCACCTGGCCGCGCAAGGCCGGGCCGTCCGCATACTGGGCGCACGCGATGCCGGGCTGGCGGCCAGCTTCGGCCCGTGCCGCGATAGCGGCGGCGGCGGTTCCCTGCCGGTCGCCGTCGATCAGCCACACGTCACGCCCGGCCAGGGCGCGGGCAATGGCGATCTGAACCGCAAGGGTTGTCTTGCCTACGCCGCCCTTGGTGTTGCCTACGGTAATAATCACATAGCACCTCAAAAGGATATTAACTTACAGTGCCACATTGTGCCGCCTTGACGCGATGGCGTCAATAGGTTTAGGGCATCTTTTGAAGGTTCTTTTAATATCCATAAAAGCGCCTTTAGCCGCTAAATTTTGCGCCGCCGTTCCCGCTCCTGGTCGGCCAGCTCGCCGGGCCAGCTCGCCAGCTCGTCATCGGGCAGGGCCGCCAGGATTTGCGGCAGGCTCTGCGTTCGATACGGCGGCGGCGGCAGGTCATCGGCCGGGCCTTCGTCATCAAGGAATGCCGGGCCTTCTTCCTGGCGTTCATCATCGACGGCCGCCAGGGCGTCGGCCTCGCTCAATGCGTCCTCGGCGAACGCACCACGTCGGCGGGCCTCGGTCTTTGTCACTTCCTCGCCACGCGCCAGCGCCCGGTAAAGGGTCGAACGATGCACGGCCAGCAGCTCGGCCGCTTCCTTCACCGTCCGGCCGTCACGGTCGATCAGCTCGCGGGCGTGCTCGATCTGCGCCGGGGTGAGGGTAGGGCGCGGGCCGAACTTCACGCCTCGGGCCTTGGCCGCTTCCCGGCCGTTCCTGGTGCGGTCGATGATTAGGGAACGCTCGAACTCGGCGATGCCGGCAAACACGGTCAGAACCATGCGCCCGGCCGGGGTGGTGGTGTCGGCCCACGGCTCGGCCAGGCTGCGCAAACCCGCGCCGGCCGCCTGGATACGCTCGGCAATGTCCAGTAGGTCGCGGGTGCTGCGGGCCAAGCGGTCAAGCCTGGTCACGGTCACAACGTCGCCAGGGCGCAAGTGATCGAGCACGCGGGCCAGCTCGGGCCTGTCGCGCCTGGTGCCGGTGATCTTCTCGGCAAAGATGCGCGTGCAGCCTGCGGCGTGCAGCTCGGCGCGTTGATTGGTCAAGTCCTGGTCGTCGGTGCTGACGCGGGCATATCCCAGCAGCAGGCCAGCGGCGGCGCTCTTTTCTTTCATGGCGTAATGTCTCCGGTTCTAGTCGCAAGTATTCTATTTCATGCAACTAAAACACGCGACACAAAACGCCAGGGAAAGGGCAGGGCGGCACGCTGTCGCACAACTTAGGACTTATGCGACGTTTACAATAAATTCCTTGGCCTTGAGCCACGATGGCGCCACAATGGCGCCCATGAAAGCCGACCGCAAAGATTCGCGCTCTAGTGCGCTGGAACGTATCAATCTGCGCCTCACTCCCGAGGTGCTGAAAGCCATTGATGCCGAATGCTCGCGCCGGGCCGGCAGCGTATCGCGCAACACTTGGATTACCGAAGCCGTGACGGAACGCCTGGGGCGTCTCGCTTCGTCATCGCACCCGCAAGGTGCAGGGGGAGCCAATGGCTAATTTCTATGAATTTTTCGCCGGTGGCGGCATGGCCCGCGCCGGCCTTGGCCCCGACTGGCAATGCCTGCTCGCCAATGACTTCGACCCGAAGAAGGCGGCCAGCTACGCCGCGAATTGGGGCGCCGATCATCTGCGCGTCGGCGACGTGGCCGCGCTGACTACGGCCGACCTGCCGGCCGGCGCTGACTTGGCTTGGGCCTCGTTCCCTTGCCAAGACCTTTCCCTAGCCGGTGCCGGTGCTGGCCTCAAAGGCGACCGCTCCGGCACTTTCTGGCCGTTCTGGCAGCTCATCAAAGCCCTGGGGGATGAAGATCGAGCGCCGCGCCTGGTGGTGCTGGAAAACGTATGCGGCGCCCTTAGCTCGCACGATGGCAAAGACTTTGCCGCGATCAGCTCGGCCCTGTCGAACAACGGCTATCGGTTCGGTGCCGTGGTCATCAACGCCGTTCATTTCCTGCCGCAGTCGCGGCCGCGCCTGTTCATCATCGGCGTGCGCAAATCCTCGCCGATTCCTCGCGCCCTGGTCGCCAGCGGCCCGGAAGGGGAATGGCATCCGTCCGCGCTGGTCGAGGCTTACGGCAAGCTCTCGAAGCGTGCGCAAAGCTCTTGGGAATGGTGGCACCTGCCGGCGCCTCCGGCCCGCACGTCGATCTTTGCCGACCTGGTGGAAGATAAGCCGCACGGCGTCACCTGGCACACGGCCGCCGAAACAAAGAAGCTGCTCGGCATGATGAACCCGCTAAACCTGGCGAAAGTTGAAGCAGCCAAGAAAGCCGGTGGCCGCCAGGTCGGCACGATCTACAAGCGCACCCGCGCCGATGGCCCGAACGGCGAGAAGGTGCAACGCGCCGAAATCCGTTTCGATGACGTAGCCGGTTGCCTGCGCACGCCTACCGGCGGTTCAAGCCGTCAAACCATCATGGTGATTGAAGGCAAGCGCGTTCGTTCGCGTCTGCTGTCGCCGCGTGAAGCGGCCCGCCTCATGGGCTTGCCGGATACCTACGCGCTGCCCAAGAACTACAACGATGCTTATCACCTGGCCGGCGATGGCGTGGCCGTGCCGGTCGTGCGCTTCCTGGCCGCACATATCCTAGAACCGCTGTTAGCGGCGGCCCTGGCGGTCGAGAAGAAGGCAGCGTAATGACGGACTTGGTAACGGCCCTGCGGGACTTCAACAAAGATCGGAAATTCAACCGCAAAGGCCCGCTGTGCGTTGCGCTGGTCGTCACGCAGCACGCCCGAAAGGGTCTGCCACTCAACCCCGACGAGCTGCTGACCGAAGCCGGCGGCCAGGTTCTCGGCCTGGGCCGTGGCGCTGTGCAAGCGGTTCTGAACCGCCACGACATTACCCGCGTTTTAGCCGCTGAAGGCGGCCGCACCAGTCGCGGCAGCATCAGCAACATGCGCGAATATGTGGCCTTCCTCAACGGCCTGGCCGCCGCCGGTGCGGTCGATCTCGATGCCGTTGAAGCGTTCTGGATTGAGCGCGTGCATGAGTTCTTTTCGGCCAAGCCGTTCAAGATTCGCCTGGATGCCTCGCGCAGCCTGCGAACGCTGGTGCGCGACATGATCGCCCAAGCCGAAGAACGGCAACGCAACACGCCGGGGATGCAGTATGCCGGCGCGGTGCTGCAACACCTGGTAGGGGCCAAGCTCGATTGCGCCCTGGGTGCCGGCCAGTTCGAGCACAACAGCTTTTCAACGTCTGACGCTCAATCGGGCCGCAATGGCGATTTCTTCATTGGTGATGTGGCTATCCATGTCACCACGGCACCCGGCGAAGCGGTCATTGGACGTTGCCGCGACAACATCGACGACGGCCACCGGCCGATCATCGTTACGACGGCGCGGGGTCTGACGGTCGCCGAAGGGCTGGCCGAAAATGCCGGCCTGGGCGAACGCATCGACGTTTTCGAGGTTGAACAGTTCGTAGCCCTGAACCTCTACGAGCTGGGCAAGTTCGCTGCCGAAGGCCGGCGCGTGGCTGTGGGTGAAGTGGTGACGCGCTATAACGAGATCGTGGAAGAAGTCGAAACCGACCCAAGCCTGAAAATCGAATTTCGCCAATGAGCAATAAAGCCGCCACCATCAGCGCCGCCGTTCCTGCGGACGTGAAAGCCGAAGCGGCCGCCGTCGCGGCAGCGCACGGCATGAGCCTGGCCGCCCTGGTGCGCGAGCTGGTGGCCCGCGTGGCCGCCCGCGAAACTGAAACGCTGGCCTGGCTCGATGAGGCCCGCCGATGAGCCGCCCGCGCTACACGCTCGATGAGCTGCTGGCCGAAGCCGAAGCGTCTGGCGCGTACCCGCTGCCAGCAGAAGAACGGGAATGGGTCGATGCGCCCGCCGTTGGCCGCGAGTGGCCGGCCTGTGAAACGCTGGAAGGCGAGGGGCTGGCCAACATCGCCAGTTCCGACGATGACGGCCGCGCCGGTGGATCTCATCGCCAGGAATGACGATGCAAGATCCAGACGTGAAAAGGGCGGCCACTGGCCGCCCTTCTTGTTCCTGGTCGCCGTTACCGGCTCGCGTTCCAGTCTGCCATCTTCAACTGTGCCAGGGCCGATTCAGCGTGCAGCCTCTCCAATGCGGCCGCCTCGCGGGCGCGAAGGGTGGCAAGCGATACCGCCAGCAGCTCGCGCCGCTCGGCCGACAAGCCGGGTTCGCGTAGCTCGGCCTCGATGCTGTCCATTGTGTTCTGCGCCCGGCTCGCCGTGACCTGGTAGGCGTCATAAGCCGCCTGGACGGGGGCCATGATCGAAAAGCGGGCCGCGTCGGCATCCTGGCCGGCGTGCGCGGTCGAAGCCATCAGAAGGGCGGCCACGGCCGCCAGCGGGAAGGAATTGCGAAGTTTCATAGCTGTTGCTCCAAAGGTTGAGATTCAAACATCGTGACGCCCGGCGGCGTCCGGTATCGACCTGGGCGCAAGCGCCCGGCCTTCGAGTTCCTGGAAGGCTTACCGGCTGCGCTCGATCAGCTCTGTTGCCACGGCCAGCGCCGTGCCGATCGGCACGGCCTGGGTAAAGGCGGCATCGGAATGGCTGACCACGCCGACCGCTTCACCTCTCGCACTGACGACAAGCCCGCCCGAGTTGCCGCCAGTCACGGGCGCGTCGATCTGCAAGGCTTCATCAGCGGAAAACCGGGCGCTTTCTGCATACCGGCTCACAATGCCCGCGCTCACGCTGAACCCACGGCCGCCAGGTGCGCCGATGGTCAATACCGGCTGGCCCTGAATCGGCATGGCTCCCGTCTTGATCGGCTGGCCGGGTTCGCTGACGCGCAACACGCCCACGTCGCGCCGTAGGTCAAGGCCGATCAGCTCGGCATCCAGCCAGCGCCCGGCGGCCGTCTGCACGCGATAGCCGCTCTTGCCGTCGATGACGTGGGC
>JALOAI010000055.1 GCA_023228945.1 Pigmentiphaga sp. | reverse complement strand
GCTGTTCGTCGCCCGCGATGCCGGTGGGGACCGGCCATGAGCAGCGGCACCGCAATTCGCATCCCATCGGGCGCTGGCGTGTCATGGAGGGCGCAGAGGGTGGCGGCAGGCACCACGACCGAAAGATGGCAGGATAAAAGCGCGCACGGTGCGGCTCAGGCGGGCGGTTGTTTTTGTTCATGTTTCTGGCGCGTTTCGCACCGTGCGGCGCTATCGCGCACCGTGTGCTTCGCGTCCATCTTCCTGATTTTATTCTCTGTTTTGCACCGTGCGGGGATGTGCCATGTCCGATGAGCACGAGTTCCGCATCCGTCCGGGGCGCATCCGCTCAACTCGTGCGCAGCAAACCCGGCCCTTCATCGCGCAGGCACTTGCCGCCGCGAAGAAGGCCGGAGGCGGCGTCTCGCGATCCGGTCGCGTCACATCCGGCAATCGTTCCCGCTTCGGGCGCGGCCAGCGCGCCAGCGTACAGGCCAACCGCCTCATCACCTCCCGTACACGCGGCGCCGTCGTCAAGGCACGCGTCGTTCGCCACATGGCGTCGTCGGCGCCGCTTGGTGCGCATCTTGATTACCTGCGCCGTGACGGCGTGACCCGAGACGGAGAGAAGGCAAGGCTGTTCGGGCCGGGAACGGAGGATGCCGATGGTCGCGCTTTCGCGGAGCGCTGCGGTGATGACCGGCATCATTTCCGGTTCATCGTCTCGCCTGACGACGCGCTGGATATGTCCGACCTCCGATCCTTCACCGACGATCTTGTCGGCCAGATGGAAAAGGATCTCGGCACGCGCCTCGATTGGGTGGCGGTCGATCACTGGAACACGGCGCATCCGCATGTCCATCTGATCGTGCGCGGCACCCGCGACGACGGGCAGGATCTCGTGATTTCCCGAGACTACATCAAGGAGGGGATGCGGGACCGGGCGCGCGATCTCATCACCCTGGATCTGGGGCCGCGCACCGATCTCGACATCCGCCGCAGCCTTGAGGCCCAGATCGAGGCGGAACGCTGGACACAACTCGACCGGCAGCTTGCCCGCGACGCTGGCAAATCCGGTATCGTCGATCTCGCCCCGCTCGCTGATCACCCGCAGGACGAGTTCCACACGTTGAAGGTCGGTCGGCTGCGCACCCTCGAAATCCTCGGGCTGGCCGACCAGATCGGCCATTCGCAATGGTTCATCAAGCCCGAGGCCGAGACGGTGCTGCGCGAACTCGGCGAGCGCGGCGACATTATCAAGCGCATGCACCGTGCCCTGACCGAACGCGGCATCGAGCGCGGTTCGGCCAGCTATGTGCTGGCCGGCGAAAGCCTCGATGTTCCCGTCATCGGCCGCCTGGTCGAGCGCGGCCTCGATGATGAGTTGAAGGGCACCGCCTATGCCGTGGTCGACGGCGTCGACGGCCGCAGCCATCATATCAAGCTGCCGCATCTGGATGCCGCCGGCGACAGCCCGCCTGGCTCGATTGTCGAGCTGCGCGCTTATGAGGACGCGCAAGGCGCGCGCCGTGTCGCGCTTGCCGTCCGCTCCGATCTTGATCTCGGTGCGCAGATCGGCGCCTCGGGTGCGACCTGGCTCGACCGGCAGGCCATCGCCCGCGAGCCCATCGCCCTATCGGACAGCGGCTTCGGCACCGAGGTCCGTCAGGCTCTGGACGAACGCGCGGAGCATCTGATCGGCGAGGGTTACGCCGAGCGGCAGGGCGGGCGCGTCATCTTCGCGCGGCGGCTGCTCAACACGCTGCGCAGGCGCGAACTCGACAGTCTTGCCGAGAAGCTCGCGACTGAAACCGGCATGTCCTTCGAGCGCGCCGCCAGCGGTGAGTATGTCGCCGGTTCCTATCGCCAGCGCTTCGCGCTCGCCTCGGGCCGCTTCGCCATGATCGACGACGGCCTCGGCTTCCAGCTCGTGCCCTGGTCGCCCTCTTTGGAAAAGCAGATCGGCCGTCATGTCTCCGGCGTCGCCCGCGACGATGGCGGTGTCGATTGGGACTTCGGGCGCAAGCGCGGCCTCGGCCTCTGACCTCAACCGGAAAGGAACACGCCCATGTCCGCAACGAAGATCCTATGGGGACAGATCGCCATCGTCTTCCTCATCATCCTCGCCACCACCTGGGGCGCCACCCAGTATGTCGCCTGGAGCCTCGGCTATCAGGCGCGGCTCGGGCCGCCCTGGTTCGTGCTGTTCGGCGTGCCGGTCTATTATCCGCCCGCGATCTTCTGGTGGTGGTATTTCTATGAAGCCTATGCGCCACCGATCTTCGCCAAGGGCGGGATCATCGCAGCCTCGGGCGGCTTCATCGCCATTACGGTCGCCATCGGCATGTCGGTTTGGCGGGCGCGCGAGGCGAAGGGCGTCGCCACCTACGGTTCGGCGCGATGGGCCTCAAAGCCCGAGGTGAAGGCTGCGGGCCTGCTCGATCCCGATGGTGTCATCCTCGGCCGATATGACCACGAGTATCTGCGGCATGATGGCCCCGAGCATGTGCTGTGTTTCGCGCCGACCCGTTCGGGCAAGGGCGTCGGCCTGGTGGTGCCGACGCTGTTGACCTGGCCGGGCTCGGCTATCGTCCACGACATCAAGGGCGAGAACTGGCAACTCACCTCCGGTTTCCGGGCACTCCATGGCCGCGTGCTGCTGTTCGATCCGACCAACCCGAAATCCTCGGCCTATAATCCCCTGCTCGAAGTGCGTCGTGGCGAGTGGGAGGTGAGGGACGTGCAGAACATCGCTGATATCCTCGTCGATCCCGAAGGCAGCCTCGACAAGCGCAACCATTGGGAAAAGACCTCCCATTCGCTCCTCGTCGGTGCGATCCTGCATGTTCTCTATGCCGAAACTGACAAGACGCTGGCTGGTGTGGCCAGGTTCCTGTCCGATCCCAAGCGTCCGGTGGACTCCACCCTGCGCGCCATGATGACAACCGCGCATCTGGGTGAGGCGGGTCCGCATCCGGTCGTGGCCAGTGCGGCGCGCGAGCTGCGCAACAAGTCCGAGAACGAGCGGTCGGGCGTGTTGTCGACGGCGATGTCGTTTCTGGGCCTCTATCGCGATCCCGTCGTGGCCAAGGTCACGCGCCGCTCCGATTGGCGGATCGGCGATATTGTGGCCGGCGATCAGCCGACCACGCTCTACCTCGTGGTGCCACCATCCGACATCAACCGCACCAAACCCCTGATGCGTTTGCTGCTGAACCAGGTCGGCCGCCGCCTGACCGAGGATCTGCAGGCGAATGCCGGGCGGCATCGGCTGCTCTTGATGCTCGACGAGTTTCCGGCGCTCGGGCGACTGGACTTCTTCGAGACGGCGCTGGCGTTCATGGCCGGCTATGGCCTCAAGAGCTTCCTGATCGCGCAGTCGCTGAACCAGATCGAGAAAGCCTACGGGCCGAACAACTCGATCCTCGACAACTGCCATGTCCGCGTGAGTTTCGCCACGAACGACGAACGCACCGCCAAGCGCGTATCCGACGCGCTCGGCACGGCCACCGAGATGAAGGCGATGAAAAACTACGCGGGGCACCGTCTGTCGCCTTGGCTCGGCCATCTCATGGTGTCGCGCTCGGAGACCGCGCGCCAGTTGTTGACGCCGGGCGAGATCATGCAGCTTCCGCCGCACGAGGAGATCGTCATGGTGGCGGGCATCCCGCCGATCCGGGCAACGAAGGCGCGCTACTTTGAGGATGCCCGGTTTCGGGAGCGCCTTCTTCCCCCGCCTGACCTGACGCCCCCAGAAGGAACCCGTGCCGACGACTGGACCGCGTTGCCGATCCCGGCGCGACCCGGACCTGCCGAGGATAAAGAGGAGCACATGAGGGATGATGAAGATCCGACCGAATCCGAACGCCGGTTGCAGCCCGAACTCAGCCGCGTGAAGCCGGTGGAGAAGAAAAAGCCCATCGAGAACGAGTTCGAGCCCCATCTGTCCGATGACGTGGACGAAGATGTTGCCCGGAACCGACGCATGATCCGCCAGGTGCAGGGGATTGCCCGGCAGGTCGCTATGGACCCGAACGACGGCATGGAGCTGTAGCGCCATGACACGCCGCAGGAAGAAATCGAAGATCACGATCTATCTTGACCCCGATGTCACGACCGCCCTTGCGGACTTCGCCGCGCGCCGGGATCGTTCGCAATCCATGATCGCCGAAGCCGCCATCGCGTCGTTCCTGTCGCCGGACGACGCCGAGCGCCGCGAAGCGATCATCGCCAAACGCCTCGATCAGCTTGACCGCCGTATGACACGGCTGGAGCGTGACGTCGGCATCGCCGTCGAGAGCCTGGCGGTGTTCATCCGGTTCTGGGTCACGACAACGCCGGCCTTGCCCGAGCCGGCAGCGAAGGCGGCCAAGGCCAAATCTAACGAGCGATACGAGGCGTTCATCACGGCCCTCGGCCGACGGCTCGCACAGGGGCCGAAGCTGCGCCAGGAGATTTCGGAGGATGTGGCCGGATCAGATCAGGGTACAGGGGTGAACTGACTGGCGCGCCGCTTTCGTCTCAAAGCTGCCATTCGCTTGCATCAGGGCAACAAGACAACCGCTCCTGTCGTCCTGCGGCTTTCGAGATCGGCATGGGCCTGAGCGGCTTCCGCCAGAGGGTAGACACTCGGCTTTCCGGCAACGACGGTGCTGTCTCGCATGGCCGAGAACAGGCGTTCCGCTGCGCCCTCGTATTCCACGCGATCCGCCGTGTAGTGCGCGATCGAGGGCCTGGTGAGAAAGAGCGACCCCTTGGCCCCGAGCGTGCCGACCGCCAAAGGCTCGACCGGACCCGAGCTTTCCCCGAAGCTGACCATGGTTCCGCGCGGTTGCAGGCAATCGAGCGAGCGCATGAACGTATGCGCGCCCACTGAATCATAGACGACCCGGACACCCTTGCCGCCGGTGATCCGCATCACTTCGTCGCGGAAATCGTCATGGCTGTAGATGATGACATGATCGCATCCCTGCGCACGGGCGATCTGGGCCTTCGCCTCGGTGCTGACGGTGCCGATCACTGTCACCCCAAGCGCCTTGAGCCACTGGCTGGCAAAGGAGCCGACACCCCCCGCCGCGGCGTGAAACAGCACCGTATCGCCCGGCTGTAGGCTGACGCAGCGATGGGTCAGGTATTCAGCGGTCAACCCCTTGAACACGCTTGCCGCGACAGTCGCGCTGTCCAGACCTGCAGGCACATGAATCGCCCGCGCCGCCGGAAGGTTGCGATGGGTCGCATAACCGCCCGGCGGTCCGCCGACATAGGCCACGCGATCCCCGACCTTGAAAGCGGAGACATCGGGACCGACTGCGACGATCTCGCCCACCCCCTCCACACCCAGACCGCTCGGCAGCGGCAGCTTGGGGCCGAACACGCCCTTGCGGTGATAAATGTCGATATAGTTGACGCCGATGGCGGCATGACGGATCTGGATCTCGCCCGGGCCAGGGGCGGGCAGTTCGATATTGGAAAGAGACAGGACGTCAGACCCTCCGTAATCGGAAAAGCGGATGGAAGAGATGATGTGAGGCATAGTCGGGATTCCTTTGCTTTCCGGCAGAATCCACGACAGCGCGCGATCAGTCGATGCTTGTTTTCGGCTCCATGCTTTGCGAAAATGGAAAGCTATGGACTGGAACGACCTGAAATTCTTCCTTGCACTCGCGCAGGCGAAGTCGCTTTCGGCTGCGGCCACCCGGCTGGGCACCAGCCCCTCGACCGTTTCCCGGCGGATCGAGGCTCTCGAGCTGGCGCTGAAGGTGCGGCTGTTCCGCCCGCATCGCGATGGCTACAGCTTGACCGAGGCCGGGCAGAGCCTTGTCCCGGAGGCCGAGTTGGCGGGAACCCGCATGCGGGTCTTCGAGCGCAATGCGCTGGAAACCGGCGACGGTCTGGCCGGGCCGGTGCGGATCGAGGCACCCGAGCTTCTGGGCCGGGACATGCTGTTGCCCGCGCTGATCCGGTTCATGGAGGATTATCCCGCCATCCGCATCGAGCTGCGCAGTTCGGTCCAGCCCGTGCAGCTTGCCGCCGAGGACGCCGATCTGGTCATCCGGCTGGTGCGACCCGTCCGCGGCAACTATCGCCTGAGAAGGGTCGGTGCGATCCGCTTCGGGCTTTACGCCTCGGCGGATCACGTGGCGCGGCACGGCACACCGGGCAACCCCGAGGATCTGCATCGACACCGGATGGTCGGCTGGACCGAGGATTTCGCCTATCTCGCCATGGCGGCATGGCTTTCAGGTCACTGTCCCGGGCTTCGGCCATCGCTGCGCCTGACCTCCCTTGCCGCGCAGGTGGCGGCCGTCGAGCAAGGCGCAGGTTGGGCGGTGCTGCCGGATTTCATCGCCCGTCCAGCCGGCTTCCTGCCCGGGCTGGCAAGCCTGCCACCGCTGGAAACCGATCTCTGGTTACTCGGCCATGAGCAGTCTCTGGCTCTGCCACGGGTGCGGTTGGTTCGGGATCATATCGCTGGAGTGCTGAAGAGCAAATTCTACGGTCCAAAGCTGGATGACTGAAGGGCCGCAATGTCCTTCGAAGCCATCATGCTCATCGAATCGCTCTACGCTAATGTTGAGCTGCTCCCCCACCTCACTCCACCTTGGCGCTGAATGGCACCACCGCCGTTCTCCTGTATTTGCACGCCACACTACTACGACGGTCGAAACTTGTTGAAACGGCCGCTTTGGGGTCTCTTTTAGTCATCCCCATCCGGGGAACTCTCGCCTCCCCGGTGGAACGGGGACGAGATGGCAGGCATCAACCACAATCAGGCAACGGTGGACCGCGGCGCGCGCATGCTCCGAACGGCGCTCGGGCCTGCCATCTCAGCCCTGCTGCAAGACCCGTCGGTCGTCGAGGTCATGCTGAACCCCGATGGCCGGATCTGGGTGGACCGGCTGTCCGAGGGACTGGCCGATACGGGCGAGATACTGTCGGCTGCCGATGGTGAGCGCATCGTGCGGCTGGTCGCCCACCATGTCGGTGTGGAAGTGCATGCCCGCAGCCCCCGCGTCTCGGCCGAACTGCCGGAGACCGGCGAGCGCTTCGAGGGCCTGCTGCCGCCGGTCGTCGCCGCACCCGCCTTCGCCATCCGCAAGCCCGCCGTCACGGTCTTCACACTCGACGACTACGTGGCGGCCGGCATCATGTCCGCCGGTCAAGCGGAAACGCTCCGCGCCGCCGTCCAGTCGCGTGCGAACATCCTCGTCGCCGGTGGCACGTCCACCGGCAAGACCACGCTGACCAATGCGCTGCTGGCCGAGGTGGCCAAGACGCAGGATCGCGTCGTCATCATCGAGGACACCCGCGAGCTGCAATGCGCGGCACCCAACCTTGTCGCCATGCGGACCAAGGATGGCGTTGCCACTCTGTCCGATCTGGTCCGTTCCTCGCTGCGGCTGCGTCCCGACCGTATTCCGATCGGTGAGGTGCGTGGCGCCGAGGCGCTCGATCTCCTCAAAGCCTGGGGCACCGGGCACCCCGGAGGGATCGGCACCATCCATGCCGGTTCCGGCATCGGCGCGCTTCGCCGCCTCGAACAATTGATCCAGGAAGCCGTCGTCACCGTCCCGCGCGCCATGATCGCCGAAACCATCGACCTCGTGGCCGTCCTTGCCGGTCGCGGTTCCGCACGGCGGCTTGTCGAACTCGCCCGCGTCGATGGTCTCGGTCCCGACGGCGACTACCGGATTTTCCCCGCCTTTTCAGAACCCGGCACCACTCGCAACACTGGAGAACCTGCATGATCCGTCGCGCCTTCCGCATCCGTCACCATATCGCAACCGCCGCCGCCTTCGCCTGGGTGAGCCTGATGACATCCCCGGCCTTTGCCTCCGGCTCTTCGATGCCCTGGGAAGCGCCGTTGCAATCCATCCTCGAATCCGTCGAAGGGCCGGTGGCGAAAATCGTGGCGGTGATTATCATCATCGTCACAGGCCTGACGTTGGCTTTCGGCGACACCGGCGGCGGCTTCAGGCGACTGATCCAGATCGTCTTCGGCATCTCCATCGCCTTCGCCGCCAGCTCCTTCTTCCTCTCGTTCTTCAGCTTCGGCGGCGGAGCGCTGGTCTGATGGCCGTGAGTTTCGAGGCGCTCGACGCGGTGCCGGGCTTCGCTGTCCCGGTCCACCGCGCCCTGACCGAGCCGATCCTGCTCGGTGGGGCGCCGCGATCCGTCGCGATCCTGAACGGCACGCTGGCCGGGGCAGTCGGCCTCGGCCTCCAGCTCTGGCTCGCCGGCATCCTGATCTGGGCGGTCGGTCACATCGCCGCCGTCTGGGCCGCCAAGCGCGATCCGCTCTTCGTCGAGGTCGCGCGCCGCCATCTGCGCATCCCCGGCCATCTCTCGGTGTGAGGTTTGATCCATGATGAATCTCGCAGAATACCGCCGCACCGCTTCCCGCCTGGCCGATTATCTGCCCTGGGTGGCGCTGGTCGGGGAGGGAGTTGTCCTCAACAAGGATGGCTCGTTTCAGCGGACGGCGAAGTTTCGTGGCCCCGATCTGGATTCCGCCGTCGCGGCCGAACTGGTTGCGGTCGCGGGACGGCTGAACAACGCCTTCCGCCGTCTCGGCTCTGGCTGGGCCATTTTCGTGGAAGCACAGCGTTCGGAGGCCGCAACCTATCCTGCGGACCGCTTCCCCGATCCCGCCTCGGCATTGGTCGATGCCGAGCGCAAGGCCGATTTCGAGGAAGAGGGCAGCCATTTCGTCTCCGGTTACTTCCTGACCTTCCTCTGGCTCCCGCCCGCCGAAGATGCCGCACGATCGGAGTCCTGGCTTTACGAGGGCCGCGAGACCTCGGGCGTGAACCCGTGGGAGCTGGTGCGCGGCTTCATCGACCGCACCGACCGCGTGCTGGCGCTGCTCGACGGCTTCATGCCGGAATGTAGCTGGCTCGATGACGCCGGCACGCTGACCTACCTCCATTCCACCATCTCGACCAATCGGCATCGCGTCCGCGTGCCGGAAGTGCCGATGTATCTCGACGCTCTGCTGGCCGATCAGCCGCTGACCGGCGGGCTGGAGCCGCGCCTGGGCTTGTCGCATCTCCGGGTGCTGACGATCACCGGCTTTCCCGGCACGACCACCCCCGGCCTCCTCGACGAGATGAACCGGCTGGCCTTTCCCTACCGATGGTCCACCCGCGCCATCCTCATGGACAAGACCGACGCGACCCGGCTGCTGACCAAAATCCGCCGGCAATGGTTCGCCAAGCGCAAGAGCATCGCGGCGATCATCAAGGAGGTGATGACCAACGAGCAATCCGCGCTCGTGGACACCGATGCCGCGAACAAGGCCGCCGACGCGGATATGGCGTTGCAGGAACTCGGCGCCGACATGGCCGGCATGGCCTATGTCACGGCGACCGTCACCGTCTGGGGCGAGGACGCCCGCCGCGCCGACGAAAAGCTGCGGCTGGTCGAGAA
>JALOAI010000011.1 GCA_023228945.1 Pigmentiphaga sp. | reverse complement strand
CCCTGCGCCTCGTTGATCTCGATGATGGTGATGTCGTCGAGCGTCAGGCCGGCGCGCTCGAGCACCGCGCGGATGGCGGGCGCCGGGCCGATGCCCATGATCTCGGGCGGTACGCCGGCGACGGCGGCCGCCACCAGACGGGCCAGCGAGCGGTGGCCCTTGCCAAGATAGGCGCCCGAGGCCACCACGGCCGCGGCCGCGCCATCGACCAGAGCCGAGCTATTGCCTGCGGTCTGTACGCCGCCCGGATAGACCGGCCGCAGGCGGGCCAGCGCTTCGAGCGGCGACGGCCGGGGGTGGGTGTCGGCATCGACCTTCTCGACCTTGCGCGGCAGGCGGATGTGGCGGGGGTTGTAGCCCGGCAGCTCGAAGGTTTCGTTGACCACCGGCACGATCTCTTCGGCCAGGCGTCCGGCCTGCTGGGCGTCCAGCGCGCGCTGGAACGACAAGACGGCGAATTCGTCCACCGCTTCGCGGGTGATGCCGTACTTCTTGGCCAGGTTCTCGGCCGTCTGGATCATCGACACGCCGGGCGCCGGATCGTCGAGGGCCTCCCACAGGTAGTCCTTGAACTCCACCGGCGCGCCCAGCTTGAAACCGGTGCGATGGCCAAAGGCGGCGATGGGATTGCGCGTCATGGACTCGGTGCCGCAGGCCAGCACCACGTCGGCATAGCCGCGGCTGATGTCGTCGCCCGCCTGGCGCAGGGCCTCGAAGCCGCTGCCGCAGATGCGCTGCACGTTCATGGCCGGCACTTCGACGGGTACGCCGGAGTACAGGCCGACATGGCGCGGCAGCATGTAGGCGTGGAATTCACCCGGCGCCATGCTGGCGGTGACGACCGAACCGATTTCGGTGGCCGGGATGCCGGCGCGCTCGAGCGCGCCGCGGGCGGCCTTGATGCCCATGTCGGTAGGCGTGAGGTCGCCGAAGGCGCCGCAATAGTCGATGAAGGGAGTGCGCGCGCCTTCGACGATCCAGACGTCGTCGAAAGTCGCGGAATAACGGATGGGTTTCATGATGACTCCAGGAAATAAAGCGCCCGGGCTTGCCGCTTGCACGGCGGCGCCGCCTCCGAGAAGGCTGCTCGCCATGGCGCGGCCTTAAGGTAAACAAGCCCCCGCGCTTTGCCGCCACGTGGCGCCATGACCTTCCGAACGGGGGCCGTGGTGCTTGGCAAGCAGGAGCGAGGGCAAAGGATCAATTCGGGTTTCGGCGTGGCAACAAGCGGCGCGGATGATCGCCGTCGAACAGGATTTCCACCATATCGGCGCGCAGGCGCAGAACGGCACGCTGGTTGATCGACCCTTTGTCGGTAACTTCGCCGAGATCGGCCGAGGGCGGCGTATCCATGATCAGGGCACGGGCCACGCGTGTGGCGCCGCCAGTGCCGGCGGCCCACTGGCGATCCACGAGCCCCTGAAAGAACTCGCGCACCACCGGGGTATCGATCACCGCCGATGGGCTCACGCCGCCCGGCAGCCCCGCCATCTCGCGGCAGGCATCGAAGCGGGGAAAGAGCAGGATGCCGATCTCGTTGCGGTTCAGGCCGGCGATCACGACGTCTTGCACGTAATCTTCGGCATCGGCCAGGATGCGGGCACGCAGCGGACCCACCGACACGAAAGTGCCGCTGGCCAGCTTGAAGTCTTCGGCGATGCGGCCATCGAAGGCCAGGCCGATGTCGCGATTGGCCGGATCGATGTAGCGCGCCGCGTCGCCCGAGCAAAAGTAGCCTTCCTCGTCGAAAGACTCGGCGGTTTGCTCGGGAGAACGCCAATAGCCAGGCGTGACGCTGGGCCCGCGATAGCGGACTTCCAGCTTGCCGTCCACCGGCACCAGCTTCACCCGCAGGCCGGGCGCCGGCAGGCCCAGCACGCCGGAGAATACCGTGCCACCGTTGGCGCACAGGGCGAACGGCGCGGTTTCGGTCATGCCCAGGCCGGTGATCATGCGAATGCGTTCACCGATGGTACGCTCGGCCACCTGATCGAGACGCTCCCATACCTGAGGAGCCAGGCCCGCGCCGGCAAAGAAGAAGATCTTGACGCGCGACAGCAGCTTGCGCGTGAGCGCTTCGTCGTGCTCCATCGCGGCGGCGATTTCTTCAAAGCCCTTGGGCACGTTGAAATAGATGGTGGGCGCGATCTCGCGCAGGTTGCGCAAGGTTTCGGCAATGCCATCCGGCGTGGGCCGACCGTCGTCGATGTACAGCGTGCCGCCGTTGTAGAGCACGATGCCGATGTTGTGGTTACCGCCGAAGGTGTGGTTCCAGGGCAGCCAGTCGATCAGCACCGGCGGTGTTTCGGCCAGGAAGGGCAGGCATTGGCGGATCATTTGCAGGTTGCTGCACATCATGCGGTGGGTATTGACCACCGCCTTGGGCGCCTTGGTGGAGCCCGAGGTGAACAGGAACTTGCCGATGGTGTCGGGCGTGATCCGGGCGAGCGCGGCGTCTACCTCGGCCGTGGCCGGCGTGTCGAGCAGGCTCTGGAACGGGGTGAGTTCGCGACCGGCCGATACGCCGTCGATCTGGTGCGCCACCACCTCGACACCAGCCGGGATCACGCCCCGGATGGCGCGCGCGTATTCGGCTTCGGAGGCTGCGAACACCAGCCCCGGCGTGAGCAGTTCGGTAATGTGGCGTAGCTTGCCGAAGTCGTCGGACAGCAGCGAGTAGGCCGTGGAAATGGGCGCGAACGGCACTCCCGCCAGGAAGGCGCCGAGCCCCAGCATGAAATGCTCGAGGTCATTGCCCGACAGCACCAGGATGGGGCGATCCGGGCCCAGCTTGCGGTCGAGCAGGGCCTGGGCGATGTTGCGCGCCTGCGCCAGCGCCTGAGCCCAGGTAATCTCGATCCATTGGCCGTCGGCGCCGCGGCGCGCCACCAGCACGCGCTCGCCGTGTTCGGTGGCGCCACGAATGAGGCACAGGCCGAGGTGGTCGGGATACCCTTGCAGCGGCTCGACCGATTCGATCAGCAAAGCGCCATCGGCACGGTCGACGAAACTGGCCTTGAGCGAGCCGCCCAGCGCCACTTCGCGATAGCGCGGCACGACGGAAGTTTGATCGGACATGGCGGATTTACTCGTGGTTTTTGAGCGCCTTGGCGGCCTTGCCGGTCAGGAAGGCGTTGAGGCGATCCTTGGCGGCCTGGTCGGAGGCGGCGATCGCCGACATCAGGGACTCGGTGAACAGGCCATCGGATTGCGATTGATCGGCGATGCGCGGCAAGGCCTGCATGACCGCGAAATTGGACAGCGGCGCATTGGCGGCGATGCGCTCGGCCAGCGCCCGAGCCTTGGCCATGCCTTCGCCTTCGGGCACCAGATACTGCGACAGGCCGATTTCCATGCCTTGCTGCGCATCGTAGGTGCGGCCGGTGAGCATCATGTCGGTCATGCGGGCCACGCCGATCAGGCGCGGAATGCGCGCCGAACCGCTGCCGCCAACGAACAGCCCGCGCTGGCCTTCGGGCAGGGCGTAGTAAGTGGACGGCTGGGCGATGCGGATATGGCAGGTGCTGGCGAGCTCGAGCCCGCCGCCCACCACGGCGCCATGCAGCACGGCGATGACCGGCACCTTGCCAAACTGGATATGCTCGAAGCAGGCGTGCCAATTGCGGGAGTGCGCGATGCTCTGGGCCGCGTTTTGCTCGGTGACCTCGGACAGATCGAGCCCGGCGCAGAAGTGGTCGCCCTCGCCATGCAGGATGACGCAGCGCACATCGGCGGGCAGGTTGACGAAGGCTGTATAAAGGGCCGCGATAAGGGCATCGTTGACGGCGTTGCGCTTGGTGGGGCGCGTCAGGCGCATGATGGCGACCGGGCCTTCAAAGTCGACGGCCAGGAGATCGCTGGTGAACGGAAAGGAAGCTTGGGACATGGCGGGAATACGCACGGGAGAAAAGGAGACGGGGGCGATGCCGAAACGGCTTGCGGCGCCGATTAATTAATAGTATTAACTGTTATTCTGCAAAAAGAAATAGAGGGTATACCCTTAGACCAGAGCGGCAACCCCCTATGAGCAGGCGCCGCCCGGCCATCGATTCCCGGATGCGGGTGCGCCTTGGCGTCCGGACGTTGCGCAGCGCGTAGCCCCGGCGGCCTGACGCGCCCTTCCCGGTCAGACGAATTTCGGGCAACAATCACCGTCCTGCGCAAACCCCGGGCCGGGCGACCGGCCGGGGCCCCGTCAGCGCGATCAACGGCAAGACAAGGAGTCAAGACACTATGGCAAAACAGCATCGGGTGGCGGTCATCCCCGGCGACGGAATCGGTAAGGAAGTCATGCCCGAGGGCTTGCGCGTCGTGCGCGCGGCGGCCGAGCGCCACGGCATCGACCTGGCGTTCGAGGACATCGATTGGGCGAGTTGCGAGTACTACCAGCAGACCGGCAGCATGATGCCCGCCGACTGGAAGGAGCGCCTGGCCGGCCACGAGGCGCTGTTCTTTGGCGCGGTGGGCTGGCCCGCCACCGTGCCCGACCATGTGTCGCTATGGGGTTCGCTGCTCAAGTTCCGCCGCGAGTTCGATCAGTACGTCAACTTGCGGTCGGTGCGCCTGTTCGAAGGCGTGCCCTGCCCCCTGGCCGGCCGTGAGCCGGGCGATATCGACTTTCTGGTGGTGCGCGAGAACACCGAGGGCGAGTACACCAACCTGGGTGGCCGGCTGTTCGAAGGCACCGACCGTGAGATCGTGATCCAGGAGGCGGTGTTCTCGCGGCACGGCACCGACCGCGTGCTGCGCCACGCCTTCGAGCTGGCGCGTTCGCGGCCCCGGCGCCACCTGACGGTGGCCACCAAAAGCAATGGCATCGCGGTGAGCATGCCGTGGTGGGACGAGCGTGCCGAGGCGATGGCGGCGCAGTACCCGGACGTGACGGTGGACAAGCAGCACATCGATATTCTGTGCGCACGCTTTGTGTTGCAGCCGCAGCGTTTCGATGTGGTGGTGGCGTCCAATCTGTTCGGCGATATTTTGTCGGACCTGGGGCCGGCGTGTACCGGCACGATCGGACTGGCGCCGTCGGCCAACCTCAATCCCGATCGTACGTTTCCGTCGTTGTTCGAACCGGTGCATGGCTCGGCGCCGGATATTTACGGACAGGGTATCGCCAACCCCATCGCCATGATCTGGTCGGGTGCGCTGATGCTGGATTTTCTGGGGTATCCGCAGGCGCACGACGACATTCTGCGCGCCATCGAGCAGACGCTGCGGGATGGCCCGCGCACGCCCGATCTCGGCGGCAACGCCACCACAATGGAAGTGGGGACTGCGATCGAGGCGCGGGTTCGCGCGTGATCAGCCACCGCTCGCGCCGGCGGGCCGGGCCGGCACCGGCCCGCCCTGGTGCATGAAGCAGCCAACGTCGATCACGGTGCCGGAGATGGCGGCGGCATCGTCCGACAGCAGGAAGGCGACGGCGTTGGCCATGTCTTCGGGCGTGACGGGATGGCCGGCCACCGAGCCGGAAGCGCCATGGCCGAAGCGCGAGGCGTCGCCACCGACCCGGCCCAGGCTCATGCCGGTGACGATGCCACCGCCGCCCGGGATCACGGTATTGACGCGGATGTGCTGGTGGAAGTGGTCGTAGGCCATGGCTTGGCTGAGCGTGTGGATGGCGCCCTTGCTGGCGGCGTAGGCCGCCATGTTGGGCTTGCCCCAGCCGGCGCCCGAGCCGATGTTGACGATGGCTCCCCCACCCTGCTCCACCATGTGCGGAATGACGGCGCGCGCGCTGAGGTAGGCGCCCTTGACGTTGACGGCGAAGATTTTGTCCCACAGGGCTTCGTCGGTGTCGAGCACGGTGCCGAGCGGGCCGATGGCGGCGTTATGGACCAGCGCGTCGATCCGGCCATGGCGCGCCAGGGCGGCGGCCATGACCCGGTCGATGTCCGCGGCCTTCGAAACATCCGCCTCGAGCACTTCGCCGCTCAGGTTCTCGTCGGCCAATTGCTGGCGCAGCGGCGCGATGCCGGCCGCCGCGGTGCTGGATACCTGGGGCGCGTCGAGACCGAAGGCCACGACGTGCCAGCCGCGCCGGGCCAGGCCCATGACGATGCCGGCGCCCAGGCCGAAGGTGCCGCCGGTGACGATGACGGTTTTCATGATGTGTTCGACTCCATGCAAGGAAAGGATGCCGGTCCGCGACCGGCGATGATTCGGATTTTGTGATGGGTTCATGTAGAAAATTCGCTTTTGCGAATGCTGCCGACATGCTGCAATGATGGCCTGGACTCGAAATCATCCAAGGAGGTATAGCGTCATGTCCCGACTCATTCCCGCGGTCGATGCGGTGATCGCCGGCGCCGGGCCGGTAGGCCTGGTGCTGGCGATGGAGCTGGCCCGCCACGGCCGTCAGGTATTGATCGTGGAACCCCGCCGGCGGCTCGAGCCGCCCAGCGTGAAATGCAATCACGTGTCGGCGCGCTCGATGGAAATTTTCCGGCGCCTGGGGCTGGCGCAGAAGGTGCGACAGGCCGGGCTGCCAGCCGACTATCCGCACGACATCGCCTACCGCACCACGGCCACCGGCATCGAGCTCACGCGCATTCATATTCCCTGCTGGCGCGATCGCTATACCGATACCTCGGGGCCGGATGGCAATTGGCCCACGTCCGAGCCGCCGCATCGCATCAACCAGATCTATCTCGAACCCATCCTGTTCCAGCACGCGGAGCAGACCCCGGGCATCACGATCTGGAACCGGTGCGAGCTGCAAGGCTTCGAGCAGGACGAAAGCGGCGTGCAAGCGCGTATTCTCGACCTCGACAACGATGCCACCATCACCGTGCCGGCATCGTATTTGATCGGCTGCGACGGCGGCCGCTCCACCGTGCGGCGCGCCATCGGCGCCGAGCTGCAGGGCGACGCCGTGGTGCAACGGGTGCAGTCCACCTATCTGCGCGCGCCGGATCTGCTGCGGCGCTTCCGTTATGCGCCGGCCTGGGCCACGTTTTCGCTCAATCCGCGCCGCAGCGGCAATATGTACGCCATCGACGGCCGCGAGCTGTGGCTGGTGCACAACTATCTGCGCGACGACGAGCCGGACTTCGACTCGGTGGATCGCGACGCGTCGATCCGCGCCATCCTGGGCGTGGGCGACGACTTCCGGTACGAAGTCATCAACGTCGAAGATTGGTACGGCCGCCGGCTGGTGGCCAACCGCTTCCGCGATCGCCGGGTGTTCATCTGCGGCGATGCCGCCCATTTGTGGGTGCCTTATGCCGGCTACGGCATGAATGCCGGGATCGCCGACGCGTCCAACCTGGCCTGGCTGCTGGGCGCCCGGCTCGCCGGCTGGGGCGGCGAGCGCATCCTCGACGCCCACGAAGCCGAGCGCCAGCCGATCACGCAACAGGTGTCGTACTTCGCCATGAACCACGCCCATGCCATGACCAAGCAGCGCGGCGGGGTACCGGCCAATATTGAGGAGGACAGCCCGGCGGGCGAAGCCGCGCGCGCCGCGCTCGGCCGCCAGGCCTACGAGCTCAACGTTCAGCAGTATGCGGCGGCGGGGCTCAATTTCGGGTACTTCTACGATACTTCGCCAATCATTGCCTACGACGGCGAGGCGGCGCCGGGCTACGGCATGGGTTCGTTCACCCCCTCCACCGTACCGGGCTGCCGCACGCCGTGGTTCCGCCTGGCGGATGGCCGGCCGCTGTACGATGCGCTGGGCGAGGGCTACACGCTGCTGCGTTTCGACCCGGCGATCGATACCACACCCCTGGAACAGGCTGCGGCACAGCGCGGCGTACCGCTGATGGTGCTCGACGCGGATCGCCAAGACGAACGTACTGCCGTCTATGAGCATGCGCTGCTGCTGTCGCGCCCCGACCAGCACGTGGCGTGGCGCGGCGATGCCCTGCCGGCCGATCCGCTGGCCTTGATCGACCATCTCCGTGGCGCCTGACCGACAGGCGGCCGCCGGCCGCCTATACGCTTCCCCCGAGCCCGACGCCTGAGGATCGCTCCGGCCTTCGGCCCGGGCGCTCTCCCCGCAGCGGCGCAAGGGGGATGCCATCCGATGCCGCCTTACTCCACTCGAATACCGGCGTCGTCGGCGACTTTCTTCCAACGCGCAAGATCGCTGTTGATCAGCGCAGCCAGCGCCTTGTCGTCGGCGGAGCCGGTCGCCATGCCCAACTGGGCGAAACGCTCGATCACCGAGGGGTCCTTCAGGATCTCGACCAGTTGGCCATTGAGCCGATCCACCACGGCCTGCGGCGTGCCCGCCGGGGCGACCAGCGAGGTCCAGATGGGCGCGTCGTAGCCCTGAATACCGGCCTCGTCGATGGTGGGCACGTCGGGCAAGGCCGCCGAGCGCTCGATGGTGGTGACGCCCAGGGCCTGCAGCCGGCCGGCCTGGATTGCTGGGATCACGGCCGCGGTGTCGAGAAAGGCAAAATCTGTTTGGCCCCCCATCAGGTCGGTGGTCGTGGGGCCGGATCCTTTATAGGGAATATTGGTGAACTTGATGCCGGCGTGCTCGGAAAACAGGTTGGCCATGAGCTCCATGGTGGAGGATGCCGAGCCATGGGCCAGCGGCGTGGGGCTCTTTTTGGCGTACTCGATGAACTCCTGCAGGGTTTTGATATCTTTCAGCTTCGGACCGGTGACCAGCACGAACGGAAAACGGGCCAGCAGGGCGATGGGGGTGAAATCCTTGACCGAATCGTAGGTAACGCGTTCGGGCGCATAAATGGCTGGGTTGACCACCAGGCCGCCGGATGCGATGACCAGCAGCGTATAGCCATCGGGATCGGCGCGCTTGACCTGATTGGCCGACAGCATCGAGGCGGCGCCGGGCTTGTTCTCGACCACAAAGGGCTGTCCCAGGCGCTTTTCGAGTTCGGCCGAGATGACGCGGGCCACGATGTCGTTGGTGCCACCCGGCGGGAAGCCCACGACGACCGAAACCGCTTTATCGGGATAGGCGGCATGGGCCACGGCGGCGGCCGTGATGCCCATGGCCACCACACAAGCACGGAGTGCGGATTTCAAGACTTTCATCAGGTGTCTCCTCGAGAAATACTGGCTTTGATGCACGGGCTTTACCGTTGAAAGCGCGGCCCGCGCGTTGACTTGGGCAGCGCCGAAACTTCGTTCTGACGCTGAGGTTGGAACATATTATGGTATTGGTGTCCGACCAGCGGACATCAATACCTTGAGAATAACTCCGGAAAGGACCATCCGGCAAGGGCGTCGACTGTCATATACTCGGAGTCCGTTACCAGACCCCTCTTTTCTCCTCCCATGGAAAAACCCGGTGAAAGCGTCCGCGCCGTCGAGCGGGCGCTGGATATTTTGCGAGCCTTCACGCCCGAAGACAGCCAGTTGTCGGCCGTAGACCTGGCGCGCCGCGTTCATCTGAGCCGCCCCACGCTCTACCGCCTTTTGTATACGCTCGAAAAGCAGGGGTTCATCGTGTCGGAAGGCGACCCCCAGCGCTTCCGGCTGGGACCGGCCATAGGCCGTCTGGCCCATAGCTGGAGCGCCAGCCTCGATCTGGGCCAGCTCGCGCAGCCGGTGCTGCAGCGCGTTTGGCAGATCACCCGCGAAACCGTGGCCCTGTTCGTGCCCGAAGGCAATCGGCGAATCTGCGTGGCCGAGCTTCCTTGCCCGCAGCCGCTGGCTTTCCGCCGCGGCATCGGGTATTCCGAAACCATCGTGCGTGGCGCCAGCGGCAGGGCCATCCTGGCCTTCCTGCCCGAGGGAGTGCTCGAGCTCGAGCCCGCGATCACGCCACCGCCCGACCTGGAGCAGTTGCTGGCCGAAGTGCGCGAACGGGGCTACGCCACGTCGCGCGACGAGCTGATCGACGGCGCGGTGGCCGTGGCCGCGCCCTTCTTTGATCGCGCCGGCGAAGTGATGGGGTCGATCGCCGTGTTCGGCCCCGCCGTGCGCATCGACGAAGCCCGCAACCAGGAGCTCATCGGCCTGTTGCGCGACGCCGCCGCCGAGCTCTCGCACTTGCTCGGCTACGACGGCCCGATCCCGCCGGCGCGCGGCGACGGAGCCAGGCCCGTGCCGGCGCGCGCCGCCAGCCCGGCCCGCCGGGCTAGAAAAACACCGTGAGATTCTTGGCCAGGAGTACATTCTGGTCCAGGATGATCTGGCGCCGGGCCACCTGCCACCGGCCGTTGGCGCCGCGTCGCAGGGTGTCGTAGCGCTTGCCCACGAAGATATTGGTCTCGGTTTCCACCCGGTTCTGGTAGAGCAGGAAACGACTGCTGATGTCCACCTCGCGCTCGCCATTGGCGCCATCGCGCACTTCGCCCAGCAGTACGTTGGTGACGAGGTGCGAGACGCGGGATAGCGGCTCTTCCGCCCAATGGACCCGGGTGCGGATCTGCGCCACCCGCTTGCCCAGGGTCCATTTGTCGTCTTCGAACCAGTTGATGTCGCGGCCGGCGCGGGTGTTCTCGCGGGCGTCGTGTTCGCCCTGCTTGACGTTGCGCCGGATCGGCATGTGGTATACGAGATCGTCGGCCAGCATGTCCAGCCATTCTTCGAAGCGGCGCCGGTCGAGCGCCTCGGCTTCGGCATAGAGGAACTCTTCGATCTCCTGTTGCAGCAAGAGCCGGTCGATGCCTTTGACTTCGACCACGGTGGCGGCGGTTTGCAGGCTCGTTTCCATTATTTGGCCTCCTGGAAGTGCGGATCGTTCTTGCCCAGCAGGACGTCCCAATCGCGCCCCTCCATGTAATCGCGCCAGCGGTGATACAGCATGCGCGGATTTTCTTCGCTCACTTGCTCGGACACGCGCCCGGGCATGGGCTGGTCGATGCGCGAGGCCCCGGAAGATTGTTGGTAGTTATAGGGATAGCGGCGGGCAATGGTGCCGCGGCTGGCCGCGGTGGCGTAGTTCCAGTTTTCCATGTCGTCTTGTTCGGTCATGCCGGCCGGTCCCGAGTAGCGCATGTAGTAGCGGCGCAGGAAGTCCTTGACCTCGGGAGGCGCGTCGCGATCGACGAGGAAGAAACGCCAGACCTCGATCTTGGCGGGTCCGTGCGGATGCCAGACGAAAATGGAGCGCGGCTGGTTGCCATGGAAGGAGGTATTGGGAAACACCGTGCCCACGAAGGGGCGCAGCCGCGATTGATCACCCAGCCGCTTGCGGCGCTCTTCGAAGCAGCGGCGGAAGTAGGCTTCCACCTCGGGGTTGTCCTTGAACGACTCCACGTACTCTTCGTCTTCCGGCATGATCGCGCTGTGCACGCCGTGGCCCTGCGGGAAGCTGATCCAGACGTGATGCGCCTTGGCCAGTTCGTTGTCGCGCCGCCCTTTGACGTCGGCACGCGCGCTGGGGCCGATGCCGATCATGTCCACCGAGCGGTGGCTGGGATTGTGATAGGTATCACCCATGAAGTTCTCGGCCGGCAGCTTCCAGTTGCAGGGGATGATCCACTTGGTGATGCCGCCAATGACCTCCGAGCCGCCCTCACGGCCATCCCGGCTATCGAGTGCCAGGTCGAGGTGGTTTTTGGCGTCGCCCAGATAGGTAAGGAAATCGGGGGCTTCGGGATCCCAGTTGGCCCAGATGGTGCCTTTGTAGTTGGTGACCTGCGCCGGCTGGACGAGGCCCCAGTCGGATTTGTCCATACGACCGGCGTAGATGGCGTCGTACATGGGTACGCCCGTGAGCTTGCCGTCGAGCGAGTAGCTCCAGGCATGGTACGGGCAAGTGAACATGCGGGTATTGCCTTCGTCGTAGAGGGCGACTTTCATGCCGCGGTGGCGGCAGGAGTTGAGGAAGACGCGGATCTGGCGGTCTTCGCCCCGACAGAGAATGACGGATTCTTCGCCCATGCGCGAAACGAAGAAGTCGCCCGGATTGGGCACCTGGCTTTCGTGACCGATGAATTGCCAGACGCGGGGAAATAGCTTTTCAAGCTCTTCGCGATAGATGTCTTCGCGAAAAAAGATATCGCGGCTGACGAGGCCGCGCTCGAGGTCGACGTAGTTGGCGTAGGACTGTTCGCTCATGGCAGGTTCCAGCTAAGGATGGTGAGGCGGCTGTACGGGTGCGGCTTGAACCCCGTCCGGCCCGGATTCCGGCTTTGCCGTTATGTCCACTGAATGGACTTGATTCTCAGTTTTTTGAATTCTAGCGGAACTCGTGGGCGAATGCCAGCCCTTTTTGCCTCGATGGCTTGGGGTGCGTGGGGTTTTGTTCCAGAGGAAGAGGCGCGGCGCTGGCGGCGTCTCGGGCACGAGGCGTTTCCACCAGGCGCCGGCAACTTCTCGGGCAAGGGCGTTGCGATGCGAGGCCAGCCGCCGCGCGCGCGGATCGTGACCGTTACTCTGCGGCAGCTTGCGCTTGGGCTCGTGGTCAGGAGGTGGCGGGAGACGCGTCGGGACGCCAGCCCAGCGAGGCGCTGATGGCCGCCGCCTCTTCGCGCACTTTGGCCGCCACCTGGCCCTCTTCGTCCACGTCGATGCTGCCGCTGGGCCCCAGGGTGGTGAGCACGGCGGCGATCTTGCCGTCGGCGCCATGGATCGGCGCCGCCACCGCGCTGATGCCGGGCAGGTAGGTATCGCGCACGATGGCCATGCCCTGTTCGCGTATGTCGCGACGCAGGGAATTGATGGCACCTTTCTGTTCCAGGGACTGACGCTGGCCGGCCGGCAGGGCAAGCAGCTCGTCGCGCACCCATTCGCGCAGCCGGGGATCGTCGAGATGGGACAGGAACACCCGGCCGGTGGCCGAGGTGAGTAGCGAGAGCACCGAGCCGGCGCGCACGTTGAGCGTGACGGGCAGCGCCGGTTCCTCGAAGCGGACGATGGTGGGGCCGCGGTTGCCCATCACGGCGACGAAGCAGGTCAGGCCCAGGGCTTCGCGCAGGCGCGCCAAAGGCGCCTCGGCCAGGCGCACGGGGTCGGCCAGGCGGATGGCCACCAAGCCGATGTGGATGGTTTCGGGCCCCAGGTAGTAGTGCTGTGATAAGGGGTCCTGCGCGATCATGCCCGCCTCCAGCAGACTCAGCAGATAGCGGTGCACCTTGGCGGGCGGCTCGCCCACTTCGCGCGCCAGGCTGGTGAGGCTGGCGCGCCCGCCCAGGCTGGCCAGGCCCTTGAGCATGGCCACGCCGGTGGTGGCCGCCTGTACCCGCTGGCGGCGGTCGCGCGGGGGCGGTGCGGGATCGGAACTGGATGACATGGCGGGATTCCGGCAGAAAGTATCCGCCTCCCCAATGCATGGGCCAGCGGCTGGACAGACGTCCCGCAGTATATCCAGACCGAACCGGCAGCCCCACCGGGTCCGCCCGCCAGACCGGCACTTGCGGAAATACCACTCGGCGCAGCGCGGCAGAACTGCGCCAGCGTTTCGATCATGACATCGGTCTGCCCTCTCGGCGTGTCGCATGCCGCCTGGCGCACGGCCTCTTTTTATTTACGCAGTGCGTGTTATATTTACGCAAAGAGGAATTCAACCGCTATCTGGAGACACGTCCATGCCTTCGTCCACTGCCACCGCTTCGCGCTGCCCGGTCACGGCCGCGATGGCCGCCGCGCCGGCCTGCCCCCACGCCGCCAAGGCCGCCGCCTTCGATCCCTTCCAGGACACCTACATGGAGAACCCCTCCGAGTACGTGCGCTGGTCGCGCGAAGAGCAGCCGCTGTTCTATAGCCCCAAGCTCGATTACTGGGTCGTCACGCGCTATGCCACGGTGCGCGAGATCTTCCGCGATCCCGTGGTGTTCAGCGCTTCCAATGTGCTGGAGCCGATCGAACCGCCAGCGCCCGAGATGGCCGAGATCCTGCGCCAGTACGACTACGGCATGAACCGCACGCTGGTGAACGAAGACGAACCCATGCACATGGCCCGTCGCCGGGTTTTGATGGCGCCTTTCACCCCGGACCATCTGCGCGAGCACGAGCCGCTGGTGCGCCGGCTGGTGGACGAAACCATCGACGAGTTCATCGACGACGGCGAGGTGGATCTGGTACCGCGGCTGTTCTGGCAGGTGCCGTTCAGCGTGGCACTGCACTTCCTGGGCATCGACGACGCCGCCGACCGCGAGCAGATGCATCAGTTCGCCATCGCCCATACCATCAATGCCTTTGGCCGCCCCACGCCCGAGCAGCGGGTGGAGATCGCCCACCGCGTCGGCCAGTTCTGGCAGTTTTCGGGCCAGGTGCTCGAGAAGATGCGGCAAACGCCCGACGGCCCGGGATGGATGCGCTATTCGTTGCGGCAGCAACGCGAGCACCCCGAGATCGTCACCGATTCCTACCTGCACTCGATGATGATGGCGATCATCGTGGCCGCCCACGAAACCACCACGTTCGCCACCGCCAACGCGGTCAAGCTGTTGCTCGAGCACCGCGAGGCCTGGGAGGATCTCTGCGCCGATCCCTCGCTCATTTCGCCGGCGGTGGAAGAATGCCTGCGGCATAGCGGCTCGATCGCCTCATGGCGCCGGCGCACCACGCAAGAAGTCGAGATCGAAGGCCAGCGCCTGCCCGCCGGCACCCGTTTGCTGCTGGTGGTACATTCCGCCAACCACGATCCTCGCCGCTTCGACGATCCCGATCACTTCGACATCCATCGCGCCAACTCGGCCGACCATCTGACCTTCGGCTTTGGCGCCCACCAGTGCCTGGGCAAAAACCTTGGCCGCATGGAAATGCAGGTGATGATCGGCGCCCTGACGCGCCGGCTGCCCCACCTTCGGCTCCAGCCGCAGGCGTTCGAGTATGTGCACAACCTGTCGTTCAGGGGACCGCAGAACTTGCGCGTGGCCTGGAACCCGGCCGAGAACCCCGAACGCCGGGGACAAAACCCCGCGCCGCTACCCGAAACCCGCCTGGGCGCCCCGCTGGCGCGCGACCTGGCTCGTGTCTTGCGGGTAGCCACGGTCGAGGACGTCGGCGACGGCCTGAAACGCATTCGCCTCGAATCTCCTCGCGGCGAGCTCCTGCCTCGCTGGACCCCGGGGGCGCACATCGAGATCGAATGCGGCGAGACCGGGCTTTCGCGCGCCTATTCACTCTGCGGCAACCCCGACGATCGGCACGGCTGGGAGATCACGGTATTGCTCGAACCGCAAAGCCGGGGCGGCTCCGCGTGGATCCACCGCGAGGTCCGCGCTGGCGCCAACCTGCGGGTGCGCGGCCCGCGCAATCACTTCGCGGTGGACGACAGTCACGATGGCCCGCTGCTGTTCGTGGCCGGCGGCATCGGCATCACTCCCATTCTGACGCAGGCCGAGGCCGCGCGGCGCGCGGGCCGGGAATACCAATTGCACTACAGCGCCCGCCGCACGGCCGCCATGCCCTACGCTACCGAATTGCGCGCCCGCCACGATGAACGCCTGCGCACCTACGTCAGCGAGCAGGGCGAACGCAACGACCTCGTGCGCATGCTGGCGGCCGCCGGGCCCGGCGTACAAATCTATGCCTGCGGCCCCGAGCGCTTGCTCGATGGTCTGGCCCAAGCCGTGGCGCAGTCGGGCCTGCCCGATACCGCCCTGCATATCGAACACTTCAATCCGGATGCCGCCGGCGCCCTGCTGGCGGACGCGCGGCCTTTCACGGCCGAGCTCCGCGTTTCGGGACTGACCCTGCCGGTCCCCGCCGATCGCAGTCTGTTGCAAGTGCTGCGGGCCAACAACGTCGACTTGCCCAGCGATTGCGAAGAAGGCTTGTGCGGCGCCTGCGAAGTGGCGGTGGCAGGGGGCGAAGTGGACCATCGCGATCGGGTCCTGGGCGCGGCCGAACGCCGCCAGCACCAGCGCATGATGACCTGCTGCTCTCGCGCCGCCGGCGAGCGCCTCGTGCTCGACATCTGAACGTAGCCGGCGGATCGCGGCCTGCGTACAATGCGCGGGCGGGGATGGGAGGGTCCCGCACATGCGGGTGCCCCCTTCCGTCTTCCCGGCTCAGCATGAAACCTTCCTTTCTGTCGCGCGCAGGCCTCCTGCTGCTCGTTCTCGGCAGCGGCCTGCTCGGCGGTTGCGCAATGGTCGCCGTCCGCTCGGTTCCACCCGCCGACTATGTCGGCCTCAAACGCGGCGATATTCTCGGCACCGGCGAGCTCAGCGCCAACACCCACGAAACCCTCAACGTCATCGGCGTGGCGGCACAATCCTGCGACGCCACCCATACCCGCTGCATCGAGGCCGTGGCCTCCGCCGCGGGACTCTCCCACGAAAGGCGGTTATCGGCCCTGGCCGAGCTCTGGCTGCAGCAAGGCCTGGCCTTCACGCCCGAGCCCTCGGCCACGCGCCCCGATCCGCGCCTGCATGCCTGGCTGGAGGCGGCCCGCCATGCCTACGCCTATCTGTTTCTCACCGAGCGCGGGCCGAACGAAAGAGCCTTCGAAGATCGCCAGATCCAGATGCTCGATACCTACAATTACGCCACCCAGGAGGCGGTGGGAGCCCTGTTTGCCTTCCAGCGCCAGCAAGCCGCCACCGGCGTGAACGCCGCCGGGATCGCGCGCGCGCTGGCCGCCACCGGCTGGCGCCTGCAAAGCGATCTGTCGGCGCTGCCCGCCCTGCCGGGCGCCTCGCACGTCGCCGGACTGGTGCCGGCCTCTTCGTTGCGCTTTGACGGGCTGCGCTCGACCTACCGGCGCGACGGCTTCGGTGCCGAGCTGGTGGCGGTGATGGCGCCCCACCCGCGGGATGCCGAGGCCCAGCTCCCCTTCAGCCCCATGACTTCGCCGGTCGTCACGGCCTTCCTGCGTTTTGGCGGCGAAGACCTGAACAGCGTGCTCGCCACGCGCGAGGTCACGCTGGTGGCCTACAACCCCTATCGCGATAGCCGCGTCGAGCTTCACGGCCAAGACATACCGTTGGCGGCGAACTTTACCGCGGGCTACGGGCTTTGGCTCGCCCGCGCGGGCTTCGCCCGGCAATCGATTCTCACCTTGCTGGGCCGTCGGGAGGGCATCGCCGAACCTCATATTTATCTGATGCAGCCCTACGATCCGTCGCGCCGCGTGATCCTGATGATCCACGGCCTCGCCAGCAGCCCCGAGGCGTGGGTCAATCTGGCCAACGAGATCCTGGGCGACGACACCCTGCGCGAGCACTTCCAGATCTGGCAGGTGTACTACCCCACCAATGTCCCGGTCCCGGTCAACCGCGCCGCCATCGCCGAGGCCGTTCGCGTCACCCGCGACACGCTGGATCCGGACGCCAGCGACGCCGCGCGCTGCAATATGGTGGTGATCGGCCACAGCATGGGCGGCCTCCTGACCCGTCTGCTGCTGTCGTCCTCGAACGACATCCTCTGGCAGACACTGCTGCAGCAACGCGGCCTTGACGAATCCGAAGCCGGCGAGCTTCGCGCCGCCCTGGATTCGCTGGTGCACTTTTCGCCCTTGCCCGGCGTCGATCGCGCCGTCTTTCTCGCGGCGCCGCACCAGGGCACCGTGGTGGCCGGCTCGCGGCTGGTGCACTGGCTCAACCGCCTCATTGCCCTGCCCCTCACCTTGCTCGAAGGCGTCGACGTCGTCCTGGCCAAAATGGCCGGACAGGGCAGCCGCGGCGGCCTGCAGCCTCTCCGGCTGGCGACCGGTGTCGACCATCTCGATGCCGCCCATCCTTTCGTGAAGGCGGCCGCCGGTCTGCCGATGCACGCGGGATTGGCCTATCATTCAGTGATCGCCCGCGCCGACCCCGCCATCGCCTTGGCCGAGTCGGACGACGGCCTGGTTCCCTACTGGAGCGCCCACCTGCCGGATGCCCTTTCCGAGGCCATCATTACCAGCGGCCATAGCGTGCAAGAAACCCCGGCAGCGATCCTCGAAATCCGCCGTATCCTGCACCACGACCTGGCGTCGCGCTCCGCCGTTTCAACATGCGACTGAACCCCCAGCTACCCCGACAGACCACCTCCCTCGACGACACCGACATCGCCTTCATCGGCACCGGCCAAGGACGCCCCGTCCTGCTGGTCCATGGTTCGTTGTGCGACTACCGCTACTGGACCCCGCAACTGCGCACGCTGTCCGCTCATGGCGAAGTCCGCGCCGTGAGCCTGCGCTATTGCTGGCCCAATCCACCCGTCAGCGATGCCGCGCTGGCCCAGGCGCCATACAGCATCGGCCAGCATGCCGACGATCTCATCCGCTGCCTGGAGCTCTGGAACTGGAGCGGGGTCGACCTGGTGGGCCATTCACGCGGGGCGCGGGTGGCGCTGGAGCTGGCACTGCGCGCGCCGCAGCGGCTGCGCACGCTCACGCTGGCGGATCCCGGCCTCCCCGACACCGACGACGGTACGCCCAGCCCTTACGCGATGCAGGCCGCGGCCGCGATTCGCGCCGGCGATCCTGAAACGGGTGTGGGCGGTTTCGTCGACGCAGTCAATGGGCCCGACACCTGGCGGCGCATGATCGCCGACTTCCGCCGGATGGCGCTCGATAATGCCGCGACGCTATTGCCACAGGCCACCGAGAGCCTGCCGCTCCCCTCCGAGGCGGCATTGGCGGCGCTCGACCGTCCGGTGCTGCTCATGGGGGGCGCCAACAGTCCCGCGCGCTATGCCCGTGCCCGGAGCTGGCTGCAAGACCGGCTGCCCGATACCCGCAGCGTGGTGATCGCCGGCGCCGCCCACGGCATGAATCTCGCACGGCCCCAGGCCTTCCAGGAGGCGCTCACGACGTTCTGGAGCACCAGCGCATGACCGCATCTTCCTCGCCCGTCCAGGCCGACGCCGGCATCGTGTCCCGCCGCCTGCTGATCTGGATTTTCCTGGCCTTCGCCTCGGGTCATTTTTTGTCGTATGCCTTGCGCACGATCAACGCCGCGCTGGCGCCCTATCTCGTCGCCGACCTCCAGCTCGGCGCCGCCGACCTGGGCTGGCTATCGGCCTCGTACTTCATCGCCTTCGCGGGCCTGCAGTATCCGCTGGGCTTCTGGCTCGACCGCTATGGCGAACGGCGCGTCGAGGCGCTGCTGCTGATTATCGCCGCCGGGGGAGCCGCCATGATGGCCCTCGCCCCCTCCCTGGCGTGGATGACCTGGGGCCGCATCCTCATCGGCCTGGGCGTGGCGGCCTGCCTGATGGCGCCCTTCGCCTGGTTCCGGCGCCATTTTCCGCCGCAACGGCAATCCCAGCTCGGCTTGCTGCTGCTGGTGGCGGGGACCAGCGGCGCGGCCACCGCCACCCTGCCCGCCGCCACCCTGGCAATCTGGCTGGGCTGGCGCGGCGTGCTGGCGATCTTCGCCGTCCTATTACTGTTGTCCGCGGTCCTCATCTGGTGGGTCGTGCCCGATAAGCAGCCGGCGGCCGCCAGCGCGCCGGTCGAGGGAGGCCCTGGCGGTCTCGTTCGTCATCCCATCATGCTGAGCGTCATGGCCGTGGCTTTTATCGGCCACGGCGGGGTCATGGCGCTGCATACCCTATGGGCCGGGCCATGGATGACCGAGGTGCTGGGTATCGCTCCCACCTGGGCGGCGTCGTACCTGATGGTCTTCATGGTCACGATGCTGCTGTCGTACCTGGCGATGAGCTTCGTGGCGCCGCGGCTGCAGCGCCGCGGCCTGAGCATGCTGCGCATCGCGGCCTATGGCAATGGGCTCTCGGCCCTGCTGATCGTGCTCATCGCCGTGCTGCCCTACCCCTGGGCCTGGGTGCTGTGGCCGCTGCTGGCGCTGGCTTTTCCGGCGAACTCGCTGTTGCAGCCCGGCCTCTCGGTGCGGTTCCCACGCCAAATGGCCGGCCGGGTGATGACGCTCTACAACCTTTACCTGTTCTCGGGCGCCTTCGCCGTGCAATGGGGCATGGGCCTGTTGATCGAAGGCCTGCAAGGCGCGGGCTTATCCGCCACGGCCGCGTTCCAGGTCACGCTGGGCGGGCTGGGCGTCTTGTTCTGGATCGCGCTGCTTTGGTGGTGGCGCCGCGGCGGCTTGGGTTGATGCCGCGCCAGCGGTGCGCCGCCCGCGCCGCAGATAGCGCCACACGAAGCCGGGGTACGCGCACACCAGGAACAGCGTCAGGGTAATGGCGTAGAACTCCCAGCCTTGCTCGAAGCGGTTGCCCAGGCGGGCTTCGAACGCAAAACCCAACGCCATCACCACCGCATAGCCCGCCAGCAGCTCCAGCATTCGTACGCCGAACGGCTTGGCGCCGTGGCCCGCGGGCCACGGCAGCACGCCCAGGATGCGTTCGGTGACGAAGGGCAAATTGGCGAACACGACCATCAGACCGATCACCAGTGCCATAGCCAGGCCAAGCGTCATGCAACCTCCGGGAGAAGACGGCGACGTGCCGGCGGTTTCGGGATGAAGCCGCCGGCACGTGGGGAAAGTCGAGGATTTTTTACTGCAGGGCCGAACTCATGGCCTGCAGGCACAGCGCCATCAGCGGCGCCGGCAGAATGCCCAGGCCCAGCACCAGCAGCCCATTGACCGACAATACCGCGCGGCCGGTGCCGCCTTCTTCGAGGGGCGCCGCCGCGTTCTCGGACGAGGGCTCATCGAAGTAGACCAGCTTGACCACGCGCAGGTAGTAGAAAGCCCCCACCAGCGACGCCATCACGGCGATCACGGCCAGCCAGAGGTGGCCGGCGGCGATCACGACCTGCAACACCGCCAGTTTGGCATAGAAGCCCACCGTGGGCGGAATGCCCGTGAGCGAGAACATCATCAGCAGGATCATGGCCGCGAACCACGGGCTGCGGCGGCTCAGACCCTTGAGGTCGTCGAGCTGATCGGCCTCGAAGCCATTGATCCGGGACATGAACAGCACCAGGCCGAATGTACCCAACGTGGTGAGCACATAGGTAACCACGTAGAACAGCGACGCGCCATAGGCGTCCACACGGCCATCCAACCCATTGGCCGACATCAGGCCCAGCAGCACGAAACCCATGTGCGCGATGGTGGAGTAGGCCAGCATGCGCTTGAAGCTGGTTTGCGCGATGGCGGTTAGGTTGCCAATGACCAGCGACAACACGGCCAGGATGGCGAGCATGGGCTCCCACGCCGAGGCCGCCAGCGGCAGTGCCTCGCCAAGCAGGCGCACGGTGATGGCGAAAGTGGCCAGCTTGGGCGCGCCGCCGATCAACAGCGTCACGGTGGTGGGCGCGCCCTGGTAGACGTCGGGCGCCCACATGTGGAACGGCACCACGCCGAGCTTGAAAGCCAGGCCGGCCACGACGAACACGATGCCGAAGCTCAGCACCAGGCTGGGCGTCTCACCCAGGGCGATGGTGGCCGCCATGGTGGAGAGATCCAGCGTGCCGGTGGCGCCATACAGCATCGACATGCCATAGAGCAGGATGCCCGAAGCCAGCGAGCCCAGGACGAAGTACTTCATGGCGGCTTCGGTGGCCACCACATTCTCGCGGCGCAGCGCCACCAGCGCGTACAGCGCCAGCGACATCACCTCGAGGCCGAGGTAGATGGTGATCATGTTGCCGGCGGAGATCATCACCATCTGGCCGATAGTGGCCAGCAGCGCGAGCACGTAGAACTCGCCGCCGCGCGACAACATCTCGCGGCTGGCGACATAGCGGTGGCCATAGGCCAGCGTCACCATCATGGCCGCGTAGGTGCACAGCTTGAGGAAATACGAGAGATCGTCGGCAACGTACAAGCCCTGGAAGGTGCTGCCCGCCACCCCGCCCTGCCATTGCCAGAGCGTAACGACGAACACCAGCGCCAGCGCTCCCTGGGTAAGACGATAGGTCAGCGTCCGATCGTCGCCTTTGAGAAACGCATCCAGCAGCAACAGGCCGCACGCCAGGATCAGCATGAGGATTTCCGGCGCGGCCAATGCGAAATCGAGTGAATTAACTTGCATAGTGGGAACCACGGAAATCACAGTTTGGAGATGGCGACGTGATCGAGGAGCGCCTGCACCGATGCATGCATCACGTCGGTGAAGGGCTTGGGATACACGCCCATGTAAAGCACCGCGATGGCGAGGATGCCGAGAATGGCGAACTCGCGACCGTTGATGTCGCTCATCGCGCGCACGTTGTCGTTCGCCACCTCGCCGAAGAATACCCGCTTGACCAGCCACAGCGAATAAGACGCGGCGAGGATCAGGGTGGTGGCGGCGAGCAGGCCGATCCAGAAATTGAACTCGACGGCGCCGAGGATCACCATGAACTCGCCGACGAAGCCGCTGGTGGCGGGCAGCCCGCTGTTGGCCATCGCGAACAGCACGGCGAAGGCGGCGAAGCGCGGCATCACGTTGATCACGCCGCCGTAGTCGGCGATGCTGCGCGTATGCATGCGGTCGTAGAGCACGCCGATGCTGAAGAACATCGCGCCCGACACGAAGCCGTGGGAAATCATCTGCACGATCGCGCCTTCGATGCCGGCGGTATTGAAGATGAAGAAGCCCAGGGTGACGAAGCCCATGTGCGCGACCGACGAATAGGCCACGAGTTTCTTCATGTCGTCCTGCACGATCGCCACCAGGCCGATGTAGATCACGGCGATCAGCGAGAGCGCGATCATCAGCCAGGCGAGTTCGTGCGAGGCATCGGGCACGATGGGCAGCGAAAACCGCAGGAAGCCATAGGCGCCCAGCTTGAGCATGATCGCCGCCAGCACGATGGAGCCGCCGGTGGGCGCCTCGACGTGGGCGTCGGGCAGCCAGGTGTGCACCGGCCACATCGGCACCTTGACGGCGAAGGCCATCAGGAAGGCGAGGAAGATCAATATCTGCTCGGTGCGGCCCAGGCGCACCTCGTGCCAGGTGAGAATGTCGAAGCTGCCGCCGGCGACGTTCCAGAGATAGATGAAGGCCACCAGCGTGAGCAGCGAGCCCAGCAGGGTGTAGAGGAAGAACTTGAAGGCGGCGTAGACCCGGTTGGGCCCGCCCCATACGCCGATGATGATGTACATCGGGATGAGGGTGGCCTCGAAGAAGAAGTAGAACAGCAGGCCATCGAGCGAGACGAACACGCCGATCATCAGGCCCGACAAAATCAGGAAGGCGCCCATGTACTGGCCGACCCGCTGGGTGATGACCTCCCAGCCGGCCATCACCACGATGACGGTGATGAAGGCCGTGAGCAGCACGAACCACAGCGAGATACCGTCGACGCCCAGGTGGTAGTACACCGACAGCGGCTCGATCCAGGCCGACTTCTCGACGAACTGCATGTCGGCCGTGGAAGCGTCGAAGCCGAAGTACACCGGCAGCGTCACCAGCAGGCTCAGGATCGAGCCGGCCAGCGCCAGCATGCGGGTGGGCTGGGGATTGTCGTCGCGGCCCAGCAGCATGACCAGCAGGCCAAAGACGATGGGGACGAAGACCGCCAGCGTCAACCACGGGAATGAGGAGTGCACCATTTCGCCTGTCATCGTCTTATTTGATCAGTACAAAGAGAGTCACCAACACCAGGATGCCGACGATCATGGCAAAGGCGTAGTGATAGATGTAGCCCGATTGCAAGTGGCGCGACACCGAGGCGAACCAGCCCACCAGGCGGGCGCTGCCATTGACGAGCAGACCGTCGATCAAGGCCCGATCGCCACCGCGCCAGAGACCGGTGCCCAGGGCGCGCGCGCCCCGTGCAAACACGTTCTCGTAAACCCAGTCGGCGTAGTACTTGTTCTCGAGCACCGTCATCAGACCGCCGCTGCGGCGCCGGATGGCATCGCCCGCCGCCGGATTGGCCAGGCAGGTGTACCAGGAGATCACGAAACCGGCGACCACCAGCCAGAACGGCAGGGTGATGAAGGCGTGCAGGCCGTAGGCCAGCCAGCCATGGAAGGTGGCGGCGATGTCGGCCATGGCCGGGTGGCTGGGGAACGCCGTGATCACGCCGCGGAAGAAGTCACCGAACAGCATGGGCTGGATCACGATGGCGCCGATGATCACCGAGGGGATGGCCAGCAGCGCCAGCGGCAGGGTGACCACCCAGGGCGACTCGTGCGGCGTGCCGCCATGGTGATGATCGCCGCCGGCGTGCCCGCCATGGCCCTGGCCCGAGGTATCGAAGCGCTCTTTGCCATGGAAGACCAGGAAGTACACGCGGAACGAGTACAGCGAGGTGACGAACACGCCGATCAGGGTGGCGTAGTAGCCGAAGCTCGCGCCCCACACATTGGCCGCGCCGGCCGCCTCGATGATGTGCTCTTTGGAGTAATAGCCCGAGAAGAACGGCGTGCCCACCAGCGCCAGGGTTCCGAGCAGGAAGGTGATCCAGGTAATCGGCATGTAGCGGCGCAGGCCGCCCATGTTGCGGATGTCCTGGTCGTGGTGCATGCCGATGATCACCGAGCCCGCGCCCAGGAACAGCAGCGCCTTGAAGAAGGCGTGGGTCATGAGGTGGAACACCGCCACCGAATAGGCGGAGGCGCCGAGCGCCACGGTCATGTAGCCCAGCTGCGACAGCGTGGAATAGGCAATGACGCGCTTGATGTCGTTCTGGATGATGCCCAGGATGCCCAGGAACAGCGCGCCGATCGCGCCCACCACCATCATCAGCGACAGCGCCGTGTTGGAGTACTCGAACAGCGGCGAGAAGCGGGCCACCATGAAGATCCCGGCCGTGACCATGGTGGCGGCGTGGATCAGGGCCGAGATCGGGGTGGGACCTTCCATCGAGTCGGGCAGCCAGGCATGCAGCGGCACTTGCGCCGACTTGCCCATCGCGCCCACGAACAGCGCGACGCAAGCCACGGTGAGCAAGGCCCAGTCGGTGCCTGGCAGAACCTGGGTGGAAAGCTCGCCCGCACGGCCGAACACCGTGGCGTACTCGAGTGAGCCGGTGTAGGCGAACAGCAGGCCGATGCCGAGCACGAAGCCGAAGTCGCCCACGCGGTTGACGACGAACGCCTTCATGTTGGCGAACACCGCCGTGGGCCGCTTGTACCAGAAGCCGATCAGCAGGTACGACACCAGGCCCACCGCTTCCCAGCCGAAGAATAGCTGGAGCATGTTGTTCGACATCACCAGCATCAGCATGGAGAAGGTGAACAACGAGATGTAAGAGAAGAAGCGCTGGTAGCCGGGGTCGTCGGCCATATAGCCGATAGTGTAGATATGCACCATCAGCGACACCGAGGTGACCACCACCATCATCATGGCGGACAGGTTGTCGATGAGGAAACCGATCTCGAACCGGATATCGCCGACCAGGCTCCAGGTGTAGAGGTTGCCATTGAAGGTGGCGCCGCCGATGGTATCGATCAGCACGAACACCGAGGCGATCGTCGACAGGGCCACGCCGGCGATGGTGACGATATGCGAGGCGCGCCGGCCGAGCACGGCGCGGCCCAGCAGGAAGGGAGTGCCCAGGAAACCCGCCAGTATCGCGCTTACAAGGGGCGCGAACGCGATCAGGAGGTACAGAGAGGGGACGCTGGTAGTCATAGGATCGTGTCCGCCGGTCAGCCTTTGAGCTGGTCGAGTTCGTCTACATTGATGGTGTGCAGGTTACGGAACAGCAGCACCAGGATGGCCAGGCCGATGGCGGCCTCGGCCGCCGCCACGGTGAGGATGAAGAACACGAACACCTGGCCGGCGACGTCTCCGCTCCACGCCGAGAAGGCAACGAAGTTCATGTTGACCGACAGCAGCACCATCTCGATGCACATCAGCAGGATGATGAGATTGCGGCGGTTCCAGAACATGCCGAACACGCCGAGCGCGAACAGGATGGCGCCCAGCACCAGATAATGGGCCAAGGTGAGGGTCATGCCTGGTCTCCGGAAGAAGCGGGATTGGCGGATTCGGCCGAGCGGCGGGCCGAGGCCTGCGCCGGCATCTTCAGCAACTGCAGGCGATCTTCGGGCCGGACCTTGAGCTGCTCGCTCGGGCTGTTGCGCTTGACGTCGGTGCGGCGGCGCAGCGTGAGGGAGATGGCGGCCACCATGCCGACCAGCAACAACACGGCGCTGATCTCGATGGCATAGATGTAGTCGGTATACATCGCCACGCCGATGGATTCGGTGTTGTTATAGCCGGGCGCCGGCGTGGGCAGGGGCCGGCTCGGATCCCACCAGGTGCGGGTCAGCACGAAGGCCGCCTCGGCCACCATGATGGCGGCGATGACCAGCCCCATGGGCAGGTAGGCCCGCGAGCCGACGCGCAGTCGTTCGATGTTGATGTCGAGCATCATCACCACGAACAGGAACAGCACCATCACCGCGCCCACGTACACCAGTACCAGCAGCAATGCCAGGAACTCGGTGTGGATCAGCATCCACAGCATCGAGGCCGTGAAGAACGAAAGAATGAGGTGCATCGCGGCCGTGACCGGGCTGCGCGCCGTCACCGTGCGGAACGCCGCCACCACGAGGATCGCGGCGAACACATAAAACAGGAGGGTGGTAACTGTCATGGTTTTGGCTTTTGCGGCTCAGCGGTAGCGGGCATCCTCGGCGCGGCTCTGGGCGATCTCGGCTTCGTAGCGATCGCCCACCGCCAGCAGCATCTCTTTGGTGAAGTAGAGATCGCCGCGCTTCTCGCCGTGGTACTCGTGGATATGGGTCTCGACGATCGAATCCACCGGGCAGCTTTCTTCGCAGAAGCCGCAGAAGATGCACTTGGTGAGGTCGATGTCGTAGCGCGTGGTGCGCCGGGTGCCGTCATCGCGCACGTCGGATTCGATGGTGATCGCCAGCGCCGGACAGACCGCCTCGCACAGCTTGCAGGCGATGCAGCGCTCTTCGCCGTTGGGGTAGCGGCGCAGCGCATGCAGGCCGCGAAAACGCGGCGACATCGGCGTTTTTTCTTCGGGATAGTGCTGGGTGACCTTGCGCGCGAACAGGTACTTGCCCGTCAGCCGCATGCCTTTCAGCAATTCGGTCAGCATCAGGCTGCCGAAAAAGTCCTTGATTGCAGTCGACATGATGATTTCTTCCTGCGAAACGACCTGGACCGCCCTCAGGGGGCCCAGATGTTGAACGGCGTCTGCATCCAGATCGCGAGGACGATCAGCCAGACCAGGGTGAGCGGGATGAAGATCTTCCAGCCCAGGCGCATGATCTGATCGTAGCGATAGCGCGGGAACGAGGCCCGGAACCAGATGAACAGCGACACCACGAACAGGGTTTTGAGGAACAGCCAGAGCCAGCCCGGCACCCAGGTGAAGGGCGCGAAGCCCAGCGGCGAAGCCCAGCCGCCGAGGAACATGATCGCGGCCAGGGCCGACAGCAGGATCATGTTGGCGTATTCGGCCAGGAAGAACAGCGCGAAGCCCATGCCGGAGTACTCGACCATGTGGCCGGCGACGATCTCGGATTCGCCTTCGACCACGTCGAAGGGGTGGCGGTTGGTTTCGGCCACCGCCGAAATGACGTAGATCACGAACAGCGGCAGCAGCGGCAGCCAGTTCCAGGACAGGAAGTTGATGCCCATGTCGGCAAACGTGCCGCGCAGCTGGACATGCACGATCTCGGACATATTGAGGCTGCCCGACACCAGCAGCACCGCCACCAGGATGAACCCGATGGACAGCTCGTAGGACACCATCTGCGCCGAAGCCCGCAGCGCGCCCAGGAAGGCGTACTTGGAGTTGGACGCCCAACCGGCGACGATCACGCCGTACACCCCAACCGAGGTGATGGCCATGATGTAGAGCAGGCCGGCGTTGACGTTGGCCAGCACCAGCTCGGGGCCGAAGGGAATCACCGCCCAGGCGGCGAAGGCCGGCATCAGCACCACCATCGGTGCCACGATGTACAGCACCTTGTTGGCCTGGGCCGGCGTGATCACCTCTTTGAGCAGCAGCTTGAGCACGTCGGCGAAGGCCTGCAGCAGGCCGAGCGGACCGACGCGGTTGGGCCCCTTGCGCTGGTGCATGGCGCCGATCAGCTTGCGCTCCCAGTAGGTGAGATAGGCCACCGACAGGATCAGCGGCACCAGGATGCAGACGATGCCCAGAAGAATCCAGACCACGGGCCAAATGTAGGGCCCGAGCAGCGATTGACCGAATTGCTGGAAAGCGTCGAGCATCACAACTGCTCCAGAGTCAGGGATTCGAAGGCGCCGCCCAGCGCGGCGGTGTCGAGATGACCGGCGGCGATGCGCACCGTGCCCGGCGCGGCGCCGGGGTCGGCCACCACCGCCAGCTCGGCGCTGCCCGAGGCGCTGCGTGCACGCACGTGCGCGCCATTGGCCAGGCCCAGGCTTTCGAGGGTTTGCGGGTGGATTCGCGCCTGGGGCGCCCGCGAGGCCGGCGCGGCCCGCAGCGGTGGCGAACGCCGGGCGATGGCATCGCTGAAATAGATCGGCAGATCGGTCACGCGCTCCAGTTCGGTGGCGGCGGCGGGGGCCGACGCTTCGCCCTGGATGCGGTTGGACAAGCGATCGGCGACATTCACCAGAACGGCGTCGCGCACCGACTCGGAGCTTTCATCGTCGAAGCCTTCGAGGTGCAGCACGTTGCCCAGCACACGCAGGACTTTCCAGGCCGGGCGGGCGTCGCCATAGGGCGCGACCGTGCCCTTGAAGCTTTGCGCCACGCCGGCCAGGTTGACGAATGTGCCCGAGGTTTCGGTGAATGGCGTGACCGGCAGCATGACGTCGGCCCAACCCTCGGCCGCCGAACGATAGGCGGTCAGCGCGACGCTGAATGGCGCATCCCGCAGCGTGGCGACGGCGGCGGCGCCGTCGTTGCAATCGAGGAGCGGCTCGGCGTGCAGTACGACATAGGCCTTGAGCGGGTTCTCGAGCATGGCGGCGGCGGTCTTGCCGCCGCGCTCGGGCACGGCGCCGGCGAGGTAGCCGCCGACGGCATTGCCGCCGTCGACCCAGAAACCGACACTGGCGCCGCAGGCTTGCGCCAGCGCCTGGGCATTGGCGGCAATCGCGCTGGCCTGTGGCGAGCGCTGGGCCAGGCTGCCCAGCCAGATGGCGATGCGCTCGCCGCCGGCGAGCGCAGCCGCCAGCGCCTGGGCTTCGGCGCCCGGCTGGACCTGCGCCAGGGCGCCGGGCACGGTCTCGCCCTTGGCTTGCAGCACGGCCACCAGCACTTCGGCAAGGGCGCTGGCCAGGGCGCTGGGCTTCACGGTGAGGCGGGCCGCGAGCGGCAGCAGGAGATCGTCGGCCGCGGTATCCAGCGACATCACGCGGGTACCGGTTTTGGCGGCCTGACGCAGGCGCTGCGTGAGCAGCGGCTGATCGGCACGCGCAAAGGCGCCCACCAGCAGCACGCGATCGAGCGCGGCGATTTGATCGACCGGCATACCCAGCCATGGCGCGCCGGTGCGGGCGGCGTCCCAGGCGGCATCGGTTTGGCGCAGCCGGAAGTCGACGTTGTCGGAGCCCAGGGCGCGCATGAGGCGGGCCAGCAGCGCGAACTCTTCGGTGGTGGCGTGGGGCGCCGCCAGCGCGCCGATCTGGCCGGCGCCAAAGCTTTCGCGCACCTTGCCCAGGCCTTCGGCCACGGCCTGCAGGGCCTCGGCCCACTCGACCTCGCGCCAGGAGCCGTCGGCATTGCGCACCATGGGCGCGGCCAGGCGATCCTCGCTGTTCAGGCCTTCGTACGAGAAACGGTCGCGGTCGCTGATCCAGCATTCGTTGACGGCTTCGTTTTCGTAGGGCACCACGCGGACGACCTCGTTGCCCTTGACCTGGATCACCAGGTTGGCGCCCAGGCTGTCGTGCGGGCTCACCGACCGGCGGCGGGCCAGTTCCCAGGTACGGGCCTGGTAGCGGAACGGCTTGGACGTGAGCGCGCCCACCGGACAGATGTCGATCATGTTGCCCGAGAGTTCGGACTCGACGGCACGGCCGACGAAGGCGGTGATCTCGGCGTGCTCGCCGCGATGGAGCATGCCCAGCTCCATGACGCCGCCGATTTCCTGGCCAAAGCGCACGCAGCGGGTGCAGTGGATGCAGCGCGTCATTTCTTCGGCCGACACCAGCGGGCCGAGGTTCTTGTGGAACACGACGCGTTTTTCTTCCTGGTAGCGCGAAGCCGATGCGCCATAGCCCACGGCGAGGTCCTGGAGCTGGCATTCGCCGCCCTGGTCGCAGATGGGGCAATCGAGCGGATGGTTGATGAGCAGGAACTCCATCACGCTCTTTTGCGCCGCCACGGCTTTCTCGGAGGCGGTATGCACCACCATGCCCTTGGTGACCGGAGTGGCGCAGGCCGGCAGCGCCTTGGGCGCCTTCTCGACCTCGACCAGGCACATGCGGCAATTGGCCGCGATCGACAACTTTTTGTGATAGCAGAAGTGCGGGATATAGATGCCGAGCTCGTTGGCGGCATGCATGACCATGCTGCCTTCCGGCACCTCGACCGACTTGCCGTCGACGGTAAGTTCAACCATTACAGATACTCCGGAACCACGCACTGCTTGTGTTCGATGTGGTGCGCGAACTCATCGCGGAAATGCTTGACGAAGCTGCGCACCGGCATGGCCGCGGCGTCGCCCAGGGCGCAGATGGTGCGGCCCATGATGTTGGCGGCCACGTCGTCGAGGACGTCGAGGTCTTCGGGACGGCCCTTGCCGTGCTCGATGCGGTGGACCATGCGCCAGAGCCAGCCGGTGCCCTCGCGGCACGGCGTGCATTGGCCGCAGCTTTCTTCGTAGTAGAAATAGGACAGGCGCAGCAGCGATTTGACCATGCAGCGGGTTTCGTCCATCACGATCACCGCCCCCGAACCGAGCATCGAGCCGCCCTTGGCGATCGAGTCGTAGTCCATGGTGCAATCCATCATGATGTGGGCCGGCAGCACCGGGGCGCTGGAGCCGCCGGGGATCACCGCCTTGAGCTTGCGGCCGCCGCGCATGCCGCCGGCGAGCTCGAGCAGCTTGGAGAACGGCGTGCCCATCGGGATCTCGAAGTTGCCCGGGCGCTCGACGTCGCCCGACACCGAGAACAGCTTGGTGCCGCCGTTGTTGGGGATGCCGGTTTCGAGGTAGGCCTTGCCGCCGTGGCGGATGATCCAGGGCACCGCGGCGAAGGTTTCGGTATTGTTGACCGTGGTGGGCTTGCCGTACAGGCCGAAGCTGGCGGGAAATGGCGGCTTGAAGCGCGGTTGCCCCTTCTTGCCTTCGAGGGACTCGAGCAGCGCGGTTTCTTCGCCGCAGATATAGGCGCCATAGCCGTGGAAGGCGTGCAACTGGAAGTCGAAACCCGAACCCAGGATGTTGTCGCCCAGGAACCCGGCGGCGCGGGCTTCTTCGATGGCTTCCTCGAAGCGCTCGTAGACTTCCCAGATCTCGCCGTGGATGTAGTTGTAGCCCACCGAGATGCCCATGGCGTAGGCGGCGATGGCCATGCCTTCGATCACGATGTGCGGGTTGTAGCGCAGGATGTCGCGGTCTTTGAAGGTGCCGGGCTCGCCTTCGTCGGAATTGCAGACGAGGTACTTCTGGCCGGGAAACGCGCGCGGCATGAAGCTCCACTTCAGGCCGGTGGGAAAGCCCGCGCCGCCGCGGCCGCGCAGGGCTGAGGCCTTGACCTCGGCGATCACGTCGTCGGGCGACATGCCGCCCGTGAGGACCTTGCGCAGCGCCTCGTAGCCGCCCCGGGCAACGTAGTCTTGCAGGCCCCAGTTGCGGCCATCCAGGCCGGCCATGATCTGGGGCTGGATGTGCAGGTCGTGCAGGGCCGGGTTCAGGAGTTGAATGGCGCTCATGCGGATTCTCCCTGGCTCTTGAGTTCGTCGATCAGGGTATCCAGCCGCTCGTCGGACATTTGCAGGCACATGCGCTTGTTATTGACCAGCAGCACCGGGGCATCGCCGCAGGCGCCCATGCACTCGCCCTCGGCCAGGGTGAACAGGCCGTCGGGCGTGGTTTCACGAAACTCGATGCCCAGCTTGCGCTTGAGATGGTCGGCGGCCTTCTCGCCATCGCGCAAGGCACAGGGCAAGTTGGTGCAAACCGTGATCTTGAAGCGGCCGGCCGGCTTGACGTCGAACATGTTGTAGAACGTCGCTACTTCCTGCACCGCGATGGGCGGCACGCCAAGGTAGTTGGCGATGTCCTCGATGATTTCGGTCGACAGCCAGCCCTTCTCGTCCTGGGCGATGGCAAGGGCCGCCATGGTGGCGGACAGGCGCTGCTCGGCCGGGAACTTGGTGAGTTCGCGGTCGATCTTGCGGTATGCCTGTTCAGACAACAACGTCATGTCGATTCCTGGAGTGTTCCGGTGTCAGCGATCGATTTCGCCGAACACGATGTCCTGCGTGCCGATGAGGGTGACGGCGTCGGCGATCATGTGGCCACGCGCCATTTCGTCGAGCGCCTGCAGGTGGGCGAAGCCGGGGGCGCGGATCTTGAGGCGATAGGGTTTGTTGGCCCCATCGGCGATCAGGTAGATGCCGAACTCGCCCTTGGGGTGCTCGACGGCGGCGTAGGCTTCGCCCGCCGGCACGTGCATGCCCTCGGTGAAGAGCTTGAAATGATGGATCAGCTCTTCCATGTTGGTTTTCATGTCGGCACGCGGGGGCGGCGCCACCTTGTAGTTGTCGGTGATGACCGGGCCCGGGTTGTTGCGCAGCCATTCGATGCACTGCTTGATGATGCGGTTGCTTTGCCGCATCTCGGCCACGCGCACCAGATAGCGGTCGTAGCAGTCGCCATTGCGGCCCACCGGCACGTCGAAGTCGACCAGGTCGTACACCTCGTAGGGCTGGCTCTTGCGGAGGTCCCAGGCCACGCCGGAGCCGCGCAGCATCGGCCCGGTGAAGCCCAGGGCCTTGGCGCGTTCGGGCGTGACGATGCCGATGTCGACCAGCCGCTGCTTCCAGATGCGGTTGTCGGTGAGCAGGGTTTCGTACTCATCGATGCAATGCGGAAAACGATTGGTGAAATCCTCTAGGAAATCGAGCAGCGAACCCGAGCGCGCTTCGTTCATGCGCGCCACGTCTTTGTCTTTGCGATATTTGTTGGTCTTGTACTGCGGCATGCTGTCGGGCAGGTCGCGGTAAACGCCGCCGGGCCGGTAATAAGCCGCGTGCATGCGCGCACCCGACACGGCCTCGTAGGCGTCCATCAGGTCTTCACGCTCGCGGAAGGTATACAGGATCACCGCCATGGCGCCCACGTCGAGGCCGTGACTGCCCACGGACATCAGGTGGTTGAGAATGCGGGTGACCTCGTCGAACAGCACACGGATGTATTGCGCGCGCAGCGGCACCTCGAGACCCAGCAGCTTCTCGATGGCCAGCACATAGGCGTGCTCGTTGCACATCATCGAGACGTAATCCAGCCGATCCATATAGGGCAGCGCCTGGATGTAGGTGCGGTGCTCGGCCAGTTTTTCGGTGGCGCGATGCAGCAGGCCGATGTGCGGATCGGCGCGCTGGATGACTTCGCCATCGAGCTCGAGCACCAGACGCAGCACGCCGTGCGCGGCCGGATGCTGCGGGCCGAAGTTGAGGGTGTAGTTTTTGATCTCGGTGATATCGGCCATGGTCAGTGCCCCGTCCCGTAGCTGTCTTCGCGGATGATGCGCGGCGTGATCTCGCGCGGCTCGATGGTGACCGGCTGGTAGATCACACGCTGCTGTTTGGCGTCGTAGCGCATTTCGACGTTGCCCGAGATGGGAAAATCCTTGCGGAAGGGATGACCGATGAAGCCATAGTCGGTGAGGATGCGGCGGAGGTCGGGATGGCCTTCGAAGAGGATGCCGTAGAGGTCGAAGGCCTCGCGTTCGAACCAATTGACGCTGGGCCAGGTGTCGACCAGACTGGGGACCACGGGAAAGGCGTCGTCGGGCGCGAAGCAGCGCACGCGCAGGCGCCAGTTGTGGGTGACCGAGAGCAAATGCAGGACGACCGCGAAGCGCCGGCCCTGCCACGGCTCGTTGCCGTAGGCCGAGTAGTCGACGCCGGCGAGGTCGATGGCGATCTCGAAGCGCAGGTCGGGATGATCACGCAACTGCTGGCATACCGCCAGGTAGCGCTCGACCGGCACGACCAGGGTGACTTCGCCCAGCGCCTGGGTGAGGTCGATGCCTTCGCCAAGGGCGCTGCGGAGACGTTGCTGCAAAGTTTCGAGTTGGGTCATGCGGATTCTGCCGAATGAGGCCGAAAATTACCGAATGGGCGCCGGTTCAGGCGCGCGCAATGGTGTTGGTACGCCGGATCTTGTTTTGCAACTGCAGCAAGCCGTACATGAGGGCCTCGGCCGTGGGCGGGCAGCCAGGGACGTAGATATCGACCGGCACGATGCGATCGCAGCCGCGCACCACCGAGTAGGAATAATGGTAATAACCGCCACCATTGGCACAGGAGCCCATCGACACCACCCAGCGCGGCTCGGCCATCTGGTCGTACACGCGGCGCAGGGCCGGCGCCATTTTGTTGCACAGCGTGCCGGCGACGATCATGACGTCGGACTGACGCGGGCTGGGGCGGAAGATGATGCCGAATTGGTCGAGATCGTAGCGCGCCATGCCGGCGTGCATCATTTCGACCGCACAGCAGGCCAGGCCGAACGTCATGGGCCACAGCGAGCCGGTACGCGCCCAATTGATGACCGCGTCGGCGCTGGTGGTGACGAAACCTTGCTTGAGGAGTCCTTCGATAGCCATGATATTTTCCGATAATCAGGACGACGGGCCGGCAACACCGGCCCTGGCGCGCCTTACTCCCAATCGAGGGCGCCTTTTTTCCATTCGTAGATGAAACCCACCACCAGGACCGCCAGGAACACCATGGCCGTCCAGAAGCCCAGCAGGCCGACTTGCGCATTGGCCATGGCCCACGGAAAGAGAAAGGCGATTTCGAGATCGAACAGAATGAACAGGATGGCGATGAGGTAATAGCGAACGTCGAACTTTATGCGCGCGTCTTCGAACGCATCGAAGCCGCATTCGTAGGGTGTGAGCTTGGCTTCGGTGGGATTGCGAGGACCGAGCACCGAACCCAGGGTAAACAGCAAGGCGCCAAGCAAAATCCCGACCACGATGAAGATCAGGACGGGCAGATAGGAATCGACAACCATGGGAGAACCTCGTAAAGCCGTTCGCATGCGGGTAAACCCGGAAACATGCGCCACGTTTGAGGGTGATCCGGCCACGAAAGGCCGGCTAGGGATCACCCGGTATTGTATCGCATTGCCACAACTGTGTAGAATCGACGATTACGTTTTCATATCGTGATGCCCTACCCCAGGGGGCCACGGCGTGTTGCCACGCCTTGCGCTCGGGTGCTTGCAGAGCGGCTGGCCAGGGCTTTTCGCTCCGCCAAAAGCCAACCGGGGTTCAGGCTGCGCCGCGCGCCTGCAGCACCGCCACCGCCGGCAACTCTTTGCCCTCCAGAAACTCCAGGAAAGCGCCGCCGCCGGTCGAGATGTAACCGATGCGGTCGCCAACGCCAAACTTGGCAATCGCCGCCAGAGTATCACCGCCGCCAGCGATCGAAAATCCCTCGGCATCGGCAATGGCATGCGTCAGCACCTCGGTGCCGCGGGCAAACGCCGGAAACTCGAACACGCCGACCGGACCATTCCAGACGATGGTGCCGGCGCCGCGCAGGATGGCAGCCAGCCGTTCGGCCGACTCGGGCCCGATGTCGAGGATCAGATCGTCGCCGGCCACCTCGGCTACCGCCTTGACGGTTGCCTGGGCGTTGGCGTCGAAGGTTTTGGCGCAGACCACGTCGGTGGGGATGGGCACTTCGGCGCCGCGCGCCCGCATCATCTCGATGATGGCCCGGGCTTCGTCGACCTGGCCGGCCTCGGCCAGCGAGTTTCCGATGGGATGGCCTTCGGCCAGCAGGAAGGTGTTGGCGATGCCGCCGCCGACGATGAGTTGATCGACCTTGGCCGCCAGCGCGCGCAGGATGCTGAGCTTGGTGGACACCTTGGCCCCGCCGACGATGGCCACCAGCGGCCGCGCGGGGGCTTCAAGAGCGCGCCCCAGGGCGTCGAGCTCGGCGGCCAGCAGCGGACCGGCGCACACCCGCGGCGCAAACCGCGCCATGCCATGGGTGGTGGCCTCGGCGCGATGCGCGGTGCCGAAGGCGTCGTTGCAGTACACGTCGCACAGCGCCGCCATGCGGCGCGACAGGCCTTCGTCGTTTGCCTTCTCGCCGACGTTGACGCGGCAGTTCTCGAGAAGCACTACCTGCCCCGCCGCCACCTCGACCCCGTCGACCCAATCGGCGCGCAGCGGCACCTCGCGCTCGAGCAGCTCGCCCAGGCGCGCGGCGACCGGCGCCAGGCTGTCGGCGGCCGTGAGCTCGCCCTCGGTGGGACGCCCCAGGTGCGACGCGACCATGACGGCCGCGCCGGCCTCGAGGGCGAGGCGGATGGCCGGCACCGAGGCCCGGATGCGGGTGTCTTCGGTAATGCGGCCAGCGTCGTCCTGCGGCACGTTGAGATCGGCACGGATGAATACGCGCTTGCCGGCGAGAGCGCCCTGCTCCGCCAGCTCGGCCAGGGTGACGATACGGGACATGGACTCTCCTCGATTACTTGGCGGCCATGAGGGCGACCGTGGTGTCGAGCATGCGGTTGGAGAAGCCCCACTCGTTGTCGTACCAGCTCGACACCTTGACCAGCCGGCCGTTGACCTTGGTCAGCGTGGCGTCGTAGGTGCTGGAAGCGGCGTTGTGGTTGAAGTCGATCGACACCAGCGGCTCGGTGTTGAAGGCCAGAATGCCCTTGAGGCGGCCATCGGCGGCTTCGCGCAGAATACGGTCGACTTCTTCAACAGAGGTGTCGCGCGCGGCGATGAAGGACAGATCCACCAGCGACACGTTGATGGTCGGGACGCGGATGGCGTAGCCGTCGAGCTTGCCATTGAGCTCGGGCAGCACCAGACCCACAGCGGCGGCGGCGCCGGTTTTGGTGGGGATCATGCTTTGCGTGGCCGAGCGCGCACGGCGCAGGTCTTCGTGGTAGACGTCGGTGAGCACCTGGTCGTTGGTGTAGGCATGTACGGTGGTCATGAGGCCGGAGACCACGCCGATTGTGTCGTGCAGCGGCTGGACCAGCGGCGCCAGGCAGTTGGTGGTGCAGGAGGCATTGGAGATCACGGTGTGCTCGGCCTTGAGCACGTCGTGGTTCACGCCGTACACCACGGTGGCGTCGACATCCTTGCCGCCCGGAGCGGAGATGATCACCTTCTTGGCGCCGCCGCGGAGATGGGCCGAGGCTTTTTCCTTGGTGGTGAAGAAGCCGGTGCACTCGAGCACGACGTCGACGCCGAGTTCGCCCCACGGCAGTTCGGCCGGGTTGCGATTGGCCAGCACGCGGATGCGATCGCCATTGACGACCATGTGATCGCCATCGACGCTGACGGTGCCGGGGAACTTGCCGTGCGCCGTGTCGTACTGGGTGAGGTGGGCGTTGGTCTTGGGGTCGCCGAGGTCGTTGATGGCAACGATCTGGATGTCGTGCTGCTTGCCGCCTTCGTAGTGGGCGCGCAGGATGTTGCGGCCGATACGGCCGTAGCCGTTGATGGCAACTCGGATGGTCATGGTTGGGCTCCTCGGAAGGGATCGGATCGAAAAAAGGTCAGGCCAGCACGCGCTCGACGGCGGCGGTCACGGCGTCGGCCGTGATACCGAAATGCTTGAACAACACGCCGGCGGGGGCCGATTCGCCATAGGTATCCAGCCCCACCACGGCGCCTTCGAGGCCCACGTACTTGTACCAATAGTTGGTGACTCCGGCCTCTACGGCGACTCGCGGCAGGCCGGCCGGCAGCACGCTGGCCTTATAGGAGGCTTCCTGGGCGTCGAATACGCGGGTGCAGGGCATGGAAACCACGCGCACCGGCACGCCACGCCCGGCGAGCTGCTCCTGGGCGACCAGCGCCAGCGCAACCTCGGAGCCGGTGGCGATGATGATCGCGCGCGCTCCGTCGGCGTCGCGCAGGACATAGCCACCGCGTGCGATGTTGCCCACGGTAGCGTCGTCGCGCTCGACGAAGGGTAGATTCTGGCGCGAGAGCAGCAGCGCCGAAGGCCCGCCGTCGCGCACATCGGAGCCGATGCTGGCGGGCCGCCGTACCGCGGCGCCCCAGGCCACGCAGGTTTCGACCGTGTCGCAGGGACGCCAGACATCGAGGTTGGGAATCAGGCGCAGGCTGGCGGCATGCTCCACCGATTGGTGGGTGGGGCCGTCTTCGCCCAGGCCGATGGAGTCGTGGGTGAAGACGTGGACCACGCGCTGCTTCATGAGCGCGGCCATGCGAATGGCGTTGCGCGAATAATCCGAGAAAGTGAGGAAGGTGCCGCCAAAGGGCAGGTAGCCACCGTGCAGGGCGAGGCCGTTCATGATGGCGGCCATGCCGAACTCGCGGACACCATAATTGATATGGCGGCCGGCCTGGAGCTCGCCGCCCGGCTCGGAGGCGCGCAGGGCGACCGCGCCCTTCCAGTCGGTGAAGTTGGAGCCGGTGAGGTCGGCGGAGCCGCCGAGCATCTCGGGCAAGGGCTCGACCAACGCCGTGATGACTTGTTGCGATGCTTTGCGGGTGGCCAGGGTTTCGGCGCGCTGGACGACGCCGTTCAGGATGTCGGCAAAGCGTTCGGTGAAGCCGGCGGGGAGGTCGCCACGCATGCGGCGCAGGTATTCGTCGGCCAGTTCGGGGAAGGCGCCGCGGTAGGCGTCGAAGCGCTGCTGCCAATCGCGGCGCAGCGCGGCGCCACGGGGGCGGCCATCCCAGGCTTCGCGGATATCCTCGGGGATGACGAAGGGTTCGGCGCTCCAGCCCAGGGCCTCGCGGGTGGCCGCGATTTCGGCAGCCCCCAGGGGAGCGCCGTGGACTTTTTCGGAGCCGGCGAGGCTGGGCGAGCCTTTGCCGATGATGGTACGGCAGATGATCAGCGAGGGGCCGGTGGCGTTGGCGCGGGCGGCTTCCAGGGCGGCGTCGACCGCGGCGGCATCGTGGCCGTCGACTCCGGGGACGACGTGCCAGCCGTAGGCTTCGAAGCGCTTGGCGGTGTCGTCGGCGAACCAGTGGCGGACTTCGCCATCGATGGAGATGCCGTTGTCGTCGTACAGGACGATGAGACGGGACAGACCGAGAGTGCCGGCCAGCGAGCAGACTTCATGCGAGATGCCTTCCATCAGGCAGCCGTCGCCGACGATGGCGTAGGTGTGATGGTCGACGATGGTGTGGCCGGGGCGGTTGAATTCGGCGGCCAGCAAGCGCTCGGCGAGCGCCATGCCGACGGCGTTGGCCAGGCCTTGGCCCAGGGGGCCGGTGGTGGTTTCGACGCCCGGGGTGATGCCGACTTCGGGGTGGCCGGGGGTTTTGGAGTGGAGCTGGCGGAAGTTCTTGAGTTCGTCCGTGCCGAGGTCGTAGCCACTGAGGTGGAGCAGCGCGTAGAGCAGCATGGAGCCGTGGCCGTTCGAGAGGATAAAGCGGTCGCGGCCGGGCCAGGCGGGGTCGGCGGGGTCGTGGCGGAGGTGTTGGCGCCAGAGGGCGAGAGAGACTTCGGCGAGGCCCATGGGCGCTCCGGGGTGACCCGAGTTGGCCTGTTGGACGGCGTCGATGGCGAGTACGCGGATGGCGTTGGCGAGCCGGGCGTCGTCGGGCCGGGAGGAGTCGGAGGCGGGGGAGGCGCTCATAGGGCTGGAGAGGCGGAATTCAAGGTCTGGTAAACCCGTAATTCTAGCCCGAATTGGTGGGAGGATGCGGGGGCAAGGGGTGGCCACGACAACCCGCGCCCGATGAAGGGGGCTGGCTACAATGGGTTGCTCGTCCTCCCTCTTCACGCGCAGCTTTCTCCCGTTATGGCCCTGCCCCGCTTCCATGTTCCCGGCCCCTGGTCTCCCAATGGTCCGCTGGATCTTCCCGAAGAAGCCGCGCATCATGCCCTACGCGTGTTGCGATTGGCGCCGGGCACGGCGATCGAGGTGTTTGATGGCGAGGGGGCCGCTTTGCCCGGGGTGCTGGTGGCCAGCGGCAAGCGGGCCGCGCTGGAAGCGCGGGGCGAGGTACGCCGCACGCCGCTGCGCGAGCCGCGGCTGACGCTGGTGCAGGGGATTGCCAGTGGCGACAAAATGGATTGGATCGTGGAGAAGGCCACCGAGCTGGGCGTGGACGTGGTGGTTCCGCTGGCGGCCCGACGCAGCGTGCTGCGGCTGCAAGGCGAGCGGCGGGAGAAGCGTTGGCGGCATTGGCAACGGGTGGCGCAGGCGGCTTGCGGCCAGTGCGGACGGGATGTGTTGCCGGAGATCCTGGCGCCCCTGGCGATGGGCGAATGGCTGGCGCGGTCGGCCGCGCCGGGGCTGTCGGTGGTCTGCCATCCGGAAGCGGAGGCCAGCCTGCTGCCGCTGCTGCGGCGGGCTACGCCGGAGGCATTGACCTTGTGGGTGGGCCCCGAAGGGGGCTGGGATGAGGAAGAACTGGCGCTGGCGCAACGCCACGGGGTGTTGCCAGTGCGTTGGGGCGGGCATGTGCTGCGTACCGAAACCGCCGGGTTGGCCCTGGCTGCGGCCGGTTCGGCCGTGCTGGGCTGGAACGACTAGGGCGCTGCCTGACGGCGGGCGAGCGTTCTCTCCATTCGCCACCATACCCCGCCGCCAATCGAGGGCCGCGCCTTACACGCGCACGTAGGTGAGCGTGCGACCGTTTTCGCGGACTTCTTCGGCGGCGTCGAAACAGGTGTCGAGGATGTCGTTGATGTGCGGCGCCAGGCCGGGGTCCTGATCGTTGATGCTGCGCAGGACCAGAACGCCACCAAGGGCTTGATCGAGCACGGTGCTGGTGAGGCAGTCGAGCAAGGCATCGAGGTCGCTGCCGAAGTACTCGGGGTAGTCCACCGCGTTGGCGATGGCGCGCAGCACCGCGGATTTGGATTTGGCGCGTTCGCAGTCGGCGTCGAACACGGCATAGCCCAGCCCTTTGGCCGCGGCAATGAGCGCGTCGATCTCGGAGGGCTGAACCGTGAGCGGACCGCCTCTTTGCAGCGCCTCCTGCCAGATTTCATGTGTGTCAGCCACCATCAGCTTTCACTCCATACTTCATAAAGATACCAGGATGATTCGCGTATCGGCGGGGCTGGCCCCCATACGCGGAGGAAAGGGAAAGGTCGAATCCGACGGCAACGCCCGCAGCATACAACCGAAGCGGAATTAAACCCTAAAACTCAGGCCGCGTGCGTGGATAAGCCAAAAAACTCGCACACTTCGTCGGCTCGCGACAACGTGTCCTGCCAGCCCAGATCGATGAGTTCGCGGGTATAGCCTTGTTCGAACAAAAGGTAGGACACCAGCCCCGCGCCGCGAGTGTGGCCCGGACGCGACGATACGCCCAGGGCGCCCAGCAAGGCGCGCATGGTCGAGGGGAGTTCGTTCACGTGCCGCGAGGCGATTTCGTCGAGGTTGCGGCTGGGGGTGATGGGCAGCACCCGGATCGGCCGGATGTTGAGATGGTTCTGCAGTTCGGGAGTCAGGCGTTCGGCGGCGACGTTGATGCGCTGGACCTGTTCGCAGTCGGCCGCCACGCTGTCGAGAAACATATTGGACAATGTGTGGCCGGCAATTTGCGCCAGGCTGGGATAACCCGCATCGCGCTCCACGGGCGGGTTCTCGTACGAACGGCCGGTGCCGACGATCAGGATGCGCGACGCGCCCAGGTGGATGGCCGGGCTCAGCGGCGCCAGTTGCCGCATGGCGCCGTCGCCGCACCACTCGACGTAGTCGCCCACCGCGAGCCGGCGGGCGGGGAAGATGAAGGGAATGGCGCTCGAGGCCAGCAAGTGGTCGTTGGTGATGCGTTCGCGCACCGCCTGGCGCAAGGAACGCTGCCAAGGTGCGATTTCGCGCGATGACTGGTAGAAAGTGAGGTGGCGACCCGAGGTGTAGCCCGACGCCGTGACGGCCACCGCGTGCAGGACGCCATCGTCGAGATTGCGCTCGAGCTGCTCGAAATCCATGATCTGTTCGAGCAGTTCGCCCAAGGGCTCGTTATCGAGAAAGGAACGCGGGCGATCGCGACGCATGCGGGCCAGCATCCAGCCGAAAGACAGGGTGGAGAGCCAGCGCGCCCCGGTGCGCATCACTCCGAGGGAATCACTGCGGTAAATCTGATCGGTTTCGAGATTGAGCCAGATCGCGAGCATGCGGCGCAAGGCGCTGCGGGGGTTTTCGGCCCCGCAGGCCAGCGCGGCGGCGTTGATGGCCCCGGCGGAGGTGCCGCAGATGACGTCGAAAGGATTGGTGACGACGCGGCCGGGCGTATGGTCGGCGAGCAGGCGGCCAACCGCCTTGAGAACACCCACCTGGTAGGCGGCGCGAGCGCCACCGCCGGTGAGCACCAGGCCGGTGAGGTGGCGTTCGTTATCGGGGTCGAGCGGCACGCCGGCCCGCAGGCCGGCCTCCTGCCGGGTCCGTCTGGCGCGGCCGGCCGTCGGACAAGACGACGGTTCGGCCCTGCCCCGCACGGACGCACGAGCCGCGCCTGGCGGTATGGGTTCAGCGCTCGGTATTGGCATCGACCACGGCAAGGGCTGCCATGTTGACGATCCGGCGCACGGTGGCGCTGGGCGTGAGCACATGGATCGGAGCATTGGCGCCGAGCAACAGCGGCCCCACGGCGACGTTGCCGCCCGCTTCGGTTTTGAGCAGGTTGTAGGCGATGTTGCCAGCCTCGATGTTGGGGCACACCAGCAGGTTGGCCGAGCCGCTGAGCGTGGAGCTGGGCAGGATGCGGTGCCGCGCGGCGGCGTCAAGGGCGACGTCGCCATGCATCTCGCCGTCGACCTCCAGCCACGGCGCCTCGCGGCGCAAAATGGCCAGGGCCTCGCGCTGTTTGACCGCCGACGGCGAATCACTCGAACCGAAGTTTGAGTGCGACAACAGCGCCGCCTTGGGTTCAAGATTGAGGCGTTTCATTTCCTCGGCCGCCATGATGGTGATGTTGGCGACTTCCTCCGCGGTGGGGTTTTCGTTGACGTGCGTATCGACCATCGCCACCGTGCGCTCGGGCAGCACGAGGAAGTTCATCGCGGCGTAGGTTTTTGCGCCTTCGCGGCGGCCGATGACTTCGTCGATATAGCGCAGATGGTTGGCGAACAGGCCCACCGTGCCGCAGATCATGGCGTCGGCCTGGCCCAGGTGCAGCATCATGGCGCCGATCAGGGTGAGCCGGCGGCGCATCTCGACCTTGGCCAGATCCTCGGTGATGCCGCGGCGGTTCATGATCTCCCAGTAGGCGCTCCAGTACTGGCGGAAGCGGGCATCGAACTCGGGGTTGGTGACGTCGACGTCTTCGCCCAGCCGGATGCGCAGCCCCGCGCGTTCGATGCGGGCGGCCAGCACCGAGGGCCGGCCCACCAGGATCGGCCGGCCGATTTTTTCGTCGATGACGATCTGCACCGCGCGCAGCACGCGTTCGTCTTCGCCTTCGGCGAAAACGATGCGGCTTTTACCGCCGTCGCGCACCAGCTGCTTGGCCAGGCCGAAAATCGGCTTCATGAAGGCGCCCGAGTGGTACACGAACTGTTGCAACTGGTTGGTGTAGGCGTCCATGTCGGCGATGGGCCGCGTTGCCACGCCGCTGGTCATGGCCGCCCGCGCCACGGCGGGCGCGATGCGCACGATCAGGCGGGGATCGAAAGGCTTGGGAATCAGGTATTCGGGGCCGAAGGAGATGTCGTTGCGGCCATAGGCGGCCGCCACCACGTCGCTCATTTCTTCCTGGGCCAGGCCGGCGATGGCGTGTACCGCGGCGATCTCCATCTCGCGGGTGATCGTGGTGGCGCCAACGTCGAGCGCGCCCCGGAAAATGTAGGGGAAGCAGAGAACGTTGTTGACCTGGTTGGGATAGTCGGACCGGCCGGTTGCCATCACCGCGTCGGGCCGCACGGCGAATACGTCTTCGGGCAGGATCTCGGGGGCGGGGTTGGCCAGCGCCAGGATCAGCGGACGCTCGGCCATGCGCTCGACCATCTCGGGTTTGAGCACGCCGCCCGCGGACAGGCCCAGGAAGGCGTCGGCGCCTTCGATCACCTCGCCCAGCGTCCGTGCGCTGGTCTTGCGGGCGAAACGCGCTTTTTCGTCGTCCATCAGCTTGGTGCGGCCTTGGTAGACCACCCCTTCGATGTCGGTCACCCAGAGGTTCTCGAGCTTGAGGCCCAGGTGGAGCATCAGGTTGAGGCAGGTAAGCGCCGCGGCGCCGGCGCCCGAGCAGACGAGTTTCACGTCTTCGATGTTCTTGCCCACCACCTTCAGACCATTGACGAAGGCGGCGGCCACCGTAATGGCGGTGCCATGCTGATCGTCGTGGAACACCGGGATGTTCATGCGCTGGCGCAATTGGCGCTCGACCTGGAAGCACTCCGGTGCCTTGATGTCTTCGAGGTTGATGCCGCCGAAAGTGGGTTCGAGCGCCGCGATGATCTCGACCAGTTTGTCGGGATCGGTTTCGTTGATTTCAATGTCGAAAACGTCGATGCCGGCGAACTTTTTGAACAGTACCGCCTTGCCTTCCATCACCGGCTTGGCCGCCAAGGCGCCGATCGCGCCGAGCCCCAGCACCGCCGTGCCATTGGTGATGACGCCCACCAGGTTGCCGCGCGCGGTGTAGCGAAAGACATTGGCCGGGTCTTCGACAATGGCGTCGCAGGCCGCCGCCACGCCCGGCGAATAGGCCAGGGCGAGATCGCGCTGGTTGGTGAGGTGCTTGGTGGGAGTCACGGAAATCTTGCCTGGGCGGCCGACTTCGTGATAGGCGAGCGCTGCTTTGCGAAGGGTGGGGTCCATACGACACACGACTGGCAGAAGGGGCACCAATTATCCTCTCGTAGCGCCCTTTTACACAACCCGAGCTCTCGGCATGCACGCCCCGGCGCCGGATCCACCAGCCAATGGCCGCCACAAACGGCCGTGGCGCCAAGCTCAGGCGGACAAGGACGGGAGGCGCGGCAGGACGTCCTGGGGATCGAAGCTCTGCTTGACGTTCTCTTCGATCCAGGCGGTCAGGACGGCGTCGGCCGGCGTTTGGGGTGGCAACTCCGTCGGGGCATCGGCGGCCACTGGGTCGGGCGGGCGCCACTCCAGAATCTCGGCCCAGGCCAGGGTGCCCTGGCTGCCCGCGAGCAGATGGGCCAGGTTGGGCTCGTCGCGCCACAAGGCGTCGAGGCGATAGCGCGCAGGCCAGGCCGCGCCCGCTTGCCGCCAGCGCTGGAGATCGGCCCGCTGGGCCAGTCGGAAGGATTCCGAAATCACGTCGCGCAAAGCGACGCCCAGCGGCGCGCGCCGCGTGGCCGCGCCGAATCGGGCCAGCCGATCGCTTTGGCCGTCGAACAACAGCACTTCAGCGGCCTCCAGCCCGGATTCGCCCCGGATGATCCGATGGGCCGCCCCGCCCCGCAAGCGGCTGAGCCAGAGGATGACAGGTTCGTCGTCGCTGCCTTCGGCGCCGGGGCACAGGCCGCGCGCGCGCAATTCCCCCAGGGGCGTTCCCGGCTCGCAGCGCCAGGCGCCGTGCTCCCCGGCCTCCAGCGCCCGCAACGGCGCGGGGTCGACCCACAGCGCCGGACCGCGCACCACCGCCTCGCTGCCGGCCAGGGCCAGTTGTACGTTCATTTCGGCGCACAGGGCGCGGGCGTGATAGACATCTTCGCGGCGGACGGGAGCAAGCCATCCTGTACCGGGATCGTCACGCCCCCGCGAGCGGTCTTCGAACCGGCCTTTGACCAGTCGCCCCAGGCGATGACAAAAGCGGCCCCAGGGGCCGCCGAAAAGCCGCCCTCCGGTGAGGAAGGCGCGCCGGGAAGGTTGTAGTGTCACAAGTCGATAGGATCGTCGTCGATGATACCCAGCAGTGTACGCGCCAAACGCGGCGCGTCGGCTTCGACGAAGCGGGAAATCGGCGGCGCCTGGATGACCTGCGCGGGATCGATGACCGGACCCGCGGCGGCCACGGCCACCGCCTGTTCGCCAGCCTCGGTTGCCGCGCCGGATCCCGGCGGCTCGTCGAGCGTCGCGGCGGCCACCAGGGTGCTGGCCGGCGCATCGTTCTCGGCGACGACCGTGAGCGATGCGCCGGGCGCTTCGGCTTCGGCCAAGCGGGTTGCGGCCTGCGCGGCGCCAGCCACCGCCGGGTCGCTCTCGCTCGCCGCCGACGACGAGGCGCCGTCGCCAGGAGCCGCCTCGGGGCCGACCACGACCACCGGCTCCGCGCCTTCGGCGCTGGCGACCAGCACAGAGGGCGGCGCCGGCGCTTCGGCGGCGGCCAGCAGGGTCGGGGCGCCGCTGCCGATCACGGCCCGCAGCCGCTCGAATTCGGCCAGCACTTTTTGCCCGTAACGACTGGATTTGCCCGGCATCCCGACATAGCAGCTCAGACCGGCCGCGACCGAGCCACGCCGGTCGATGCATTCCTGCAGAATCTGGGCGCCGACATCGATGTTGGCGGCCGGCTTGAAGGCCGCCTTGACGCCGCCGTGGGGCTCGAATCGCGCCCGATGGATGCGGGTCATGACCTGCATCAGCCCCTGCGCGCCCTTGTGGCTCTGCGCCTTGGGATTGAAGCTGGATTCGATCGCCATGACGGCAAGCAAAAGCAGCGGATCGAGCTGGCGCGATTGGCCGACGTCGCGGGCCGCTTCGATCACGGACTTCACCGCCTTGAGCGGCACTTGGTATTTGTCGCCGATGTAGCGCTGCAGGGCTTTGAGCTGGGCCGCATCGTCGCGGCCGGCGGCTTCGTTGACGCTGGCGGAACGGCTATCGGCGGTGGTGCCGACAACGGTCACTTCGGCGTAAGCGGGAACCATCGCACTGCCGACCCCCGCCGCCAACCATAACGGTAGCAGCCAGGAACGAAGGGCGAGGCGTCGTCGCACGGACATGCGGATCTCCTGATCGCATCGAGACGCCCCCCGGATGAGCCCGGCAACCGGGTATCCTATGAGGAATCTCGTTGGCACTCGATGGGAAAGCGCCCCGAAAGGGGCTCCAGCGCTGCCCGAAACTTCGGAACGCCTGGAAAGAAGCGGCCCATTTTAGGAAGGCTTTTTTCACATCCTCAAGCGATTTACCCGGTTATACCCGGGTAAAATTACATTTTTTTGTAAGTCCGCGGTAAGCCAGTGCCCGTGTTCCGCCATCCTCTTCTTCCCCTACTCCGTTGCTCATGACCTACCGAGACTTGCGCGATTTCCTCCGGCAACTCGAAACCCTAGGCGACCTGCGCCGTATTTCGACGCCCGTCGATACCCATCTCGAGATCACCGAAATCAGCGACCGGGTGCTCAGGGCCGGCGGGCCCGCCCTGCTTTTCGAACGTCCCCAGACACGCGGCGCGCCCGCCGGCATGCCCGTGCTGGCCAATCTCTTCGGCACCGCGCGGCGCGTGGCCCTGGGCATGGGTGCCGACAGCGTCGAAGCGCTGCGCGACGTGGGCGAGTTGCTGGCTTCGCTGCGCGAGCCCGAGCCGCCGCGCGGCCTGCGCGATGCCGTTGCCAAGGTGGGCATGCTCAAGGCCGCGCTCTGGGACATGGCGCCCCGTACCGTGCGCGGCGCGCCGTGCCAGGAGATCGTCTGGGAGGGCGATGATGTCGATCTTTCCCGCCTGCCGATCCAGCACTGCTGGCCCGACGACGTCGCCCCCCTGCTCACCTGGGGCCTGACGATCACCCGCGGCCCGCATCGCCGCCGACAAAATCTCGGCATCTATCGGCAGCAACCGATCGGCCGCAACAAATTGATCATGCGCTGGCTGGCGCAACGTGGCGGCGCTCTGGATTTTCGCGACCATGCCATCGCCAATCCGGGCCAGCCCTTTCCGGTGGCCGTCGCCCTGGGCGCCGATCCCGCGACCACGCTCGGCGCCGTCACCCCGGTTCCCGACAGCCTGTCCGAATACCAGTTTGCCGGTTTGCTGCGTGGCGCCCGCACCGACGTGGCCAAGGCCATCGGCAGCGAGCTCATGGTGCCCGCGACCGCCGAAATCGTGCTCGAAGGTCATCTTTTGCCCGCCACCGATCCTCGCGCCAGCGGCACCACCGTGCCGGCGGGCTCGCCGGGCGCCGGCTACGAGATGGCCCTGGAAGGCCCCTACGGGGATCACACCGGCTACTACAACGAACAAGAGTGGTTTCCGGTGTTCACGGTCGATCGCATCACCTTGCGCCGCGAGGCGATCTATCATTCCACCTACACCGGCAAGCCTCCCGACGAACCCGCCGTGCTGGGCGTCGCGCTCAACGAAGTGTTCGTGCCTTTGCTACGCCGCCAGTTGCCGGAGATCACCGACTTCTATCTTCCGCCCGAGGGTTGCAGCTATCGCCTGGCGGTCGTGTCGATCCGCAAGCAGTACCCCGGCCACGCCAAGCGGGTGATGTTCGGCATCTGGAGCGTCCTGCGGCAATTCATGTACACGAAGTTCATCATCGTGGTGGACGACGACGTGAACATCCGCGACTGGCAGGAAGTGGTGTGGGCCATGACGACACGCATGGATCCCGTTCGCGACACCGTGCTGGTGGACAACACCCCCATCGACTACCTCGACTTCGCCTCGCCGGTGTCGGGGCTGGGCGGCAAGATGGGCATGGACGCCACCAACAAATGGAGCGCCGAAACCTCGCGCGAATGGGGGCGCCCCATCGCCCGCGACCCCGACGTAGTGCGGCGGGTCGATGCCCTGTGGGACAGGCTGGGCCTCTAGAAGAACGGGGCAGCGCCGCCGCGCAGCGGCAAGCGTGGGGGCTTCGTTCTACCGCCGGGCCGCTCCCAAGGTAAAACAGCCCCCCTGGGGGGCAGCGCCGCCGCGCAGCGGCAAGCGTGGGGGCTTCTACCCCCCCCGGCCGCCGCGCCGCGCCATGCCCACCGCCTTGAATATCGCGAGCGCCACACCGGCCACCCGGAATACGCGCGACATCCGGCTGCGCCCGAGCAGGCCCACGACGGCGCTTGAGGCCAGCGGATAGCGCCGATAGAGCGACGCCAATTGGGTGCCCGCCCGGGCCCAGGCGCTGCCCGCGGTGCCGGCGGTGCCGACCAGGCCGGGCAAGACTTGTTGTATCAGGGCGCGCGGGGTAGTCACGGCCTGCAGGGTTTCGAGGCTGCGAGCCACCTCGTAACGTTCGATCTCGGCGTGGGCCCGCAGTAAGGCCTTGCGGATGACGGTTTCGGATGGCCCTTTCATGCGTGTTCCTCGTGGTCGGGAGACCGTGGGGCGTCTGGGTCGACCGGCCAGGCCGCGGGACCGCTCGCGGCCGACGAAGCCACCCGCGCGGCGCCCGCCAGGGCCTGGACGTCGCGTTCGAGTTCGGCCAGAGTGGCTTCAAAAGGTGCCGGCGCCGTGTGAAAGGCGATCCAGGCCCGCCATGCGGCCAGGGTTCCCAGGAGGAGCCAGAACAGCCCCACCAGCCCGAACGCCAGCATGCGATGGGGAGTATCCCAAAAAGCGGCGATGACCCAGCCGGTAAAAACCAGCAGCGTCATCCCCAGACAGACCGCGGCCACGGCAACACCCAGGATCAGCCGCGAAAGCCATTGTTTTTGTTCGGCGAACTCGATGCCGAAGAGTTCGAATCGCGTGCGCCCGGCGGCCACCAAGGTGGCGGCCAGCGAGCGCACGGCCAGGACCAGGGGAGAGGCCGGGCGCGTCATCAGGCTCAGCGCCGGGACCTGGCCAGAAGGCCCACCACCAGGCCGGCGGCCAGGGCCACCGCCAGGGAACGCCACGGGTTGTCGTGCACGTAGTCGTCGGTGGCGCGAGCGGCGGCGCGGCCGCGGCGCATGACGGAATCCTGCGCGTCGACCAGGACGTCGCTGGCGCGGCGCAGGCCCTCAAGCGCCGACTCGCGGAGCTCGGTGGCCTTGTCGCCGGACGCCGTGGCGGCCTCGCGCAACAGGGCCTCGACCTGATCGAGCCCGCTTTTGACATCGGCCATCAGGGCGTCGCGTGTTTCTTCGACATTGTTGGAACCCGTTCTTGACGTAGCCATGGATACCTCCTGTGAGCAGCAAGTGAAAGTGAGGATTGATCTATCATACAGCGCCCCGCCGCGCCCAGGTGTCGGAGCTTGCCTACAATCGCCGAAGCGCCCTGGTTTTTGCCCGCATGAGCCTCGCCATTCTCTGGATTCCCGTCACCCTGGTCGCCGCAGGCGCCCAGACGGCGCGCAACGCCATGCAGCATCACCTGACCGCCAGGCTCGGGACTCTGGGCGCCACGCAAGTGCGCTTTTTGTATGGCCTGCCCTTTGCCGCGCTATTCCTCGCCGCGCTGTGCCTGGCCGAGGGCCGGCTTCCGCCTGGCCCCAACTCGGCCTTCTGGGTTTACGTCGTTTGCGGCGCCCTGACCCAGATCGGCGCCACGGCCCTGATGTTGGCCACCATGCGGCTGCGGCAGTTCGGGCTCTCAATCGCCTATACCAAAACCGAACCGGTGCAAGTTGCCGTTTTTGGCTGGCTGCTGCTGGGCGAAACCCTAAGCTGGCAAGCCAGTAGCGCGGTAATGATCGCCACGCTGGGCGTGGTCTTGATGTCGCGCAGCGGCAAGGCAGTCGGTGGCTCCGAGGGGTTTTCATGGCGGCCCGCCCTGTTGGGCCTGGCCTCGGGAGCCGGCTTCGCCTTATCATCGATCGGCTTTCGCGGCGCGATCCTCAGCCTGGAATCAGGATCGGCGCTGCTGCGGGCCAGCACCACCCTGACCACCGGCCTGCTACTGCAATCCCTGATCCTGCTGGTGTGGCTGGGATTCTTCCAGCGCCAGGCGCTGCTGGGCAGCCTGCAAGCCTGGCGTTCCTCGCTCTTTGCCGGCTTTATGGGCGCCTTGGCTTCGCAATGCTGGTTCTTCGGATTCGCCCTCACCTCCACGGCCAATGTCCGCACCCTGGGCCTGGTCGAAGTCGTATTCGCCCAGATCGCCTCGCGGCGGGTATTTGCCCAAACCCTGAGCGGCACGGAACGCCTCGGCCTGATCCTGGTCATGCTGGGGGTCGTTCTGCTCATCACTGATGTTCTCGGCGGGCCCTGAGCTCCGCGCCCCTCGCTTTTTTGTCCGACTCCCTGCCATGGCCTCTCCCGCTCCCGCCCGCTCCGATTCGTCGTCTTTTCGCCAACGCTCCCGGCCGGGGCTGGCGATAGCGGCGGCCTTGCTACTGTTGGCCGGCTGCGCAACGCCGCGCGATGCGCAAACTCCCCCCGCCGATGAAATCACCTTTGAGGATGGTCGCCCACAGGCGCGCCTGGCGGTTCGTGAGCGAGGTAGGAGCGGCTCCGCTCCTTTCGTTGCCGGCCCAGGCCCCTCCGACTGGTCGGAAGCTTCAGTGCGCCGGGTGGGACAGCTTCCCGTCTCCCTGGCCGAGGCCTGGCGTAAGACCCAGCTCGGCGAGACCACCCTCTCGCTGGTGATCCTCGAACCCGGCCAGATTCCCTGGGTGGCGATCCAGCCCGAGCAGCCGCGCAATCCGGCGTCGCTCATGAAACTGGTCACCACCTATGCCGCGCTCGAAGGCCTGGGCCCCAGTTATCGCTGGCGCACGGAGGCCGGCGTGGCGCAGGGAACGCGGCTCGATGCCAACGGCGCTCTGTCGGGGCCGCTATACATCCGGGCCGCCGGCGACCCCTGGCTGGAACCGGAAGACGTTTGGCGATTGTTGCGCGACCTGCGTCAGCAGGGCGTGCGCCGCCTCCCCGGCATCGTGATCGACCGCTCGGTATATGGCAACGTGGCAATCGACCCGGCGGCGTTCGACAATGCGCCGGAACGGGTCTACAACGCGAGCCCGGATGCCTTGCTCGTGGGTTTCGGCGCCAGCCGCTTGAACTATCGGCCCGACCCCGGCACGGGCCGCTGGCGGGTCACGGTGGAGCCGCCGCTACCGGACTTCGCCCTGGATGTCCGCCTGACCGCGCGCCCGGGCGCCTGCCAAGGGCCACGCACCGTGCGCGTCGAGACCGTGCCCAATACGGCCCAGCCAACGGTGCGCATCGAGGGTTCGGTGCCGAGCTCCTGCGGGCCGTTCGATCAGTATCGCCTGCTGGTCGATCCCCCGACCCACACGGCGCAAGTCTTGCGCAGCTTCTGGCAAGAGCTTGGCGGCCAGCTCGATGGATCGATCCGCGACGGCGCCGCGCCCCCCGGTCTGGACGTGCTCGCGGTGCATGAGTCCGATACCTTGGCCGATGTGATCCGGCCGATCAATAAGTCGAGCAACAATGTGATGGCCCGCCATCTGCTGCTGGCGCTGGGCCACGAACACGGGGTGGGCCCCGCGACATCCGCCAGCGGCGCGGTGGCGCTGCGCGAGGTGCTGCGCGAGCAGGGGCTGGAGTTTCCGGAGCTGCGGCTGGAGAACGGCGCGGGCCTCTCGCGCGAAGAGCGCATCGCGGCCGGCAGCATGGCTCGGCTGCTGGAACGCGCGTGGTTCTCACCGCGCATGCCCGAATTCGTGTCGTCGCTGGCGATCGCCGGCAGCGACGGCACGGTGCATCGACGCTGGCGCAATGACGAGGCCAACGGCCGCGCCCACCTCAAAACGGGAACGCTGCGTGATACCACCGGCCTGGCGGGCTACGTGCAAGGGGTCAGCGGCCGCCGCTACCTGATGGTCGCGATGGTGAACGACCCCAAGGCTTACAATGCCCGTCAGTTCCTCGACGCCACGGTTGAGTGGCTGGCTCGACAGTAGCGACGCCTTCCCGACCTTCCCACCCCCTATGTACGACACGCTGCTCTGGCTCAAACCCTGGGAATTCTCCCCCACCCTGCTGTTGGCGTTCGGGGTGGCGATCGCGTTATACGTTCGCGGCTTGAGCCGGGTGCCGGTGCGGGTAAACGCCTTGCGGCAGGCCTTGTTCTGGACGGGGATGGTATTGCTGTATTTGTCGTTGCATACCCGGCTGGATTATTACGCCGAGCGGATGTTTTTCATCCATCGCCTGCAGCATCTGGTATTGCATCATCTGGGGCCGATCCTGGTGATGGCGGCGTATCCCGGATCGGTGATGCGGGCGGGGCTGCCGGGGCCGTTGCGCCGCTGGCTGTTTTTGTTCCGCCAGCAGCCGGCCGGACGCGCGCTGGAGTGGTTGCTGACCAACCCTTTCCTGGTGTCGTCGGCGTTCGTACTGTTGGTGCTGATCTGGCTGTTGCCGATGGTGCAGTTTTATTCGATGCTGGATTGGCGTTTGTACCGCCTGATGAATTGGTCGGTGGTGATCAGCGGGTTGTTGTACTGGAATTTGATTCTCGATCGGCGGCCGAGTCCGCCGGCGGTACTGACGCCGGGGTGGCGGGTGTTGTCGCCGGTGGTGACGATGACGCCGCAGATGGTGGCGGGGGCGATCCTGACGTTCAGCGAGCGGGATTTTTATCCGCTTTACGATGTGTGCGGGCGGGCGCTCGATATGACGGCGCGGTTCGATCAGAACCTGGGCGGGCTGATCATGTGGATTCCGGCCGGGATGGTGGAGTTCGTGGGCGGCATTCTGGCGTTGCAGACCTTGATCCGCCTGTCGTCCAAGGGGAGGATGCCGGAACGGCCGCGTCGGCAATACGGCAGGCAGAGGGTGGCGCCTCGGCCTTAAAGGGGGCCGGATGGCGGCGCGAGGAGGCTTTTGCGTTCTGTGGACGCCGGTGGGAGAGCCGTTGGTCCCGCGGGCACGCCGAGTAGCCTGGCCGTGGCCAGACCACCTTCGGCGGCTGTTCGTGCTAAGACTGTCTCAAGCGGTGCCGCCCACCGTCAGGCCGTCGATCCGCAGCGTGGGCTGGCCCACGCCCACGGGCACGCTCTGGCCATCCTTGCCGCAGGTGCCCACGCCGGAGTCCAGGCGCATATCGTTGCCGATCATGCGCACCTTGCGCATGGCCTCGGGGCCGCTGCCGATCAGCGTGGCGCCCTTGACCGGATGGGTGATCTTGCCGTTTTCGATCAGGTAGGCCTCGGAAGCGGAGAACACGAATTTGCCGTTGGTGATGTCGACCTGGCCGCCGCCGAAGTTGGCGGCGTACAGGCCGCGGTCTACCGAGGCGATGATTTCTGCGGGATCGTATTTGCCTGAGGGCATGTAGGTGTTGGTCATGCGCGGCATCGGCAGGTGGGCGAAGGATTCGCGGCGGCCGTTGCCCGTGACGGGGGCTTTCATCAGGCGCGCGTTGAGATGATCCTGCATATAGCCGCGCAGGATGCCGTCTTCGATCAGGACGGTGCGCTGGGTGGCGTTGCCTTCGTCGTCGATGTTGAGCGAACCGCGGCGGTCGGGCAGCGTGCCATCGTCGACCACCGTCACGCCCTTGGCCGCCACGCGCTCGCCGATACGGCCCGAGAAAACACTGGAGCCTTTACGGTTGAAATCGCCTTCAAGGCCGTGACCCACGGCTTCGTGCAAGAGAATGCCGGGCCAGCCCGAGCCCAGCACCACCGGCATCACGCCGGCCGGCGCCGGACGCGCCGATAGGTTGGTGACGGCTTCGTGCACGGCGCGCGAGACGTAATCGCGCAGGATCTCGTCGGAAAAATAGGTGAGATCGACCCGGCCGCCGCCGCCGGCATGGCCGGCCTCGCGGCGGCCCTTGTGCTCTACGATCACGGTGAGGCTCAGGCGCACCAGCGGCCGCACGTCGGCCGCCAGGCGGCCGTCGCTGCCGGCCACCAGCACGACGTCGTACTCGGCGCCCAGGCCGGCCATCACCTGGATGATGCGGGGATCGGCGGCACGGGCCATGTTCTCGACTTTTTCGAGCAGGGCCACCTTCTCGGCGGCGTCGAGGCTGGCCACGGGGTCGATGCCGGCATACAGGGCACGGGCGCCAGCGGGATCGAAGGCGCTGGCGACTTTCACTTTGCCGGAACCTTGGCGGGCGATGCTACGTACCGCCTGGGCGGAGGACAACAGGGCGTCGGGCGACAAGGTGTCGGAATAGGCGAAGGCGGTTTTCTCGCCACTGATGGCGCGCACGCCCACACCTTGCTCGATGGAGAAGCTGCCGGTCTTGACGATGCCCTCTTCCAGGCTCCAGCCTTCGCTGCGGGTGTACTGGAAATACAGATCGGCGTAGTCGACGCGATGGGAGAAGATCTCGCCCAGCGCCTGGTTGAGGTGGCCCTGGCCCAGGCCGTAGGGGTCGAGGAGCAGGCTTTGCGCCGTGGCGAGGGCTTGCAGATTGGGTTCGATGACTTGCATGGATGGAGCTCTTGAAAAAGGGGGCGTGCCGGGACGCGGCGGCGCTTTTTTTACGCTTGGCGCTTAGGCGGCGGCATCCGAATGTTTTGCCTGGAAGCGGCCTGGCGCTAGAAAACGCGGTGGCGCAAAGCGGGCAGTGCGGCCCTGACCTCGCGCAGGCGCGCGGGATCGATCTCGCCGCACACCACGCCGGGGCCTTCGGCCTGGACGGCGAGAACGTCGCCCCAGGGGTCGATGAGCATCGAGTGGCCCCAGGTGCGGCGGCCGTTGGGGTGTTTGCCGCCCTGCGCCGAAGCCAGCACGTAGCACTGGTTCTCGATGGCTCGGGCGCGCAGCAGGATCTCCCAATGCGCTTGCCCAGTGGTATAGGTGAAGGCGGCAGGCACGACTATCAAGTCCAGCGTGCCCAAGGCCCGGTAGAGTTCGGGAAATCTCAGGTCGTAGCATACCGACAGGCCGACGCGGCCGCATGGCGCGTCGAAGGCCACCGGCTCGCGGCCGGCGAGGATGGTGGCGGATTCGTCGTAGGCTTCGTCGCCGCGCCGAAAGCCGAACAAATGGATTTTGTCGTAGCGCGCGCGCCGTTCTCCGCGAGGATCGAACACCAGCGTCGTGTTGTACACCTGGCTGGGGCTGGGGCACTCGAGAGGTAGCGTGCCGCCGATCAGCCAGACGCCATGGCGCTTGGCGGCGTTGGCCAGGAAATCCTGGATCGGCCCGCGGCCATCGGCCTCGCGCACGCCTACCTTGTCGGTGTCGTGACGCCCCATCAGGCAAAAATACTCGGGCAGCAGCACGATCCGGGCGCCTTCGCCCGCGGCTTGGGCCACCAGGGCATCGACGGCTTCAAGATTACTCGCCACGTCGGGCGCCGAGACCATCTGGACCGCGGCCACCTTGACGGGAGCGGATGGGTCGGATGGATTCATGCGGAACTCCGGGAAGAAAAGCGATGCATGGAAGTGTACGTGAAGAACTCCGGCCTTTCGGCCCGGGCGTCTCCGCTCAAGGCACGACAGGCTCGGAGCCCGCGTCGGCCGCGGCCGAGACCGGGCTCAGCCGCGTGATTTGCGGATCGGCCCACGAGCCGGTGATGCCGTACTCCAGGCTCAACACCTGGGCCAGGGGCTCGCGCAGCAGCCATTGGCCCAGGAAAGCGCCCAGGCCGACGATGGGATTGATGGCGATGCCCGCGAGCAGGGCCGCGGCGCTGGCGTCGATACGGGGCAGGATCAAGGCCTTGAGATCCTGGGTTTCGTTCAGCAGGTCGGCCCGGCCCGACAACAGCGCGGCGGCGCTGGGGCCGCGCATATCGAAGCCGCGCAGCTCCAGATTGCCTTCGGCGACCCGCGCGCTGGCCCGCAGGGTGTCCCAGGCAAAGCCCGACTCGAACAAGGCATTGCCCTGGAACGTCGCGGCACGCGCCAGTGCCTGCAGCGAAAGCGTGGCCAGCAGGCGACCCGCCGCCGACGACACGGGCAGGAAGCGGCCATCGTCGAGCGACAACTCGAGATCGGCCTCGAGCATGGGCACGGCAAAGGCCCATGGCATGCCGGGCCAGGCCACCGACGCCTCCACCTCGCCCTCCCCTCCGGCCACGACGTCGGCCAGCCCGAGGCGGGCCAGCAGGCCGCCGGCGTCGTGGATCGTGCCGTTGAAGTCCAGCGCCGTGCGGGGACGGTTGGCCTGGGTTCGCCAACTGCCCTGGCCGCGCAGGGCGATGTCGGGATTCACGAGCGACAGCGAATCGATCTGCCATCCCGCCGAAGCCATTTGTCCCGGACTGGCCGAGAACCTCAGTTCCCCCAAAGCGATGTCGCCCCAGCGGAGATCGGCGACGTTGACGTCCACGAAAGGCCAGCGCGCCGGATCGGCCCAGGGCTCAACGGCATCGTGCGGCCCGGCCGCGGCGGGCGCCGTCGCGGGCTGGAGACCTGCGCTGCCCGCCGGCTGCTCGCGGCGCGGCAGCAAAAGCCGGTCGAAGTTCATTTCCAACCGGGCGGGCCCGGCCGCCGAACTTGGCCTCCAGCCTATCCAGCCGCTCACGGCATCGGCATCGAACCGCAGCCGCAGCACATCGTTGCGGGTGATCTCGAAGGCCAGCTGCATCGGCGCCCATAATTGGTCCAGGGCGGTCAGACGTTGGGCCTGAACATCGATCTTGAGCGGCAATGGCAGCCCAGTCCACGGCAAGGCGGCAAGCCCGACAGCCCGGCGCGGAGCCTGCCCCGCCACCGCCCGGCGCGCGGAAGTCGACGGCTTGGACGTGGACGCGGGCTGGGCGAAGCCGGCCAGCACCTCGCGCCAGTCGTCGAGATTGACGGCCTCGGTGGCGAATCGCAGATGCCAGCCTTGCGCGGGTAAATCCAGTGGCGCCGGCATGCCGAAGGCCAGCCGCGGCGGCAAGGAGCCTGGCTCGGCATCCTGCGGCCAGGCCGCGAGCAACTGCCAGCGATCGGCCGCCGTGATCCGCCACTGCCCTCCCGACGCGCCGTGTGTGCGCTCCCATTGGGCTCGCACCGGCCAGGTCTGGCTGGCGGTTTTATGCAGCGGAGCCGGAAAATCGAGCGCCAGCCCGGCCAGATCCGACGACACGGCGAGCGACTCGCCGCCATCACGGCGCATGCGCCACGAGCCGCGATACGGTAGCTGGCCCCGCAGGCGCTCCCATGCCGGAGAAGGCCAGAGCTCCCGCAAGGCGGCGATCGAGAGCTGCCCCTGGAATTCGGCTTCGGCGGCGCCGTCGGCGCCACTCCTGCCGCTGACCCGCAATTCGCCGCCCAGCCAGCGTCCGCGCAGACCCGAGAACTCGACCCGAGACTCGGTAAAGCGTACCTCGCCGCGCATGCCGGTCACCGGCGCCGCCCAACCGGGCAGCAGCACCGTATTGCCCTCCGCCCGCACTCGCCCTTCGACGCTGGTGTCGCCGTCGTTCAGCCGTACCCGGACGCGCAGCGGCACCTCCAGGGAGCCATCGATCCGCGCCGCACCCAAGGAACCGGCGGTTTGGTCGGCCAGTGGCGACTGACGCAAATAGGCCAGGTAGGATTCCGCGTCGCCCTGGGTAGCCGCCACGACGTCGACCTTCGCCTCATCTTCCATATCGGAAATGTCGAGGCGGGTGGCGCCGATCTGGATCGCGCTGTTCTGGCCCACCCGGATCTCGCCGCCCGCGATATCGGCCCCCAGATGATCGCGATCTATGGTCAAGCGGGCCCGCAGCCCCGTGATCAGGGGCCAGCCGGGCTCCACATCGGGCTCCAGGTCGATGGCCACGCCGTGCACGTCGCCTTCGATACGAAACTCGCCGCGCTCGCGCTCGGAGCCCGCATAAGGGAAGCCTTGAAGGTCGCCGGCCAGACGCACCTCGGCCCCCGCGATCTCGCCGGCCCGCAATCCCAGCCTCAACCACTCGCGTACGTCGGCGTCTACTGCCAGCGGCATCCAGCGCGCCACGGCGCCGGCATCGGCCTGCTCGATACGCCCCATCAGATCGATGGCGCCCCAACGAAGTCCCGCTTGCGGTTGCCAGGAGCCGCTGCCGGTCAGAGTCGCCTGCTGTCCGGCTTCGCCCGCGCGGACGAAGACGTCGGACCATTGCCAACGCGATCCCGCGTCGTGCGCCACCGTGCCTCGCAGTTCCTGGACCGGAGCCACCGGCGCCTCGAAGACTCCCGGCAGATAGAACAAGGCGTCCCGCAAGAATCCTCCGGCCCGCACGCCGCCGTCTTCGTCGCGGGCGAGCCGGACACCGGCCGCGCTGAACGCCAGGGCTTCGCCATCCGCTTCGATCCGGCCACGGGCGTTGCGCACCGCGATATCGGCCAGCCATCCACGCCAACGGCCGTGGTGGAAATCGAACCAGGCGCGGCCGGCGGCCACGCCGGCGAGTTCGTCGGGCACGAAGTCGCCCAGCCAGGGCCGCAGCCGCGGCAGGTCGACTTCCTCGGCGGAGACGAACACGCGACCGTGCCAATTGCCCCACTCCAGGCCGTGCTCGCCCTGTTCCAGCAAGCTGCGCTGCCACTCGGCCTGCATCAGCCACTGGCGGCCGCCCTGGAAGGTGTCGGGCACCGCCACGACGAAGCGGGAGGTACCCAGGCGGCGCGACTGCAGTTGCAAGTCGACATCGGGAATATGGAATGCGGGCAGCTCGCCGGTTTCATCCCGCCAGTCGAGACGAGCGTCCATGATCCGGATGTCGGGCTGCGCCAGCAGCCAACGCGCCACCGGATGATCCGCCTCGGCCCACGCCTGCCGTTTGCCCTCGTCGTTCTCGTCGCGGTCGGGCTTGCCGCGCGGCTGCGGCGTCGTGAAGGCAAGCAGGGGAAAATCCGCCACGTGGACCATGCCGCGCGCGTCCCGCCGCAGCGACAGATATGGCCGTTCGATACTCAGTTGCAGCAGCTCCGGACGGCCGGTGAGCAGGGTCGCCCAGGACAGGCGGGCCGCCACGCGCGGCAGCTCGAGCGCCGCGCCACCATGCTCGGAACGGATGGAGGTCTCGAGCAGCGTCAGTTGAGGATTGAGCCGATACCAATCGGCCTCGATGCGGCCGATGGAGACGGGGGCCCCCACCGCCGCGCTGATCCGGGTTTCGATGCGATCGCGGTAATCGTCGATATTCGGCAGGACGAGGTATCGCAGCCCCAGGATGACCGCGGCGAGTACGAAGTACAGCACCACCAGCACCGCGGCCAGGCCACGAAACAGGACGACGGGAACGGCAAAACGCACGGCGGGCTTCTTGGTCAATGACGTCGATCGGTTAAGCTTTATACCTGATTTGGCGCTCCCCTCCCCCCGCTCGAGGCCCTATGCCAGCCCCATATCCCGAGATCCTGCAGCCCGCCCTGGCGTGGTCGGACTATCTCAGGCTGCACCTGAATACCCGGCCCGAGCTGGCCGACGGCCTGGCGCAGGATGCCCTGCGACCGATAAACGAGAGCCGCCTGCACGAGTGGCTGGCCGAGCTCGGCATCCGCCCCAACGAGCCGCCCGTCGCCGACGAGTCCTGCCGCGCGGCCTTGCGCAAGCTGCGCCAGCGTGTTTTCAGCACCGTGATGGTGCGCGACCTGGCCGGCGCGGCGCCGCTGGAAGAGGTGATGGACGCCATGTCGAGCCTGGCCGACCTCGCCGTGGCCACGGCTTATCGCTCGGTGGCCACGGCCCTGGCCGAGGCGCATGGCGTTCCACGCGATGCCGACGGCGCGCCGCAGGAACTCCTGATACTCGGCATGGGCAAGCTGGGCGGACGCGAACTCAACGTGTCGTCCGACATCGACCTTATCATGCTCTACGGCGACGAAGGCGATACCGACGGCCGGCGGCCGCTCTCGCATCACGAGTTCTATGCCCGCCTCACGCGGCGGCTGATGCCCATGATCAGCGAAATCGACGCCAACGGCCACGTCTTTCGCACCGATCTGCGGCTGCGGCCCGACGGCGACTCGGGCCCGCTGGCCTGGAGCCTGGATGCCTTGGAACATTACCTGGTCAGCCAGGGCCGCGAATGGGAACGCTATGCGTGGCTAAAGGCCCGCTGGCTGCCGGCCCGCGCCTTCGAAGGCAGCCAGCCACTGGCCCAGCTCGAGCAAGTCGAGGCGCTGCGCCGCCCCTTTGTCTATCGCAAATATTTCGACTTCGACGCCATCGCCGCGCTGCGCGGCCTGCGCGAACGCATTCGGGACGACTGGAACCGGCGTTCGCTGGGTTGTCTGCGGCCCGATCCGGTACCGGCCGACAACATCAAGCTGGGCGAAGGCGGCATCCGCGAGATCGAATTCATCGTGCAATTGGGCCAGTTGGTGCGCGGAGGCAGGATGCCGGCGCTGCAAACCGCCAATCTGCTCGAAGCCTTGCGCGCAGAGGTCGCCGCCGGCCTGATACAACCGGCCGAAGGCGAACGGCTCGAAGCCGCCTATCGTTTTTTGCGCCGGGTCGAGCATTTTCTGCAATATCGCGACGATCAGCAGACCCATCTGCTGCCGCGCCAGCCGGCCCACCAGCAGGCCTTGGCCCGCGCCCTGGGGCTGGCGGACGCCGATCAACTGCGGCGGCAATTGCGCGAGCACCGCCAGTTCGTCGAGGCCACATTCCATGATGTCTTCCGCCTGGCAGGCCTGCAGCGCGCCGGAACCGCCGTGCCCGAGCCGGCGGCGGCGCCCCAGGAAAGCCTGCACGAACGCATCCGCGACGCCATGCCCGACGAAGCCGACGAGTTGCTGCGGCGGGTCGACGGGCTGCTGGATAGCCCGCGTATCCGCGGCCTGCCCGACTCCAGCCGCACCCGCCTCGACGCCCTGCTGCCCGCCATGGTGGCGGCGGCGCAAACCACCCGCACTCCGGCCGTCGCACTCAAGCGTTTGCTCGACATGGTCGAGCATATCGCCCAGCGACGGGTCTACCTCAGTCTGCTTGCCGAGTATCCGCAAACCTTGGCGCGCGTGGCCCGCATGATGGCGTCCAGCGAATGGGTGGCGCAATACCTGATTCGCAATCCGCTGCTGCTCGACAGCCTGATCGACTGGCATTCGCTGATGGAGCCGCCGGACCTGGAGCAGACCGGGCGCCAGCTCTCCGCCGACCTCGACCGCTGCCTGCTGCCCGACGGCACCTTCGATATCGAACGCCAGATGAACCTGATGCGAGACACCCAGCGCCAGGTGAGCTTCAATGTGCTGGCCCAGGATCTCGAGGCCGACCTTACCGTCGAAGCCGTGGGCGACTACCTCTCGCTGCTGGCCGACCTGATGCTGGAACAAACCCTGAAACGGGTGTGGCCGCAGGTGTCACGCGGCCGTATCGACCCGCCGCCTTTCGCCATCATCGCCTATGGCAAGCTGGGCGGCAAAGAGCTCGGCTACGAATCCGACCTGGATCTCGTTTTCCTGTTCGACGACAACGGCCACGACGGCGAAACCTACGTTCGCTATGCGCGCCGCATCGTCTCCTGGCTCAACTCCATGACTTCGTCGGGCCGGCTGTACGAAGTCGATCTGCGGCTGCGGCCAGATGGCGATGCGGGCCTGGTGGCGGCCTCGATCGACGCCTTCGAGCGCTATCAGCGCGAAAGCGCCTGGACCTGGGAGCACCAGGCCCTGACCCGCGCGCGCTTCGCCGCCGGCGACGCCCGCCTGGGCGAGCGCTTCGAACACATCCGCCGCACGGTTCTGCTCAAGGCGCGCGACCCCGCGACCCTGGCCAGCGAGGTGATCGCCATGCGCGAACGCATCAGCGCCGGCCATCCCAACCCTACGCCGCTGTTCGATCTCAAACACGATCGCGGCGGCATGGTCGATATCGAGTTCATCACCCAATACCTGGTGCTGCTGCACGCCCGCCGGCATCCCGAATTGCTGGACAATCTGGGCAACATCGCCCTGCTGCGGCTGGCGGGGGTCGCGGGCCTGATCCCCACCGAGCTGGCCACGCAAACCGCCGACGCCTATCGCACGCTGCGCCGCGAACAGCATGCGCTGCGCCTGCAGGGCGCCGACAAGGCCCGCGTCGCCGCTGATCGCTACACCCCCGAGCGCGCCACGGTTGGCGAACTCTGGCGCCATCTCTTCGGCTGATCCCCGGGGCCCGGCCCCGGGCGCCACCCACTTGGCGGCGCGGCCCCGTATAATGGACAGTTTCCCGAAATCCGACTCCCCACCTAAGGACTCACATCATGTCGATGGCTGATCGCGACGGCTTCATCTGGTTCGATGGCGCACTGGTTCCCTGGCGCGAAGCGAACATCCACGTACTCACGCATTCGCTGCACTACGGGTTGTCGGTCTTCGAAGGCGTGCGCGCCTACGACACCGAAATCGGCACCGCGATCTTCCGCCTGCAAGAGCACACCCAGCGCCTGTTCCGTTCGGCCCACATCTACATGATGCCGATGCCGTACACGCAAGAGCAGATCAACCAGGCCCACCTCGAAACGGTGCGCGCCAACCAGCTCGAGTCCTGCTACATCCGGCCCATCGCCTTCTACGGTTCCGAGAAAATGGGCGTCTCGCCGCGCGGCGCCAAGGTGCACGTATCCATCGCCGCCTGGCCCTGGGGCGCCTACCTGGGCGAAGAAGGCATGGAAAAAGGCATCCGGGTCAAAACCTCGTCCTACCAGCGCCAGCACGTCAACGTTACGATGCCGCGCGCCAAGGTTTCCAGCACCTACGCCAACTCCATCATCGCCAACCTCGAGGCCACGCAAGACGGCTACGACGAAGCCCTGCTGCTCGACACCGATGGTTTCGTGGCCGAAGGCGCCGGCGAGAACCTCTTCATCGTGCACGACGGCGTGATTTACGAGCCCGAGATCGCCTCCGCGCTCACCGGCATCACGCGCTCCACGGTGCATACCCTGGCCGCCGATCTAGGCTTTAAGGTTCATACCCGCCGCCTCACCCGCGACGACCTCTACATCGCCGACGAAGCCTTTTTTACCGGCACGGCGGCCGAAGTCACGCCCATCCGCGAGCTCGACAACCGCCGCATCGGCGTGGGCAGCCGCGGTCCCGTCACCGAAAAACTGCAAAAGGCGTTTTTCGACGTGGTCAATGGCCGCAATCCCAAGTACCACCACTGGCTCACCAAGGTCTGATTACGCGACATGTCCGCCACCGCTCCCGCCACTGATACCGCCCCGGCCCATCCGGTCTACGAAGTCGAGGCCCACGATCTGCCGGTTTCCTGCCCGGGGCCCCACACCCCGGTCTGGAACCTGCATCCCAAGGTCTACCTCGACGTCGCCACCTCCGGCAGCGCCCAATGTCCGTATTGCGGCAGCCTCTATCGGCTCAAGCCGGGAGCGCGCGTTGGCGGGCACTGAGTCCGTTTACCGGTATCCAGCATGACCTCCAGCCCCGGCCCGGCGCGCCAACCACCGGCCGAGCCCGGCGGCGCCGCCACTGTGCCGGCGGCCGCTTCCTCTCCCGCACGCAGCATCCCGCCGCGCCGGCCGGAGTCCTCCGCCGCCAGGTTCGACGCGTCGCCCTGCCCCACGCCGTTCTGGCTTCCCGACGGGCATACCGAAACCATCTGGGGCGCACGGCTCGCCCGCTGCCCACACATCAGTTTTGCCCGCGAACGCGTCGATACCGACGACGGCGACTTCGTCGATATCGATTGGGCCGTACCGGGCCATGCCGCCGCCCTGCTTCAGGAGCATGCTTCACAAGGTCTGGGCGCCGGCCGCCTGCAGGCGCTGCTGCCTGCCGGGCCGGCCCGGCTCAGCCGCAAGGCGCTGGTGATCTTCCACGGTCTCGAAGGCTGCAGCGGCAGCCACACCTGCCAGGCTTTGGCCCATCATTTTCGCGCCCGAGGCTGGGTGGTGGCCGTACCCCACTTCCGGGGCTGTTCGCAACAGCCCAATCGGCTGCTGCGGGCCTATCATTCCGGCGACACCGACGAAATCGCCTTTCTGCTGCGCACCGTGCGCGAACGGCTGCCGCAGGCGCGCTGGCACGCCGCCGGGGTCTCCCTGGGCGGCAATGCGCTGGCCAAGTTCCTGGGCGAGCACGCCGACTCCGGGCACGGTCTGCATGCCGCGGCGGCGGTGTCGGCGCCGCTCGACCTGACGGCCTGCGGCCAGCGCCTGGGCCGCGGCCTGCTGCACCGTCATGTCTATACCCGTTTGTTTTTGCGCACGCTCAAAGCCAAGGTTCTGCAGAAAGCGCAGCGCTTCCCGGGCAGCATCGATGCCTGGCGAGTCGCGCACGCGCGCGACCTCCACGAATTCGACGACGCCTATACCGCTCCGGTACACGGTTTCGCGGGCGTGGCCGATTACTGGCAGCGCGCCAGCGCCCTGCCCTGGCTGGGCCGCATCCAAACCCCCACGCTGCTGCTCAACGCGCGCAACGATCCTTTCGTACCCGAGGCCAGCCTGCCCGGCACCCACCAGGCCTCGCGCCAGGTCTTGCTGCACCAGCCCGCCACCGGCGGCCACGGCGCCTTCGTCACCGGCGGTTTCCGCGGCCATCTGCACTGGATGCCGCGCAGGCTCGAACGGTTCTTCGGCGCGGGGCATTAGCGGCCAGCGCGGGCCTCGCGCCAGACAACTGGCCGCGCCGCTGAAGCCGCGGCTCTCTACCACGCGGCAAGTCAGGGTGATACGCTAACGCCCAGTACATTTGGCAGGAGGCTCCGGTGTCGCCGCAAGCAACGTTCGACTGCGATCTTCTGGTTATCGGCGGCGGGATCAACGGCGCGGGTATCGCGCGCGATGCCGCGGGCCGGGGCCTGCGCGTCATCCTCTGCGAGCAGCACGACCTCGCCAGCCACACCTCCTCGGCCTCGACCAAGCTGATCCATGGCGGGCTGCGCTACCTCGAAAACTACGAATTCGGCCTGGTGCGCAAAGCCCTGCGCGAGCGCGAGGTGCTGCTGCGCAGCGCGCCCCACATCATGGGGCCGTTGCGCTTCGTCATGCCGCACTGGCACGAACAGCGCCCGGCCTGGCTGATTCGCAGCGGCCTGTTCCTCTACGACCATCTCGCCCGGCGCGTCTTGCTGCCCGCCTCCGAAAGCCTGGCGCTGGCGAAACACCCCTCTGGCCGCGGGCTGCAGGCCCGTTTCGGCCGCGGTTTTGCCTATTCCGATGGCTGGGTCGACGACGCCCGGCTGGTGGTGCTGTGCGCCATGGCCGCGGCCGAGCGCGGCGCCCAGGTGCTCACCCGGCATCGGGTCGAGCACCTGGCGGACTGCGGCGACGGCTGGCAGGCCGGGATCAGGGCCGCAAACGGCACGACCCTGCGCGTCCGGGCCCGCGCCGCCGTCAACGCCGCGGGCCCCTGGGCCACCCGCCTGCCGGATGTGCCGCTGCCACCCGGCCGCAGCCTGCGTCTGGTCAAAGGCAGCCACATCGTGGTACCGCGCCTGTTCGCCCATGATTATGCCTACCTGTTCCAGCAGCCCGACGAGCGGGTGGTGTTCGCCATCCCCTACGAGCACGACTTCACGCTGATCGGCACCACCGATGTCGATTACGCCGGCGACCCCGCCAAGGTCGGCATCGACGACGCCGAAATCCAATACCTGTGCGACGCCGTCAACCGCTTTGCCGAACGCCGCCTCGCGCCTTCCGACGTAGTCTGGCACTATGCCGGCGTCCGGCCGCTGCTCGACGACCACGCCGCCAGCGCCAGCGCCACCACCCGCGACTATCTCCTCGAATGGCAGCCCGCCGCGCCGCCGCTGATCCACGTGCTCGGCGGCAAGCTCACCACCTTCCGCCAATTGGCCGAAGACGTGGTCGACCGCCTCGCGCCGCGACTGGGCAACACCGTAGGCGCCTGGACGCGCCAGGCTCCGCTGCCTGGCGGCGACAACCTGCTGGCCAATGGCCCCCATGTACGCAATGTGCTGCATTTTGGGGATTGGGTCGAACAGCAGGGCCAGCGCTACCCCTGGCTGCCGGCCGCCCTGCTTCACCGTTACGCGCGCGCCTACGGTAGCCGCCTGCACACCTTGCTGGCACATTGCGAAGGCCGGGCCGACCTCGGCGATGCCGTCCTGCCCGGCCTGCACGTCCGCGAGCTCGAATATCTGCGCCGCCACGAATGGGCCCGCACCGCCGACGACATCCTCTGGCGGCGCAGCAAGCTGGGCTTGCACTTGCCGGCCTCGGCCACCGCCACCCTGCAAGACTGGCTGGACCGCAATCGTTTGGAGGGTCTTACATGAGCTATCTGCTGGCCCTCGACCAGGGCACGTCGAGTTCCCGCGCCATCGTGTTCGATACCAGCGGCAATCCGCTGGCCATCGCGCAGCGTGAATTCACCCAACATTACCCGCGTCCGGGCTGGGTCGAGCACGATCCCCGGGAGATCTGGCGCACGCAGCGCGACACCGCCCAGGCCGCCTTGCGCCAAGCGGGCATCGACGCCAGCCAGGTGCTGGCGGCCGGCATCACCAACCAACGCGAAACCACCGTGATCTGGCGCCGCGACACCGGCGAGCCCATCCACCGCGCCATCGTCTGGCAAGACCGCCGCACCCAGCCGCTCTGCGCCAGACTGGCGGCCGATGGCCTGGCCGACGAAATCCGGCGCCGCACGGGCCTGGTGGTCGACCCGTACTTTTCGGGCACCAAGATCGCCTGGCTGCTGGAACACATACCGGGCGCGCGCGAAGCGGCCCGGCGGGGCGAGCTTGCCTTCGGCACCATCGACAGCTGGCTGGCCTGGAACCTCGGCGATGGCCGCCATGTCACCGACGTTACCAATGCCGCCCGCACCCTGCTCTGGAACCTCGAGGAACAGCGCTGGGATCCCTGGCTGCTGCAGGCGCTGGATATTCCCGCCGAACTGCTCCCCGATGTCCATCCCTCCAGCCACGACTTCGGCGCGATTCGGGCCGACCTGCTGGGCGCGGCGATCCCGCTCACGGGCATCGCCGGCGACCAGCAGGCCGCTCTGTTCGGCCAGGCCTGCTTCGACGCCGGGGCGGTGAAGAACACCTACGGCACCGGCTGCTTCATGCTGCGCCATACCGGTTCGCGCCCCGAGTTCTCCGATACCGGATTGCTCACCACCCCGGCGGCACAATGGCAGGCCGGCCAGCCGGCCTACGCCATGGAGGGCAGCGTCTTCATCGGCGGCGCCGTCGTGCAGTGGCTGCGCGACAATCTGCATGCTATCGAAACCTCGGCCGACGTCCAGGCCCTGGCGGCCTCGGTGCCCGACGCCGGCGGCGTGACCTTCATTCCCGCCTTTACCGGCCTGGGCGCCCCCTACTGGGAGCCGACGGCCACGGGCACCATCACCGGGCTGACGCGCGGCAGCACCCTCGCCCATATCGCCCGCGCCGCCCTCGAATCCATCGCTTTCCAAAGCACGGCGCTGCTGCGCGCCATGGGCGGGCTGCACACCCACGGCGTGCTCAAGGTAGACGGCGGCGCCAGCGCCAACGACCTGCTCATGCAGTTCCAGGCCGATCTGCTCGGCCTGCCGGTGGTGCGGCCCAAAGTCCTGGAAACCACCGCCCTGGGCGCCGCCTATCTGGCCGGGCTGGGCTGCGGGCTGTATCGCGACACGAACGACATCGCCCATCTCTGGCAAGCCGATCGCACCTTTGTGCCCACGTTATCGCGCTCCGCCGCCGAAGCGCGGATCGCCGAATGGGAAGACGCGGTGGCGCGGGCGCTGGGCCGCGGCGCGGCCAATTGACCACGCGTCCGCCACCCCAAGTACCGAACCCTGGCTCGAGCCACCGACGCGCAACCCTAGCGCCGGAACTCCGCCAGCAAGGCCCTATCCTCTTCGATGCGGCGCTGGATCTCATGAATGCGGGCGTCCAGCACCGATTGCTGGTGGAAGTCGTTCGACGCGGCGCGCGCGCGCCGCATCTGGTCCAGCGCGGCCGGCCAGGCGCCGATGCGGGCGTAGTAGTCGGCCATGCTGCGTGCCTCGGCCATGCGCTCGCCCAGCCTCGCCTGCGATTCGGCCGCCATGCGGTAAAGCGCGGGCTCGACTTCGGGCCAGCGTTTGATCGTTTGAGCCAAAAAAACCGTGGCGTCGCGATCGCGCCCCGCCTGCTGCAACAATCGGGCATGGGCAATCGCGAGTCCGCGATCGTTGGGCCAGCGCTTGATGCCCTTGACCGTGACCGCCAGCGCCTCGCCGATCTGGCCGGACGCCGCCAGCCATTCGGCTTGCAACTGCGCCAGCATCGGGTGCTCCACTCCGGTGGCCTGGGCCTGCTTCAAGGCCTCGCCCGCCGAACCCGGGTCGCCCTGGATCAGTCTGCGCTGCGCCACGCCATACCAGGCCGCCGCCGCCCGCGTACCGTTCGCCCCTTCGGCCTCCGACTGCAGCTGCAGCACCGGATCGATGGTTTGGCCGGTGTTGGCCTGGAGCACGAGCAGCTTGGCGCGCACGAAGGCATAGGTATCGGAATCACCGTCGCCGCGCATCCCCGACCGTCCTACGCGGTTTTGCATATCGGACATGCGGTCGAGGCTCAAGGGGTGGGTGCTGGCGTATCCCGGGCCGCGGACCTGGTTGAAACGCGACAATTGCATCATGCGGCCGAACATCGAAGCCATGCCGGAAGGATCGTAGCCGGCGCCTTCCATCATCTGGATGCCGACCCGATCGGCCTCTCGTTCGGCCTCCCGCGAAAACGACAACTGCGAGCTGATCACCGCGGCCTGGCCGAAGGCGGCGGCGCCCATGGCCAACTGCCCGGCCCCGGCCGCGGCGGCGGCCAGCGACCCCAGCATCAGGCCGAGCAGCATCAGCGAGCTTTGCCCTTGCTGGGCCAGGCCTCGCGCCACGTGGCGCTGGGTGACGTGGGCGATTTCGTGGGCCACCACGCCGGCCAATTCCGATTCGCTGGCGGTGGCGGTGACCAGCCCCGAATGCACGCCGATATAGCCCCCCGGCATGGCGAAGGCGTTGATCGACGGATCGCGGATGCTGAACGCCTGGACCGTGGGCGGCCCGCCAGCGGCATGCTGCGCCAGGCGATCGGCCATGGTGGAGAGATACTGGTTGACCGAAGGATCGTCGATATAGGTGGGGTCGAAGCGCCCCTCGGCCATCAAGGCATCGCCCAGGCGCTGCTCGACGCGCGGCGAGAGCGTGGCCGCCGAAGCGTCGCCCAGGCTGGGCAGACCGGCCGGTTGCGCGGCGGCCGCCAGCGGCATCAGCATCAGCGGCGGCAACAGGCAGGCGGCCAGGATTCGGCGCCATACCGGGCCAGGATATGCGCGCGGTGTTTTCACAGCCTTCATCTCCAAGTACTCGCGGCCGGCACTCCCTCGCTGACTCCCCCGGCTGCGGGGAGTTCCCGGCGCAGCCGGAAACTCTAGCATGTGCGCTTTTGTTTGCAAGATATTCCAAGACTTGCTAGACTGGGGTGTCTTTCAGACATCTCATTTTAGCCGCATGCCCGCCACCACTACCTTCGCTTTGCACCTCGCGCCCTTGCTGCGCGGGCCTGCTTGCGCGGTGGCCCATCGTCATGCGCGCTTCCCGCTGCGTCTCCTGCTAGACCTACCGATCGGCTGCTGAGCCTCGCGCTCGTGGCAGTTCGGCAGCCATTTCCCTTGTGCCACATTTCCGCGCGCGCCCGCCAGGGTAGCAGCGCGGTCATATTGGTCCTGTCTCATTTGTTCTCGTCCCAGCCCAGGAGGCGACATGCTCAAGAATCCCGCCACCAAGTACATCCCTTTCGTGCCGTTCGACCGCGATTTTGCCGAACGCACCTGGCCCAGCAACCGCATCACCCAGCCGCCCATCTGGATGAGCACCGATCTGCGCGACGGCAACCAGTCGCTGATCGAGCCCATGAGCGTCGAGCGCAAGCTCCGTTTCTTTGAAAAACTCGTGCAGATCGGCCTCAAGGAAATCGAAGTGGGCTTTCCGTCGGCGTCCCAGACCGATTTCGACTTCGTCCGCAAGCTGGTGGATGAGGATCGCGTGCCCGAGGGCGTTACCATCGAGGTCCTCACTCAGTCGCGCGACGATCTCATCGCCCGCAGCATCGAATCCGCGGTCGGCGCGCGCCGCGTCATCGTCCACCTGTACAACGCGTGTGCGCCCGCCTTCCGCAAGATCGTCTTCAATATGGATCGCGAACAGGTCAAGCAGATCGCCATCCAGGGCACCCTGCTGATCAAAGAGCTCACGGCCCGGCATCCCGAAACCGAATGGGTGTTCCAGTACTCGCCTGAAGTTTTCAGCACCACCGAGCCCGAGTTCGCGCTCGAGGTCAGCAACGCGGTGGCCGACGCCTGGGACCCCACCCCGGAGCGCAAGATGATCCTCAACCTGCCGGCCACCATCGAGGCCACCACGCCCAATCTGTATGCCGACCAGATCGAATGGATGCACCGCAACCTGGCTCGCCGTGATTCGATCATCCTCAGCGTGCATCCGCACAACGACCGCGGCACCGCCGTGGCCGCCGCCGAACTCGCCGTGATGGCCGGCGCCGACCGGGTGGAAGGCTGCCTGTTCGGCAATGGCGAGCGCACCGGCAACGTCGACCTCGTCACGCTGGCGCTCAACCTCTACACCCAGGGCGTGCATCCCGGCCTCGACTTCTCCGACATCGACGACGTGCGCCGCTGCGTGGAGTATTGCAACCAGTTGCCGGTACACCCCCGCCACCCCTATGTGGGCGATCTCGTCTTCACGGCGTTCTCGGGTTCGCACCAGGATGCCATCAAGAAGGGCTTCGCCCAGCAAAAGGCCGATGCGGTATGGGAAGTCCCCTACCTCCCGATCGATCCGGCGGATCTCGGCCGCACCTACGACGCCGTGATCCGGGTCAACAGCCAGTCCGGCAAGGGCGGCGTATCGTACCTGCTCTATACCGAGCATGGTCTCGATCTGCCGCGTCGCCTGCAGATCGAGTTCAGCCGCGCGGTGCAGCAAGTCACCGACAGCACCGGCCGGGAGGTCAAGGCCGACGAAGTCTACGCGCTGTTCAGCCGCGAGTATCTGGAATGCAATCGCCCGTGGCAGCTCGTGCGGCATCAGATCATCGGCGATCCGCGTGCCGGCGAAGGCCGCCAGTTCAGCATCGAAGTCGAGCTCGAGCACGACGGCGAGACCCGCGTGGTCAACGGCCAGGGCGATGGTGCGATTTCGGCATTTGTGGATGCGCTCGGCCTGCCGGTGCGGATCATGGACTACCACGAGCACGCCATCGGCACCGGCACCAACACCCAGGCCGCCTGCTATGTGGAGTTGCGGCTGGGCGACTCGAACACCGGCTTCGGCGTCGGCGTTCATCGCGATATCGTGACGGCGTCGTTCCAGGCGGTGCTCACGGCGGTTAACCGCCACCTGCAGACAGGCACCGAGGTCGAGGCGGAGGCCGACGCCGCCTGATCCGCCCCCCGGCACCGATCCCACCCTGGCGACGGGACCGGCAAGCCAGCGGCGCCTCCCGGATTCCGCGCCCGCGGACGGGCGGCGCCGCTGGCGCTCCCGCACATTCGAGACGGCCTGGCGTTGCGGGCGCCAGCGTCCCGCTGGCTTGCGATACTAGGCGTTTACATCTGGACGCTCCGCCGACCCGCAAGTCGGCCGACATCCTCTAGAATGACAGGTTTATCGTTGCCTGTCGGATTTCCTGTGAACGTTCCTGCCGTACTGGACTTCAAAAGCGCCTCGCTCTATGCCTTGCGCCTGGTGCTACGCTCTTCCGACGCCGCCGCGCTGGTCGCGGCCCTCGAGGCCCGCCTCGACGCCGCCGGTGATTTTTTCATTGACGAACCCACGGTGATCGATGCCCAGGCGCTGGAGCAAGCCACCGACTGGCAGGCGCTGGCCAGCGTCATCCGGCAGCGCGGCCTGGCTTTGGTTGGCGTGAGCGCACCGGATGCCCTGCGCGACAGCATCTCGGCCGCCGGCCTCAGTTGCGTCACGGTGGGAGGGGGCGCGCCCGCGGTCGCGCCCACCGACGACGGCGGCGAGGCGCCGGTCGCGCTGGCACGCGATGCCGCTGGCGTCGCCGAGATCTCTCCGGCCGCCCCGCCGGAACCAGACGCAAGCGAGCCGCCGGCGGCTCCCGAGGCCCAAAGCGCCGCTTCCGTGGCTGCCGGCGAAGGCCTTGTCGTCGTGCCCGCGCCGAGCAATCCCGTACCCACGGCCGGCGAATTCACCCGCCCCACCCTCATCCTCGACCGCTCGCTGCGCTCGGGTCAAAAAGTGTATGCCCGCCAGGCCGATCTCGTGGTGATCGGCATGGTCAGCCCGGGCGCCGAAGTCATCGCCGACGGCAACATCCACGTGTATGGCGCCCTGCGCGGCAAAGCCATGGCGGGCGCCCGCGGCGACGAAGGCGCCCGCATTTTCGCCACCCAGCTCGACGCCGAGCTGGTGGCCGTGGCCGGCGTGTATCGGGTGATCGAAACCCGCTTGCCCACCGACATCCATCAAAAGCCGGCCACCGTGCGGCTGCGCGATGGGCAGTTGCAGCTGCAGGCTCTGGTGATCTAGCGCCATGGCCGTCAAACCATCACGCCAACCCCGCCCGTCCCGAGCGGACGCCGCGCGCAAAGCCTCCCGGGTTACCCCCACGCAACCAACCAACAAGGATCCTCACGTCATGACACGTATCGTCGTCGTCACCTCGGGCAAGGGCGGGGTGGGCAAAACCACCACCAGCGCCAGTTTTTGCGCGGGCCTCGCCATGCGGGGCCACAAAACCGCCGTCATCGACTTCGACGTCGGCCTGCGCAACCTCGACCTGATCATGGGTTGCGAACGCCGCGTGGTCTACGATTTCGTCAATGTCATCCAGGGCGAAGCCACGCTCAACCAGGCCCTGATCCGCGACAAGCAGCTCGATAACCTCTACATCCTGCCCGCCTCGCAAACGCGCGACAAAGACGCCCTCACCCGCGACGGCGTCGAACGCGTGCTCAATTCGCTCAAAGACATGGGTTTCGAATACATCGTCTGCGATTCGCCCGCTGGCATCGAATCGGGCGCCCTGCATGCGGCATATTTCGCCGACGACGCGCTGGTGGTCACGAACCCCGAGGTTTCCTCGGTGCGCGACTCCGACCGCATCCTCGGCATTTTGTCGTCCAAGTCGCAGCGCGCGGTCAAGGGCGAGGAGCCCGTCAAGGAATACCTGCTGCTCACCCGCTACAACCCCAAGCGCGTGGCGGCGGGCGAGATGCTGTCGGTGCAAGACGTCGAAGACATCCTGCGCATCAAGCTGCTGGGTGTCATACCCGAGTCCGAGAACGTCCTTCATGCCTCCAACCAGGGGATCCCCGCCATCCACCTGAAGGACACCGACGTCGCCGACGCCTACCAAGACGTGATCAGCCGCTACCTGGGCGAAGACCGTCCGATGCGTTTCATCGACTATGAAAAGCCGGGGCTGATCAAGCGCCTGTTTGGCGGGAGGTAAAAGCCATGTCGCTGTTGTCGTTTTTTCTCGGCCAGAAGAAAAACTCCGCCAACGTCGCCCGCGAGCGCCTGCAGATCATCCTGGCGCACGAGCGTTCGGGCCGCGGCCAGTCAGCCGACTACCTGCCGCAGTTGCAGCGCGAGTTGCTTGAGGTCATCTCGAAGTACGTCAAGATTCACTCCGACGACATCAAAGTCAACCTCGAGCGCCAGGATACGCTCGACGTCCTGGAAGTGAAAATCGAAATCCCGCCGCCCGCCGGCGCCGAAGAAAACTCCTGAGAGCCCCCATACCTGCCGCTACGCGTCAGGCCCCCGAGGGGGTCAAGGACACTTGGGGCGGCCCGGCGTTTCCTTGTGAGCGCCCCCATACCTGCCGCTACGCGTCAGGCCCCCCGAGGGGGTCAAGGAAACTTGGGACGGCCCGGCGTTTCCTTGTGAGCGCCCCCATACCTGCCGCCGCGCGTCAGGCCCCCCGAGGGGGTCAAGGAAACTTGGGGCGGCCCGGCGTTTCCTTGTGAGCCGCGCTCAGGCGGTGTTATCGCCATTGACCGCGGCCAGGATCTGTTCGCGACCGAGCTCGGGGGCCAGCAGCTCCATGAAGGTCAGGATGTAGTCGCGCAGAAACACGCCAGCCTTGACCGCCACCCGGGTGGTATGCCGGCCGAACAGCCGGCCTACCGGGATACCCACCAGGTTGCGATCGCGCCGCGGGTCGTAGGCGACGCCAGCGATGATCCCCACCCCCATCCCCAGCTCGACGTAGGTTTTGATGACGTCGGCATCGATGGCCTCCAGCACGATGTCGGGATGCGCGCCGTTATCGCGAAAAACCCGGTCGATCGCCGTGCGGCCGCTGAACGCCCGCTCGTAGGTCACCAGGGGGTACTCGACCAGATCGGCCAGCGTGAGCTTGCGCGCCGCGCTGGAGGTGAGCTGGGCCAGGGGATGCTCGGGAGTCACCACCAGCACGTGCTCCCAGGTGTAGCAAGGCAAGGTCACCAGCCCCGGCGACTGCGCCAGGGCCTCGGTGGCCACGGCGATATCGGCCTGCTCGTGCAGCACCATTTCGGCCAGCTGCGCGGGGCTGCCCTGCACCAGCGACAAATGCACTTTGGGAAACCGGCGCCGGAACTCCGGCACGACCTTCGGCAAGGCATACCGCGCCTGGGTATGGGTACAGGCGATGGTGAGCCCGCCCTCATCGCGCCGGGCGAACTCCTCGCTGACCTTCTTGAGATTGTCGACCTCCGCCATGATGCGGTCGACCACCTGCGCCACCACCTGGCCGGGGCGCGTGAGACCGCGCAAACGCTTGCCGTGGCGCTCGAAGATCCTCAGGCCGAGCTCGTCCTCGAGCTCGATGATGGCTTTGGAAACCCCGGGCTGCGACGTGTGCAGCACCCGGGCCGCCTCGGTGAGGTTGAAGTCGCGACGCACGGTTTCGCGCACGAACTTGAATTGCTGGAGGTTCATGCAACCAATTTTAAGCTATATGAACCACCATCATTATAATTTTTAGTAATTTATTTAGTGGCGGAACGCGGGATACGCAGGCGCAACCGCAGCCGTAGCAGCCAGAAAGCGAGCAAGGCAACCACCAGATGAATGGATACCAGCCCGGGCAAGAAGCCGATCTGCCCGTCCGCCACCCAGGAACGCAGCAGGTTGACGAGGTTAAGGTAGAGCATGGCCACCAGGCCGGCGAGGATCAGATCGCCCGAACGCCCCAGCCTGGGATTGACCGCGCCCAGCGGCAGCGCCAGCAAGGCGAGGTTGAGCATCACCAGGGGCAGTGACAGGCGGAACAGCAGTTCGCCATCGGCGCGCGGCGTGGCATCCTGCAGCAGCAAGGTGGTGGGCCGGGCCTTGGTGATATTGTTGGCGCGTTCGCGCGCCGCCGCCTCAGCATCCTCGGCGTCGCGCCGTTCTAGGCGGATACCGTAGCGGTCGAAGTGCACGATGCGCGCCTCGGCGCTGCCGGGCACGATGTCGTAGCGCTGGCCCTGGTCGAGCACCAGGAAGCGGTCGTCGTTGTCCATGCTCTGCACGCGAGCGGCGTTGGAGGTGACGACGCTGATCCGGCCGCCTTCTTCGTCGTCGATCTCGCGTACGAACACACTCCCCAACTCGTCGTCGGGCCCGGTGGGGGCTTCGGCCACGAATACCCGGCGCCCGCCCTGGGTTTCGCCGAACTGGCCCACCACCACCCGCGAAATGTCGGAACGTTGCTCGAAACGCACCCGGTACTCGCCGATCTGGCGGTAGGCCCACGGCGAAATCATCAAGGTGAGCACGGCAACGATGACCGTGGCCGGTACCGCGAAACGCAGGATGGGCACGACCCATTGCTGCAGGCTGAGCCCGCTGGCGAACCACACCACCATCTCGGACTCGCGGTAGTTGCGGCTGACGGTGGTCAGCACGGCGATGAACACCGAAGCGATGAGGATGGTGGGCAGCGCCGTAATGGTGGAAAACGCCGCGAGGCCGAGCACGACATCGGCGCCAATACTGCCGGCGGCGGCATCGCCCAGCAAGCGAACGAGCAGCACGCTCAGCCAGACGACGACCAGGGTGGAAAACACCACCCCGGCATGGCTGAGGAGTTCGCTGACGACGGAGCGCTGAAACAGTGACATAATCGGGGGCGGGCGGCTGATCGCGGTGGCTCTTTGCCGCGCGAATAAAGCCGGCCCTGGCCCCCCAAACAACCCAGGCTGCTGCAGGAAATTTTCATGGAATTTAGCACACCCAGTCTCGCTCCCGAAAACGTCAAGGCCGCCGCGCTGGCGGTGGGCGTTCACCCCGATGGTCGGATGTCGCCAGCGGCCCAGGCCCTCGACGATGCCAGTCAAGGAGCGCTGGCCCGGGTTTTGCAAACCGAATTCAAGGGCCAGCACGGCAGCACGCTCACCTTGCGCTATCTGCCCGGCGTCAACGCCGAACGCGTCGTCCTGGTGGGTCTGGGCAAGGCCGAAGAACTCACTCCCCGCCGCTACGCGGCGGTGGCTGCCGCCGCCGCCCAGGCGCTGCGGGCCTGCGGCGGCAAAGACGCCGCCACGGCCCTGCTCGAGGTCGAAGTCCCCGGCCTTACACTCGAGCAGCGCGCCCGTCAACTGGCCATCGCCGCCCGCACCGCCGAATACCGCTACACGACCACCTTCGGCAAGCCGCCGGCAGCCGAGGCCGCCGGCATCCAGAAGCTCGCGGTGCTCGCCAACCGTGCCACCGCCGCCAAGGTGCGGCAGGCGCTACGCGAAGGCGGCGCCATCGGCGAAGGCATGAATACCGCGCGCGAACTCGGCAACCTGCCGGGCAACATCTGCACCCCCACCTATCTGGCGCAAACGGCCAAGCAAATCGGCACCAAGCTGGGCATCAAGGTCGAAGCGCTCGAGCGCAAGCAACTCGAGGCGCTCAAGATGGGCGCCTTCCTGTCGGTGGCCAAAGGTTCCGACGAAGCCCCGCGTTTCATCGTCATGCAATACCAAGGCGCCAAGGGTCGCGGCGCCAAGGCGCCCGCTCCCACGGTGCTGGTGGGCAAGGGCGTGACCTTCGATTCCGGCGGCATCTCGATCAAGCCCGCCGCCACCATGGACGAAATGAAGTACGACATGTGCGGCGCGGCCAGCGTGATCGGCACCTTGCAGGCAATCGCCACGCTCAAGCTGCCGGTCAACGTGGTCGGCCTCATCCCCGCCTGCGAGAACCTGCCCAGCGGCCGCGCCAACAAGCCGGGCGACGTCGTCACCAGCATGTCCGGACAAACCATCGAAGTCCTCAACACCGACGCCGAGGGCCGGCTGCTGCTCTGCGACGCCCTTACCTATGCCGAGCGCTTCAAGCCCGCCCGGGTGATCGACATCGCCACGCTCACCGGCGCCTGCGTGGTGGCGCTGGGCCACGTCAACACCGGCTTGTTCACCGCCGACGACGCCCTGGCCGAGCAACTGCTGCAAGCCTCCCGCCAGGCCGTGGATCCCGCCTGGCGCATGCCGCTCGACGACGAATACCAGCCGCAGCTCAAGTCCCGCTTTGCCGACATTGCCAACATCGGCGGCATGCCGGCAGGTTCGGTCACCGCGGCCTGCTTCCTGTCGCGATTCACCAAAGCCTATCCGTGGGCTCACCTCGACATCGCCGGTACGGCCTGGAAAAGCGGCGGCGAGAAGGGCGCCACGGGCCGCCCGGTGCCGTTGCTGGTCAATCTGTTCCTGAACTAAGCCACGCCCCCTCACCGGCCCGCTCGCGGGCTGGTGGCTGGCGCCATCACGCGCTGCCCCCCGCGGGGGCTTTTTTGCCTTGGGAGCGGCCCGGCGGCAAAAAAAGACCCCCACGCTTGCCGCTACGCGGCGGCGCTGCCCCCCACGGGGGCTTTTTGCCTTGGGAGCGGCCCGGCGGCAAAAAATGCCCCCACGCTTGCCGCTGAAGCGGCGGCGCTGCCCCCCGCGGGGGCTTTTTGCCTTGGGAGCGGCCCTGCGGCAAAAAAATCGCGCCGCCTCGGCCGACAGGCTCAGGGCACTGCGGCGGGTGCCGGCGCGGATGCGCCCTCCATCGCGGGCACGCCCTCCGCGGCCTGGCCATCGGCGGGCGCACCACCGCCGCCCGGGGTGGGAGTGGTGACGAAACCAATGCCATTTACGCCCGTCCGGCTGGCCGAGCCTAGGATTTCGGCCAGGATTTCGTAGCGGGTTTCCCGATCGGCGCGCAAATTGACGCTCGGCTGTGGTTTCTGGATCGCCACTTGGCGCATTTGATGGCGCATTGCCTCCAGGCTGACCGGCTGGTCGTTCCAGTAGACTTGGCCGCCGGCATCCACCGCAAGGTCGATCGTCTGCGGTTTATCGACCACCGGCTGGCTGCTTACCTTGGGCAATTCGACCACCACCGAATGCGAGAGCAGCGGCGCGGTGATCATGAAAATCACCAGCAGCACCAGCATCACGTCGATCAGCGGGACCATGTTGATTTCGGACATGGTCTGCGACCCTTGTCCTTGCGAGTTGAGACTGCCGAAAGCCATCGCGGTTCACCTTGGTGAAGTCAGGCGGCCTGCCGCGGTTCGGACCGCGGCTGCTGCGGGCCCGTCGCGACGCGCTGGCCGGTGGTCAGGACGGTGTGGAGGTCGTAGGCGAAGGCATCGAGCCTGGCCAGCAACACGCGGTTGCGGCGCACGAAAGCGTTGAATCCCAGCACCGCCGGAATCGCCACCGCCAGGCCGAGGCCGGTCATGATGAGCGCTTCGCCCACCGGGCCCGCAATGCGGTCGATGGTGGCGCCGCCGCCCATGCCGATCGCCACCAGGGCATGGTAGACGCCCCACACGGTGCCGAACAGGCCGACGAATGGCGCGGTCGAACCGATCGAGGCCAGCATCGTCAGGCCGCTTTCGAGACGGGCGGTTTCTTCATCCATGATCTTGCGCATGGAGCGCATGACGAACTCGCTCTCGGTACCGGCATCTTCGAGTTTGGCGGCCCCGACCCGCGTGTAATGATCGCGAGCCTGGATGGCGCTTTGGGTCAGGTGCGAAAACGGATCGCGCACGCCGTAGACCTGCAGTTGCTGGGCCACGACCTCCAGCGAACCGGATTGCCAGAAGCGGGACAGAAAGCGGCTGACGCGGCGGCGAACGCCGAAGTTGGATGCCGCCTTGAAAATGATGATGTACCAGCTGATCAGCGACATGATCACCAGGATGCCGAACAGCGACTTGCCGACCAGATCGCTCTGCTCGATGAAGTGCATGAAACCCTGCTGCTCCTGCGGCCCCGCTTCGGTGAGGGTGATGGCCGCGTCGTTCAAGGCCTGCGATTCGGCAATCGCCGCATTGGCCTCTTCAAATGTCGGCGCGCCACCGGCTGCGGCTTCGTCCAAAGCGGACCCGCCGGAGGGGGAGCTCTCTGCGCTTGCGGCGGCGGCGCCCGTTGCGGTCGGCGGAGCGATGGTGCCGGCGGGAGCGGATTCGCCGCCGGTCGCCGGCGGGTTGGGGGGCGCACCGATGCTTCCCTGCGTCGCGGAGTTGCCGGCGTCCGGGGTGGCGGCGCTGGTCGCGTTGGGGTTGACTTCAGCCATGATGGGTAGGTCTCACAAAACGAAATCAAAAGGAAGATCGGCCAGCGCCGCACGGGCGACACCGTTCTCGGTATAAGGCCGGAAACGCGCCCGCTGCGCGGCGTTGAGCGCCGCCTCGTCGAGCCGCGAATGGCCGGAGGAGCGCTGCACGGTTGCCCGCTGCACACGTCCTTCGGTGGAAATCAGCACCCGCACGACGACGCGGCCGGTCTCGCCCATCCGTTGCGCGATCCGCGGATAGGTGGGCACCGGCGGCCGGCCGAGGTACTCCACCTGCCGTATCAGGCGCGGCTCGTCGGATGGCGGCGCGACGGGGGCGTCGGGGGTCGCGTTGCGGTTGCTCTGCGCGGTCGCCGGCGCCGCCGCGGGCGCGGGGCTGGGCGGCGCGGGAACAGGCGGCGCCGGTTTCGGCGGCTGCGGCTTGGGCTTGGGTTTGGGCTCCGGCTTGGGCTTTGGTTTTGGCTTCGGCTCGGGTTTCGGCTCGGGCTTGGGTTTTGGCTTGGGCGGTGGCGGCGGCTCTGGCGCGGGCGTGGGCTCCGGCTCGGGAGGAGGCGGTTCGGGTTCGAGCTCGGGAGGCGGCGGCTCCGGCTCGGGTTCGGGCGGTGGGTGCTCGGGTTCGGGTTCCGGTTCAGGGGGAAGCGGCTCGGGTTCCGGCTCGGGAAGCGGTGGTTCGGGCTCGGGTTCCGGCTCGGCCACGGGCTCTTCCGGTTGGGAAACCGGCTCGTCCATCGCGCTGGGCGCGGCGACTTGCTGTTGTTCCGGCGCCAGTTCCACGAAGCGTATCTGGACAGTGACCGGCTCCGCCTCCGGAGGCAGGCTCGGCGACATCGTGAGCGCCGCGACGACGGCGGCATGCACGGCGAGAACGGCAAACGCAGCGCCTAGACGCAACGCGGTGGGACGCGGATATGGCGAGCGATCGGTCATGGCCTGCAAATCCGTGCGGGGCACGGGAGAACGGAGGGAGGATAGGCTGGCAAGATGGCACGACGACAACGGATGACCAGCTTTGGCAAAGCAGTGCCGCAGCCCCGCATCCGCGGGCCGACGACAACGCGGCAAGACGTGGTCGAGGGAAAACCCTCGCAATATAACATTAATAAGAATGATTCGTAATCACCCGCCAACCAGGCCGGGCTCTCCGCCGTATGGCGCTTTTCCCGGTAGAATCCCGGCCATGCAACAGACCGCGCGCCCGATCCCCTATTTCCCGGCTCCCCGCCTGCAAACTTTTTGCTCGCAATGCGGCAGCCGTTTGGCGCGGCGCATCCCTCCCGACGACACCCGGATGCGCGATCTGTGCGAATCCTGCGGCGCAATCCATTACCAGAACCCCCGGATGGTAGTGGGCACCATTCCGGTTTGGCAAGATCGCGTCCTGCTTTGCAAGCGGGCCATCGAGCCGCGATACGGCTACTGGACCTTGCCAGCCGGTTTTATGGAACTGGGCGAAACCTCCGCCGATGGCGCGCGCCGCGAAACCCTCGAAGAAGCGGGACTCGAGATCGTGCCCGGCGCCCTGTTCAGCGTGATCGACGTTCCGCAAGCCGATCAGGTCCATATTTTTTTCCTCGGCCAGGTGGCGGATCCCACGCTGGCGCCGGGCCTGGAAACCCTCGAGGCACACTGGGTGGCCGAAGCCGACATACCCTGGCCCGAGATCGCCTTTCGTACCGTGGCGGTCACCCTCGAGCGTTTTTTCGCCGACCGCCGACAGGGCCGGTTCGGTGTGCATTACCTGGCCCTGCCGCCGCGCCCCTAGAGAGTGCCCAAATGCTCGTCGTGCTGGGGCCAGAGCCTGAATTCCCTCCGGCCGAGCAGGCGCTGGACGATCCCAACGGCTTACTCGCCGTGGGCGGCGATCTTTCGCTGGAACGCCTGCGCGCAGCCTATCGGCATGGCATCTTTCCGTGGTATTCACCAGGCCAGCCGCTCCTCTGGTGGAGCCCGGACCCACGCATGGTGCTCGTTCCCGACAGTTTCCATGCCAGTGCCAACCTCCGCAAGCGGCTGCGTCGCCTGCAGACGGGTCGCGATTCCTTCGAGGTGCGGGTCGACACCGCTTGCGCCGACGTCATGGCGGCCTGCGCCACGCCGCGAGCCGGGCAGCCCGGCACCTGGATCACCCCGGACATGCAGGCAGCCTATCTCGCCTGGCACCGTTCGGGCGAGGTGCATTCGATTGAAACCTGGCAGGACGGTCACCTGGTAGGCGGGCTGTACGGCGTCAGCCAGGGCGGCGCCTTTTTTGGCGAATCGATGTTCTCGCGCATCCCGGATGCATCCAAGGTGGCGCTGGCCTGTTTGGTGGCTTTCCTGGATCGCCACGGCGTCGAGTTGATCGATTGCCAACAGGAAACCTCGCATCTCGCCAGCCTGGGCGCCAGGCCGATGACGCGCGCCGTCTTTCTAGACCGGCTGGCCCGGGCCCTGGAGTTGCCCACGCCGCCCTGGCGGCCGGGCCGTCTGCTCCCTTCTGGAGAGCTGCTGCCCGCTGCTATGATGACCAATCATGAGCCGGTCTGAATCTCTGCCATTCGCGGCGCTGCAGTTCTACGCCACCGCCCCCTATCCGTGCAGCTACCTGCCGGGGCGACAGGCGCGCTCGCAGGTGGCCACGCCCAGCCACCTGGTCAACGCCGACACGTATTCCTCCCTGGTCGAGGCCGGCTTCCGGCGCAGCGGCACATTTACCTATCGCCCCTATTGCCATGATTGCCAGGCTTGCATACCGGTCCGCCTGCCGGTGCGCGAATTCATGCCCAACCGCAGCCAGCGGCGCACCTGGCGACGCCACCAGGGACTCACGCCCCATGTCGGCCGGCTGGTCTGGAGTGCCGAGCATTACGCCCTGTATCAACGCTACCAAACGTCGCGGCATGCCGGTGGCGGCATGGACCACGACAATCGCGAGCAATATGCCCAGTTCCTGCTGGCCAGTTCGGTCAATACCCGGCTGGTGGAGTTCCGCGAGGCCGACCATACGCTGATGATGGTCTCCATCATCGATGTCCTCAACCAGGGTTTGTCGGCGGTTTACACCTTCTACGATCCCGAGGCCGCCGGCAGCCTGGGAACCTGGAGCATTCTGTGGCAAATCGAACAGTGCCGGGAACTGAACCTGCCCTGGCTCTATCTCGGCTACTGGATCGCCGAGAGCCCGAAAATGTCCTATAAAACCAGCTTCCGCCCGCTCGAAGCGCTGCGGTTCGGCCGCTGGCGCCGCCTGGCGGCCGAGAGCCCGCGCCCCGAACCCTGTTTTCCTTCCCGTTCTCCATCATGAGCCTCCTGTTCCAAGCCTATTCTTTGGCGCGCCCCGCGCTGTTCTCGCTGGATGCCGAAAACGCCCACGAGCTCACGTTGGCTCAATTGCGGCGCGCCCACAACCTGGGCCTGACGCGCTGCTTCGGCCCGGCGCCGCTGGCGCCCCGTACGCTCATGGGTCTGCGTCTGAACAATCCGGTTGGCCTGGCGGCGGGATTGGACAAAAACGGGGAGTTCATCGACGCCCTGGCCAGCCTCGGTTTCGGCTTTATGGAAATCGGCACGGTCACGCCTCGCGCGCAGCCGGGCAATCCGCGGCCGCGAATGTTCCGCCTCCCCAAGGCCGAAGCGCTGATCAACCGCATGGGCTTCAACAATCACGGCTTGGAGGCCTTTATCCGCAACGTGCGGCAAAGCCAGTATCGGGGCCGGGGCGGCATCCTGGGGCTGAACATCGGCAAGAACGCCGATACGCCCATCGAGCGCGCCGCCGATGACTACGTGGCCGGCCTGGAAGGCGTCTATCCCCACGCCGATTACGTCACGGTCAATATTTCTTCGCCCAACACCCAGAACCTGCGCTCGCTGCAAGGCGCCGACGAGCTCGGCACCCTGCTCGGCACCCTGTGCCAGGCTCGCGAGCGGCTGGCCGACCAGCATGGCCGGCGGGTACCCCTGGTGGTAAAAATCGCGCCCGACCTCGAAAACGACGGCGTGGACGCCATCGCCGATACCGTGGCCCGCCTGGGCATCGACGGCGTGATCGCCACCAACACCACCCTGGCGCGCGACGAGGTGCGACACCTGCGGCACGGCCACGAAGCGGGCGGCCTGTCGGGCCGGCCGGTGCACCGGAAGTCGCTGGCGGTGATCAGCCGCCTGCGCGAGCGGTCGGGCCCGGGCCTGGCGATCATCGGCGTGGGCGGCATCATGTCGGCCGCCGATGCCCGCGCAAAAATCTCGGCCGGCGCCGATGTCGTCCAGCTATACACCGGCCTGATCTATCAAGGCCCCGCCCTCGTCCGCCAATGCGCCCAAGCCTTGGGATGAGCCCGGACATAAAACCGTCCACTGCGGACGGTTTTATGCCTGGCGAATCCGAGCGGCCTGCCAAGCCGCGAGGTGGGAGGGCCCGGACATAAAACCGTCCACTGCGGACGGTTTTATGCCTGGCGAATCCGAGCGGCCTGCCAAGCCGCGAGGTGGGAGGGCCCGGACATAAAACCGTCCACTGCGGACGGTTTCATGCCTCGTCAGTCGTCCAGCAACGAAAGATCGCGCACGGCCCCTTTGTCGGCCGACATGACCAGCTTGGCATAGGCCTTGAGGGCCGCCGACACCTTGCGCGGCCGCGGGCTGGCGGGCTTCCAGCCCTTGGCATCCTGCTCGGCGCGGCGGCGCGCCAGCTCTTCGTTGGACACCAGCACATCGATGCTGCGGTTGGGGATGTCGATGCGGATCTTGTCGCCGTCTCGCACCAGGCCGATGGCGCCGCCCGCGGCGGCTTCGGGGGAACAATGGCCGATCGACAGGCCCGAGGTGCCGCCCGAGAAGCGACCATCGGTCAGGAGCGCGCAGGCCTTGCCCAAGCCCTTGGACTTGATATAGCTGGTGGGATAGAGCATCTCCTGCATGCCGGGCCCGCCCTTGGGGCCTTCATAGCGCACGATGACGACGTCGCCGGCCTTGACCTTGTCGGCCAGGATATTCTCCACCGCTTCATCCTGGGATTCGGTGACGTGGGCCGTGCCTTCGAACACGAGAATGCTGTCGTCGACCCCGGCGGTTTTCACCACGCAGCCATCCAGGGCGATATTGCCCGTGAGCACCGCCAGTCCGCCCTCTTTGGAGAAAGCGTGTTCGTGGGAACGGATGCAGCCTTCGGCGCGATCGAGATCGAGGCTGGGCCAGCGCACATCCTGGCTGAACGCCACCTGGGTGGGGATGCCGCCCGGGCCGGCAAGATAGAAGGTCTTGACCGCCTCGTCGGACGTGAGCATGACGTCCCACTGCTGCAGGGCGTCCTTGAGCGTGGCGGCGTGGACGGTGGGCACGTCGGTATGCAGCTTGCCGGCGCGGTCGAGTTCGCCCAGGATGGCCATGATGCCGCCGGCGCGGTGCACGTCTTCAATATGGTATTTGTTGGTATTGGGCGCCACTTTGCACAGCTGCGGCACCACGCGCGAGAGGCGGTCGATGTCGGCCATGGTGAAGTCGATCTCGGCTTCCTGGGCGATCGCCAGCAAATGCAGAATGGTATTGGTGGATCCGCCCATGGCGATGTCGAGCGTCATCGCGTTCTCGAAGGCTTTGAAACCCACCGAACGCGGCAGCACACGCTCGTCGTCCTGCTCGTAATACTGGCGGCAAAGCTCGACGATGCGCCGGCCCGCGCGCTTGAACAGCAACTCGCGATCGGCATGGGTGGCCACCACCGTGCCGTTGCCCGGCAGCGACAAGCCCAATGCCTCGGTCAGGCAGTTCATGGAGTTGGCGGTGAACATGCCCGAGCACGAGCCACATGTAGGACAGGCGGAGCGCTCGACCTCGGCCACCTCGGCGTCGGAATAGGCGGTATCGGCGGCCATCACCATGGCATCGATGAGATCGAGCTTCTTGAGCTGGATCGTTTTGGTGCCGGGATCGGCCAGCTGCACCTTGCCGGCCTCCATCGGGCCGCCCGAGACGAAGATCACCGGGATGTTCAGGCGCATGGCGGCCATGAGCATCCCGGGAGTGATTTTGTCGCAATTGGAGATGCACACCATGGCATCGGCGCAATGCGCATTCACCATATACTCCACCGAATCCGCGATGATGTCGCGGCTGGGCAGCGAATACAGCATGCCGTCGTGACCCATGGCGATGCCGTCGTCCACGGCAATGGTGTTGAATTCCTTGGCGACGCCGCCCGCGGCTTCGATCTCGCGCGCCACGAGCTGGCCCAGATCCTTCAGGTGCACGTGGCCCGGCACGAACTGGGTGAACGAATTGACCACCGCAATGATGGGCTTGGAGAAGTCGTCGTCTTTCATGCCGGTGGCGCGCCACAAAGAGCGCGCGCCCGCCATGTTGCGGCCAGCGGTGGAGGTTTTTGAGCGGTAGATGGGCATCGTCGTTGCTGAGGAAAAATCGCGGAAGTAGGCGGGCCACGAAGCACGGCCCTCGTGCGCCCGCGCGCGCAACGGAGCAACCGCGCCGCGGGCAATCTTCGATTATCCCTCATCGCCCGGCCGTTTGCTGGCAAACGACAAGCTCGGGTATGGCCAGACGTTCGCCTGGCCGTTGACGTTAGCGGCTGCGCACCGGCATAGGCAGCGCCGTCTTGTACCTGACCCGCTTCAGCGCAAAGCTGGAGCGGATCTTCTCGATGCTGGGGATCGGCGTAAGACGCTCCACAATGAATTTTTCCAAGGCCGCCATGTCCGTCACGACGACCCGGATCATGTAGTCACAATCCCCGGTCATGAGATAACACTCCATGACTTCATCATGTGTCTCGATCTCCTGCTCGAACCGGACCAGGGCTTCTTTGGTTTGCGCACGCAGGCTGATGGAGATGAACACGTTCAAGCCCAGTCCCAGCGATCCTGGTTGCACCAGGGCCACATAGCGATCGATCACCCCGGCCGACTCCAGCGCTTTCACACGCGTCAAGCAGGGCGAGGGGGACAAGTGGACGCGCCGCGCCAGCTCGACGTTGGATAGCGAACCGTCTCGCTGCAACTCATCAAGAATTCGTAGATCCGTGGCGTCTAGAAGCATTTTATGCTCGGTGTTTTAGATTTCACCGAATATTATGTCGATCCAGACCCCGCGCCAAGCGTGATGACGGGCGAGTTGCCATGCTCGCGGTAGCCGTTCTATTGCTGGCAACAGTTCGCTGACCAAGCCGATGCAAGCCGATGCAAGCGGCGCTGCCGAGCCCAATGCCGATCGCCGTAACGTCGATCACGGCGGCCCCGAAAAAAAATCCCTACGTAGCGTCATCCGCTTCGTAGGGATTTATCTGACCATCTCATTAAGCTCCCGAAGGAGCTTCGTGGTGGGTCATCGGACACCGATGACCTTTATCGACGCTGGCGGCTTAGGCGCTGCGGCGCGGCTGCTGCGGACGAGCGGCGGGCTTGGCGGCCTCGGCGGCTTCGAACGTGGCGTTGGCGGCGGCGGCGATGTTCGATTCGGTAACCACGGCGGCCTGCTTGGCGGCCTTGGCGAGCGAATCATAGGCCGAGGTGGCGTTGGCCAGCACCGACTTGGTGAGCGCGACGGCGCTCTCGGAACCGGCGGGAGCGTTCTTGGCGAGCGCTTCGATGCCTTCGGCCAGTTGCTTCTGCACTTCGGCAACCTGGGCTTCGGTCAGCTTGGCAACCTGGGCTTGCACGCCGGCCAGGATGTCGTAGACATGCTTGCCGTAGGCGATGGCCTTTTCGGGGCTGGGCTGCACGGCGGTGCTGACGAAGGCGAAAGCTTGCTGCGGATCTTGCAGTTCGGCGGCTTCGCTGCTTTTTTGGGCGACTTCGTCGAGCACGGCGCGGGTGACGCGCAGGTTCAGGTCGACCAGCTTTTCGAAGCCGGCGAAAGCGGTGTTCTGGAAGGCGAGCACGGCGTCGATGGAAGACTTGTGCGAGGCAATGAGTTGGGCGGGTAGAGTGGACATGGCTAGGCTCCTCGGAAAACGGACTACGGTTGGGGTTGCGCAGCGGATCCGGGTGTTCCTACTACGATCTTGCTGCACTGCACAAAACCCATTGTAAGGGTTATTTTGCCCGAGTCAAGCACTTTTCGTTGCGTTGCAACAAAAATTTAATCCGCCCTAGCCGGTGTACCCGAGTTCGCGGGAAATCCGTTCGGCGGTATCGGTGAGATCGTCGAGCCATTCGTCGCGCAGGCGACTAGTGGGCGCGGAAATCGACAGCCCGGCCACCAGTCGGCCGGACTCGTCGCGAATGGCGGCGGCGATGCAGCGCACGCCGAGTTCCAGCTCTTCGTTATCGCGAGCGTAGCCGTGGCGCCGCACCAGATTGAGCTCGCGTTCGAGCAGGATCGGATCGGTGAGGCTATTGCGCGTATTACCGCTCAAACCGGTACGCAAGACATAGGCGCGTACCTGGCGTTCGTCGGTGGCCGCCAGGAACAGCTTGCCGGTGGAGGTGAGATGCAGCGGCGCATGTCCGCCGATCGCCCGCACCACCTGCATTCCGGAGCGTTCACTATAAGCGCGTTCGATATAGACGATCTCGTCGCCCTGCCGCACCGACAAGTTGACGGTCTGGCCGGTCCGCTCGTGCAACTCGCGCATGTAATCGACCGCTACCTCGCGGACATCGAGACGGCTCTTTACCAGATGCCCGAGCTCCAGCAAGCGCATGCCCAGGGCATACATGCCGCTATCGGTGCGTTCGATCAGGCGCCCCACCACGAGATCGTTGAGGATGCGGTGCGCCGTGGAAGGATGCAGATCGGTAGCCAGCGCCAGTTCCTTGAGGCTGACCGCGCCACTGCGCTGCGCCAAGGCGTCGAGCAGGCGCATGGCGCGGTCGAGCACCTGAATGGCCACACGGCCTGCGGCGACTTCTGGACTGCCGGAAGGCGTTAGCGCGCGGGGTCGGGACATGATGACGAAAGCAGACGGCGCGCCGTCAGGCCGAATAGCTGCCGCCAAGACGCATCACTTCATCACGCAGGTAGGCAAAGGCCTCCGCGGCGGCCACGGGCTCGCCCTTGACACCCAGTTCGATCGACGGCTTGCCGCCCGTGCCCACCGAGGGCAGGCTGAAACTGCGTACCGACGGCCAACGGGTTTCAATGGTCTGCATCGCGGGGATCACCTGGGATTCGGATAAACGGAATACCACCACGCTATGCTCGGCGTGGGGGCGACCATGATGCAATGCAACATAACGGCTGTCAAGCACCTGTTCGATCATGGGCCAGGCCATCACCGGGAAGCCCGGCGTGAAGGTGTGATCGCGGATCCAGAACCCCGGAATCCGGTTGTAGGGATTGGCGACGATCTCGGCGCCTGCGGGGAACTCGCCCATTTGCAGCCGGCGCTCGTTCTCGGCCGAGTTCATGTCCGCCGTGCCGCGCCCCGCCGCCGCCATCGCCGCGGCATGTTCGGTAATGAGTTCGCGCGCCTGCGGATGCAAGACCACCGGCGCGTCCAGCGCGGCGGCCATCGCCTGCCGGGTTCTGTCGTCGGGCGTGGCGCCGATGCCGCCGCAGGAAAACACGATGTCGCCGCTGGCCAGACTGCGGCGATAGGTGGCGACCAGGTCGTCGAAGTCATCGCCGACGATCCAGCACCACGACAGTGAAAGGCCGCGCGCGGCGAGCATCTGCACCACCTTTGCAAAATGCTGGTCTTGGCGGCGGCCGGAGAGAATTTCATCGCCGACGATGATAAGACCGAAGCGGCGATTGGCGGGCGTAGCGGACATGGTCAGGAGGGACGATTCGGAAGAGGAAGGGCGTTATGGGGTTCGCCGGCCAAGGGCGGCGCGGCGGCCGGCGGCCCGTCCGCCTGGCGTTCGCGGCGCAGCGCCTCGAGCCCGAAATGCGCGAACAGCAACGACGAGAAGACCGGCAGAAACAGCCAGGCGGGCGGCAGCAGACTGAGCAAGGCGCAGATGAGGCCGAGCGTCCAGAAGCCGACATTATGGCGGCGAATCAACCGTCGCCGTTCGTCGGGCGACGCATGATCGACCAGCGCGTCGAGACGCAGCATACGGGTGAAGGCGAACGTCCACCACAAGGTGGGCAGCACCAGCGCCAAAGGCGGAAACAGCCAGAGCGGCATGGTTAGCATCCAGCCCGCGCAGAACAGTACCACCACCCAGGTGGCGTTCCAGGCGCTGGCGGCAAAGGCCCATTGCCCGCGCCGCGCGACGTCGGGATAGGCGCCCTGCCCCAGGTGGCGCAGCACCAGGGGCATGACGAACACCGCGGCCACCGCGACACCCGCCAGCCCCGACAACGGCAGCAGGATGCACGCGGCAAGGATGGGCACCAGCCAGAGCTGCAGCGACACCAGCCCCATCGCCAGCAGCCAGGCATCGGCCTGGCTGATCACCGGCCAGGTTTCGAACCCGTGGCGCAGCCACTCGGTGACGGGTACCCAGAACAGCCAGACCAAAATGATGGAGCCCAGCAGCACGATGAGAAACGGCAGCAGCAGGGCGAACAGCATCGCCGGATGGAACTGCGACACGACGGCGCGACCGAAGGCGCGGCTGACGCCCTGGATCATCGAATGGGGAGCTTCGGCTTGGGACATGGCGGGAGTTTACCGCTTGCGGGCGGCGGCGGAGTGCCTGGCGCGAGGTGTCCGGCACGGCTTGCGCGGTGACGCTTGTCCGGCGCAAGATGCCCGGCGTCGCGTGCCGGCGCGTGCCTGGACGCCCAGGCGCCGGATAGCAGGGTGCGCGCCCGCTACAATAAGCCCGCGCGCCCGCCGGTCCCAGGGGGCTCACGCCCGATCCTCCGCGAGGACATCCACCTTGCCCCTGCTGACTTTCGATCATCCCGAACTGGCGTCGCGCCTGAACGACCCCGCCACTACCCTGGTGGTCTGCCTGTGCGCCGACTGGTGCGGCACCTGCCGCGATTACGCGCCCCGCTTCGCCGAGCTGGCGGCGCGCCTGCCCGACAACCACGTGCTGGTGTGGCTGGACATCGAAGATCACGCCGAGTTGCTGGACGACGAAGACGTCGACAACTTCCCGACGCTTTGGGTGGAAAGCGACGGCCAGCTGCGCTTCTATGGCCCCATGTTGCCGCATATCGGCCAGTTGGAAGACATCCTGCATCGCCTGCGCGACGGCCGCTACGGCGGTGGGGCCGAAGGCCCGGATTTGCGTGGGGCGCTGCTGGCCGCCAACGGCTGAGCCGGGCCGGCATACGCTCTGGGTGACACCGCGGAAGCCTCGCTGCGCGCTTTGGGCTGCCTGCCGCCACTCGGTGGCGCACGCAAAAACAGCCGCACAGGGCGGCTGAAGCGTGTAGAGATACTCGGGATGGCCAGGCCATCCCGGCGGCCGATTCCGGCGGATCGCTCCGGAGAGAGACCCGCTCTCGCCCTTTCCGCGAGACCGGAACTCCCGCGGCGGAATCAGTTGCCGCTGGGCTCGGCGTCGGGCGCCCCTTGCTGCTGGGCCTCGAGGCCGCCGATAGCCTTGATCGACAGGCGCAGGCGGCCCTTGTCGTCGGCTTCGATGACCTTGACGCGAACCTGCTGGCCGACCTTCAGCACATCGTTGATGTTGGCGATGCGATAGTTGGCGATCTCGGAGATGTGCAACAGGCCGTCGCGGCCCGGCAGCACCTGGACGATGGCGCCGAAGTCGAGCAGGCGCAGCACCGTGCCTTCGTACTGCTGGCCCACTTCCACGTCGGCAGTGAGATCGGCGATGCGGCGCTCGGCCTCGCGGGCGCGATCGAGGTCGGCGCTGGAGATCACGATGGTGCCGTCATCGGAGATGTCGATCTGGGTGCCGGTTTCTTCGGTGAGGGAGCGAATGGTGGCGCCGCCCTTGCCGATCACGTCGCGGATCTTCTCGGGGTTGATCTTCATGGTGAGCATGCGCGGCGCAAAGGCCGAGAGCTCGCCGCGCGAACCGTCGATCGCGGCACGCATCTTCTCGAGGATGTGCAGACGGCCGTCGCGAGCCTGGGCCAGCGCCACCTGCATGATTTCCTGATTGATGCCCTGGATCTTGATATCCATCTGCAAAGCGGTGATGCCGTTGACCGTGCCGGCCACCTTGAAGTCCATGTCGCCAAGGTGGTCTTCATCGCCCAGGATGTCGGTGAGCACCGCGAACTTGCTGTCTTCCTTGATCAGGCCCATGGCCACGCCGGCCACGTGATCCTTGACCGGCACGCCGGCGTCCATCATGGCCAGGCAGCCGCCGCACACCGACGCCATCGACGAGGAACCGTTGGACTCGGTGATCTCGGAGACCACGCGGATGGTGTACTGGAAGTCTTCGGCCGCGGGCAGCAGCGGCACCAGCGAGCGCTTGGCCAGGCGGCCGTGGCCCACTTCGCGACGCTTGGGCACGCCGATGCGGCCGGTTTCGCCGGTGGCGAACGGCGGCATGTTGTAGTGGAACAGGAAGCGGTCGCGGTACTCGCCCATCAGGGCGTCGATGATTTGCTCGTCTTGCTTGGTGCCGAGGGTAGCCACCACCAACGCCTGCGTTTCGCCGCGGGTGAACAGCGCGCTGCCGTGGGCGCGCGGCAGCACGCCCAGGCGGATTTCGATGGGGCGCACGGTACGGGTATCGCGGCCGTCGATGCGGGGCTCGCCATTGAGAATCTGGCTGCGGACCACCGACGATTCGAGGTTGAAGAGGATGTCTTCGACTTCGGCATTATCGGGCGCGGCTTCGCCCCGGGCCTCGGCGTCGGCGGCCAGCTTGGCCAGGGTGTCGGCGGCCACGGCGCTGAGCTGACCACGGCGCTGCTGTTTGTCGCGCACCTGGTAGGCGGCCTTGATGCCGGCTTCGGCGGCGTTGCGTACGGCGGCCACCAGGGCTTCGTTCGTGGCTGGCGCCTGCCAGTTCCATTCGGGCTTGCCGCCTTCACGCACGAGGTCATGGATGGCGTTGATCGCCGCCTGCATCTGCTGGTGGCCGAAGGTGATGCCACCCAGCATGATTTCTTCGGACAACTGCTGGGCTTCGGACTCGACCATCAGCACGGCGGCTTCGGTGCCGGCCACCACGAGATCCATCTTGGATGCGCCCATCTGGCTGCTGGTGGGATTGAGGACGTACTCGCCATTGATGTAGCCTACGCGCGCGGCGCCGATCGGGCCGTTGAACGGCACGCCCGAAATGGCCAGCGCGGCGGAGGCGCCGATCATGGCGGGAATGTCGGGATCGATTTCGGGATTGACCGACAGCGTGTGCAGCACCACGTGGACTTCGTTGAGGAAGCTCTCGGGGAACAGCGGACGCAGCGGACGATCGATCAGGCGCGAGGTCAGGGTTTCCTTCTCGGACGGCTTGCCTTCGCGCTTGAAAAAGCCACCCGGGATACGGCCGGCGGCGTAGGTTTTTTCGATGTAGTCGACGGTGAGCGGGAAAAAGCTCTGGCCAGGCTTGGCCTTGGGCGCCGCCACCACCGTCGCGAGCACGACGGTGTCGTCGACGGTTACCAACACCGCGCCGGACGCCTGGCGAGCGATCTCACCGGTCTCGAGCGTGACGGTATGCTGGCCGTACTGGAACGACTTGGTCACTTTGTTGAACATGGCAATCTTCCTTGCATTATAAAAAGGCCCCCTAGCTTGCCGCTACGCGGCGGCGCCTCCCCCCGAGGGGGTTTTTACCTTGGGACGGCCCGGCGGTAAAAAAAAACCGTGGCCGCAGCGATCACATCGCCGCGACCACGGTTGCGTTCGACCGTGTCGAACCGGTGATCACTTGCGCAGGCCGAGTTTTTCGATCAGCGTGCGGTAGGCATCGGCATTGCGGCCCTTGAGGTAATCGAGCAGCTTGCGACGGCGGCTGACCATGCGCAGCAGACCACGGCGGGAGTGGTGATCCTTTTTGTGGGTCTTGAAATGCTCGGTGAGCTCGTTGATGCGCGCGGTAAGCAGAGCTACCTGGACTTCGGGCGAACCGGTATCGCCGGCGGCACGCTGGAACTGGCCGACGATATCGGCCTTGTTGATTTCGGCTACGGACATGATCCTCTCCTGACAGGCGGCAAGGCCGAGGCGCCTTGCCGTGAATGAAACAAACAATAAAAACATTTGCCGCCACGGCATGCGGCGACAAACCAAAAAACATCCGCCGTGGAAAACGGCGGCAAGCGCAGGATTGTAGCGCAATATGGCGAGCCCGCGCAGGCCGGATTGCGCGGGCTGGCGCTACGCTCAGCGCCGCAACCTCTGCAGCCGGCGCGCGCGCTGCCAGCGCCAGAACATCAGCCCCCAGCCCGACAGGCCATACACCACGAACAAGCCGAACAGCACCACGGGGGGATTGCTGGACACGAAAACAAAGGCCAGCACCATGAGCAGGATCACCCAGAACGGCACGCTGCGGCCGAGGGTGAAAGTTTTGCCGCTATAGAAGGGTGCGTTGGACACCATGGACAAGCCGGCATAGAGGGTGACGCCGAAACCCACCCACGCCAGGGCTTCGGTGGGCACGGCAAGGCGGTTGTCGACCACCAGCCACACGAAGCCCGCGATGAGCGCCGCCGCCGACGGGCTGGGCAAGCCCTGGAAGAAGCGTTTGTCGACAATGGCGGTATTGATATTGAAACGCGCCAGCCGCAAGGCCGCGCATGCCACGTAGACGAAGGCCGCCAGCCAGCCCCAGCGGCCGAGTTCATGCAGCACCCATTGGTACATCACCAGGGCCGGTGCCACGCCAAAGGAGGTCATGTCGGACAAGGAGTCGTATTGCTCGCCAAACGCCGATTGGGTATTGGTGAGCCGAGCCACGCGGCCGTCCATGCCATCGAGCACCATGGCCACGAAAATGGCGATGGCCGCGGCTTCGTAGTGCCCGCCCATGGCCTGCACCACCGCATAGAAACCGGCAAACAACGCCGCCGTGGTGAAAGCGTTCGGCAGGAGATAGATGCCGCGGCGGCGGCGCTCGGGGGTGTCGATCATGAGGCGGTGTCGGAACGGGGTTTTGGCAGGTCGGCCAGCAGAGTGGTGGTGGCGCTGACTTTATCCCCGATGGCCACCCGCGGTTGGGATTCGGGCGGCAGATAGACATCGACTCGCGAGCCGAAGCGGATGAAGCCGTAGCGCTGGCCGCGGGCGAGCGCGTCGCCCTCCTTGGCGTAGCACAGGATGCGGCGCGCCACCAGACCGGCGATCTGCACCGCGGTGACCTGGTGGCCTTCGGCGGTATCGATCACCATGGCGTTGCGCTCGTTCTCGGTGGAGGCTTTGTCGAGGTCGGCGTTGACGAACTTGCCCGGAAAATAGGCCAGGTGGCGCACCGTGCCGGCCACCGGACTGCGGTTGGAATGGACGTTGAAAACGTTCATGAACACGCTGATCTTGAGCGCGGGCCGGTTGGCATAGGGATCATGGGTGGCTTCCACCGCGACGATGCGGCCGTCGGCGGGCGACAGCACGACGTTGGGCGCCTGCGGCACCACTCGCGGCGGATCGCGGAAGAACTGGATGACGAACAGAGCGATGATCCAGAATGGGATGGACCAGGCCCCGCCAACCCACAGGATCAGCAGGGCGAGCACCACACTGCCGATGATGTAGGGCCAGCCTTCGCGAGCCAGGATAGGATGGGGATAATGGGGTTTTTGCATGATGCGCCAAGAGTAACCGATTCGATTGTACGATTGAGCCTGGCGTATCCCTATACGCATCCGGATTCAGCAAGGATTACCCATGACCAACCCCACCCGCGAGCCGCTGCAAATGCCCGGCGGCAACGATAAGCCACTCCTGCTCCATTCCTGCTGCGCGCCCTGCTCGGCCGAGCCGATGGAAGCCCTGTTGGCGTCTGGAATCCAGTACACCATCTTTTTCTACAACCCCAACATCCATCCACTGAAGGAATACGAAATCCGCAAACAGGAGAACATCCGGTTTGCGGAAAAACACGGCATTCCCTTCATCGATGCCGACTACGACGAAGACAACTGGTTCGAACGCGTCCAGGGCCTCGAAAACGAGCCCGAGCGCGGCGCACGCTGCACCGAATGCTTCGATATGCGCTTCGAGCGCACCGCGCTTTACGCCCATGAACATGGCTTTCCGGTGATCACCAGCTCGCTGGGCATCTCGCGCTGGAAAAACATGAACCAGATCAATGATTGCGGCCTGCGCGCGGCCGGGCGCTACCAGGGCATGGCCTACTGGACCTACAACTGGCGCAAGCAAGGCGGTTCCGCCCGCATGATCGAGATCAGCAAAGACGAGCGCTTCTACCAGCAGGAATACTGCGGCTGCATCTACTCGCTGCGCGACACCAATCGCCACCGCCGCGCCAGCGGCCGGCCGGCGATCCAGATCGGTGTTCAATACTATAGCCACGACAACCCGGGCTCCGGCCAGTAACCCCGGCCACTACGCCACGCCGTGTCCACCTCGCCCGCCGCCGTCCGTTACGGCCAGATCGCCAGTCACATTCTGCTGGCGCTGGCCCTTTTGTTCATCCTGCACTGGCATCTGTTGGTGGCCCTGCTGGCGGGCCTGACCGCCTACCAGCTGATCCAGTTGCTGGCCCACGGCCTGCCGGCGCGCTTTTCCCGGCATGCCAAGCTGATCGCCACCATCGCCCTGGGCGTGCTGGTGGCGGCGGTGCTCACGCCGCTGCTGATGGCGCTGGGCGGCTGGCTGGCGCGGTTCTCGGAGCACTGGCCGCAGATCGCCCAGCGGCTCGACGGTCTCCTCCTGCTGGCGCGCGCCCAACTGCCCGACAGCTGGCTGGGTTGGCTGCCCGACAATGTGGATCAAATGCACCATGCCGTGCTGGCCTGGCTCCAGGGCCATATCGCCACCGTGCGCGTGGCGGGTACGGCGGCCGTCACCGCCGTGGTCCATGCCATCGTCGGCATGGTACTGGGGCTCCTGGTGGCCATCGAAGGCGTACGCGCCCACGACAACAACCGTCCGCTCGCCCTGGCGCTCAGCCAGCGCGTGCACACGCTCGCCAACGCCTTCCGCCAGGTGGTGTTCGCCCAAATCCGCATCGCCTTGCTCAACACGGCGCTAACGGCGGTTTTTCTGCTTCTGGTGCTGCCGCTGCTCGGCCACCCCCTGCCTTTCACCAAGACGCTGATCGTGCTCACCCTGGTGTTCGGCCTGCTGCCGGTGATCGGCAACCTGCTGTCCAATATCGCCATCGTGGTGGTGGCGCTGGCGGTGGCCCTGGAAGCCGGCGTGGCTGCGCTGATCTTCCTGGTGCTGATCCATAAGCTGGAATATTTTCTCAACGCACGTATCGTAGGCAATCACATCCACGCCCGCGCCTGGGAGATCCTGCTCGCCATGGTGTTGCTGGAAGCCGCGTTCGGCCTGGCCGGCGTGGTGGCCGCGCCGGTGTTCTACGCCTACCTCAAGGCCGAGCTGGTTAGCGCCGAGCTGGTTTGATGTGAACAACTCCGGCCACTCCGGCCTTTCGGCCGGAGCTTCTCCGCCGCCATCAGGGGAGCCTTCGGCTCCGGCAGCCTTAGCCTCGATTACGTCGCCGTGAAGGGACGAGCCCTGGCAGGCGATCTTGCGCGAACAGGATCAGCAGACCGCCGTAGCTGATGTCGCCGTCGCGCCGCATGATGGTTTTGCCGCGCTTTGTAGAATTGTCACGTCCACATCAACTTGCCGATACCCATGAAGCCGTCCGCCGCTCCGGACTCCACCGCCGAGAGCCTGCTCGAACCCCGCGACATCGCGGACCTGCTCAATTACCGCCTATTCAGCCTGCTGGCGTTCTCGGGGGCCGCGGTCATCCGGCTCTGCGAAGGCAAGTACGGCATCTCGCGCCGGGAGTGGCATATCGTGGCCATTCTCGCCAAGCACCAATCGCTCGCACCGTCCGACATCTCGACCTTGACGCATCTCGACCGCGCGCGGGTGTCGCGTGCGATCACTCAGCTGCGCGAGAAGGAGCTCCTCCATCGCGAACCTTGCCCCGGTGATCAGCGCCGGGCCCAGGTGAGGCTCACCGCGCACGGCGAACGGCTGTACCGGCATCTCTTTCGCGAGGTGGCCAAGCTGAATACGGCCTTGACCTCGACTCTCGACCCCGCTTTCGTGGCGCAGTTCGATGCGGCGCTGGATCAACTGACGGAGCGCGCCAAGATCCTCGCCCAGGAAACCGCCCCCGGCATTCACGCCAATCGCTGGCGCGGCCGCGGCCAGCGCCGCCCCTGGGACAGTACTAACCTGGAGCCCTGATCCGACCCTTCGATCCGGGCGTCTCCCGGGTCGCCCGGATCGAAGGATCGTCCGCTATCTAGGCGGCCGATCAAGCAGTACGAGCTTATACGCCACATGAACGGCCGTCATCGGCTTTCGCCGTCGACCGCCCCTTGCCGATCTAGGGAAAACACCAGGGATACTTGTTTCTAACAATCACGTTAAAGATCGTAGACTTGGCCGATTGGCTTGGTAAACAACGACGCGCCATGCGCCGGCTTGCACCAGGCCAATCCGCTATCAAAAGGAGACATCGCCATGAAACGCTTCATCCCCGCCCTTGCCGCCTGCCTCGCCATCAGCAGCACGGCAGCGGCCGCCGAGACTCCGCGGCTGGACGGCCCGCTGACCATCGTGGTGGGTTACGGCCCCGGGGGATCTTCCGACCGCACCGCGCGGATCGTGGGCAACGCCCTGGCCCAAGAACTCAGCGTACCGGTGGTCGTCGAGAACCGCGCCGGCGCGGGCGGTCGTCTTGCCGCCCAGCATTTCACCCGAATGGACGCCAGCGCCAATACGCTGCTACTGGGCAATCCGGCCATTATGTCGGTAGCGCCGGTGGTATATCAGAACGCTGGCTATGATCCCAAAAAAGACTTCCAGCCGGTGTCGCTCATGGCCTCGTACACCTTCGCGCTGGCGGTGCCCGCCACGTCCCCGATCCAGAACCTGAAGGAACTCAAAGCCCATCTCGACGAGCAAAAGTCCGGACCGATGAACGTCGGCGTACCGGCCACGGGCAGCCTGCCGCACTTTTTCGGCATGATGGTGGCCGACGCTCTCGGTCAAGAGGTGGAGGTCATCGGCTACAAGGGCTCGGCGCAGCTGCAAACCGAACTGGTGGGCGAGCACATCCCCTACGCCATCGATGGTTTCGACAGCTTGTCGCCGCTGCATGCCGGCCAGAAAATCCGCATCCTGGCCGTCTCGGGCACCGAACGCGAGCCCAGCGCTCCCGAAATCCCCACCTTCAAGGAAAGCGGCTTCGACATCGAAGGCATCGGCTGGAATGGCTTCTGGGCACCGGCCGCCATGCCCAAAGACAAGGTCGAATATCTCAACCAGGCGATCGTGAAGGTCATGCATCAGCCCGAGGTCCAGGACTCCTTGAAGGCGGCGCAAATGGGCGTGATCATTGCCGATCTCGACCAAACCCAGACCATCCTCGACGAGTTCGACAAACGCTGGGTGCCGGTCGTGAAGCAGTCCGGCTTCACACAGTAACGAGGAGCCGCGGCGGCGTTGCCCCCCAGGGGGGCTTTTTGCCTTGGGGCGGCCCGGCGGCAAAAAAGGCCCCCACGCTTGCCGCTAACGCGGCGGCGCTGCCCCCCGGGGGGGCTTTTTGCCTTGGGGCGGCCCGGCGGCAAAAAAGGCCCCCACGCTTGCCGCTAACGCGGCGGCGCTGCCCCCCGGGGGGGCTTTTTGCCTTGGGGCGGCCCGGCGGCAAAAAAGGCCCCCACGCTTGCCGCTAACGCGGCGGCGCTGCCCCCCGGGGGGGCTTTTTGCCTTGGGGCGGCCCGGCGGCAAAAAAGGCCCCATGTTCCCGCCGTGGGCGGTGGCATGGGGCCTTGGTGATTCCCGCGGGTCCGTCGGCCGGCCGCCACAGGTGGCGGAGCCTCCAGCGCCTGCGGGGATGATCAGTTCTTGCTTTGATCCACCAGCTTGTTCTTGGCGATCCAGGGCATCATCGGACGCAGCTTGGCGCCAACCTGCTCGATCGGGTGCTCGGCGTTCAGGCGGCGGCGCGATTGCAGCGTGGGAGCGCCGGCCTTGTTTTCCAGGATGAAGCTCTTGGCGTACTCGCCGGTCTGGATGTCTTTCAGCACTTGGCGCATGACGTTCTTGGTCTCGTCGGTGACCACGCGCGGGCCGGTGACGTACTCACCGTACTCGGCGTTGTTCGAGATCGAGTAGTTCATGTTGGCGATGCCGCCTTCGTAGATCAGATCCACGATGAGCTTGAGCTCGTGCAGGCACTCGAAGTAGGCCATCTCGGGGGCGTAGCCCGCCTCGACCAGGGTCTCGAAGCCGGCCTTGATGAGTTCGACGGTGCCGCCGCACAGCACGGCCTGCTCGCCGAAAAGATCGGTTTCGGTCTCTTCGCGGAAGTTGGTCTCGATGATGCCGGCACGGCCGCCGCCGTTGGCGCTGGCGTACGACAGGGCGAGATCGCGGGCGAAACCGGATTTATCCTGGTAGACCGCCACCAGGTGGGGCACGCCGCCACCGTTGGCGTAGGTGCCGCGCACGGTGTGCCCGGGGGCCTTGGGCGCGATCATGATGACGTCGATGTCGTCGCGCGGCACGACCTGGCCGTAGTGCACGTTGAAGCCGTGGGCGAAGGCCAGCGCGGCGCCGGAGCGGATATTGGCTTCGACCTGGGTCTTGTACACCTCGGCGATGTTCTCGTCGGGCAGGAGAATCATGACGACGTCGGCCTGCTTCACCGCGTCGGCCACTTCGGCCACTTGCAGGCCGGCATTGACGGCCTTGTTCCAGCTGGCGCCGTCCTTGCGCAGGCCGACCACGACTTTCACGCCGGAATCGTTGAGGTTGAGCGCGTGCGCGTGGCCCTGCGAGCCGTAGCCGATGATGGCGACGGTCTTGCCCTTGATGAGCGACAGATCGCAGTCCTTGTCGTAGAACACTTTCACGTTGGTATCTCCAGAAGAGGACAGGCCGGGCGGGCTGGCTGGCCGCGCCCGGGCCGTGGAATTTACAGTTTGAGGATGCGTTCGCCGCGGCCCACGCCGCAGATCCCGGTCCGGACGGTTTCGAGGATGGCGGTGCGGTCGATGGCGTCGATGAAGGCGTCGAGCTTTTGCTGGTCGCCCGTGAGTTCGATCGTGTAGGCCTTGTCGGTCACGTCGACGATGTGGCCGCGGAAAATATCGACCATGCGCTTCATCTCTTCGCGCTCTTTGCCCATCGCCCGCACTTTGATGAGCATCAGTTCGCGCTCGAGGTGCGCGCCCTCGGTGAGATCGACCACCTTGACCACCTCGACCAGACGGTTGAGGTGCTTGGTGATCTGTTCGATGACGTCGTCGGAACCGCGGGTGGCGATCGTCATGCGCGACAGGGTGGCATCCTCGGTGGGAGCCACGGTGAGCGTCTCGATGTTGTAGCCACGGGCGGAGAACAGCCCCACCACCCGCGACAAGGCTCCCGGTTCGTTTTCCAGGAGCACGGAAATGACGTGTCTCATGCGTGTCTCCTTACAGGTCTTCGGAACCGAGCAACATCTCGGTCAGGCCCTTGCCCGCCTTGACCATGGGCCAGACGTTCTCGGACTGATCGGTGATGAAATCGAGGAACACCAGGCGCTTGCGGTACTTGCCAAATGCCTCCTGCAAGGCCGGCTTGACGTCGGCCGGCTTGTCGATGCGCAGGCCGACGTGGCCATAGGCCTCGACCAGCTTGACGAAGTCGGGCAGCGCATCCATGTAGGACTCGGAATAGCGCGAGCCGTAGTCGATCTCCTGCCACTGGCGCACCATGCCCAGGTAGCGGTTGTTCAGGCACAGCACCTTGGGCGACAGATGGTACTGGAAGCAGGTGGACAGCTCCTGGATGTTCATCTGGATCGAGCCCTCGCCGGTGATCACCGCCACGTCGGCGTCCGGATTCGCCATCTGCACGCCCATGGCGTAGGGCAGGCCCACGCCCATGGTGCCCAGGCCGCCGCTGTTGATCCAGCGCCGCGGCTTGTTGAAGCCGTAATACTGCGCGGCCCACATCTGGTGCTGGCCAACATCGGACGTGACGAAGGCGTCGCCGCCGGTGACTTCCCACAAAGCCTCGACCACGCTCTGCGGCTTGATCACTTCGTTGGACGGCGCATAGCGCAGGCATTGGCGGCCGCGCCAGGTTTCGACCTGCTCCCACCAGGGCTTGAGCCGGGCGGTATCGAAGCCGCCCGCCGACTCGAGCTGGGCGATGAAGTCGACGAGCACGTCGCGCACGTCGCCCACGATCGGCACATCGACCTTGACGCGCTTGGAAATGGACGACGGGTCGACGTCGATATGGATGATTTTGCGGGCGTTCTGCGCGAAATGGCGCGGGTTGCCGATCACGCGGTCGTCGAAGCGGGCGCCGATGGCCACCAGCACATCGCAGTGCTGCATCGCCATGTTGGCTTCATACGTGCCGTGCATGCCCGGCATGCCGACGAAGGACGGGTGGCTGGCCGGCAGGCCGCCCAGGCCCATCAGCGTGTTGGTGCAGGGCGCGCCCACGGTTTCGACGAGTTGCTTGAGCTCATCGGAGGCATTGGCCAGGATCACGCCGCCGCCGGTGTAGATCATGGGGCGCTCGGCCGAGCGCAGCAATTGCACGGCCTTTTTGATCTGGCCCTGGTGGCCCTTGACCACCGGCGAATACGAGCGCATCACCACCGGCGCGGTGCGCGGCGCATACTTGTAGCGGGCGATGGTGATGTCTTTGGGAACATCGACCAGCACCGGGCCCGGCCGGCCCGTGCGCGCGATGTAGAACGCGCGCTGCAGGGTTTCGGCCAGATCCTTGACGTCTTTGACGAGGAAGTTGTGTTTGACGCAGGGACGGGTGATCCCGATGGTGTCGCATTCCTGGAAGGCGTCTTCGCCGATGGCGGCGGTGGGCACCTGTCCGGTGATGATCACCATGGGGATGGAATCGGTATAGGCCGTGGCAATGCCCGTGACCGCGTTGGTGGCGCCAGGGCCGCTGGTGACCAAGGCCACGCCGACTTTGTTCGACGAGCGCGAATAGGCATCGGCCGCGTGCACGGCGGCCTGCTCGTGGCGAACGAGAATATGTTGAAAACGATCTTGCTTGAAGATTTCGTCGTAGATATAGAGAACCGCGCCGCCCGGATAGCCAAAGACGTGTTCCACGCCTTCATCGGCCAGGCAGCGCACGAGGATCTCGGCGCCTGTGATTTCCATGAGAGAGGTATTCCTTTCAAACCGGTACGGAACGCCCCGATCGCCATGGCGCCAACCGGATTGCCGGCCACCATCGCATCCAACCTGCACCGGATCCGGCCACACGCCCGGCGCTTTGCCATTCACGGAATGGCTGGGCCCGGACCCACGACCGCCCGGCACCGGTTCATCGGAACGGGTACTGGAGGTTGAAACGAATGCTTCGGGCGCGCGCTTGTGGCACGGCACGAAACAAGACAAAAAAGCGATGGACCATCCTGCGGATGTGTTACCCGGCATTTTCCATCGGGCTGCTCGCCGAGTAGGCGAAAGGCAGGCATAAGCTTACCAGAATAACCCGGGACTTTTGGCCTGGCAAGCTGGACGGAGCGCCCTCGGGGGGCGGCGCCACATCGCAGAAATCCGCCTTGCCTGAAGGATCGGGCGTAAAAAAATCTGCTGGTCGCGTGATACAAACAGCAGCTTTTGGAATATTCTGCACCGAGAGACTTCCCGCCGTTTAGAAAGCGTGCCGGCTTGAAAAAAACGTGCCGGTTCGGCGCAACCACAAACAGAAAGCCACCGACCACCACACCCGACTGTCGGCCAAAGCGCCACTGAATCGTGCCGAGCCGGGCGTGCGTCGCCCCATTAGCCAGCCCCGTCGATGCCGATCTGTTCCGCCACCGAGGCTGATCGCGGCCTTCGCGCGCTGGTGGGCGCCCTGCTCGCCAGAGCATGATTCCCCAACCGCCCCCCAGGGAGACAACACGCCATGAACACAACCGGTATCCGCGGCACCTTTTTCGACTTCGTCGACGATCCCTGGAAACACGTGGGGCGGGAGCAGGAGGCGGCGCGCTTTCACGCCGATGGGCTGCTCGTGGTCCGCAACGGCATCATTCAGGACTTCGGCGCCCACGACGACATCATCGCCCGCCATCCGGGGCTCGCCGTAACCCACCTGACCGACCGCATCATCGTCCCCGGCTTCATCGATGGCCACATCCATTTGCCGCAAACCCGCGTACTGGGCGCCTTCGGCGAGCAACTGCTGCCCTGGCTGCAAATGTGGGTCTATCCCGAAGAACTCAAGTACAAGGATCGCGACTACGCGCGCGAAGGCGTGCGGCGAACATCCTGCCGGCGCTGAACACGGTCAACATCGCGACTACGCGCGCGAAGGCGTGCGGCGCTTCCTGGATACGCTGCTTGCCAGCGGCACCACCACCTGCCAGGCGTTCACCAGTTCTTCGCCCGTATCCACCGAAGAACTCTTCGAAGAAGCCGGCAAACGCAACATGCGCATCATCGCCGGCCTCACCGGCATCGATCGCAATGCGCCGGACGACTATATCGACACGCCGGGGAACTTCTATCGCGACAGCAAGCGTTTGATCGCGCAGTATCACAAGCAGGGCCGCAACCTGTACGCCATCACGCCACGCTTTGCCTTTGGCGCCTCGCCGGAGCTGCTGCGCGCCTGCCAGCGGCTGAAGGAGGAGCATCCGGATTGCTGGGTCAATACCCATATCTCCGAGAACCCGGCGGAGTGCCGGGGCGTGCTGGCCGAACATCCGGAGTGCGACGACTATCTCGGCGTATACGAAAAGTACGGTCTCGTCGGCCCCAGGTTCTCCGGCGGCCACGGCGTGTATCTCTCAAACCACGAGTTCCGCCGGATGTCCGCCAGCGGCGCGGCCGTGGTGTTCTGCCCCTGCTCGAACCTGTTTCTGGGGAGCGGCCTGTTTCGCCTGGGCCGCGCCACCGATCCCGAGTACCGGGTCAGGATGTCGTTCGGCACCGACGTCGGCGGCGGCAACCGCTTTTCCATGCTCCATGTACTGGATGATGCCTACAAAGTGGGCATGTGCAACAACACGCTGCTCGATGGCAGCCTCGATCCGGTCCGCAAGGATCTGGCCGAAGCCGAACGCAACAAGCTCTCGCCCTATCGCGGTTTCTGGTCGATCACGCTCGGCGGCGCCGAGGGCCTCTACCTCGACGACAAGCTGGGCAACTTCGAACCCGGCAAGGAGGCCGACTTCGTGGCCCTCGACCCCAACGGCGGCCCGCACGCCCAGGCCTGGCACCAGTCGCTGGTCGCCGAAGGCGCCCGTCCGCGCAACATGGAGGAAGCCGCCAACCTGCTGTTCGGCATCATGATGGTGGGCGACGACCGCTGCGTGGCCGAAACCTGGGTCATGGGCCAGCGCCTCTACCAGAAGCCCTGAACGGACGGACGCTGGGCATGACCACCCCTTCCGACTCCGGCCAGGATGCCGTCGCCCTAGTCATCCAGCGCCGCATCGCCGACGAGGGCTTTGCCGATTTCACCCGCTGGAACGGCAAGGTGGCGGAAACCCTCAAGGCCTGGCCGGGCTTTCTCGGCCAAGAGATCATTCCGCCGCAGCCGCCGGCGCATGTCGACTGGGTTTCGATCCTGCATTTCTCCGATGCCGCGGCGGCGCGCGGCTGGCTGCAAAGCGGCGAGCGGGCGCTTCTGCTCGACGAAATCCGCCAGTTGGGCATCGGACCCGAAGACGTGCACCTCCTGCCGGATGCCGGCAGGCAGAGCGACCGCGCGGTTTCCGCCCTCATTTCGTTCAAGGTGCCGGAGGCGCTGGAAAAGGATTTCTTCGCCTGGCAGCAACGCATTCAGGCTGCCGAGGCTCGTTTTCCGGGTTTTCTGCGCCACAAGATCGAACGTCCGATCCCCGGGCTGCACGACGACTGGGTCGTCGTTCTCTCGTTCGATGACGATGCCAACCTGGCGGCCTGGCTGGAATCCCCCGAGCGGCAATCGTTGCTGGCGCAAGGCGCACGCTTCAATGCGGGGCTCAATATCAAGCGGGCAAGCCACGGTTTCAGCTTCTGGTTTCCCGACGATCAGGCCACGTTGCCGAATCGGGCCTTTATTTTCCAAAGCAACCTGTTGGTGCTGCTCGTGCTGTACCCCGTGGTCTATCTGTGGGGCTTTTTTATCGGTGTGCCTTGGCTCGACGGGCAGGGCCTGCCCTTCTGGCTGACACTGTTCATCGGCAACTTCGTCAGCACGCAGTTGCTGGGCTGGTGGCTGGCGCCCCTCGCCTTCCGGGCCTTCGGCTGGTGGCTGAAGCCGCAAGCCAGCCCGGGCCGGCAGGCGGCCGGCTATGTCCTGCTCGCCGGGCTCTATGCCGTATCGATGGTGGGCTTCGCTCTGCTCCTGGCCTGGGGGCACGGCCGCTGAGCGGGGCTCAACAGCGGCGAGCCAATAAGCCCGCCGGCCACGCCGCGCGGCCGCCACGGCGCCAGCCCAGGCGCGCCGCCTCGCCCGCGGCCAGTTCCACGACGGCTCTGGCTCCCGGACAGGCTCGCCAACGCCAGGGTGGCACCACCGCATCGATCCGCCGGATCTCGCCATTGCCAGCCACGAATACGATGTCGATGGGATGCGCCATGCCCCAGGTATGCACGGCGCCGCAACGCGGCAGGCACCAGGCCTGGGCCGGCAGGGGCGGCGGCCGCCACAACAGGCCGCGCAGCCGTTGCGCAAAGCCGTCGAGCACAATCCACCGGATAGGCCTCGGACAGGCTTCCGCCCTGGGGGGTGGAACGCCCGCGCCGCCCGCTCTGGGCCCGCCCTCCGGCTGGCCTGGGGCGGGTTCGATTCCCGTATCGGCGATGAGATATGCCGCGGGGGGCCGTCCATCTTTCCGCCCGGCCCCCCCGAAGGAGGCTGAAGCCCCCTCGGAAAGCAGCGAACACAGTGAGCGTGGGGGTAATTTCATCCCAGTGCCTCCATCAAGCGCACCGCAACAGGAAACCCGATGACCAGGAAGGTGCAGGGGAAAATGCAAAGAATCAGCGGAAACAGCATCTTCACGGGCGCCTGCAAGGCCAGCTTCTCGGCACGCAAAAACCGCTCCGCCCGCCGCTGATCGGCCTGGGCGCGCAACACCGGCCCCAGGCTCATGCCGAGAGCGTCGGCTTGCACCATGATCTGCACCCAGCCACGCACGGCGGGATCGTCCAACCGCGTGGCCAGGGCCCGCAGGGCTTCGCTGCGCGATGCGCCGGCGCGCAGTTCGCCCAGCCAGCGGCGCAGTTCGTCGCGCAAGGGGCCCGCCGGCCCTTTCTCCACGGCTTGCTGCACCGCGCCCTGAAAATGCAAACCGCCTTCGAGGCAGAGCGTCATCATGTCGAGCATGAACGGCAAGGCGCGCACCGCCGCGCGTTGCCGGCCGGCCAAGGCGGAGCGCAGCCACCAGGTGGGCCACAGCCAGGCAAGCGCCGTCCACGCCGCCGGCACGCTCCAGCCGGCGCCACCCCATGCCAAGGCCAGCGGCAGGCCCGCCAATAGCGCGGCCAGCGCCACGACGCATCGCGCCGCACGCCATGCATGATGGTTGGCGGCCTCCGGCAGTCCGAGAAGCCGCAACCGTTCACGCAGTTCCTGCCCGGCGCCACCCGCCTCCGGCGCCCGCCATCGCGCCAGGCCGGTAAGCTGGACGACCGGCCACGCCAGACGCCACCATAAGGGGAGGCCTTCGGGACAGGGCCGCCACGTCGGGCCGCCACGCCGCCCCGCGGCGGCGATCACCGCCACCCAGACCAACAGGCCGGCCGCGCCACCAGCCAGCCCCGACGCCCAGGCCGGAACCAGGACCAAACCGTCGAGCGCCGACATCCCGGGCCTCAGACGTCGATCGCCACGATGCGGCGGATCCACAGCATGCCGATCGTCTCGAGCACGGCCACGCCGGCCAGCACGCTCCAGCCTTCCCTGGTGCTCCAGAGCAAAGCCATGGCATCCGGTTCGAGACGCGACAACGCGAGCAGCAGCAGCACGGGAAGGGCGCCCACCACCCAGGCCTGCATCCGCCCCTGGGCGGTCAGCGCCTCGACCCGGCCCAACAGGTGCAGCCGCGACCGGACCGTGACCGCCACTCTCTCCAACGCTTCCGCCAGGTTGCCGCCGGTGGCCGCGGAGATGCGCAGGGCCGCGACGCTGAGCACGGTGGCCTCGGATGGCAGGCGCCGGGCCAGGTTCGCAAGGGCCTGGTCCAGCGGAATGCCCAGGCGCTGTTCGCGCAACACGAGGGCGAACTCTTGTGCCAAGGGCGCCTCGGCCTCTTGCGCCAGGTGGCGCAGCGCGCTGGGCGTGGCGGCGCCGGCCCGCAGCGCGGCGGCCAGCGTCAGCAAGGCATCCGGCAGTTGCTCGTCGAAACGTTGCAGGCGCCGCCGCCGCAAACGGCGCAATAGCCAGCGTGGCGTCGCGCCCACCATGCCGGCCGCGGCCACGGTGAGAACCGCGCTGCCCGACGCCACGAAGGCCAAGGTGCCGGCGGCGGCACAGGCCAGCACCGAAATGCCCCACAAACGGGCAGGGTCGATGAACAGAAAGAATTCGCTCAAGTCACCCCGCAGGCGCTTGTCGTGCACCTGCCGCCAGCGCGGCAGCGACGACAGCAGCCAGCCGGCCAGCACCACGCTCAGGGCGACGACGCCAGCCGCCAGCAAAACGGCGCTCAGCCAGATCATCGCCCTTCTCCCGCCGGGGTGCGGCCCTCGAACAAGGCGGCCGGCAACTCGACGCCGCGGGCCTGCCATTCACCGAGAAATGAGGGCAACAGGCCCGTGCCAACAAAGCTGCCGCCATGGGCCGGTTCATAGCGAAACCACTCCTGCAACTGGAAGCGCCCGCTCTCGAGGCCGACGACTTCCACGATGGCGGTAACGCGGCGTACGCCCCCGGCGTCGCGGGCCTGCTGCACGATCACGTCGATACTGCTGGCGATCTGCTCGCGCACCGCGGCCAGCGGCAACTCCATGCCGGCCATCAGGATCATGGTCTCCAGCCGCGCCAGCGCGTCGCGCGGCGTATTGGCGTGCAGTGTCGTCAGCGAGCCCTCATGGCCGGTGTTCATGGCCTGCAGCATGTCGAGCGCTTCGGCGCCCCGGCACTCGCCGACGATGATGCGGTCGGGCCGCATGCGCAGAGCGTTGCGCACCAGATCGCGGATGGTGACGACGCCGCGGCCTTCGAGATTGGCCGGCCTCGCTTCGAGCGACACCAGATGTTCATGCTGCAGGCGCAGCTCGGCCGCGTCCTCGATGGTCACGATCCGCTCCCCGGGTGGAATGAAACCCGAGAGGACGTTGAGCAGAGTGGTCTTCCCCGCTCCGGTGCCTCCCGACACCACGACATTGAGCCGCTCACGCACGCAGCATCGCAGGACGCTGGCCATTGCCGCGTCCATCGCCCCCGCCCGCAGGAGATCGTCGAGCTGCAGGCGTCGGGCCGGAAATTTGCGGATGGTCAGGCTGGCGCCCCGCAGGGCAATGGGCGCGATCACCGCGTTCACTCGCGAACCGTCGGCGAGGCGGGCATCCACCATGGGTGAGGCCTCGTCGATGCGGCGGCCCAGCGGCGCGACGATGCGCTGCAGAATGGCCTGCACGGAACGCTCGCTGCTGAAACCGGCGGGATGACGCATCAGGCGCCCCGCTCTCTCGATGAAAACCTCATCGTGCCGGTTGACCATGATCTCGCTCACCGTCGGATCGGCCAGCAACCGTTCCAGCGGGCCCAGGCCCACGGCCTCGTCGAGTACCTCGCGGCGCAGGCTTCGCGTGTCGATGCCCGGTGGCAAGTCGGCGGCGGCTTCGGCCACCAGGCTCTCGAGCAAGCGGTCGGCCTCGGCGCGCAGCGCCGCGTCGGACATGCCGGCGATATCGCGGCGGCGCAAGTCCATCGCCTCGACCAGCCGCGCCTGCAATCGCTGCCGCCAGCGCAGGGCTTCGGCTTCGATGGCGGAGCCCATGGGTTGCGGAGCGGCCTCCCTTGCCGCCGGATCATCGGCCTTCGGCTTTGGCGTGGCCATTGGCGCAGCCGGCGGCGCGGTGGCCGGCGCCCCGGCGTCGGCCACCGATGGCTTCGCCGGCGCTGGCGAAGCCGAGGGCGGGGCCAACGCCACCCGCAAGCGCGCGCCCCCGATGAGGATGTCGTCTTCCGCCAGCAGGGCCGAGCACTCGCTGATGCGCCGGCCATTGACTTCGGTGCCGAGCAGCGAGCCGGCATCTTCGATCGCCACCCTGCCATCGACGACCGACAGACAGGCGTGGCGGCGCGCCACCCGCCATTGCCGCAGCCTCACGGCGCAATCCTCGCCACGGCCGATCCATACCGGCGCTCTCGCGACCATCTCGCGCGGCGCGCCATCGCCCTGCAGAATTTGTACCCATAAATTTGCCATATCGCCATCCTCCATGATCGTGACCTGCCCATCACTGCCGCCGCCCGACGCCGGTCAGGGAAGCGGCGGCAGCGCAAACGGATCCGCCGGCGGTACGCCGTCGCCGCGCAGGATCGCCGGCCGAGGAAAGGCCTCCTGCAATACCCGCCGGCTTTGCGCCACGCGCGCCTGCAGCTCCGGGTTGTCGTTGTCCACCACCACTGGCGTGACGAAAATCACCAGTTCCACATCTTTGTCTTCCCAGCGGGTGGCGCGGAACAAAGCTCCGAGCACCGGAATGCGGCCCAGGCCGGGCACGGCGTCGGTCTCTCGCACCCGCTCGCGCGACAGGAAGCCGCTCAACACCAGGGTCTGGCCCGAGCGCAGATTGAAGTCGGTGCGCGTGCGCCGGGTGCGCAAGGCGGGGCCGCTGTTGGTGTTCACGGTGGGATCGACGGCGCTGACTTCCACGTCGATCGTGGCTCGTACCGTGCCGGCGGGATCGATCCGCGGCGTGACTTCCAGCGTCACGCCATAGGGTTTGAACAGCGTCGAGCTGCGGCCGTTGGCGTCGACATGCGTGTAGGGCAGCTCGCCGCCGGCCAGGAAACTGGCGGAGGCGCCACTGCGCGCCATGAGCTGGGGCTGCGCCAGCAGCACCGCCTCGCCGTCGCGGCTCATCGCCTGCAAACGCGCCGGCCAGGCAACATTGAGGCCCAGGTAGCCGGCAGCGCCGCGCAGCGGAAAGGACGCCGCCAGCCCGCCCTCGCCCGGCCGGGCCTCGATGCCCCGCCCGACACCGGGATCCCACACCGCGCCCGCCTGGATACCGCCGCCTGGCGAAGCATCCCAGCGCACGCCCAGCTCCCGCATCCGATTGCGCGGCAGCTCCACCACCTGGACATCGAACAGGACCATGCGATCCCAGCCGACGCGATCGGTGAAGTCGACGATCTGCGGGTAGCGCTGGGCCAGGTCGGCAATGCGCGCCTGATCGGCGTCGGAGAGGTCGCGACCCTCCACGATGAGCTTGTCGCCCACGGCCTGGCTGCGGGCGTTGGGGATGCGCGCAATAAAGGCGGCCAGCTCCTGCCGGGTCTGCAGGGCTTCCTGGTCGACCACCTGGATGAGCAGAGTGCGGCTGCGCCCATCATGCGTCCAGATCACCACCGACACGCTGCCCGGCGCGCGCGCGAACACCACGACCTCCTTGTCGTCGGCCGCGGCCGCATGCACCACCTGACTGTTGCCCACGGCGATACGGGCCACGTCGGGCGCGGGAAAGATGCGGGTTTCGCCGACGAACATTTCGATCTCGGCCTGGGGCCGCGAGGCGTCATCGAGCGCGCCCCATTGCGCCGCCGCGACGCCATCGGGCGGCAGCGATGGCAAGGGCTGCGCCAGGAGGTCGGCTGGCGCGGCCATGATGGCCGGCATCCAGAGCGCAGCGGCCAAAGCGATCGCAGCCATTCCGGCGCCTGTCGGTCTGGCGCCATGACCCGGCGCGCTGACGGTGCCCTCCAGTCGCTGCGCGACTGCCTCCCCGAGGGAGGATTCGCGCTTGAGGCGGCTCGGCGCGCCGGCTGGACGGCCCTCCGGTCGCTGCGCGACTTCCTCCCCAAGGGAGGATTCGCGCTTGAGGCGGCTCGGCGCGCCGGCTGGACGGCCCTCCGGTCGCTGCGCGACTTCCTCCCCAAGGGAGGATTCGCGCTTGAGGCGGCTCGGCGCGCCGGCTGGACGGCCCTCCGGTCGCTGCGCGACTTCCTCCCCAAGGGAGGATTCGCGCTTGAGGCGGCTCGGCGCGCTCATGGCCGGGTCTCCCAGGCCATCCCCGGCAGCGGCGCCACTTCATCAGGGCCCGCGAGGAGTGTCGGGCGCGGCGGAGCGCCGTCCGGCATCATCAGGACGGGTGGCGCCACGGCCTCGCCATCGAGGCGCGGGATCTGGGTCGGGTGGCGGTCTCCGAACACTACGGGCACGCCGCGGCGGACCGCGACCGGAAGCTCCGGCCGCTCCAGGCCCAGCCATTCGGCCAGGCTGCCCCGCAACTCGTCGCCGGACGGGGCGAGATCGCCGCCGTGCCGCAGCATGGCCGATATCGTGCCCTGCTCTCGTGCCGCAATCAGCCGTACGGCTTCCTGTGGCGAAGCGTCGAGGGTGACCGTGGCGAACCGCGCGCCGACATCCGCCAGGCTGTCATGGCCGTCTTGCTGGCGCCCCGTGGCCAATACCCGCATGCCCTGCAGCAACGGAGCGGTCACCCGCTCGCCGCGATGCTGAAAGGAGACGTAGAGGTCGATGCGGTCGCCGGGCTGCAGCAGGCCCGCCAGGGAATTGATGTCGTCCACCGGAATGGTGACGGCTCGCCGCCCGGCCGCCAGTTGCGTGGAAAAGCGCTCGGCGGGCGCCGCCAGATAGCCCCAAGGCAGGGGATCACCGCGCCGCACCGGGTGCTGCAAGGTGGCATGCTCGATCACCGGAAAGTCGTCCGGCCCGAGCACGTCGGCGGGCAGCCAGCGCTCGGGCATCTGGCGTACGGCCAAATGCTCCCATTGCAAGCGCGTGCCGGGGAGCAAATCTTGGGCCGCCACCACGACGGCGCGCGTCGCGGTGTGGTGTCTCGCCTGCAGATCGAACGCCAGCGTTTGCAAATGCCTTTGCGCCACCCAGGCGGCCGAGATTCCCGCCGCCAGCGCCAGGCCAAGGGCGAGCCAGCGAGGACTGTGCCACCAGCTTCGCGAGCCCAGAAGTTCTTTTAGCCAGGGGGTCATAGCGGCAAGGCGAGGGTTGCGGCAAAGCGCTGCCAGCGCGCCTGCCAGGCCTGCCACAGAACGGAGAGCGCGCCATCGTCGTGGCCGCCCAGCCCCCAGAACACCGTTATCAGCACAATCAACACCCCCAGCACCTCGATGGCGCTTTGACCACGCGCCAAAGCGCAACGCGGAGGGAGCCCTACGCCGCATTCAACAGTACCCTCAATACCTGGCTGAGTCGCCATTGCCTCCCTCCTCCTGGAGCACCTCGCCCCCTTGGCCGGGGCCTCTCCGCCACCATCCCGGTAAGCCTTCGGCCCCGCCAGACCGGGCGTCGCCCGTCTCGCCGTGAACGATGGGCTTGCGCCCAGGCTCGTGGTCGAACAGCACCACGGCGCTGCCCGCCGGCCGCGACATGAAAACCGCTTCACGACGCAAGCCGCCCCGCCGCCAGGTTTGCGGCGCGGCGACCGACGCCGGCCCGGCGCTGGCACCGCCCGGCGACTCACGCCAGCCCGCCGCTCGCCAGCCGCGATTGACTTCCTCGCGCAGGCGCGATACCGGCCAGCGTGGATGCGCCCAGACGCGATGGCGCGCCTCGCGGCCTCCCGCCGACGACAACCAGTCGCCCAGCAATATGCCGCCGGCAGGCAGATCCGAGAGTTCGGCGGATACCGCCGGTCCGCCTGCGTGCCAGCGCGACCACCACCACCCTTCACCTTCAGGCGCTCGCCCCAATACGGCCATCCAGGGATCGGAGCCATCGGCCGCGGCCCACAAGCCGCCGGGGCGCTCATACAGCCGCACGCCGGACGGCATGCGCGACCGCAGCCAACCGGCCAGCGCGGCCGGCTCCGCCAAATGCGCCGGCATGCCGGACACCCATTGCACGACGAACCGGCCCGCCTGCCCGGCGGGTGCCAGCGTGATGCTTTCAACCCGGCTGCCCGAGGGCAAAGCAATCCGCTGCCCGTCATGGAGCTGCAGGAACGTGGACGGCAATGCCGGCGTCGGCAAGGCCGCCAGCCCCATCCAGGCCATCGCCAGCCAGACCGGCGCCTTCATGGCGGCGCTCCGGCTCCGGCGGGCCGCCGGGCCTGCCAGGACGCCACCCAATCCCAGCGCGGCGAGGGCCGCGACCAAGCCCGGTCCACCGGCTCCAATCGTTCGGCCACCGCCCTCCCGACGTCGCGCGAGCGGGCAGCGGCGGCGCCCCAGGCGGCTTCGCCTCCTTCCAGGCGTCGGGTGCTATGCGCGTCGTCGTGGCTGTAGCCCGCTCCCGACGCCAGCGCGGTATGGCGCCGCAGCCCGATGGAGCCAGGCGTGGCGCCCCGGGACACCCAGCCGGGTATCGCCGCCGCGGCCTCCATGATCAGCAAGCCCTCGTCCTCCAGTTGCCACTGCGGGCGCAAGCGCATGGCTTCGGGGTGGGCGCCGCCGGGCTGGGCCGAGGATGCCAAGGCTTGCCGGCGTTCGGCCCAATGCCCGGCCGGCGGCAAGCCCTCCACGCCATGCCGGCGCTGGCGCCACCATCGCGCCGGTGTCTCGAGCCAGAACTCCTCCAACCACATTTGACGCTCCGCGGCGTCCTCGCCCTGTGCCGTCAGGAAAGCCGCATGGCGGCTGGCATGCGCCAGGCGATCGATAGCGAGAAAGCCCCGCCCCAGCCAGGTGACGGCCCAGAACAGCAGCACCAGTACCGACAAAGCCGCCAGGCCTTCCAGCAACGCTTGTCCGCCCATGGGTTGCGCTCCATGGGCCCGCGTTACGCTCGGGCGTAAATGGCTTGGAAGCGCGCTCACTGGACTACCCTCCGGTCGCTGCGCGACTTCCTCCCCGAGGGAGGATTCGCGCTTCGGGCGGCCCGGCGCGCTCAAAACCTTCAGATATCTATGGAGGGTTGACACAGGATGTCTCATATCCCCGCCTCCTGGCGGCGTCGTGCTTCCAATCGCTCTTCATCGCGCACTGGTACGAGGCGGGCGTGCCATCCCGGGGTGAAGAGGCTCGGCGCCTCGCCACGGGCTGCGGCGACGAACACGGTTTCGGCCGCGGCAATCGCCGCGAACTGGTCGCCGGGCAAAGCCCAGTCCGGAACCCAGCGAGGCGTGATCCTCACCTGGCTCGTCCCTCCCGATACCGCCAGCGCCGCTCGGGGCCGGAACGCCCGGATGGCGAAGCGCAAACTGGCCGATCGGCGATCGTCGACGAGATCCACCATGCCGCCGATACCCCGCGTGGGGTGGCGGCGAGCATCGGCCACCGCCCAGGAGTTGGCCAGCGGATTGCCGGTTCCCGTTTGCAGATCCCAACCGGTGCGGCGGCTTACCCAGCGCCAGAAGTCTTCCGTCGCGAAGTCGCGCGGCGGCGCTTCGACGTGATCCAGCCCGCTGGGCTGGCCTTCGGCAGCGGTAGCGGTTTCGGCCCACCCCATGGGGTACTCGCGGAAACTCTATCCTTAGGCTATTCAAAAGGTTTCATTAAAGTTCAGGATGAACTAAACTTCTTTACAAATCAATGGGTTATGTTCTCAATGCGTCTCACCCCATTTCATTGAAGCGCACGCCAACTTGTACCCGGATTTGTACCCTGAAGCTCCCAAAAATCGACCTTTGGAAGGGTACTGAAACATGGCCAGGAATCAGCTAACCGATCGCAAAATCGCGTCTGCAAAACCCCGCGCGAAAGAATACTTCCTCACAGACGGCGATGGGCTTTATCTACGGATTCGCCCCGGCTCCCACACCCAACCAGCAGGGTTTCGAACCTGGATTTTCCGGTACACAAACTTGTCCGGTAAAGCAGACAAGAAATCACTCGGCAGCTATCCCAAGCGAACATTGGCCTCCGCACGCGAAGAAGCAGAGAAGTGTCGCCGACTGCTCCTAGAAGGCATCGACCCACGCTCCACCGACCAAAAGATACCCAAGACGCTCGTCCAAGCCGTCGAACAGTGGATTGAGGAATCCCTCGTAAACCGACGCAATACCCATGGCGTACACGTATGCAGGTTAAGGCTCAAGAAACACGTCCTGGCGCACATGGGCAACGACAGTCTTCGCACACTCACAAGACCAAAGCTCGTGGCATGCTTCGACACCATCCGTACAGCCGGTACGCCTGCGCAAGCAGGATCTGTCCTCATAGATATGGTGCAGATGCTGAACTATGCCGAAGACCGAGATTGGATAACCAGGAACCCGATCCGCACACTGCGCAAGAGAGATATCGAGGTGGTTGATGTCGTCGGCAGCCGCGTTCTGTATCCACCCGAGATCGTGTTGCTACGTGACCGGCTGGTTCCGCCTATTTTCATGACCAATGCCTGCAAGGCTGCAATATGGATTTCCATGTCTACATTGTGCCGAGCTGGGGAGATCGCGGCTTGCACCGAATATGAGATTGACTGGACCGAACGCACTTGGCGCCTCGCACCAGAGCGCACCAAGTCTAAAAGGGAACATCTGATCCACCTCTCGGATTTCGCCTATCACTGGTTCTGCGTATTACGCGATCTTCCATATCGCGAAACTGAGTACCTCATCCCAGGTCTGCGTGGCGCTCCCCATGCCAAATACAGCTCTTTTTCCCATCAAATTTCCTTGCGCCAAAAGCCTAACGCAAAAATTCGGGACGCCGACTGCTTGATCATGCCCAAAGGCAAGTGGACGATGCACGATCTGCGCCGAACCGGCGCTACCTTAATGGGGGAACTCGGCGTGCCAAAGGACATCATCGAACTGTGCCTGAACCACCGGATGCCACAGCGAGATGAAGGTAGCAGTGCCCTGATCTACACGTATCAAAAGCAGCAACGGATTCCAGAGCGAAAGTTAGCTTTCGACGCGCTCGGCAGCTACCTTGTCAACCTGCTCGGCCATCCCGAGACATGGCGTCACCCCTCGCAACTGCATACCCCAACCGACGTATCTAGCATATCCCCTCAATATCAATCCGATTGGGCTGCAACAAGTCAGCACCTTGCCAAGTTGTTGCCACTTATGCAATCGGCAGGGATGGACAAACTTTTGGAAGCCATCAAGGCGGGAGAGGAAGCAGCTACGGCTTAGCCGCAGCGGTTCTGTACACAACAATTGGAGAAAGCACCCATGAAACCAACGATGCCACAGCCGTTGTCGATTACCCCACAGTGTCCCCCCTTGCCGACGCAAGTCAGCAGATTGGCGATGACGCGGAAGATCCTCAACGTTCCCCACCTATATCAAACGCTACATCGTCGTAAGACCATAGAATCCAGGTGCTTGCGCTTTATTATTTTGACGGTGTGCCGGCCAGGTGAGGTAGTCAAATTGCCTCCGGCGGAAATCAGTGGTGATTACAAGCTTTGGACATTGGGCAAAGGCCGCCGCAAGCATAAGAGTCGTCACTCGATTCCACTGGTTCTTCCGGCACAGTGGCTGGTGCGCGGGCCGCTTGGTCGCTCAGAATGCCCTCTTTTTCAGAAGCAAGGAGGTGGCCCCCTCCCCCTGCCCTATCTCAACAGAGAACTTGCCGCAGTCGGTTTTGGCAAAGCTCGAATCTATGACGTACGCCCTTCGTTCAAGCGATGGGCAGAATTGCAGGGAGCTTCTGCTGACGATATTGCCCGTGTGCTCGGCATGTCTTTTGTCGGACCAGACCTGGATACCCATCGCCGATTGCTGGAACAGTGGGCCGAATATTGCACCTCTGGTTGCTGAGAGCCACGCCGGCAAGGGCATTGCGCCGCTGGCGCTTGCGGCCTGTGGCCGTCTGCGACCCCTGACGGCGTGTGCTGCGCCGTGCAGCCGCGAATCACTCCAGAACCCAGACTTCGATCCGACCCCGGTGGTCAAACTGTTCACGCCGGACGCCGGCGCGACCTGGCTGCTGACCGAGATCGAGCCGGACGATATGCTGCGTCCATGGGCATCCCTTTAGCCCGCGTGAAACGCGCCGCACTGTTCGCAACCGCTTAGCTGTGGGCGTTCGTATCGGCCTGCTACGGCCCCGTGGCGTTCCTGGGCTTCGTATCCCGCGTGCCTTGATGCGCAGCGCGGATCATCGCATGTGATGCCCGCCGCCGGCTTGGTGGGTGCGACATTGGGTCTTGCCGCCGATCTGGTGATACACCTGCCCTGGAGCCGGCAGGTGTATCACCAGAATGCCGTTATTGGACTGGTGCCTTATACATGCTATATCGCACATGGGCTCTGCATCAGAGCGATTGAGTCAAGAACATCGCCAAATATTGGCCGACTTCGAGTTGATATGGCGTCTCCCTGTTGATAACCCCATTCCGCTCAAAACTTATCAAATAACGCTTGAATGGAAGTTCTGTCTCCCCCGAAAATCTCCCGCGGCCACCTTCATAAGATTGGATGCTGGCCAACGCTCATGCCCTGCTGAAGCAAACCCAGGCCCATGAGCCCGATCAACACGCCCCCCGCCAGACCCAGCACGTCGAAGACGACGCCGGCATGAATCTTCCTGGTAGTAGCGCCACGCTGAAAGAAACGCAATGCCACATGCCTGAATGAAACTGCCAGGGTAGCCAACGCACTGACGGTAGCCGCTGTCCCGAGCGACATGGCCAAGACAGCGGCGATGCCGACCCAGCGCAAATCGAGCGAATAGGCGACCAACAGCACCAGAATCGCGCCCGTGCAGGGACGTAGGCCAATCGCAAGGATGATGGGTAACGCGCCGCGCCATGTCAGGGCTTGATTCAAGTGCTCACCCGTCAGGCTGTGTGGACCGCCGCATTCAGCGCAATAGGCTTGCAGCTTCCCGCCCCCAGAGAACAGGCCGGTTGGCTTGCGTTTGGACTGACGCCAGCGACGGTATAAACCCAAGGCGCTGCGCACGGCCAGCACGGCCCCCAGCAAGACCACCAGCGCAAAGCTGAGGTTTTCCAATTGACCGGCCGTACCCTGCGTGCGCCGCAGGGAATAGCCCAGCAGGTTGGCGACGACTTCAACCAGGATCACCGCCACCAGCCCCTGGGCCAGCGACGACGCCACCGACAGGAACAGGCCACGCCGCAACCGAGTCCGGCTTGTTCCCAGGTATGTGCTGATCACCGCTTTGCCGTGTCCCGGCCCTGCCGCATGGAAAATGCCGTAGAGCAGACTGATGCCGATCAGCGTCCCGGCGGCGACCCAACCTTCCAGGGCCACCTGACGCATGGCGGCGGCAAGTTGCCGGTGCAGCTCGCCTTGTGTAAACATGGTCCAGACCAGGAACCTGTTCCAGACGCCGTAATGGCTCAACAGCGCCCCCGCAACAACAACAAAGGCCGCAGTGAACGCGCATACCGCCACCACGCGCCCCGGCCTCCTGTTTCCTACTCGCATTGAATACGCACCTTCTCCGCAAACAAATGGCCCAAATCGTATTGAGGCGACGCCCCTTGATCGAGGGAAAAGGCGCGGGCGAAATCCTCGGCGGACGGATTTGCCTGCTCCACCCGCGCCCCACAATTTGTTTGCTTCCAGTTCCGTAGGGTAGGTGGCTGCTGGACGGGGTGAGCCATGTGGATGTAGTAGGTCGGATCGTAGACCGCGAAGCTGACAGCGTAGCGCGTGGGACCGACCGGCTCGGAAAGCGGTGCGGTGAAGGATAGCAAGAGCTGCGACCCCTTCATTTCGCTTTTGTATTCCGTGACGGTGTTCAACTTAATCGGGCGATCATCCACCGTCACACGCATAAAATAACCGTGGGGTTCCAGGTTCTTGATGACTTCGGGCGCGAAGTCCCGCACGGTCGCTGCCCTACCTGGGCTGTCATTCTTGAATCCATCAACCACCGCGGCGCTGTACAGATCGTCAAACAGCCATTCTTCTTCGATTGCCGAGATCAGCCCCTCGGCGGACATGACAATAGTGCTGCGCACGTCAATCCATGCGTGCGGGTGGGCTTGCACACTAACCGATGCAAACATCAGAATCAGCAATAGAAGTCGTTTGTTCAATGTGTTTCAACCTCTTTTTGAAGTGCGCGCGAACTCCCAGACCACACCGAATTAACTACGGAGGCATTATCAGCGCCAGACAGCCATCTAAAGCCCTAATAGCTATCGGCGCATGCTTAATTACAGCACACGGGCAGACACACAATGCATGCTGACAGGACTCAGGACATTAGTCTGATGCGTAGCAGAACGTCCTGGTGCGCCCGCATAGACTGAGAAGCCTCAGCTTAAAATTTGACCGCTCACCAACGAGGCCGCAATATCCCACCCACGGCAAACAGCACCGCCGCAGCCAGCAGCCACAGCCAGATCTCCTGTTGCACGGGTTGAATCGGTGTGGCGGGGCGCGGCTCCAGCGCAAAGCCTTCCACATTCGCTGCTGCCGACGACGGCTCATCTGGTGCCCCCGCGGTGACTGGAGCAGCAAGAGCGGGTGCGGGATGTTCCATCGCTACGTGCTGCGCATTTCCGCACGAGGGCAAGGCACAATCCGAGCCGTGCTGATCGACGCTCTGAGCAAGCGCCTGCTCCAGTTGCACGCGATCGACGTCGTCCGCCTGCCAGGCACCTCGGTCAATGGCGTCCAGCAGGGTTTCCAGCAGATGTTGGTGCGCATACGGGTTGTGCCGCTCGAAATACTCTTCCATGTCCATGCCATGCTTGTCATCGACGTAGACGGCCTTCACTTCAGCCCAATCGGCGTCGTCGACTAGTTGCGGCGTAGTGATATCCCACAACAGCATGTGAGCAGGCAGGTCGGCCATGTAGCGCGCGCCGTTGTAGCCGCTGTCCTGCATGGCGCGTATCCATTCGGGATTGAAATAGCGCGATTGCAATTCCCGGCCGAAGGTGCGCGCCAGGGGTTCCAGATGCGCTTGGCCGGTATGCGAGGCTTTCATATCGGCAACATAGTTGCTGATCTGACGGCCGGTATGTTCGCGCACCGCGTTGCTGATGCCGCCCAGATAAGCAGCAGGCATGCTGGTATCGAGCAAGCCATAGGCGTTCGAGCTGCGGCTGAACACAGCGGCTTCCACGCTGGAAAGCTGAGCGATGAAGCCAGCCGCATCTATTGCGCCATGTTCGCTCTCGCCATAGGCATGGCCTAGCCTGTCCGTATACAAGCGTGACAAACGGGCATCGTCCCATTCGGCGCCGGCGCGGATGGCGAATTGCGTTGAAGGCGAGTAGGCGCCTGGCGCCGTGGAATAGGTGCGCCGCATCGACTGTTGCGCGGCGGTTTTCGCATCCACGCCCTCTGCGCGCAAACGCTGCGCCTGGGCCTGGCTGTGCAGATACACGGCGTTGTCTTCTTCACGCGCCTGAGCCGCCAGCCGGGCCGCTTTGGCCAGCATGGCAATCTTGTCCCGGAAGTGATCACGATAGGTGCCAGACGTCGTGACCAGCACATCCACACGCGGCCGCCCCAGACTTGCACGGTCGTCCAGCGTCACGTCAATGACTTCGCCACGTGGATTCCAGACAGGACGTGCGCCAAGCAGGCGCAGAATCTGGGCTTCAATCGCCACCTCGTTCTGTGTGGATTCGCCCGACCACAGCACAAAAGCCACTTTGCGCGGCACGCTGCCGTGTTCCTGGCGATAGGCCTCGATCAGCTCGTCGGCCAACCGCGCGCCGATTTCCCATGATTCCCGTGTCGGCAAGCTGCGCGTAGCCAAGGTATAGGGGTTGCGCCCCGGCGGCAAGGCATCCGGATTGCGCACGGCGTCCGCCATAGGGCCAGGCTCGATATAGCCGCCTGACAAGGCTTGCAGCACAGCATCCATTTCACGCGGGGCGGTGGCGATGCGGGCCGCGTAATCCTGTATGCGCGCAAGCTGCTGTGCATCGAGCCCGGCGACGTCGCCTTGCAACGCCGCATGCACGGCGTCTTCATCGGGCGCGTCAGATCCATCGATCTGCAGCATGGCATGCACCATACCGGCGGTAATTGCCACGTCAGGCGCCTGGCCCAGCACATGCCCGCCCACCGGCATGACGGCGGCGGCCACTTCGTCAAGATAAGTGTTCAACGCGACTTCCAGTTTCGGCCATGCCGCCGATACGGTGTCGAGTCCCAGCGCCCGCTCATGCGCTGATGCCGCCAGCCGCAGCGCCTGCTGGGCTGCCTGCTGATCCGCACCCGACGCTTGTGACGCCACCGCCAGACCATCGCGCAAGTCCTTCAGCATCGGCGGCAAGCCGCCGCGCATCAACGGCGGCATGAAACCCAGCGTCACGGCATTGGCCCGGCGCTTGTTGCCAATGCCGCCGTTGGCCTGCAAGGGCGTGGGCTGTATGTGGGGCAGGTTTCCGATCAACCGCCCTATCCAGTCGTCGTGCGCGGGGCCTTGCTGCTTGCCCGGCATCAGAGAAATCTGCGTGAAGATCGGCAGATAGGCATCAGCCTGCCAGCCTTTCGCCATCCAAAGGTAGAAAGCGATGTATTGATGATGCGGCGGCAAGGCACCAGTGGAAGACAAGGCACCAGCATCCTGCAGATAGCCCCAGACCGGGTGCGGCGCCAGTGCCACCTTGCCGAAGCGCAGCAAGGGGATGACAATAGCGCGCGCGCCGGTCTCGTCCGTATGCACCATCAGCCTGCCCGGTGGCGGCCCCCAATGGGCCTCGCTTTGCTCACGCAGAGCCAGCGGCAGTTGCGCATACCATTCCAGATACTGCGCTTCAGGAATGGCCACCGCGCTGCCGTCTTTCAGGCGCCGATCCAGTTCCGCCTGCGCCTTCAAAGCCTGGGTATCCAATTCATCCTGATAACCAGCAACGCCCCACAAGCCCGCGCTGATATTGCCGCCATCATCCGCCATGCGACGCGCCAGCGTTTGCGCGTCAGGCAGGGGATCTTCACCCACGTCGTAGCCCTCATCCCGCAGCCGCCGCAACAACGCAGCCAGACTGGCCTGGGCATCCAGATACGTATCGGGATCACTGCCCACGTCGGCGCGATCCGCCGCTTCGCTGTGGTAGGTAATCACCACACGCTTGTCGGCATTGGACAGACGATATAATCGCGCCCAGGACATCGCCCGCGCCACGCGCCAGGCCACTTGTCCAGGTAGCGCCTCGTGACGCACAGCGCCATCGCCATGCACGACGCGCGCGCCCACCATCATGGGCTCAACGATGCCGCTGACTTCGCTCATGGCCAGTTGGCCGCTGCGGTCGGGCGCGAATCCGCCCAGGTCGGCGCGCCATTCATCGGGCGTGCGGCTGTAATCGGTCGCGCAGTTCAACACCGCGACGCCCAGCTCCTGGGCTTCTTTTATCCCGGCTTGATGATCGGCGTAATCAATCTGACTGGCACACAGAATCAGGGCATCCACCCCCGGGCGCCCCGCCTGGTCGCGCAAACCGCGCAAGGAATCCCGGCTGCCGCTGCGCCAAAGCGCCACCGGCAAGCCGCCCTGGTTTTCGGTTTCCGAGATCAGTTCATCGATCACAGCCGTGTTCCCAGCCAACGCCAGACTGCGGTAGAACACGATGCCCACGCGCGGGCGTTCAGCGGCATCGGCGTGGCGATGCCCCATCCAGTCCAGATAGGCTTGCAGGTCGGTAAAGCCATCCGCATGGTCGGGATGGTAATAAGCGTGCTCGGCATATTCGACCGGCGCCGCGACGGATCTGTCCAGCCCGAGCAGACGGGCACCCAAGTAATCGAATAAATAGGTGTAATTGTCCGCCGTGGCGTTGCGCCAATACGTGATGGCGTCAGGCACCGTCGCCCGATCCACGTTTCCCTGCACCCACTCTTGCCCATTCAGCACCAGTACTTTGGTATGCCGTGCGGCCTCATCCAGACGGGTACGGTATTGCGCCAGTCGGGGTCCTATCCCTTCGACTACAACAAGGTCGTAGTTTTCCAGCCGGACGCCATCAAGCGAAGGCAGATGCCCGCCCCCCAAGCCAAACAGGTCGATTTGCATGTTGGATGCCTGACGCGCCGCCGCCTCGCGCATCAGCGTCGGTTGCTGCGCCAGTTCGATGGAAATGACGGCGATGCGCGGGCCTGCGGCTTGGGCGTACGCAGCAGGCCAAAGGCACAGCAAGCAAAACACGCTTATCCATAACCATGAAAAAATCCGCCGGCCAGCCCTGCGGTTTGCGTTGCTTAAAAACATAACTATCCCTCAAGGCTTTTCGTTGTCTTGTTCCGGCACGTATACGACTTGCCCATCTGGCAGGCGATACGCCGTCCCCAGGCGCTCGCCCTGTCCCGACAGCTTGCGGTCGGAGACACGCTCCACCTTGATCTGCTGCTGATCTTTGGTGACGACCTCAAGTTCGCCGTCCGCCGTCGTGCGTGTCAGCGTCCAACTGGCGTCAGCGCTGAGCATGTCGGTCGAACCCAGTACGGAAAAGAGTGCGAGCGCCATGGCCACGATGAAGGCCAGGCTGGCATCAAAGAGATTGGCCACTCCTGACAGTGGGTCGTCGTGACGGCTGATATCCGACCGTGGGCGGGTAAAGCGCAGGCGGGATTTCATGCGACCGCCTTTTGTGCGGTCGTCTCGTGCGCTCGCAACACCTGCTCGGCATGCAGGCGAATGTCGTCCAGGTCTTGGCGCTGCCAACCCTCGCGCACCATGGCGATCACATGCGCTACCACGCCGATGGCAATGCCGACAATCGTGGCAGAAAACGCCACCACCATATGCTCGGCAAGGGCTGGAAAATCCCCGCGCGCCAGACCGCTCAACGCCGCCGCCATGGGAATTAGCGTACCCATCAGGCCCAGAGAAGGGCCGGCGCGTACGGCGAAGCGCACAGCGTTCAGGCTGCGCAGGCTGTCGTGCTCGGCTTGGGCCAGCACGCGCTCGATGCGCAGGTCGGCATCGGTCGTCTCGCCAACCGCAACGATATTGATCTGCGCTGTGAATCGGCCCACAGCCGGTCTGCGTCCGCGTCGTCGGCTCACCAGGCTGCGCACAAACATGCCCAGCGCCACCAGCGTCCACACCACCAGCACCACCAGCAAGGCCAAGACTGGCTGAAACAGGAATTGAGCAAGTTGCTCCAATATCAATTTCAAAGACATGATTACAGCGCCCTTGTATAACGCAGATAGAACGCACGGCCCGGCATGGTGTAATCAGCCTTTTCGTAGTAATCACGATCGAACAGATTGGAGACATCGAAGCGCAGCGTGTCGTTGCGCGTAATCTTCCAGCGGGCGCTGAAATCCACCACGGTAAAAGGTTCGTTCTCGAACAACCCGCCGCGGCCATTGGTGTAGATGCGACCCTGACTGTTGTCATTGTCATAGCGCACATCCACATGACGCGCAGTCAGCGTCGCCCACCATTGCTGGCCATCACTGACAGTCAGAGACACGTTGCCCTTCCACTTGGCCACATTGCGTATGGGTACCGGACCGCTGGCATCGAAATCTTCAGCTTGTATCAAGCGGGTCAAACTGCTGGACACTCCCACCCGCCCGGCGGGCAGGCCAAACAACCTGCCCGCATCCAGCGCCAGTCTGGCCTCAATGCCGCGCATACGGGATTCATTAGCGTTTTCATAGCTGCTGATACGTTCTGTGGGCGTTTCACTGACAATGACTGAACGGATACGGTCGCGGATGCGCGAATTGAAATAGGTCAGATCGGCATCCAGGTAGCCGCTGGTGTAGCCCACACCTAGATCCCAGCTTCTATTTCGCTCGGGACTCAAAGCCACGTTGCCAATGCTCAGCCGTCGCTGAATACCGGCGTACTCCACGTTTTCGCCAGCCAGTTCGCTGCCTTGCGGCGGCGCGAAGGCCGTACCGGCGGAGCCGTGCACCCGCCATTGATCTGTCAGCTTGTAGACCACGCCACCACGAGGATTAAAGCTGGTGAAGCTGGACGAACCAGGCGTGAAGGAGTCCTTGTAAGGCGTGGTGCGTGTGCTGGCGTCGATCCAGTCGACCCTGCCGCCCAGTGTGAGGATCAGTCTATCGTCCAGCCACTTGCTGCCCCACTCTGCGAAAACACCCCGGCTGTCGCGTCGTTCATTGGGGCTATAGGGAGCCAAGCTCTGCCCCGCCGCGTTGAAGGAAAAACGGTCTGCCTCAACACGCTGCCAGTCCAAGCCATAGGTCAGGGTCATGCGGTCGCTCAGGCTCCAGACATCCTGCAGTTGCAGGCCCACATAGCTCGATTCAGTACGGCTGGAACGATACCGGGGCGCTTGCGCCGGCACCGTGAAATAGTTGTAATTTTCACGGGACGCATAAGCCACGGCGGTGATTTCATGGTCGCGCGGCGTCAGCGTCAATCTGACATCGCCTCCGAACCGGCTGGTTTCGTTCGCCGACGCATTGGGCGGATCGAAACTAAGCGGGCCAGGCGCATTGTTGCTCAGATCGGCCCAGTCCAGTGTCACATCGACCCTGACCATGTCAGTCAAGTCGCTGCCCAGCCGCGCCTTGCCCGATATCCGACTGAAATCACTGTTAGGTCGCTTGTCACCACCGCCCGTGCGAAACTCGCCATTCTGGTTCACATAGCCGACGGCCAGGTCAAAGTCGGTTCGGTCAGACAAGGATCCGCCTAGCGCCACGTCGGCCTGACGGGTGTCGAAGGAACCATATCCCAGACTCACGCTGCCCCCTATCGGGCCAGTGGAACGACGGGTGATGATATTGACCACCCCGCCCATGGCCGACGCGCCATATAGCGATGAGGCCGGCCCTTTGAGCACTTCAACGCGCTCAATACTTTCGGGCGACAGCGTGGTGAAACTGGTGGAACCCGAAGGGCGCCCGTCAATCAGCACCAAGGTGCGCGGGTTGATGGTGAACTCGAAATTGGGGCGCATGCCGCGCAAGCCCACGCCGGCCAAACCGTTCGGATATTGAATGACATCCACACTGGCATTCTTCTTGAGTTGATCAAGGAAAGAATTGCCCACTGTCTCTTCCAGCACATGGCCCTCGACCACCTCCATGGAAGATGCAACCTCATCAAGAAGCTGCACATTGCGTGTTGCCGTCACCACGATCGGGTTCAATTCAACCGGTTGAGTCTGGGCGGAAACGGCGGCACGTGATGATGGCGCGGTGGCCTGGCTGCCGCCCATCACTGTCGCTTCTGTCTCGGCGGCCTGCGCCTCAAAGGCTGTGCAGAGTGTCGCAGCCAACACCATCAACCGTACTGTGACCCACCTATCTTGATACGGTCTGGCTGTGTTCTTGTTCATTCTTAGCTCCGCTTCATATGTAATGTTATAACGTAACAAATGCAATGTTATAACATAATATACGGAATAGGGATTTCTCCATCTCTACAGGCTGCTGAGGTTCGGGTCTGATCGCATCCGAAACTCTGGTGGCAATCACATCATTTTTGCGAACCTCATCATCAAAGGAAGATTGGCATGTTCCGATTCAACAAACTTGTCACCCTCACCAGCGTCGCTGTGACGCTGCTCGCATCGCCCTTGGCTACCGCGAGCGACCTTAAAGTGGTCTCGACGTTTTCTATCATCAGTGATTTCGCCGAGAACGTCGGTGGTGACCGCATCGCTTTGACAACACTAGTCGGACCCAACAATGATGCACACACGTATGAACCGCGGCCTATTGATGTAACAGCCGTCAAGAATGCCGACCTGGTATTTGCCAATGGAGCAAATTTTGAAGGGTTTCTGGGACGCCTCATTCAGGCAAGCGGCAGTACCGCCAAGGTCATCGAACTTACCGAGGGCATCCAGCTATTGCGCAACGCGCATGACGATGACCATGATCACTCCAACGATCAGCACCATGACGACCACCATCACCATAAAAATCATAAGCATGATGACAAGCATGGCGGGCACACACACCATCACTATGACTCGCATACGGGCGGTCACAATCACAGTCACGGCGAATATGACCCGCATGCATGGCAGTCCGTGCCAAACGCTCGAATTTATGTCAACAATATCGCCGAGGCATTTTGCACCGCTGACCCAGGGGGCTGCCCTAGCTATCGGGAGAATGCAAAATCGTATGATGCCAAGCTCATTATGCTGGAAAAAGACCTTGAGGCTCTGGTCAGCGAAATCCCGTTAGATAAGCGCACGGTCATCACATCTCATGACGCCTTCGGCTATCTGGCACAGGAGTATGGGTTTCAATTCTTGGCGCCGCAGGGTGCCAGCACCGGCTCGGAAGCATCTGCACAGACCGTTGCAAGGCTGATACAGCAGATCAAGCAGCAGCAAGCATCGGCCCTGTTCGTGGAGAACATCAGCAACCCTCAATTGATCCAACAAATAGCCAACGAAACGGGTATGAAAGTTGGTGGAAAACTATACTCCGACGCACTGTCAACAGAAGACGGCGATGCTGCAACCTATATCGACATGATGCGGCACAACCTAAGCACTATACGGGACGCCACGCTCAATCAATAGAAACAAACAACATTCTCTCAACATGCCCTGTAGGAACGTCAGCGTTTACGCCCGTCAACCCATTGCTTGGAACGGTGCAACCAAGCCAGCAAGGATCGTGAACCGCAGGTAAAAGTCGCCAAACAGCGACAAGACGTCCCCTCAGGGCTGTGTGTACAGATTCAGGGAGCATGGCCGGCATCCATAATATGTGTAGCAGTCCTCAGCGATGGCGCAGCTGCTCAACATGAACAGACCGCCCCTCGCTGCAACGCCACATTTTGGCGTGATCAGAAGGTAAATTCGCGCCTCAAAAGGCTTATACCTTCGCGTCGACCTGAGCGATCAATGCGTGGAGTTGCCATCAGCCTTCTCCGCTTCAAGCAGAAGACGACAAAGTTCGGCGTAGCTTTGGCTCGGATAGAGCTCGGCGTGCATGCCCACGCGCATCCAGTGTTCGGCTTGCGCATTGATGGAACGGCTGACAGCACATTAAGACAAAGGTGAGACAAAGGTGCGTTCAACTCGACGTTGATCCGCCGCGCCGATCACGCCGAAAACCGCGATCCGTCGCCACGAACCGTTCCAGCATGTGTGGAATCAAGGCCACCGCATCGACTTTCTCGCCATATATCTGGCTATGCGCGGCGGCGTAGCGCTCCAGGTCGTCCTTCAGTTGCGCAGGCAGGCTGATCGTCAGCTTGACCGCCTGCTGCTTGGGCAGCGGTCCGATCCGTAATTTTGTCGCCATCGTGTCACCTGTTGATAAAGAGCGGCCGGTAGGCGCGCAGAGTGATGTCCCTGTTGACCACGATCCGAACAGGCATGCCTGGACGAATGGTGAGCGTGGGCTGAATGTTCAGGTTGCGACGGGTAATCTCCTGTCCCACCTGGTTCACTGAGTCCTGCACGCCGTCGCGCGCGGCGATGATGACGCGCCCATCGCCTGTACCCTGGTTCTGTGGCGCGGCCAGTTCGGTGCCTACTCCCAGCAGGGTCGTCAGAGCAGCGCCCGCCAGAATGCGGTTCCAATGCCAGTCCACATCGTCCTCCAGACCCGCATAGCCGGCCGGGTCAGCAGCGGCAAGGTTGTCGAGCACAATGGATGAGGTATCGGGCATGATGATGCGCTCCCACACGGCCTGGACGCGGCTTTGTCCGTAAGACACCTGGCTGTTGTAGCGGCCCATGAGGCGTGCGCCTTGCGGAATCAGGATGTTGCGCCGGGTGGCGCTGTCATAGACGGGTTCTGTGACCGTGGCGATGATGTCGCCCGGCACGTCCGACTTGATGCCTGTGACCAGTGCGGCGGCGATGACAGTGCCGGCCATCACGGTGTCGGGGCCGTGCGGCGCTTCCATGCGGTGCGCGCTTTGCGTGGCGGTGCGGCCCTGGCCAGCAAAGTCGGTCTTGTTGCCCTGCATGTTCTGTGTCTGCATGACATCGAGGGGGCCGTCCGCTTCAAGCGGCAGACCGGCGAGGGCATCGGCAGAAAAGCCATCAGGCAAGGCGGCGCTTGCGTCCGGCGAGCCGCCGCGATTGGCGGATTTGTAGAAGAGCGGTGCGCGGGCCGCCTCCTCGGCTTCCTTCAGACGCGCCAGCCGTTCGGCTTCGGCCGCGTCCGGCCCGCCATGCGGGTGCATGCCGGCCTCGCGCTCGGCGCGCAGCACCGGTCGGCCCAGGTCGCCCGGCAGCGGATCTCCCAAGACAGGTACCGGCGCGGGCGGCAACACCTGGCTGTAATCGCGGGGCAAGGCATCCAGCCCTTCGGCACGCGTGATGCGATCCACGTTGTACAGCTCAGGGTTCGTGTGTGCATCGCGAGATCGCGGCTGCAACGACCAGAGCGTCGCGCCCAGTACCGCGAAGGACGCCACGCCAATACCCACGGCCAGGGTACGGCGGTTCAGCCGCGTGACCCGTTGGGGCGCGGCACGTAGTTCGACGGATTCCGACGGCAGCTTGGGCGTCGCCGCCTGATCGGACGTGTGAGCGGATTCAGTCATGGCCCACTCCGCGCTGGCTTGCCGTCATTGCGGCTGATACGCACGATCTTGGCTTTATCTCCACCCAGGCGCAGTTCCACCGCCCCAAAGAGTCTGTCCACCACGTAGTACGGCGCGCGATACTGATAATTCAACAATTGCAGATCGCCTTGCGGCCCGACTAGAAACAGCGGCGGTAGCTCGCCTTGTGCGATGCCGGAGGGAAACTGAATAAAGACCTTGTGTCCGTCATCGAAGGCGCGCAGCGGCCGCCAGGACGGCGTATCGCCCGTGACCTCGTAGCGGAAACGCAATTGCTCCACCGAGACGCCCGCCGCCAAGGGCGTGGCATCCATGGCAGCTTCGTTGCGCCGTTTCAGCTCGGCCATGCGGTCTTGCGGATAATCCCAGGACACCGAGGCCATCCAGGCGGACGCCGTAGAGGCCAGCTCAAGCAGATAGATGCGCCGGTCGGTTGTGACCACCAGGTTCGTTTTCAAACCAGCACGCACCGGCTTGATCTGCAAGTTCGGGCGGCTCGATGCGCCGCTGCCGCTGATGGAGTCTCCTACTATCCAGCGCACGGTATCGCCGGCCGACACGTCGATCAGCTTTTCGCCGATCTGAAGCTGCACCAGCGTCACACGGCCAGGGCTGGCATAGATTTGGTACAAAGCGCCTTCCGTATACGGCCAGACCTGAATGGCATTGATGAAGCCGTCGCGCGTGGGCGCCATACGCGCCTCGCGGTTGGCATGCTCGACACGCGCCGTGGGGCTCGCCGGCTCGGGCGCGGGTTTGTCGTTGAGGTTCTTCAACTGGCCCGGCAAGGGTAAGGGTTGCGGAACGGGCACAATCTCCACCGGCTTGGGCGGTTCAGGCATTTGCACCGGCGCGCTGATCGCCACATCCAAATCGTCCAAGGCGATTTCGGGCGGAGGCGTGCCGTGCGTGGCGCAGCCGGCCAATGCAGCAACCAATATAGCCAGGGCCAGACCGCAAGGTCGTGGCCGATAGGCGCGCGCATGACGGGCAGAGCCCGGCCAGAGGCTGCGCACCGGACGGCCACAGCGGGCCCGACCAGAGTGCGGGCTTTGCCGCCACCAAGGCGAGCGGCTACGCCGGCTAAAGCTCTGGGACGGCGGCATCCCCACAAGCCGTGATTCGGATGAGCAAAGGGATTGCGTCATGGCGACGTACCTCCTGGCGTAACGTTTGTAGAGAATTGGCGGCTCCAGCTGATGCCGTCCACGTAAATGCCCAAGGGGTTGGCGCGCAGCTTGTCCGCCTTGTTGGGCGGTTGCAGCACCACCGTCAGAATGGCGATCCATCGGTCAACGCCCGCCGCGATGCCGTTCACATAGGCATGCTCTTCCCACTGGACCTGGAATGACTGGTCGCTGGCGCGTACGATGCTTGGAATTTCCACCGTGACCGAGCGTTTGCCGATCTGCGCAAAAGGATCGTTCTTGCGGGCGGCGTCGTTCAGGAAAGCCGCGCCCCGGTCGGTCGTGTAGGCATAGGCCTTGAGCCAGTTGCGGCGCACGACAATCGGGTCAATTGAAATCGACCGCACGTTCTCGATGAAGCTTGCCAAGTGATGCGCAATCTGTTCGTCGGTTGGGTTGTAGGGGCTTGTGGCTTCGCCCACGGCCCGTACCTCGCCGGTGCGCGTGACCTCCACCACATAAGGCACAACCACAGCGCGATGCAATCGCCACCAGATGTTGTCGCCCATGGAGACCCCTGCCAGCAACAGACACCCGAAGGCCATCCATTTCCAGTTGCGCCTTTGCGCATGCGAAGTGCCCAGGCGTTCATCCCAGACCTGGCCCGCCTTCTGGAAAGGGGTGGCCGGTTCGGGTGTGGCCGCATATTTCACCGAAGGTCTGCGAAAGCGCATCGTCCTCTCCTAGTTGGATTGATCGCGCAGGCTGGGGCTTGCGCCACTGCCGCCGGCGTCCCCTGAGCGCACCGCATGCGCAGCGAGCGTCGCGCCGTGCGTGATCCGCTGGCGCGCCTGCGCCCGTTTGGCCCAGGTGGGCGGCGTGGAAGGGGCGGAAGCCGAAGCGTTGAAGCCACCAACACCACCGATACCGCCGCCACCTTGCGATGTCCCCGTAAAACCGGCTTTCAGGCGACGGCCAGCGGCCGAGGCGCCGCTGCGAGCCACATCGGCCATGCCGGCGCCAACAGCCTTGAGCCCCGTCTGCCCCGAGAAGCTCGCGCCTTCCGTGTAGGCTTTGCGGGCACCGGACGCCATGGAGGTGGCCGCCCGCACGCCACCGCCGACCATGCGCGCCCCACCACCCACAACCGCCGAGCCCGCCGCCGCTCCGACTGCCGCCACGCCACCGGCGGCGAGCATCGTTCCGGCGGCCGCCCCGGCGCCCAACTGCGGCGCGCCCGAGACCAAGCCAGTTGCCACACCCGGCCCAAAGATGCCCAGCCCCACCATGGCAAGCGAAGCGAGCATCACGGCGGCGGCGTCATCAAGCGTGGGCTCGACGCCGATGCCGGTACGGAAATCATTGAAGACCAGCGTGCTGATGCCCACGATGACCGCGAGCACCAGCACCTTGATGCCAGCGGAAATGACGTAGCCCACCACCTTTTCAGCGAGAAACGCGGATTTGTTCCACAGCGCAAACGGCAACAACACAAAGCCGGCCAGCGTCACCAACTTGAACTCGATCAGCGTGATGAAAAGCTGAATGGATAGAACAAAGAAACTCAACACCACCACGACCCAAGCCAAGAGCAGAATGACGATGGTGTCAAGATTGGCGAACACCTTGGTAAAGCCGGACAGCTCCCCCACTTGATCCAGCAACGGTTCAGCGGCCTCGACGCCGATCTGCGCAAGCCGTCCCGGTTGCAGGAACTCCCCCGCCGTCATGGTGGAGCCGGACGCCACCAGCCCCAACCCCGAGAACGATTCGAAGATGATGTTGCCGATGGCGTTGAAGTTGCCGATGATGAAGGCAAAGGCGCCCACATACAGCGTCTTCTTGATAAGCCGGGCGAGGATGTCGTCCTGGCCGCCGCCCATGGCCCACCACAGGCCGGCGAGCGTCATGTCGATCACCACCAGCGTCGCCGTCAGATACGCCACCTCCCCGCCCAGCAGCCCAAAGCCACTGTCGATATATTGCGAGAAGACCTGCGTGTAGCGGTCGATGACGGCCAGATCGTTCATACTCAGAATCCGTCCACCGGCTGCGGCGTGTACTTGCCCTTGCCGCTGCCCCTGAACCGCTTGCGGATTTCCGCCGCTTCGCGCATTACCTCATCCTCATCTACGTCTGGCTCAATGACAGGGGCCGTCGGGCGCGCCGTACTCTCGTCTTTATCACCGCAGGCGGTGAGCATGGCGCCCAGCACCAGAACGGGAATCCACCATTTGCGCATCACATTCTCCTGTCAGCGATAAAAGGTCACGGACTGCGGGGTGTACTGGCCCTTGCCACTGCCCCTGAACCGGCGCCGGATCTCTCGCGCCTGGGCTTCATCGGCAACGGCTTGCGCCTGCTCAAGCGCCATGGCCCGGTCTTGAGTGATCTGCAATTGCTGCTGCTGAATCGCCTGCTTGGCCTGGAGCGCCAGAAGCTGATTGGTCGCCTGCTGGGCTTGCAAGGCGCCCGCGGCCGACTGGCTTTGCGCCACGATATCGGCCAGCACCCCTTCGTCATCGCGCAGGTTGTCCATCGCCTGCGCCTGCACCCGGACGGTGGTGCGCAGTGATTCCAGCGATTGCGTCCAGCGCTCCCGAGCATCGAGCACCATCTGATCGCGGGTCACGGCGGCCCCGTACTCGTCGGGATACAGTCGCGCAAAATCCACATCCATGCGCGAAACGTCGAAGCTCAAGCCCCTGGCCTCATCGACCAGGCGCGTCGTGGTGGCGAGCGTTGTGCGCAACCGATTGATGCTGTCAAAGTTCAGCGAGGCGAGATTACGGCCCTGATTGACCAGCATCTGCGCTTCGTTCTGAAGCTGCTGTACTTGATTGTTGATCTGCTCCAAGGTGCGGGCCGCCGTCATCACGTTTTGCGTGTAGTTCGACGGATCGAAGACCGTGCGCCAGGCATGGGCCGAGGGCGCGGCCGCCGCCAGCGCCACGGCCAGCACGGCAAGGGTAGGAATTTTCATGGGGATACCTCCGAAGTGGCAGGAATGGCAGAAGTAGGAACGTCAGAAGCAGAAACGGGAACAGCAGAGTCGGGCGACTCATGCGCGGGCAGCGGCTCAATCAGCTCAGCCCCCCAGTCCAGGCCGCGATGGCGCAGCCAACCGGCGGCAAAGCCTTCGCCGCCCTGCTCGGCCAGCACCGCGTCGATGGCGCGCTGGTCAGCTGGCGTACCCGCCCCGGCAAACGCCAGCGCCACCGGCCCCAGGTCAAGATCGAACATGCGGTTGCCCAGCCGCGACTGGTAGTAGTAGTCGCGCTTAGGTGTGGCGTGCGCGACAAGCTGGATCTGGCGGGCGTTCAGCCCAAAGCCTTCGTAGATCGTGCGAATCTGCGGCTCGACCGCCTGCGGGTTGGCCAGGAAAATACGGTTGGCGCAGCTTTCAATGATGGCCGGCGCAATGGCCGAATCCCGAATGTCGGCCAGCGATTGCGTGGCGAAGACAACGGAGACTTGCTTCTTGCGCAAGGTCTTCAGCCACTCTCGCAGCCGAGCGGCAAACACCGGATCGTCCAAAAAGAGCCAGGCTTCGTCCAGCACCAGCAGCGAGGGCGCGCCATCAAAGCGTTCCTCCAGCCGCGCAAAGAGATAGCGGATGACCGCATTGGCGGCGGCCTTGGACGGCATTAGCTCTTCCATCTCGAAGCCCTGCACATCGGCGGTGCCGAGCCGGTCATGGTCGGCATCGAGCAATCGGCCATGCGCACCGCCCAGAACATAGGGGGACAAGGCTTGGCGTAGCCGATTCGATTGCAATAGCGCTGATAATCCCGTCATCGTGCGCTGCGCCACCGGCGCGCTGGCCAGACTGCCCAGCGCCGACCACACGGCGGCCTTTTCCTCGGCGCCAACAGTCACGCCTTCCATGACCAACCGGCCCTCGACCCATTCAGCCGCCTGGCTGCGGTACGCGGAGTCGTCCACGCGCGCCAGCGGCTGAAAGGCCGCATCACCCTCCAGGCCCAGATCGTGATATTCGCCGCCCAGCCCGAGGATAGCGGCGCGTAGCGACCGCCCCATCTCGAACACAAAGACACGCGAACCCGCATAGCGCCGGAACTGCAAGACCAGCATGGCAAGCAACACCGACTTGCCCGCGCCCGTCGGGCCTACAACCAGCGTGTGGCCCACATCGCCGATATGCGTCACCAGCCGGAAAGGGGCTGCGCCATCGGTGCGCGTGACAATCAGCGGCGGGCCGTCCAGGTGCTCATTGCGTTCTTGACCCGCCCAGACCGCCGAGGCCGGCATCAGGTGAGCCAGGTTCAGCGTGGACACCGGCCACTGGCGCACATTGGCGTAGACATGACCGGGTAGCGACGACAGCCAGGCTTCTACACTGTTCAGGGTTTCGGGTACGACAACGAACCCCCGGGCCTCGATCGCGCGCGCGGCCAGACGCAGCTTTTCATCGGCCACGGCGGCATCCGAATCCGTCACCACCACGGTCGCAGTGAGCAGACCGTAGGCCACATCGTCCGAGCCCAACTCCTGCAAGGCGCTGTCCGCATCGGCCGCCTTGTTGTCGGCGTCGCTATCGACGAGCGGGCTTTCCTGCTGGGAAAGCGTTTCGCGCAGGAGCGCCAGCACGCTTTTCCGTTTGGCAAACCAATGCCGGCGCAGGCGTTTGAGCTCCTTTTCCGCTTCGCTCTTGTCCAGACACAAGAAGCGCGTCATCCAGCGGTAGGCAAAGCCCAGCCGGTTCAGATCATCGAGCATGCCGGGCCAGGTGCGCGTCGGAAAGCCGTACACCGACAACACCCGCAGGTGTTCGCCGCCCAGCATGGGCGTCACACCGCCCACCAGCGCGCTGTCGGCCAGCAGCGCATCCAGGTAGCACGGCACTTCGGGTACACGTACCCGGTGCGGGCGCGTGGAAATCGTGTCGTGTAGATAGGTCAAGGTCTCGGCGCTATCCAGCCAGCGCACCTCGGGCATCACGCCATCGAGCAACCCGGCAAACCGTTGGGTCTCGGTCAGAAAGCCGGCCAGCCGTTCGCGCCAGTCCACGCCCTGGCGGGCGGCGTTCTCGTAGAGCATGCGTCCGGCGCGAGCGCGCGTATCCTCGGGCGGTTGCCACAGCACGGTCGCGTGATAGGCGCTCTCGAAGTGCGAACCGGCTTCCTCGAACGCGGCACGCCGTTCCTCGTCGATCAACCAGGAGAGTTCTTCGGGGAACTCGGAAACCGGATAATCGCCGGCCTCGCGCCGGTCGGCTTCCACAAACAAGGCCCAGCCCGACCCAAAGCGTTTCAGGGCATTGTTCAGGCGGGCCGTGACGGCGACCAGCTCCGACTCGGTGGCGCTATCCAGATCGGGGCCACGAAACCGCAACGTGCGCTGAAACGAACCGTCCTTGTTGAGCACCACGCCTTCGGCAACCAGCGCCGCCCACGGCAGCCAGTCCGCCAGCGGCGCGGGACGTTTACGATATGGGGCCAGATTCATCATCGCCGCCTCCCCCTATGCGTCCAGCAGCGCCGGATATTTCACATGGCGCGCAAAGACCTGCATGAACTGCACATCCGCCTGTGCACCCCACAAGGCCAGCAGGTGGCCAACGAACCAGCAGGCCAGGCCCGGCAGCCACAGTTGCAGGCCCAGACCCACGGCGGCGGCCAGCGTGCCGTTGACAATGGCCACCGTGCGCGGCACGCCACCCAGCAAAATCGGCTCGGTCAGCGCCCGGTGCAGCGGCGCCTCAAACCCTTCGGGCAAGTGGGATGGCGCCGTCATACCAGCGCCCCGCCCGAGAAGGAGAAGAACGACAGAAAGAAGCTGGAAGCGGCAAAGGCAATCGACAGCCCGAACACGATCTGAATCAGCCGCCGAAAGCCCCCGGCGGTGTCGCCAAAGGCGAGCGTCAGGCCCGTGACGATAATGATGATGACCGCGACGATGCGCGCCACCGGCCCTTGCACCGAATCCAGAATGGATTGCAGCGGCGCTTCCCAGGGCATGCTGGAGCCGGCCGCGTGCAGCGCGCCCACGGCAAAGAGCAGAAACAGCCCCCCGTAGCGGTTCAGGAAGGCCAGCGCCTGGCCATGAAAAGTGTATGAAGGATCGGGCCTCATGGGCGTTCTCCAAAGGTGGCGGGAATGGATTCCAGCAGGTAGCGCTCACCGTCCAGCCCGGTCACGCGGGCGATCTCACGCACCTCGCGCGCGGCCCCGCGCCCGGACAAGAAGACGATGACGTTCGCGGCCTCGGCGATGAGCGCACGCGGCGGCACGCTGGCCGCTTCAAGCGTGAGTTGCTCCAGGCGCAGCAGCGCGCCGTAGGCGGAATTGGCGTGCAGCGTGGCGATGCCGCCGGGGTGGCCCGTGCCCCAGGCTTTGAGCAAATCCAAGGCTTCGGCGCCGCGCACCTCGCCCACGATGACGCGGTCGGGCCGTTGGCGCAGGGTCGAGCGTACGAGATCGGCCATCGAGGCCACGCCCGGCAGCGCGCATAGCTGCACCCGGTCTTCGTTTCGGCATTGCAGCTCCACCGTGTCTTCGAGTATCAGAATGCGGTCGCCGCTATCAGCGATTTCATCAAGCAAGGCGTTCGCAAACGTCGTTTTGCCCGAACTCGTCCCGCCGACAATGATGAGATTCAGCCGCTCGCGCACGGCCTCACGCAAAAAGGTCGCATGGCCAGTCTGCAGAATGCCGTCGCGCACGTAATCGGCCAAAGTGAATACGCCCACCGCATGCTTGCGAATACTGAAGGATGGTGCATACACCACCGGCGGCAGCACCCCTTCAAAGCGCTCGCCGTTCAGGGGCAGCCGGGCCGACAAGAGCGGCCGTTCGCGGTGCACCTCGGCCTGCACGCAGGCGGCCACCAAGCGGATGATGCGCTCGGCATCGGCGGCCGATAATGAAACTCCCGTGGGTTCACGCCCGCTGCGCAGCCGATCCACCCAGAGTCGGCCATCGGGGTTGAGCATGACTTCCGCAATGCCCGGGTCATCCAGCGCCTCGATGATGGCGGGACCCAAAGCGGTGCGCAGCATCTGTTCGCTGCGCAGGCGCGCCGCGTCGCGGCTGGGGTCGGACGCGTCACGCATGGCCGCCCCCGTCAGTTTCCGGCTCAGTCGGCATTGCTTCACCCGTCGAAGGCAGGCCGTCCATCTCTTCCACGGGCTCGCCGTCGTGGAACCCCTCGTGCGCACTTAACCCATACGGATCGGGATAAATCTCGTCATGTACCTCACGCACTAGGCTGCGCCCACGCTGTAGATGACGGGCGAGCTGGTCGATGAACTGGCCATAGCGCTGCTTGCCCTGGGCACGCGCCGCGTCCTGATGCGACGGCGGCACGGGCGTCGAAACCGTCAGGAACACCCGTACGTAGATCGCCAGGGTTTCGATCAGGATGTTCTGGTCACGGTCGAGCTTGTCCAGTTGACGCGAGAGCCGATCCAGACGCCTCGCCAGCGCCGCTTCGCGCTGGTCGGCGCCATCGGGCGACAGAAAGGACGCCAGCGCGGCGGCCACCAGCGACGATTTGGACACGCCCCGATGCGCGGCCAGGTCTTCCAGGCGCCGGGCGTGGCTGGGTTCGATAAACAGATTCAGGCGCGTGCGCGTGGTCATAGCGGTATCCCATCGTCAGGGTCGAGCGCGGCCAGGCGCGCCGCCCGTTGCAGGCGCCGGTCGGGTTCCAGCGGCAGCGGCACATCGTCGCCCTCGTCGATCAGAGCCAGGTCGACCTCGGTATCCAGCGGCTCCATGGCACTCGAAACGTCCAGTTCGGGGCGAAACTGCAAGCCTCCCTCGTCGCCGTAATCCGCTGGACCTAGATCGGGCGACACAGGCACGACCGGCGGCCGCGCCAGCCCACTCCAATCGTCCGGTCGCGCAGCAGGCCGATCAACATATCCGTTCATCCCCAGCAGAGGCGGGCTCAACACCCGCCGCGTAAAGTTGCCGTCCTCGTAGTAGCGCAGCTTCTTGGCCTGGATGGGCGGACGGCCCGAGAGCATCACGATCTGGTCGGTATCGGGCAATTGCATGATCTCGCCGGGCGTGCGCAGCGGGCGCGCTGTCTCCTGGCGCGACACCATGAGGTGCCCGAGCCAGGGTGCGAGCCGATGCCCGGCATAGTTGCGCTGGGCGCGCAGTTCGGTGGCGGTGCCCAACGAATCGGAGACGCGCTTGGCGGTGCGCTCGTCGTTGGACGAGAACACGACCCGCACATGGCAGTTATCCAGAATCGAGTTGTTCGGCCCGTAGGCTTTTTCGATTTGGTTCAAGGACTGCGCGATCAGAAACGCCCGCAGCCCATAGCCCGCCATAAAGGCCAAGGCGGATTCAAAGAAGTCCAGCCGGCCCAGCGCCGCGAACTCGTCAAGCATCAGCAGCAACTTGTGCCGACGGGCGATGCCATCGGAGCCGTCCAGCGATTCGGTCAGGCGGCGCCCGATCTGATTGAGCAGCAGACGAATCAAAGGTTTGGTGCGCGAAATATCCGACGGCGGCACGACCAGGTACAGCGACACCGGATTGTCCGCGCTGATGAGATCCGCAATGCGCCAGTCGCAACGCTCGGTGACGGCGGCTACCGTGGGGTCGCGGTACAGGCCCAGGAACGACATCGCGGTACTCAACACCCCCGATCTTTCGTTCTCGGACTTGTTCAGCACTTCGCGGGCGGCCGATGCCACCACCGGATGCGGCCCTGCCTCCAGATGGCGCGTACCCATCATGACGCGCAGCGTCGCATCAAAGGTACGCGCCGGGTCGGACAGAAAGGCCGCGACGCCCCTCAGCGTCTTGTCGCGCTCGGCGTAGAGCACATGCAGGATGGTGCCCACCAGCAGCGCGTGTGAGGTTTTTTCCCAATGGCTGCGCCGCTCCAGCATCCCTTCGGGATCTACCAGAATATCGGCGATGTTCTGCACATCGCGCACTTCGTGGATGCCCCGGCGCACTTCCAGCAAAGGGTTATAGGCGGCCGAATGCGGATGGGTGGGATTGAAGTACATGCAGTGTGAGAAACGCGCGCGCCAGCCGGCAGTGAGCGTCCAGTTCTCGCCCTTGATGTCATGCACCACGCAGGAGGCCGGCCAAGTGAGCAGTGTCGGTACCACCAACCCGACGCCTTTGCCGGAGCGGGTCGGGGCAATCGCCGTCACATGCTCCGGGCCATCATGGCGCAGGTAGGCCGGGGCTTCGCCTTCGAGCTTGCCCAGGAATACGCCTTCAGGCTTGAGCAGCCCGGCTTCTTCAATATCCTTGCGTTCGGCCCAGCGGGCCGAACCGTAGGTGGTCACACGCCTGGCTTGGCGCGCCCGATGTACCGACATGACGACAGCGGTGCCGGCCCCGAGCACGCCGCCCATCGAAGCAATGACGCCGCCGCGCATAAAAAGGTCGGGGGCATACGCCTCGTAGGCATACCACCAGAAAAAGAGTTGCCAAGGGTAGTAGATTGGCACGCCGCCGATATGGCCGGCGGGCGGCCCCAGGCGCGGCGAGTAGCCCAGGGCGGCGGCTGTGTACTGCGTGCCGGCCCACACGCATACGCCGGCCACCGTGCAGACCACCACGATTTGTCCGAACAACACGCCTGTATGCGCCGCCGAAGCCTTCTCCACCACGCCAACCCTCCACCGTTCCGGTGCCGCGCAGACACGCGAATGCGTGCTGTACCGACACGTGAGCAGTCTCGTTCACGGGTGTTGAAATACAAACCCGCTGGGGCGTAGTCCAGCGCATTGAATTGGCAAAGCTGTCATCCGGGCATCGCACCGCCCCTCGGTGCGCGGCGCTCAAAAGCGAATCCCTACAGCGGCGGCACGGCATACGGCCTCCCATTCGGAAGATTCAGCCATAGCTTCGCCCATTGAGTCCATCATGGTGACGGTTTGATAAGAGGTCAAATAACCCGGATAGCGGTAACTGATTGATAGAAACGAAACTATTAATCTCTTCAATCGACAGCCAGCGGAAAGTCGCTCTCAATCGACCCGCTTATGAACTGGCGCACGGCTTCAAAGAAACAGCGATCTTCAGGCCGTAACCCGCCAGCGCGATACAGCGCGGAAACATAAAAGGCCGCTTCACAAAGGTCGATCGGCAAATAGCGCACATCCTCGCGCGGATTGCGCGCAATTTGCGATTCGGCTATAAAACTTACTCCAAAACCGGCCGCCACCAGCGAAAGCATGCCTTGGATGCTGGAGGCATATTGGGCGATCTGCGGGTCCACAAACTCCTCGGCGATGACCGCACGCAACTGCTCACTGCCGCCATCAACGTTCTCGGGATGGCACACGATCAGCTCATATTCTTTGAGCGCCTCGCGGCTTACGACCTTGGCGTGGGCGAGCGGGTGCGCTGCGGGCACCACCGCCCACATCGGGTCTTGCCACAGCGGTTGAATCACCAGATCCTCAAAACGCACGCTGCCCACCGTAATGCCCACATCAAGCGTGCCGTCGCGCAAGCTCCGGATGAGCGTGCCGTATTCGTACTCGCAAATGTACAGGTCGAGGCCATCCAGCGTCTGGCGCACATGGGCGAGCAAGGCATCGAGCCGGGGATGTGCCAGACCCACGGTCATGCCCGATAGCCCCAAGCGGATGCGCTGCTGAATTGCCTGAGTAGCCTGTGAAGCGTTACGCTGCAACTCGGCATAAGCATCCAGGACTCGGCGCGCGTCCGGCAACAGCTTGCGTCCCACTTCGGTAATTTTCGTGCTGCGCTGAGTACGCTCGAACAGCAGCAGCCCCAGCTCGTGTTCCAGGCGTTTGATACCCAGCGACAGCGCCGGTTGGGGAATATTCAGACGCTCAGCTGCCCTGTGATAGTGCTGCTCCTCAGCCAAAATCATGAAGCACTTCAGATATTTTGTTCTCATGGGTATTGTCTCCTCCGAAGCTCAGCAAACAAGCCTTTGGCCATTGAGGTACTAGTGGGGGGAATAAGTCGCACATGAAAATTTCATCGTTGCTAACGAAAGAAATTTGTACTAATGCATGAGCGCGCCACACGCGCACGGCATTTTCGATGCTGGTAGGTGTTAGCGCTGTGAGGAGGGTGATGTGGGACGACCGTCTATTCAAACCACCCTCACTTTTTCTGCTGCTATTTCCCATTAACAAGGTAGTCAATTGCCTGCGTCAACTCTTTCTCTGTGCAAGTCGTGCAGGTCCCTTTGGCAGGCATGGCTCCCTTGCCTTTCATCGCGCTCCTTAGCATGGCCTCTGCCCCTTGATCCAAGTGCGGCTTCCACGCCGCTTTGTCCCCCAGTTTTGGGGCGCCCGCGACACCTGTGCCGTGACATGCCAGACAATGTGCGGCATAGATATCTTTGCCTGATCGCAGCTTGGCCTCATGGGACGCCGTTTCGGCAGCTTCCGGTGGCTTGGATGCTTGCTGTTGTGCCAATGCAATCCTGGCTACCGGTTGAATTCGTTGCTGTGTTGCAAGTGCAGCCGAAACCATTTGTCCGCGTCCATCCCGAATCGCCATATGGAAATACGCCGCAATATTGGTAATGTCCTTATCGGAAAGAGGCTTAGCCATCGCCGTCATTGAGGGATCGTGGCGGGCGCCATCTCGATACGCATTCAAGGCATTTTCTAGATAGGTACGATCCTGACCCGCCAGATGCGGCGTTCCAGGTATCTTTGAAACCCCATCTTCACCATGGCACGCAAAACATGCGGCAGCTCTCTGCTTACCCGCAGAGATATCGGCCAGAGTTTGAGACGCGGCAATATTGCCAAACAAAGCAAGTGTGAAACATGCGGCTGACGTGAACCACTGAAAATTTGTTTTCATGAGTTTTTCCCTTAGTTTCCAAATACGCTGCTCATCCAGATCACGATGCCATAGACAAAAAACGTGACGGTCCACAGCGCCAGCATCACGACAGCCAATGTGCCCATTCGCGACACCAGCTTGTCCGCGGTATACATGCCTTGAACGCGTCCAGCCCGGTACAGCAGGAGGACAAAGAACCCACCTACCGATCCACCGACCCCCAGAAAGGTCAGGAAAAACAGCGCAGTGGAAGGCCAGTCAGCGTGAACGGGGTAGTTGGTGATGTCATAGCCGAATGGCAGCAGATAATGGATACGGACGATCTCCCGCCAGACGGCCAGAATGGTCAGAACAGCCATGCCTGCACCCATCAAGGCGTAGCCATGTGCTCGTTGCCCGTAGCGGACCGTCGCGTACAGCAAGCCAAGCATCGACACCCCCAGCAACCAGCCCACCGGATGTGTAGCCAGAACAGATTCACGCCAGAGGTCAGCCTGCCACCAGAGGAACAGCAGCAAAGAGAAGCACAAACCCACCACGGCTAGCTTGACGCCCAATTGACGCGCAAACGCAAGATAGGCGTGCTCTCGATCGGGACGACTCTTGAAGTAATCCGCGTAGGCCATCAGATACAGGCCTGCTGCGGGTACGGACAGACTGATGATGAACAGGAAGCGAGACCATTGAATGCCGTGGAGCGTGGCCCCGCTCGTGTCAACAACCCCGCCCGGGGCATACCAATTCATCCATTGCTCTGGCAACAAGGACTGATAGGCCAATGTATGCATGATGAGCCCATCGAGCATGAATAGCCCCAGTCCAATGAAAGCAAACCAGCCGATACGGCGCCGCGCCCCCTCTTTGTTGCTGTAGTAAAAGATGAACCAGGAGCAATAGCCGATGATCAGCGTAAAAATGAAGACCACCAGCCAACGCGCGGATAAAACGCTCGCCGTGTACCACTGCGGGTCATAAACGACCTGGGTGAACAGTAGGGGGGCGACGCCAAGCACGATCAGTAGTGACACACCTGCCTTGGCCGATTTAGTCATTGCCATCGACAACCTTGTCCAATACTCGCCGCGATCACGACGATAGAATCCGTAGATGGCGAGTCCAGCCGTGCCGAACGTCATCAGCACAAAGGCAATATGGAAAATCCAGGTGAATACCATCAGAACCTGGAACACGATCGGGTGGCTTGGAATGCCCGCCGGATCCCGCATGACGTTCATTAATGTACCGATATCCATGGTTTACTCCTTTTCTGGACGCGCCATGGCAGAGCGACCGGCATCTTCCTCGATGCCCTGCAAGCGGCGTTGGTTGGCGTCGGCAAGGTAAGTGGCGATCGCATCCACTTCTTCCGCAGGAAGATCTATCCGGGGCATGTAACTGACCGCGCCGTGCTTGAGCGGCCCGTTGATGAACGCGGCGATCAGGTCCTTGTCGGTGGACCCATGAAACTTGTCCGGAATGTTGCGCAGCGGCGCTCCAGGCTCCAGCGCGTGGCAATTGGCACATGAGATTTTCGTCAGGAGCCGGCCTACCTCCAGCCGATTTTCGTACGTGATGGTTCTGAGGCGTTCAGGAATGAAGGGATGCACCTTGAGCAAGCCATGCTCGGCAATGTGATCGACCTCTGCCTTGATCCTTTTGCCTGGCACATCGCGGGCAATGACCTGATTGCCGTAGATGTACTGCCCTGCCACGTAGGGCTTACGCATACTTTCGCGTGTGCGTTCCTCAGGCCATACGCCAACAATGCCTATGAACAGGAACAACGGCACTGTGATCCATAGCCGAAGGGACAAAGGCTTGAGCCACGAGAGAACTAAATACACGGCCGTCACAGCCACCACCGCAATCATGCCGGTGGCATAGCGCGGCAACAGGTGGGCGTCCAACATCACCTTCGCGTTGGCCGGTAAGGTCTGCAAGTAATAGAAGAACATGATGACGGCGACTGCACCGCCTATCAGCCCCACGGGAGTGAGGGTGCGGACCACATCCTTTTTCAACGCGTCGCTCTTGTCTTTCATGGCACTGACGACCATCAATCCGACAATCGTCGCCATCACCAGCATCGACCCGGTTCGAACCCCGAGGTGAGCGAAAAAGTTGATGTTGTAGAAAGCGTGATTTGTTGATCCGGTTTGATACCAGACCTCGCTGCCCGGCCACATCATGAAGGAGATGATTCCGAGAATCAGCAACATGGTCGCCCAAGACGCCAGCGCGAATGCCCAGGTCAGCTTCAGATGGGTCAGTTTGTCGACTTTCCCGATCAAGTAGACCAGCGCATACACGCCGATGACTTCAACCGTAAAGTACACCCATTCGGCCGCCCAGACCCATACGAAGTTATGGATAAGCCCGGCAGTGCCTCTTGGGCTGGCGATTGTGATCGAGTACCAGATGCCCACGCCAGTCACCGAGCCGATAATGTAGGAAAACACCAGCAGCAGCATGCCGTAGCGTTTCACATAGTCCATCAGTTGCGGCTTGTTCTCGCGATAGGCTTTGGTTCCTAGCAGTGCGAATAAGAAGGCAGCCCCCACCGATGTGTGGGAGGCAACGACGTGTATTGTTCCAATAATCCCCATGACCCAGGCTGTGCCGATCTGGGGGACGTAGAACGTGGGATACATGCCTAGCATGTCCATGGTCTTCTCCAGATAATAAACAGTGGATCAAAGAAAGAGGCCGTCCGCCTGGATCCGGCAGTAGGTCGTGCGTTCTTTTTGGGTATGGGTCGATGCTTGCTCCACAATGAGCACAGCGGCACTCGGCGGATCGCTTTGCATATATCCCAATGCCCAACCACACCACGCGGACAGAAAAAGTGCTGCCAGAAAAAGACCGCGTTTGGCGCCTCGGGGGGAATAGAATCGTCTCATGCGACTTCCCCCATATGAGCCGCTGCGCAGTCGTTCGGTCTGTCCACGTCAGCGGAAGATGCCAATGGGTGTGCGGGGATACTGGCTGCGCGGGAGGACCGTGCGTCCAGTCCCGATAAGTTCATCCCATCTTGAGCGGCATGCGCCACTGAGAACACGACCCATGCTGCAAGGGCGATGGTCGCACCGATATTCAGATGCGTGAGGGCACGCATCATCATTTCAACAAATTTCATTACTGCTCCTGACTCAATCTGTGTACGCAGGTAGGCCGCGTAGGGCAATGCCATACGCGACGTCTCTGCATTAGGAAGGGCTTGCTCAGGAGATGGCGGGAGGCGCGCGACTTCGATCAGGGCGCCATTGATTGTGTGCGTGGGTGGGTGCGATAACCGGCAACCGAAGCACGCTCTCGCATGCCGACTGGCCGGCGGGCAGCGCAATTCCCAGAGTAGGAACGGCGCGAAACTGGAACTGAGGCAGGCAGAAGGGACAGTGATCCACCTGGATGCTGGCGGGCTGTTCGGTAGAACCTTCTTGCGTATCGACTTGAACCAGCTTGGTGCCGCTTGCGCTGCACACTTCCACCCAGATGCCGCCCACAACGTCGTTCGACGCAATGATTCGTGAAACAGTTGGGGCAAGCGCTGCGAGCAGCACAAGCAACGCCATCAGCCAGATGATGCTGGTATGGCGGTAATAGGACAGCATACCCATGCGGCCAGGTCGCCTCATTGACGACGTCCTGGAACTGGGCGGGTCAGCTTCTTCAGCATAGCAAGGCGGGCATGGTGCGCAGCATGATGATCAATGCGGTGCATGCCCGCCATTGACCAGAACATTCTGACCGAACGACGCGAACTTCTCCCGTGTGCGCTCGGGCAGCTTCGCTTCGGCCTTGTTCGCTGCTTCTGCCAGGCGCCGAGCCGCTGGCTCGCTTATGCCGGCCATCTTCAACGCCTCAATATCCTTGAGGCCGTCGCCGCCGCAAACATGGACTTGCCAGCGTCCGTCGCGGCGCACGAGCAGCGCGCGCCCGCCTCGGGCTTGCTGCGTCCATCCGGCCAGCGCGTAGTCGCCCTCCACAACAATGGGATCAACCGTCAATGGCGCGTCGGGCCGCTCCCAAATGGCCCGCATGGACTGCGCCACGTCGTTCGCCTCATTCGATGAGGCATAGGCTGCGCCGCCAAGTAGAATGCAGGACAGCAATATGGCCATGCCTGCTCTTCCCAACAGCGTGAAGGCCCTTACTGACTCCAGTGCGACTCGTGTCTGTGTCATGAGTATCTGGCTCCCTTGCCCGATCATTTCAAGCTCGCGGGAGACCGGATTTCGCAGTCGCTGGTGAGGGCGCGGTCCCCGTCGAACCAGAACGTAATGGGCAGACTCTTGCCGACTTGCAACTCCGAGGTGGGTTGTTCCAGCATGACGTGATGCCCGCCCGGCGCGAACTCGAAGTTGCCGCCGGCCGGCACCTCGATCTTGTCCGCGTGCACCATGGCGGCCATGCCGTTCACGGTCTTGCTGGCATGAAGCATGACTTTTCCGAAGGCTTTGGACTGCGCGCCGACGAGCACGGCATCACGGTCGCCGCTATTGTTCAGCGTGAAGTAGGCCGCCGATGGCAAGCGGTTGGGCAATGCGCGGATCCAGCAATTGGAGACGGTGACACCTTCGGGCGCGGCGGCAGTGGCCGCATCGCCGAAACTGGATTGCCCCGGATGCGGGTGCGCAGGGTGATCATGCCCAGCGTGTGCCTGCGCGGACAGGGAGGTGGCGGCGGCGAATGCCGCCACGAGGAGCTTGAATGCGTACTTCATGGTTTTTCCTGTTTAGTGCTTGTGATGGTGGCCACCGCTTGGCGAGCCGCTGGCCAGCGGGCGCACGGGGGCTTCAATGTTGACCGTCTCACGCTTACCGTCAGGGCTCTCAAAGGTCAACGTCATGGGAACATGGTTGCCTTCGTGCACTTGCGTCTTCAGATCGATCAGCATAATGTGGTAGCCGCCCGGTTTGAGTTCGACGGCTTGTCCGGCGGGCAATGCTAGCCGAGGAATCTGGCGCATCTTCATGACATCATTCTCCATGACCATTTCATGAATCTCGACATGTTGAGCGGCCGGTGATTCGGCCTGCACGAGGGCGCTATCCGCCTTGGAGGAAAGGCGCATAAAGGCTCCTGTGGCCTGTTGCTGCGCCACGGTGGCGCGAACCCAAGGTTCGTCGACGGTAACTTGAGCGTGAGCGTTTGCGGCGGCGAGCAATATGCTGGCGGTGGCGAGGATCCATGTGGACAACTTTGATATAGCAGACATAGAGGTCTCCTGGGTGGGGTCAATCAAGGGCTAGCACTTGGCGGATGTCCGACGCGTACTCTTCGGCGGTTTGGGTATGACGCAGGCCCAGGCGCAGCCGGCCGGAACGGTCATACATGTATGTGATGGTGCTATGGTCCATGGTGTAGGACGAACCGGTTGGAACCTTGGCGTAATACGCCTTGAAGTTTTTTGCAGTCTTGGCCGTTTGATCCAGATCGCCGTAAAGCCCCATGAAAGTGGGGTCGAAGGCAGTTACGTAGGCTTGAAGCACTGCGGGTGTGTCTCGTTCTGGATCGACGGTGATAAACAGGACTTGCAATTGGTCGCCGTCTTTGCCCAGCATTTCTTTGACCTGCGCCGCACGCAGCAGAGCCGTCGGGCATACGTCTGGGCACTGGGTAAAGCCAAAGAAGATCAACACGGCCTTGCCCTTGAAGTCGGAAAGATCATGTTGCTGACCGTCGGTGCCAGTTAACAGGAAGTCACGGCCGATGTCGGTGCCGGACATGTCTATACCATGGATGTCCTTCAGCTCGTCTGAGCGTGAGCATCCATAGAGAGATAGACTCGCGGCAATCAAGGTGGCGAGAAAGCCGCGGCGTTGTAGAGATGAAATCATAGTAATCCCCGATCTAGTAGCGGACTTGCACCCCCGCAAAAACCGCCCGGCCGGTACCCGGCTCGAACAGTTCTGAGCTGGCGTTGGCGCGGTCAGTGATGCTGGCGCTGGCGATGTATCGGCGGTCTGTCAGATTTCTCCCGTCGATATAGAAGGAATAAGGGCCTCGCTCCCAACCTGCTCGCAAGCCCAGCAAGGCGTAAGAATTCGTCTTGACACTGTTCGCGTTATCCACGTAGTAGGCTTGTGGAACCCATTCAACGTTGGGGCCTACATAAAACCCTGCGGGGTGCTTGTACAGCACCTCAGCGCGCAGGTAATGCCGGGGAACGCCAGGCATCTGATTGTTGCCCCATGTGTCGTCGTCGTCGAATTTGAAATCGCTTAAGGTGTATGACGCGTTCACTTGCAGGCTGTCCGCCTGGTGGCCTGTTGCAAAGAGGCCCCGCGCAGCAGTCCATTGCAGGCCTAGCTCGATGCCCTGATGCGTGGTGCGATCGGCGTTGACCGTCTGGTCGCAGATGTTCCAGGGTGCGCTGATGCATTGAAGTTCATTTTTGATGCGCGCATGGTAAAGCGATACATCCCATGCCACATCGCCCGATTGGCCGCGTGTGCCGATCTCGTAGGTCGTGGCGCGTTGCGGCTGCAATCGATCCAGATCGTTGACCGTTGAAAAGGTCATATCGTCAAAGGTGGGCGGCTCGGCACTGCGAGAGATATTGCCGAACACCTGCCATTGCGGCGCCACTTGCCAAATCAGGCCAAGTTTTGGGTTAAAGAAGTCATAGCTCTTGTCCCCTGAGCGGATGGTAGGCTGCCCGCCATTGAATCGGTCGATGCGTTTGCGCTGAGCGTGCAGATATTGCAGCCCAGTAACCAACGAGACGCCAGGTACGATGTCGAACGCGTTCTCCGCATACAGCGTAATGTTGTTCGCCTTATCCTCGGTCGCCGACAGTTTCTCAAGTCGATTACCCCCAATGTTGACCGAGTTCTGGGCATCGACCTTGCCGGCCGACCACGTCAGGCCCAAGGTGAAACGGTTATCGTGCCCGGCTAGCTGCGCGGTATTGACCAGACGCGTGTAGGCGCCGTACTCGGTGTAGTCTCTGTCCACAAACTGGTAGATGGGATGGCGCAGCGAACTTTTGCCAAACCAGCCCCCTAGTTCATACGTCGTGTCGCCCGCCACCAGCACCGTACGGTTGGCAATACGTCCGCCATCGAGATTGAGCTGCCAGTCGTTTTCTTTATTGACCTTGGCGGCGCTGCGAGGGTCATTCAGCGCCTGATCGCGCGTGACAGAACCTGGGATTTCCTGGCGAACCCGAAAGCCGCTTAGATAAAAGCGCGTTTCCACATCGTCCGTAAGCCGCCAGCCAAGATTGCCGCTGGCCCGCAACGAGTTCCCCGCGCTTTGTTCTCGAAATCCGTCCTGACGCTGCCAGGAGGCGGTGACGAACCCATCGACGCGCTCGTCGGCGAACCCGCTGCTAAGCTGCGTACGCCGCCATCCAAAACTGCCCACATCCAGACGTCCCTGGAACGCACTGGCATCATGCCCCGTTGGCGTCACGAAGTTGATGGCGCCGCCCAGGGTCGCTGAGCCGTATCGCAGCGCATTGGCGCCTTTATAGACCTCCGTGTACTGATATGCGGTGGGATCGATCCGCTGAAAATCGCTGCTGCCATCGGGGGCATTCAGCGGTATGCCGTCTTGGTACAGGCTGATGCCGCGAAGATGGTAGTACCGCGACAAGCCCGAGCCGCGTATCGATAGGCGCGAGTCCTCGCCCCATTTGGGTTGGGTGAAAACGCCTGGTGTGTAGTCGAGCATGTCTTTGACGGTTGCCGCCTTGGTATCGCGCCAGACGCTCTGCGGCACCAACTCCACCCCGCCAGGCGTTTGCTCGATCAACGCTTTTGCATCCGGTGTGCTGGGCACCGTCAAGCTGAGCCCTTCTCTGGCTTGCACCACGATGGGAGCCAGCGTCGTGGTTTGCGCGTGCGCTGGCGTCCATCCTTCAGGCAGCCCGAACGCCAGCATCAATGCGATGGTCAATACTGCGGGGCGCGCCTGGTCTAACGAGGACAGGACTGAGCTACTTTGTGAACTGCTACGCATGGTCTTTTTCCTTTGGGGCATGTTTATAGGCCTTGAACTCGATACGTTTCATATCGAGTCCATTCATTTTTGAAACTCCAACGTCGTCTCCAGACTGATCCGCTCAAAATCGGAGACCAATGCATCAATGCGCACGTGCCAGACTGTTTGCCGGGGCAGTTCCATACCGCTTACCTGCCACGTGCCGTCATCCGCTTCGCGAGCCGAGAAGACGATGGGTTCGATGCGTGCGCGGGGGTTGGAGAACGCGACATCCACTTCTTTCGCGATCAGGGGGGTCGAGTCGGCGTTGGACAGGTACAGCGTCAACGTCGCGGGACCTGCGTGAAGTGACGGCGCCAGTGACAGATCCGCCATGGCCGCATCGCTGTGGAGGTGGGCGGTGATTTCGGTGGACGGCGCCGGTGTACTGATCAGGGCGCGCGGCGGTGGCGTGAAACGCCAGAGGGCCACCACCGACAGAATGGCAAGCGCCAGCGCGCATTCCGCATAAATGATGCGCCGCATGCTGCGACGCGCGGCAGGGTGCCCATCCAGTACAGCACCCGTCAGGCGATAGCGGTTATAGGCGCCCAGTCCCAGAAGCACGATCACCAGGGCGAGTTTGAGTGCCAGAACTTGCCCGTAAGCGGTCAACCACAGCGAAGACGGCTTGTCGAACTGCACAACGACGAGGATGCCGCCACTGGCAAACAGCATGAACAAGACGAGCGGAATCAGCCTTGAGAAGCGAATCAGTAAGCCTCGGTCCGCGGTTTCTTGCAGCGAATGGGCCAGGGGCAATAGCGAACCGATCCACAAGGTGATGGCCAGCGCGTGCAGCCAGACGGCGGGCCGGGCCAGCCAGGCGGGCGGCGCGCTGCTCGCATGGCCGCTGGCGGCCAGGGAGGCACCCAGCAGCATGAGCGCCATGGCCGCCATCAGCCTTCTGGTTGAGGAGGCGGCCGTCTGCCAGGCCAGCGCGGCGCACGTCAGGGCAGCCAGCGCCAATGCGGCTGCCAGGCCGAACGAGGTCGAGAACGCCGTGCGCCAAGGACCGAGACGCAAGAGGCCCGAGACAGGCTCATCGAGCGCATCGATGCCCAATAGGCCGACATTGAGCAGGGTCGCACCCGCACCTAATGCCAGCAGGGCTAAAGCCCAGCGGCGCTTGTCGGCGCGCACCGCATCCAACGCATGGCAGGCCGCCAATCCGATACCGAAAAATAGGCCGATGTACCCGCCCAAACGGGAAAGCCAGATGAGAAAGTTCCTGGCTGGGTGTGTCATGGGCTCCTGTATGCTGCTGGTTCCCCGTGCCCCGACTGAAAATGGCACGGTGCCGCCTATGGGATGGCCGTCCGCCGACACCACGCGCCAGCTCAGCGCATACGAGCCCTGCTGACTCAATATCGGCAATGGCACCTCCAGGCCCGCGGGCAGCACCTCGGTCTGGGTGATGTCCTTGATCGCGCCATCCGGCGCGATGATCTTGATCAGCAGCGGTGAGACAGGCTCGTTGAACATCAAGCGCACCGTGGCCGGCGCCTGGGCCAGAACAGCGCCCGCCTCGGGTGTGCTGGCGATGAGCGACGCATGGGCTAGCACGCCCGGCGCCCAGGCGAGCATCACCAGGGCACAAAGCCCTCTGACCAGCATGCTTAGCAGGCCGGGTAAGGACGCGCGTGCGTCGACACGGCACAAGATATGCGTATGCATCGTCTCTCCCTTCATAGCCGACGCGCTCTGAGGCATCGGCCACCAGTGTGGGCGGCTACTGCTTGGGCAGCAGCGTCAGTCCCGGTGCGGGAGAATCGGAATGGTCATCCGGCGCTTTCTTGTTGGCCGAAGGCAGGTCGATCCAGCGTGCCACACCCTGTTCGCACTCCTGTACGACAGGAAAGTACAGCGTGGTGTTGGGTGCCAGTGCGCTGCTCAGGTAGCCGACAAAGACGAATTCGTCGTAGTGTTCGTTCAGCAGCGGGCCGCCTGACCAGATCACCTCTTTGACGCCTGACGTGACCTGGGCGCCGTATCGCGTGTAGGGCTTGGCGTAGTCGCCTTTGACGGTCTGAAGCGTCCACCCGGCCTTGGGTTGGGGCTTGACGCCGACGACCCCTTCAGGGACACGGACGCGGATTTTTATGGTGGGTGAACCTTTGCAGCCGTGCGGAACGCTGAAAACGGCTTTGTAGCTACTGTCTACCGGCGCTTGCTTGATTTGAAGCGTGACGTGCGAGTACGCCGCAGGGGCGAGAAAGAATGCGGCCAGCATGACGGTGGCGCGCGCGCGAACGCGAAGAATGGACATGAAAAAACCTCGGGAATGAAATCGTTGGAAAGTGATCGGGTCAAGCACGATCACAGACGAAAAATCAACCGAGGTTTGAAGGGGGAGCGCGTGAGCCCAGTGGCGGACCCAGCGCGGGCAGCGGCGGCCGAGCGTGATTACGCTGTGGCAGCGAGACGGGATGATAGGCAATGATGCCCGCCAGCACGATCGCTTCCTGGCTGGGCATCGCCACTTGCGATACAACGATGCCGAAAGGGCAATCCTGATTGTCGAAGTGGTCGCTGGGAGACGGCTGATCGGGCTGATCGTTCAAGTCCACCAGCAGTGTGCTGGTGCCGCCACCCACGGTGCAGAAGGTAATGGCGAATTTGCCGTCACGCCCGCCGGAAAGATCCGGCATGTAACCCATGGGAATGACCGCACGGCATAGAAACGACAGAACAGTCAGGCAAAACAAAACTTGCCAGACTCGCGTACTCCTATGCCGAAGTGATTGTCTATGGGTGGACATGTGTCAAAGTATATTACATTTTCTACCGTGGCCCTATATGCCGACTTGGCTGCGAGGTGCCGGCATAACACTGCTATCGTCGGCAAGCTGGATGAGCTGGGGCATCAAACTCCGATTTTGACAAAGTCCCCGTATGTAGAGAATGAACAGTTTTATAGCGCCATGCCTCGCTGTTTGCCAAAGCTCCACGTCGCCCGGCCACCTTCGATGGATACCGACATGGATTCACCCAGGCGCTGGGCAAGCACAGGCTGCCAGGGCACCAGCACGAAACCCAAGCCGTCATCAAGCATGGCATAGCGTCCGCTTGCCAGCATCACGGAGCGCCGATAGACGCCGCTGGCTTGGCCGTCCTCGCCCATCGGCTGGTAGCTCAAGCCCGTTTGGATAGCGATTTTCTGAGCCACTGCGGCCACCTCCCGCTCGCGTAAGGTATTGAGCAAGCCGCGCGTAACGATGACTCGCTCGCCTTGACGCCGGGCGAGCCCTTCACCCTCAAGGTAGGCCGCACGCGCCCGCATGGCTTCCCGCACCTCGCCGCCAAACCCTTCTCCCGTCAATTCCTTGCCGCCGTCGATCAGCTTGCGATCCAGCCAGGTTGCACCCGGCGCGTCGATTTGGCGCGCCAGCGGCAGGTGTGAGCGCACGGCGACGTGGATGCCGTGGCGCATTTTCAGGTCATGCTCCCGGCCTCGCTGGATGAGATCAGCGGGCACCTTCCAGGTGTCCTCATCCACTCGTTCGACAATCTCGGCGCGACGCAGGCTTTCGAGCCGCATCACGTGCGAGCGCACCATGGCCTTGAGGCTGGGCAGGCGCGCCTGGTCTTTGCCCGGGCTTTTCTTGGCTTGCCATTCCTCCAGCTCGGCCAGGTGGTCGGCCGGACGGTAGATACCGCCGCGTGCCGACCGTTCAATGTTCTTGTCGGCGACACTTTCCGGAATGGGCCGCACCTCGACCACGCCGCCCGTTGGGAAGTCCGCAAGCACCATGCCGGGTGGCAGCGCAAGGTAATGGGCGCGGCCATCGGCGCCGTCGATCACGATGTAGCCCTTGTCGTAGAGTTCATTGGCCAAACCCTTGTCGGCAATGCGACCGATGATCGGTGTGCGCATCGCCGGCCCGCTTTCGATGACGTGTTCACGTGCCTGGCCGCGCATGGCCCGGTGCATGACACGCAGGATGTCGCCGCGCTCGCCCAGACAGCGCAAGGTTTCTTGCATCTGGTCATCCAGCCGCCATTGTCCGGCCTGGGTGGGTTGCACCAGACCCATGGCGGCCAGGTGCTGCACGCGGGCAGCCACGGCGCGCTGATACGCCATGTCGCCACGCAGACCTGAACCATCCAGCAGGCCATTCTCGCCCGCCATGCGCATCAGCGTGCGATCCAGCGTCGTGAAGCGTTCCTGCTGGATTTCGCGTTGTAGGGTATCGGCAATCTCGCGCTCTGTGCGCGGCCCCAGCCATTCGGTGGCCAGCTCGGCGGCGCGCTCGCGCATGCCATGGCTCATGTATTCCGGCGAGATCACCAGATCCTGGCCGTTGTCGGCGCGCCCGCGCAGCACAACGTGCGTGTGAGGATTGTCGGTATCGTGATGATCCACCGCCACCCAGTCGAGCCGGGTTTGCAGATCGATCTCCATGCGCTGCATCAGCGTGCGGGTAAAGGCGCGTAAGTCACCCAACTCGCCCGCATCCTCGCTGGAGACGATGAAACGGAATTGGTGACGGTCGCCCTGGCTGCGTTCGATAAAGCTTCGCGTATCGGCCTCATCCGTATCCGCACCGTATGCTTGGCCGCGCTCGCCCTCGCCCTCGCGCGTCACGCCATCGCGTTCGATGTAACGCAGGTGCGCCGCCATAGCATCGGAGCCAGGCTTGACCATTACAAAGCGCGATTTGATGACCACGCGACGACTGCGCAGCGACGGGGAACCACTGCGCAACCGGGCCGCCACCCGGCCCCGACCGAACTGGCTGCCACGGCCCGAGCGGCCTGTCTGGCCGGCTTTGGCCACCTGGCGGCGCACCAGCGATACAAAGCGCTCGCCACCCCCGCCACGCTGACGGGGAGCACCGGGCCGTGGCCGAAAACGGTCCTCGTCAGCGTCAACCATTCACCACCTCTTTACCAACACCAGCGCAGCCCAGCGCAAACAGCACACGGCGCACGCTGTGGCGATGCGCCAATACCCCCCCAGACGGCACATGCACCCTTGGGTGCCGTGCCGTCCCCCACCCCGTGCAGACAAGGCTTTGCGGCCAACCCCGTGCTGGCCCTTTTATCTTGCCCTCGCCTCTACCCCGCGCCCCTCGCCATTGCCCAGGCGGCGGCGACCGTCCGACGACCCGGCCGATGCCGGGCGAGTGTGGCGCGACCGGCGATCCGGGTCGAGGGCAAGCCGTCTGCACGGGAAGCCGCATGTCGCATGCGGCGGTTGTCGCAACGGCGTGGCATTGCGCCCTGCACTCGCGCCGCATGGCGCGGTGCGGACCATGCGCAAGGCGATGGCCCAAGCGCATGCCGTTCACGGCCCGCTCCAAACCCACAGCGGCACGGCCACGCCGTAGACCGCTGCGTGCGCAACAGGGCCGAAATAACGGCTGTCAAAGGACACCGAATGGTCGGTGCCGAGCAGGAACCATTCGTTCGGACCAAGCAGCCGGCAGCCCGGCCAGGACGCAAGCGGGCGGCCCTGGCTGTCGTGCGTGAGCGTCAAGGTGCGAAGGCGGCCATTGATACGGACAATGCCATGGCGCACGCAGACATGGTCGCCGTAGCCCGCCACAATCGGTTTGATGAGCGGCACGCCAGCGGGCAGATAGCCGCGTCCGACGGCCAACCGCGCGACGGGGGCCGGCAGGCGCACCAAGGCGGCATCACCAACGCTGGGCGACCGCACCCGGATGGCATAAAAGCCACGCGGCATACTGTCGCTGGCGTTGTAGACCAGACGCGGCGCGTAGGAGGCCAAGCCGTCCGCTGGCGAGACGGAGCGCAGCAGGCCGGGCGCGAAGATGGCCGCCAGTCCTGCAGCCATGCCAGCAAGCACCGCAGCGCGAGTGCGCCAGGTGGGTCGGTGGGACAAACGCAGCCCGTCGTGCATGGCGTCAGGCATCACATTACGCATGGCGACCTGCCTGCAAGGCGCGGCGCGCGAGGTAGGCGGCATGCCGTTCGGCCGTGTAGGCCGGCGGCGCCTGCCGAACCGCAAGCCGGTTGGCCACGGTGCGCCAGTAGGCGGGCGAAACCGCCACGGGCGCGATGCCTTGCGCCTCAATCGCGTCAATCAGCGCGAGTACGGTTGTGACCTGCGGCTTGCCGTCAACGCGCAGCAGCAGGCGTGCGCCGGGTGTCACGCCCGCGATACGCTGGATGGTGTCCAAGGGCGTGGCCGCCTGCATGACGATAAGGGTCCAGGCCACCGTGCCGTAGGCATTGGCGGCCCAGCTCAGACGGCAGCAGACGTCGCCGGGCAGAAAGATAGCGAGACGCCGGTAGGCGTCCAGGCGCACGATGCGCTGCGGCGCGCCAAAGCGCAGCCGGATGCGAATGTGCCGCCCGACGCTCGCCAGCGCAACGCGCGTGAGCGGCACGGGCGGTGCCGTCATGGTGCTTGTCGATGACGCTGTCATCACGGTTGCTCCCGAAACTCGCGCTCCAGCAGCGCACGCAGCATGGCGGCGGCGGTCACGCCGCGCCTGAAAGCCGCCACCTTGATGCGCCCGCGCAGTGCGGGCGTCACATCAATGGTGAGCCGGGCGGAATAAACGGATGCCTCCCCTTCGCCACGCCGCACCCAGGCGGTCGCGGCACTGGGTGCCGGACGTGGGCCGATCGCGGGGCGTTGGCGGCGATCATGCGGGCCGCTCATTGCAGCGCCTCGCGCACATGAAGGGCCAGCCGTGCGATCTCGCGCGCGGCTGCGCCCCGGGTATCACGTTCGCGCACCAGCAGGCCGCCGGCCACGCTGTCGGCGAACGCAATGCGTTGACAAACTTCCGCCGTCAGGGCCGGCACGCTTTGCTCAGCCAGCGCCGCACGCGCTTCCCGGCCGATGACCGTGCCGACCACCCTGCGATTGATGACAAAGGCCGCGCATAGCGCGGGCCGGTACAGGCGCGCCTCCTCAATGAGCCGCACCATGTCGGCGCTGGCCCATACGTCGTAGGCCGAGGGTTGCACGGGAATTAGCGCTAGATCGCTGGCCAGCAGCGCCGAACGGGTAATCGCCGCCGAACGCGGCGGGCCGTCGATGATGACGAAATCGGCTGTTTGCGCGATTTGCGGCACTTCGACATGCAAGGTCTCGCGTGCCAGCCCGTAAACGCCGTACAGGCGTTGCTGGGCGCTTTGGGCGCGCCGTTCGGCCCAGTCGGAGGCCGATCCTTGCGGGTCGGCGTCGATCAGCACCACCCGCAAGCCCTCAAGAGCCAGTTCCCCGGCCAGGTGCGTAGCCAGCGTGGTCTTGCCCGCGCCGCCTTTCTGGTTCAGCAGCGCAATGACCCGTCCGCTGTGTGGCTGGCCCAGATCGGCGTCCAGCACGCCGAAGATGGTGGGCAACGGACCCCTTTGCTGACCGCTTTTTATGGCCTCACGCGGGCCGTTGGTCAAACTTTGCACAAACAACCTCCCGCTATTAATCTTAGTTAGTCTTTTAGTTAGACAGTTAGAAGAGCCCTGCAAAGCCAATGCTGGCGCGGCTTTCCAGGCTTCGCTGCGCCTAAAACCCCGAGTATTGCGCGCCCAAAACCCCGAATGCCGTGCGCCTAAAACCCCGAAGCCATCCACAGGATATTCACAGCCTTGTCCACAAGTTATCCACATCGAAAAACTCCTTGTCGGGGTGCGTCAGGGCGCGAGCGTCATCGACGCACACGTGGGTTCGCGATAAAAGAAAAGTTGTTCCACGCCGCCCACCCGGGCCACGCGCAAGCGGTAGCCCGGCAGGCTCTGACGCTGCGCGAGGCGGCGTACGTCCAGGGCGAAATCGGTATAGCGAGCGCGGCTGCCCGACTTGGCATAGAGATGGCGCATGTCAAAGCGCCAGCCCATGCGCTGGGTGCCGCCATGGCGGCGCACCAGGCGGTAGAGCCAACGCTCAATGCCGCCCGTGAGCCGGAAGTAGCGCGGGTCGATGCCCAACACCAGCGCGTCGGACAAGACGCCCGAGTAAAACCAGTCGGGCAGGATAAGTTCCAGACCGCCCGAGCGTCCTCCTGGCAGCACGAGCTCGCGCCACTCATTGACCCAGGAGAACCGGTGCATGCGCCGGTTGTCGGCCTGGTGCAGCGAAGTGGCCACCGTGGTCGATTGCAGGCGATCCAGCGCCGCGCGCAACCGCCGGTAGTCGTCGCTTGCGGTGCCGCGTCCGGTGTAAGTGAGGATTTCGTGCGGGGTGGCCGACATCAGCCGCGACGTCGGCAGCCCGCGATCGCGGGCGGCGACAATCTGACTGGCGGCCCAGATCAGCACGTCCGCATCCCAGATGGTCGCCATGCCGTGTTCGGGTACGGCTTCGACACGCACCCGTACCGAGCCGGCGGCGAAGTCAATGGGTGCAGTGCGCTTTTGCTTGGAAAGTGAGAAGAAGGGATACGCCATCAGGTCACGCGCATCGCGCGGGCGCATGTCGCCGGGCAGCGCGCGAAACAGCGTGAGCTGTTCGCGTTCGCTGGCCGGTGTTCGCCGCGTCGCCATATCCGTTTCCCGTGCGCCCGGCCGTCAACGGCCGGCGTGCCGGTCCAGATATTCGGGGTCGGACGTCATGGCATAGCTGCGGCCATCGGCCCAAGCGTCCAGATCGGCCACGGCGTAGAGCACGCGCCGACCGAACTTGCGAAAGCGCGGCCCGCCGCCCAGCACGCGCTGCTTTTCCAGCGTGCGCGGCGACAAGCGCAGATAGTCGGCCGCTTCGCTATTGGTCAGGTAGCGCGCCGGTGTCGCCGTAGCGGCAAACCCGGACGCGGATGGGGTAGACGGGGATACGGGGGACGTGGCCATGCTGCCTCCAACGGTGCGATGCGTGGGCGGGACAATTCCCGCCGTCTGGAGACAGTCTCGGCACAGGACGGCGCAGCCGGAAGGGAGAAAGATCGAGGGGGTAAGTTTTTCTCCCTGTTGAACATCTACTCGTCGAGTGCGGCGTGGCGCAATCCGGCCAAGCCCAGGTAGCCGCCGCGCATGAGCGCCAAGGCACGCGCCAGGCTGTGGCGCAAGCGCGCCCGTAGCGCGCTGTCGGCATACCACTCGTCACGCACCCGGTCGGAGCCATAAAGCACTTCGGCGATCAGCCGCTGGGATGCGCCGGCCTGCACGCCATCGAGCGCCTGCAAGGCGCGTAGATGACGCAGGCCAGCCTGGCTCACGCGAATCGCATTCGCCGCTGCATGGGTTGTGCGAGCCACCGACCGCGCAGCGGACGCCCGGCGCGGCGCGAACCGGGCCGCATAGGTGGCCAACAACGCCGCTTGCGCGTGAATGCGCGTATCGAGCGGCACGGCGCAGTGCGCGGGCGCACCGGCGAGCACCTCGGCGTCAAGCCGGGCACGCAGGCAACGCACGCCGTCGCGCGCCTGCAAGGCAAGGCCATCGGGGAGCACCGTCAGGTCTTTGCGCCCGGGGATGTGCCAAAGGTTCAGGCGGGCCGCCGAATCGGTATCGGCATCCGCCATTTCATCGGCCAACCATTCAGACGGATGCGCTGTGCGCAGGTGCAGCAGCGCTGGCATGCGCGCATCCCAGACGGGGTGCGCTTCGCGTGCATCGAGCGTGGGATTTTCCAGCTGGGCCAGTCCCCAAGGGGATGCCGAGTTGGTGGCCCAGCGATCAGCATCGCGCCAACACGCCTGATACCCGGGGTGGCGGCGCAGGTACTCCCACGCCAGATCCGTCGCGTCGAGCCGCAGCACGTAGAGATAGGCCGCCGTTGCCTGCCACGGCGCTGCCTGAGTCGAGTGAGCCATTTGCCCTTCCTCCCGCAACAACGCCCCCGACCCCGGAATTGGCGTGGGGGAAAGCAGACGGCTGACGGTATCCGCCAACCAAAAGCGTGCGGAAGGTGCAGCGACCCGGCCTGGTAGGCCGGACGCTACTCCTCAATGTAAGCACCCTGGGCGGTGGCCCGGGCGGCGTAATCAGACAGTGTACGCGTGGCTTTGAAGTTCGTGTCCACGGCCACGGGGTAGCCGTTCGGTCCGTGCAGGGTTTCGAGCTCAGTCAGGCGAATGTCGGTTAATTGTGGGAATCCAGTATTGGCGTCGCAAAGCCCATGCAGACGGGCCGGATCGTCCGGGTAGGCAAAGGCCAGCAGCCAGACCACGCCAGCATCGGGCGTGTATATCTTGGCCACCGGCATGGGATCGAAACCGGGGTCTTGGGCGCGCCGCTGGCCGTGGGCCAGTAGTTGCGCCTGTTGCACGTCAGTCAGTAGCGGCATGGGAACCTCCAGGCCAGGACAGCGAGTTGCGCATCGGTAAGGTGGGTAATGTACGCACCATTCATGACGGTACAGCACGACGCATCGGCGACAAACCGGCTTTACGACGAATTGTAGGCCCGCTTTTACGCTTCGGCGTGGAATTGTCATTGCGTATTAGCGATTTTACGTAAAAGCGGCAGATCGTACATCCGTAAAGCGACTGCCCGCCCAGCAGCAATGAACACTATAGATTGTAGCCCTATAGAACTCTATCAGGTGTCATTCTTTATTTTGGGGATGACACACACATGGCGGAAGAACACAGTCTGGGACAGGCGATCAAAACCGTGCGCGCCGCACGCAGCTTAAGCCAGGAAGCGTTTTCCGATGTGTCCAGCCGCACCTATATGAGCACCCTGGAGCGGGGCTTGAAAAGCCCCACGCTCAACAAACTGGCCGAGCTGTGCGAGGTCATGGACGTCCACCCGTTGACCTTGCTGACGCTGGCGTATGCGGGCGATAGCAACGACGCCGAGCGCCTACTGGCGCGAGTACGGCAGGAACTGGATGCGCTAAGCGCGCAGCAATAGCGGCCCCGCGCGCCTTTGCTTGAAGGCAAACGGTTTGAACAACAGCGTTGCCAGGCTGTTCCCGCACGCCCGGCAAACCGGGCGTGCGGGAACCTTAATTCGCCTTGGCCGGACGCGACCAGATGAGGTCGAAACCGCCTGCCTCGTTCTCAATCAGCCTGGCGTAGATGGTGGCCGGAAACGACGGGTCATCGAGCGTCACCGAGAGATAGGGACGGTCTTGCTTGGAGACCTTGCACCATGCGGCTCCGATCTCATAACCGCCCACCAGGATGCGAAAGTCCGGCGACTTGTCGCTGTCCTTCTCGTTCGGAATGAACTTGACCTTGACGTTGAGCGTCAGCGTGCGAACCGTGCCGCTGTAGCCGTTGTCCTGAGCGGTGAAAGTACCGATATTAGCCATCATGAAACTCCTTGAGGTTGCAAGTCCGCGCCCATCGCGTCCTTGTGTGACTCCGATCAGGCGAAGGTCGGGCGCGGCGCACCTTGGGCGGGAACGTGAGTGGACGACCGGCAGGCGCGGCGATTTTGCCTCGCGAGGAATGCGCGGCACGCGCAGGGGAAAATCGTTGCGATGGCCGGTTGCGCCGCATCAGCCCGAGTCGGCCCGGCGCGGTATGCCGGGCCGACGTGCCAGAGCCAGGATTCACAAAACAAGGCCGCATGGGACGGACGTAGCCGGAGATCATCGTGGCGGGCTCGCTCATGGCCAGGACGGTCTGTAAGGGTACGGTTCGCTGGCGCATCGTCATATCGGTATTCCGGCCAATGGCAGGGGCAAGACGACGGCATGGCGGGGGGCGGGAAATTGCGATGCCGCATGGTGCAAGGTCGGCGGGCCGTCGCCTCGGTCTGGACGTGCCCTGATCGGTACGCCATCGGTACCAGGGTCACGGATGAAGGAGATGGCGGCAACCTGCCCGGGCGCGGCGTGGCGTACTTGCTGCCTGCACGCCCGTTTGCTGAGCGCGTCTGTCCGTCCTTATGTCTTGCGTCAATGGTTCTGCCCTTGAGCCGATCAACGGTGTTGAGCACCCAACAGAGCCATGACGCTGTATTCAATGTGCCGCTGTTGCGGCGCACACGACTAAATGTCCCCAGCCGCGCGACCCAGCATCGGCGAGACGTTGTCCTTACTGAAAGCAAAGTGCACAGTGCCGATAGGCGCCAAGCCTCAGAAATTGCGACCGCGCACCGAAGCCGCCCAGCCCTGAAAGGAGACGCATAGCCATACGACCAACGCCCGCGCTTTCGCGCGGGTGGACTGCTGCCGCTTAGTCAATGGCACGCCAGATCAAACTCGACTCGGGGTGCTGGCCTACATACTGGCACAGCCCGTGATAACGCTCGATCAGCATATCGCTATGCGTGATGGAACTGAGGTGATTCAACCCATAGAGCGTGGCAACGATGCCAGCCGCATCAGCCGACATTTCACCGTCAAAGAAATTATTTGCCCATACCAGGCGCAATTTTGATGTGATGTCCGGTGCCATGTAAAAGGCCCCGTTCGACAACCAGTAGTAATGCCAGTAGCCGCCCTGATAGTCGCTACTGAGTTCGCGTAGCCAACTAAAAATCAGCCGCTCCCCTTGCAGGTAATCTGCACCCAGGGCTTTCGGCAGAAAGTCCATGCGCTTGTCATCTGCCACGCGCTGCAAGGTGATAAGGGGATGTTCGGTTTCGACATTGATATTGGACATGATGATCTCCGGTATTCAGGGCGGGATTGCCCGGAACCCTGGAGGCATGGCGCAGCGCAGGTTTCAAGGGTCAAAGACGGCCAGCGGCCGCAAGCGGCGCCCCCGGCGACGTGCCGCCCTTGAAATTAAGAACGACATGCCACAATGGCCGCAAGCAAGACAGCCATACCGTGTCACTTGATTTTGTGTTGGAAACTTCCGCTGAAAACGCGGCTGAATTTCAATGGTTGCCCGCAGGGCAATCGGCAAACAGGAGTGCGCAGCGCCCAGGCGCGAAGGCGTGAGGGATGGAAGCCGAATGGCCGTGACGGCAAAGCCGGCATGGGGCGCAGTCCGACAGCCGGGCGGCGCTTGCGCCGACACGCATCACGTTATCCACAGATTCTGTGCGCAAGCCTGTGCATAAGCGATGAAGACTTTATGACAGCCCTTGTCATTCCGTACCTTGCGCCTGGATGGGCTGCTATTTGTCCAGCGTAGCGATGACCGCTCGACCCCAGGCGCTTGTCTTACACACTCCGCTCGCCGCTTTCTTTGTGGGCGGCGGTCGGCTGATTTGGCAGTAGCTGTTGGCCCCGGCTGGAACCAGGGCGCTGGACTATCTTCAAGGTTATACGGCTACTGCATCAGCCGCTTCGTCGGTTTCGACGGCTTCGTCCTGCCGTTCTTCCACCCGAAAGATGGCGGGCATCCAGCCCGACCCGTTCACCAGCCGCTCGGCTTCGCTGGCAATGTCGACTTTCTTCAGCTTCGCCAACCGGGAAACATGGTCAGGCGCGAACTCTCCCACGGCATCCAGAATCACGGCCTTGGAAACGTGCTTGAAATAACCCTCGGCAGTGGGCTGCCACCATACCGCCATGTCCAACCCCACCGCCTGCGCCAGTGCCGCACCCGGTTGCTGTGCCGTAGCGCGGGGCGTGACAACATCCACGCTGGCCGCCGCGCAGACCGCCAGCAGCCGCACCAGTGCATCTTGCGGTTTTTCCAGCAAGACAGCGAACAGATCGGCGCTATCCTGCGGCAAGTCCTCGCCTATGGATTTTTGCAGTTCGGCCAGCGCCACGGCGGAGGGGGATTCCGGCCAGTCCGGGACTATGCTTTCCAGCCGGTCTTGCACGGTCAGGCGTATTTCCAGCGGCAAGCCGTAGCGATGGTAGCGATCACGCTGCAAAACCGTCTGCACCATGCCATGCACCACAGCGGCCAGGGCCGCTTGCGGATTCCGGGCCAGTTCAATTTGCAGCGCGGCGGTGCGGTGAGCGCTCAAGCGTTGCGCCAGCCGGTCGGACATGGAAGCCGTCTTGGGTTGCTCGTCATCCTCGCCTTCGCCGTTCGCGTCGTCTTCGCCGCTGAAGCCTTGGCGCAAGCGTTCCAGAGTGCGCAGTGCGCGGGCTTCCGCTTCACGCATCAGGCCGCGATGCACAACAATGTCACCTTGCCGGTCAAGCGTGACGATGGCACCGGCAGCGGCTTTGACGTTCGGGCTGTAGTCCAGCAAGCGATCTTCCAGCGCCTGCAACTGTGCGCCCACGCGGTCGCCTTCCTCCTGCAAGGCGTCGGCCTTTTCCTCGTCGTCCTCGTCCAGTGCCGCGTCAATGGCTTCACCGATGGCCTGCATCTTGGTTTCCAGCTTTTCCATGCGGTCGCTTTCCCGTTTGGTGGGGTTGCGCCGCTCACGCGGGGCATGCTGGAAGGTTTGCAGGTCGGCGTAAGTGGCGACGGGGGTGGCATCCACCCATGCCCACCCTTCGGCCTTCACCTCGGCGGCGTGGCCGTCCAGCTTCTCGCGCACCAGCGTTTCGAGTAATGCGGCATCGGTCACATACACGCCGCTCTCGTCCTGTGCGAACAAATCACGACGGATACCGCCGCCGGCGGCTTCGTAGGCGTCCAGCCCCACAAAACGCACCAGTGCATGGGAGGCGTCAATTTCCCGCTCGGTCAACCGATCACGCAAGGCATGGGGGCTGCGCTGCCATTCCGGCGCTTCATAAAATGCCGCGTCCTGCGCCTGATGATCGTCCGTAATGGGAAGCGCCATCAACTGCTCAAGGTTCACGGCATCGGCGCGGTAATCGGCCAGCAGGCGCGGCGAGACGTTCGCCAGCTTCAAGCGGCGCTGCACCACCAGCGGCGTGACGGAAAAATCCGCCGCAATATCCTCGATGGGTCGGCCTTCGGCCACCAATGCGGCGAAGGCTTCAAACTGGTCTGCGGGGTGCATGGCTTCGCGCTGCACGTTTTCGGTCAGGCTCACGGTGCGGGCGCTGGCGTCCGCCACCAGCAGGCAAGGCACCGCCCAATCCTTCGGAATGCGGCGTTTCTTGGCCAACAGCTTGAGCGCGGCAAGGCGACGGCCACCGGCTACGACTTCGTAATGCTCGCCGTCGCGGGCCAGGATGACGGTGAGGTTTTGCAGCAAGCCGACGCGGGCGATGCTCTCGGCCAGGGCATCAATAGACTGTTTGATCTTGCGTACATTGCGCTTGGAAGCGCGAAGCTGCGACAGTGGCACCAGCAACATGCTTTGCGACTGCTGCGCCGGGGCGGCGACGTCCTGCGTAGCGGTGTCGATGGCTTGGGTTTCGGTTTGATGGATCGTGTTCATGGTGAAAACTCCTTGAGGTTTTGCAGTGCAGCCATGAAAAGCGCGGCAAGGGTGGCTGCCTGCCCCTGCCGCATAGAGGAATCAGGCTTTCAACTGGCGCATGCCCTCAGCCAGCAGCCACAGGGAACGGTTCAGACGAATATCGGAATCAATGCCTTGCACCGCTCGGGTGCTCTGGCGGCGACCATTGGCGCTGCGGCCACGCAAGCCGCCTTTGATGAGGTTTTCTTGCAGGCGGTTGAAGGTCATCCACAGATCGGGGCGGCGGTCGTCGTAGCGGCGCGGCATCAGAATCTGGCTTTCCGTGATCGGTGCAAGCTTGTCGGGGTCGTCGTATTTCAGGGCCAGCGCGGCGCAGGCGAGAATTTGCGCTTCTCCCTCGTCCAGGGTGATGGATTGCATGGCTTCGCGGGATTCCTGCGCCCGTTCAAAGCCGCTCAATACTTCATACGCGCCTTCGATCACCTGCCCGGTAATGTCGCCTTTATGCGGGATACGCACATCGGCCACGGTGTCGCCGCACACCAGCCCATTTGCGCAGACGAATCTGAATGCGCCCGCCAGCATCTGATAACTGCTGGTGCCATCGTGGGAATTGAGCAAAATAATCTCGTTGGCGATACTGTCGTTCACCTGATTGGCATGGCGCAGGCGAATCATGTGTTTGGTGTGTTCGCGCCGGTCTTCGTTGCGTACGCAGGTCTGCGTCACCATGAAGGGTTCAAACCCCTCTTTCCGTAGCTCCGTCAGCACCGCTGCCGTCGGAATGTAGCGGTAGCGTTCTGAACGGCTTTCGTGTGGTGCATCGGCATAGATGGACGGAACCACGGCCCTGATCTGATCGTCCGACAGCGGGCGGTCGCTGCGAAGCACCGGGGAATGGGAAGCGAAGCGGGATGCAAGCATGATGTTTCTCCTGACAAAGAAAGGGTTTGCTGTTCACCGCACACCGGACTCCAAGATTCGGAAGCCCAACGCTTTTGAGCTGTTGATGTGCGGTCGGCACGAAGAACCCGGTTGGCCTCGTTGCCACCGTCTTTCCTGAGTTCGTCGCCCGCGACGGTCAGGAGCCCACGGACGCAGGGCCGTCAAGGAGAAAAGCGTCAGGTGGGTGCGGCCCGCAGGCGCAGCCGAGGACACGGCCTGGCGCGCCTTGACGGCACGCGGCCACGGGCTACAGTCGCGGACAAGGTGATGAAGTCAGAAAAGATGGCTGGACAGGCAATGGCCGGGTTTGGTGTGCCGACTGCACGCAAGCGCCAGCGCGCAGGCCCGAAGCGGAGAAGCCGGGCCGTAGGCGTCAGGGATGTGTAAGGCTGGTCAAAGCCAGTCCTTTCAGGGATGAGCGGCTAGCGAATCTGGAACAGCGCGGTGCGCGAAGCGTGGACGCCATATAAGCCGTTTATGTAATGGCCTTCAAAGGCAACATGCGTCGTTTATTGATACATTCTTAAATGTTGTTAATGTCAGCATTGAGGATGTACCTGAATGAGAAATCGCATTCGGAGTGTCCGGCGAACGCCCTCGACAGTTTCTAAAGGCTCTGTGTATTTATGGAAAAAGACGGTTTCAAGTTCGATCTGCACACACAACGTTTCTTGATCAATCGCTGGGACACGGAAACAGGCTCTCAGGTACGCGATAAGGTACTCGCAGGGCTCAAAAACTCGGTTGAAGTCAGGGCGATCCTTGACCCCTATGTCTTAGACCACGAGGATAACAAGGACCCCTATGGCCACCCAATCTATCCACCCGACGCGATGGCCGAAAGCGAGTTTTGGGTACTGACACACGATGACCTACGCGGGATTAAGTTCTACAACGAAGATATATCGAATACGCCATCTTTTGAAGTAAAGGCGCTGAACTATGCGTCGTTCTATAACTGCAATCTTGCCGGGTCAAATCTGGAGAGAACCGATCTCTCGTACGCACGATTCGAAAGGTGCAATCTCACTGACACGGTTTTCGCCGCTTCCGGCGGCTTTTGCACACGGATCACGGACTGCATGGCCGTCAACGCATGTTTCTGGGAGTCCGGCTTTCGTGAATGCGATTTTTCAGGAACTGACTTTCGAGGAGCGTACTTCGAAGGTACATTGTTCGAGGATTTGAAGGTCAACTACCGAACTCAATTCGACCTTGATCCTTCGCGGCAATGGAAGTCTCGCACCATGCCAGTTGAACAGTTACCAGATTTTCTGCGTAGCATCAGGCTCGCGTATGAACGAGCGGAACTTTGGTCTCATGTGGATAAATACGTCTACCGTGAGAAGACCGCTCAAAGAAAGCACATTCTCTGGCCCTATCTCAAGTTGCGGCGCTCCGCCCCTGAATTCTTCATGTGGATTGGAAGCCTTACCTCCGGACTTCTATCTGGCTATGCAACGAAACCGGTTCGTGTGTTGCTATGGGGTGGGCTTCTCGCTCTTGGGTTTTCAGGTTTATATCTTTGGCTCGGCACACCCAGCACACATGAATCGACGTGGGCTAGCTATCTAGAGTCAATCTACCTGTCGTTTACGACATTCGCAACGCTTGGGTTTGGCGATATCACATACGACGCAGACAGGCCCTGGCTCCGAATATTGAGCACAGTGGAGGCGTTAGTGGGCGCCATATGGATTTCGCTTTTCGTAGTCGTATTAGCAAAAAAGGTGTTTCGGTAATCGATCCGCCACCGAACACCTGCACCGAGTCGCAATGGCGTATCGTCTACTCGGCGCAGCGCTTGTCTGGCCCCTCACCTTACCGGACTACATAAAAGGAAGCCCGCAGGCTTCCCGACGATGACCTCTAGACAAGTCCCTGTTCGGCCATCGACAGCACCGTCGCGCCAGCCACGATGAAGTGATCCAACAATCGGACATCGACCAGTGCCAGCGCCCGCTTCAGATGCTTGGTCAGCGCGATATCCGCTTGGCTGGCTTCAGCTAGGCCCGAGGGATGATTGTGGACCAGGAAGATCGACAGGGCATTTCGGGATAACGCAATTTTTACGATCTCACGCGGATAGACCGACGCCTGATTGATCGTGCCGCGAAACGGCTCCAGATAGTCGATCAGCCGATGTTGACTGTCGAGCAGAATCAGCCCGCATACTTCGTGCTCCAGTGAACTATTCAACCTCATCCGCAGAAAATTGCGCACCGTCGCCGGGTTGTCCAGCGCCTGCCCATGCAACTCATCAACATTGACCAGCTCACGCGCCACTGTCAGGATTTCCTTGCGGCTTGCTGCACGCACGGCACCATCAACCTCACGCACCAGCAACGCACCGGTATTCAAGGTATCGGAATCAAGGGAAAGAGAATATTGCGACATAACTGCCTCCGGTTCGGAATCGGGCGGAATTGCCCCGGAACCGAAAAAGGCACGGCGCAGCGCACGTTGTCACAGGGTCGAAGACGGCCCACGGCCGCAAGCGCGTTTCGACGCGCGCCGTCCTTGACGACGGAGCACGCCGTGACACACTGACGGCAAAGCAAGGCCGCCCCACCCTCCCCCAGGCTTGAAGGCAAGTGTCGACAGGTACGCGGCAGGCGTCAGGGATGGGCAAGGCTGGCGAAAGCCAGTCCCGCCAGGGATGAGCGCATACGCGAACCTGAAGCAGCCCGGTCCGTGAAGCGGAGACGCATAAGAATGTTTGAAGCCGGACACCGCGATGCAGACGGCAACGTATCGCCCTTTTGTCCGACCGCACAGTACTTAGCTTTTCGATAAGAAGCCCGGGGCCATAGGCACCCTTCACCCGTCACGCCGAGGACAGACATTTTTATCCCTGTGAGAACTACGAATAGACAGCCCCTGCCCCATCGCAGAAGATGTGGGCTTACCAACATCAGGGCAGACTCATGTTCCACCACGACGACAACGATGAAGCACTGGCGCTATTTGACGGTCCTCCCCTTGGTTGGATGGCACCGCCGCGCGTGGTGAGCCAGCACGTCCAAGCGGCATTGGCCGCAGCAGTGCGACTTGCCAACCAGGAATTGAATCAACCTAGCGAAGCCGCAGTCATGCAAATTTTTCAAACGATGATGGACAGGACGGCTTTTGGGAAAAACGACCACGACATCACGCCCTGGTCCCTACACTGACGGTCTTTCAAGAAAAAACACATGGAAAAATTGAATCTGCTCAGGGCATTGGCGGAATCGGGCTGCGAACTGGCCGTCGGAGTGCCTGCGCTGGGCGGCAACCGGACTGTGGTGGCGACTCCTGAACAGGCGTTGCGCCTGCTGCAAGACAAGTACGCAGTCTATGGCGAGCTGGTGGGTTTGAGCCGCACGAACTATATCGAGTGGGTCGCCAGCCAAGGAAGCGTGTACTGCTCGGCAACGACACAGAAGGGGCATCGCTGCCGCAACCCTATCGTCGGCGCCACGCTCCTGGCCCCCTCAGCCTGGAAAGACACATACGAGTCAGGCGGGTACTGCGCGGTACATGGGGGTTGAGCCGCTGCCTTACCACTAGCCATCGGCCGTATCCGGCGCGTCCTCGCGCGCGAGGACGACGCTACGCCCGACTACGCCCTATCGGGTTGGGTCCGCAAGCCATCTGCCGGATGATGGAGCCATATCGACACCTTGGGAGATCGTTATGGCTACACCGAGACAGAACAGCGGTGCACCAGGCTTTCGGCCTGCCTTCTATCGCATGAAGGACGTGATTCGCATCACCGCCCTGAGCCGCCCCACCCTCTACCGGCGTATCGCCGCAGGACGCTTCCCCGCGCCGGTCAAGCTGGGGGGCAGGGCCAGCGGCTGGTCTGCCCAAGCCCTGCAAGCGTGGATCGACGATCCCACCGGCTACGTGGCCGAGCCCACAGAAGATGACCCCCTCCCCTGATTGCCCAATGGCAGCGGCGATTCAAAGATGACAATCAGTCATAGATACTGTATATTTAAACAGCAAAATATATCCATGCTGAACTTACGAGAACACCCGGGATACACTGACGAAAACATTGGAGCGGACGTCATGAGCCCATGGCCAGAATTACTTGCGAACAAGCCTGTCGATACCCGTATCGAAATGGGTGCGTACGAGTACCTCTGGCAGCAGCCGAAGACCAGCACCAAGCGCTTGGCCGAACTATTCCAAGCCAATCCTGGCAGCCTGCCATCCGACCTGGTCGATGAAGACGCGGCGCAACACGCCGCCGACGAAGTCATTCAGCACTTTTCCAAGCGCGGCATCGAACGCTTTGGCCTGCGCATCAACGGCACCCACGACTACCCTAGCCGATTGCGTGACGCGGTCGAACCCATCGAACTGTTGTACTTCCTGGGCTCATGGGAACTGGCCGAAGCCCCCCGCCGCGTAGCCGTCGTGGGCACACGCAAGGTCAGCAGCGAAGGCGCGGCCCGCACGCGCAAGCTGGTACGAGGCTTGGTCGAGCATGATTTCACCATCGTCTCGGGCCTAGCCCAAGGCGTGGATACGATCGCGCACCAAACCGCCATCGAAGCGGGCGGGCGCACCATCGCCGTCATCGGCACCCCCATCTCCGAGGTCTATCCAAAAGAGAATGCGGAGTTGCAGCGACGCATCGCCAGCGACTTCTTGCTGGTCAGCCAGGTTCCCCTTTTGCGCTACAAATCGCAAGGCGCGCACGTCAACCGCTTCTTCTTCCCCGAGCG
>JALOAI010000010.1 GCA_023228945.1 Pigmentiphaga sp. | reverse complement strand
CCCGCATCCCGCCCCAATGCGCACGCTCCGCCGGCCGCACCAGGCTGCCGCCGGCGGCCACGGCCTCGGCCAGCGTGCCGGCCACTTCGGCCTCGGTGCGCACGTTGTGGGCCAGGGTAAACCGCGCGAAACCCTCGCCTGCGGCGGCCACACCGGCGTCGACGGCAAGGTTTTCTCGGCCAAAAAGGGCGAACGCCACGGTGCCGGCCTGAAAAAACGCCACTTCGGCCTGGCTGCCGGAAGATTCGCGCCAACCCAGTGCACGGTAGAACTTGCGACTGCGGGCCAGATCGGCCACACCCAGCGTGACGAAACTCAAGGTCTGTTGCATGCGCGGCCCCCGAAAGTCTTCAAACTGCCCCAATTCTAGCGAAAGCGCGTGCCGCTGCCCGCACTTGCGCAAGGCGGCCCGATATGCGAGCGTTGCGACCTCACCCTGAACTTCACTGACACCATGGCCTCCGGATTCCTGTATTGCCCGCATTGTCGCCAACCGCTGGAGACAATCGAACTCGGCGGGTTTCCCCGCGGGGTATGTCCCGATCGCCATTGCGGCTTCATTCATTGGAACAACCCCACGCCCGTCGTGGCGGCGGTGGTCGAGCATCGCGGCGGTCTGGTCCTGGCGCGCAATGTGCAATGGCCGGCAGGCACTTTCGCCTTGGTGACGGGCTTTCTGGAACAGGCGGAAGACCCCGCCGCCGCCGCGGCGCGCGAAGTGGAAGAAGAACTGGGCTTGCGCGCCACCCAACCGCCACAGCTCATCGGTCACTACCCTTTCGATCGGCAGAACCAACTCATCATTGCCTATCACGTGCGGGCCGAAGGCGAGATCGTGCTCAACGAAGAGCTCGCCGAATGGCGGCACGTACCATTTGCCGAAGTCACGTATTGGCCGCGAGCCACGGGGCTCGCCCTGCGCGACTGGTTGCGCGGCCGGGGTTACGATCCACAAGAAGCCCCCTTGCCGCTGCGCTCATGACCCCGCACCTCCTGCTGCATCGGCTCAAGCTGCAACAGTTGCAGGTGTTCGAACGCGTGCTCGAACACCGGTCGCTCTCGGCCGCTTCCAAAGAACTGCACCTGGCCCAGCCCACCGTCACCCGCGCGATCCAGGAGCTGGAGAAGACCCTCGGCGCGCCGCTGTTCGAGCGCACCAGCCGGGGGGTGATTCCCACCGAGCTGGGCCAGGTGGTGGGCCGGCGTGCCCGCCAATGGCTGGCCGAAGTCCGCTACCTCGCCGATGAGGTCGACGCGGTGCTGGGCGGCGCGGCCGGCCACGTGGCGGTGGGCACGCTGATTTCCGCCTCGGCCCGCTTGTTGCCCGCCGCGCTGGCCCGCCTGATGAGCCAGCACCCCGGCATCCAGGCCAGCATCACCGAAAGCCCTTCGCGGCAACTCTTTCCGGCGCTGGCGCGCGGCGAACTCGACATCATCGTCGGCCGGCTGCCTGATACCGACGATCCCGCCGCCCTGGCGGGGCAGATCGCGCATTATCCCCTCTACCACGAAGACCTCTGCCTGCTCGCCCGGCCCCGCCACCCGCTGGCGGGCGCCGCGCCGGCCAGCCTGCATCAGTTGCAGGACGGCTGGTGGATACTGCCGACGCCCGCCTCGCCCTTGCGGCAGTCGGTGGAGCAGGTGTTCCGCGAAGCCGGTCTGCCCCTGCCGCGCCACCGCCTCGAATCGCTCTCGCTGCAAACCAACCTGGGCGTGCTCCAGCGCACCGACGCGGTGGCCTTCTTGCCCCTGGACGCCGCGCGCCAATGGATTGAAAGCGGGCTGCTGTGCCGTCTGGCGCTGGATGCCTTCGGCGGCTTTGGCCGCGTGGGATACTCCATCAGTACCCTGCGTCCCTCCTCGCCCGCCTGTCTGGCGCTGATCGACTGCCTGCATCGCGTGGCCAGCGAGCCGGATTGATACGCCGGCGGTGCGGCCTTGCCAACCCTCACCGGATTTGGGCCGCCTTGCCGAAGCGTTTTGCCGGGCTCGCGCATGGATGCACGGCGATGGTCGCGGCTGGGCCATAGCAATCCTGCATGGCGCTCGACCAATTCTCTATTTGCGGCCCAAGACGCGATACGCCTAGACTGGGGACCGTTGCCGCCGCGAGGGCGACGGCGCGCCGATCCAGGAGACCGCGATGCTACGTTATGGCCTTCCCTTCAACTTCCAGCGCTGGCTCGCCGAGCACGAACATCTGCTCAAGCCGCCGGTGGGCAACCAGCAGATCTGGCAAGATAGCGATTTTCTCGTCACCGTCGTGGGCGGTCCCAACCATCGCACCGACTACCACGACGACCCGCTGGAAGAGTTCTTTTATCAGTTTCGCGGCAATGCCTGGCTCAAGCTGTGGATCGACGGCAAGCCCGAGCGGGTGGACCTGAAGGAAGGCGATATCTTCCTGCTGCCGCCGCATGTGCGTCACTCACCCCAGCGGCCCGAGGCCGGCAGCGCCTGCCTGGTGATCGAGCGCCAGCGCCCGGCCGGCCTGATCGACGGTTTCGAGTGGTACTGCGACGATTGCGGCCACCTGGTGCATCGCGTGGAGGTGCAGTTGCAAAGCATCGTCAACGACCTGCCGCCGCTTTTCGAGGCCTTCTATCAAAGTACCGACAAACGCACCTGTCCGCAATGCGGCACGGTGCATCCCGGCAAGCATGCCCACTCCGCCTGAATCAACATCCGCCATGCCGTACCACAAGATCGACATGCATGCGCACCTGTTTCCGCGCATCAGCCAAGCCGAAGCCGCCGCCCTGGATCCCGTCCGCGCGCCCTGGCTGCAAATAGACCCCGGCGGGGAAACCGGCCATATCATGACCGGCGAGCAGCGCTTCCGGCCGGTGGACGCCTCGCTTTGGGATCCGGCGCTCCGTATCGCGGCCATGGACGCCCAGGAGGTGGATTTGCAGGTGGTTTGCGCCACGCCGGTGATGTTCGGCTACGGCTATGCGGCCAAGCCGGCCGCCGACTGGGCCGCGCGCATGAACGACCTCACCCTCGAACACTGCGCCCATGCCCCCCGCCGCCTGAAGGCGCTGGCCCAGGTGCCGCTGCAAGACCTCGACCTCGCCTGCCGCGAGCTGGAACGCGCCCGCGACACCGGCCATATCGGCGTGCAGATCGGCAATCACGTGGGCGAGCGGGACCTCGACGACGAGCAATTGGTGGACTTTCTGAGCCATTGCGCCCACCTCGGCATGCCCGTTCTCGTGCATCCCTGGGACATGATGACCGACGGCCGCATGAAACAATGGATGCTGCCCTGGCTGGTGGCGATGCCGGCCGAAACCCAGCTCGGCATCCTGTCGCTGATTCTATCCGGCGCCTTCGAGCGGATTCCCGAGTCGCTCAAGCTGTGTTTCGCGCACGGCGGCGGCAGCTTCGCCTTCCTGCTCGGCCGGGTGGACAACGCCTGGCACAACCGCGATATCGTGCGGCAGGATTGTCCGCGGCCGCCCTCGGAATACGTGCGGCGCTTTTATGTCGATAGCGCGGTGTTCGATCCCCGCTCGCTGCGCCTGCTGGTCGACGTGATGGGCGAAGACCGCGTGCTGCTGGGCTCGGACTATCCCTATCCGCTCGGCGAACAGGAAGTGGGCCGCCTGGTGGCCAATGCCGGCTTGCCCGAGGCCGCTCAGCGCAAGATCCGTCACGATAACGCGGTGGCGTTCTTCAATCTCGAGGCGCCGGCGGCCCCCTGACGCCATCCGTGTTCGCGGTCTCCCGGCCACCGCGATCTGGCGTTTCCGCCATGATGCGGTGGCCGACGCTTATTCCAGCTTCAGGCCCGCGGCTTTGACCTGGTCCTCGGCGGCGCGGTAATCACGGGCCAGGAGCTCGCCGAAGGCTTCGGGGGTCAGGGGTTCGACTTCCACCCCCTGGGCATTGACTGCCGCGCGGACGTCGGGAACCTCCAGCAGGCGGTTGATCTCGGCATTCAGCTTGCCGACCACCGCGGCGTTGGTTCCGGCCGGCGCGAACACCCCGTACCAGGTGCTCACGTCGAAGTCGGGAAACCCGGATTCGGCCACCGTGGGCACCTCGGGCAATGAGGTACTGCGCCGGGCCGAGGTCACGGCCAGCGGCCGCAGGGCGCCGGCCTGGATCTGCGCCATGGCGGACGGCACCGACGACACCATGAGATCGACGTTGCCGGAGAGCACGTCCATCATGGCCGGGTTGGAACCCTTGTAGGGAATATGGCGGATATTGATGTTGGCGGCGTTCTTGAAACTCTCGCCGGCCAGATGAATGGTGGTGCCATTGCCCGGCGAGCCGTAGGTAATGGTGTCGGGCGCCTTGCGCGCCTCGTCGATCACATCCTGCAGCGTCTGGAAGCGGGATTGCGCGCTCGTAACGATGAGGATGGGGGTGTAGCCCACATGGGCGACCGGCATGAGATCCTCGGTGGGCTTGTAATTGGCGCCGCTGTAGAGCCAGGGACCGACGGCGAGATTGTCCTTCTGGCCCATCACGAGGGTGTAGCCATCGGGCTTGGCGCGCGTGGCGGTGGTGATGCCGATGGTGCCGCCCGCGCCACCGCGGTTGTCGGGCACCACCTTCCATTGCTTGGCCTCGCCCAGCTTGGTTGCCACCAGCCGCGACAGGATATCGGTGCCGCCGCCGGGCGGAAAGGGAATCAACAGGGTGATCGCCTTGTCGGGGTAATTCTCCTGGGCCTGGAGGCCGCCGCCACCCGCCAGGGCGGCAAGCGCCAGCGCCCCGAGCGTAAAGGTTCTACGATGCATCTCGCCTCTCCGGATATGTGATGGGGGATAGATCTTAGCGTGATTCACGCCTGGTACGATCTAGCCGAGCGATACGGGTTTGGCCATCATCCAGATCGCCATCGCCACCATCATGAGGTTCTCGGTCAGCGACACGAAACCCAGGGGCACATTACTGCCGCCGCCCACGCAGGCGCACTTCAGTTCCCGTTTATCCCAATACACCGCCTTGAACACGGAAACCGCCCCCACCGTGCCGATGAACAAGGCCAGCGGCACCGACAGCCAGCGCAATACGCCGGCAATCATCAGCACTCCCGCCAGGCCTTCGGCAAACGGGTAAAGATAGGCATAGCGCACCCAGCGCCTGGCCAGCAGATCGTAGTTGAGGAACATGGTGGAGAAGGCTTCGACATCCCTCAGCTTCTGCAGCGCCAGCAGGCACATGGCGAAGGCAATGAACCACTCGCCGAGCCGGATGATGCCCACGCCGCCGAATGCCGCCCACCCGGCGGCCAACGCCATGGCTGCCGCCATGCCGAACAGCGCAACGACCGGGACATACGTGACCGCGTTCTCGTCCTTCACGGGTTTGCCGAAAAATGCACGCAGGTCGTCGTAGCCGCCAATCCGCCTGCCATCGATAAAGGCTTGCGGCGTGGTCTCGACGCCGTGCCCGGCCTTGAAGGACTCCGTCTCGGCGCGGGTTCGCAGAGGATGGTCCTCCACCTCGTATCCGTGGCGCTTCAGCAGATCCAGCGATTTCAGGCCGTACGGGCAAAGATGCTCCGGCATGACCATCCGGTACAGGGTGGCGTCCTTGGGTGAATTCATGGCGCTGGGCTTGGGTATCATCCGGAATGTCGACACCAGCACGAGCCGTTCCCGACCCGGCCGCACCGTCTCCTTGCCTTCATGATTCCCGACGCTACGCCAGTCCCGCCGCCGGCCGGCCGCCAGACCACGCTCAAATTCCGTCTGATTCTTCCCTTCGTTGCGATCCTGGCCGCCTTCACGGTGATTGTCGCGATCCTGTCGTACAGCGTGGGCGCGGCCCTGGTACGCAATTTGATGGATGAGCTGCTTACCGAAAAAGTCGAGCGCATCGGCCAGATGGTAGACCGGCACATCCTGGGTTCCGGCGCCGTTCTGGAAACCGCGTTTCCACGCGGCAAGCTGGCCAGCCCCGACATCCGCGACAACCTCCGCGAACTGCAGGAGCGGTTCTGGGCGGCAACGACGCTGCATCCCGAACCCAACGACTACGTGTACTACGGCAATGAGGCCGGACAAGGCTTTGGCATCAAGCGGCTGGCCCCCGACGAAGTCGAGGTGCGCCTACGGCTGCGGGACGGCACCGCCCGCGACATCCTGCGCCTCGACAGCCTGGTGGGGCAGCCCCGGTTCGTGCGCAAGGAAGAACAGGTCTTCGACCCACGCACCCGTCCCTGGTACCGGGCCGGCCGATCGGCCACGGGCCACACCTGGACATCGGTCTACGTCGATTTCTCATCGCAGGACCTGGTGGTGACGCGGGCGCGCCACGTGCTTGCCGAAGCGGGCGGCGTGGGCGGCGTGGTCGCCACCGACGTGTCGCTGAGCCAGCTCAATCTCTTCATGTCGCAGTTGCCGCTGACGCCGAATGCGCTTGCCATGATCGTCGAGCCCGATGGCGACCTGATCGCCGCCTCGTTCACCGATAACCTCCAGCGCGATACCGACGGCAACCTGGAACGCGTCAATATCCACGATGATCCATCGCCTTTGATCCAGACCGCTCTGCGGGCCCTTCTGCCGCGCGCCCGCGCCGCGACGCCCGATACGGTGGGCATCCGGATGCTGGAAGGCCTGGACGGCGAAGGGGTCTATGTCGCCTACGAGCGCCTGACCGACGAGGCCGGACTCGATTGGTTGACGCTCATCGTCGTGCCGATCCAGGACATCGAAGGCGATGTGGCCCTGGCCTCCCTGGGCGCGACGCTGCTGGGCGCCCTGGCGATGGCGGTCGCGCTGGTGCTCGGCCTGCGCAGCTTCGGCCGGGTGGCCGACGACATCGGCGACCTCTGCGCCGCGGTCGACGCGCTCAGCCGCGGCCGCCCGTCGAAGCTGCCGCAAGTGGCGCGCAACGACGAAATCGGCCGCCTGGCGCGCAGCTTCGAGGCCATGCAACAGGCTCTGTTCACCGACCGGGTCACCGACCTGGCCAACCGCAATGCGCTGCAGCCGTTTCTCGAGCTGCAGATCGAAGCCGCCAGCCGCGGGACGGCGGACCGTGGTTTCGCCGTGCTGTTTGCCGACCTCAATCGCTTCAAACCCATCAACGATCGCTATGGCCACGAAAACGGCGACCGCGCCTTGCGTGAGGTAGCGCAGCGCCTGCGCGAGCAGGCGGGGCCCGGCGACTTCCTCGCGCGCCTGGGAGGCGACGAATTCGTCATGGTGCTCGCCGCGCCCACCACCCTGGCCGAAGCGGAGCACAAGGCGGAGGCTCTCAAAGCCGCGCTCCAGCGGCCGCTCGAAACATTGGCCGATATCCCCGCCGGCGTCATCGTCACCGTAGGCACCTCGGTCGGCATCGCCATGTACCCCGAGGATGGTGAAGACAGTTTCAGCCTGCTCAAAGCGGCCGACCTGGCCATGTACCGCGACAAGGAGGCGGCGGACGGTTCGCGCTGAGGGCGACGAATCAGCCGGCGTCGGCCGGCGCGGCTCGCAACCAGCGCCATAGCGTAGAACGGCTGATACCCAGGCGCCGGGCCGCCTCGCTGCGATTGTTTCCGCAGCTTTGCAGCACCGCCCGCCAATCCGTTTCAGGCGTCACGGCGCCATGGGCGGCCCGGCCGTTCGCCAGTTCGGGCAAGGCGTGCCATAGCTCCTCGAAATCCACCGTCTCCAGCCGGCTCCAGCGGCAGGCACGGGCCGCCAGGCGTTCCCCCATATTCTCGAGCTCGCGCAAGTTGCCAGGCCAATCGTATCGTCGCAAGGCCGGCAGAAAAGGCGCCAGCAGCGCCTGGGCGTCGAGTTCGCTGCCCAGGCGCCGCAAAGCCTGGGCCAGTTGGCGAATGGCGATCGGAGCCAGATCGTCGAGCCGGTCGCGCAAGGGCGGCAGGGCCAATGTCAAGACATTCAGGCGGTAATACAGATCGGCGCGGAACCGGCCCTGCGCTACCAGGTCGGCCAGCGGCTGGTGTGTAGCCGCAAGAATCCGGATATCCAGCGGCACCGGCCGGGCGCTGCCCAGCCGCGTGACTTCACGCTCCTGGATCACCCGCAGCAGGCGGGTTTGCAGCGGCAGCGGCATATCGCCGATCTCGTCGAGGAATAGCGAACCGCCATTGGCGGCCTCCAGCACGCCGGGGCGTCCGCCCCGCCGGGCGCCGGTGAAAGCCCCTTCCTCGTGGCCGAACAGCTCGCCCTCGAGCAAGGTTTCGGGCAGTGCCGCGCAATTGAGCGCAACGAACGGCCGCGATCGGCGTCGGCTGGCATGATGCAGGGCCTGGGCAAGCCACTCCTTGCCGGTGCCGGTTTCGCCCGTGATCAGGACGGTGGCATCGGCCTGGGCGTAGAGCCGCGCGGCCTCGCGAACCTGGACAAAGGCGGGTGCCTCGCCCGCGAGGTCGTCGAATGTATGGCGCACCGCGAACTGGCGCCGCTCCTGGCGTTGCCTGCGCAGATAACGAGCCACCTCGCGGCTCGCGGCACGGGCCATGTCGATGGCGTCTTCGATACCCTGGCGGATCGACCGCTCGGAATAGGCCAGGATGCCGTGCAGACCCATCTGCCCGGCGGCCTCGACCACGATGCTGGAGCCCACCACGACCTGGCAGCCCTGGCGCCGCAGATCCAGCAGGCTGCGTCGCACTTCGTTTTCGGTGCGATACGCATATTGCACCACTTGCAGTTGCAGCAACGATTTGACGGCCTCCAGTTCGGCGATGGGCTCGCCAAAGGTGACGATACCCACCGTATCGGCATGGCGCCGGGCCCGCTGCAGCGCCAACAGCATGTCGTAGCCATCGATCTTGATGGTGGCCACAGGGGCCGCCACCGCCGTTTTGAGCAGGGCGGCGTTGGAGCCCGCGCTAATGAAGACATCGACCAGCCTGGCCCGCTCGCGGGCGCGAGCCACGGCGATCGCCGAGTCGAAGGCGGCATCCACGGCCTCGATATCGGCCAGATCGGCGTAATCGGCGATCAGCCGCTGCGCCAGGGCGCTGAGATGCCGGTAGCTGACGAAGCACAAGCGGGCGCGCGCCGGGGCGCCGCCGGCCTCCGCGGCAACCTGCGGCTCCGGCCGTGCCGGCGCCACCCCACTGTTCATCACTGTGTCCATGCTGTCGCATTAAACAGGCACGACTGTCGCAATGCAACACCCCGCTGGCGAAAGAGCGATATTTTTCTCGGATAATCAATAGCTTGTGTTTTTGCCAAAAACTGGCATGCGGTTTGCTTAAATCATGGGTGTGGCCATCATGCGCCTTGCCGGTTACGAACCGCGATGGCTCATCGGCCTCCCTTCTACCCTTCTACGAACGCCAAGCAACGGGAGATAACATGACGAAGGACCTAGGGCCACGGGTGAATCTAACCATGGTCGGCGATTGGGGCACGGCCAATTTCCATACCATCCTGGGCTGGATCTCGGCGCATATGCGCTGGCGCTCGGCGCCGCTTTCCAAATTCACCATCCGGACGGGCAGCGCGTATCGCGACAGCGTCGAGCAGGTAGGGCGCGGCGAGGCCGATCTCGCGATCACCACGCCAATCCATATCGGCGTGAGCTGGGCGCGCGACGGGCTCCATTTTTATGGCGGCAGGGCCTTTCCCAACTTGCGCACCCTGGGCGCGCTGCCGCAGGACGATCGCCTGACCCTGGCGGTGCGGGCCGATACCGGCATCACGTCCTTTTCCGATCTGCGCGAGAAACGCTATCCACTGCGGATCGCCACCCCCACGCGCGATATCGACAACCTGTGCAGCTATGTGATCGATCTCGTGCTGCGCGCCCACGGCATCGAGCCCGCCGATCTCGAAAGCTGGGGCGGCGGCTTCGTCGAGCACGAGAACCCCCGCGCCTGCATCGGCACGGCGATCCGCGGCGAAACCCAGGCCGTCTTCAACGAAGCCATCATGGTTTCGCAATGGCGCGAACTGGTCGAAACCATTCCCATGCGTTTCCTGCCGATCGAGCCGGAGGCGATGCGCGAACTCACCACCACCTACGGCCTGCGCCCGGCCGAGCTCGAGGCCGGCCGGCTGCGCAATGAGCAGGCCATCGACTGCCTGGACTGGTCGAACTGGGCCATCATCGTGCGCGACGATATGCCCGACGAGCTGGCCTACCGCATCACGTCGGTGATGGTGGAAGAGCGCGCCGAGTTCGAAGCCCGCTTTCGCCATATGCCGGTGGAGCAAAGCCCCCTCACCTATCCCATCCAGCCCGAGCGCATGCCGCAAGGGGTGGATCTCGCCCTGCACCCCGGGGCGGAACGCTACTACCGCGAGCACGGCTACCTCTGAAGCCACGCCCGCACAACGACGAACAAAACCAGGAGACTCCCATGCTGACTCGCGCTCTTTCCGTGGCCGCGCTGGCCCTTGCCGCCGCCGCGCCGGCCGTCCAGGCCCAGACCGCCACCGCCTATCCCGAAAAGGCCGTGCGCATCATCGTGCCATTCGGTCCCGGCAACTCTTACGACCACACCACGCGCTTCATCGCCGATCACCTGCACGGCCAGACCGGCCAGAGCTTCGTCGTCGAACCCAAGCAAGGCGCGGTGGGCAACATCGCCGCCGCCTATGTGGCCCGGGCACCGGCGGATGGCTACACGCTGCTGCTGGCGGCCAATTCCACCCATTCCGCCAACCAGCACCTCTTCAAAGAACTGAACTTCGATCCAGTGGCCGATTTCGCACCGGTCTCCACCCTGGTACAGGTGCCGCAGGCCCTGATCGTATCGCCGACGCTGGATGTGGATTCGGTGGATGAACTCATCGAGGTGGTGCGCAAGCGCCCGGGCGAACTCAACTACGGCAGCTCGAGCGCCACAGGGCGGGTGGCCGTCGAATCCTTTCTCGACCGGGCCGGCCTCAAGGGCCAGCACATCGGCTACAAAACCACCACGCAGGCCGTGGTCGATCTCGCCAGCGGCCAGTTGCATTTCATGTTCACCGACGCCTCCACGGGCATCACCCAGGCCAAGAGCGGCAAGGTCAAGGTCCTGGCCGTGACCTCCGGCGAACGACTGGATGCGGCTCCCGATCTGCCGACCATGACCGAAGCCGGCCTGCCCGGCTATGAATTCGTCGCCTGGCTGGCCCTGGTGGCGCCAGCCGGCACGCCGCCCGAAGTGGTGCAGCGCTTATCGGAGCTCGTCAACCAGGCCGTCGGCGATCCGGCCACCCGGGAATTCCTGGCCAACCTCTACATCCAACCCTATCCCGGCACGCCCGACAGCCTGCGCGAGCTCATCGCCAGCGATACCAAACGTTGGGGAGACATGATCCGCGCCGCCGGCATCGAGCCTCAATGATGGCATCTTCCAACGCTAGGCCCGATCCCGCCATGCAAGCCCTGGACGGCCTCACCATCCTCGACCTGACCCACATGGTTTCGGGCCCCTACGGCGCCATGCTGCTCGGCGACCTGGGAGCGCGCATCATCAAGATCGAGCCCCCCGGCAAGGGCGAGGGCACCCGCCAGTTGCTGCGCGACGACCCGCATTACTCGCGCGACGGCATGGGGGCGTATTTCCTTACCCTCAATCGCAACAAGCAGAGCGTGTGCATCGACCTCAAGGCGGCCGACGGCCTCGCGGTGTTCTACGACCTCGCGCGGCGGGCCGACATCGTCTTCGACAACTTCAGCCCAGGCGTCACCCGCCGCCTGCGCATCGATCATGCCAGCCTGGCGGCGATCAATCCGCGCATCGTCACCTGCAGCGTCACGGGATTCGGCGAAACGGGGCCCGATACGCAGCGTCCCGCCTTCGATCAGGTCGTGCAGGCGATGGGTGGCGGCATGAGCATCACCGGCCATGCCGACCAGCCACCGGTGCGGGCCGGCATCCCGATCGGCGACCTCGGCGGCGGCCTGTTCGGCGCGCTTGGCGTACTCGCCGCCTTGCGCGCCCGCGATACGAACGGCCTGGGCCGGCACGTGGATATCTCGATGCTGGACTGCCAGATCTCGCTGCTGAACTATATGGCCACGATGCATCTCATGTCGGGACATATTCCAGACCGCCTTGGCAATAGCCATTTCGTCCATGTGCCCTACAATGCCTTTCGCACCCAGGACGGCCACATCATCATCGCCTGCATTGGCGACGCTTTCTTCGAACGTTTTCTCGCGGTGGTCGATCACGCGGAACTGCGGCGGCCGGAGTATCGCCAGCAGCCCGCCCGGCAGGCCCACCGCATCCGCATCGAAGCCATCATCGAGGCGGAGCTGGTCGCCCGGCCATCGGAGTATTGGTTGCAGCGCCTGCGCGAGGCCCGGGTACCCTGCGGCCCGGTGCAGAACTTCGCCGCGGCGCTGAGCGACCCGCAGGTGCTGGCCCGGAACATGGTGGTCGAAACGCCGCTGCCCCGCGAGGGCTCGGTGCGCATGCCCGGCAATCCCATCAAGTTCTCGGGCCACGTCGACCCGGAGCCCGCCCCCCCGCCCACCCTGGGACAACATACCAACGCCGTGCTGGGCGAATTGCTCGGCTACCCGGCCGACCGGATCGACCGCTTGCGAGAGGCGGGGGCGGTGGCCTGAAGGAAGACTTTCACACCCAGCCTGTACACTGTCGGGGGCCCGGCGCCGTGGCGCCCGGCTTGCCGACCGCCCTGGCGCGCGGCCACGGTCGGCCTTCCCCGGATCCGGGATATCCCTTTTTTTCAGGAGCTTCTATGTCCGTGCGTGACCCTGCCATCCGTCTGTTGACTGCCAGCCTTGCCGCCTTCGCCGTGGGCGCCGCCGCCCACGCCGCCGACTCCAAGCCAGCCGCCCTGGGCGCCGACATGCACATGGGCGAGGCCGCCGGGGCGTTTCCGGCCTTGGCCACTTCCTTCCAGGCCCTGACGGCGCCGCTGGCGGATGCAGCTCCTTGGCTGAAAAACTACGGCACCACCATGCCCTCCAGCGCCGCCACCCTGGACGGCAAGGATTACGTTATCTTCCAGGCCTGCAAGCCGCATGATTGCATCTCCCAAGGCTACGCGGTGCTGGTCGACCCGGCCAACAATACCGTGGTGGGCGGCGCCTTTGTCGACAGCACGTTCGATGGCCCGCGCATCGCCGAGTCGAAGATCACCTGGTTCGGCAAGGTGGAATGGGACCAGGCCGTGCTGCTCGGCCAGCACCTGTACTGACCACACGCAACCAAGCGACAAGGTCATCGGAACGCTTCGGCCGCTCGGCCGGAGCACTGCTTTCCCTCGTATACGGGTTCACCACGGCCTCCGGCAGCCATCGTATCCTCTCCGCTCGTCGGAGAATCCTCATGATGCGCCGCGTCCTCGGCCCGTTCGCCTTCTTTCTCGTTCTGGTACTGTCGCCGCCGGTAACAGGCGCGGGGCCGCAAACCTTCGAACAAGCCAAAATTCACGCCCGCGAGCACGTGTACCACGACCGCAACCACGGTTCGGGAGGCGACCTGTACTGCGGCTGCGACTGGCGATGGGTGGGCCGCTCAGCGGGACGGATGGATCTTGCCTCGTGCGGCTACCGGATCCGGGCTGATCCGGTCCGGGCCGGACGACTCGAATGGGAGCACGTCGTGCCGGCGGCCGACTTCGGCCGCGCGCGCCAATGCTGGCAAGGGGGCGGACGCGACTCTTGCCGCGAGAACGATCCGGTCTTCAACGCCATGGAGGCCGACCTTCACAATCTGGCGCCATCGGTCGGCGAGATCAACCACGATCGCCAGAACTTCCCCTTCAGCCCAGTCCAGGCCAGTTCCACCGGCTACGGCGCCTGTGATTTCAGGATCGACTTCCGTTCCCGCACGGCCGAGCCGCGCGATGCGGTCAAAGGCATGGTTGCGCGCATTTACTTCTATATGCACGATCGCTACGACCTGCCCATGTCGCGCCAACTGCAGCAACGATTGATGCACTGGCACCGGCACTACCCCGTCGCCGACTGGGAACGCGAACGCGATCGCCGCATAGCGGCCCGCATGGGACATCACAATCCCTTCGTGACCGGCGCGCTGCACTGGACGCCCGGCCATCGCAATTCCCGGGCGGGGCTATCCGGCCCTCGTCCCATGCCTGCGCCAGCCATCTCCGGGGGGCCCGCTTCCACCCCGGCCCCATAGCCCGGCAGGACGCTGATCCGTGACCGGTGGATTCTTTTGTGGTCAACAAAACGCCACACCCATGTTGGTTTTTTTCAACACAGTAATAAAAACGGTTCGCATTATTGTTTATGTTCCAAATGTCGTTATCATGAGCGCTTTTCGCCAGCAACTAAACCCCAACACTCATGATCTCGCCCTTAACACTCCGTCGACTTCCTCTGGCAATCGCCGCCGCGCTGGCCACGCTTGGCACCGCTCAGGCGCAAACTCCCGCCACGATGGAAACCGTTGTCGTCAGCGCCTCCGGCTTCGAACAGGAGATCCGCCAGGCGCCGGCCAGCATTACGGTTCTCACCCGGGAGGAGCTGGAAACCAAAAGCTTCAGCAGCATCGCCGATGCGCTCAAAGACGTGGAAGGGGTCGATGTCGGCGATTCCGCCGGCAAGACCGGCGGCATGAATATCAGCATCCGCGGCATGCCGTCCGACTACACGCTGGTGCTGATCGACGGCCGGCGCCAGAACGTGGCGGGCAACGTCACCCCCAACGGCTTTGGCGAAACCTCGACCAGCTTCCTGCCGCCGGTGTCGGCAATCGAACGCATCGAAGTCATCCGCGGCCCGATGTCCACGCTCTATGGTTCCGACGCCATGGGCGGTGTGATCAACATCATCACCCGCAAGGTTGCCCGCGAATGGACGGGCCAGGTCTCGCTCGAGGGCACCCTGCAGCAAGAGAAGAAATTCGGCAACAGCGTTGGCACCGGCGTCTACCTGTCGGGGCCGATCAAGCAGGATCTGTTGGGCCTGGTGGTGCGCGGCGGCACCTTTCACCGTTCCGCCGGCGAGGTCAGCTACGACGACGAAGCGGGCGAAGAAGTCACGCTGCGCATGGGCGCCAACCCGACCAAGTTCGTGCGCACCAACGTCGGCGCCCGCCTGGCGCTCACACCCAATCGCAGCAACGATCTCTACATCGATGTCGACTCCCAGCGCCAAACCTACGACAACACCGAGGACAACTTCCTGGGCACGCCCGATACGCCCACCCGCATCGGCGGCTACGCCGACAAGCAACGCTTCAACCGCCAGCAGTACGTGCTGGCCCACAGCGGCCGCTATGGCATCGGCGTGCTGGAATCCAGCCTGACCCAGAACAACACCGAAACCATCGGCCGCACCATCCCCAGCGGCACGCCCGGCAAGGAGCCGGGTTCGGATCGCACCCTGGAGATGCGCGCCACCACTTTCGACACCAAGCTGCTGACCCCCTTCAGCCTGGCCGGCGATCACCTGATGAGCATCGGCGCCCAATGGCAAAAGGGCAAGATGACCGACGGCGTGGCCACCGATGACTTCAACTTCAAACAGTGGGCGCTGTTCGTCGAGGACGAATGGCGTATGGTGGAGAGCTTCGCCCTGACAGCCGGCGTGCGCTACGACCACCACAGCCAATTCGGCGGCCACACCAGCCCCCGGATCTATGGCGTATGGGACGTCAACCCCAGCTGGACCATCAAGGGCGGCGTGAGCCGCGGCTATAAAACCCCCCGCCTGGACCAGCTCGCCAACGGCATCACCGGCTTTGGCGCGCAGGGCACGCGGCCGCTGATCGGCACGCCCACGCTCAAGCCCGAAACCAGCACCAGCACCGAACTGGGCGTGCTCTACGACAACCTCAACGGCTTTACCGCCAGCGGCACGATCTTCAACAACGACTTCCGCGACAAAATCGCCAGCGGCCCCGGCGTGCCCAACTGCAGTTGGAACGGCGAACCCAACCGCCCGGGTTGCGTGGATTATGGCTACTGGCCTGACGTTGACCTGTTCGGCCAAAGCGTGAACGTCGACAAGGCCGTGACCCGAGGCGTGGAACTGAACACCCGCATCCCGCTGGCAACGGCCTGGTCGCTGCGCGGCAACTACACCTACACCTGGAGCGAGCAGAAAACCGGCGCCAGCGCCGGCATGCCGCTGACCAACACCCCGCGCCATATGTTCAACGCCAGCCTGCACTGGCAGCCCAACCAGCAGTGGTCGGGCTGGCTCCGTACGGAAGTCCGCAGCTCACGCTATCGCGGCGCCGGCGAAGCCTACGACGCGCTGGGCGACTACAAGGGCTATGCGCTGTTCCACCTGGGCGGCTCGTATCGGGTGAACGATAACGTCACCATCAACGCCACGATCTACAACCTGTTCAACAAGAATTTCGTGGATTACGTGCCCTACACCACCACGTCGGGCGCCACCAGCTACGCCAATCGCTACGACAACAGCCTGGAAGGCCGGCGTCTGTGGGTGTCTACCCAGATCATGTTCTAAGTCTGGAGCCATACGGGCGGCTACGCCCCGCCGCCGCCATGCGCACGCCAGGCAACCGCCTGGCCAAGACGCATGACAGCGCTCTCGCCCGGCGCCGCCCGGGCGCTCCATGGCCTTGGCTTCGAGGACGTCTCATCGTCCTGCCCGCGCATCGCGGGCCCGAGATCGTCGCTCAACGGCGGCGCAGATACTCCAGGACCGTTTCCACCTCGACCACGTCGGCATACTTGGCCTGCAGATCGAACAGGCTCTGCTCATGCGCCGCCTGCGAACGATCGCCCACGGCTTCGCGCACCACCATGGGACGCAAGCCATTCTGCACCGCATCCACGGCGGTGGCGCGTACGCAGCCGCTGGTGGTGCAGCCGGTAATCAACAGGGTATCCACGCCTCGCGACACCAGCCGCGATAAAAGATCGGTACCGAAGAAGCTGGAAGCATACTTCTTGACCAGGACAGGATCGCCCGGCTCGGCGCGCAAGCGGGGATCGAGCTTCACCGCGTCCGACCCCGTGCGCAGCGTCTGTGCCCCTTTCTGCTTCAGCGCCCAGACGCCGGCGTCTTCCAGATTGGGCTCGTCGTACGACACGGTCATGAAGAACACGGGAATGCCCCGCGGACGGCAGGCCTCCAGCAGGCGGTTGACTTGGACCACGACATCATCGAGGTCGGACCCCAGCGGCATCGCCGGATCGGTGAACCCCCGGATCACGTCGACCACCACCAGGGCCGGCCGCTGGCCAAACCCCATGGTCAAACCAAAGCCGCGCTCGGCGAAGAAAATATCATCATCCGACAATGGCTGGGACATAAATCGCTTTCCTTGCATAAAAGAAGCGCTCCCTCCAGCCGTGGCGGGAGCGCCGTTGCCAGCGACCGGATGGCGGCTCACTGGATCGTAATGTTGGCATCGCGGATGACTTTCGCCCACCGCTCCGAGTCGGCACTCATGCGTGCCTGAATTTCGGCCAGCGGTGTGGCCTTGGCCGGCACGATGCCCTGGGAAACGAAGGTCTCGTGGGCTGCCGGCGAGGCCATGACTTCCGCCACGGCCTTGTTCCAGCGCTGCATGATGGCCTCCGGCATGCCCTTGGGCCCGATCAGGCTGATCCACAGCGTGCCTTCGTAGCCCGGCACGACTTCCGACAACGCCGGAACGCCGGGCAGGCTATTGACGGGCTGCGAGGCGGCCACGCCCAATGCCCGCAACGTACCTTGCTGGATATGCGGCAGCACCGCCGTGATCGGCGAAATGACGACATCCACGTGGCCGCCGAGAAGATCCTGCACCGCCGGGGCCGTGCCCTTATAGGGTACATGCAGCATATCGATGCCGGCCAGGGAGGTGAACATCGCGGCCGACAAGTGGTGCACGGTGCCCTGGCCCGCCGAACCGTAGGTGAGCTTGCCGGGGCTGGCCTTGGCGAGTTCGATGAGCTGCTGGGCCGTCTTGGCGGGGTGCGAACCGCGCACCGTCAGCACCAGGGGCACGTCGGCGATCACCGCGACCGGGATGAAGTCTTCCTCGACGTTGTAGGGCAAATCTTTATACAACAGGGGTCCGGTAATCAGGATATCGGGGTTGGGCGCCACGAAAAAGTTATAGCCATCGGGCTCCGAACGCGCCACCGACGCGGCGCCGATCTGGCCCGAAGCGCCGCTGCGGTTCTCGACGATCACCGGCGAACCCCACTGATCTCCCAGGCGGGTCGCGATAAAGCGCGCCAGCGCATCGGTGCTGCCTCCCGCGGGAAAGCCGTCGACGATGCGCACCGTGCGTGACGGGTAGGCCTCCTGCGCCGCGGCGGGCGCCAGCGCGCCCAGCAGGCAGGCCCCCAGCAATGCCATGCAAAAACGTTTCATATTTCCTCCTCGGTGAATAACTCCGCTACCTGTCGCGGGGCACTTGTGAAAAATTCCGGCCGTTCGGCCTCGCTTACCTCGCCGTGAACGGCAGGCCTGCGCTTAGGCGCGCGGTCCATTTTATATATAGGTACAAATTTAAAATTGAAATCCCGCACATAATGCTTTTGCGTCCTCCCTTCTAGATCTGGCGGGCCAATGAGCCCAGCCTGGCGGCCAGCAGTGCCACGCCCTCTTCCAGGATCTCGCCCGCCGTCGCAAAATGGCGGCGGCTCACTTCGTCGGCGGCCGCACGCCGCACGACGAACAGCGTCATCTCCATATTGGCATCCCGGATCGGCCGCGCCACCACATCGCCGTTGCGAAGCTCGCGAGCGATGGCGCCCATGGGCAGTACGGCGGCCGCCGCACCGCGCAGGATCAAGTCGCGCTGCCCCGCGATCGACGGCGTTTCGTATTTGATTCTTGCCGCCACACCTTTCTGCAAAGCGGCCTGCTCCACCAACTGCCGCGCCACGTCGCGTTCACCGCCCAGCACCAGCTCATGCGCCAGCACTTCGTCCATGTCGGCCCAGTCTCCGCCGCCAGCCTCGCCGGCCTTCGTGACGAACAACACGCGTTCCTTCAGTACCGGCGTGAGCGTAAGCTCGGGATGCGGCTGCACCGAATAGGCCAGGATGGCGTCCACCTCGCGGCGCACCAGCGCATCGACCAGCATGAAGCTGGGATTCTCGTGCAGTTGCAAGGCCACGCCCGGATAATGCTCCTGCGTGCTCAGCAGCAGATCGGATGCGATCAGTTGCATGATGCTGGTGGTCATGCCCAGCTTGAAGCGGGCCGGCGCCGACGTGGCGACGCAGCGCAGATCGTCTCGCGTGCGCTCCAGCAATTCGAAGATCTCCGCGGTACGCTCGAGCAGCAACTCGCCGGCCGCCGTGGGCTCCACGCCACGCGAATGCCGCTCCAGCAGCGTTACGCCAAACGCCGCCTCGAGCTCGCGGATGTGCATGCCCAGCGCCGGCTGGGCAATGTGCAGTTGCTCCGCGGCTCGGGTGATATTGCGTTGCTCCGCCACCTTGGCGAAGTACTCCAGGCGCTTCAATGTAATCATAGATGCCGGGCCCGCACGGAATGGCCGGCTGAAGGTCGGTTCCGCGCAGAACTGGCCGCGCACGCCCTCCTCCCTCCATCCGGCCCGCCAACGGGCCGGACGCCAGCCATCGGTCTGGCGCACTGTCTCCATGACTTCCCCCACCTGGACGGCGGCCCGAAGGCCTCCTTGATGGGATTAGAGCGTGCGCACTCTCTAGTGTCCAATAGGGTTTTCAGTTGGCAGCCATTCGCTGGCGATCTGCCTCCTTGGCCAGGCGGCAGGGCAACGCCGGCTTTTCGAGGCGAAGCTCGCGAACGCTTCGAACGCCACGGAATGACCCCAGCCAGCGCGACAATACCCCAGTTCCGCACGCCTGCCGAGCCCCTCGATAGCCTGGCGCCAAAAACCCGCTTGCGCGGTGTTTTTATTTCATGCTATAGTTCTTTTCTCGCAGCGCCCGTAGCTCAGTTGGATAGAGTACTTGGCTACGAACCAAGGGGTCGTGGGTTCGAATCCTGCCGGGCGCGCCAGATTTACCAAGCAGTATCAAGTACTTAAAACGGCCTGAGGTCCACGACCCTCAGGCCGTTTTTCTTTGCGCGGGTAATTTTGGGGTAAATCCTGTTGCGCTTGGATCTGCGTGCGGTGGATGAGATCGAAGAGGCCGCGATCAACGCCGGTATCGCCGCCGATCCCGCCTCCTTCGAGGTCAGCCACGAGCAGTTCGCCCGTATGCGCCGCGCGGGCCGGCCTCCGGCGGAGGTGCGCAAAGAGCACATTACCATCCGGCTTTCGCCGGATGTGCTGGAGCGCTTTCGTGCCACGAGCACGGGATGGCAAACGCGTATCGATGCCGCACTGCGTGAGTGGCTACGGTCGCACCCCAATCTGTAGGCCAGGGCCACCGGCACGGTGTTCCACCTGATCGAGCACGACGTGCCTCTATCGTACAGGCCCAGGGGGACAGCGCCCTGGAAAGAGTTTTTCGATAACAGACGGTGATGCGCTTTGATGCACGTAGCCCCAGACAATGGCTGGACGTTGGGGTATTCGTGGGGCCAATCTGAATCGCCAGCCACCGTAACCGCGGCGAGTTTGCAGCGGCGGCCCTGGGCGACCAGCCCTCGATTTACCGGAGTTGTTGAACGGATTTATTTCGTCCTCCGGGGAGGGCATCGCTCGAGCCGATGCGATGATCCGTGGGCTGCAGGGTTACTAACCATCCGGTTAGTAGTGTCGCTTTCGAGGCAGCGACTCTCCTATGAAAACCATAGGCGTCGAATGAGGCTTTATTTTCCGGAAAGTTAGTATGTTCGGGCGGCGTATTTCAGCGGGCGCTTACGTTCCGCTGGTTTCGTTATTTCTTCTTCCCTTGATCGTAATGCCATTTGATGGCGAAGAACATACCCGTGCCGAACACGAGAACCTTGAACGTAATGAAGACTATAGGGATCCAATCCATCGCTTTGAGTATTCCCAGCTTCTTACTTGACACTATCCTTCGTGCGGAGCACTACCTCAAAACACTGCTTCGGCAGCTTCATTGTTTCAGGCCATCGCCGAACCTGGCCGCGATCTTAACATTCCCATCACACGGCATAAGCGCGTGCGCTTGCGTGAGCGCGGGATAGCGCGAGTAGGCTCACGCCCGGATTTGCTGTATAAATACACAGTATACCCGGAGCTGAACATGACCTACACCATTACCCTGGAAGATCCCCCCGCGGAACTCAACAACACGCGGCGCGCCGAGGCGGTACGCCGGTTCCAGGGCACGCTCGAGCGTGCCCTCAACGGGCCGGAAGGCGTGCTTGCCGCCTACCGCGCTTGGCAAACGGCGGAAGACTTGCCCGAGGGCGAGATGTCGGCCGAAGATGTGATGCTGGCAAAACGCTGGATCGCCGCCGCCACGCGTGCGCGTACCGACGGGCTGCGTGAAGTCGGCGAGGATGAACAGGCCTATTTCGAGTTGCGCCTGGCGAGATAACCATGCTGCACGACAACGGCATTCTCACCCGCCTGCCCGGCGAGTATGTCTCCGCCGGCCTTGCCCCGCTGCCCGACCCGATGACGGCCCATCGCGGAGAAATCCGGCGGCTGGTCGTCAGTGCCGGCCCGCACGGCCGCGTGCGCGTCACGTACAAGCTCCTCACTCGAAAATCAGGCGAGCAGTCGCATCATTTCTGGTGCGCCATCCATGCCGAGCAAATCGGCGCGGCGTTGCAGGGGGCTGAAACGCCTCGCCGGCTCCGCTAAGGGTTCTCTGCACCATTCCGCCGAGCCGATCGCGCCCGTCAGCGGGAGGCGGCGGCCGGCGTGGATTGTGCAGAGGATCCCTAATGGCCGGCGGGCAGGTATTCTCCTCCCGCGGCGGGTAGCGGCATGAACACCAGCGACCCGTCCGGCAGGATCGTAAGGCTCAGGCCCGCCAGCCTGCATTCATGAGGAATCACGCCGCTGGTGCGGTACGCGCAAAGATCCGTACGCGAGCTCAGTGCCGGGTTGGCCAGCAAAGTGGGGGTGGAAAAATCGATTCCCACCTCCGCGGCATCGAGCCGTGTGCCGTAAGGCAGCGGGACGGGCATGCTTTCGCTGTCGCGCTGGAGCAGCATCACCACGCCATCGAACTGCGCCAGATACAGGGTCAGGTCGGCTATCCGAGCCTTGCCGCCGCGCACGTACTCGGCGTCGTCGATGCCATTGCTCGCACCTTGCGGGCGCTTGCCGCCTTCCATCACATAGGGGCACCTCGATCATCCCCTGATTTCCGGGTAAGTCGAGCATCATGAAGCCGATGTGACGCATGGCGCCCGCTGTGCGAACGGTTTTCTGCCTATCTTTCATCAATTTACCCCGTGATTCTCGCCTGATTACCCCGGGCCAGGGCAATCCAGCGCACCTCGCCCTTCAAAAGGGCGCAATTCCGCTCTTGTGGAGCGAGACGAGCCGCTTGGCGTTGTAGCAGGCGGCCATCATTGTCATGGCGAACGTGGCTCGTGCCATGCCAATGGTTCGGATGAGCTTGCCCCCCATCTGCTCCAGGCTGGCGAACACATGCTCGACGCGTGCCCGGGTCTTGGCAATGCGCCGGTTGCGGCGCTTCTGGCAGTCCGAAAGCGGCTTGTGGGCCGTACCCTTGCGCTGGATCTGGTGGCGGTATCCGTGCTCGCGCAACCAGTGGTCGCGTTCTTTCGAGGGAAAGGCCCGGTCGGCGAAAATGTCGCGGCTGGTGTTGCTCGGATCGACCAGGTCTTCAAAGTGCTGGCTATCGTGGGTGCTGGCCGTGTCGGTCACGATTCGCTGAATCACCTTGTGGCGGTTATCCGCGTTGATCGAGAGCTTATAGCCGAAGTACGACTTGCCGTGCTTTTTCGTCCAGGTGGCATCCACATCCTTTTGGGCACGCTTGGCCTTGGACCAGTCGTCGGGCATCTTGCCCGCCTTGATCTGGTCGTTCTCCTGGCGAGAATTACGCTGGGTCGGCGCCTGCACCACGGTAGCATCGATGAGCTGGCCGCAGCGGGCGATATAGCCCTTGCGCTCGAGTTGGCGCTTCATGGCCTGAAAAATAGCTTGTGCGCCTTCGGCGCCAATGCGGTTCTCGAAGCTCCAGATGGTGGTGCGATCCGGCACCGTGCGCGAAAAGCTCAGGCCGCAGAAACGCTGAAAGCTCATGCGATCAAGCAATTGGTATTCCATCTGCTCGTCCGACAGGTTGTGCAGTCGCTTGAGCATGAGGATGCGAACCATCGTCTCGGTCGGGTAAGGAGGCCGGCCACCCTTGGGGTTGACCTCTCGCGGTGCCACGCGATCGACCTCGGCGGCCAGGGCGGCGAAGTCAACGTGAGCTTCCAGCGCCTGGAGCGGATCGCCCAAATCGTCGAGCTTCTGGCGGCGCTGGTCGTGGGAAAACAGGTCGTTTTTGATGGCGTTGCCAGACATGGTGGGACAGTCAGATCACGTTGACTTCGATAGGGTTTATTGTACCAATATTAAGTAACTTTGAGGTTTTTCGAGGCGCCCTAAGGATCCGCCCCATGTCCACCCATCTGGAGACGCCGCAGCAGCTCATGCTGTCTGGCGCCATATAACAACGCCCGAACTCCCGAACTCCCGAACTCCCGAACTCCCGAACTCATCCAGGCGCGCGCCGCCGCCGATCGTTCCGAGTATTTCCAACGTTTCGGAGCGACTATATCTGAGTCAACCAGCCCACCATCAGTTGTTGCACCGACTGATCGCCCAGCGTACCGAACGACACTTTGCCGGGATTGCTTTTTACGAAATCCGGCAGTTGGGCAAAGGAATCGACGCCCGTTTCGGATGAAACCGCGATGCCTTCGGCCAAGAAGAACATCCGGGTAATGGGCGTGTGAAACCGGTGTCGGGGTCGTAGGGGAGACGATCAAAGAAAATGGATGAATGCCCGCCGCTCAATAAGAGATGTTCAACCCCAGCACCACATTGCGCCCGGGCAGCGGCACCGTGTTCGCCAGATACGACGCATGGTTGTAGGCAACTTTGTTCAGCAGGTTGTAGCCGCGCAGCGAGACCTCATAGCCCGCGCCGCCCATCTGCCAGCGGTAGCTGACGCCGGCGTTGACCATGGTGTAGCCGGGCGTGGAGCTTTCGAACTCGGCGATGCGGTTCTGCGCGAACACCCGGAACACATCCACCCGGCCGCTCCAGCCCTGCCATTGCGCCCGCACGCCCGCTCCCAGCCGGGCCGCGGGCATGCGCGGCAGATCGCCGCCCCCGCTGAAGCGTGCCCGCACCAGATCGCCCGACAGGACGACGGACCAGATCGGGGTCAGCCGCTGTTCGACCCGCCCCTCGACCCCGGTGAACGTGGCATCGCGCTGGCGATACTCGATCAGCCGGAAATCCTCATAGCGGTCGAGGGTGTCCGCATAGATATAGTTGCGGATCCGGTGATGATAGGCACTCACCTCGAAGCGCGTATCGCCCTGGATCTTGCGCAGCGTGAGGTCGGCGTTGTAGCCGGTTTCACGGCTGAGCTCGGGATTGCCGATCTCGTAGGTATTGGTGGCCAGATGCACGCCGCGGGCATACAGCTCCTGCGCATTGGGCATGCGCTGCGAGCGGCTGAGGGTAAGGCCGACGTTGTAGCCGGGCGTGAAGCTCCACAGCGCGGCCGCGGACAGCGAGGTTGCGCTGCCGCGCCATGACGGTTGCTGGTCGTCGGGCCTGACGCGCTGCCAATCCTGGCGCGCGCCGGCTTCGAACCGCCAATCGCCCAGCTCATAGGTTTCCACCAGGAACAGCCCTTGCGACTGGGTCACCGTGCGTGGCATGAAGGCTTCGAGTCCGGTCACGTCGAAATCGCTGCGCAGCCAGGAAGCGCCCAGCGTGCCGCGCCAGCCCGCCAGCGGTTTGTGGTCCAGTTCGATCCGGCCGTCATGACCGCGATTGCGGAAGCGGGTTGCCGTGATGTCCTCTTCGATTTCGTCGTGGCGATAATCCGTCCAGCCACCGCGCAGCCGCACGCGAGAGAAACCGGGCAGCGGATCGCGATAGTCGGCGCGCCAATCCAGGCGCCGGCTTTTCTGGTCGATCCAGGGGCCGGCGTGATCGTGATCGTGATCGTGGTCATGGTCGCCATGCTCGCCGTGGTCATGATCATGATCGTCGTGATCGTGGCCGTGATCATCGTCATGGCTCGAGGCCAGGGCGAAGAGGCCGTGGGCGGCGTGACCATGCCCATGTCCGTGGTCGTGGCCGCCGCAATGCAGGTGCGAGCCGTGCGGATGACAATCGGCGTAGTCATGGCTGTGCCCCGGCAGGCCGTACTGGCGCCGCTGCTCGGTCCAGGCAATGCCGGCATAGCCGCGCGAGGTGATCCACGACATGCCGAGCGTGCCGGCCTTGGTATCGGTAAAGGTGTCCGGCTGGCGTGAGGTGGCCTGGTCGGGCACGCGGTAATCATCGCTGCGGCCGCGCAAGCCTTCGAAGCGGACCGCAAAGGAGCCGGTGCCCGCGGTCAGGCCCACCGCCGCCGACCGTCGACGCGCGCCGGTATCTGCCAACAATCGCAAGTCGCCCTCCACGCCGCGCTCCGGCACCGCGGTCGGGATCTTGTCATCCAGCACGTTCACCACGCCGCCGATCGCGCCGCCACCGTACAACAGCGTGGCCGGGCCGCGCAGGACTTCGATGCGGCGCGCCAGCCCGGTTTCCACGTCCACCACGTGGTCGGGGCTGACCGCCGAAGCGTCGAGCAGCGGCGAGCCATCCGACAGGACCGAAACACGCGGCGCGGTTTGCCCGCGAATGACCGGCCGGCTTGCGCCGGCGCCAAAGTTATCGCTATGGATGCCGGGCTCGCCATCCAGGGTATCGCCCAGCGTCGGCTGGCGCCGCCAGTTCAGATCGGCGCCTTCGAGTACCAGTACCGGGCCGGCGATCTCGTCGGCCCCGCGATCCAGTGGGGCGGCCGATACGACGATGGGCCGCAGCTCGGACACCGGCGCCTCGACCACCGTTGGTTGGGCTGCCGCGGCCCACGAAGCTGTGAGGACCAGCGCCGAGCCCGAGCACCAGGCAAGGCATCGGACGCTTTGAATGACAGGGCCCGCCGTGAAGAACTCCGGCCTCCCGGCCGGAGCTTCTCCGCCACCATTCGGGGGAGCCTTCGGCTCCAGGGAACGACTGCCTCGCTTCACCCCGTCCTCAAGGACGGGGCTTGCGCGTTGGCTCGTGGTCAACGCCGGAAGCCCGGCCGCTGCGTATCTGGACGTTGATGCTCCTAGGACGAGTTCCGCCCTACCCGGCGGCTTTTCCCCCGCCTCGGGTGCCTTGGACGTCTCGGTTTGGGCAGTCGTATTGCGATATCCGGATTTCATATTTGCAATGTTATATCGTTGTTCAATTAACGAGATGATATATCATTGCATTTTTAGATGACAAGCCCTGGAACCTCCTGAATTCCCCATCGGATTCAGCGCATCGTTGTGATGACGATGACCGCGACGCCGCGGTTGGATCCAGGCGGCCTACCGGCGGCTCAAGCTACGGGCAAAGGCGCCGCCCACCAGTGGCAGGCCCACCAGGCTGATCAGGAACACCGCCTGTGTGCCCCAGCGGTCGACGATCAGGGCGACGCCGCTGATGCCCAGCGACTGCCCCAGGAACAGCATGCACGCGAACAGGGCCACGCCGGTGCCGCGGGCCTGGGGCGCCATCTGCGTGGCGTGGGTCTGCAGCGTGTTGTGCAGCATATAGAAGCCCAGGCCGAACAGGAAGCAGGCGGGCGGTGCCCACTGCCAGTGCGGCCCGAACGCCAGCATGGCCAGGCCCAGGCCTTGCAGCGCTCCGCCGTAGATCGACAGGCCGCGCTCGCCGAAGCGGGACACCAGATGCCGGGCGCTGGTGGCATAGACCAGGCCGCCCACCCCGAACAGAGTGACCAGCGCCCCCGCCAGGTTGAGCGAAACGTCGAAGCGGGCATGGAGATAGCTGGGCACGAAGACCAGGGACGAGAACACCAGAGCGCCCTCGACCAGGGCGTAAAGCCCCACTTTCCGCGCCCAGGCGATGGCCAGCACTCGTTTGACCTGCTGCACGAAGGACGCCGCGCTGGTTTCCGCCCCCGCCGCGGTGGGCAGATTGCGCCACATCGCCAGCGCAACGCCGCTGAAGATCACGGCAAGGCAGGCGAAAGCCCAGCGCCAGCCGACGAAGTCGGCGAATACACCGCCCGCCCATTGGCCGACGATCATGCCGGCGATCAAGCCGGTGAGAAACTGCGCCAGTACCGCCTGGCGCTCAGCATACGGCACCGCATCGCCAATGAAGGCCAGGCAGAGCGGCACGATCCCGGCCGCCGCCGCGCCAGCCAGGAGGCGCAGGCCCGTCATGGCCGACAAGGACGGCGAGAACATCAGCGCCAGGTTGATCACCGCCGCGGCCGCCACCGCCGCCCGCACCACCCGCGTTTTGCCATAGCGATCGCCCAGCGGGCCATAGATGAGTTGGCAAAGGCCATAGGCGATGACGAAGACCGAGACCACACTGGCGGTGGCGCCGGTGGTGGTACCGAACTGGCTGGCCAGTGCGGGCAGCATGGCGTCGGTGACGCGCATGCTGCACATGCTGGCAAAGCCCGCGCAGGCGAGCAGAAAGAATCGGGGCGAAGCGGAGGCGGACATGCAAGAAGCCGGGCGCGGCGATAGGGGCGGGTGACGAACAGCGCCACATACTACCCCAGCCGACATACCGTTGCCGTTGCCGTTGCCGTTGCCGTTGCCAGCAGCAGTGTGACCTGAAACCCGTGGAACCGTCGTCGGGGTAGCTGACGCACGGGCTCGCCGCCCCGCCGCCCTATGGTACAAAAACCACGACGACGCGCCGCCAAGGCCGGCGTGTAAGCTTTGCCCTGGCCTGCCCCTATAATCAGCTGTTTACCTTTTGCAAAGCATGCGCTGGCACTCCCGATGAAATCCGCCGAGATCCGTCAGAAATTCCTGCAGTTCTTCGAGTCCAAGGGCCACACCATCGTGCCTTCGGCCTCGCTCGTTCCCGCCAACGATCCGACGCTGCTTTTCACCAATGCCGGCATGGTGCCGTTCAAGGACGTTTTCCTGGGCCGCGAAACCCGGCCCTACCGGCGCGCCACCAGCAGCCAGCGCAGCGTGCGCGCAGGCGGCAAGCACAACGACCTCGAGAACGTCGGCTACACCGCCCGCCACCATACCTTCTTCGAGATGCTGGGCAACTTCAGCTTCGGCGATTATTTCAAGCGCGAAGCCATCCAGTACGCCTGGGAGCTGCTCACCAGCGTTTATGGTCTGCCGGCCGAAAAACTGTGGGTCACCGTCTATCAGACCGATGACGAGGCCTATGCCATCTGGCATGATGAAATCGGCGTACCGGCCGAGCGCATCGTGCGCATCGGCGACAACAAAGGCGCGCCTTACGCCTCCGACAACTTCTGGCAGATGGCCGACACCGGCCCCTGCGGCCCCTGCTCCGAGATCTTCTACGACCACGGCCCCGGCGTGTGGGGCGGTCCGCCGGGATCGCCCGAGGAAGACGGCGACCGCTACATCGAGATCTGGAATCTGGTGTTCATGCAGTTCGATCGCAGTCCCGATGGCGTGCTGAATCCGCTGCCCAAGCCCTGCGTCGATACCGGCATGGGCCTGGAGCGCATCGCCGCCGTGTTGCAGCACGTGCATTCCAACTACGAGATCGACCTCTTCCAGAACCTGATCCAGGCCGCCGCGCGCGAGATCGCCGCCAACGGCAACGCGGCGCCCGATCTGGCCAATAACTCGCTGAAGGTCATCGCCGATCACATCCGCGCCTGTTCCTTCCTGGTCGTCGACGGGGTCATTCCCGGTAACGAAGGCCGTGGCTATGTGCTGCGGCGGATCATCCGCCGCGCCCTGCGCCACGGCTACAAGCTGGGCCAGACCAAGCCCTTCTTTCATCGCCTGGTGCCCGATCTGGTCGCCGAGATGGGCGACGCCTTCCCCGAACTCGCCAAGGCGCAGGATCGGGTGATCCAGGTGCTGCGCCAGGAAGAAGAACGCTTCGGCGAAACCCTCGAGCACGGCATGCGCATCCTCGACGGCGCGCTGGCCGCGCTGGCGGGCCGCGAACAGCCCGTACTCGACGGCGATACCGCGTTCACGCTCTACGACACTTACGGGTTTCCGCTCGACCTCACCGCCGACATCTGCCGTGAGCGGGGGGTGGAAGTCGATACCACCGGCTTCGACACCGCCATGCAGCGTCAGCGCGAGCAGGCGCGCGCCGCCGGCAAGTTCAAGATGGCGGCCGGCCTCAGCTACGAGGGCGATAAAACCGAGTTCCGCGGCTACGACCATCTGGAAAGCGATGCCACCGTGCTCGCGCTCTACGTCGACGGCACCGCCGTGCCTCGCGTCGAAGCCGGCCAGGAGGGCGTGGTCGTGGTACTCGACCAAACCCCCTTCTATGCCGAATCGGGCGGCCAGCACGGCGATGCCGGCCTGCTCACGGGCGCCGGCGGCCTGCGCTTCGCCGTGCTCGATACGCAAAAGGTGCAGTCCGATGTCTCGGGCCACCATGGCACCCTCGAGGCCGGCGTCCTGGCCGTGGGCGACTCCGTCCGCGCCCAGGTCGATGCCGTGCGTCGCGAGCGCACCGTGCGCAACCACTCGGCCACCCACCTGATGCACAAGGCCCTGCGCGAAGTCCTGGGCGACCACGTGCAGCAGAAGGGCTCGCTGGTGGATGCCGACAAAACCCGCTTCGACTTCGCCCACGATGCTCCCCTCACGCCGGCGCAGATCGCCGCCGTCGAGGCCATCGTCAACCGCGAAGTGCTGGCCAACGCCCCGGTACAGGCCCGGCTGATGGGCTACGACGATGCCGTGGCCGGCGGCGCAATGGCGCTGTTCGGCGAAAAATACGGCGACGAAGTCCGCGTGCTCGACATCGGCTTCTCGCGCGAGCTCTGCGGCGGCACCCACGTGCGGCGCACCGGCGATATCGGTCTGTTCAAGATCGTCGCCGAAGGCGGCGTGGCCGCCGGCGTGCGCCGCGTCGAAGCCATCACCGGCGACAACGCCGTGCAATGGGTCCAGCAAACCAACGGCCTGCTCCAGGAAGCCGCCGGCCTGCTCAAGGCCCAGCCGGGCGAACTCGCCAGCCGCATCCAGCAGTTGCAGGCCGAGCTCAAAAGCCTTGAAAAAGACCTCGCCCAGGCCCGCGACAAGCTTGCCGCCAGCGCCGGCGCCGACCTCGCCAGCCAGGCCGTGCGCCACGGCGATGTCGCCGTGCTGGTCAGCGCCCTGCAGGGCGTCGACGGCAAAGCCTTGCGCGGAATGCTCGACCAGCTCAAAGACAAGCTCGGCAGCGCGGTGCTGCTGCTCGCCACCGCCGAGGGCGGCAAGGTGAGCCTGGCGGCGGGCGTCACCAAAGATCTCACCAGCCGCATCAAAGCGGGTGATCTGGTCAACGTCGCCGCCCAGCGGGTGGGCGGCAAGGGCGGTGGCCGGCCCGACATGGCGATGGCCGGCGGCAGCGATCCGGCCGGCATGCCCGCCGCGCTCGACGCCGCCCGCGACTGGATCGCGGCCCAGCTCTGAGGCCCGCCATGACCGAACCGGTTGCCGCCCCCGACCCCCCTGTCGCCGACGTCGAGATCGACACCAGCGGGTTGCTGTGCCCGCTGCCCATCCTGCGCGCCAAAAAGGCGCTGGCGGGCCTGAGCAGCGGCCAGGTCCTGTGCGTGCTCGCCACCGACCCCAACTCCATCGCCGATTTCCAGGCGTTTTGCCGGCAAACGGGCAATGCCCTGCTGCACCAGCAGGCCGAGCCCCCCCACTTCACCCACTACCTGCGACGACGCTGACCCCTTTTGGGGTGGCGGCGTACAGACCGGAGGATGACATGGCCCAGTTTTTCTCGATCCATCCCGACAATCCGCAGTCACGGCTGATCAAACAGGCCGCCGACCTCATACGCGAAGGCGGCGTGCTCGCGGTGCCCACGGATTCGCACTACGCCCTGGTGGCGGCGATCGACGACAAGCACGCGGTGGAGGTCATCCGCCAGTTGCGCGGCCTCGACGAACGCCAGTTGCTGGCCTTGCTGGTACCCGACCTCTCCGAGCTGGGCAAGCTGGCCCGCGTCGACAACCGGCAGTACCGCTGGCTCAAACTGGCCATGCCGGGCCCCTTCACCTTCATCATGGAAGCCACCCGCGAAGTCCCGCGGCGGCTGGCGCACCCGTCGCGCAAGACCATCGGCCTGCGGGTGCCCGACCACGTCGTTCTGCGCGCCCTGCTGACCGAAACCGGACCCCTGCTTTCCAGCACCCTCACGCCCGTGGGCGAAACCGAGCCCCTGCAGGATGCCGAGGAGATCCGCGATCGTTTCGGCAAGGCACTGGCCGGCGTGATCGAAGGACGCTGCCCCGGCGAAGCCACCACCATGATCGACCTCACCGGGCCGGAACCCGTCCTGGTGCGGCAAGGCCGCGGCGACGCCAGCCGCCTGGGCCTCATCGCCTGACCCTCGAGCCCGCCGACGACCTCCTCATGCAAGACCTCATCCAAACCATCGCGGTTTACGCCATTCCGGTGATTTTCGCCATCACCTTGCATGAGGCCGCCCACGGCTACGTGGCCCGGCTGTTCGGTGACAACACCGCCACTCTGGCCGGGCGAGTCACCCTCAACCCCGTGCCGCACATCGATCCCATCGGCACCATCCTCGTGCCCGCCGCCATCCTGCTCATGAGCAAGCTGTTCGGCGGCGCCGGCCTGCTGTTCGGCTGGGCCAAGCCGGTGCCGGTGGATTTCGGGCGCTTGCGGCACCCCAAGCGCGACATGCTCTGGGTGGCGCTGGCCGGCCCCGGCGCCAACCTCTTCATGGCCATTCTCTGGGCGCTCTCGCTACGCTTCATGGCCGGCAGCCAGGGGCCGGAGTCCTTTTTCATCCAGATGGCCATCGCCGGGATCAATATCAACCTGATCCTGATGGCTCTCAATCTCTTGCCGCTACTGCCGCTCGACGGCGGCCGCATCCTGTTCAGCCTGCTGCCCCATCGCCTGGCCTGGCAATACTCCAAGATCGAGCCCTACGGCCTGCCGATCCTGCTGGTGCTGCTGGTCACCGGCGTGCTCACCACCCTGCTGATGCCGCTGCTGCGGCTGGGCATGGAAGTGGTGCGCTGGTTTCTGTAAGCCATACCGTCAGCCATGGCCACGGAAGACGCTTCGCCCAGTGTCCTTCCGAACGCTCGCCGGCTGGCCATGATCCATCAATTGTGGGACGAGCTGGCCGACCTCGACGCCGCCTGCGTGGTGGAGGCGCGTGATCATCTGCTGGCCGGCCTGTGCCAGCTGGCGGGCGGCGCCAACGCCACCTGGGTGGGCGCGGTGCGCATGGGCGCCCCCCATCCGGCCGACCCGGTGCTCGGCTGGCGCCCGCGCTTGATCCATCATCTGCATCCCACCGGCCGGCTCGAGCAGGCCGCCGAAGAACAAAGGCGGCTGCTCGAATCGGGCCATGTCGACGCCACCACCATCCACAACGTCCGCACGGCGGGCCGCTACCGCACCCACCGGCTGTGCGACCTGGTGCCGCCATCGTGGTTCGAGGGCGACTATTACCACGCCTATTACCTTGCGCTCGGGCACCACGACGCGATCTGGGCGGGCGTGCCCATCAACGCCGACAGCGAAATCTACTTCGGCGTGTATCGCAACCATCGCCAGCCGGGCTTCTCCGAAGCGGAGCGCGACGCCATGGCCTATGCGCTGCGCGGCCTGCGCTGGTTTCATCGCCAGCAAATGTTGGGCCATGGCCTGCTGTTGTCGGCTTCGCCGCTGACGCGCACCGAGCATGCCGTGCTGCAAGGCCTGCTGCAGGGCCTGTCGGAAAAACAGATCGCCGCCTCATTGGGCCAAAGCCCCTACACCACCCATGAGTACGTCAGCCGCATCTTCCGCAAGTATGCCGTGCATAACCGCGCGGCCTTGATGGCACTGTGGCTGGGGCGGCAGCCATCGGCACCGGATGGCGCGGCGCCCTCCCCCTGATTAGAGGGTTATCACGCCGCCGGCGCCTCGGCATAATGCGGTGGCGGATACGTTTGAAACTCCAACGAGACGGAGCCCCTCATGAAGTCCAATAAGAACCCGGCCGGCAACCCCACCGAGCTGGACGCCCACGCCGTGCTTCGCCGCCGCCTGCTCGGCACCGCCTTGGCGGCTTCCGCCAGCCCCATGCTGCTGTCGGCCTGCGGTGGAGACGACAACGACCCCGTTCCGGTCACTTCCGAACCACCCCCGGATACCACGCCTCCCCCCCAATCCGGCGGCCCGGCATCCAGCATCTTCACCGTGAAAGACCGCAAGATCCTGCTCAACGGCAAGGAGTTCTTTGCCAAAGGCATGTGCTATTCGCCCGTCCCCATCGGGGCCGAGGCCGGCCGCGAACCCGGCGGGGATCACTTCAGCGACTTCTGGGAAGCGCTATTCACCCGTGATCTGAGCGTGCTCCATGGCATGGGCTGCAACAGCATACGTCTGTACATGGCGTCGCCCTGGGCGATTCCCTGGGACTCCAACTCCGGCCGCCAGTACCATGGCAAATTCATGGACCTCTGCGCCAAGCAGGGTATTTATGTTTGGCTGGCCTACCCCATGACCCCGAAACAGGCCATGAGCAGCAGCGACCGCCCCCGCATCGAACAGGGCTACCGGCTGCTCTGCGAGGAGTTGGGCAAGCATCCCGCGCTCATCGGCTTCACCATCGGCAACGAAACCGACGTCTACAACGAGAACACCCAGTTGCCGGACTTCTGGGCCTGGATGGACGACCTCGCCCGGAAGGTAAAAAGCTGGGCACCCGACAAGCTGGTCAAGACCGCCATCCACGACATTCCCCCCATCATCGACCAGCTCGTCAATCCCGCCATCGGCAAGGGTCTGCCGCACCTGGACGTCATCGGGCTGAACTCTTATCGCGGCACGGTGAACGCCGGCTTCGACACCTTGTTCACAGACTACGACGCCAAGTTCAAGACCACCGGCTTGCCGGACCGCCCCTTCCTGATCACCGAGTTCGGCTGCCCCGCCTCCACCCGCAACGGTGCGAACCCGGTTGAGCTGCCCAACAAAGCCAAGGCCCAGGCCGATTACCTCGAAGTCCACTGGAAAGACATCGTCAAGCATCACGGGATGAACCTATGCTCGGGAGGATACGTTTTCTCGTGGGCCGACGAATGGTGGAAGGCGGGCAACATTACCCAGCACGATGGCCACTCGAGCTGCACGGCCGGCGAGTTCCCCGGGGGTTGTGCCGACGAAGAATGGTATGGCATCAACAGCATCCAGGTGGGTAAAGACAAGAACGGTAACCCCCGTCCCGCGGCGGATCCGGTGGTGGTGGAAAACAACGTGGCCATCCATTATCCCGACATCCTCACCCAGCGCGCGGCCGTCGCCCGCCTGAGGACTCTGTGGAAAGCATGAGACGCCCCTGAACCCCCAATGGGGCAGCGCGCCCTGCCCCGGCGCCACCCCACCCGCCGGCCGGGCCCCAGACCGGACGAATGGAAGCGGTCGACAAGTCGCGGCCAGCGCCATGGCAAACGTTCCCCTGCCGTGAAAGGTAAGATCACAGATCCACAGATCGATATCACTCACGGAGGATGAGCGTCGAGCCCTCGCGTGGCGGCGAACCAGCGCTACCGCCGGCTTCGTCCGTTCAACGCCACAGGCCGAAGACGCTCATAGACACGCCATGCAACGCACCGACTTCGCTTTCTTCCACCCCCTGCGCGTACGCTGGGCGGAAGTGGACATGCAGAAAGTCGTCTTCAACGGCAACTACCTGCTGTATTTCGACGTCGGCTTTACCGAATACTGGCGCCACACCCTACTGCCCACGCCCGTGCAGCAGGCCGAACAAGGCATCGAACTCTTCCTGCGCCGCACCACCCTCGACTTCCTGGCCTCCGCCGAATTCGACGACGAGCTCGACATCGGCGTTCGTTGCGTGCGCATCGGCCGCAGCAGCATGAACTTCGCCGCCGCCGCTTTCCGCGGTGAGCAACTGCTGGTGAGTGGCGAGCTGCTGTATGTCTATGCCGACGTCGAAGCCCGCAAAGGCGTGCCCGTGCCCGTCGCCTGGCGCGCCCGCCTGGCCGAGCTGGAAGTCATCCCACCTGAAATGAACGACTGAGCCAGCCAACTCGCCGAAGAATCCGACACTGATGATTGCCGGATTCGTAAGAAAGACAGTCGCGGACAGCGGGCGGCGACCGAGCCACGCCGAGGGCAGAGTGAAAGACACCCAACCCCGCACCGCCCTCGGCGCGCTCCTGCCCCGAACCCGCGCCACCCCGAGCCGCGCGTCCGGCCCCCGGGGGCTTGGGACATTGGAGAGCGCCGTGGCCCGTGTCGTCGGGCGGGGGAAATCGGCGGGCACTGTTTGAGTCCTGAGCCGCCGTAGGCGGATCAGGGCGAGTTTGCCCGCCGCCCGCACGACGGCGCGGGACGCGGGGAGTCTGGTCGCGCAGCGGACAGACCGCTCGACTGCCCAAGCCCCCGGGGGCCGGACGCGCGGCGCCTCAAGAACGCCAAGCTCGTGCCGCCAGCAAGACCGTTACGGTACGCTCCTGGGAAGCGTTCCTGGGAAGCGTTCCTGGGAAGCGTTCCTGGGAAGCGTTCCTGGGAAGCGTTCCTGGGAAACACCCCGGGGAAGCCCCCCGCCCCCCCCGCTCGGTATAATCCACCGTTTCCCTCTTCCCCTCGCAGACCGGCCACCGCCCGCCTGCCCTTCCCCGACGCCGCCATGCAGGAACGCTACGATCCCGCCGCCCTGGAAACCGCCGCCCAGCAACACTGGAACGACACCCAGGCCTATCGCACGGTAGAACACGCCCGCCGTCCCGACGGCACCGAAAAGCCCAAGTTCTACGCCTGCTCGATGCTGCCCTATCCCAGCGGCAAGCTGCACATGGGGCACGTGCGCAACTACACCATCAACGACATGATGGCGCGTCAGTTGCGCATGCGCGGCTACAACGTTCTCATGCCCATGGGCTGGGACGCCTTCGGCATGCCGGCCGAAAACGCCGCCATCAAATCCAAAGTCCCGCCGGCTCAATGGACCTACGACAACATCGCCTATATGAAACGGCAGATGAACGCCATGGGCCTGGCCATCGACTGGTCGCGCGAGATCGCCGCCTGCGATCCGGCGTACTACAAATGGAACCAATGGCTGTTCCTCAAGATGCTCGACAAAGGCATCGCCTACCGCAAAACCCAGGTCGTCAACTGGGACCCTGTCGACCAAACCGTCCTCGCCAACGAACAAGTCATCGACGGCCGCGGGTGGCGCTCCGGCGCCCTGGTTGAAAAACGCGAGATCCCTGGCTACTACCTGCGCATCACCGACTACGCCGAAGAGCTCCTCCAGGCGGTCAAGCACGACCTGCCGGGCTGGCCCGAGCGCGTGCGGCTGATGCAGGAGCACTGGATCGGCAAGAGCGAAGGCGTGCGCTTTGCCTTCACCCACGACATCCGCGACGACTCCGGCCAGCTCATCCAGGACGGCCGGATGTACGTGTTCACCACGCGCGCCGACACCATCATGGGTGTCACCTTCTGCGCCGTAGCCCCCGAACACCCCCTGGCCGCCCACGCCGCCCGAAGCCGCCCCGAAGTCGCCGCCTTCATCGAACACTGCCGCCAAGGTGGCGTTTCCGAAGCCGAAATGGCCGCGCGCGACAAGGAAGGCGTGCCCACCGGCCTCTTCGTCACCCATCCGCTCACCGGCCAGGCCGTGGAAATCTGGGTTGGCAACTACGTGCTCATGAGCTACGGCGACGGCGCCGTGATGGGCGTGCCCGCCCACGACGAACGCGACTTCGCCTTTGCCCGCAAATACGGCCTGCCGATCCAGCAAGTCATCGAGATCGACGGCGCCCGCTTCGATACCGAAGCCTGGCAGGAGCACTACGGCGCCAAACCCGGCGCCGACCGCCCCGGCCGCACCATCCACTCCGGCCGCTTCGACGGCCTGGATTACGCCGGCACCGTCGACGCCGTCGCCGCCGAGCTCGCCGGCATGGGCCTCGGCGAAAAGCAAACCACCTACCGCCTGCGCGACTGGGGCATCTCGCGCCAGCGCTACTGGGGCACGCCCATCCCTATCATCCACTGCCCGGACTGCGGCCCGGTTCCGGTGCCCGAGCAAGACCTGCCGGTGGTGCTGCCCGCCGAACTCATTCCCGACGGCAGCGGCAACCCGCTGACCAAGCACGAGCCCTTCCTCAAGTGCCGGTGCCCCAAATGCGGCCGGGACGCGCGCCGTGAAACCGACACCATGGACACCTTCGTGGATTCGTCCTGGTACTTCATGCGCTACGCCTCGCCCGACAACGCCGAGGCCATGGTCGATGCCCGCAACGATTACTGGATGCCGATGGACCAATACATCGGCGGCATCGAACACGCGGTGCTCCACCTGCTGTACGCCCGCTTCTGGACCAAGGTCATGCGCGACCTCGGCCTGGTGAAGTTCGACGAACCCTTCACCCGCCTGCTGTGCCAGGGCATGGTGCTCAACCACATCTACTCGCGGCGCACGGCCAACGGCGGCATCGAATACTTCTGGCCGGAAGACGTCGAGGACATCCACGACGACAAGGGCGCCATCGTCGGCGCCCGCCTCAAGCGCGACGGCTCCGCGGTCGACTACGGCGGCATCGGCACGATGTCCAAGTCCAAGAACAACGGCGTCGATCCGCAGGCCATCATCGACGCCCAGGGCGCCGACACCGCGCGGCTGTTCGTCATGTTCGCCAGCCCGCCGGAACAAACCCTGGAATGGTCCGACACCGCCCTGGAAGGCTCGCACCGCTTCCTGCGCCGGCTCTGGAGCTGGTCGTACCAGCAGCGCGAACGCCTGTTGGCCGCGCCGGCCAACGCCGATTTCTCGACCGCGCCCGCCAAGCTCAAGCGCCTGCGCCACGACGTGCACAGCCTGCTGCGCCAGGCCGACTACGACTACCAGCGCATGCAGTACAACACCGTGGTGTCGGCCGGCATGAAAGTGCTCAACACCCTGGAACATGCCGAACTCGACGACGCGCCGGCCGACCTCGCCGACGCCGCGCTGGCCGAGAGCCTGTCCATCCTGCTGCGCATGCTCTATCCGGTGGTGCCCCACATTTGCTGGAATCTCTGGCGCGAACTGGGCTATGCCCAGGCGCACGGCGACCTCCTCGACGCACCCTGGCCAGAGGTCGAAGACGCCGCGCTGGCGCTCGACGAAGTGGAGCTCGTGCTGCAAGTCAACGGCAAACTGCGCGGCTCCCTGTCGGTGGCCGCGAGCGCCGGCAAGGACGACATCGAGGCCCAGGCCCGCCAGCACGAAGCGGTGGGCCGCTTCCTTGAAGGCCGGCCCGTGAAGCGGGTGATCGTGGTACCCGGCAAACTGGTCAACGTGGTGGGCTAGCAATCATGATGGAACGTCTCTCGCGCCTGGGCGCCTTTCTTCTGCTGGCGATCGCCGTGGGTGCCTGCGGCTTCGCCCTGCGCGGGCCGGCCGACGTTCCCTTCGACACGCTCTACATCAACGTCCCGGCCAACTCGCTGTTCGGCGCGCAACTGCGGCGCCAGATGCGCGCCTCGGCGCCCGACGTCACCATCGTGGCCGCCGCCAATGAAGCCGAGGTCCGGCTCGAAGTTCTTGACATCGTGCGCGACCGCCTGGAAACCTCGCTGAACGCGCAGGGCCGGGTGCAAGAATACGAACTGACCCTGCACCTGCGCTTCCAGGTCACCGATCGGCTGGGCGAACCGCTGATCCCCGATACCTTGCTCTCGGCCTCCCGCCTCCTGCCCTGGGACGACAACGTGGCCCAGGCCAAGGAAACCGAGGCCGATTCGCTCTATCAGGCCATGCAGAGCGATCTCGCCCAGCGCATTCTGCGCCGTCTCGACTCGCCCGACCTTCGTGCCGCCCTGCTCGCCGCGCGCCAGCAAACGCCCCCGGCCGGAGTACGCTGACGCCATGGCCGGCCAGACGCTGCGCCCGGAACAGCTGCCGCAACACCTCGCACGGGGATTGGCGGCGCTCTACGTGGTGGCGGGCGACGAGGCCCTGCTGGTGCTCGAAACCTGCGATAGCCTGCGCCACGCCGCCCGCGAGGCGGGCTACACCGAACGCATCAGCCAGGTGCTCGACGCGCGCAGCGATTGGAGCGCGCTCTCCAGCCAGACCGGCTCCATCTCGCTGTTCGGCGATCGCCGGCTGCTCGAATGGCGCCTGCCCAGCGGCAAGCCCGGCAAGGCGGGTGGCGATACCTTGGCCCGCCTTGCCGGCCAGTTGCCGGCGCAGGCCGACGACACCGTCATCGTGCTGCAAATGCCGCGCCTGGATCGCACTCTGCGCAACGCGGCGTGGTTCCAGACGGTAAGCCGGCACGCCGTCCTGATCGACGTGCCCACCATCGACCGCGCCGCCCTGCCCGAGTGGATCGGCCGCCGGCTGGCGGCGCAGGGCCAGGAAGTCGACGCCGCCACCCGGCAATGGATCGCGGACCGCGTGGAGGGCAATCTGCTGGCGGCGCACCAGGAGATCCTCAAGCTGGCGCTGACCTTTCCGTCCGGCCGGATCGCCGCCAACGACGTGCAGCAGGCGGTGATGAACGTTGCCCGGTACAATCCCTTTCAGTTGCGCGATGCCATCCAGAGCGGCAATGCCGTCCGGGTGGTGCGCATGATCGAAGGCCTGCGCGCCGAAGGCGAGGCCCTGCCCCTGATACTATGGGCGGTTTCCCAGACCTGGGCTCGCAGCCCCGAGCAGGCGCCGCCGGCGGTGATCCGCCATGCCCACGATATCGATCGCCTGATCAAGGGTCTTCACGTTCCCGGCCGGCTCGACGCCTGGCAGGAACTCACCAACCTGGCGCTGCGTCTCACCCGTCGGGCCTGACCCATCCGGTACGCCGCCATCCTGACATTTGCTGGTTCCGTTGCCATGACCGACCTTGCCGCTACCTTGCAAACCCTGGGCCGCCAGGCCCGCCTCGCCTCTCGCCGGCTGGCCGCCGCGCCCGATAAAGCCAAGGCCGCCGCGCTGCGCGCCATGGCCGACAAGCTGCTGGAGTCGCGCGCCCATCTGCAAGAACAGAATGCGCTCGACCTCGCCGCCGCCCGCGAACGCGGCCTCGCACCGGCCATGGTCGATCGCCTCGAGCTCTCCGACCGCTCCCTCGAACTGATGGCCACCGGCCTGCGCCAGATTGCCGCCATGCCCGATCCGGTGGGCGAGCGCACCGCCACCATCACCCGGCCCAACGGCATGCAGGTCGGCCGCATGCGCGTGCCCTTGGGCGTGATCGGCATCATCTACGAATCCCGGCCCAACGTCACGATCGACGCCGCCGCGCTCTGTCTGAAATCGGGCAATGCCGCCATCCTCCGTGGCGGCTCCGAGGCCCAGCACTCCAACCGCGCGCTGGCCGAGATCATCCGCGCCGGCCTCGAGGCCGCGGGCCTGCCGGCCGACGCCGTGCAGATCGTGCCCACCACGGATCGCGCCGCCGTGGGCCTGATGGCCAGCCTCACCGACTACATCGACGTCATCGTGCCGCGCGGCGGCAAAGGGCTGATCGCCACGCTCGAACGCGAGGCGCGGGTGCCCCTGATCAAGCATCTCGACGGCAACTGCCACGTATTTGTCGATGCCTACGCCGACCTGGCCCAGGCCGAGACCATCGTCGTCAATGCCAAAACCTACCGCTACGGTATTTGCGGCACGATGGAAACCCTGCTGGTGCACCGCGACGTGGCCGCCGAACTCCTGCCGCGCCTGGGCCGGGTCTTTGACGAGCATGGCGTGGAGCTGCGCGGCTGCGAACGCACCCGGCAATGGCTGCCCAACGCCACGGCGGCCTCCGACGAAGACTGGGCCACCGAATATCTCGCTCCCATTCTCGCCGTGCGCGTGGTGGATTCGCTCGACGAGGCCATCGACCACATCGAACGCTGGGGTTCGCACCACACCGACGCCATCATCACCAATCACCTGCCGCACGCCGAACGCTTCCAGCGCGAGGTCGACTCGGCGTCGGTGCTGGTCAACCTGCCCACTTGCTTTGCCGACGGTTTCGAATATGGCCTGGGCGCCGAGATCGGCATTTCCACCAACAAATTGCACGCCCGGGGCCCGGTGGGCCTCGAAGGCCTCACCACGCTCAAGTGGGTGTTGCTGGGCAACGGCCAAACCCGCCAGCCGGGCGGCAACGGATGACCGCCATGCTCTGGATCAAGGCCCTGCATATCGTTTTCGTGGTGTCGTGGTTCGCCGGCCTGTTCTATCTGCCGCGGATCTTCGTCAATCTCGCCCAAACCGAAGACCCAGGTGCCCGCCAGGTACTGTTGGGCATGGCGCGCCGCTTGTTCCGCTTTACCACCATTCTGGCCTTTCCCGCGGTCGGGCTGGGTCTGGTGTTGTATCTCGTCTACGGCATCGGCATGGGCCCCGGCAACGGCTGGATGCATGCCAAGCTGCTGCTGGTGCTGCTGGTGATCGGCTACCACCACGGCTGTGGCGTGCTGCTGCGCAAGTTCGAGGCGGGCGCCAATCGGCGCGGGCACACGTTTTATCGCTGGTTCAACGAGATTCCCGTTGTCTTCCTGTTGCTCATTACCATCCTGGTGGTGGTCAAGCCTTTTTAATGTGAAAGAACGCCGTCTTTCATGATCAGGGGTGGCGGCAAGCCATCCCCGTTAAGAAAACGTTCGCAGCGTCCATCCTGCCGGCGGTTTCGTTTTTCCCGCGAGAGCCAATGTGGCCGACTCCAACGATCGCAAGACCCTGACCCTCAAGCCCCGCTCCCGCGCCCCGGCGACCGCTGACGATGGTCCGCGCCAGCGCAGCGGCGCGCGCGCCTGGAAAGTCGCGCGCCAGCGCGCCGGCGAGCCGGAGCCGCCCAAGCGGGCCGACACCGCCGCGCCAAGGCGCCAGGATGACGACCGGCGTGGCCGACGGCCGAGCGGCGAGCGGCAACGACCGCCGCGCGACGAACGCCAGCCGGAACGCCAGGATCATCGCCAGCGGCCGCCCCGTACCGGGTTTTCGTCTTCCCGGGGCGAAGACGGCCGGCCACCACGCGCCGCGATGGCCGATGGAGCCGCCGCGCCCCAGGGCAGGTCGCGAGGCCAGCGGCATGCGCCACGCCAGACCGAAACCTATCCGGCCTTCGCTTCCTGCCCCCAAGGCATGGAAGCCGTGCTGGCGACGGAGCTGGCCGGACTCGGCTTTGATGAAGTCGCTCCCGGCCGCAGCGGCGTCCACTTCCGCACCGACTGGCCGGGCATGATGCGCGCCAACCTGCACAGCCGGCTGGCCACGCGCATCCTGCTGCAAGTGGCGCAGGCGCCGGTGGCCAACGAAGACGAGTTGCTGGAACTGGCCCGCGCGACACCCTGGGAACGCTGGTTCGGCGCCGAACAGCGCCTGCGGGTGGATACCTCGGCCATCCGCAGCCCCATGCAAAGCCTGCAATACTGCACGTTGCGGGCCAAAGACGGCATTTGCGACCGCCTGCGCGATCTCGAAGGCGAGCGCCCCAGCATCGACACCGTGCGCCCCGATGCGCGCGTACATGTATTTCTCAACGAGGACACGGCCACCCTGTACCTCGATACGTCGGGCGAATCGCTGTTCAAGCGCGGCTGGCGGTTCGACAAGGGCGAAGCCCCCCTGCGCGAGAACTTGGCCGCCGGTATGCTCGCGCTCTCGGGCTGGCCCGGCGATGCCGCGTTGCTCGACCCCTTCTGCGGCAGCGGCACCATCCTGATCGAAGCCGCCTACCAGGCCCTGCGCGTGCCGCCCGGCATCAAGCGGCCCTTCGCCTTCGAGCGCCTGCGCCACCACGACGATAGGCTGTGGCGCCAACTCAAGGAGGACGCGCGCAGCCGCATCCTGCCGCAGCTGACCATGCCTCTGATCGGCAGCGACATCAACGCCCACGCCATCACCACGGCGCGCGCCAACGCCGCCCGCGCCGGACTCACCGACGATGCCATCCACTTCGAGGTGTGTGACGCCCGCGACATCCGTCCGCCCGACGGCCCTCCGGGCTGGATCGTGAGCAACCCGCCCTACGGCGGGCGCATGGCACTGCAGCAACGTGACGCCGCCGACGGCGCCCGCGAAGACACCGGCGGCTTCGGAGAAGAGGGGCCGGACGACGCCACGGTCGCGCTGTGGCAGGATTTCTCGGGCACCCTGAAGGGCCATTTCGATGGCTGGCAGGCGCACATCATCACCACCGACCGCGATCTGCCCAAGCACCTGCGCCTGGCCGCCCGCCGCCGCACCCCGCTCTACAACGGCGCGCTCGATTGCCGGCTGTTCGCCTTCGACGTGGTGGGCGGTACGTATCGGCAGCGGCTGTAGGGGCGGGCTCACTGCACTGCCCTCCAGTCGCTGCGCGACTGCCTCCCCGCGGGAGGCTTCGCGCTTGGGACGGCCCGGCGCGCCGGATGGACTGCCCTCCAGTCGCTGCGCGACTGCCTCCCCGCGGGAGGCTTCGCGCTTGGGACGGCCCGGCGCGCTCAGGCGCTGAACAGGATGGCGATGTTGATCAGCAGCGCCGCCAGCCATACCAGCGAGCGCAGGGTGCCGCGACCGGCCACGTAGCAGGCGATGTAGACCAGGCGCGCCACCACCCAGGCGGCCATCAGCACGGCCAGCGGGCCGGGGTCGGCCTGTCGGTACAAAGCGAACAGCACGGCGGCAAAGAAAAACGGTAGCGATTCGAACAGATTCTGCTGGGCCGCATTGGCGCGCGCCCGCCAGCCCTCCTGCCGGACCAACCAGGCGCGGGGCTCGTCGTTGTCGAAGCCCTTGCCGCCGGCCTTGGCCGCGATCGTGGCCACCAGCGGCAGCAGCGCGGCCACCAGCATTCCTATGGCAATTCCCGTCATCGTCCACTCCTTGTGGTTGCCAGCCGTGAAGCTGACGGCCGGGCTTTCACGCTAGAACTTGAAGCCGCCGCCGCCGCCCGGCAGCTTGAGCCCGCCCATGCCCTTGAGGCCGCCCATGGCGCGCATCATCTTGGCCATGCCGCCTTTTTTCATCTGCTTCATCATGCCCTGCATCTGGTCGAACTGCGACAACAGCCGGTTGACTTCCTGTACCGGTACACCGGAGCCGGCGGCAATGCGGCGCTTGCGCGAAGCCTTGAGCAACTCGGGCTTGCTGCGCTCCAGGGGCGTCATGGCATTGAGGATGCCCAGCATGCGGCTCATCTGCTTCTCGGCCTGGCCGCCCTTGAGCTGGTTGGCCGCCTGGGCGAACTGCGATGGCAGTTTCTCGAGCAGCGAACCCATGTCGCCGAGCTTGCCCACTTGGGCGAGCTGGTCGCGAAAATCATTGAGATCGAAGCGGCTGCCCGACTTGAGCTTGGAGGCGAGCTTTTGCGCTTCGTCGACATCGATGGCTTTCTGCGCCTGTTCGACCAGCGACAGGATGTCGCCCATGCCCAGGATGCGGCGCGCCATGCGGTCGGGGTGGAAAGGTTCCAGCCCGTTGAGTTTTTCGGAGACGCCGACGAACTTGAGCGGCTTGCCGGTGACGTGGCGCACCGACAGCGCGGCGCCACCGCGGGCATCGCCATCGAGCTTGGTGAGCACGACGCCGGTCAGCGGCAGGGCATCGTTGAAGGCCTTGGCCACATTGACCGCATCCTGGCCCTGCATGGCATCGACCACGAACAGGGTTTCGATCGGCTGCAGTACCTGATGCAGCAGGCGGATTTCGTCCATCATGGCCTGGTCGATGCCCAGGCGGCCGGCGGTGTCGACCATCAGCACGTCGTAGTGATGGCGGCGGGCGTGATCGATCGCGGCGCGGGCGATGGCCTCGGGCGCCTGGCTGGTGTTGGACGGCATGAAATCCACGCCCGCCTGGCCGGCCACGGTTTTGAGCTGTTCGATGGCGGCCGGCCGATAGACGTCGGCGCTTACCACCAGCACTTTTTTGCGGCCGGTTTTGCGCCCGTCGTGCGTGTGATTGCCTTCGGCCAGCCAGCGCGCCAGCTTGCCGGTGGTGGTGGTTTTGCCGGCGCCCTGCAGGCCGGCCATGAGAATGATGGCCGGCGGCTGCTGCGCCAACGACAATTCGCCCGCGTGCTCGCCGAGGTCGCCGCCCATCAGGCTCGCGAGCTCTTTGTGCACTACGCCAACCAGCGCCTGGCCGGGCGTGAGGCTGCCGACGACTTCTTCGCCCAGCGCCTTGTCGCGCACCCGTGCGATGAAGTCGCGCACCACCGGCAGCGCGACGTCGGCCTCGAGCAGGGCCATGCGCACTTCGCGCAAGATCTCCTGCGTATTGGCTTCGGTGAGCCGGGCTTCGCCGCGCAGCGTCTTGACGACACGCGATAGACGATTGGTGAGGTTATCTAGCATGAATGGGAATCGCTTACACTGATACGTTATGGGAATTGTATTGCACACGCTGGCCGCACTGGGCTATGGCATCCTCGCCATAGGGCCCTGGCGCGCCCTGGCCGGCCATGGCAGCCCGCTCGCCAGCGGCGCCGAAAGATGGGGCCTGGGCGTCGTACTCGCCGTGCATGCCGCCGCGCTGTTCGACTCGATGGCCGCGCCCGGCGGGCTGCGGCTCGGTCTGGGTCTCGCGCTCTCGAGCACGATGTGGCTGGGCATGCTCGTCTTCTGGATCGAGTCCTTCATCATACGCGTCGATGGCGTCCGCTTGTTGCTGCTGCCCCTGGCCGCCCTGGGCGCGCTGCTGCCGGTGTTGCTGCCGCCCGCCTCCCAGATCGAACCCTTCGGCGTACCGTGGCTGGGATTGCACCTGATCCTATCGCTGGCGGCCTACGGCATCATGATCATCGCCGCCCTGCACGCCCTGCTGATGGCCGCCGTCGACCATCACCTGCACCGGCCCCGGGCGAGCGACGACGCCGGCCAGGCCCGGGCCTGGGGCCGGCTGTTCGATGCGCTGCCGCCGCTGCTGGTGCTCGAAAGCCTGCTGTTCCGCCTCATTGCCATCGGCTTTGCGCTGCTCACCTTGTCGGTACTCTCCGGCGCCGCCATTTCCCTCACCCAGACGGGCCGCCTGCTGCCCTTCGATCACAAAACCGTCTTCACGCTGCTGGCCTGGGTCACGTTCGGCGTGCTGCTGCTCGGCCGGCGCATACGCGGCTGGCGCGGCCGCATCGCCGTGCGCTATACACTGGCCGGCCTCGGCTGGCTCGTCCTGGCCTATGCGGGTAGCCGGTTCGTCCTCGAAGTCCTTTTGCAACGATGAGCAAAGTCCTATTCTGGGTCGTCATCATCCTCGCGGTCCTGCTGGTGAGCCGCTTGCTCGCGCGCCAGGCCGTCCGGCGCCGGGCCGATGCGCCCCGCCGGCAACGTCGCGGCGCACCGCCCGCACGCCCCCAGGCCATGGTGCAATGCGCACACTGCGGGGTACATTTGCCGGCGACCGACGCGGTAAAAAGCCAGGGCCGGAATTGGTGCAGCCCCGAGCATGCCCGCCTCGGCCCACGCTAACATCATGCCCACGCTCAACCGCCACGGCTGGCTGGCCCGCCAGGCCGGGGTCGCCCTCGTCCCCAGCCCCAACGTGGATGCCCGACCGGCCGGCACGTCGGTAAGCCTGCTGGTGATCCACAACATCAGCCTGCCCGCCGGACAGTTCGGCGGCCCCGCCATCGAGCGGCTGTTCACCAATCGGCTCGATACCCGCGGCCACCCTGACTTCGCCGGACTTGCCGGGCTGCGGGTCAGCGCGCACTTCCTGATCCGGCGGGATGGCGCCGTGCTGCAGTTCGCCAGCACCGAGGCCCGGGCCTGGCATGCCGGCGTATCGCGCTTTCGCCGCCGCGAGCGCTGCAACGACTTTTCCATCGGCATCGAACTCGAAGGCACCGACCACATCGCCTATACCGATGCGCAGTACCGGCGGCTGGCCGGTCTCACCCGGGTGTTGCGCCAACGCTATCCGCTGGTGGCCGTTTGCGGCCACCAGCACATCGCGCCGGGCCGCAAAACCGATCCCGGAGAGGCTTTCGATTGGCCACGCTATGCCCGCGAAGCGAGCTGGCTCAGGCGCCAGGCGGGCCACCAGGCGAACGTGTTTCCAATGGTATGAGCCGCTTGTGAGACCAGGCCGCAAACACTACAATTAGTGCCTGCTCACCCATTAAGCACTAGGATTAGTGCATAATCGCGTCCCCGGCCGAGTCCGGGGCCTTCGAATTCAACGTCCGGCCCGGGGCGGCGCGCAGCCGCCCCGGGCCGATGCAGCACCCTCCCGGAAGCGGCCCCGGCCGTCCGCCCCCGCGGTTGTCTGTCCCACGTCATCCTACGGAGCCACCTACATGCAAACGATTACGTCCTCGAGCCGCACCACGGCGCCCCTGCTGGACGCCGGCACGCCCCTGCCCACCGACCCCGAGGTCTATCGCGATTACAAAACCTTGCGCCGCAACGGCGCCGTGGTGAGCTTCCAGCCCGCCAAAATCGCCATCGCCATGACCAAGGCCTTTCTCGCCGTCAACGGCGGTCAGGGCGCCGCGTCGGCCCGCGTGCGCGAACTCGTCGACGAACTCACCCGCCAGGTGGTGTCCGCCCTGATGCGCCGCCAGCCCAGCGGCGGCACCTTCCACATCGAAGACATCCAGGATCAGGTCGAGCTCGCCCTGATGCGCTCGGGCGAGCACGATGTCGCCCGCGCCTACGTGCTGTACCGCGAGCGCCGCGCCCAGGAGCGCGCCCAAGCGGTACAAGAGCACGCCGTGCATGGCACGATCAACGTGGTCGATCATGGCGCGAGCAGCCCGCTCGACATCGGTCGTCTGCGCGACATGATCGTCGCCGCCTGCCAGGGCCTCGAAGCCTTCGCCGATGCCGACGCCATCCTGACGGAAACCATCAAGAATCTGTACGACGGCGTCTCGCTCGACGAAGTCCACAAATCGGCCATCCTCGCCGCCCGCGCCCAGATCGAAAAAGACCCGGCCTACAGCCAGGTCACCGCCCGCCTGCTGCTGCACACCATCCGCCGCGAAGTCCTGGGCGAGGAAGTCAGCCAGGCCGACATGGCGCTGCGCTACGCCGATTACTTCCCCCGCTTCGTCCAGACCGGCATCGACAACGAACTCCTCGACCCCGAACTCGCCACGTTCGATCTCGACCGCCTGGCTCGCGCCCTCGACAACAATCGCGACCTGCAGTTCAACTACCTCGGCCTGCAAACGCTCTACGACCGCTACTTCCTGCACGTGCGCGGCCGCCGCATCGAGATGCCCCAGGCCTTCTTCATGCGCGTGGCCATGGGCCTGGCGCTGCGCGAAGCCGATCGCGAGGCTCGTGCGCTCGAGTTCTACGACATTCTGTCGCGCTTCGACTTCATGAGCTCGACGCCCACCCTCTTCAACTCCGGCACCCTGCATTCGCAGTTGTCGTCGTGCTACCTCACCACGGTCTCCGACAGCCTTGAAGGCATCTACGACGCCATCAAGGAAAACGCCCTGCTCGCCAAATACGCGGGCGGCCTGGGCAACGACTGGACGCCGGTGCGCGCCCTGCGCAGCCACATCAAGGGCACCAACGGCGAAAGCCAGGGCGTGGTGCCCTTCCTCAAGGTCGTCAACGACACCGCGGTGGCCGTCAACCAGGGCGGCAAGCGCAAGGGCGCCGTGTGCACCTACCTCGAAACCTGGCACCTCGACATCGAGGAGTTCCTCGAGCTGCGCAAGAACACCGGCGACGAACGCCGGCGCACGCCCGACATGAACACCGCCAACTGGATCCCCGACCTCTTCATGAAGCGGGTGATGGAGAACGGCAACTGGACCCTGTTCTCGCCGTCCGATGCGCCCGAGCTGCACGACCAGGTGGGCCGCGACTTCGAGGCCGCCTACCTGGCCCTCGAAGCCAAGGTGGCCAGCGGCGAGCTCAAGCTGTTCAAGCAGATCCCCGCCGTCTCGCTGTGGCGCAAGATGCTGTCGATGCTGTTCGAAACCGGCCACCCCTGGATCACGTTCAAGGATCCTTGCAACATCCGTTCGCCGCAGCAGCACGTGGGCGTGGTGCACAGCTCCAACCTCTGCACCGAGATCACGCTCAACACCAACGAGTCCGAGATCGCGGTGTGCAACCTGGGGTCGGTCAACCTGGTGGCACATATGGCGCCCACGGCCGACGGCGGCTACGAGCTCGATCACGCCAAGCTCGAGCGCACCATCCGCACCGCGATGCGCATGCTCGACAACGTGATCGACATCAACTACTACGCGGTGGATAAAGCGCGCAACGCCAACATGCGCCACCGCCCGGTGGGCATGGGCATCATGGGCTTCCAAGACTGCCTGCACATGATGCGCACGCCCTATGCCTCCGCCGACGCGGTGGAGTTCGCCGACCGCTCGATGGAAGCCGTGTGCTACTTCGCCTACAGCGCCTCCACCGATCTGGCCGCGGAGCGCGGCGCCTACGAAAGCTTCAAGGGCTCGCTGTGGGATCGCGGCATCCTGCCCCAGGACTCCCTCGATCTGCTGCAGCAAGAGCGCGGCGGCTACCTCGAGGTCGATCGCAGCAGCACGCTCGATTGGGACGCCCTTCGCGCCCGCATCCAGAACCAGGGCATGCGCAACTCCAACTGCGTGGCCATCGCGCCCACCGCCACCATCTCCAACATCATCGGCGTGTCGGCGTGCATCGAGCCCACCTACCAAAATCTCTACGTCAAATCCAATTTGTCGGGCGAGTTCACGGTGGTCAACGATTACCTCGTGCGCGATCTCAAGCGCCTTGGCCTGTGGGATGAGGTCATGGTCGCCGACCTCAAGTACTTCGACGGCTCGCTGGCCCGCATCGACCGCATCCCGGCCGAACTGCGCACGCTCTACGCCACCGCCTTCGAAGTCGAGCCCACCTGGCTGGTCGAGGCCGCCTCGCGCCGCCAGAAATGGATCGATCAAGCCCAGTCGCTCAACATCTACATGGCCGGCGCATCGGGCCGCAAGCTCGACGAAACCTATAAGCTCGCATGGCAGCGCGGCCTGAAAACCACCTATTACCTGCGCACGCTGGGTGCCACCAGCGCCGAAAAATCCACCGGCCGCGGCGGCGAACTCAATGCCGTGTCGTCGGGCATGGGCCCTGGCGCCGGCGCACCGGCGGCGGGCACCGCGGCGCCAGCCAGCCTGCCCGAGGCGCAGCTGATGGGCGATGCATGCACCATGCGCCCGGGCGACCCCGGCTTCGACGAATGCGAGGCCTGCCAGTAACTCCGATCGCCCCCGGGCCCAACGCAGGCAGCGCCGCCGCCTCCCGGCGGCGCCCGGCCCGGGCACTCCACACGCTGGCGCTCAAGGCGCCCTCCTGGCGGCGCGGCGGTTTCCGCCGCCAGGAACCGCGACTCACAAGGACACTCCCATGCTGAACTGGAACGACGACGACCTTCAACCCACCACGCCCAGGCCCGGCGCGGCCGCGGGCACCCGCCCCGCCAGCACCGCCTTCGATGGCGACGTGGCCCAGCCCGGCGGCGCCGCCCCCGCCACCGACACCACCCAGCGCGTGCGGCTGGCCGACAAGCGCATCATCAACGGCCAGACCGACGTCAACCAGCTGGTGCCCTTCAAGTACAAATGGGCTTGGGAAAAATACCTCGCCACTTGCGCCAACCATTGGATGCCGCAAGAGATCAACATGTCGCGCGACATCGCGCTCTGGAAGAACCCCACCGGCCTCACCGAAGACGAGCGCCGCATCGTCAAGCGCAACCTGGGCTTCTTCGTCACCGCCGACTCGCTGGCCGCCAACAACATCGTGCTGGGCACCTATCGCCACATCACGGCGCCCGAATGCCGCCAGTTCCTGCTGCGCCAGGCCTTCGAAGAAGCGATCCACACCCACGCCTATCAGTACATCGTCGAAAGCCTGGATCTCGATGAAGCCGAGATCTTCAACGCCTACAACGAAGTGCCGTCGATCCGCGCGAAAGACGAGTTCCTCATTCCGTTCATCGACATGATCGCCGACCCGCACTTTAAAACCGGCACTCCCGAGGCCGACCAGAAGCTGCTGAAGTCGCTGATCGTCTTTGCCTGCCTGATGGAAGGCCTGTTCTTCTACGTTGGCTTCACGCAGATCCTCGCGCTGGGCCGTCAGAACAAAATGACGGGCGCCGCCGAACAGTACATGTACATCCTGCGCGATGAGTCCATGCACTGCAACTTCGGCATCGACCTGATCAACACCATCAAGCTCGAGAACCCGCACCTCTGGACCCCCGAGTTCCGCGAAGAGATCCGCGACCTGTTCCGCCAGGCCGTCGAACTTGAATACGCCTACGCCGAAGACACCATGCCGCGCGGCGTGCTGGGCCTGAATGCGCCCATGTTCAAGAGCTACCTGCGCTTCATCGCCAATCGGCGCTGCCAGCAGATCGGCATCGAGCCCTTGTTTGCCCAAGAAGAAAACCCCTTCCCCTGGATGGCCGAGATGATCGACATCAAGAAGGAACGCAACTTCTTCGAGACCCGAGTGATCGAGTACCAAACCGGCGGCGCGCTCAGCTGGGATTGATACCGGGCTCGCGATGGCGTCGAAACGACACTTCACGGCCCTTGCCGTTGTTAAGATGCACGGCCCTGCGGCACAATAATGTTCCAACGACGATCTGACACGATTTTTCGTGGCATATCGCTCGTTGGCGTGATACCTTACGCCCGAATCGCACGCTTCGCGTCCCGGTGGGCACCATTCCGGCCTTGCCGGATGTACGACCCGGATATCTCAGGAGTCAAGAACCATGGCAACTGCCAAAAAAGCTTCCGCCAAAAAGGCACCCGCTAAAAAGGCCGCCGCCGAAACGGCCGTGACCGCCAAAGAGGCTGGCGCGGCCCCGGCCAAGGCTGCCAAAACGCCCGCCAAAAAGGCTGTTGCCAGCAAAACCGTAGCGGCCAAGAAGGCTGCGGCGCCTGCCAAAAAAGCCGCTGCCAAAAAGGCGGCGGCGCCCGCCAAAAAGGCCGCCGCTCCCGCCAAGAAAGCCGTAGCCAAAAAGGCTCCCGCTAAAAAGGCCGCCGCTCCGGCCAAAAAAGCAGTCGCCAAGAAAGCCGCGGCACCCGCCAAAAAAGCCGCTGTGCCCGCCACCAAGGCCGCCGCTAAAACCGCGGTAGCCAAGAAGGTCGCGGTACCTGCCAAAAAGGCCGCAGCGCCCGCCAAGAAGGCCGCCGCCAAGAGTCCAGCCAAAAAGGCCGCCGCCAAAAAGGCCGCTCCCGCCAAGACGGCACCCAATCCGATCTCGGCCTGGCCCTTCCCCACTGGCAACCGGCCCTAAGCTTCGCCGCTCACCAGGACCCCAACGCCCGCTCAGGCAGATTCTGCCGGCGGGCTTTTTGTGTTCGCGAACGGCTACCTGCACGGCCCGGCTTCGGGCTTGAAGCGCTTTGGCGCCACTTCGAGATGGCCCGCCAGCCCCTATCATGCAGCGCGGGGCAGGCGCTTGGGCCCGCGGTCGCAACAGAGCCCCGCTGAAGTCAAAGCACGGCCTCGACATCAATCAAAAACGCAGCCTCCTGCGATATCTTTATGTTCGGCAATATCCTGACATTTCTGATTGAAATCCTTTTCACTTTATTCGGCGCCGCCCTCATCCTGCGCGTTTGGATGCAGGCGGCTCGCGTTCATCCCTACCACCCCTTGGCGCAAGGCATCGCGCAAGCCACCAATTGGCTGGTGCATCCGTTGCGGCGCGTGATTCCAGGTTACGGTGGGCTGGATCTCGCCAGCCTCGTGGCAGCCTGGCTGACCGCCCTGGCCTACATTCTTTTACTGGGTTTACTGCAGCAAGCGGCCCTGCTGGCGCTGCTGCCGGCGGGCATCGGCATCGCCGCCCTGATGGTGTTGCGCTGGGCGCTCAACCTGGTGGTGTGGCTCACTCTCATCCAGGTCGTTCTCTCGTGGGTGGCGCCCCAGGCGCCGCTCATGGGCCTGCTGCAGGCGCTTACGGCGCCCCTGCTCAATCCGATCCGGCGCGTGCTGCCATCGCTTGGCGGCCTGGATCTCTCGCCGCTGGTCTTGCTGATCGGGGCGCAGGTTTGCCTGATGCTGGTGGCGGGCCTCAGCCTGCAGTGGTTTGGAGTCTGATCCTCGACCCTAACGCCATTCAGCGACTCCGGCCACGGCCGGAGTCGGTTCATGGGATCACGACAGCGAAATACCGTAACTGGCCCGCAACCTCGCCGCGATCTCTTCGCGGCCGGGCTCGTGGTTTTGCGGTCCCCGGTGCTCGACCTTGATTGCTCCCATCACGCTGGCCAGCCGGCAGCTATCGGCCCAGCTCCAGCCTTCGGTAATACCGTACAGCAAGCCGGCGCGATAGGCATCGCCGCAGCCGGTGGGGTCGATTACCTGATTGGCCCGCACCGGCGCGATATCGATGGTCTCGCCTTCGGTCAGCAACGTTGAACCTTCGGCGCCGCGGGTAATGATCACCGCCTGCATTGCGCGCGCGATCTCGTCCATGTTCCGGCCCGTGCGCTGCTCGACGATCTTGGCTTCGTAATCGTTGACGGTCAGCACCTGGGCCAGGTCCAGCATCCGGTGCAGATCGTCGCCGTCGAACAGCGGCATGGCCTGGCCAAGATCGAAGATGAACGGTGTGCCCCGCGCACTTAAGGCCTCGGCATGGGTGAACATCGCATCTTTGGCGTCGGGCGCCACGATGCCCCACACGCCCGGCGCGTCGCGCAGGTCGTTGAGCGCCGACAGCGACATGGCGCCGGGATGGAAGGCGGTGATCTGGTTGTCGGAGAGATCGTTGGTGATGAAGCACTGAGCGGTGTAGGTGCCGGCCGCGACCCGTATCCAGCGGGTATCGACGCCCAGCGCCTGGAGGCGTTGCAGATAGTCGTCGGCGTCCTCGCCCACGGTTGCCACCGGCACCGGCTGGCCGCCCAGCAGGCGCAGGTTGTAGGCGATGTTGCCGGAGCAGCCGCCGTACTCTTTGCGCATGCCCGGCACCAGAAACGATACGCTCAGCGCATGCACCTGGTCGGCCAGGATATGGTCCTTGAAATGCCCCTCGAACACCATGATGGTGTCGAAAGCCATGGAACCACAAATGATGACGGGAGCGCTCATGAGTACGGCATCCTAGGGAAAAAACAGGTTGAGGCGATAGCCCGAAACCGGGGTACCACGAGCCGCCAGCGCCAACTGCACGTCTTGTTGGGCGCCGGCGCCAAAAGGCTGGCGCTGCAGCGCGGGCGGCAGGTACTCCGCGGGAGGCACCGCGCGGCGCGCCACCATGGCGTCGCCGTGATCGGTGAGGATGATTTCCAGCGTGGGCCAGGGCTGGGCGTGCTCGGCCCGATTGCGCAGCACCGCTTGCAACCGCAGGTGCTGGACGTCGTCGGTGGCGCCGAGCACGTCGGGCTGCACCGACGACGACACGATCGCCAGTCTGTGCGGCGCGCGCAGATAGCCCACTTCGCAACCCAGCGCTTGGCAGACGGCTTCGAGGGGCGTGCGCAACGGCGGAAAATAGGTGGCCAGAGGATTGCGCCACCACCAGATGGCTTGGGCCAGCAGGGCCAGCAGCGCGATCCAGAAACCCAGACTCCACAGCAAACGCATGACGCCATTCTGGCCATTGGCGGCTAGCACCGGCGGCAACGGGGCGTCGGGGCGGGAGGCCACGAACTGACGCGGCGAAGGCGCCTCGGGCGAAAGCGGAGTCTCGGCGGCGTTGTCCGCCCGGCGGTGCAATGGCGCGGGCCGTGGCGCGGGTCGTGGCGAGACCGGCTCGGAGCGGCCGGAGAGCCCCGACAAGCGCGGCACCCCCGGCGGCCGCTGCTCAGCCGTATCGACACGGCCGGCGGCCGGCCGAAGCACGGGTTCGGCGCGTCGCGGCGTCGGCCCGCTGCCAGGCGCGGCGCCGCGCGTGGCGACGAATCCCGGCGCGCCGGCTGCCGCGTCGCCAAAGCGGGGCTCGGCGCGGCCGATGGTTATCGTCGGTTCAGAGACATCGAAGGATGCCGTGGCGTTTTCCGGGGCGGCGGCCTCCGTGCGCGTTGGCGCAGCCACTGGGGCGTCCCAGGGTGGCACGGCCGCGGCGGCCTCCCGCGTGGCGAGCTCGAGCGCGGCCCGGCCGTCGAATACCTGATGGCACACGCCGCAGCGTACCCGGCCATCGCGTACCCGCAACTGATCGGCAACGATCCGGAACGCGGTATCACAATGCGGGCACCGGGCGATCATGGCTATTCCGGCTTCTGGCCGTGCAGGCACACCCAACCGTCGCGGGCCTGCCAGACCGACATGGCCAGCCAGGGCGCGTAGGCCTCGGCAACCTCGTCTGCCTGGCGCTCGAGCACGCCCGAGAGCACCAGATGGCCGCCTGGGGCCACTCGCTCGCAGAGCATGGGCGCCAACACCTTGAGCGGGTTGGAGAGGATATTGGCCACCACCACCGGATAGCGGCCGTCGGGCAGTGCGTCGGGCAGGCAGGCCTGGAGCTCGACCTGATTGGCTTTGGCGTTATCGAGCGTGGACTGCACCGCCTGCGGATCGATGTCGACGCCGACGACCGTGCCGGCGCCCAACTTGCGGGCCGCGATGGCGAGGATGCCCGAACCGCAGCCGTAGTCGAGCACGTCGCGGCCGGTTGCCAGGTTTTGTGCCAACCATTCGAGGCACAGATGGGTGGTAGGATGGCTGCCGGTGCCAAACGCCAGGCCGGGATCGAGGCGGATCACCACCGCATCGTCGGCCACCTGCGCCGGCACGTCGTGCCAACTGGGGACGATCCACAAGCGCTCGCCCACCGGGATGGGGTCGAACTGCGATTGCGTCAGCCGTACCCAGTCGGTATCGGGCACCGCGCGCACCTGGAAATCGGCGGGTGCCGGCAGCCCCGCCAGGGCGCCGGCGGCCGCCAGCAGCTTGGCCGCCTCGGCGTCTTCGGGCAGCAGCACGACCAGCCGATTGTGCCGCCACGCCAGGGTGTCGGGCTCCAGGCCGGGTTCGCCGTACAACGGGCGCTCGGCGTCGGTGCCGTCGTCGGCGTCGTTGACCGACACCGAGAGCGCCCCCGCCTCGATCAGGGCGTCGGACCAGATCTCCGCCTGCTCGCGGTCGCAATCGAAAAGAAGTTCGCGCATACGGCTCCCCGGGCCTTACTCGGGCCGCTGGGCCAGACGTTCTTCGAGGTAGTGAATGCTGGTACCACCTTCGATGAAGCGCGAATCCTGCATCAATTCGCGGTGCAGCTGAAGATTGGTGGTGATGCCTTCCACCACCATCTCGGAGAGGGCGACGCGCATGCGCGCCAGCGCCTGTTCCCGGGTATCGCCGTAGGCGATGATCTTGGCGATCATCGAGTCGTAGTTGGGCGGTACGAAGTAGCTGTTGTAGACGTGCGAGTCGACGCGAATCCCCAGCCCGCCCGGAACATGCCAGTTATGGATGCGGCCCGGGCTGGGCGTGAACTTGAAGGGATCCTCGGCATTGATCCGGCATTCGATCGCATGGCCGCGGAACTGGATATCGCGCTGGCGCAGGGTGAACTTCTCGCCAGCGGCGACGAGGATCTGGTGCTGCACGAGATCGATGCCGGTGATCATCTCGGACACCGGGTGTTCGACCTGGATCCGGGTGTTCATCTCGATGAAGTAGAACTCGCCGTTTTCGTACAGGAACTCGAACGTGCCCGCGCCCCGGTAGCCGATCTTGCGGCAGGCCTCGACGCAGCGCTCGCCGATGCGTTCGATCTGGCGCCGCGGGATATGCGGCGCCGGCGCTTCTTCGATCACTTTCTGGTGACGGCGCTGCATGGAACAATCGCGCTCGCCCAGCCAGACCGCGTTGCGGCCGCCGTCGGCCAGCACCTGGATCTCGATGTGACGGGGGTTCTCGAGGTATTTCTCGAGGTAGACCTCGGGGTTGTTGAACGCCGCGCCCGCCTCGGTACGGGTCATGGCCACGGCATTGAGCAGCGCCGCCTCGGTATGCACCACCCGCATGCCCCGGCCACCGCCACCGCCGGCGGCCTTGATGATGACGGGATAACCCACCTTGCGGGCGACTTCCTGGATGGCCTGGGAATCTTCGGGCAGCGCGCCTTCGGAGCCGGGCACCACGGGAATGCCGGCGGCGATCATGGCCTGCTTGGCGCTGACTTTATCGCCCATGATGCGGATGGTGTCGGGCCGCGGGCCAATAAACACGAAGCCGCTTTTTTCCACCCGCTCGGCAAAATCGGCGTTCTCGGCCAGGAAGCCATAGCCCGGGTGGATCGCCTCGGCATCGGTGACTTCGGCCGCCGAGATGATGGCCGGCATGTTGAGATAGCTGTCGCGGGCTGGCGCGGGACCGATGCAAACGGATTCGTCGGCCAGGCGCACATATTTGGCGTCGCGGTCGGCCTCGGAATGCACGACCACCGTTTTGATGCCCATTTCGCGGCAGGCACGCTGGATCCGCATCGCGATTTCGCCGCGATTGGCGATCAGGACTTTTTCGAACATTGGCGTCAACCGATCACGAACAACGGCTGGCCGTACTCGACGGGCTGGCCGTTCTCGACGAGGATCTCCTTGATCACGCCGGATTTGTCGGCCTCGATTTCGTTGAGCAGCTTCATGGCCTCGATGATGCACAGGGTGTCGCCTTCCTTGACCGACTGCCCGACATCCACGAACGGCGCGGCGCCCGGACTGGAGGCGCGATAGAAGGTGCCCACCATGGGCGCTTTGACGGCGTGGCCGGAGGGCGCGGCGGCGGCGGTCGGCGCCTCGGGAGCGGCGGCCGGAGCGGGCGCGGGCGCCGCGGTGGCCGCCGGAGCGATTGCCGGGCCCTGGGCCCAGACGGCCTGCATGGCGCCCGGGGCCGGAGCCGGCGGAGTTTTGACGATGCGGACTTTGCCTTCGCCTTCGGTGATTTCGAGCTCTGCGATGCCGGATTCGGCAACGAGATCGATCAGGGTTTTGAGTTTTCGGAGGTCCATGGAGTCTTTCCTATCCGCGGGGGGAAATGGCGGCGCCGGCCACGCCGGCGCCGGCCAGCATTTACATTTGGCTCATGTGGGACTTTGGGGCCCGTATTGCAGGGCATATCGCAGGGCCGCCACATAACCCTGCACTCCCAGGCCGGCGATCACGCCCACCGCCAGATCGGACAAATACGAGTGTCGCCGGAATGGCTCGCGCCGGTGCACGTTGGACAAATGCACTTCGATGAAAGGCACCGCCACCGCGGCAAACGCATCACGTAGCGCAACGCTGGTATGCGTGTACGCCCCGGGGTTGATGACGACGAATTCGGTGCCATCGAGCCGGGTTTCCTGGATGCGATCGACCAGCGCACCCTCATGGTTGCTCTGGAAGCTGCGCAGCAGCGCGCCTTCGGCCTGGGCTACCGACGTGAGTTCGGCATCGATATCGGCCAACGTATGCCAACCATAGATCTGAGGTTCGCGCGTGCCCAGCAAATTGAGGTTGGGGCCGTGCACGACCAGGATATTCTGGGCCATGTAGACTCAAAATTTGAGTAAAGGGCGCGATTTTGACGCTAAATCGGGGCAGTTGTCCACCCAGCTTTATACCGCATTATGCGCGCGGCGGCTGAAAAACCGTTAGCCGGCGGTGTCGACCAGCGGCCGCAACTGGGCCGTAAGCACCTCTGGATCGATGCGGCCGGCCACGCGATAGCGGAGGTTGCCGCTGGCGTCGAGGATGAAGGTAAAAGGCAGGCCGCCCGCCTCGTTGCCCAGCGCCCGCGACCAATCCAGCCCCTCCGCCCTGGCCTCGAGCAAGGGATAGCCCACCGGCACCCGCTCGCGAAAGGCGCGCATGCTCTCGATGCTGTCGATCCCGAGCCCGATGAAGCGCACCTGCGGAAAATCGGCCTGCAAGCGATCGAGATCGGGCATCTCGTGCACGCAGGGCGGGCACCAGGTGGCCCAGAAATTGACCAGCCAGGGCTGCCCCGCCCATTGCGAGAGCGACTCGGTACCACCATCGAGATTGGCGAGACTGGCCGCGCGCAGCGCCGCCAGCGCCCGGATTTCGGCCGCGGCGGCCGGCGACGACTCGTCGCGCCCGCAGCCGGCGAGCTGGACACCCGCCACGGCCAGGGCCAGCCCCAGCCAGCGGCGGCGCGACCAGGCCCCCGCTGCGGGACCGTGTGGTGCCGGCGCCATGCCGTGGTCGCTGACGGACAGCCGGCCAAGTTCGGCGACAGGGCGCGTCATGGCTGGCCTCCGGCGGACTCGGCGGCCGCGGCCATCCGTTGTTCGAGGGCGCGCCGATCGCCACGCTCGCTGCGGCCTCCCGCCGGGCGCAAGGCGCCGCGCATGGCGTCGTGGTCGTAGACCACCAGCACGACATCCTCGCCATGCCGGCGGAAATGCAGGGCCTCGACGGTGCCCCGGCCACGGAAGTCGGCACGCTCGTCGACCTCGTAGGCAATGCCTTCGTTGAGCAGGAAGATGGCGAGATCCTTGGCGGAATCGACGAAACACTGCAGCACGATCTCGCTGTGTTCGCCGGCCGTGCCGTTCCAGACCGCGCCGGTCACCAGGGGCCGAAATGGCGCGAGCCAATCCATCAGCACCAGGGCGTGCTCGCGCAGCTCGCGCAGCCGCAGCGGCTGCGTGTCGCCCATGTACAGCGCCTGGTATTCGCGTACCGCGTCTTCGACCTGAGCGTTGTCGGGCATGAGCTCGCCCCGCGGCGGCTGGCTCTGCCCCAGCAACTGGCGCACGGCCTTGCGCTTGGCGGTGCTGTAATCCAGCCCATCCTCGGCGATCATGCGTGCCGCGGCGTGGGCGATTTCGTCGCGCAACGTCGGAGAGTTCATGGCGTTATTGTGCCATGCCGGTGCGCCGGTCCAGAACGCCGCGCGCCGGCCGCCGGATCGCCCGGCCACCGGGCGCCTGGCCGAACGCCGGGCCGCCGGTGCGCCGGTCCGATCGTTCTACAATGCCGGCCATGCACTTACACATTCTCGGTATCTGCGGCACCTTCATGGGCGGCCTGGCCTTGCTGGCGCGCTCCGCCGGCCATCGGGTCAGCGGCTGCGACGCCAACGTCTATCCGCCCATGAGCACCCAGTTGCAGGAGCAAGGCATCGACCTCATCGAGGGTTTCGATGCCGGGCAGATCGGTCTGGGCGCCGATCTCTACGTGGTCGGCAACGTGGTCACGCGGGGCAACCCGCTGATGGAAGCCATTCTCGACGCCGGGCTGCCGTATGTGTCGGGCCCGCAGTGGCTGGGCGAACACCTGCTGCCCGGGCGCCATGTTCTGGCGGTGGCGGGCACGCACGGCAAAACCACCACCACCGCCATGCTTGCCCATATCCTGGAAGCCGCGGGGCTGGCGCCGTCGTTCCTGGTGGGCGGCGTGCCACAGGATTTCGGCGTCTCGGCGCGCCTGTCGCCGGCCGGCCGCGGCCCCTCGCCTTTTGTGATCGAGGCCGACGAGTACGACACCGCCTTCTTCGACAAGCGCTCGAAGTTCGTGCACTACCGGCCCCGCACCGCCATTTTGAACAATCTCGAGTACGACCATGCCGACATCTTTGCCGATCTTGGCGCGATCGAGACCCAGTTCCACCACTTGGTTCGCACCATTCCCCGCCAGGGCCTGATCATCGCGCCGGCTGGCGAGCCGGCGCTCGACCGCGTGCTGGAGCGCGGCTGCTGGTCGGCCCTGGAGCGGCCCGGGCTGACCGACGGCTGGCATCTGGGGCCGGTGGCAGCCGACGGCAGCTTCGAGGTCCGCCGGGGCGCCGCCGCCGTCGGCACCGTACGCTGGTCGCACCACGGCGAGCATAATCGCGCCAACGCCCTGGCCGCCCTGCTGGCGGCGCGCCACGTGGGCGTTGAACCCGAAACCGCCATCGCCGCCCTGGGCAGCTTCATCGGCGTGCGCCGGCGCCAGGAAGTCCGCGGCACGGTGCGGGGCGTCACGGTGATCGACGACTTCGCCCATCACCCCACGGCCATCGCCACCACCATCGCGGGGCTGCGCGAAACCTTTACCGCAGGCCGGCTGCTGGCGGTGCTGGAACCTCGCTCCAACACCATGAAGCTGGGTACGCTGGCCGCCCGCCTGCCCGACGCCCTGGCCCGCGCCGATCTCGTCTATTGCTACAACGCCCCCGTCGGCCGCGATGCCGTGCAGTGGTCGCCGGCGGCGGCGCTCGCGCCGCTGGGCGCGCGTGCGGTCTGCCATACCGATCTCGACGCCCTGGTGGCCGACGTTTGCGCGGCAGCCCGGCCCGGCGACCGCATCCTGGTCATGAGCAACGGCGGCTTCGGTGGCGTGCACCAGCGCCTGCTCGAGGGCCTGGCCCAGACGGCCGGAGCGGGACTATGACACACCGCCATCGCCATGGCCGCCGTGCGTTGCCGGCCTCGTTCCGCCAGGCCGGAGCCCGTCCATGAAACTCCTCTATCTCCACGGCTTCCGTTCGTCCCCGGCCTCATTCAAGGCGCGGCTGATGGCCCAGGCCATGCATGAACGGGGCTTGGCCCCGGCCTGGGGCTGCCCGCAGCTGCCGGCCTCGCCGCGCGCCGCGGCCGATCTGGCCGCGGCCGAACTGGCTGGCCACGACGCGAGCCGGGCGGTGGTCATCGGTTCGTCGCTGGGCGGCTTCTACGCCACCTGGTTGGCCGAGCGCACCGGCGCACGGGCCATCGTCGTCAATCCGGTCGTGCATGCCACACGCGAGCTGAGCCGCCACGTGGGCCGGCACCGCATGTACCATAGCGACGAGCCCTTCGATTTCCGCCCCGAATATGTGGACGAGCTGGCCGCGCTGGCCGTCCCCCGCATCACGCGGCCCGAACGCTACCTTCTGCTCGCCGCCACCGGCGATGAGCTGCTCGATTGGCGCGATATGCGCGAGCACTACGCCGGCGCCCGGCAAATCATCGTCGAAGGCGGCGACCATGCCTTCAGCGACTTCGCCGAGTGGCTGCCGCAAGTGCTCGAATTCGCCGGCATCGCCAGTACGGCCCGGCCCTCCTCCTAACCGGCTTCTCCAACATGCATGTTCTCTTCGAAGACGACGGCGCATTCAAGCCTGCCACCATCCTGAGCGAAGCCGACGCCACGCTCCAGGTGGAGGCGGTGAGCGGCAAGCGCAGCAAGATCAAGAAAAACACCGTGGTCTTGCGTTTCGAGCAACCGCCGCCCGACCAGATCCTGGCCCAGGCACAAGAGGCCGGCGCCGAACTCGACCCGGCCTTCCTGTGGGAAGTGGCGCCGCAGGATGAGTTCGACGTCGCCGATCTGGCCCACGAATACTTCGGTCACCCCCCCAGCGCGGTCGAAACCTGCGCCATGCTCCTGCAACTGCATGCCGCCCCGGTGTACTTCCATCGCCGCGGACGCGGCCGCTACCGGCCCGCGCCGCCCGACGTGCTCGAGGCCGCCCTCGCCGCGCTCGACAAAAAGCGCCGGCAGGCCGAACAGCAGGAAGCCTGGGCCGAGGGGATGCTGGCGGGCGAGCTGCCCGAAGCCATCGCCCGCCTCGCCGACACCCTGGCCTTCAAGCCTGATAAAAACGCCATGGAATGGAAGGCCCTGGATCTCGCCTGCGAGCGAGGCCAGATCAGTCCCGTCCGGCTGCTGCTGCGCCTGGGCGCCTGGCCCCACCCGCTGGGTTTGCTGCGGCATCGCTTTGAACTCGAACTCTTCCCGCGCGGCACGGATTTTCCGGAACTGCCCTCGCCCGCCAGCGGCCGCGAACTGCCGCTGGCCGATGTCCGGGCCTATTCCTTCGACGACACCACCACGACCGAAATCGACGACGCCCTGTCGGCCACCGACCTCGGCGAAGGCCGGGTCCGCGTGGGTATCCATATCGCCGCTCCGGCCCTCGTCGTGATGCGCGATACGCCGCTCGACCAGGCCGCGCGGGCCCGGATGTCTACCGTATACATGCCGGGCGACAAGATCCCGATGCTGTCGGACGCCTTGATCGCCGAGTACTCGCTGGATGCCGGCCGGCCGGTGCCGGCCCTCTCGCTGTACGCCACCATCGACACGCATGACGGCCACGTCAGCGACGTCGAAACCCGGGTCGAGGCGGTGAGCGTGGTCGAGAACCTGCGCCTGCCCGTGCTCGAGCCGCAGGTCAGTGAGACCGCCCTGAACCAGCCGGACGCGCCGCTGCCGCATGCCGAGCTGCTGCGCCCGCTCTGGCGCGCCGCGCAGGCCCTGCAACGCGTACGCGAAACCATCCGGGGCAAGCCCGAACTCCACAACCGTGTGGAGTTCAGCTTTTACCTCGAAGGCGACCCCCGCGATCCGGATGCCACCGTTCGTATCGTGCAGCGCCAGCGCGGCGCGCCGCTCGACCGCCTGGTGTCCGAGTACATGATTCTGGCCAACGTCACTTGGGGCCGCCTGCTGGCCGAACACGGCGTGCCCGGCATTTATCGGTCGCAGCAGGCCAACCGGGTGCGCATGAGCACCCACGCCCTGCCGCACGACTCCATGGGCGTGCCCCAGTACGCCTGGTGCACCTCGCCGCTGCGACGCTACGTCGACCTCGTCAACCAGCAGCAGTTGATCGCCGTGGCCGACCATGGCGTGTCGGCGCCGCTGGCGGCGCCGTACAAACCTCGCGACGCCGATCTCTTTGCCGTCATCAGCGCCTTTGAAGCCAAGTACTCCGCCTACCATGAGTTCCAGGACAACATGGAACGCTATTGGTGCCTGCGCTGGCTGCAGCAAGAGAACATCACCCGCACCGAGGCGGTGGTGATCCGCGACGATCTCGTGCGCCTGGCGCACGCGCCGCTGTTCACCCGGGTGCCGGGCATGCCCGAACTGCCTCGCGGGCATGTGATCTCGCTCGATATCCTGGGCGTGGACGAAGTCGATCTGACGCTGCAGTGCCGCTTTGCCGGCGACGGCGCGCCCACCGCGGCCGCAGAGGAGTACTTCGCGGAAACCGGAGAACCGGCCGCCAATCCCGAAGAAGCCTGGGCCGCGGACGACGAGTCGAGCACCCGGCAGTAGATCCCGCCCATGCCGCAACCCGCCGAGTTCAGTCTCAAGCAGATCGCCATCCCGGCTTTCGGGCCTTCGGTGCTCTATGGCGTCAGCAACGGCGCCATCCTGCCCGTGATCGCGCTGAGCGCGCGCGAACTCGGCGCCTCGCTCGCCCTGGCCGGTTTCATCACCGCGCTGGTGGGCATCGGCTCGCTGGTGAGCAACATCCCCGCCGGCTGGCTGGCCGCCCGCTATGGCGAGCGGCGCTCCCTGATGGTGGCCGCCGGTTTCACCAGCGCCGCGCTGTTGCTGTGCGCCCTCGCCACCTCGCTGGGCGTCCTGGCCCTGGGGGTATTCATGGTGGGCATGGCCACGGCCGTGTTCCTGCTCGCCCGCCAGGCGTATCTGGTGGATGCCGTGCCGGCCTCGCTGCGCGCCCGCGCCTTCTCCACGCTGGGCGGCTCGACCCGCATCGGCGTCTTTGTGGGGCCATTCCTGGGAGCCGGCGCCATCGCGCTGCTGGGGCTGACGGGCGCCTACTGGGTGGCGATGGCGGCGATGGCCGGCGCCGCCGCAATCGCCTACCGATCGCCCGACTTCGTGCCGCCCGAGAACCGGCCGGTGCCAGGGCAAAAAACCGCCGGCGTCACCACCCGCGACATCCTGCGCAGCCATTGGCGGGTCTTTCTCACGCTGGGCTTCGGTGTGATGCTGGTGGGCGCGATCCGCTCCTCGCGGCAGATCGTCCTGCCGCTGTGGGCCGATCACCTGCATTTGTCGCCCACCGTCATTTCGCTCATCTACGGCCTTGTGTCGGCAATCGACATGGCGGTGTTCTATCCCGCCGGCAAAGTGATGGATCGCTACGGCCGCCTTTGGGTCGTGCTGCCGTCCACGCTGCTGATGGGCGTGTCGCTGCTGTTGCTGCCGCTCACCACCACGCCGTTCGCCTTCATCCTGGTGTCACTCCTGCTCGGCTTCGGCAACGGCATCGGTTCGGGCATCGTGATGACCATGGCGGCCGACACCGCGCCGGCCCAGGGGCGCAACGCCTTCCTCGGCGTCTGGCGGCTGATGGTCGACATCGGCAACAGCGGCGGGCCGGCGCTGCTGGCGGCCCTGACCGCCGTGCTGTCGCTGGCCACCGGCATCGCCACCATCGGCGTTTTCGGTTTGCTGGCCACGGCGGTTTTCTGGCGCTGGCATCCCCGCGCCACGCCGCGCTGAGGCCGCCATGCCCCTGATCCAGACCTTGCCGGGCGGGCCTCTCGACATCGTGGGCGACATCCACGGCGAAGCCGAGCCGCTACTGCAATTGGTGGAGCGCCTGGGTTATCGCGCCAGCGGCAGCCACCCCCAAGGCCGCCACTTGGTCTTCGTCGGCGATTACTGCGATCGCGGCCCCGACAGTCCGGCGGTGTTCGCCCACGTCCGGCGCTGGATCGAAGCCGGACATGCCTGGGGCATTCTGGGCAATCATGAAATCAATTTGCTGCGCGCCGATATCAAAGACGGCTCGGGCTGGTTCTTCGATGAACGCCTGGAACGCGACACCCCGCGCTATGCGCCGTTTGCCCGGCCCGCACCGGAGGAGCGCGCCGAGATTCTGCGCTTCGCCCGCCAACTGCCGCTGATCCTCGAACGTGGCGACCTGCGGATCGTCCACGCCGCCTGGCATGCGCCGTCGATCGCCGCCGTGCGCGCCCTGGGCGACGCCGACGTGGTGGCACAGTACGACGCCTGGGAAGAACTGGCCCATGAACGCGCACGCCGCACCGGGCTCGATCGGCGCATGGCCGAAGAGCTGGCGCGCTGGGGCCATGATCTCGAAGATCCGGAGCATACGCCGGCCATGCTCGCCGCTCATGCCGAGCATGAGGCAGACAAGCAATCGATGAACCCGCTCAAGGTGCTCACCTCGGGCCTGGAGGCTCTGGGCCAACGGCCCTTTTACGCCGGTGGCCGCTGGCGCTTCGTCGATCGCCAGCCCTGGTGGAACGCCTACACCGACGATATCCCGGTGGTGGTGGGCCATTATTGGCGGCGGGTCCGGCCGGTGAGCCCCGCCGTGCGCGGCCGCGGCTACCTGGACATTTTCCAGGGCGCGCCGCCGGATGCCTGGCTGGGCCCGCGTGGCCAGGTTTTCTGCGTGGATTATTCGGTGGGGGGGCGCTGGATCGAACGCAAGACGGGCGATCCGGTGGGCCAGGAATTCAAGCTGGCGGCGCTGCGCTGGCCCGAAGCCGAGCTGCTGTTCGACGACGGCAGCCGGCTGGCCACCCGGCCGGGACACCCCGCCACCGTCGCCACCTCGTAAAATCGCCGCGTGAACGCCGCGACGACCTTCGCCAGACCGCTTTCGGCCGCACCCCGCCGTTTTCTGTGGATCGGCCTGGGGCTGTCTCTGCTCGCCCATGCGGCGGTGCTGGCCCTGCGCTTCGCGCCGCCGGAGCCGCCCGCCCGCACGCCACCGATCTCGATCGAAGTCGTGTTGCTCAATCTGCGCACCCCCGACACCGACGAAGCGCCCGCCGCGCTGGCGCAGACGGCGGCCGCCGGCGGCGGCCTGCAGGACGCGGGCCTGCCAAGTTCACCGCTGCCCGCTGCGCCCGAGAGCGTTGCCTGGGTTCCGCCAGCCACGGCCGAGCCAGGATCGGACACCGCGCTTGTCACGGCGAGCGAGCGGGCGCTGCTCACGCAAACCCGCGCGCCCATCGCCGTGGATCCCGGCCACGAAGAGCGGGCCGGGGCCTCGACCGGGCTCACCGACGGCCAGGATCCGGCCGCCACCAGCGCGCTGGTGGCGCGCCTGCAGCAGCAATACGCGGCGATCTCGCAGCGGCTGCGAGAGGACGGCCAGCGGCCGCGGCGCCATTATTTCGCGCCTTCCACCTCGCCCTGGATCTTCGCCGAATACGTCGAACAATGGCGCAATGCCGTGGAAACCGTCGGCAACCGGCACTATCCCCCGCAACTGCAAGGCCGCTACTATGGCAGCCTGCAGATGACCGTACTCGTCCGCGCCGATGGCTCGCTGGCGGGGATCGAGATCGACACCCCATCGATCCATCCCGAGATCAACGAAGCCGCCCGGGCCATCGTCCAGCGCGCCGCGCCGTTCGCGCCATTTCCGGATGCGGTTCGCCACGAAGCGGATATCCTCTCGATCACCCGCACCTGGCACTTCGAGAACGACACCCTCAGCACCGAAACCCCATGACCGCAGCCCCCGACCGCTACGCCGTGATCGGCAATCCCATCGCCCACAGCCGCTCGCCGCAGATCCACGCGGCCTTCGCCCGCCAAACCGGCGAAGCCCTGCGCTACAGCCGCCGACTGGCACCGCTCGACGGCTTTGCCGCCAGCGTGCGCGACTTCTTCGCCCAGGGCGGCCGCGGCCTGAACGTCACCGTTCCGTTCAAGCAAGAAGCCTGGAACCTGGCCCGCGATCACCTCAGCCCTCGTGCCCGTGCGGCCGGCGCGGTCAATACCCTGTGGTGGCACGAAGGAAAGCTGGCGGGCTGCAACACCGATGGCGTGGGTCTGTTGCGCGATCTCCAGCGGCTGGGAGCCCCCGTGACCGGCGCGCACATCCTGCTGGTCGGCGCCGGCGGCGCCGCGCGCGGCGTGATCGGTCCCCTGCTCGACGGCGGCTGCGCCGGCCTGCGGGTCGTCAACCGCACCGCCAGCCGGGCGTCCGGCCTGGTACGCGACCTGGCGGGGCTCGACGGCCAGGGCCGGCTGGAAGCCGGCGGTCTGGCCGCGGCACGGCGCGAGGGCGGCTGGGATCTCGTCGTCAACGCCACCGCCAGCAGCCTACACGACGACGTGCCCGAGCTACCCTGGGATGGGCTCTGGCGCCAGGATGGCTGGGCCTACGACATGATGTACGGCAACCAGCCCACACCTTTCATGCGGGTGTCCCAGGCCCGCGGCGCCGCCGTTGCCGATGGCCTGGGGATGCTCGTGGAACAGGCGGCCGAAAGTTTTCGCCTCTGGCGCGGCGTCAGCCCGGACACCACCCCGGTGCTGGCCGCGTTGCGCCAGGTGTTGCTCACCGGAGGGGACGCCGATGCGCCCCTGGATGGCTAGGCCCGTCACGGTATGGCCGCGCTCCTCCGCCATGTTTCGCCGGGCCGCCTGCTGCTCGGGGTCTGCCTCGGTGTGGTGTTGTTCGTGCTCTTGCTGCAGGCCGTCTTCGTCCTGCGGGTGCTGTGGTACTCGCACTTCAATCCCGGTCCCACACCGGTCATGCGCGCCGCCATGTCCGAACTGTGGCGACAGCAGCCCGAGGCCGAGCTACGCTATCAGTGGGTGGACTACGACGCGATCAGCCCCGCCCTCAAGCAGGCGGTCATCGCGTCTGAAGACAGCCGCTTCCTGCAGCACCGTGGCGCCGACTGGGACGCCATTCGAGCCGCCTGGGAACACAATCGCGACCTCGCCGCCCGGCGCGCGGCGGCGGAGCAGGCCGGCCGCGAACTCCCGCGCGGCACCCTGCGCGGCGCCTCCACGATCACCCAGCAGACCGCCAAAAACCTGTTCTTGAGCAATGACCGCAGTTATTGGCGCAAGGCCCAGGAGCTGGTCCTGGCCTGGATGATGGAGACGTTCATGAGCAAGCGGCGCATCCTCGAGCTCTATCTCAATATCGCCGAGTGGGGTAACGGCGTGTTTGGCGCCGAGGCCGCGGCGCGGCATCATTTCGGGCGGGGCGCCGGCCAGCTCTCCGCGCGCCAGGCAGCGCAGCTGGCGGCGCGGCTGCCCAACCCCCGTTTCTACGATACCCGGGGCGTCACGTCGTATCTCAACTCGCGCACCAACACCATTGCCGCGCGTCTGCGCCATGCCGAGATTCCCTGAGCCCCGCCACCGCCCGCGAGAACCTCGCCCGACAGGCTGAAACGCCTTGAAGCTTCGCCCCTTATGCGAGCACGGCGGCATCTGCGACAATATCAACCTCTCTTTCCGTAGCTTCGACTTCCTATGAAACTTGTACGTAAAGCGGTCTTCCCGGTCGCTGGTCTCGGCACCCGTTTTCTCCCGGCCACCAAGGCCAGCCCCAAAGAAATGCTGCCCATCGTCGACAAACCGCTGATCCAGTATGCCGTGGAAGAAGCCGTGGCGGCCGGCATCACCGATCTGGTTTTCATCACCGGCCGCCACAAGCGCGCCATCGAAGACCACTTCGACAGCTCTCCCGAGCTCGAGGCCGAGCTCGAAACCAAGGGCAAGCTCGAACTCCTCGATACGGTGCGCAACATCCTGCCATCGCACGTCAATTGCATCTATATCCGTCAGCCGGCGCCCCTGGGGCTGGGCCACGCGGTGTTGTGCGCGGCCCCCGTGGTGGGCGACGAGCCTTTTGCCGTGCTGCTGGCCGACGACCTGATCGATGCCGATATCTCCGTTACCCGCCAGCTCATCGAGGCCGCGCACGCCCAGGGCGGCAGCGTCATCGGCGTACAGGAAGTGCCGCGGGCCGATACCAATAAGTACGGCATCGTCGCCTCCGAAGCCGTCGACGCGCAAACCGAACAGGTCTTCGGCATCGTCGAAAAACCGGCTCCCGAGCAAGCCCCGTCCACGCTGGCCGTGGTTGGCCGCTACGTACTCGAGCCCCAGATCTTCGATTGCCTGCGCCATACGCAAAAAGGGGTGGGTGGCGAAATCCAGCTCACCGACGGCATCGCCGCGCTGCTGCGCGAACGCAAGGTGTTCGCCCATCGCTACGAGGGCAAACGCTACGACTGCGGCAGCAAGACGGGCTTCTTCGAAGCCACCGTAGAGCTCGGCCGCAAATATCACGGACTCGCCGTGTGAAGACAGCGCGGCGCTACCTCGCGCGCGAAATCTATCGTTCGTGCGCCGTGGTCGTGGTGGCCCTGATCGGGCTGTTCAGCTTTTTCACCCTGGTCGACCGGCTCGACCGGGTGGATGCCGACTTCCGCCTCATCCACCTGCTCTATCTCGAATTCCTCGAGCTGCCCACCCGTCTCTACGACCTGCTGCCGATCGGGCTGCTGATCGGCGCCATCCTGGCGCTGGCCGGCCTGGCGCAGCGGCACGAGCTGGTGATCCTGCGGGCCTCCGGCGTCAGCGCCCTGGGCCTGCTGCGCTCGCTCTGGTGGCTGTCGCTGCCGCTGGTGGCGGCGTCCATCCTGGTGGCCGAGGTGATCGTGCCGATTTCCGAGGTCCGGCTGGGCCAGGCCAGCCTGCAGTTCCTGGGCCGCGCCGGCGACGGACGCCTGGGCAGCGGCTACTGGTTCAAAGAAAAATCCGCCGACGGCGAACGCATCGTCAACGTGGGCCATCTGCTGTCCAACGGCAACGTACGCGACGTCACCCTCTATGAGTTCGGCCCCGACCTCCGGCTGCGGGGCCTGCTGCGCGCCGAGCAAGGCGAGTTCGCCGACGGCCAGCTGCGCCTGTCCCAGGTGGTCGCCAACCGGATCGATCCGGACGTGCTGCGGTCGCTGGCCGACGCCCAGCCCACCGGACACACGCCGGTCCTCATCGAGCACAGCGAACGGCTGGAGATTCCAACCTCGCTGACACCCGAACTGCTGTTGGCGCGCGTTCTCAAACCCGAACGCATGAGCGTGCTCGACCTCTGGCACTACATCCAATACCTGGACGACAACCAGTTGACCTCCGATCGCCAGGTGGTAGCCGCCTGGCGCAAACTGGTCTATCCCTTCACGCTGTGGGTGATGCTGACCATCGCCGCTCCGATCAGCCTGATGCAGACCCGCCGCGGCGGCGTGGGCGGCAAGGTGTTCTTGGGCATCCTGGCCGGTGTGGCGTTCTTCATGCTCAATCAGCTCACGCTCAATGCGGGCATGCTGTATGGCTGGACGCCCTGGCTGACCGCCCTGGGCCCCAACCTGCTGATTCTGCTGCTCGCCCTGGCGGCGCTATTGCTGATCGAACACCGCAACCGGCTCGCCCTGGCCTGGCGGCACTGGTGGCCCTGGCGCCGCGAATCGTAGATCCATCGACGGCCCCGGGACGCGGCACCGGACCATCACCGAGGTTTCGCTTCGGCCAGGCATGTGGGCCCCGGCCGGGCGGCGGGCCGACCGCATGGCCTCCCACGGCTACCACCAGCGATAAAAATGATGCAGCGGCCCATGGCCACCGCCCACTTTCAGGCGATCGGCGTGGCGCAGGGCCTGAATTACGTAGTCTTTGGCCGCTCGCGTGGCCGCCGGCACGTCGTCGTGCTGGGGCAGCAAGGCCGCCAGCGCCGACGATAAAGTGCAGCCCGTACCATGTGTATTCCGGGTGGGCACCTTGGGCGCCGACAGCTCGATCATGCGGTCGCCATCGTGCAGCAGGTCGATTGCCTCCGAGCCCGGCAGGTGCCCGCCCTTGAGCAGTACCCACCGGCCGTTGGCCGGCGCCATGACGGCCCGCAGGCGCTCGGCCACGCGGCGCATTTCCTTCAAGGTTTCGACCGGTCGCTGATCCAGTAAAACGCCCGCCTCCGGCAGATTGGGCGTGATCAGGGTGGCCATGGGCAGAAGCTGCTCGCGCAGCGCGCCCACGGCCTGGCGCTCGAGCAGATGATCGCCGCTTTTGGCCACCATCACGGGATCGAGCACGATATGCGGGATGTTCGCCGGCGCCAGCGCTTCCGCCACGGCGCCGATGACCGGCGCCTGCCCCAACATGCCGATCTTGACGGCATCGATGCGCACGTCGTCGAGCAGCGTGAGGATCTGCTGACGCACGAACTCCGGCGCCACCGGCGCGATGCCCGTGACTCCCCGCGTGTTCTGGGCGGTCAGCGCGGCGATCACGCCGCAGGCGTAGGCGCCCAGCGCGCTCATGGCCTTGACGTCGGCCAGCACACCGGCGCCGCCGGATGGATCGACACCGGCAATGGACACGGTGTGGCAACGGGCCGGTGGGCCGGCGACAGGGGTGGGATCGATCATCGGTACCATCGGGACTTCCATGGGAGCAGCCCGCGCCAAAGCTGGCGCAAGGGGGTAAAATCAAAGATTACGTCTGGCGCCGGAGCAAAGCCATGCTCCGGCGCCAAGTGCATCCGCTATTGTCCCTGTTTTCGGGGGCCCGCACACACCGCGCGCCCCGCCCGGAGTCCCGATGAACGCCGCCACTCTTCCCGACGTCGAACAAGCACGCTTCAATATGGTGGAGCAACAGATCCGTCCCGCCGGGGTACTCGATCCCGCCGTGCTCGAATCCCTGTTCATCGTACGGCGTGAACAGTTCGTCGCGCCGGCGCTGCGCGCGCTCGCCTTTTCCGACACCGAGATCCCGCTGCGCGTCGATGGCGCCGATACCGGCGAGGTCATGCTCACTCCCAAGCTCGAAGCCCAGCTGGTCCAGGCACTCGAGCTCAGCCATACCGAAAGCGTGCTCGAAATCGGCACCGGCTCGGGCTACCAGGCCGCCCTGCTGGCCCGCCAGGCCTATCAGGTCACGTCGGTCGAAATCAACCCCCGGCTGGCCGCCTTCGCCGCCGACAACCTCTCCCGCCAAGGCGTGGCCAATGTCCACGTCGAAACCGGCGACGGCCACAATGGCTGGGGTTCCAACGAATACGATGCCATCCTCGTCACCGGTTCGGTTCCCGAACACGTGCCCGACGGCCTCAAATACCAGCTCCGCATCAACGGCCGCCTGCTCATCGCCGTCGGCCGGGCGCCGGTCATGACGGTCCGCCGCATCACCCGCACCAGCGCCGCCGAGTTCGCCACCGAAAACCTGTTCGAAACCCTGATTCCGCCCTTGCGCGGGGTGTCCGTGTCGCAATTCCGCTTCTAACCGTCCACGGGCGGCACGCCAGGCGGCGTGCGCCGTCCACGACCCGCCGCTGCTTCGCAGGAAACCCACGCATGCCGTCATCCGGAGTCTCGTTTCCCCGCGGCGGGGCTGTTGCCCGCCGATTGCGATCCTGGCGGCTCGTCCCGCTGCTTTGGGCCCTGGGCACCGCCCCGGCGTGGGCCCTCAACCTGACGCAGGCGGTACAAGAGGCCATGGCGTCCGATCCCGTCTTCGCCGCCGCCCGCGCCCGCTACCAGGCCGATCTCGAACAACTGCCCCAGGCCCGCGCCAACCTGCTGCCCTGGGTCAGCGCCCTGGCCACCGGCAGCTACGCCGACACCCGCACCCGCTTCACCAACGAAATGCCGCGCCGCCAGGTGCATGCCGACAACTACGGCTATCAGCTCACCCTCAGCCAACCGCTGTTCGACTGGGCCAGCTGGCAGCACTACGAAGCCGCCAAGCTCGGCGTCACCATCGCCGAACTGCACCTGCAGCAGGCCTTCCAAGACCTCCTGCTGCGCGTTGCCCAAGCCTATTTCGACGTGCTCATGTCCGAAGACACCCTGGTGGCATCGGAAGCCGAGCGCACCTCGATCGCGGAGCAGCTCAAATCCGCCGAACGCAACTTCGAGCTCGGCACGGCCACGATCACCGATACCTACGAAGCGCAAGCGCGCTACGACCTCGTCGAAGCCGAGCTGCTGCAAGCCCAGAATACGCTCGAAGTCCGCCGCAACGAACTGGCCAAGCTGATCGGCCGCCCGCCCGACACCCTGGCGGCGCTGCCCGCCGGCGCGGCGATTCCCGCGCCGCAGCCGGCGCGCCTCGACGCCTGGGTCGAACGCGCCGAAACCGCCAATCTCACCGTGGTGCAATCGCAGCTCGCCACCGCCATCAGCGAACGCGGCATCGAGATCGCCCGTAGCGGCCATTACCCGCAGCTGTCGCTGGTGGCCAATTTTGGCCAATCCAACAATCGCTACACTCCGGAAGGCACGCAAGCCGCCAACTTTGGTTCGGGCCGGGCCCGCGCCACGTCGGGCAGCATCGGCCTGCAACTCAACATTCCCATCTACCAGGGTGGGCTGGTGTCGTCTCGAGTGCGGCAGGCCGTGGCCGAACAGGACGCCGCGCGCCAAGACTACGAAACCGCCCGTCGCGAGGCCATCCAGGCCACCCGCACGGCGTTCCTCAATGTCAATTCGGGGCTGGCCCAGGTTCGCGCCCTCGAGGCCGGCGTCGGCTCCAGCCGCAAAGCCCTCGAAGCCAACCAGACCGGCTACGAAGTGGGCGTGCGCATCAACCTCGATGTGCTCGCGGCGCAGCAGCAGCTATTCGCCACCCAGCGCGATCTCGCCCAGGCCCGCTACGGCACGCTGATGTCGGGCTTGCGCCTGAAAGGCGCCACCGGCCAGCTCACCGAAGACGATCTGCACGCCATCAACCAATTATTGCGCGCGCGCTGATGCCGCGAGAGCCCACATTCCCGACTGATGGGTCGCCCGCCGAGTTGCTGCGCGAGCGCTGATGCCGCCATGACCGAACCACGTGTCCTGCCGATTCCTTCTACCTCCCATCCGGGGGGCGGCGGGGTCATTCTCGATCCCGTGCTCCCGCCGGGCGACACCCCCTGGCGCTGGCTGGAGCCGGCGGCCTATGGCGAAGCCGCGCGCGCCATCCGGGGCCGTGGCGGACGCGGCGCGGCCTGGTTCGTCATGCTGCCCGACGGCACGGAAGGCGTATTGCGCCAGTACCGGCGTGGCGGCCTGCCCGCGCGGCTGGGCGCGCGCGAGCTCTATGTCTGGCAAGGCGAGGAACGCACCCGTTGCCTGCGCGAGTTCCGCCTGCTGCGCCGTCTCGCCGGGGCCGGTCTGCCGGTGCCGCAGGCGCTTGCCGCGGCCTGGTGGCGCACCGGCGGATTCTGGTATCGCCAGGCGCTCCTCACCCGCCGGCTGGAAGGCACCCGTTCGCTGGCCGAAAGCCTGCAGGCCAACGACGCCGACATCCCGTGGTCGGAGCTTGGCCGCACCCTGGCCCGTTTCCATCTCGCGGGGGTGGGCCATCCCGACCTCAACGCCCACAACATCCTGATCGATGCCGCGCTGCAACCCTGGCTGATCGACTTCGATCGTGGCGGCGAGGGCCCGCTGGCCTCGGGCGAGGCCGCCGCCAACCTGGCGCGGCTGCAGCGTTCGATACGCCGTATTACCCGCGATCCGGCCCTGCCCCCGGGCTGGGAGCAACTGCAGGCGGCGTGGCAGGCAGCCATGGCGTGAAGAGCTCCGGCCTTCCGGCCTGAACGTCTCCGCCCCTATTCGGGGGAGCCTTCGGCTCCGGCAGACTTGGCCTCGCCAACCTCGCCGTGACCGGCGAGTCTTGCGCTCAGGAACGTGGTCAGGCAGGCCAGGGTTCGCGCCGTAGCACCCTGGTGTTCCGCCACGAAAGCCAGCGTTGCCGCGGCATGCCGCCGGCGTTCGTCGGGCCGCGCCAGCCAATCGCGCGCCAATGCCACCGCCGCCGCGGGTTCGGCCACCTGGCACGCCGCACCGGCCCGTACCGCATCCGCCACCGCCTCGGCGAAATTGCGCACCGACGGCCCCACCAGCACCGGCACTCCCACGGCACAGGCCTCCAGCAGGTTCTGGCCGCCAAAATCCTCGAAGCTCCCGCCCAGGATAGCGATATCGGCAGCCCCGTAATAACGCGCCATCTCACCCATCGAGTCGCCCAGCAGCCAGCGGCAATCCGGGGCCAGGGCAAGCGGATCCGGCAGCGCGGCGCGCCGCTGCCACGCCACACCGGCTCGTGTGAGCAGCGCCGCCACTTCGTCGAAGCGCCGGGCGTGGCGGGGCACGACCAGCCAAAGCGGCCGCAGCGCGCCACTTTCCTCGTTTCCGCGAACCTCGCGGCCCCCGCCCGCCTCCGGCGCCTTGTCCGCCTCTTCGGCGGTGGGGTCTTCGCCCTCGGTCTGGCTGACAGTGGACGCGACATTGCCGCCGGCCACTGCCGCGGCGGCCACTTCGGCACGCTCTACAGCCTCGCTACCTCTGCCCACGCCGGCCTCGGCGGCAAGCACCGCCTCCAGGAGCCGCGCCTCTTCTCCATCGCGGGTACTGGCCAGGATGATGACCGGCCTGGCCCAGGCGGCGCGCCAGCGCCGACCCTCGGCGGCTTCGGCAGGATCCAGCCGGACATCGAACTTGAGATTGCCCGTCACCACGGGACGCGGGGCGCCAAGCGCCTGCAAGCGCGCGGCGTCGTCGGCGGTTTGCGCCAGCACCGCCGCGAGTCCGCGCAACGCCGGCCGCATCCAAAGCCCCAGGCGTGCCAGCACCCGGGCCGAGCGCGCGGAAAGCCGCGCGTTGACCAGCACCGCCGGCACACCGGCGCGGCCGCAGGCATGCAGCAGATTGGGCCAGATTTCTCGCTCGATCAGCAAGAGCACCCGGGGCCGCGCGGCGGCGACGAAGCGCCGCATGGCTCCCGGAAAATCGTAAGGCAGCCAGGCTTGCTGGAGCTGGCCCTCGCGGATTGCGTCCGCAAAACGGGCCGCGGCGGCATCGCGGGCAGTGGCGGTGGTATGCGTGAGCAGCACCGGCAAGCCCTGGCCCAGCAAGGCGGCCAGCAAAGGCTCGGCGGCCCGGGTCTCGCCCAGGCTGACGGCATGGACCCACACGGGCGAAGGCGCCGTGCGGCATTGCCAACCCCGGCCGAAGCGGTGCGGATGCAGTACCTGCCAATCGCCACCCTCGCGGCGGGCGCGGCGGGCCAGGCGCCACCAGAACAACGGCGCCACCAGCGCCAGCAACCCGGTGTAGAACCAGCGCGCCATGATCGCCAACCAGCCTAAGCGGCCAAAGCGGCATCCACCGCATCCAGCACGGCCGCCAGCGTTGGGGGTTGGCCGCGATCACCCAGGCTCACGCAATGTCCCGGCCCCGCGATGGGCGTGCGCACGACCGGCGTGGCACAATAAATCCCCACCGTCGGCCTCCCGAGGGCGGCCGCCAGATGCGTCAGGCCGCTGTCCAGGCCCACCATCAGGCGCATACGGCCCAGAATCCGCGCCGTATGCCGCAGCGATAAGCGCGGCAACAGGCGCGCACCGGCCACCGCCGCGCATAGGCGCTCGGCGCGCTCGCGCTCCGCGGCATTGCCGGCCAACAACAGCGGCTGCACGCCGGCGGCCAGCAAATGCCGCAGCACCGCCTGCCAATCGGCTTCGGGCCAAAGCTTGCGATCGCGGCTGGCCGAGGGCATGATCGCCGCCCAAGGGGCGTCGTCCCCGGGGCCGGGCCACTGGCTGCCGTCGTCGAGCACCACGCTGGCGGGTGGCGTCAAGAGATGGCCCAGGGCGAAGTCGGGCTCGCCATCGGGCATATAGCCCAAGGCCAGGCCCATCAGGCTGCGATAGCGCAGCACGGCGGGCTGCATGCGCGCCACCGCGTGCCGATGCCGGTACCACAGCGCGGCCAGGGGTTCGCGCGCCGAATGGCGATCGAGGCCATGCACCGGCCCACGGGCCGCGGCGGCCACCAGCGCGGCGGACTTGATCAACCCCTGCAGATCGACCACCGCATCGTAGCGGCTTTGCCGCAGGTCGCGGCGGTAGGCGCCGAAAGCCCGCAGCGTGGCCGGCTGCCACCAGGCGTGGCGCCAACGGCGCAAGGCCACCGGTATCACCCGCCCCACCGCGGGGTGCCAGGTGGGGATCTCGGCAAAACTGTCTTCCGCTACCCAATCGATGCGGGCCTGCGGAAAACGCGCGGCGACGTCGGAGACCGCCGGCAGCGTATGAATCAGGTCGCCCATCGACGACGTGCGCACGATCAGCAGTCTCATGCGGTCAGGCCCGCGCTTGGGCGCCCGTTCATTCGCGCTGGCTCCGCTGGCCCCGGCCGAGCAGGTCGATCCAGTAGCTCGTGGAAGGATCGTGTCCCTCGGCCAGCGCGGAACGTTCGCCCAGCAGTTCGGCGGCCACGCCGTTGGCCATGGTTTTGCCGTACTCCACGCCCCATTGGTCGAAGGGATTGATGCCCCAGATCACGCTTTCGACGAACACCTTGTGCTCGTAGAGCGCCAGCAGCGCGCCCAACGCGTGGGGTGTGAGGCGCGGCAGGACGATCAGGGTGGACGGCCTTCCGCCCTGGGTGGCGCGATGCGGCGCCAGCTCCGGCTCGTCGACCTCCGCCGCGGCCTCGGGCGCGGATTTGCCGCGCAGCAGCGCGGCACGCTGCGCCAGGCAATTGGCCAGCAACAGCCGGTGGTGTTCCGGCCAGCGGTGATCGGCCTGGCGGCAAACGATGAAGTCCACCGGGGCGCCCTCGCTGCTCTGATGCAGCCACTGAAAGAAAGTATGCTGGGCGTCGGTGCCCGGCATGCCCCATACCACGGGCCCGGTGGGCAGGCCCACCGGCTCGCCGCGCATGTCCACCGACTTGCCCAGCGACTCCATCTCGAGCTGCTGCAGATAGGGCACGAGATAAAACAGCCGCGTGTCGTAAGGCACCACGGCGCGCGAACCATAGCCCAGCACGCTGCGGTTGATCACGCTGGACAGCGCCAGTTGCACCGGCGCGTTGCGCTCGAGCGGCGCCTGCAGGAAGTGGCGGTCCATCTCGGTGGCCCCGGCCCACATGCCGGCCAGCACCTCGGAGCCCACGGAGAGGGCCACCGGCAGGCCGATCGACGACCACAGCGAATACCGTCCGCCTACCCAGTCCCAGAAGCGGAACACCTGGGAGCGCGGCACGCCCCAATCCAGGGCGCGTTGCGGGTTGGCGGTGATGGCCACCACATGGCTCCAGGGATCGCGCAGTTCGGCCGACCGCAGCCAGGCCAGCGCGCGCTCGGCGTTGAACAGGGTCTCGGTGGTGGTGAACGATTTGGACGACACCACGATCAGGGTGTCGGCGGGATCCAGGCCCGCCAGGCCGCCCTCGATGGCATGGCCATCGATATTGGACACGAAACGGATATTGCGCCAGCGCCCGGTATAGCCGAATGCCGCCACCGCTAGGCGCGGCCCCCAATCGCTGCCGCCGATGCCGATGTGGACGATGTTGCGCCAGCGTCGTTCGGTGTCGGCGTTCTGGACGAATGCCCGGACCCGCTCGCGTTCCACCGCCACTTCGGCCGGGGGCGCCGCATCGCGCAGGACGGTATGCCAGGCGGCGCGTCGTTCGCTGGAGTTGACTGGCTCGCCCGCGAACAGCGCCTCGCGCGCCGCCCTCAGGCCGCGCTGTTCGAGCAGTACGGCGGCCGCCTGATCGAGCGCCGCCGACTGTCGCTGCGCGCTGACATCGACCTTGAGGCCCGCCGCGTCGAGGATGCGCAGCGACTCGGCATGGCTCTGGGCGCCGCGCGCGGCGTCGACGAAACCGAGCCAGGTGGCGTCGGTTGCCCAATCCAGGGCATGAGGCAATGAACGGATATCGGGCATGGTCCCTCTGGTGGCTTGGGCGTTGGATCAGAACGGCAGGCTGGCGCCGGGCGCGAACCGGAGCAGTTGTTCGCGGAACACCGCCTGAATGCGGGCCAGCGCGGCTTCGTCGTCGGCTTCGAATCGTAGCACCACCACCGGGGTGGTGTTGGAAGGCCGCGCCAGGCCGAAACCATCGGCAAACTCGGCGCGCACGCCGTCGATCGTGATCACGCGATCGGCGCCGGCGAAGTCGCCGCGCTCCTGCAACTGCCGCACCAGCTCGAACTGCGCGCCCTCGGCGGTGTCGAGCTTGAGCTCGGGGGTGGACACCGCCTGCGGCAGGGCTTCCAGCACGGCGGAAGGGTCGGGCTCGCGCGCCAGGATCTCGAGCAGGCGGGCGCCGCTATAAAGACCATCGTCGAAGCCGAACCAGCGCTCTTTGAAGAAGGTGTGGCCGCTCATCTCGCCGGCCAGCGGTGCGCCGGTTTCTTTGAGCTTGGCCTTGATCAGCGAATGGCCGGTACGCCACATCAGTGGTTCGCCACCGGCTTTGAGAATCTCCTGCGCCACGTAGCGGCTGCATTTCACGTCGAAAATGATGGCAGCGCCCGGGTTGCGCGACAAGACATCCCGTGCGAACAGCATGAGTTGGCGATCGGGCCAGATAATTTGGCCCGAACGCGTGACCACGCCAAGACGGTCGCCGTCGCCATCGAAGGCCAGGCCGAGCTCGCAATCGTGTTCGGCCACTGCGCGGATCAGGTCTTGCAGATTATGCGGGTCGGCGGGGTCGGGGTGGTGGTTGGGAAAATCGCCATCCACCTCGCAAAACAGCTCGATCACTTCGCAGCCCAAGGCCCGGTACAGCGCTGGCGCCACGGCGCCGGCCACGCCATTGCCGCAATCGATCGCAATCCGCATGGGCCGCGCCAGCTTGACGTCGGACACGATGCGCTCGATGTAGGTGGGCACCAGATCCGTGGCCCGGCGCCGGCCCGGCGCGACGCCCTCGGGCAGCGGCCGGTTCATTTCGGTGGCCAGGGCCGTGATGGCTTCGCCATACAGCGTATCGCCGGCCATCATCATCTTGAAACCATTGTAACGGGGCGGGTTGTGGCTGCCGGTGATGGCCACGCCGGATCCCGTGGACTCGTGATGCGCCGCGAAATACACCAGCGGCGTCGGCACCTGGCCGATATCCAGAACATCCACCCCGCCCTCGAGCAAACCGGCCTGCAAGGCATCGGCGAGCATGGGGCCGGAGTGCCGGCCGTCGCGCCCCACCACCACCGCCGGCACGCCGGCCGCCAGTGCCCGCGCCGCCAGGGCCCGGCCGAGCGCCCGCGCGAAGGGTTCGTTGAGGACGTCGGGCACGGTCCCGCGGATGTCGTAGGCCTTGAAGGCCGAAGCCGGCCAGGATTGCGATTGAACTGCGTCGGAACTCACGGAATCACCTCGGGACGGGAGCACACGTTGGGCCGGGCGGCCGCTGGCGCGGCCGCTCCTGGCCAGATCAGGTGCGCCATTATCGCGCATCGCGCCGCCGGGGCGACTGCGCCGCGGGATGCGGCCGTTACAATCGCCCCCACGCACATCGTTGCTGCGTTCCTTCAGCGAGAGCCTCCGATCATGTCCGAATCCGCCTCCGGCACCCCAACGCCCGTTGTTCCCGTCACGCTCACGCCCGCGCTCAAGGCCGGCGTGCTGGCCGAAGCCCTGCCCTATATCCGCCGCTTCCATGGCAAAACGCTGGTGGTCAAGTACGGCGGCAACGCCATGACCGATGAAAGCCTGCAGCGCAGCTTCGCCCACGATGTCGTCATGCTCAAGCTCGTGGGCATCAATCCGGTGGTCGTGCATGGCGGCGGGCCGCAGATCGACAACGCCCTGAAGCGGCTGGGCAAGCAGGGCACGTTCATCCAGGGCATGCGCGTGACCGACGCCGACACGATGGAAGTGGTCGAATGGGTGCTGGGCGGCCAGGTGCAACAAGATATCGTCACGATGATCAACAGCTACGGTGGCAAGGCGGTGGGGCTTACCGGCAAAGACGGCGCGCTGATCACCGCGCGCAAGATGTTGATGCCCGATCGCGAACACCCGGGCCAGTTCATCGACCTCGGCTTCGTGGGCGACATCAAGCACATCGATCCTTCGGTGGTCAAAGCGCTGCAAGACGACCAGTTCATCCCCGTGATCTCGCCCATCGGCGTGGGCGAAGACGACGGCATGGCCTACAACATCAATGCCGACGTGGTGGCCGGCAAGATCGCCGAGGTGCTGCATGCCGAAAAACTGATCATGATGACCAACACGCCCGGCGTGCTGGATAAAAACGGCCAATTGCTGACCGGCCTGACCTCCACCCGCATCGACGAGCTGTTTGCCGACGGTACGATCTCCGGCGGCATGCTGCCCAAGATCTCGTCGGCGCTGGCCGCGGCCCGCCAGGGCGTCAAGACGGTGCATATCGTCGATGGCCGCGTACCGCACTGCCTGCTGCTCGAAATCCTCACGGATCAAGGCGTGGGCACCATGATCACCAGCGACTGATCTCCAGCCTCCAACCACGCACGCGGGCGCCGGCGCGCCCCGCCTGGAATCGCCAGACCCGGCTCACGCGGCGTTGCGGGCGCTCCCGGGCGGCGGGGCGGCCGCTGCGACCACAGACGCGGGCTCCGTACCAGAGGGGCGCTGCGCGCATACCGGGCATTCCGGATCGCGGCGCACGCGCACCGGGCGCCATTCGGCGTGCAACAAATCCATCCGCAGCAGGCGGCCGCGCAAGGTGGTGCCGGCCCCCGTGAGTAATTTCAAGGCTTCGGCGGCCTGCGCGCTGCCGACGACGCCCACCAGCGGCGAGAACACGCCCATGGTGGCGCAGCTTACCGGGGCGATGTCCTCGGCGGCCTCCGGAAACAGGCAGGCATAGCAAGGCGAGTCGGCCTCACGCGTGTCGTAGACCGCGAGCTGCCCCTCGAAGCGGATCGCCGCTCCCGACACCAGCGGCCGTCCGGCGGCCACGCACCACCGATTGAGGCAGTGCCGGGTGGCGAAGTTGTCGGTGCAATCGAGGACCACGTCGGCTTCCGCCACCCAGCGGCGCAAGAGAGCATCGGCGTCGGTCCCGCCCATCCGCACCCTGGTGCCTTCGAAGACCACTTCCGGATTGAGTGCCGCCACCGCCTGGCCCAGGGAATCCACCTTGGGCTGCCCCACCCGGGCCGTGGTGTGCGCGATCTGGCGCTGGAGATTGGTGAGATCGACGACATCGTCGTCGATGACGCGCAGCCGGCCGATGCCGGCGGCGGCCAGGAACATGGCCGCCGGCGAGCCCAGGCCGCCGGCGCCGACGATCAGGGCATTGCCGGCCAGGATGCGCTCCTGGCCCTCGATCCCGATCTCGTCGAGCAGCAAGTGGCGCGCATAGCGCAGCAGCTGCTGGTCGTTCACGGCTGCGGCGGCTGGGGAACCTTGGGAGCTTCGTCCAGCGGCTGGATTTTCATGCGAATGCCGGCGGGCGCGGTCGGCTCGGCGGCACCGCCCGTTCCCGTGATTTCGGGCACGGCGTCGGGATCGGCGGCCGGGGCCTTGGCCACTTGCGTGGACTCCTGCACCGGACGGCCTTCGAGCAAATTGATGGCCTGGCGCAACTGATGGTCGTCGGGCCCGCCGAATTCGATGGGCTTGCGCATGGCCTCGAGTTCGGCCGGCGTGGGAACGCGGATCTCGGAACGCAGCTCGCGGCGATCCTGGTCGTTGCTCAGGTGACGCATCAGATCGGCCTCGCGCGGCCGCTGGAACAGATCGCCGTCCGGCGTTTCGGTCACGTTGTAGTCGGGCATGATGCCGGTGGCCTGGATCGAATTGCCCTCGGGAGTGTAGTAGCGCGAGGTGGTGAGCTTGATCGCGGTTTCGCGGCTGATCGGCAGGATGACCTGTACCGACCCTTTGCCGAAGGTTGGCGTGCCCAGCACCTGGGCCCGGTCGTGGTCTTGCAGGGCGCCCGCCACGATTTCGGAGGCCGACGCCGAGCCGCCATTGACCAGCACCACCATGGGTACGGTCTTGACCCATTCCGGCAGGTTGACCAGGTAATCCGGGCCACCGCGCAGATAATCGGCGGGAATGGCCCGGTACTCCTGGTTGGAATCCGGGGTGCGGCCCTTGGTGGAAACCACCAGCGCGTCTCGGGGCAGGAACGCGCCCGATACACCGATGGCGCTGTTGAGCAGCCCGCCGGGATCATTGCGCAGGTCGAGCACCAGCCCGCGCGGCGCGCCGCCCTGGCCCAGCTCGCGCAGATGGCGGGCGAGATCTTCGCCGGTTTTTTCCTGGAACTGCGAGATGCGCACGTAGACGATGCCGGGCTCGACCTCGCTGCTGCGCACGCTACGCACCTTGATGACGTCGCGCACGATCCGCACCACCTGCGGATTGGGCTCGCCCTCGCGCATCAGCGTGAGGACAATGGGCGTATTGGGCTTGCCGCGCATCAGCTTGACCGCGTCGGCCAGGCTCATGCCCTGGGTGGGGGTCTCGTCGATCTTGACGATCAGATCGCCGGCGCGCACGCCGGCGCGGGCCGCCGGCGTATCTTCGATGGGCGCAATGACGCTGACGAAGCCATCGCGCGTGCCGACCTCGATGCCGAGGCCGCCAAACTCGCCCTGGGTGGCGGTTTGCATCTCGCGAAAAGCGTCGGCGTCGAGATAGGCCGAGTGCGGATCGAGGTCGGACACCATGCCGGCGATGGCGCCATCGATCAATTGCTTATCGTCGACGCTTTCGACGTAATTGCTTTTGATGATGGCGAAAACGCTGGAGAACTGCCGGAGTTCATCGAGCGGCAGCGGGCCGGGGCGCTGTGCCACGGCGGTGACGCCCAGACTGATCAGCACGCCGGCGATCACGCCGCCGGCGACCAGGCCGAAATTACGTTTTTTTGCACTGCTCATGTTGACTCCCGGATACCGGGCACCGAAGCGCGGCATGCGCCGCCAGACCTGGGAACCCGGGTTTGAGGGTTAGCGGATCCAGGGTAGCGGGTCGACGGGATTGCCACGATGCCGAATTTCGAAGTATAGGCCCGATTGGGCCAATCCACCCGTGGCGCCAGCGGTTGCGACCGCCTCGCCGCCTCCCACCGCATCGCCGACTTGTTTGAGAATCGCTTCGTTGCTGCCATAAACGGAAAGATAGTCGTCGCCATGATCGAGGATGAGCAAATTGCCGAAGCCGCGCAGCCAGCCCGAGAATACGACGGTGCCGGGCGCCACCGCCTGAACCGGGGTACCGCCCGCGGCGGCGTAGAACAGGCCACGCCAGGAGCCGCCCGCGGGGTTCTCTTCGCCGAAGCGGGCAACCAGCGTGCCACGCACCGGCGGCGGCAAGCGGCCCCGGCGTTCGGCCAAGCCGCGCCGATCGTCGGCCGCGGCCCGCGCCGGCGCGGCAGCGGCGGCCGGCGGCGCTACCGGGGCCGGCGGCGTTCGGGCGCCGGCATCGCGGCGCACCAGGGTGGCGACCGGCCCGGAACCGTCATCCCCGGGCGGCGGCGAGGTGCGATCGGGCGGCGGCGGCGCCATTTCGTCGGGTCGCAGGCCGAGCGGGTCGGCCGGCGCCGGAACCAGCGCGCGCGCGGCCGCCGCGGCTTCCTGCTCGGCCGCGGCGCGGCGAGCCTCGGCCTGGCGTTCGGCTTCGAGCCGGGCTTGCGCTTCGGCCCGGGCTTGCGCTTCGGCCTGGGCACGCCGTTCGGCCTCGCGCCGTGCGCGTTCGGCGGCTTGTTGCGCCAGCGCCCGGTTGATATCGGTAATCAGGTCGGACAGCCGCTCGGCATCGCTCTTGAGGCGATCGGCCTGGGTGCGTTGCACCGCGAGCTGGTCGCCGATGCGCGCGAGCACCTGTTGCCGCTCGGCTTGCTGGCGCACGCGCTCGTCGCGCTGCGCCGTTTGCTCGGCCTGCACGCGCTCCCAGTCGGCCTGGCGCGCGGCCAGGGCCTTGACGACCTCGGCCAGTTCGGCCTGCTCGCGCGCAATCGCCTGAACCACCTCGGCGCGCGCCCGCGCTAGATATCCCAGATAGGATAGCCGGCGGCTGGCGTCGTGCGGATCGTCGCCCGACAGTACCGCGCTCCAGGGCGAATCGCTGCCTTGCCGGTATTGCTCGCGCAGGAGTGCGGCCAGCTCGGATTGCCGCTGCCGCAGATCGGCATCGAGCCGCTCCCGCCGCTGGCCCAACGCGAGGCGCTCGGCTTCCAGCTGTTTCCCTTCGGTTTCCAGCTCCGCCAGGCGGCGGGTGGCCTCGGAGATCGCCTGCTCGGACTGCCGCAGCGCATCGGCCGCCGCGGCGCGCTGCTGTTCGGAAGCCCGGATGCTTTTCTCGATGTCGCGGATCTGCCGTTGCAGCTCGGCGCGCTCGGCCGTGGCCTGTTCGCGCTCGGACAACGATGCCTGGGGCTGCGCCGATGCCAGGCCCAGGGCCGCGGCGGCCAGCAGCGCCGCCAGCCCGCGAAGAAGCCTCTTCGAGGCGACACTGGATGGACGGCTCATTGGCCTCGCAGCCGCGGCAACGGGTTCAGGCCTGCGCCTTGCCCTGGGCGGCCACGGCCGCCATCGCGGCGGAGATTTCGTCGGCATTGCCGAGATAATAGTGGCGGATGGGCTTGAGATCGGCGTCGAGTTCGTAGACCAGCGGCTGGCCGGTGGGAATGTTGAGATTGACGATGTCGTCGTCCGACACCTGGTCGAGGTGGCGGATGAGCGCGCGCAGGCTGTTGCCATGCGCCGAGATCAGCACGCGCTGGCCCGAGCGGATGGCGGGCGCGATGGTCTGGTTCCAGTACGGCACCACGCGCTCGACGGTATCGGCCAGGCATTCGGTGGCCGGGAGCAGCTTGGGATCCAGCGCCGCGTAGCGCTGGTCGTGGGATGGATGGCGTTCGTCGGAAGGTTCGAGCGGATTGGGCGCAATGGCGTAGGCCCGGCGCCAGATCAGCACCTGTTCGTCGCCATACTTGGCGGCGGTTTCGGCCTTGTTGAGGCCTTGCAGGGCGCCGTAGTGGCGTTCGTTCAGGCGCCAGGTGGGATGCACCGGAACGTACATGCGGTCGAGCTCGTCGAGCGCGATCCAGAGCGTGCGGATGGCGCGCTTGAGCAGCGACGTGTAGGCGACATCGAAGTCGTAGCCCTCACGCTTGAGCAACTGCCCGGCCTGGCGCGCCTGTTCGCGGCCGGTATCGGTGAGGTCGACGTCGGTCCAGCCGGTGAAGCGGTTTTCGAGATTCCACTGGCTTTCGCCGTGGCGCATGAGCACGAGTTTGTACATGGCGGTAACGTCGGGCAAACGACAATAACGAGTTCAACGCATCATTCTATAATCGTTGACCGCATTTTGCTTGGCATGACTCAGGAAAGCGTGTGAGCTTCTTACTCGAAAACATCTTCATCGCCCTCGTCGCCGTCATTTCCGGCGCGATGCTGGCCTGGCCCGCCCTCAGCCGCACCCGCGGCGTCAAGGGCATCGACATCCCCACCGCCACCCGCCTGGTCAACCAGGAGCATGCGGTATTCGTCGATGTCCGCCCGGCCGACGACTACGCCAAGGGCCACATTCCCCAGGCTCGCAACCTGCCGATCGACCAGATCGAATCCCGCGCGCAAACCCTGCCCAAAAACAAACCTCTCATCGTCGTTTGCGCCGATGGCCGCAGCGCCGGTCGCGCGGTGGCCCATCTGCAGGCCAAGGGCTTCGACAAAACCGTCGCGCTCACCGAAGGCCTCAACGCCTGGCGCAAGGCCGATCTGCCCCTGGCCACCCGCTGATTTTCCGCGTCGCGCCCGCCGCCATGGCCGGCGCGCCCCCCAATAACCGGCGCCGCGGCGCCGTCCTCAACGAGATGATTCCATGTCCGACAACAACGCCCAGCAAGCCCAGGCCAACGAGCAAAACGCCAGCCAGCCGGTGTTCAACCTGCAGCGCGTCTATCTCAAAGACCTCTCGCTGGAGCTGCCCAATTCGCCGCAGATCTTTCTCGAGAACGAAACCCCGCAAGTCGAGGTCCAGCTCAACATCGGCGTCCAGCGCCTGACCGAAACCCTGTACGAAACCACGGTCACCGCCACCGTCACCACCAAGGTCAAAGACCAGGTGCTGTACCTGGTCGAAGGCAAGCAGGCCGGCATCTTCGAGATCGCCAACGTGCCCATGGAGCAGCTCGATCCGCTGCTCGGCATCGTCTGCCCCAACATGCTCTACCCGTACTTGCGCGCCAATATCGCCGACGCCATTACCCGCACCTCGCTGCCGCCGCTGCACCTCACCGAGGTCAACTTCCAGGCCATGTACGAACAACGCCTGGCCGAGTTCCGCGCGCAGCAGGAACAACAGCAGGGCGGCAAGGCCGAGAACGGCCAGTCCGACAGCGGGCTGATCCTCCCGCCGGGCGCCCGCCACTAAGCCATGGCCACCACCGCGCCGCTGCACGTCGCCGTCGTCGGCGCAGGCAGCTGGGGCACCGCCCTGGCCGCCCTGGCCAGCCGCGGCGCGCCCACTTTGCTGTGGGCCCGCGACGCGACCCTGGTGAAGCAGCTGAGCGCGGACGGACGCAATCCGCGCTACCTTCCCGACATCGCCCTGCCGGCCGACCTCGGCTACACCAGCGACCTCGATCACGTCGTCGGCCACGTCTGCGCCGCGCCACAGGGCTTGCTGATCCTCGGCGTTCCCGTGGCGGGCCTCGGCGCCGCCTGCGCGGCGCTGGCCGACCGGCTGGGCCGCGCCGGGCGCCCCGATCTGCCGCTGGTGTACACCTGCAAAGGCTTCGATGCGCAGAGCGGCGCGCTGCCGCACCAGATCGCCGCCCAGGCGCTGGCCGATCATCCCGGCGCGCTCACCGGCGTGCTCTCGGGCCCGTCGTTCGCACGCGAAGTGGCGCAAGGCCTGCCGGTGGCGCTCACCATCGCCAGCGCCCACGATAGCGTCCACCGGCTCGCCACCCGCGCCCTGCATGGCGATCGCTCCAGGGTCTACTCCAGCACCGATGTCATCGGCGTCGAAACCGGCGGCGCGGTCAAAAACATCATGGCCATCGCCTGCGGCGTGGCCGACGCCCTCGGCCTGGGCCACAACGCCCGCGCCGCCCTGATCACGCGCGGCCTGGCCGAGATCACCCGCCTCGGCATCGCGCTGGGCGCGCGCACCGAAACCTTCGCCGGCCTCACCGGCCTGGGCGATCTGGTGCTAACCGCCACCGGCGATCTGTCGCGCAACCGGCGGGTGGGGCTGGCGCTGGGCAGCGGCCGCTCGCTCGCCGAGATCCAGGCCGAAATGTCGCAGGTCGCCGAAGGCGTGCGCTGCGCCCCGGCGGTGCTTGCCCTGGCCGGCCGCCATGGCGTCGACATGCCCATCACCGAGGCCGTCTGCGCCGTGCTGTTCCACGGCATGGCGCCGGCGGCGGCCGTGGAGGCCTTGCTGGCGCGCGAGCCGCGCACCGAGGCGCCACCGGCCCGCGCCGCGCCGCCGGGCTAAGCCCCTTGCCGCCCTCCATTCCGGCGCCATCCCCCGCGGTCGCCATGTTGAATCCGCAAAGGGGGCGATCCCGCCGGCCCGTTGCCACCCGCGCCAAAGCCCTCCGCCCGGACCACCGGCCACTCATATCTTGATTGTCTGATCATTCTTTCGGAGACCCATCCATGTCCGCCTCGCCCTCCCTCTTGCGCCGCGCCGTGCTCGCCACCCTGGTGGCAGGCGCCGCCCTGGCCGCCGGCCCGCTGGCCCAAGCCGCCAACGACTGGCCGAACAAACCCATGACCCTGGTGGTGCCCTTTCCTCCCGGCTCCTCGCCCGACCTGATCGCGCGCGCGGTGGCCGAGCCCGTCGCCGCCTCGCTGGGCCAGCCCATCGTGATCGAGAACAAGCCCGGCGCCGGCGGCAATATCGGCACCCGGCAAGTGGCCCAGGCCAAGCCCGATGGCTATACGATCCTGTTCACCATCAACGGCCCTCTGGTAACCGCGCCCCGCCTGTACCAAAAGACGCTGGGCTACGATCCGGTCAAGGATCTCGCGCCGGTTTCGCTGATCGCCACCAGCCCCAACGTGCTGGTCGTCAATCCGGACATCCCGGCCAACACGCTGCAAGAGTTCGTCGACCTGGTCAAGAGCAAGCCCGGCACCTACAACTACGGCTCCGTAGGCCCGGGCAGCGCCTCGCACCTGGCGATGGAAATGTTCAAGTCGGAATCGGGCACCGACCTGCTGCACGTTCCCTACAGCGGCTTCCCGCAGGTGATCACCGCCATCATGGCCGGCGACGTGCACTCGGGCTTCATGGTGCCGGCCATCGCCATGCCGCAGGTCGAAGCCGGCAAGGCCAAGGCGCTGGCCATTTCCAGCAGCGAACCCAGCCCCCTGCTGGCCGACGTCGACACCGTGGCCAACCAGGGCATGCCCGGCTTCGAGGCCATTTCGTGGCAGGCCATCCTGGTGCCGGCCGGCACTCCCGAACCCATCGTGCAGCGCCTGAACCAGGAAATCGACGCCGCCCTCAAAGACGAAAAAGTCCGCCAATTGCTCGACAAGGCTTACTTCTCGCCGGTGGGCGGCAGTCCCGACGTACTGGCCCAGCAGATCCAGGATGAAACCGGCCGCTGGACGGCCGTGATCGATTCGCTCAATTTGTCGCTGGATTGACGCCGCAACGGGCACGGACAAAACCGTGCCCGCTACAGCACAGCCAGGGAAACAACGGTTCAGGCCAACCGGCTCGCGACCGTTGGCCCGAAGCAGCGATCCAGCCCGATACCAAATGCCTGCGGCCAGATAGGGGCCTATATCACGGTGAACATCGGAACCATCGTGCCATCCACGGCGGCCTTGAACACGACCTGCACCCGGTCACCTATACGAATCGCGTCGAGATTGCAATCCACAATATTGCTCAGCATCAGCACGTCCTCGTCCAACCGGATATACGCGATGCAGTAGGGTTGCATATCCGGGCGACGAATAATACTGAAGGTGTGGACTTCTCCTCGTCCGCTAGCGGCCTCCCAATGACTCTCGGCGAGACAAAAGGGACACAGCGGCCGAGGATACCAGTGGCTTCGACGGCAGGCGGTACAACGTCTTATCATGAAACGGCCGGCCTGGCTTCCTTCCCAGAACGGTACATTCTCGGGATGCCGCTCCGGCGCTGGAATGGCACGGATACTCGAATTTGTCCCAATCATGTTGACTCCCGGCGGCTAAGTATCAGGGTGGCGCTGCCATGACGGGCACCGATATTGCCGCCGGTCCCCTGAACCACCGCCAGGCGGCAGTTGGGAACTTGTACGGCGGGATGGGCTTCGCCACGCAGTTGCCGAACGGCTTCGATAATCTTGGTCATACCGCCTCGGTTGGCGGGATGGTTGTTGCAGAGCCCACCTCCGTCGGTATTGAACGGCAGCTTGCCCACCCCGCTAATCAAACCACCCTCGGCGACGAAACGGCCCCCCTCCCCTTTGGTGCAAAAGCCCAGATCCTCTAGCTGCAATATCACCGTGATGGTGAAGCTATCGTAGATCGACGCATAGTCGATGTCCTCCGGACGGACTCCAGCCTCGGCAAAGGCACGGGGGCCGGAGATTGCCGCGGCCGTCGTGGTGATGTCGAAGTCACCGCCCTGTTGACCTCTCACCGCTTCGCCCGCCCCAAGGATATCAACGCCGGAGCGCTCGAGGCTTCGTGCGATCTCGGGACGCGTCACGATGACCGCACCACCGCCGTCGGTTACCACGCAACAATCCATACGGTGCAAAGGGTCCGACACCATCGGAGACGACAGGACGTCATCCACCGACAGCACCTTGCGCAACATGGCATGGGGGTTGTGCTGCGCATGGTGCGATGCCGCTACCTTCACCCAGGCCAACTGCTCGCTGGTGGTACCGTACAGATGCATGTGCCGCATGGCCGCCATGCCATAACCATTAAGCGTGACAAGACCGTATGGCGCCTCGAAGGGCGACTCGGGCAGATTGCCGCCAAAATTGCGCGGCACCGCGCCCGATGAACCCTCCGAGCGAGGGCGCCCCGCCAAGGTAACCAAGGCGATATCGCACTTCCCGGCCGCGATGGCTTGCGCGGCATGGGAGACGTGGATCAAATAGGCGGATCCTCCGGTGTCGGTGGAGTCCACGTGGCGCACCTTCAGCCCCAGATAATCCACCATGGTGAGCGCACCCAGCCCCGGCGCATCGCCGGCGCAAAAATAGCCATCGATGTCTTTGATATCGAGGCCAGCGTCTTCCAGGGCGCCACGAGCCACTTCGGCATGCAGTTGCGCCACTGACGTACCAGGCGCATGTCGCGTGGGGTGCTCGTAAGCGCCTACGATGCAGGCCTTTCCTTTAATCGTCATTGCTTCGTTTCCTCCGGAGCCATTGCAGGCGCTTGAGGGGTTGCATGAGGCACAAGCAGGGCATCAAGGGCAAATGCCCCTTCGCCCACCGCCCTCACCACGACGGGATTGAGATCGATCTCGGCCAAGTCACCGCGATACTCCGCCGCCACCATCGAGAGTCGGCTGAGCAATTCAGCCAGGGCACCAACATCGCGTGGCTCCTCGCCGCGCAGGCCATCGAAGATGCGGCGCGCCACCAGTTCCTGCAGCATGACTTTGGCCTCCGCGGGATCAATCGGCGCCAGCCGGAAGACCACGTCGCGAAACAATTCGGCATGGATGCCGCCCAGGCCAACCATGACGATCGGACCGAATACAGGATCATGGATGCCGCCACATATCACCTCCACGCCTTGGCACATGGGAGCTACCAAATAACCCGAAACCCTGGCGTCCGGGCACTGCGACCGCACACGGGAAGCCATCATGGCCGCGGCCTCGACGGCGGCGGCGGGCGTGTTCAGATTCACGACCACCCCGCCCACTTCGGTTTTATGCGGAATGTCAGGCGACACCACTTTTACCACCACGGGGAAGCCCATCACCTCGGCCGCCTGGGCCACCTGCTCAGGCGTCTCTACCAATCTCTCCGATAGACATGCAATGCCCTGCCCCGCCAGCCAGCGCTTCGCCTCGTGTTCGTCTCGCGGCACATTCGCCATACGGCGCATGGGCGGCAGGCCGCTCCAGCGCGGTGGCGCGGCAAAGGCGCACCCCAGCCGCATGAGCGCGGCCAGGGCCACCAGGCCGCGATCCACGTCATCGTAGATCAGATAGCCCAACCGCCGATACTCATCGACGACGGCATCCGGACCATTGATACACAGTGCGATCAGGTGATCAGGGTAGCGCAGCCGGATCTGGGCAAGGCTGCTGAGCATCACCTCGCGAAGGCTCACCGATGCGGCACCACTACCAAAGAAGAAAACCAGAGCATCATAGCCACCAGCATCCAGCGTGATCTCGACACAGCGTCGCACGTATGAGGAATCATTGACGACGCTGGCAGTGAGATCGATCGGGTTGAGCGTGCCGGCGTACGGGATGAGTTCGTGAATCTCGGCTTGGCCTGCTTCGGGCAAACGCGCCACGTCCAGCCCCAGGGCTTCCGCCGCGTCCGCCATCTGGATGCCAATGCCACCCGACATGGACAAAATGCCAATCCGCTTGCCATTGGGAAACCGATCGTGCAGGCATGCTTCGGCGACATCCAGCATCTGGAGCGTCGTGTCCGCTCGATAAACGCCGAATTGATTCAGCACAGCGTCGTATATCGTGTCCTGCCCCGCCAGTGCGCCGGTGTGCGTGGCTGCGGCCCGTGTGCCCGCATTGGAGCGTCCTACCTTCAACATGATGATCGGCTTGCGCAACTCGCGGGCTTCTTTCAAGGCCTGCAGGAAGCGCGCACCATGACGGACCGTCTCGGCATACACCAGTATGACTTTGACATCCGACGCGCGCACCATCCAGAGCAGGCACTCCGAAAGCTCGATGTCGCATTCGTTGCCGCTGGTAATCCAATATCGGACACCGATGCCACGCTGTTTGCACAGGTAGGCCAAATGGCCGCCAAACGCCCCGCTTTGGCTGACCACTCCCACAGGCCCCACCGACGGCAAGCCCTGATCGAAGGTTTGCGTAAAGGTGCCATAAAAGCCGAGTTCGGCATTGAACGCCCCCAGGCAGTTCGGGCCAAGAATGCGCATGCCGGTCTTGAGCGCCAGCGCTCGCAACGCGTCCTGGCGCGCCTGGCCGGCAGGCCCGGTTTCTGCGAAGTCGGCCGAGAAAATAATGACAGAACCGACGCCATGCGCCGCGCAGGCGGTAGCGACCTCCACCACCTGGCTGGCCGGCAGGGCCAGGATGGCGACGTCCGCGGCGGTGGGCGTGGCGGCGATCGACGGATAGCATGGGTAGCCCTGCACAAAATCGCGCTTGGGATTAACCGGATACACCGGCCCGGCAAACCCCGCTTCGCGCAAATATTGGATCGGGCGGCCTCCGATACGAGTGGCGTCATCGGAAGCGCCAATCACGGCGACCGCTTGCGGCCGCATCATGCGGGACAACGCAAGCAGGCAGGCATCAATGTCGGCGGCGGAAAGCCGATCGGATGAGGCATCAAAGTTCATGTCGGGATATTCCATAAATGGCTTGCGAATCCGCGGGCCCAGCAGGATTCGGCGTACAACGCCAGACCACTCATACCTTGATCAATTCAAACCAGCCGCGATCGAGCACGAGGGCATCGCGGGCCTCTATGCGGGCCTGCAGGTGAACCGCCGGGTGTCCGAGTTCGGTTTCTGTGTACCAGAGACGAAAGCGCAACGTCTCTCCGGGAAAGGCCGGAGCGTTGAAACGCACCGCCAACCGGCGCAGGCGGCGCGCGTCGTTATCAGCGCGTTGCCTGAGCACCACTTGAGTGGCCATGCCATACATGCAAAGGCCATGCAAAATGGGCTTGGGGTAACCCGCCTCGCGAGCGAAGGCGGGATCAACGTGCAGTGGATTGAAGTCGCCCAACAGACGATAGAACAGCGCCGCGCGCGGACAAATGGGCCATTCAAGTTCCTCGTCGGCCTCACGTTCGGGTACTGACGGCAGCGCCTCTAGCCTACCCAACGACTGGCCATGCGATTGGCTAAAACCACCATCGCCCCGGCAAAATGATCGATGGCGCTGCGTGACGTACCGTTTTCCCGCCTGATCGAGAAGATCGCGTGTCACCTCCACGACGGCGCCTTTGCCAACGCCCTTGTCAAGGATGGCCGTCACCTGCGCCCGGGCATGGAGTTCGGCACGCGCGGGCAAGGGTTCGTGCACGACGATGTCCTGCTCGCCATGCACGACGCGGACGATATCGATACCGGTGCGCGGATCTCTCGCCCAAGGCCCGGGTGCGCACAGACTGGCCGCCATCGAAGGCAGAACCTGTAAGTCTTTCTCGTAGACGTAGCGTAGGTCGCAGGGGTCGAGCGGGTCGCGCCCGGCGCCCACCGCCAAGGCGTATAACATCGCCTCGTGCTCGTCGTAAGCATGCGGCATGAGCCCGAAGTCCCATTGTCGAACCGTGTCGAAATTCAGCATGGAGTCCTCTTAAAGCGAAGTGTCGCCACGCAGCATCTGCTGTGCGATCGAACGGCGTTGAATCTCAGCGGTGCCATCGGGAATTCTCAGCAGGCGCGCGTAACGAAAGCCTGCCTCCAGACGCAGCTCGTTGGTCAGGCCCATACCTCCGTGGACTTCCATGCAGCGATCCATCACCCGGCCGAGCATTTCGGTGGCGGCCGCTTTCACCATAGATAGCTCCTTGATCGAGGGTTGCCCCTGATCGATACGCCAGGCAAGGTTTTGCGTCATGCTCTTGACGGCATAGATATCGATCGCGCTATTGGCAAGCAGGAATTGCACCGCTTGATGCTCGCCAATGGGCTTGCCGAAAGTCTTGCGCACCTTGGCATACTCGACGGCCTGATCCAGTGCCCAGCGAGCCAGCCCGACGCAAGTTCCTGCCATACTCAGCCGGCCCGTGTTGACGCCATGCAAAGCGACTTGCAGGCCGCTGTCCACCGCTCCCAGACGATACTCGTCTGGGACACGTACGCCATCGAGTGCGACGATACCCGTTTCACCGCCCAAATGACCCATAACGGGAATAATCCCCGGTACCGAGAATCCCGGGGTGTCAGTCGGCACGAAAAAGCCCGTCACCCCACCCTGACGGTTACGAAAAAGCTCATCGTGGGTGATAGCAAACACCAGCGCGAAGTCCGCATAGGGCGAGTTGGTGATCCATTGTTTGCTGCCGTTGATGATCCACTCATCGCCTTCACGCACGGCACGCGTCTTCAACGAGAAAACGTCGGAGCCAGCGTCTGGCTCCGACAAAGCGAAGCATAAGGTTTTGCTGCCATTCCGGATATCGTGACCAAACCGCTCGAACACCTCGGTCGCAAGGTGCGTCAGCACAGGAGTCAGCCCATTGGTAAACGGCGACGGCAGCACCACCGTCTGGATCAACAACCGCTCGGGGCCATAGCGGTGATTGAGCAGCTCTTGCAGGTAGATGGCCGCCACGGCACCCAGGCCTTCGCCACCCAAGGCCGGCTCGCCAAAAAGATTGTAGAAACCCAGCTCGGCAGAACGCATGCGCACCTGCCGCCGCAACTCAAGCACTTTGGGTACGTAACGGCCCGTGGCGTCATAGACATTGCGCTCACTTTTCAGCAGCTCGGCATTGGACTGTTCGAGCGACACCACCTCGCGGTCGATGAATCGCACTAAAGAGTCGCCAATCGCGACCAGTTCCTCCGGATAGGTCAAGTCCATTTTGCCACCCTTACACCGGATCCCAGGAGAAAACATCTGCCGAACGATCCAACGGCACCAGCGAAGGTTTCAGCGCCGGCAGCAGGTGGCTCTCCAGGGTTTCAGGAGTCCAGCCTTCGTCTCGATGCATCGAACGCAGCGGACGGGGCTGGCTGATCAGGAAGATCTCGTTCTTACGCACCGCAAAAATCTGGCCGGTGATATCGCGTGCGGCATCACTGGCCAGGAACACCGCCGCGTTGGCGATCTTCTCGGGCGCCAGCGACTTGGACTTCTCGACACGCAAATCGGCATCGGGCGTGTTGGACGGAATCGACCCCACCATCCGACTCCAGGCAAATGGTGAGATGCAGTTGGAGCGACCGTTGTAGCGCGCCAGGTCAAGAGCGATGGACTTTGAAAGTCCGAGAATACCCATCTTGGCCGCGGCATAATTGGCCTGGCCGAAGTTGCCCACGAGTCCTGAAGTGGATGTCATGTGAACGAAAGCGCCCGAGCTCTGCTTCTTGAAGTGCTCGGAGGCCACGCGGCTGACATTGAAGCTCCCATACAGATGGACCTTCAGCACCGCATCCCAGTCTTCGGCGCTCATCTTGAAAAACATGCCATCGCGAAGGATGCCCGCATTGTTGACCACCGCGTCGATGCGGCCAAAGCTATCCAGCGCCGCGCCCACGATCCGCTCGGCTCCGCGATATTCGGTAACGCTATCGGTACACACGACAGCTTCCCCACCCTCGGCCCGGATCAGACTCACGACTTCCTCGGCAGGCGAGCTGGCTTCGGGATCTCCACCAAGACTCAAGCCCGCATCATTGACCACCACCTTGGCCCCGTGCCTTGCCATTTCGATGGAAATTGCACGACCGATCCCGCGACCGCCGCCGGTCACTACAACGGCCTTTCCCGGCATGTACTTCTTATTGACTGCCATACCTTTCTCCTAGGATTCTTTCGATTCTTCATTACACTTAAAAATGATAGCACATACTTGCTTATTGACAAGCAAGTTTATAATGCGATGAATCTGTTGCGAATCTTGACAACCTTCTCTTTCCCAATGACTGCCGATAGCACACCGGCGGCGCCACCAAGACGGTGATTCGTGAAGCGCTCCGGCCTCTCGGCCGGAACCTCTCCGCCACGAAGCGGGGCGCCTTTGGCGCCGCATCGAGAGCACCTCGCTTGACCCCGCCTTTGCCAAGGCTCTGCAGGACAGCCCTGCCCACCCTGCCTCCCTGCGTAATCAACGCGATGGCGAATGCCGAACCACGTTCTCCAAAGCAGCCCGCCCCATACTGGCCGGTCGCTCAGAAGCATCCACTAGCATGACGGATCTCGGTGCCATAAGCCGGCTTAGATTTGGAAAATCCAAGCACTTGTTAATGTCCATATCACTCATCATCAGCGCGAATTTGATAACCCATTTAATTGGGACGTCTGTGACGTGGTGAAGAACTCCGACCCGGGGCCAGAGCCTCTCCGCCACCCTTTGGGGGAGCCTTCGGCTCCAGGCAACTAGGCACCGCTGAACCTGACCGGACGTTTCTCCATGAAAGCCGCCACCGCTTCCTTATGATCGGCGCTCTGGGCGCATCGCACCTGGTGAAAGGTTTCCCGCATCAGTGCATCGGAGAACCCGAGACACGCCACCTCTTCCAGATTCTTCTTGATGTAGCCAAGCGCTACGGTTGGCCCTGACGCCAGCCGGCTCGCCAAGGCATCGACCGATTCGTCCAACTGGTCGTCATCGACCACCTCCGTCAACATGCCAAACGCCAGCGCTTGTTCCGCTCCCACCAAATCGGCCAGCATAAGTAACTCGCGTGCCTTGGCGGCGCCCACGATTCTGGAAAGCAGCCAGGTTACGCCATTGTCTCCAGAGAATGCCAAGCGCGCGAAGGCCGTACCATATCGGGACGAGCGTGCGGCCACGCGGAAATCGCAGGCAAGCGCAAAACACAATCCGGCTCCCGTCGCTGCCCCTTTGATACGTGCGATCAGCGGCTTCGGGAACGTCAAAAGCGCCTGGATCGCCTGGTGGCGTTGCCGCATATCCTCGACACGTTCTTCAAAGCTCATCTCGTGCCTTGCGCTCATCCCGCCAACGTCTCCACCCGCGCAAAACGTGGCACCGGCGCCGGTCAATACAACGACCCGCGACCCGGGGTCCATCGCGTGCCGGTGCAAGGCATCGACCAATGCATCGAGCATTTCTGAAGAGAGCGCATTGCGCCGCTCAGGTCGATTCATCGTCAGACGGACGATGCCATCCGCCGCCCTTTCAAGAAGTTGCTCGGTCATGACGTTCTTCATGCTGCAAAATTCCACTGCCTGCAACCCAGCGGGTAGCAGTCAGGCCGGTGTGGATATCCGCTGTAGCGGGTTAATCAACGATCGCCAGTTGGCTGCCGTACAGAATTATTCTTCCTGGAGGCCAACGCGCTCCTTGATCGAGGTGTAAAGGGCGATGTCCTGCTGCATCCGTTTGGTAAAACCCTGAGGCCCATCCGCCACGGCGACAGAGCCGACCCCCGCCAGCATCTGTTGGAACGACGGATCTTGCGCGGCGATGGCAACAGCCGCGGCCAGTTTGTCGCGAATGTCGTCCGGCAAACCGGCGGGTGCCATGAGGCCTTGCCAGCCTTTGATGGAAAATTCATGCCCCAGCTCTTTGAATGTCGGGATATCCGGAGCACCCGGAAAACGTTCCGGGGCCGCGGACGCCAGAACGCGAAGCCTATCCACATGAGCCGGCAGGATCACGGCTGGATCCACCATGAATTGGATTTGATTGCCGAGAAGGTCGACGAGAGCAGGCCCAGTTCCTTTGTAAGGTATGTGAGTGGCCTCGATGCCCAGCCCTTCCAGCATGAGCTCAGTCGTCATATGGCCAAATGAGCCAAGGCCGGGCGTTCCGTAGGTCAAGGGCTCCTTGCTGGTTTTGGCCCACTCGATGAACTCAGCGACGTTCGTTACCGGCGTACTCTGATTGACCGCCAGAAAGTTGGAGGATTCCAGGGCCGAAGAGATCAGCGTGAAGTCTTTGAGAGGATCGAAAGGTTTGACCTTGCGAAGCAGCGGAACAATGGCGTGAGACCCGTTATTGCCTATCAGCAGCGTATAGCCATCCGGCTTTGCGCGCGCGACATAGGCACTGCCGATGATGCCCGCTGCCCCCGCCCTGTTTTCGATCACCACCGGCTGCTTGAGTTGTTGACTGAGTTGGTCCCCCAACGCCCTCCCGACGACGTCCGACACACCACCTGGCCCATAGGGGACCACGATCGTAATGGCACGATTCGGATAAGACGTGTCGGCCGCCCAAACCCCAAAAGGCTGAAGCGCGGCAAGGCCACATACCGCGATTGAAAATGTACGCCTGCAAATGCTCATCATGTGTCTCCCAAGATTCCTGACTTCCGGCCACTGATGAAGAACCCCGGCCTCAACGCCGGAATCTCTCCGCTCCCAATTCACGGGAGCCTTAGGCTCCCGCATGAGCTGACCTCGCTTTTTTTGTACTCCGGGCCATCGTCGGTGTGCGGTCTACCCCTTCACTTCAAACCCCGTCACCCGACACCAAATTCTATTTACTTGCTTGTTGAATAGCAAGTTATATCTGCGCCACGATGAGAGTGATACCATCCCCCTCTCCTACCGACCAGCATGGAAAGTTCCGTCATGCCCCAGCGGACACAGGCTACTTCGTCAAAGACTCCCGCCAAACGGAAAGCCGCCACGACACCGGCACCGAAACAAGCGCCGTCAGCCGCCCGGCAACCCAAAACACAGGAAAGCAGGCGAGCCGCCGCCGAGGAGCGTCTTTTAAACGCAGCACTGGAGATCGTGGCAAAACGCGGCTCCTTGCGGATGACGCTGGCGGATGTCGGCACCGCGGCAGGCTATAGCCGCGGGCTTCCAGCTCACTGTTTTGGCAGCAAGGAAGGGCTGCTCGAACAGTTGGCTTTGCAAATCGGCACACATTTCAACACGCTGCGTAGAACCTCGCCGAAACGCACGCCCGGCTTAGACAGTCTTCGCGCAGGAATCAGCCTGTATTTTGACGCTAACGAACACCACTCCGCCTATATACGGGCAGCGCTGATCATGATGTCCGAGGCCCTTCTCGACGGCACGGGCATGCGTGCCGGCATTGCCACCTACAACCTGCAATCGCTGGCCGGGCTTGAGGCAAACATCAAGGCGGGCCAGCAAAAAAAAGAGATCCGCGACGATCTCGACCCAGCGGCGACAGCCATGATGATCATGGGCGCCATGCGCGGGGTCATGTTGCAATACCTATTGCATGATGGCGCAGAGCTCGGCCAGCTCAAACAGCTCATGCTGGACTTCGTGGATCGTGTGGTCGCGGTCCGCCAAGACGCGCCAATGGCACGATCCGCTGCGCCGCCGCCTTGACGGAACACGGCCAGCGACCGCACCAGGCCCTCGACGTTGACCCTGCAACGCCCGGGCGCCTTCGGCGCCATGGCCCACCTGGGCACTGACCCGGCGCCTCCGAGCCGCGACGTCTTCCAGGCTTAAAGTGGCCTCGCGCGTGCGATCATCGAGTTCCTGGTTATCGCGTGCCGCCAGGCGGCCGCGGACATCAGCGTCGCCCAAGCATAGAGACCCAGCGCGGTCAGCATGAAAGCATCGCCCGTGCGGTACTGCTGAGCCAGCCCGAAGGAACCGGCGTGTGACACCTGTGCGGAGTCGTTGCAGGAATTCGAACTCATGATCTGTCCACTGGATGGCGGAGATCAATCATCTTACAAAAGAGTGAATTCTTGAAGAACTCCGGGCGGCAAGTGCTCCGCTCGGCGCCGGGAGGGGAGTGTGGTAGCCTTCGTGGCGAGACATGACTCACCAGCCCCCAAACCGCCATCAGCGTCGCGACGCCTCGGTATCGCCCGGCCTTCATGACCCCTGCCCCCGCTTCCCGTCCTCACGTGTTGTTGATCGATGATCATGTCGAAAACCTACGCTTATTGGTCGAACTGCTGCGGCAAGAACGCTTTCGCCTGAGCGTCGCTTTCGACGGAACCCAAGGCTGCCAACGGGCGCAGGCCCTCAGGCCCGACCTGATCCTGCTCGATGTCCGCATGCCGCGCCTCGATGGCTTTGGCACTTGCCGCTTGCTCAAGAGCGATCCCGCCACGCGGCATATTCCCATCCTCTTTCTGACCTCGGCCAGCGATCTCGACGATAGGCTGGAAGGGCTGCGGATCGGCGGCGTCGACTACATCCTCAAACCCTTCGCCGCCGAGGAAGTTCTTGCCCGGATACGGGTACATTTGCAAACGCTGGGCTATACCTTTCCGAACGCATTCCTTCCCGCAGCCGTCGTCTCCGATACCAAGGCAACCCCGGCGCCCGCCGATATCGCACCGATCGACCCCGAGCAAATCCTGGTCGAAGCCGCCCAGCGCCTGCTCGATGATCATCTGCAAAGCCCGCCCTCCCTGGCCGCGCTCGCACAAGCCCTCGGCACCTATGACAAACGGTTGTCCCAGGCATTTCGCAACAAACTGGGGACGACGGTTTTCGCCTTCGTGCGGCAGCGCCGGCTGGAGTGGGCGCAAACCCTGCTGCGTACCAGTCATTTGCCGATCGCCGCCATTGCGGACGAGCTCGGCTTCTCCAGCTCGGCCAACTTCGCCACCGCCTTTCGCGAACAAACCGGCCAAACGCCCAAAGCCTTTCGCGAACAGGCCAAACCCGCCGAGTCTGCAACAAGCCTCGCACGCCGTTAGGCGTCAACCGCAACCCTCCCGACTCGCGGCTCGCCCGCAGCCCGCGCCACCCCGCGCCACGGCAAGGCCATGACCGAGAAGCGCAGATCGTCGCGGATCCGTATCCAGCCGTTGCGCTCTTCGAGGATCTCGCCATAGGCGTTGCCCCGCTCGGTCATCATGGCATGCAGCAAGGCGGCCGGATTGTTCGACCCCGTTGCCTCGACCACCTGGCGCAGCAGGGCCGGTCGCGGCACTCCTTCGGGCAGCCAACACAGCAGGGCCAGGATACGATGCACCGATGAGCCAGGATTGGCCGACCAACGCCTCAGGCGCTCGGCCAATGGGCGCCTGCGCCGCTCGGGCAGCCACAACGACAAGGCCGGGTCCCGCTGCGGATCAAGCGGATCGGCGCACGGCGCACGCCAGCGCCGGGGATAGCCCTCGGGCCGCGCGGGCGCGTTCGCCGGACACCAGCGGTACAAAGAGAAGGCGCGGTACTGCAAGGCGGCGCCAATCTCCGGTTCGTCGCGCACCCAGGAAGCCAGACTGCGCGGCAAAAGAACGAGGTTGGCGACAGCCGTATGGCCGGAGGTTTTGCTGGCCGCCTCGGGCCACACATGGCAAACGGCAAAGCCGGCCAATACCGATTGGGGCAGGCCCACGGCCGACGTGATGGCGGCAAGGGCGTGGCAATCGTCATCGAGCAGAATGCCATCCCGCCGCTGCCCCGGCCGCTCGCCGCGCTCGGGCCGGGCCTGCCGCACATTGGGAAACATGGCCGCGCTGCCGTGCAGCGCCAGCAGGCGCCGATGCACCTTCGGGTGCGCCCATAACGCAAGCCTGGCCGCCAGGGCCGCCAAGGACACCCGTTGCTCTTTGAGTGCTTGCAGCATCAGTTCGTCGACCATTCGCCCACCTCCCGGCCAGCCTCAAGGGCCGCGCCTTCAAAAAACACACTGACCGCCGACGCGGCTGTGCTGGTCTCGGAGGTTCTACTTCACAAGGCGGCCCGGCATAAAAACCGGTACTCCGCAGCGCCGAGACCGCAGGCCAAGCGGCCTTGCCGGGAGCATCCTGCCCCACTTGCACCAGCTCCAGCTTTGCTCGAGCGGAAGAATCCTTTGCGCGAGCGGATCGCCCGAAGACGCCATTGAAATGTACCTCACTCATCCAGTGGCTATCCGTTTCGGCAAAGTCTTTTTCCGCAGCGGCAAACCCCGCTCTCGCCCGCTTCACTCAGCATCACCGCGAGCCTTGGAAGGTGGTCCGTACAAATCGGCTTCGTGCGTCGCCCTTCGAGCTTATCCCATGCTCCGGCATCCAATCGATAGGACAAACTCATGAGTATTTACAACGGGAACCCGGTTGCCGTCGCCGCCGGTCTCGACATCGCCACTGGCAGCTATACCGACGGGTACATTCGCTTCGCCACCGACCTGCCCGACGGCGGCGACCAGTTCACCCTGCTATCGTCGCAAGACGTCAATGCCACCACCCAGGGCGTCTTCTCCGTGGACGACAACGGCATCGTCCATATCGGCACCGGCACCGGGCTGGCGCGCATCGGCGCCATCGACGCCGTGGAGAATGGCCAGAACGGCAATGCCCTGAAGATCAACTTCTCGGTGCCCCTGCCCAACTCGGGTTTCGAGGATGGCAACACAGGGTGGACGCTGAGCACCAGCTACTACGGCAACGCCGCCGACGCGCTCGACCTGAACGGCCGTGTGGTAACCCTTGCCACCAATGAGACTTTCCAAGGCAACCAATTCTCGGGCGGGAACGGCACTGTCCTGCATGGCGGTCTGAGCGATTAGCCGCCCACCTCGGCCACCATCCAGGACCAGTCCGGCAACAAGGTGCTATACCTGGGCGTGGAGAGCGGCGGCTGGCTCTCCAACTCCTCCCCCCACGGAAACGGCTTCCGGACTGACGGCCACCAGTCGTTCCATGGCCCTTATGCCCGTAGCGAAGAGATAATTTCGGTTCATGCCGGAGAGCACGTCTCGCTGAGCTTCAGTGCCGTCGCCAACGTCGATGCCTATGAAGTGTTCGGCTTCCTGCGCCAGGTCGACCCGGTTACCGGCGAGCTCTCGACCACCGACGCCATCGAGCTGTTCGCGCGGCGTGGCGCCGATACCGGCGGCTGGATCAACATTTCCACCCAAAACAGCCATCCCAACGGCCTGCCGGCGGGCGAGTATATTTTCGAGTTCGTCGCCGGTTCCTACGATGCCACCGGCGGCCAGGCCTTCGGCTCCAACCTGTGGGTGGACGACATCCGCCTGACGCCGAGCTCCGCCATCGATAAGGGCCTGGTCGAGGCCCTGGCCGGCCAGGTCCGCTACTCCTCCACCGGCGAGGCCGATCTCGCCACGCCCGCCGGACGCACGGTCCTGGTCGACGTCGCGGCCCTGGGCGCACAGCCCCAGGCCAGCACCTTCGGCCTCGAGATCCCGAGCTTCGACCAGCTGCCCACCTGGAGCGGTACGCCGGCCACCTTGGCGTCGATTCTGGAAGATGCCGCCGATCCGCAAGGCGCGACGGTCGCCAGCCTGTTCCAGCCCGTGCTAGCCGACCCCGATGTTGGCGAGACCATCGACGGCGTCGCCGTCCATACCAATGGCAGCGATCATCTGCGCGGCGCCTGGCAGTACTCGACCGATGGCGGCGCCAACTGGCAGGATATCGGCGAGGTCGGCCCGGGCCACATGCTGCTGCTGGACGGTAGCGCCCTGGTCCGCTTTCTACCGGCGGCCGATTGGAACACCGATCTGGGCAAGCTGCCCACGCTTGCCGTCCATGGCGTCCAAGGCCTGGCCCCCGAAGCGTTCACCGATGCCGATGGCCGCGAGTACCTCGATCTCGCCTCGCCGGGCGACGACGTGCGGCTCTCGGCCGACGCCGTTCCGGTGGCGACCACCGTCATTCCGGTCAACGATCCCGCGCGCTTCCCCACCGAGGGCATCGACCTCGCGGTGAACGGCGCGGCGCCCGCCGAACTCGGAGGCTATATCGCGGCCTACGATCCCGACGGCGACACTCTTGCCTATTCGATTCCCAACGGCACCAAGGATGCCTTCAGCCCCCTTGGCGCCGGCGTCGAAACCTGGAAGCAGGACGGTGACTACGGTACCTTGTGGGTCAACCAGACCACCGGCGAGTATGTGTATCAGCCCAACCCCGAGGCCATCGAAGCCCTGGCCAAGGGCGTGCTCAAGACCGATAGCTTCGACGTCCAGGTGTCCGACGGCGAAGGCGGCCTCTCGACGCAAGCGATCCGCATCGCGGTGAGCGGCACCAACCAAGCGCCGGTCGCCAGCCAGGACACCGTCACCCTCGATCCCATCGCCGAAGACGACGGCGACGGCTGGAACGGCGCCACGGCGGGCGATCTGTTCGGCCCGGCTTTTGCCGACATCGACAAGCTCGACGCCCCCGACCAGCTGGGCGGCCTCGCCATCAATGTCAACGACAGCGACGGCGTCCGCGGCAACTGGGAGTACAGCCTCGACGGCGGCACCACCTGGAACGAAGTGGGCGAGGTGTCGGCCAGCCACGCGCTGTTGCTCGACGCCGATACGCTGCTGCGCTTTCATCCACGCGAGAACTGGAACAGCCAGGGCGACCGCGAAGTTCCGGCATTGGCGGCACATTTGGTCGATAGCTCGTTCGGTGGCGACTACACCGCCGCCGATGCCCGGCACTACCTGGATCTGGTCCCGGCGGGCGCCACCGGTGGCGCGACCCCGGTTTCGGCCGACGCCGTTGCCCTTGCGCATGACGTCACCGCCGTCAATGACGCCCCGTACGGCGAGATTCAGCTGTCCGGCATCGCCCAGGTGGGCGCCACCCTGAAGGCCGCGGTCAGCGTCCCGCTGAGCGATATCGATGGCCCTCTGCCCGTGCAGGATGCCGACGACTTTGGCTACCAATGGCAACGTTGGGACGAGGCAGCTCAAGACTGGGCGGACATTCCCGACGCCAACGGAATGTCCTATACCCTGCAAGCCGATGATGGCGGCGTTCCCGTGCGCTTCGTCGCCCGCTATACGGATGACGACGGCCATCTCAATGTGCTCGCCAGCCAGCAGGGCCCGGTGGTTGCCCATCCGCACTCGCAGGCCGGCGGCGACGCGCCCCTGTTCACCGGCGCCAGCGCCAACGCCGGCACGCTGACGCTGCGCTACACCGACGACGGCACGCTCGATCCGGCCAGTCTGCCCGATGCCGCGCAGTTCCGCGTGCTGGTCGGCGGCGCCGAAGTTCCGGTCAGCGCCATCGCCATCGATGGCCCCGGCAAGACGATGAGCCTCACGCTCGAAACCCCCGTGCGACCCGGCCAATCGGTGCGCATCTGGTATCACCCCGAGATCGACGGCGACGCCGACCAGCCCCTGCAGGACGACCACGGCCATGCCGCCGGCGAACTACTGGGCGTGACGGTGCGCAACGACACGCCGTACCCCGAAAGCCCCGCGCCCGAAACACCGCAACGTCCCATCGGCGAAGTCGTCGACGGCCGCAAGAAGGTGGATACCGACGACGATGGCACGACCACCACCCGGGTGGACGGCAAGCTGGGCAATGGCCGGGTCACCGAGATCATCACCGAGCACGCGGACGGCGGCACGGATTACCAACTGGTCTATACCCCCGGCGACGGCGGCGGCGGCGTACTGCTACCCCTGCTCTATGAAGATATCGTGGGCAGCCCGAACTACACCAGCGTCGCCCTGCCCTCGCAGGTGCACCTCGTGGCCCACGGCCTGCGCCTGCCCGACGACCAGGCGGGCAAGCTCGACCTGATCGAAGCCATCCGGATCGGCGTCGACGGCGGCGACGGCGGCAAGCCCGGCATGCTCGACGGTGGCCGGACCTTCCTCGATAGCCTGCCCGACGGCGCCAATCTCTGGGTCAATCGCCTGGAACTCGGCGCCAGCGAAGGCGCGGAGTCGATAGGCCGCATCGTCATCGACGGCGCCGCCTCGGGCGCGTCCCGGGGGGATCATCTCGATGCCCTGGTGATCGATGCCAGCGCCTTGCCGGCCGGCACCACCCTGGAGCTGCGAGACCTCGACTTTGCGGTCGTCGTCGGCGACGGCATCGAGGTCGTCGGCAACAACTCCCACCTTCTGGTCTTTGGCGACGACGGCCGGCAATCGTTCGCGCTGGACGGTGATCACGTGACGGTGCAGGCGGGCGGCGGCGACGACACCGTGGCGCTGAATGGCGACCATGGCCTGGCCTTCGGCAACGCGGGCAATGACGTCCTGGCCGGCGGCCAGGGCCCGGCCACCCTGCATGGCGGTCTCGACCATGACGTTGCAAGCTACGCCGGCGGCATCGAGGACTACGAGATCGTGCGCGACCATGGCATCACCTGGGTGACATCGCTCGCCAATCCCGATCAGGTCCATCAGTTGATCAATATCGAATCGATCGCCTTCGACAATGGGATCTATACGGTACAAAACGATCTGCCGCTCACCTGGATCGCCTCGCTTTATGGGCAGGTGCTGGGTCGTCAGGCCGAAGTCACCGGCTTCCAGTACTGGGCGGAACAATACGCCCAGGGCAAGTCGATCGGCGAGATCGGGCTTTGGATGCTCTACTCGGCGGAGTACAACAGCACCGAGGACACTCAATTCTCGGCGCTCTCTTCGGCCGATCAGATCGCCCTGCTCTACCAGCACTTCCTGGGCCGCGAAGCCGAGTCCGGCGGCCATGCCTACTGGGTGAACCAGGCGGAGAACGGCGTGGCGATCCACGAGATCGCCAACGCCTTCATTACCTCCGAAGAAATGGCCGGCAGCTATCTGCAGCCGGTCGAGTGGGACTTCCACCTCGCGTAAAACCCGTCCCGGCCCGGTACGCTACTCAGTGTGCCGGGCCTGTCCCGACCCCCCGGGGATCACGGTTCCGGGGACGCCCATTACCAGTGCCATTGCAGACCCGCGATCCAGGTCCGTCCCTGGCCGGGATAATAGGCCTCCGCCCCCGGCGCGGCCGCCACCAGATACGAGGTGTTCGCCACATAGGTTTTGTCGGCCACATTGCGCAGGCTGATAAACCATCGCCTGCGGCCATCCGGGCTGGCGTAGCCTCCCGTCAGATGCCAAACGCCGTGGCCGGGCGCCCGCAGGGTGTTGGCCTGATCGACATACCAGCCCGAAGCCAGCTCCCAATCGGGGCCGCCATACCAGCCATCCGGATGGACATAACGCAGCGCAAGCCGCCCGTAATGCACCGGAACGCCGGGCAGCACCTTGCCGTTGAATCCGTCCGATTCAACGATCGTCCCACGGCTCCAGGTATAGGCCAGATCCCATGTCAAGCGCCCCATCCGGCCGGGCATGCGCCAGATGCCGTGCCACTTGGCCTCCAGGCCGAAGCGGCGGGTACGATCGATGTTCGCCGCCACGAATCGCCCGCTGTTCGGCGGGAACTCGATCCCGAGCAACTCGGAACCCACGCGGCTGTGATACCCCGCCACTTCCCAACCGAAGCGCGAATCGCCGCCTCGCGAGCCCACCTCGGCCGTGGTGGCGCGCTGTGCCTGCAAAATGCCGGACACACTGACGAACTCCGCACTCGTCGGCGGTTCGAAGCTGCGCGAAAGATTGGCAAAAAACTGCACCCTGGGCGCGGCTTGCCAAACCGCCCCGAGGCGCGGACTCAGGCCGAAGTAGCGCTCCGCCTGCTCGACCTCGCGAAACAGCGGCATCAGACTGGTCTGGTTGACGACATCCAGATCGACCCCGCGGCGAGCCCAGGTGGCGAGCAGGCCACCGACCAGAGTCAACCCTGGCCGCAACCGCCAACGGCCTTCGGCATACAGCTCGTGCGTCCAGATCTTCGACTGGATCTCTTCGAACAGCACCGGCCGGGGGTCGAGCAGCACGTCGGCCAGCCATACCGGCCCGTGGGTTTGATTGGCCGACTGGCTCCAGGCCAGGTTCGCGCCCCAGAGCCAGCCCACCGGCCGGTTGCCCACTTGCCCCTCCCATTCGTGGCGCACGGAAACACCATGGTCGCGAGCCCGATAGCTCAGCTCGAGGTTGGCATTGGGATTGATGAACGTCGTCTGCCCGGTATAGGCCCCCAGCAGCACGCGATGGGCCGGTGCCGGCTGCCAGACGTGCTGGTACGCCAGATTCCAGCGCGGCCAAAGCTCCAGGGCTTCGTCGGCCCGTACCGCGCGGGCGCTGGCCTGGCGGGGATCTTGCCGCATCTGCTCAAGGCTCAGGGGGCCCGGGAACTGTTGCCGGTTCTGCTCCACGCCCAGGTGCAGCCGCGACTCCGCGGTGGGCCCGAAACGATAGCCGGCATTGGCGTAGAAGCGGCGAACGATTTGTTCCGCATGATCGCGCGCGCCATCGGTGCGAAACTCCGAAACCGCCACATAGGCATCGAGACCTCGTTCGCCGCGCCCCGCCGCTCTCGCCTGCCAATGACGGTAGCCGTCGCCGCCGGCCTCGACTCTCACTTCGCGCCCCCGCCAGGAATAGGCCGTTGGCGAAATGGCGTTGATGGCGCCGCCCAGCGTGCTCACGCCCAAACTCATGGCATTGGCGCCGCGATACACCTCGATTGCCTCGGCGCTTAGCGGATCCAGCCAGGTGGTGTCGGCAAAACCGTCGGCGCGGGACAGCTGCATACCGTCGCGGAGCAGGCGCACACCCCGCATGGAGAATGCCGTGGAGAGCCCCGAGCCGCGAATCGACAGCCTGACCGATTGCTGGCCCGCCGGGCTGGGCGCATACACCCCGGGACTTCCCGCCAAGGCCTCGTGCAGACTGATCACGGGACCGGAGCGATACGCTTCGGCTGGCACGACCGAGACGTTGCCGATGCTCTGTTCGGCCTCTTCCTCCGCCCGCGCCAGCCCGCCGCTCGTCAAGGCGCTCTCGGCCGGCGTCACGCGAATCGCGGGCATTTCGGCGGACGGCTCCCAGCCTCGCGCCGCCCCACCCAGGCCAAGCAGCAGGATGGCGGCGGCCAGACGTGCGCCTGGACGTGCGGCGAAGCTCCCGGGTCTGCCGGCCAGGGCTTCTTCACCAGGATTCGGGCCAGCCCGCGGCGCGAGGTGCTCGCGGCCGCGCCCGGCCCCTTCGCGATGGGCGCGGCCCGCTCTTCGGCGCGCGATCATCGCTCTTCGCGCCTGTCATGTCCGGAATCCCACAACGCGGCACGCTCGATGGCCTCGAAATCCAACTCTTGCAAGGCCCATTGCACCTCGCGCACATAATCGCGCCATGGCGGATCGTGCGCGCCATAATGCGCGATCCAGTCTTCGATATCCGACAAACGTCCGGCCCGGGCCAAAAGCGCCAGTTCGGCGCGCGCCGCCTCCGGCGGAACCGGCGCGGCGGACGAGCGGGCAGGAGCCTGCCAACGATGATTCTGAACCATCCCCGCCGGCACCGAATCGTCGCCATCAACGGCCAGCTCCAGCTCGAAAGAGAACACGCTGCCCTCCCCCGGCTGGCTGTCGAGCCGCAGTTTTCCACCCAGGCCATCGACGATGCGCTGAGCGATGAATAAACCCAGGCCCACGCTGCCATGCGCCTGCTGCAATTGGAGAAAAGCCTGAAACACGTTCTTCTGATGTTCCACGTCGATACCGATGCCGCTATCCGAGACGGCAAACCTCACCAGGCCTTGCCGATCCGCCCCCTCGGCCCGCAAACGGATTTCGCCGCCCCGGGTGAACTTGGCGGCATTGGACAGCAGGTTGAGCAATACCTGCTGCAAGCGGCGAGGATCGACCACCACCCGGCGCGGCAACGGGCGGGTCAGTTCGAACACGAAGTGATTGTTCTGCCGTTTCGCCAGCTCGGCGGCATGGTCGGCAACGTCTTGCAAGAGTTCGAACAGATCGACGTTTTCGAGACGAATTTGCAATGGCCGCAGATCCTCGCGGGAATACTCCAGCAGTTCGTCGATCAATTGCAATTGATAATTGACGGCGCGATCGATCGCCTTCAGATGGCGGCCCTGCTCCGCCGGGGGAATATCCGGCAGCACCTGGCTATAGCCGGCGATCGCCGCCAGCGGCGCGCGCAGGTCGTGGCTGATGTAGCCGAGCATCTGCGCCTTTTGTCGGCTCTTTTCCTCGGCATAGACCAAGGCCTGGCGCAGCGCTTCGGTTTGTCGCGCCACCTCGGTTTCCAGCCGCGTGGTTTCCTGCTGCTGCCACTCGACCAGGGTGTCGCGCGCCCGGATCCGTTGCTGGGCCAGATAATGCACCCACGCCGACAGCACCGCGAGGTTGAGCGCGAAGCCGATCAAGGCCACGACCGGATTGGGGTGCAAATCGAATCCCCACCGCACGATGAATTCCGGCGCGGCGCCATAGGCTTCGGCCGTGCGCAGGCCGATGTTGAACACCGCGAACGCCATGACGAGCACCATCAGCCGGGCCGACATCAGGGTCTGCATCATCAACCGGATGGCAACGATCAAGGCCAGCACCATGAAGACATTGCTGCCCAGCGACACCAGGCTGCCAATCGCGCCGTAGGGCGCCCAGATCGACAACAGGGCCAGCACGCCTTGCGCCGCGCTCAGCGACACCAGGACCACTTTCCAGGGCAGCTCCACCCGTTCGTGTCGGGCCACCCCCATGATGAACAGCGGCAGCAACGCGATCGACAGCGCGCCGAACACCGAAGCGGCCCGATACCCCCACTCCAGCGCTTCGGGCCAAAGATAAAGCTGCGCGTAGCCCCGGTACGACGCCTCGAACAACACGATGCACACACACATCACACCCATGACGGCGAAGGGCCAGGAGCGCGAGAACACGGCAATCAACAAACCAGCCCAGGCCAGAGCCAGCAAACCGCCATACAAAGCGGCATCCCATAAGGCCGCCCGCACTTCGCGCGCGGCGTAGGCCTCTTCCGAATACAACCGCGGCGCAAACTGCAATTGCCGCTCGGTTTCCAGGCGCACGAATACCGAGGCCTCGGCCTCCGGCTCCAGGCTGAAGCGCACCGTCGGCTCGCGGCTCGGCAACAGCCGCCGCGACACCGGCGTGGCGGCGCCGGCGCGGCTGTGCCGGACCTCGCCCGCGGTGACGACGTAAAAATCGACGTGCTGCAGCAGCGGCGAGCCCAATAGCAGACGAAAATCCGCCGTCTCCGCACCGCCATTGACCATATCCCACCGGAGCCACCAGACCTTGTTGCGCAGCGGCAGCGGCCGGGGAAAGGAGGCGGCGGCCCTGAAGCCGTCCGGCCGATCGCGCGCCAGCGCCTCAACCGCGGCAAAATCCAGTGTCCCGGAAGCATCGGGATAGTGCCGCGCACTATCGCGCAACGACAGAGGCCATTGCTGCTCGGGCGTGAGGACCAGCTCCGCGGCCGCGGGCGAGGCGCCCAGCAGATGGATGAACATCAGGCAAGCCATCAGGACGCGGCAGGCGACCGCCAGCGCCGACCCCGCGCCGGACTCCGATCCTGGGGCCGGCACGCCGGCGTCCGGGTTCGGGAGAGCCTTCGGCGCCAGGTAGCGGCTGCCTCGTCCGACCCCGGCACCCTGCGCGAGGTCTGCGCTTGGGCGCTGGGTCATCGAGCCTGATTCCTCCGAGAGTGAGCGCGGATCGGTTGCGTCCCGCGCGCACCTTTCAGCGCCGCACGGTCCAAGGGCGGAAGTCTAGGATGGATCTTCGCCGCCGACCTTTGCCGCGGCGGAAAAAAACATTGCCCGCCCGGCACGGCTAGACCGCGCCGGCGTAGCCTTGCTGTCGCCAGGCCTCGAATACCGTCACGGCCACGGCGTTCGATAAATTCAAGCTGCGCTGCTCCGGCCGCATGGGCAGGCGGATACGCTGCGCGGCGGGAAAGCGTTCGCGCACCTCCGGCGCGAGCCCCGCGGTTTCACTGCCGAAGATAAAAACGTCGCCGGGACGAAACTCCGCCTCGCCCAGCAGGCGAGAGCCTCGGGTGGTGAACGCAAAAGCCCGGCTGAACTCCGTGCCGCAGGCGGCGAGCGCGGCGTCGAGATCGTCGTGAACACGGACGCTGGCCCATTCGTGGTAATCCAGCCCCGCCCGTCGCAGGCGGGGTTCGTCCAGCTCGAAGCCCAGGGGCCTCACAAGGTGCAGGCGCACCCCGGTGTTGGCCGCCAGGCGGATCACGTTACCCGTGTTGGGCGGGATCTCGGGCGAGACCAGAATGACATGGAACACGGCCCGGGGAGCCTAGCACCAGCCCTGGCCCAACAAGGCGTCGGCCACCTTGACGAAGCCCGCGATATTGGCGCCGTTGACGTAGTCGACCGTGCCGTCGGCGCACTTGCCGTATTGCAGGCAGGAGGCATGGATGGCGCGCATCACGCTGCGCAGACGGGCGTCGACCTCTTCGCGCGGCCACGACAGCCGAGCCGAGTTTTGCGACATCTCGAAACCCGAGGTGGCCACGCCACCGGCATTGCTGGCCTTGCCGGGCGCGAACAACACGCCGGCCTCGCGAAAGACATCGGTGGCTTCGAGCGTGCACGGCATGTTGGCGCCCTCGCCCACGCACACCACGCCGTTGGCGACCAGCTTACGCGCGTCTTTGTCGTCGAGCTCGTTCTGGGTGGCGCAGGGCAGCGCCACATCGACGGGCACCGACCAGGGCCGTTCGCCCTGCACATACTGCAGGCCCAGTTCCTTGGCATAGTCGCAAACCGGCCGGCCCTGAACGTTGCGCATTTCCATCAACAGCGCCAGCTTGACGGGATCGAAACCTTCCGGATCCACCACCGTGCCCTGGGAGTCGGACACGGTCAGCACCCGCGCGCCCAGGGCCATCAGCTTTTCAATGGCGTATTGCGCGACGTTGCCCGAGCCCGAGACCGCCACGCGCTGGCCCTCGAACGACATGCCGCGGGTTTCGAGCATTTCTTCGGCGAAGTACACCAGGCCATAGCCCGTGGACTCGGGGCGGATCAGGCTGCCGCCGAACGATAGCCCCTTGCCGGTAAAGACGCTGCTCGCGGTATTGGTGATTTTTTTGTATTGCCCGGCCATGTAGCCGACCTCGCGGCCACCCACGCCGATGTCGCCCGCCGGCACATCGGTATCGGGGCCGACGTGGCGGTACAGCTCGGTGACCAGCGCCTGGCAGAAGCGGCGGACTTCACCGTCGGACTTGCCCTTGGGATCGAAATCGGCGCCACCTTTGCCGCCGCCCATGGGCAGGGTGGTAAGCGCGTTCTTGAAGGTCTGCTCGAACGCCAGGAATTTGAGGATCGACTGGTTCACCGAGGGGTGGAAGCGCATGCCGCCCTTGTAGGGGCCCAGTGCAGCGCTGTGCTGGATGCGGAAGGCGCGATTGACGCGCGTGCGGCCGCTGTCGTCGACCCAGGAAACGCGAAACTGGATGATGCGGTCGGGTTCGACCAGGGTTTCGAGCAATGCCGAATCACGGTACCGCGCGTGCTCCTGAATGAACGGCCAAAGGCTGTGCATGACCTCTTGCACCGCTTGCTGGAACTCCGGCTGGCCGGGGTTGCGCTCGCATACGTAGGTCATGAACTGTTCGAGTTTCTGGTATTGCACGTTGGGGTTCCTTACTATGTCTTGTTAGTGGAGAGTGGGCGCGCATCAGCGCCCATGCCGCTCGATCATGAGGAATACCGCGGAGCCGGGCTCGCACGAGCCAGGGCATGCGTCCGCCGGGCAATCACCGCGCCGTCACCATGCGCTGCACATAGCGCGCAATCAGATCGACCTCGAAATTGACGTCATTTCCCGCCTGCAAGCGGCGCAGCGTGGTAACCGCCACCGTGTGCGGAATCAGGTTCATGCTGATGTCCGTCCCATCGGCTCCATCCGCCACCGAATTGACGGTGAGGCTTACGCCATTGATGGCCACCGATCCTTTATAGGCCAGATACATGCCGAATTCGCGCGGGATGCGGACGACGAGCCGATGCGACTCGCCGACCGGCGCAAACTCCAGCACCCGGGCCAGGCCATCGACGTGGCCGGTGAGCAGGTGTCCGCCCAGGGCATCGCCGAGGCTGAGGGCCTTTTCGAGATTGACCTCGGCCGGCTCGGCCAGGCCCACGGTCAGCCGCAGGCTCTCGCGGGACACATCGACCGTGAAATGGCCGCCGGCCTCGAAACCCGTGACTGTCATGCAGGCGCCCTGCATGGCGATCGAATCACCGATACGCACGCCCGACATATCGAGATCGGCCGGGTCGACGACCAGGCGCACCCCGGCATCCGGGCCCGGTCCGAGAGGTTGAACGCGCACGATCCGTCCGATCGCAGCGACTATGCCAGTAAACACGGTAGTGTCTCCTAGAAAAGCGTAGAGTCAGGCTCGCCGTTCGGCCAGGGCCCAGGCTATGGTGCCGGCGTCGACGTATTCGAGTTCGCCGCCGGCGGGCACGCCGCGCGCCAGCCGGGTAACGGTCAGGCCGCGGGCCCGCAGGGCCTCGCTCAGATAATGCGCCGTGACATCGCCCTCGGCGGTAAAGCTGGTGGCCAGGATGACCTCCTGGACCGTGCCATCGGCCGCGCGTTCGAGTAGCGGCCCGAACCGCAACTCGTCGGGGCCGATTCCCTCCAGCGGCGACAAGCGCCCCATGAGAACGTAATACAGGCCGCGGTACGTGTGGCTGGCCTCGATCATGTTCTGGTCAGCCGGCGACTCTACCACGCAAAGCTGGGTCGCGTCGCGCCGCGGGCTCAAACATACGGCGCACACCGGGTCTTCGGTGAACGTATTGCAACGCTGGCAATGGCCCAGCCGGGCGACGGCGTCGGTCAGGGCTTGCGCCAGGCGCTGCGCACCAGCGGGATCATGCTGCAGCAGGTGATACGCCATGCGCCGGGCGGACTTCACGCCCACCCCCGGCAGGCGACGCAATGCACCGATCAGGGCTGCCAGGGGGACAGGATCGTTGAACGAGTCTTGCATGATATGCAGGGATCCGGTCCGGAAGAGCCCGTGGCATCAGAAAGGCAGCTTCATGCCCGGAGGCAGAGGCAGGCCGGCGGTGACCGCGGCCATTTTTTCCTGGGATGTGGTCTCGGCCTTGCGCAGCGCGTCGTTGAAGGCGGCGGCGACGAGGTCTTCGAGCATGTCCTTGTCGTCTTCCAGCAGGGTGGGGTCGATGGTCACGCGCTTGATGTCGTGGCGGCAGCTCATGCTCACCTTGACCAGGCCGCCGCCCGACTCGCCTTCGACGATGATGTCGGCCAGCGACTCCTGGGCCTTCTTGACGTTTTCCTGCATCTGCTGCGCCTGCCGCATGAGGCCGGCGAGTTGTCCTTTCATCATGGCGATGATTCCGTGGTAGTAGGGGTATGGGCCGGCCGGATCGATCCCGGAAGGATCTGGCCGTCGAAGTGTTCGATCAGCGATTGGACGAACGGATCGGCGGCGATCGCCGCCTCGGCTTCGCGCTGGCGAGCCTCACGTTCGGATTGTGCCACGGCGTGGGCGGTGCCCGAACCCGTTTGGCCAACCTCGAAGCGCAACTGCACCGGCGCCTGGAAATAATCCGCCAACGCCTGGCGCAGGCGGTCGACGGTGGGCCCCTGCGCGAGCGCCCGGGTGGCCACGCGCAATACGATGCCAGCGCCTTCGGCCGCCACCCATTCGGTCTGGCGGGCGAGTTCGGCGGCGATGCCGCGCAAGGGCAAGGCGGCCGCCAGCGCGGGCCAATCGGCGGCCTGGAAATCGCGGAGCGCCACGGACGGCGGAGCTGGCGCAACCGGCGGCGCCGCGTCGTCGGTCGGCGGCGCGGCATGGCGTTCCGGCATGGCGGCCGGCGCCTCGATGGGCGGCGCGGATCCGGCGGATGCGTGCGGGGCGTCCGCGCTGCGCGCGTCTGGCGGCGACGCCCGCTGCGTGCGAGGCGGTGCGGCGGCGGGCTCATCGTCCCAGGGAGGGTCGGACATGGCCCAGCCGGGCGGCTCCTCGAACGCGTCGTCTGGCGGCGCGGGGGGCTCGCCGCGCAAGGCCGCTGGCCTGGTCGGGCCGGCGCTGGCCGGTTGCGGCCGCACCGCCGACACCGTGGATGCCTCAGGCACGGGCGGGGCCGGAACGGGAGCGGGAGCCGGCGCCAGTGCGGCGGCTTCTGGCCTGGCCGGAGCGGGAGCCTGGGCTGGTGCTGGAGTTGAAGTGGCTGCCACTGGAGCCGGAGTCGGAGCAGGAACTGCCGTTGAAGCCGGGGCCGGGGCGGCAGGCGCGAGATCGGTGGGCGGCGAATCCGCCGCGGATGCGCCCGAGGTTGGCGCGGCAGCGGAAACCGGCGGCGGGGCAGCCCCTCTTGCCGCACCGGACGACGGCGTCCGGCCACCGCCGCGCAGGGCGGCCAGAGCCGCCCGTGCCGCGGCCACGCCCTCGGTGGCGTTGGTGGGCGCTGCCGGCGGAGCGGCCGCGGCCGGCATTGCCGACGCCGGCGCGGCGCCCGGCGAAACGGGAGCCTCGGCCCTGGAAAGCGCGGCGGAATCGGCGCGGCTCGGGCCGGCGGGCGCGGCGGGGCCGATGCGGCGCGGCGCGGCGGGCGCCGCAACCGGGGGCGTCTCGCCGCCTGCGCCCGCCTCGGACATGAAGGCCAGCATGCGCAGGCAAGCCATGACGAAGCCGGCGTATTCGTCGGGCGCCAGGGCCAGTTCGGCGCGGCTATGCAGGGCGATGGAATAGAACAGCGACACCGCGTCGGCCGGCAATGCGGCGGCCAGATCGCGAATGTCGTCGGCCTGCGGATGATCTTCCGCCGGCAGGCCGGGCACGCGCTGCGCCATGGCCACCTGGGCCAACAAGCCCGCGAGATCGTCGAGCGCGGCCGTATAGGAGAGCCCCCGGCTGGAGAGTTCGTCGGCAACGGCCAGCACGGCAGCCGCGTCGCTGGCGGCCAGGGCCCGCAGCAGGCGCAGCAGGTAGCTTTGATCGATCACCCCGAGCATGTCGCGCACCGCCGCCTCGGTGATCTCGCCGCCGCTATAGGCAATGGCCTGATCGGTGAGGGACAGGGCGTCGCGCATCGAACCGCGCGCGGCCTGGCCCAGCAGGCGCAACGCCCCGCCTTCGGCCGGCACGCCTTCGGCACCGAGCACGTGCTCGAGGTGGCCGGCCACGGCGGCGGGCGGCATCTGCTTGAGATTGAACTGCAGGCAGCGCGACAGGACCGTGACCGGGATCTTTTGCGGATCGGTGGTGGCGAGGATGAACTTGACGTGCGGCGGCGGCTCTTCGAGCGTTTTCAGCATCGCATTGAAAGCGTGCCCGGTGAGCATGTGCACTTCGTCGATCATGTAGACCTTGAAGCGGCCCGCCGTGGGCGCGTACACCGCCTGGTCGAGCAGGCGGGTCATGTCTTCGACGCCGCGGTTTGAGGCGGCGTCGAGTTCGAGATAATCCACGTAGCGGTCGGCCTCGATGCCCACGCAGGCCTCGCACTCGCCGCATGGCGTGGCGGTGATTCCCTGGCGGCAATTGAGCGCCTTGGCCAGGATGCGCGACAGGGTGGTTTTGCCCACGCCGCGCGTACCGGTGAACAGCCAGGCGTGATGCAGCCGCCCGGTTTGCAGGGCGGTAGAGAGAGCCCGGACGACGTGATCCTGGCCCACCAGGGTGTCGAAGGAACGCGGCCGCCATTTGCGAGCCAGCACGAGATAGGTCATGGCGGCAATAATAAGGCTGGACAACCGGCAGGGAAGCGCCGGCCGAGGGAGCCGACATGGCTAGAAATCGAGGTGGCGGGCCTGACTCCGGCACTACCGGATTACGACTATGGCTGCTTCGTTCCCGACCTGACCAGGTTCATCGGTCCGATATGCGAAGGGGCCCGCCACCTGTAATTCTAGCGCATCTGGCCAGCCTCCCCGAGGCCGCACTACAATTACGGGTTCGACCCTGCGCCTGAGTGCGGGCTTCGCCTGGCGGCGAGGCCTGGTCAGGACGGACCAAGGCGGCGCCGAAGGCGCCCCGGCATCGCCGCGAAGAAACCCGCCTGAAGCGGGGATTCTTCACGCAGCTTAGGGATGATTGTCGTGAGCTACTACCAGCATCATGTGTTTTTCTGCCTGAACCAGCGCGACCCAAGCGCCGATCGGCCCAGTTGCAACGCCTGTGGCGCCGAAGAACTCCAGGCCCATGCCAAGCGGCGGATCAAACAGCTCGGGCTGGCCGGCGCCGGCAAGGTGCGCATCAACAAGGCGGGCTGCCTTGATCGCTGCGAGGAAGGCCCGGTGATCGTGGTCTATCCCGAAGGCGTCTGGTATCAATACTTCGATCAGGCCGACATCGACGAAATCATCGATTCGCACCTGGTCGAAGGCAAACCCGTCGAACGCCTGCGCCTCTGATCCCCATGGCAACCCGCACCAACACCCATTCGTTCCAGGGCCCCGAGGGCGCCATCGATTGCGCCCTCGACTGGCCCGATGCCGCCCCGAAGGGCTGGGCGCTGCTGCTGCACCCCCATCCGCTGTTCGGCGGCGCGCGCGACAATAAAGTCGTCACCACGCTGTCACGGGCCTGCGTGCAGGCCGGCCTGCTGGCGGTGCGGCCCGACTTCCGCGGCGTGGGCGCCTCCGGCGGCCAGTACGACGAAGGACGCGGCGAAACCGACGACATGCTGCAGCTGATTCCGCAAGTGCTGGCCCGTTACCCCGAGGTGGCCGATGGCCCCTTCGTCCTTGGCGGATTCTCTTTCGGCACTGCCGTGGCCAGCCAGGTCCATGCGCGGCGCCAGGCCAACCAGGAACCCGACCCCGCCGCCATGCTCATGATCGGCACCGCCGCCGAGCGCTTCGGCGTCGCGGCCGTACCGGCCCACACCCTGGTGGTGCACGGCGAGCTCGACGACACCGTCAGTCTGCAATCGGTGTTCGACTGGGCCCGGCCGCAAGAGCTGCCGGTGGTGGTCATGCCGGGCGCCGAGCACTTCTTCCATGGCAAGCTCGTGGGACTGAAAGCCCTGGTGGCCGATCACCTCGCGCTGCGCCTGGGCTGACGCCATGCCGCCGGGGCCTGCCGCCACCCTCGCCGGCCCGGCGCCCGGCCTGCCTATAATGTCGATCGATCGCCCGAGACGCCGGTGCTTCCAAACATCGCCTCGCTTTCCCTTATTCCGCATCGCCGGCCGGATCCGCGGCCGGCCTTTCTCCTCCCACCACTGCCCATGACGTTCTCCCTCTTGTTTTCCCGTTCGTGGTGGCGCCGCGCCGGCCTCGCCACCACCCTGGCGTTTGCCCTGAGTGGAGCCGCAGGCGCGCAAACCACCAGCCTGCCGCTGCCCTCCGGCTCGATCCAGCCGGCCACCACGGTGGCGGCCCTCTCGTCGGTGCCGGTCCCCGAGATCGCCGCCAAGGCCTGGATCGCCCTCGATGCCACCAGCGGCCAGACCATCGCCGCCGTCGACCCAGATCTCCAGGTCGAGCCCGCCTCGCTCACCAAGATCATGACCGTTTATCTGGCGTTCAAGGCGCTGGACGAAAACCGCATCCAGCTCGACCAGCAGGTGCCGGTCTCGGAAAAAGCCTGGCGCACCGGCGGCTCCCGCATGTTCATCGAGCCGCGCAAGCCGGTTACCATCGGCGAGCTGCTGCAGGGCGTGATCGTGCAATCCGGCAACGACGCCTCGGTGGCCCTGGCCGAGGCGCTGGCCGGCAGCGAAGAAGCCTTTGCCGCCTTGATGAACCAGGAGGCCGAGCGCCTGGGCATGACCCACACCCACTTCGTCAATGCCACCGGCCTCCCCCATCCCGAGCATCTCACCACGGTGAGCGACCTCGCCCTGCTGGCCCGCCGCATCACGCAAGACTACCCCTCGTACTACACCTACTACCAGCAGCGCGAGTTCAGCTACAACGACATCACCCAGCCCAACCGCAATCGCCTGCTCTGGCTCGATCCCACCGTCGACGGCATGAAAACCGGCCACACGGATTCGGCCGGTTATTGCCTGGTGGCCACCGCCCTGCGCGGCAGCCGCCGAATCATTACCGTGGTGGTGGGCACCGCCAGCGAAACCGTACGCGCCCAAGAGAGTCTCAAGCTGCTCAACTGGAGCTTCCAGAACTTCGAAACCGTCAAGCTCTACACCGCCAACCAGCCCGCCATCCAGGCCCGGGTCTGGAAGGGCGAGGTCGAAGAAGCGCCGCTGGGCGTGCCGGAAGACCTCTGGGTCACCGTGCCGCGCGGCAAGCTGGCCGAGGTCGTGCCGCTGGCCGAGCGCACCGATCCGCTGATCGCGCCCCTCGCCCAGGGCCAGGACGTCGGCACGCTCAAGCTCATCCTGAGCAATGCGGTACTGCGGCAAAGCCCGCTGCAGGTACTCGAGACCATCCCCGAAGCCGGCCTTTTCGGCCGCCTCGTCGATGCCGTCCGCCTCTATTTCGAGTGAGCCCGCCATGACCCCCGAAGAAAGCCTGATCCAGTATCCCTGCGATTTTCCGATCAAAGTCATGGGGCGCCGGCACGACGAGCTGACCCAGCAACTGGTGGCGGTGGTGCAGCAGCACGATCCCGGCTTCGACCCGGCCACGGTCGAGATGCGCGCCAGCAAGAACGGCAACTATCTCGGCCTGACGTTCACGGTGCGGGCGACCTCGCGCGAACAACTCGATGCCTTGTACCAGGCGCTGACTTCGCACGAATTGGTCCAGATCGTTCTCTGAACCCGGCGCCATGCAGTCGTTCCGGGTCATCCCGGCGCCCACGCCCTACCTGCCGGTCTGGCAGGCCATGCAGGACTACACCGCCGGCCGCGGCGTCGACGGCGCCGACCAGATCTGGCTGGTGGAGCATGAGCCGGTGTACACCCTGGGCCGCGCCGGCCGCAGCGAACATCTGCTCGCTCCCGGCGCCATCCCGGTGGTCGCCACCGATCGCGGCGGCCAGGTAACGTATCACGGCCCGGGCCAGGTGGTTGCCTACGTGATGTTCGACCTGCGGCGAGCCGGCTACTTCGTCAAGGAATACGTCCACCGCCTGGAAGAGGCGGTGATCGATACCCTGACCGAACTCGGCATCGGAAGCGCCACGCGCTATCCGGGGGCGCCCGGTGTCTATGTGCCGCTGCAACCCGGCCGCACGCCCCGGGGCGCGGCCATCCAGCATTACGCCAAGATCGCGGCGCTGGGCGTCAAGGTCCGGGGCGGTTGTACCTACCATGGCGTTGCCCTCAACGTCGACCTGGACCTCGCGCCCTTCGCCGGCATCGACCCTTGCGGCTACCATGGCCTGGCCACCACCGATGTCGCCGGCCTGGGCGGCCCTGCCTCCCTCGAAGGGGCAGGCGACCAGCTGGCCGCCGCCATCGCCCGCCGGCTCACCGGCGCCACGATCCCGGCACCGGTCATCTCACGCCCTCTCGCCGCCCTCGCCCTATCGCCCGCCGCGCCGTGACTCCCGCTTCCCGCTCCGCCCCGGCCAGCCTTCTGCCCGCCCTGCTCGTGCTGCTCTCGGGCATCGTCGCCGCCCTGCACATCGCCAAGACCGCGCCCGCCCTGCCGGTGCTCACCGCGGAGCTCGGGATCACGCTGGTGCAAGCCGGCTTTCTTATCTCCCTCATCCACATCGCCGGCATGACCATCGGCCTGGCCCTGGGCCTGGCGATGGGCGGCTGGGGCCTCAAACGCAGCCTGGTGGCCGGCCTGCTGCTCTGCGGCGTCAGCAGCATGGCGGGCGGCTGGGCCCAGAGCGTCAGTGTGCTTTTCCTCGCGCGCGCGGTGGAAGGCGTGGGCTTTCTGATGATCGCGCTGGCCGGACCCGGGCTGATCCGTCTCCTGGTGCCCCTGTCGCGCATGCCTTTCATGCTGGGCCTGTGGAGCACCTACATGCCGTTCGGCTCGGCGCTGGCCATCCTCAGCGGGCCCTGGGTCATCGGCGTGGCGGGCTGGCAATTCTGGTGGTGGCTGCTGGCGATCCTGTCGCTGGCGATGGCGGCCTGGGCCGCCGTCGCGGTTCCCGACGATCACTCGCCCCTGCCGCGCGCCGCCCGTGGCGCCGCCGCCAACGATCGTCTGGGCTGGCGCCAGCGCCTGAGCGCCACCCTCCGTGCCCCGGGCCCCTGGCTGATCGGCTTCACCTTCGCCGTCTATGCCGGCCAATGGCTGGCCATCGTCGGCTTCCTGCCGTCGATCTACGCCGCGGCGGGGATCTCGGGCAGTGCCGCGGGCGCCCTGACCGCGCTGGTGGCCGCCATCAATATGGCGGGCAATGTGTCGTCGGGCCGATTGCTGCAGCGCGGCATCACACCGCGCCGGGTGCTCACTTATGGTTTTATCGGCATGGGGCTGAGTCCGATGCTATCTTTCGTCGAGCTGGGCGGCTTCAGCGCACCACCCCTCCTGCAATACTGCGGCGTGCTGGCCTTCTCGGCCATCGGCGGCGTGATCCCGGGCACGCTGTTCAACCTGGCGGTGCGCTTTTCGCCCTCGGCGGATACCGTTCCCACCACGGTGGGCTGGATGCAGCAGTGGTCGGCCGTGGGCCAACTGGTGATCCCGCCCGCCGTGGGCTGGCTGGCTGCCATGGCCGGAGGCTGGCAACTCACCTGGGTGGCCACCGGCTTGTGCAGCGTGGCCGGGCTGATCTTTGCCTACATCATCGGCGGCCTGCTGGCCCGGCCCGTCAAGGCCGGCACGCCCTGAGTTCCGTGGGCCAACGCGGCCCTCAGTCGTCGCGCACGATCAGGATGATGAGCGCCAGGCCCGCGACCGCCACAAAGCGGAACGCCGACTGGATGCCGTTCCATTGTTCCGACATCCACATGCCGAACCACTCGCCGCCGATCACGATGAAGCCGACCAGCCACAACAGGCAGGCCAGGGTAAGCCCCAGGATGGCCACGCCCTTGGCCTGCCGGAACTCGGCCGCGGGCAGGCCGCGCCTCCGCCACAACCGCCAGGCGCCCCACCAGCACAGCGCAGCCACCAGCACTTCGGTGAAGATGATCAAGGCATAGGCCAGGTGATACAGCCACGGCGAGGCAATCGCGCGATAGTGAACGGCGGAGCTCGGAAAGATGGTATCCATCGCCAGCACATGCTGCACGAAAGCATAGTTGGTGCCGTAATCGGTGATATTGCCGAAAGCCACCAGCGTGGCCCACAAGGCCACCGAGGCCACTAGCAGACTTTGCGACAGCCGCAACGCGAACCATGGCCGCGCCAACAGAGGGTCGGGGGCATAAAAGGCCCCCACGCTTGCCGCTGAAGCGGCGGCGCTGCCCCCCGAGGGGGCTTTTTGCCTTGGGAGCGGCCCTGCGTCAAAAAAAGCCCCCACGCTTGCCGCTGAAGCGGCGGCGCTGCCCCCCGAGGGGGCTTTTTGCCTTGGGAGCGGCCCTGCGTCAAAAAAAGCCCCCACGCTTGCCGCTGAAGCGGCGGCGCTGCCCCCCGGGGGGGCTTTTTGCCTTGGGAGCGGCCCTGCGTCAATAAATGCCGCGCCGGCGGCCCGGAACTCCCCGCCGGCATTCGAAGGGGTTTTGGGCTCGTGCACAGGCTGGCCGCGCTCGGCCTCTCCGGGGTGCGCGTGTGCTGCGCCTTGGCGTGTGGTCATGACGATACTCCATGGGCTGGAGCGCCCCACGGAATGCCGGGCGCAACGCGCTAAAATATGCCAGATCGCAGCCACCGCCGCCATGGCTCCATACTCTTCGGCGGCAAGGAAACCACCAGAATGTCCACTCCCGTTGAGAGCGCCGGCGCCGGCGCGGTCTACGATCCCACCCAAAAACAGAAGTCCCAGGCCAAAACCGCCCGCATTCCCATCAAGATCGTACCCGTCGAGCGCCTGCGCAAGCCCGATTGGATACGCGTCAAGGCCCCGGCGCCCAACTCGCGCTTCCACGAGATCAAGCAGATCCTGCGCGATCACCGCCTGCACACGGTGTGCGAAGAAGCCTCCTGCCCCAACATCGGCGAATGCTTCGGCAAGGGTACCGCCACGTTCATGATCATGGGCGACAAATGTACCCGCCGCTGCCCGTTCTGCGACGTCGGCCACGGCCGCCCCGATCCTCTCGATACCGAAGAACCTGAGAACCTCGCGCGCACCATTGCCGCGCTGCGGCTGTCGTACGTCGTCATCACCTCGGTCGACCGCGACGACCTGCGCGATGGCGGCGCCGCGCACTTCGTCGCCTGTATCCGGAAAACCCGCGAACTCTCGCCGCAAACCCGCATCGAGGTCCTGGTTCCCGACTTCCGCGGCCGGCTCGACCGCGCCCTCGAAATCCTCGACGGCGGCCCGCCCGACGTCATGAACCACAATCTGGAAACCGTCCCTCGCCTCTACAAGCAGGCCCGCCCCGGCTCCAGCTACGAGCACTCGCTGCGCTTGCTGCAGGAGTTCAAGCGGCGCCATCCCCACGTTCCCACCAAATCCGGCCTGATGCTCGGCCTGGGTGAAACCGACGAAGAAATCCTGCAGGTGATGCGCGACCTGCGCGATCACCAGGTCGACATGCTCACCATCGGGCAATACCTGCAGCCCTCCGAGCACCATCTGCCGGTGCTGCGCTACGTCCATCCCGATACTTTCGCCGAGCTCGAGCGCGAAGCCTACGCCATGGGCTTCAGCCATGCGGCGGTGGGCGCCATGGTGCGCTCTTCGTATCACGCCGACGAACAGGCTCATCGCGCCGGCGTGGTCTGAACGCGCCGCCAGACGCACACCAGCCCCTGACTCCACGACGACGCGAAGCGGGGCCTGGTCGCCCCGTGCCAAAGGCGCTCCCGCATCGTGACGCAAAGCCCCGGCCGAGAGCCGGGACTCTCTCACGCGCTGGTATTGAACCGCAGCTGACCCTGGCGGCAGGGAGCTTGTGTTCCGGGTAAACAGCACAAGCTCAAAACACATACCACCATATGCCGGTTGTATAATAAAACCGCGTATATCTTACAAAATCACCATAGAGCCCACATGCCTCGCGCCCCCGCCAAAATCAGTTCGGCCGAATCGCCTCGTCAGGCACGGCCGCGAGGCGGCCGGGCGGCCGACATCCGCAACACGCTACAGAACGAAATCGAAACCGGTCTGCTGCCGCCAGGGGCGCCGCTCGACGAGCGGGCCTTGGCCGAGCGTTTCGGAGTCTCGCGCACGCCGGTCCGCGAGGCCCTGCAACAGCTCGCCGCACGCGAGCTCGTGCAGATCGCACCTCGCCACGGCATTACGGTAGCCAAGTTCTCGATTACTCGCATGCGCGGCATGCTCGAGTTCATCGGCGAGCTGGAATCCCTGTGCGCCAAGCTGGCGGCCCGCCGGATCGACGGCGAAACCGCTCCTCGGCTGCGCCAGGCCCTCCGGGAATGCGAAATCGCGGCCGACAATGCCGATTCCGCCGCCTACGGCCAGGCCAACGCCGCCTTCCACGAAGTGATCTACCAGGCTTGCCGTAATCCGTATCTCACCGAGCATCTGCGCAGCGCGCGGCGCATGGTGCAGCGCTATCACGTCAAGTACTTCCATACGCCGGCACAGATGCGCAAATCGCTGGCCGACCATCGCGCCGTGGCCGCGGCCATCGAAGCCGGCGACGAAGCCGGGGCCGCCCAGGCCATGTTGCTGCACGTTCCAGCCGGCACCACGGAATTCTCGGAATTCCTCGCCACGGTGCCGCTGGAGTTTTTCGAGATCGGCGCCAACGGCCAGTTCGCCGACTGAAACGAGGCTTCGCCCAGGAACGCCTCCAGCCTCCAGCGCCGAAGGGAGTTTGGCCCCTCCGCCGCTTAATCCCAACCGTACAGGGATAAGGTGGTCACCCCTCCGGCGCGCAGCTTGGCCATGATCGCCGCCTCTTTGGCCTCGCGCGCGGCCGCGGCATCGAGCACCGTCGCCACCTGGGCGTGGGGAATCGCCACCACGCCGTCGGCATCGCCCACGATCAGGTCGCCCGCCGACACGCTGACGTCGCCCATCAGTACCGGGTGGTTGATGAACCCCGTGGCGCCGAAGTCTTTGCCCGTGCCTCGCATGCAGGCACCGCGCGCGAACACCGGGAAGCCCATTTCTTGCAGCAGGGTCACGTCGCGCACGCAGGCGTCGATCACCAGGCCCGCCAGGCCGCAGGCCTGGGCGGCGGTGGCCATGATTTCTCCCCAATAGCCGTGCTCATGAACGCCACTGGTATAGACCACCATGACATCGCCTGGCTGCGCGATGGCCAGGGCACGATGCAGCCAAAGATTATCGCCGGGTGGCGAGTGAACGGTAAGCGCCGGGCCGCAGACCCGGAAACTGGAGGATATGCCTTGGATCGCCGGCGGCAGTACGCCGATCTTGCCCGCCGCCTCGTGCAGGGTCGAAGCCGGCAGGGCGGCGGCCCTGGCAAGCAGGGCCTCAGGCAACCGCGGCACGTCGAGCCTGGTGGTAAGGCGGGGATCCACCTTGCCGCTGGATTGAGCACTCATTCAACCTTCCTCCCGTGACTGCAGTTGGTGGTAGCGAAACGCGGCGCGGGCTTCGTCCAGCCGCTGGCCGCCCCGCACCGCTTCGCGGATGCGATTCTCGGCGTTTTCGATGGTTTCGGCCAAGTCCAGAATAGCATCCTCGTGCTCGCGTGGCAGCACCACGACTCCGTCGGCATCGCCGCGCAAAAGGTCGCCCGGCTGCACACGGACGTCGCCGATGTTCACGGGTACATTGGTGGCCTCCACCTGCACGCGGTCTTTGCCGGTGCGCATCCAGTGGCCACGCGAATAGACCGGGTAGCCCAGCTTGAGACACATGGCGACGTCGCGGCAGATGCCGTCGATCACCGTGCCCGCCATGCCGCGCCGATGGGCGATCTCGGTGAGGATGTCGCCCCACACCGTGGCATTGTCGCGGCCGCCGTTGTCGAGCACGAGCACGCTGCCGGGCGGCACGTCGTCGATGAAATCGCCCACCGTGCCGGCCGGCTTGGCGGCGGGGCCGTAGAGCAAGGTATAGGCACGGCCCGCCATGCGGAAGTCGGTACTTCGCGGCTGAATGCGATAGCACTGCCCGTTGATGCCGAGCTTGTCCATCGCATCGCTCAGGCTGGCGGTATCCAGGCTGGAGGCGCGAGCGACGTTGTCGTCCGGTTTGGCTTGCATGGCGAACTCCTCAATGATCCAACATGTTTTCGTAGCTGCCGCTCATCACGTCGCCGATCGGCGTGCCGGCGAGGATGGCCTTGGCCATCGCGGCCTCGCGCGCCGCGATGGCTTCGGCCGCCTCCAGCACTCGTGCCACCTGGCCGGCTGCCAGAAATACCACCGCGCTGTTGTCGGCGATCACGTAGTCGCCCGGCTGTACCTCCACCTGCCCCACCTGGATCGGCACCTGGGTGCCTTTCTCGACCACCCGGCCACGTGCGGTAAGCGAAGTGAGCGCGCGCCCGAACACCGGAAAATCATAGGCCCGCGCTTCGTCGATGTCGCGCACCGGTCCGTCGGCCACCACCCCGGCCACGCCGCGCATGCGGGCGCCCAGCGTGAGCAGGCCGCCCCAGCTGCCGGCCTCGATGCCCGTGCGCTGTTCCACCACGATGACGTCGTCGGGCCCGCTCATCTCGATCGCGGTACATCCCAGATGGCGCGGTGGCCCCGGCGGCGGCTCGCCGGTACCGAGCTTGACGGTCACGATCCGGCCGGCGATGCGCGCCTGGCCGGCCAGTTGGCGCAGTTCGGTCACCTGGCCGCCCAGGCCCAGTTTGTCGAGCGCGTCGGAGACGGCGCACACATCGAGGCGGCGCAGGCGCTGCACCACCGAACGGGAAGCGGAAGAAGACATGATCGGGCTCAAGGCAAGGGTTTCCAGGAGGCAAAGCACAGGCCCGTGCCGCTCAGCGCGGGGGTGCGATAGCCGGGGATGTAATCGACGTGTTCGAGATCGAGGTCGCGGGCCGCGGCGGCCACCGTCAGCCAGTTGCGGATCTCCGAGCTGCCGGCCTTGAGCCGGTCGGGGCTCAAGTTGGCCAGCCACTCGTGGTCCTTGCGCCGGATGGCATCGATCACGCCGCGGTCGAGTTCTTCGTCGACCACGAAATGGCTCAAGCCGCCGGAAGCGATCAGGCCGACGCGCAAGTCGTGCGGATAAGCGGCGATCAGCTCGCGCAAATGTTCCCCCAATCGTACGCAACGGCGCGGCGTGGGCTGGTTGGGCGGATCGAAGGTATTCAGAATGATGGGCACGACCGGCAGCTCGAAGCCGTCGAGATAGCGGCGGTGAACGAACTGGAACGCGTGGCCCTCGAATTGTCCGGGCTCCAGGTGGCTCATCGCGGCCACGTCGAACTCGCGGTCGCACAGCGCGCGCACCAACCATTCGGCAAACTCCGAGTCAACCGGATACTCGCGGTCGCCGTCGGGCTCGTGGCGGCGCATGCGCGCCGTTTTCACCCATGGATCGCCGGGCGTGGTCCGCGCGGCGGTGTTGCGGATGGTCTTGCCGTAATACACGGCCAACGCCGGCATGTTGGACAAGCGGAACAATTCGGTCTGGTCGTCGCCGACGATGAACAAGACGTCGAGCCGCGCCGCGCGGATGCGCTCACGCAGCGCGGCAATGGCCGCCTCGGCACGATCGTAGCGCTCGCCCATGCGTTCCGGCGTGACGCGGCTGGCCGAATCGGCCGGCGCCTTGGCGAGCAGGTCGTCGTACGTCAGCGGCTTGCCTTCGCGATCGAACAAGAATGGATTGCGCTGATCGGCTTCGACGAAATCATGCTGCCAGTTCTCGCGCGTGGAGGTCAGCATGATGCTGTGCGACGAACCGAATGCGGCGACGATGCGTGCCATGGAACACTCCTGAAGAATTCGGACGCCGGCCGCTATACCACGTGCCTGGCCCTGAGATCGGAAATCTGCGCGTCGGAATAACCCAACTCGCGCAGCACGGTGTCGGTATGCTGGCCCTGCCCGGGCGCCGGCGCCGGCGGCGTCTCGCGCGGATGGGCCGAGAAACGCATGGGCTGGCCCACCACCGCCACCTCGCCCAGTACCGGATGCGGCATGGGCCAGCGCATGCCCAGGTGCTGTACCTGGGGATCGGCAAAAACCTCATCGATGCGGTGAATCGGCCCGCACGGCACGCCCGCCGCCAGCAGGCGTTCGGTCCACTCCGCCGTCGTGCGCTCGAGCAGCACCGTTTGCACCGCGGCGTTCACCCGCTCCCGGTTGCTCACCCGTTCGGGATCGGAGCCAAAGCCCGGCTCATGCGGCAAATGCGGCATCTCCAGCGCCTCGCACAGCCGCTGCCACATGGTCTGGCCGATGGCGGCGATGTTGAGGTAGCCGTCGCGCGTGCGGAACACGCCGGTGGGCACGGTCAGGGGATGCTCGTTGCCCTGGGACTCGGGGACTTTGCCGCCGATCAGCCACTGCGCCGCCTGGAAATCGAGCATGGCGATCTGGGCCTCGAGCAAGGATGTCTGCACCCATTGCCCTTCACCGGTGGCGTCGCGCTCGAGCAGCGCGGCCAGAATGCCCATGGCGCAAAAATGGCCGGCACAGAGATCGGCGATCGGGATCCCCACCCGCATGGGCTCCTCGCCCGGCTTGCCGGTGACCGACATCAAGCCGCCCATGCCTTGCGCGATGGAGTCGAAACCCGGCCGCCGGCTATAGGGGCCGTCCTGGCCGAAGCCCGAAATACTGGCATAGACCAGGCGGGGATTGATCCGCCGCAGGTCTTCGTAGGCAATGCCCAGCCGGTGCTTGACGTCGGGCCGGTAGTTTTCGATGAACACGTCGCCCTGGCGCACCAGACGCTCCAGGATGGCGACTCCCTCGGGAGTTTTCAGGTTGAGCGTGAGACTTTCTTTGTTGCGATGCAGGTTCTCGTAGTCGGGACGATCATGATTGGGACCCCCGATCATGTCGTCGCCGCCGGGTGCCCCCCGCGGGATATCGATCTTGATCACGCGCGCGCCAAGATCGGCAAACAAGCGCACCGCGGTGGGGCCGGCGCGCACGCGGGAGGCATCGATCACGAGGAAACGCGACAGCGGCCCGGAACGGGAGGAAGCCGCAAGCAAGGCATCGGACATGGAGAAACCTACTGAGCCGGGGTGAACATCGGGACGGCCTGGCCGTTCTCGGCGGGCTTGAAAACGGCGCGCACCGCCTGGCCCACGCCGAGCGATGCCGGATCGCAGTCGACCAGGTTGGTCATCATGGTCGGCCCTTCTTCCAGCGTGACGTAGGCCAGCGTGTAGGCCAGGTCGCCACGGCGCATGGTGCTGTAGGAATACACCGTGCCCTTGCCGCTGCAGGCGAGCCAGCTCGTGCGGGTACTCATGCAGAAGGGGCAAACATCGCGCGGATAGTGATGCGGCTCGCCGCAATCGTCGCAACGTTTGATCATCAGCCGCCCTTCGTTGGCGGCGTCCCAGTAAGGCTGGGTATCGGGCAGGGTGAGCGGAGCGGGAATCTTGCGTTCTACGGTGGTCATGGCTTACTCGCGTTCAAGAATCAGGGTGCCGGCGGTATGGCGGGAGGCCAGCGAGCCGCCGATGCCGTTGGCCAATGCGATGTCGCAGTTGGCCACTTGCACGGCCGGATGGGCTTCGCCGCGCAGCTGGCGCACGGCCTCGATGACTTTGGTCATGCCCCCCCGGTTGGCCGGGTGGTTGTTGCACAGGCCGCCGCCATCGGTGTTGAAGGGCATCCGTCCCACGCCGGAGATCAGGTTGCCGTCGGCCACGAAGCGGCCGCCCTCGCCCTTGCGGCAGAAACCGAGGTCTTCGAGCTGCATGAGCACGGTAATGGTGAAGCTATCGTATAAAGAGGCGTATTTGATGTCGGCTGGCGTCAAGCCGGCCGCCGCGAAAGCCTCCGGCCCCGAGAACGCCGCCGCCGAGTACGTGAGATCGACCCGGCCGCCACGCGAATCCTTCTGGGCTTCGGCCGCCGCCCGGACCTTTACCAGCGGCCGCTTGAGCGAGCGAGCGATCTCGGGCCGCGCCACGATCAGTGCGCCGCCGCCGTCGCTCATGACGCAGCAATCGAGGCGGTGCAAGGGATCGGCCACCATGGGCGAGCTCAGCACCTCTTCGACGGTGACCACCTTGGGCAGCATGGCATGTGGATTGTGCTGGGCATGATGCGACGCCGCCACCTTGATCCACGCCAATTGCTCGCTGGTGGTACCGAACTCGTGCATGTGGCGGCGAGCCACCATCGCGTACATATTCTGTGTGGTGGGGCCGAACGGCCCCTCGAAAGCCACGTCGGGGGCGTCGGGATTGGGAGGCTGCAGCCGCAGGATGGCGCCGGCCGCGCGGGGGCGGCCCGCCAGGGTGACCAGCGCAATGTTGCAGCGCCCGGCGGCGATCGCCTCGGCGGCGTGCGCCACGTGCAGGATGGGTGCCGAACCACCGCATTCGGTGGAATCCACGTGCCGTACCTTCAGGCCCATGTATTCCACCATGCTGGTGGCTCCCAGCCCCGGCGCATCGCCGGCGCAAAAGTAGCCGTCGATATCGTCTTTGGTCAGACCGGCATCCTCGAGCGCCCCTTTGGCGACATCGGCATGCAGGCGGGCCACCGTCAAGTCGTCCGCTTTGCGCGTGGGGTGCTCGTAGGCTCCCACGATATAGGCTTTGCCATCCAGACTCATCACACCTTCCTTATGGGTTGGGGAGGCTCCCGGTAGGAATCCTCCCGCTTGCCGGCTGCCCTTGAACGGACGGGGGCTGCCGGCGGTTGCGGACTGGGCAGCCTCGGCGGCGGACGCCACCGGGGTTGCCGATCACTGCTCGGGCTTGAATCCCGACTCTTTAATGATCGGCGCCCAGAATTCGAGCTCGCTATTCAGCTTGGCCTGCATCTCGGCGCCGGCCAGCGTACCGGGCACGAGACTGGCTTTGCGGAATGTTTCTTGCACTTCGGGTTTGGCGAGAGTTCGCGCCACGGCCGCCCGCATGCGCTGGAGGTCGGCTTCAGGCGTCCCGGCCTTGGCCCACATACCCGTCCAGGCATCCCCGGCCACGACGTCGACGCCCGCCTCGCGCATGGTGGGCACATCCGGCACCAGCGGCGAACGCTCTTCGCCGAAAATCGCAAGAAGCTTGAGTTTGCCGGAAGCAATGTGCGGCAGCAAATCCACGACCACCGAAACCCCCGCCGGCACCTGGCCGCCGATCAGGTCGGTCACCATCGGTCCGTTCCCCCGATAGGGCACCACCGTCATGGGCACGTCCGCCGCCTTGCCGAAAGCCAGCCCCGAGAAGTGGGTCTGGCCGCCCTGGCCCGCGGAGCCGAAGAAGCCCGTGCCGCCGTTCTTGCGGATCCAGGCCACGTACTCTTCCACGCTGTCGACGCCAAGACCGGCATTCACCGCCAGTCCGATCGGCCCGCTGACGAACACCGCCACCGGCATCATGTCGGTCAGCACGTCGTAGCCCAGGGTGTCCGTCGAATACAGCAAATGGTTGAACACCGCCGAAGCATTGGGCATTACCAGATAGGTGCTGCCATCGGGTTTGCTATTTTTGAGCGCCATCGCCGCCACGCGGCCGCCCGCACCCGGACGATTCTCCACCACCACCGGCCGCTTCAGCTCCTGGCTGAGTGACTCGCCCACTACGCGCGCCACCAGATCGGTCGACCCCCCTGGCGGAAAACCAACAAGTACCGAGATCGGACCGCTCTGCGCGACGGCCGCTCCGCCCGCGCACAAGGCCAGGGCGGCCACAGCCGCCTTCAGGTTCGACAATAAGTTCATGGAAGTCACCTCTTTGCTTTATGTGGATAGGGTGGCCGGCCGGCGGATGGCCCGACGGCATCGGCCGTTCAAATCGCCGCCAGCCGCCGCAGGTGATCGGCGGCATTGCCGAAATACTGGTCGAGCACCATCAGCCGCTTGACGTAATGGCCGACCCGGCATTCGTCTGTCATGCCCATGCCACCGTGCAACTGGATGGCACAGTGCCCGGCCTCCCGGCCCGCCTTGCCGATGAAAACCTTGGCGGCGTCGACGATCCGCCGCCGTTCGGCAGGGGGCGCCTCCTCGACCGCCATCGCCGCGGCGCAAGCCATGGAGCGCGAAAGCTCCAGCGACATGAGCAAATCGGCCATGCGGTGCTGCAGCGCCTGGAACCCGATCAGCGCCGAGCCGAACTGCCGGCGCGTCTTGATGTACTCCAGCGTTTGATCGAACAAAGCCTCGATTGCCCCGGTAGCCTCGCTGCACCAGGCCGCCAGTGCTCGGTCCACGCCCTCGCGGGCCAGAGCGTGGCCCTCGTGCGGCCGGCCCAGCACTGCCTGCGCTGGCGCCGCCACCCCATCCAGGGCCAAGCGCATGGCGCGCCGACCATCCAGAGTCGTAAAAACGTGCCGTTCAATGCCCGCCTGGTTCGGCTCCAGCAAGAAGAGCGTCAACCCGGTCTCGTCGCCATCCCGGCCCGCCGTGCGGGCGAGCAGCAACACCGCGTCGGAGTCATCGTGCTCGAGCACAAAGGCTTTTTCGCCCCGTAGCAAGAAGCCATCGCCATCGGCGCTGGCCACCACGCCGGGGCGGGTCAGATCGCCCCGCATCTCGGCCGCGCCACAGGCGAACGACACCCGGGATTCGCCCGCGGCCAGGGCCGACAGCCAGCGCCGCCGCAGGGCCTCGCCGCCGGCCCCCAGCAGGTGGCCGCACAGCACCACGGCCGGCACGAATCCCACGCCGCCCAGAGCGCGGCCGAACTCATGGCTGGCCAGCATCACTTCGGTGGCGCCGAGTCCGCCGCCGCCCCACTCCTCGGCGATCGGCATGCCCAGCACGCCGAGCTCGGCCAGGCCTTGCCAATGGGTTCGGGCCAGGTCGGGCGTTTCGGGGTCGCCCCGCGCCTGCAGCGGGTAGCTGCGCTCGCAATAACGCCGCACGGCCTCGCGCAGCGCCACTTGATCTTCATCCAACGAAAAATCCATGGTGCCGCTCCTCAACTCGACATGACTTTGGCAATAACATTGCGCTGCACCTCGTTGGTGCCGCCGTAGATCGACGCCTTGCGCGCGTCGAGGGCATTGGCCGCGACGGCCACGAACGCCTCGGGCGTTGGCGACTCGTCATCAAAGCCTTCCAGCATGGCCTCCTCGCTGAACGGCACCGCCCACGGCCCCGCGATGTCGACCAGCAGATCGAGTATTTGCTGGCGCAATTCGGTACCCCGCACCTTGAGGATGGAGGCTTCCACGCCCGGCACCCGGACGCTCTGGTTGGCGCTCAGGATGCGCAGGCTGGTGAATTCAAGCGCCATGAGGTCGGTTTCGAGCGCTGCCAGCCGCTCGCGCACGGCGGGATCGTCGAGCAGACAGCCCTCGCCCAGCGGCTGCGCCGCGGCCAGGCGCCGCGCACGGGCCAGTTGCTGCTTGCAGCCGCCGATGCCCGCGATGCCGGTACGCTCGTGGCCGAGCAAATACTTGCCGTACGACCAGCCTTTGTTTTCCTCGCCCACCAGATTGCCCACCGGCACGCGGACGTTATCGAGAAAGACTTCGTTGAGATCGCGACCGCCATCCAGCATGCGGATCGGCCGGATGGTAACGCCGGGCGTCTTGGCATCGATCAGCAAAAAGGAAATGCCCTGCTGCGGCTTGGCCGCATCGGGATCCGTGCGCACTAGGCAGAACAGCATCTCGCAGACGTGCGCATAGGAGGTCCAGATCTTGTGGCCATTGACGACATAGTGATCGCCCTCGCGCACGGCCGTGGTGCGCAGCGAGGCCAGGTCGGAACCCGACCCCGGCTCAGAGAAGCCCTGGCCCCACCAGGTCTCGCTGCGGCGTATCGCGGGCAGATACCTGGCTTTTTGCTCGGCCGTGCCAAAGGCGATCAGCACCGGGCCCAGCATATTGATCCCACTGGTAATAATGCGGGGCGCGCCGCCCAACTGGGTTTCTTCGTCGAAGATGTAGCGCTGCAGATGGGTCCACCCCGGCCCCCCGTGCTCCGGCGGCCAGCCGGGCGTGATCCAGCCCCGCTGTTCCAGCTTGCCGTACCATGCCACGTAATCGGCGCGCTCCAGGCGCAGCCCGAGTTCGACCTTGCGCTTGAGTGCTGGATCGAGGTTATCGCGCACGAATTGCCGGACTTCCTGGCGGAATGCCTCGTCGGCGGCGGAGAATCGGAACTTCATGCGACCTCCGGTTCGGCATGGGCGCCGGCCTCGGCGGCGCACACCAGCAGCGCGTCGAGGGCCAGGGCGCGATCGGGATAGGCCACCAGCGGATTGACGTCCATTTCAAGGATGCGCTGGTCGGCCAGCATCCTCGCGCCCAGGGCCGCCACCACTCGCGCCACCGCCGGCACATCGACCGGTGGCGCGCCGCGCACGCCCTTGAGCAAGGGCGCGGCCTTGAGCTTGCCGAGCTCGACCACGATGTCGTCCACGGCCAGGTCCGGCGGCAGCAGCCGCACGTCGTGCAAGGCCTCGATCCAAACGCCGCCCAGCCCCACCAGCACCACCGGCCCCCAGTCGGAATCGCGCCTGGCGCCCACCACCAGTTCCAGGCCCTTGGCGCCCATGGCTTCCACCAGCACGCCGTCCAGCGCCAGGCCGGGGCGGTGGCGCGCGACGTCTGCCGTCAGTTGCCGCCAGCCGGCCCGCAGCGCCGCCTCGTCGGCCAGCCCGACGACCACGCCCCCGGCGTCGCTCTTGTGCGGCAGCTCGCTGGCCTGGGCCTTGAGCACCACGGGGTAGCCGATGCGCCGGGCGATGTCCACGGCCTGCTCGACATCGCCGGCGAGCTCCCCGGCGGGAATCTCCAGGCCGGCGTCCCGCAACCAGCGTTTGCCCTGGTACTCGGCAAAAATACCGTTGGCGGGAATGGCCCCGGGCAACGGTAGTTCGGCCGCCGCCAAAGCGCCGCGCCGCCCGGCGCGCAGCAGATCGGCGGCGTACTCGTCGATTCGCCGCAAGGCCCGCAGGGCTCTCTCGAGCGAACGGAACACGATGATGCCGTGTTCGCGAATGGCGGCGGCGAGCTCTTCGCCGATCGGCCAGGTATCGCCCAGGGCCACCAGGATGGCCGGTATGGCGCGATCGGCCAACGCGGGGATCATGGTTTTGGCCTTGTTGCGCTGGCCCTGCAGCGGCCCGGTGATCATGGTGAGCAGCACGCTGCCCACGCCCTCATCGGTGACGGCAACATCCAGCACCTCGCGCGCAATGTTGGGGTTGCGCATGATCACCGTGGTGTAGTCGAGCGGGTTCTCGGGCACCGCGTAGTCGGGCAACAAGGCGGTAAGGGCCGCCACGGTGGTATCGCGGAAAACCGGCAGATCCAGCCCGATGTCGTCGGCAAAATCGATAGCCAGGCTTTTGATCGCCCCCGAGCCGGTCACGATACCGGGACCGCCCGGCCGCGGCTGCGGATGGCGGGCCAGGATTGCCAGCGTATCGTAGAGTTCGTCTTGCGAATCCACCACGATCACCGCTTCGCCGCGCAGCAGGGCCACGGCGCTGGCATGATCGCCCGCCAGCGCCCCGGTGTGCGAGGCGGCGGCCTCGCGGGCGCGGGCACTGCGTCCCGGCATCAGCAGCACGATCGGCTTGCCCACGCGCCGCGCTTCGGCGGCCAGCCGCAAAAACAGGCGAGGATGCCGGATCTGCTCGGCATACACACCGATCGCGGCCGTGCTTGGATCGGCCACGAAATGTGCCACATAATCCTCCACGCCGACGCAGGCCTCGTTGCCGGTGGATGCCACCTGGGCGATCGGCACCCAGCGCGCCAACAGCGCGTCGCGCAGATTCGCCGCCATGGCGCCGCTTTGCGCCACCACCGACACGCCCCGCGCCTCTTCGAGCCGATACTGCGGCACTTGCGGCTCGAACGTGACGGGCACGCCGGCGGTAAAGCTGGTGTAGCCCATGCAGTTGGGGCCGATCAGCACCATGCCGGCGCCGCGCGCGATCGCGGCCAGTTCATCCTGCTTCGCCCGGCCGTCGTCGCCCGCCTCGGCATAGCCCGAAGCGAAGATCACCACGCCGCCCACGCCGCGCGCCGCGCAGGCGCGCACGGCATCGAGCACACCCGCCTCCGGAATGCAGAGCACCACCACGTCCACGCCTTCCGGCATGTCTTCGAGCGACTTCAGGCAACGCTTCCCGGCAATTTCGTCGCGGGTGCGGCTGATCAGATGAAGCTCGCCAGCGTAGCCGTAGCGCTCCAGGTTGGCCAACACATGGCTGCCGATCGCGGTAGGTTCGGGCGAGGCGCCGAGAATTGCGATGGAACGCGGATCCAGCGTACGCCCGAGGGCTACGGCAGCTCGCCCCCGGGACTCGGCCATGTCGGGTGTGGCGGCATGTGAATGCATGGTGGGCTCCTTTTCCCGAATTTTGTATGTCACAGATCCATTGTGGCATACAAACAATCCAATATCCAAGAATTTTTCTTGCAGAAAGGCATACTTCCCTAGGAATGATTCGGGAAAACCCCAGCGAACCATGCGCCAAGACCGGCAGAAACAGGCACCCCCATCGGCCTCGACCGCAGCGGGATCCAATCCGTGTCATGCCGCCATGCCTCATTATTTTGAATTACTCTCTGAAATCATGCGCCAGAATCTTTATATTGCATGCCACAAACATTTGGTTGTATATTTTAGGAACACATAACACTCCATCCGCCGCCGAGAGGACAACCGTGATCATCGATTCGCACGCCCACATCGTCATGCCCCCCGAAAGCTTCCGCTACATGGCGGAACTCATCGGCGGACGAGCCAACCCCTCCACCCAACCCAAGATCCCCGAAGCCTCGCTGCGCAAGCACGTCGAAGACCTCGTCCGCCTGATGGACCAAGTCGGCACCGACATCCAGTTTCTTTCACCCCGGCCCTACCTGCAGATGCATTCGATTCAGCCGGCCCGGGTCACCGAACTCTGGTCGCGCTACTGCAACGATCTCATCCATGCCGCCGTTGGCATGTTCCCCGATCGCTTCCGCGGTGTCGCCGGCCTGCCTCAGCATCGGCTGGAATGTCCTTCCGTGCGTGCCGTTGCCGAACTCGAACGCTGCGTCAACGAGCTCGGCTTCGTTGGCTGCCTGATCAACCCCGATCCCACCGAAGGCGCCGAGGCGCCACCTCCCGGCCTGGGCGACCCCTTCTGGTATCCGCTTTACGAGGCCATGACACGCCTCGACGCTCCCGGCCTCATCCATTCCGCCGGCAGCTGCCAACCGCGAGAATCCTATACGCTGAAGTTCATCAACGAAGAAAGCATCGCCGTCATTTCCCTGCTCGACCCCGCGTCTGAAGTGTTCGATCGCTTTCCCGACCTGAAGATCATCGTCGCCCACGGCGGCGGCGCGATCCCCTACCAGATGGGCCGGTTCCGCTCCTGGTCGGTGCGCAAGGGCGAGCCGGTGTCGTTCGACGAAAAGCTGCGCAGGCTGTACTTCGATACCTGCAACTACTCGCAGGATTCCCTCGAACTGCTGATCAAGGTTGCCGGCGACCGCAACGTGCTGTTCGGCACCGAGAAGCCGGGCACCGGCAGCGCCCGCGACCCCATTTCTGGCCGCGACTACGACGATCTCAAGCCTGTGATCGAGAACATCGCCTGGCTGGGCGACGAAGCGCGGCGCAATATCTTCGAATGCAATTGCCGCCGTCTGTATACGCGGGCTTTCCGCAAGGATGCGGATGCCTAGCGCCTGACTCTCGCCGCCGTGGATCGGCGGCTTCCACTTGCCGCGAACGAACCGCGGCGGTTCCGCCGGCGCAAGCCGGACTCCACCAGGAGACGATTCATGGCCATGACCCGAGAAGAAAACGACCTGCTCACCCAGGTCGATAACGGCGCCCCGATGGGCGAAATGTTCCGCCAGCACTACTGGCTGCCCGCCGTCCCCTCCAGCAAGCTGGAGGCGGGCGGCGCCCCCATGCGCATCCGGCTGCTCGGCAGCAACTACGTGGTGTTCCGCGCCGACGACGGCCGCGTCGGCTGTTTCGACGAATTGTGCCCGCATCGCAAGGCGTCGCTGGTGCTCGCCCAGAACGAAGACAACGCCCTGCGCTGCATCTATCACGGCTGGAAGTTCAGCGTCGACGGCCGGATGATCGAGGCGCCCAACCAGGTGGGAGACCAGGAGCGCTTCTGCCGGAATGTCCGCTTCAATGCCTACCGCGTGGAAGACCGCGGCGGCATCGTCTGGGTCTGGCTGGGCCGCGGCGAGACGCCGCCGCCCTTCCCCGACCTGCCCTTCACCTATCTGCCGGCCGACCAGCGCTCAGTCACCAGCCAGGAAGTTCCCACCAACTGGCTGCAGGGCGTCGAAGCCTCGATGGATTCCTCGCACGTCGGCGTGCTGCATGAATCGACCACGCAGATCACCGCCAGCGGGGGCAACCAGCGCATCAACATGACCAAGGCGCTGGCGCCGCGCATGGAATTCGAAGATCGCCCTTATGGCTATCGCTACGCCGCGTTGCGCGAAATGTCCGATCAAGGTGTCTATGCGCGCATCAATAATTTCGTGATGCCCTGGTATGGCGTGATCTGTGCGCCCGAGCCCAATGGCCCCGCCACCGTGTTCTTCTCCACGCCGGTGGACGACACCACGCACCGCGCCTGGTTCGTGCACTACAACGTGCACCGCCCGCTGGGCATGACCATCATGTCGGCCACGCCCGATGTCTGGAATTTCCCTCCGCTGCCGCCCGGCACGGCCGCCGATGGCTGGGGCCAGAACCGCGACCTGATGAAGCGCGGCCATGCCACGGGTTTCCCGCAGCACCTGGGCACCGAGGATTTCGCCATGTTCCTCAGCCAGGGCCCGATCCACGACCGCACCGACGAGCAACTGTGCTCGGCCGACGCGGCGGTGGTCAAGGTCCGGCAGCTGCTGCTGCGGTCGGTGCGCGAGTTCCTCGACGGCAAAATCCCGCACCTGGCCAACAATCCCGATTTGGACTATCGCACCGCCAATTCGGTGGGCGGCCTGCTGCGCCCCGGCGAAGACTGGCGCTCACTGGCCGCCGATGCCGCGCCCGTCGCCACGGCGGGCTGATTCTTCCGCGAGGAGACCAGACGATGCTGACCGCAGAGAAAAACGCCCAACTCACGCAAGTCGGGCCCGGCACGCCGATGGGCGAAGTCTTGCGCCGGCATTGGCACCCCTTTGCGGGTGTGGACGAACTCGAGCGCCATCCCACCAAGGCGGTGCGGCTGTTCGGCGAAGATCTCGTCGTCTACAAAGACCTCGACGGCAACTACGGCCTGCTCGATCGCCATTGCGCCCATCGCCGCGCCGACCTGAGCTACGGCATGCCGGAGGCCGGCGGACTGCGCTGCAATTACCACGGCTGGCAATACAGCGCCGAAGGCCGCTGCGTGGCCGCGCCATTCGAAGACATCGCCGACCCCAGCGGCCGTTTCCGCGATCGGATACGGCTCAAAGCCTATCCGGTACGCGCCAAGGCGGGCATGCTCTGGGCCTACCTGGGCCCGCTGCCCGCGCCGGAACTGCCCGACTGGGAGCCCTTCTCCTGGCAGAATGGCTTCGTGCAAGTGGTGTTCTCGGAGGTGCCCTGCAATTGGCTGCAAGCCCAGGAGAACTCCATCGATCCCGTGCACTTCGAATGGATGCACGCCAACTGGACCAAGCGCTTGCGCGGCGAAACCGAAGGCTTTGCCCCCACCCACCTCAAACTCGATTTCGAGGAATTCGAGCACGGCTTCATCTATAAGCGCATCACCGCCGACACCGATGAAACCAGCCCGCTCTGGACCATCGGCCGGGTCTGCCTGTGGCCCAATGGTTTCTTTCTGGGCGATCACTTCGAATGGCGGGTGCCGGTCGACGACGAGAACATGCTGAGCGTGAGCTGGTTCTTCATTCGCCTCCCGCAAGAGCGCGAGCCTTTCGTGCAGGCCCGGATCCCGTCGTGGTACTCGCCCATCCGCGACGCCAACGGCCGCTGGATCACCTCGCACATCATCAATCAGGATATCGTCGCCTGGGTGGGCCAGGGCGCCGTCACGGATCGCAGCCTCGAGAACCTCGGCGCCAGCGACCGCGGCGTCGCCCTGATCCGCCGACGACTGTTCGAAGACATCGCCGCCGTGCAGCGCGGCGAAGACCCCAAAGGGGTAATGCGCGACCCCGAACGCAATCATCAGGTACTGCTGCCCAGCGACCATCGCTGGTTCTTTCTCGACGGCCTTCCGCTCGCCGAGTTCGACCGCGAACCCAAATGGGAAAAACTGCTCTACCATTTCCTGTTCCATGCCGGGCAGCCCGATTGGGTCAAGCGCGAGTACGAGGCCGCCGCCGGCATCCGGCTGCGCGAACTCGACATCATCAACATCTGACGCCCCGCACGACGATCACAGCACAGCGCACCACCGCTTCCCGCGATGGATGCCCCTACCTTCCACAGGAATCGTTCATGTCCGAACCCCTCGTCACCTATGAACTCGACGGCCGTATCGCCCTGATCGGCTTGAACCGCCCCGATAAGCGCAACGCCATCAACGACGCCGCCGTAGACGAACTCCGCGCGGCGGTGCAACGCGCCGGCGACGAAGCCGACGTCGGCGTGCTGTACGGACACGGCAACAACTTCTGCGCCGGCCTGGATCTTGCCGAAGCACTGGCCCGCGCCACCGGCGACAAGCCCCGCCCAAGGCGCGGCAAGCGCCATAACTGGCATGAGGTGTTCGACGTCATCGCCCGAGGCCCCATCCCTTATGTGGCGGCTCTGCACGGCGCGGTGGTCGGCGGCGGCCTGGAACTGGCCTGCGCCGCGCACATCCGCGTCTGCGACGAGTCCACCTTCTTCGGCCTGCCCGAGGCGCAGCGCGGCATCTTCGTGGGCGGCGGCGGCACGGTGCGGATCCAACGCATCATCGGCTACTCGGTGATGGCCGACATGATGCTCACCGGTCGCCTGCTCACCGCCGCCGAGGCCGAGCGGGTGCACATCGTCCGCTACATCGTGCCCGACGGCCAGCGCCTGGACAAAGCCCGCGAGCTCGCCGCCCGCATTGCCGAGAACACCCACGACACCAACTGGCGCATCACCAACGTGCTGCCGCGCGTGAACGACCTCTCGCACGAAGACGGCCTGTTCATGGAATACCTGAATTCCAACCTGCAGCGCCCCCCGGAGGCCGCCGAACGCCTGCGCGACTTCGTTGAAAAGCGCGCCAAGCCGCTCGTTCCTCCCGGCGAGAAATAACCCCTGAGCCGACACCCATGATCCAACCCGACTCCCTGCTCGCCGCCGTCGGCAAAGACGCCAAAGCCGCTGCGCTGGCCCATGTCGACGCGGCCGCGCGCGCCGCCGCCGAGATCCCCGACATTCCCCCCGATACGCCGCTGCGGCCCATCCACCGCGCCGGCATCATCGGCGCCGGCACCATGGGCGGCGGCATCGCGATGTCGCTCGCCAATGCCGGCATCCCCTCCATCCTCATCGATCAGTCCGCCGAAGCCCTTGAACGCGGGCTGCAGCGCATCCGCGACAACTACGCCGGCAGCGTCAAGCGCGGCCGGCTCACGCAAGCGGTGGTCGACCAGCGCCTGGCCCTCATCCGGGGCGCCACCGCGCTGGAGTCGCTGTCCGACGTGGACCTGGTGATCGAAGCGGTGTTCGAAGACCTCGCCCTCAAGCAGGAGATCTTCCGCCAGCTCGACCGCATCTGCAAACCCGGGGCCATCCTGGCCACGAATACTTCCGGCCTCGACGTCGACCAGATCGCCGCCGTCACCACGCGCCCTCAGGACGTGGTGGGCGCCCACTTCTTCAGCCCCGCCCACGTACAAAAGCTGCTGGAAGTCGTCCGCGCCGCCCACACCGCGCCCGAGGTGATCGCGACCCTCATGGACCTCGGCCGCCGCCTGGGCAAGATCTCGGTGCTCTCCCGCATCTACCCCGGCTTCATCGGCAACGCTTTGTTCCGCAATTACACCCGCGAGGCCCACTTTCTGCTCGAAGAAGGCGCGCTGCCCCACGAAGTCGACGCCGCCCTCACCCGCTTCGGCTATGCCATGGGCATCTTCGCGGTGCACGACCTCGCCGGCAACGACGTGGGCTATCAAACCCGCAAGGCGCAGATCGCCACGCGCCCCAACGATCGCCGCTACAACGACATCATCCTGCATTTGTGCGACCTGGGCCGCCTGGGCCAAAAAACCGGCAAGGGCTGGTATCGCTACGAAAAAGGCGACCGCACGCCGCATCGCGATCCCGAGGTGGAACAATTCATCATCGATTACTCCGCCAAGCTGGGCATCGAGCGCCGCCCGATCTCCGACGACGAAATCCTCAAGCGCTGCCTGTTCGGCATGATCAACGAAGGCGCCCGCCTGCTCGAACAGGGCATTGCCTTGCGCGCCAGCGATATCGACATCGTCTACATCACGGGTTATGGCTTTCCCAGACAGCACGGCGGGCCGATGTATCTTGCCGACCGCCTGGGGCTGGACAAGGTGTACGCCGACATCCAGCGCCTGCACCGGGAGCAGGGCGGCAGCTACTGGGAACCGAGCCCGCTGCTGGCCCGGCTGGCGCGCGAGGGTGGGCGGTTCGCGGATCTCTGATCCCGCCGGGCCTCATCGAGCAGGGCGTGCTTGACGTCCCACGCTTTGCCGCGCCGCAAGGCCTCGGGCGCGATCACATACCAGCTCTCGTCGCACACCACGCTGATCGGCGAGAGCCGGTGCAGCACGCCATCGGCGACGTCCCGATCGTCGAACGGACTGCGCGCCAAGGCGATGCCATGGCCGTGCCGCGCGGCTTCGATCATCACCGCCTGGGAGTCGAACCACAGCGTTCTGGCCACCTCGTCCAGATGGTGGCCGACGGCTTCGAACCACGATCGCCAATCTCCCGGCGCATGCTCCAGCTGGAGCAGGGGATACCGCAGCAGCGCCTGCGGCGATGGATCCCGCTCGGACACCAGGCCCGGCGCCGCCACCGGAAACAGCTCCGCCGTCAATAATCGGTCGAACGAAAACTGCGGCGCATGCTCGTAGGTGCGAATCGCGAGATCGCATTGCGTGAAAAGCTCGGGCAGCGGTTTGATGGCGGTCGTGATCTCGATCTCGATACCGGGCACCCGCTCATGCAAAAGCGCCAATCGGGGCACCAGCCATTTCAGGGCGAGATTGGGATAGGCGGCGATGCGCACGCGGCCCGCGCGCTGATCCCCTCGCAACTGCCCGGAGACTTCGGCAATGCTATCGAACGCCACTTTCAAGGGCGGCAGCAGGGCTTCGCCTTCTCGCGTCAGTTCCAGCGAGTTCTTGCCGCGCTGGAACAGCGCAAAGCCGAACCATGCCTCCAGTACCTTGACCTGTTGACTGACGGCGGACGCGCTGACGTTCAGCTCTTTGCCCGCCTGGGCAAAGTTGCAATACCGCGCGGCGGCTTCAAATGCACGCACCGCGTGTAGGGGCGGAAGCCGCCGCGCGCTCCGCCGAACCCTGTCCGCCATCGCGTTCTCCGTTTTTGTTCAGGCTCCCGGCCATGCACCCAGCCCTGCTTGCCCTCCCCTCCAATTCGTTGGGGCCGGCATCATTTACGCGGCTGCGGGATTCACCCATTATAGAAAGCCACTCTCCACGGTTCTTGCTGCCGACTTCAAAAGGAAATTCGCGCTCCCATGAATATCGAACCCCTAGGCCCCATCGGCGCCGAAATCACCGGCATCGATATCAGCCGCCCCCTCCCGGCGGAAGATGCACGCCGACTGGCTCGCGCCTGGTACGACCATCTCGTGCTGGTCTTCCGCCGCCAGCCGCTCACCGATCACCAGCTCGCGGCGTTCAGCAAGAACTTCGGCGAGCTGGAGATCTCTCCCATTCCCGAGGTGCTCAAGGGCGGGGCCCACGTTCCCGACACGCCAGAGATCGCGGTGGTGTCGAACGTGGTCGTCGATGGCATTCCCATCGGCGGGCTGGGAGACGCCGAGGCTCACTGGCATACCGATATGTCCTACCTGGCCTCGCCGCCGCCAGGCTGCCTGCTGCACGCCCTGGTACTGCCTCCGGATGGCGGCGATACCTGGTTCACCAATATGTACCTTGCCTACGAAGCCCTGCCCGCGTCCCTGAAAACGCGCATCGACGGGCTGGAGCTCAACCATGATTCCAGCACGACCAGCACCGGCGAGCCCAGGCGCGGTTTCCAAGCGGTTACCGACGTGCGGCAGGCTCCAGGTGCGCGCCACCCATTGGTGCTCACGCACCCGGGCTCGGGCCGGAAGGCGCTGTATCTTGGGCGCCGGCTCAACGCCTGGATCGTAGGGCTCCCCGTCGCCGAGAGCGACGCCTTGCTCGACGAGCTTTGGGGATATTGCGCCAGGCCGGAACATCTTTACCGGCACCGATGGTCGGATCGCGATCTCGTGATGTGGGACAACCGCTGCACCATGCATCGCCGGGATGCCTGGACGCCGGGAGCTCACCGCACCCTGCATCGGGCTCAACTCAAAAATATGACGCTGTAAACCGAAAGATCGGAGGAGATCATGGATTCGCACCCCCATACCCCACGGCAGTTCCCGTATCAGGCGGCTGAACCCGCACAGCCACCGCGCCGACCCCGCTCTCAGCGGCGCCGGCTTCTCCAGGCCGGCTGTGCCTCGCTGGCGCTGACTCTTGCGACCACCTGGGGCACCGCGCAGGCGGCCTACCCGGACAAGCAGGTTCGCATCGTCGTTGGCTTTCCCGCGGGAGGTGGCGTGGACGGTGTAGCCCGGGCTTTGGCCGAGAGGCTAAGCAGTCAGTTGGGACAATCCTTCATCGTCGAGAACAAACCGGGCGCCGCGGGCACCATCGCGGCCGACTTCGTCGCCAAGGCGGCGCCCGACGGCTATACGCTGTATATGTCGGAGACGGCCTTCCTCATCGCACAGATCGTCATGCCGGCGGTCAAGCTCGATGCCGAACGGGATTTCGAGGCCGTCGGCAGCATCGGCGTGCTGCCCCTGATGCTGGCAGCCAACCCCAAACTGCCGGTCAAGACCACGGAAGAATTGATCGCCCTCCTCAAGAACAATCCCGGCAAGTTCAGCTATGGCTCCGCCGGCGTCGGCACGCCCCACCATTTCATCTTCGAAATGTTCGCCCAAAAGAGCGGCGTCGACGTGCCCCATGTTCCCTACAAAGGCGGCGCCCCCATGCTGCCGGATCTGGTCGAAGGCCGTATCGAACTCGGCATGCTGAGCTCCGCGGTGGCCGCGCCGCTGGTCAAGGATGGACGCCTGGTCGCGCTGGCGGTGACGACCGCGCAACCGGTCAGCAACCTGCCGGGCGTCCCGCCGTTGTCCGAGACTTTGCCCGGCTTTGACGCCGCTTCCGTGTTCTTCATGCTCGCTCCCAAAGGCACCCCCGGCGACGTCATCAACACACTCAACACCGCCCTGCAAACCGCGGTGCGCGATCCCGCCTTCCAGAAAGTGCTCGAAACCCAGGGAGCCTTGCCCATGAGCGACACCCCTGCGGAACTGCGGCAAACCATCCGGGCCGAAGCCGCCCGCTGGCAGGAAATCGCCCAGGGCGCCGGGCTCGCCCCGCAGGCGTCCACGGGGGCGCCATGAACGCGCCGGGCCGCCCCAAGCGTGAATCCTCCCTCGGGGAGGAAGGCGCGCAGCGACTGGAGGGCACCGCCAACGCGCCGGGCCGCCCCAAGCGCGAATCCTCCCTCGGGGAGGAAGGCGCGCAGCGACTGGAGGGCACCGCCAGCACGCCAACCATCCAAAACGTCAGGGTGCGGCGAGTCGGCATTCCCCTGAACCGGCCCTACTGGAGCATGATCTCCACGCTGCACGCCCTGGATACCCTGGTGGCCGAAGTCCGGCTCGAAGATGGCGGCATCGGCTACGGTGAAGCCGCCATCGTCAACGGCTACACCTCCGAAACCCTGGAGGAGGGCTGGCGGTTCTGCCGGCAACAAGCGGCCGGCCTGCCCGGCCTCGCCGTTCGCGACGCCATTCTGAGGCTGGCCCCCCATCGCCACGAGCAGTCCCACGGCGTCAGCTGCCTGGTCACCGCCATGGAAATGGCCGCGCGCCACCCCTTGCTGGAACCTATCGCCGCAGAACGCCGGATACCCGTGGTTGGCGGCGTGCAGGCGCACGACGCCCAAGGCCTGCTGAGCGAGGTGGAGCGGCTGATCAGCCTTGGCTACCGGACCCTGAAAATGAAGGTCGGCGGCGATGTGCGCACCGACCTGCGCAACGTCAGGCTGGCCCACGAACTGGCCCAAGGCCGCGCGATTCTGCGGCTGGACGCGAACCAGGGCTTCACGCCCGACGACGCCTGCCGCTTCGCCGCGCAGCTACCCCCCGAAGGTATCGAGCTCTTCGAGCAAGGCAGCACGGCGGGCGACTGGCAAGCCGCCATCGCCATCCGCGCGTCCAGCACCGTTCCGACGATGCTGGACGAATCCATCTTCGATCTTTCCGACATCGATCGCGCCGCCGAGCTGGGCGCCGCGCCGCTCATCAAACTGAAACTGGTCAAATGCGGCGGCATCGAAGCCCTGGTCGAGAGTCTCGCGCACATCCGGCGGCTCGGCATGGATACCGTCCTGGGCAACGGCGTGGCCTCCGATATCAACAATTGGATGGAAGCCTGCGTCGCTCATGCTCATGTGGAGCGCACAGGCGAAATGAATGGCTTCACGCGGCTGGAGACCGGGCTGCTGACCGAGCCGCTGGCCATCGAGCAAGGTTGTCTGGTCATTCCGGCGGGCTATTACCCGACGGTGGACGCCGACATCCTGGATCGCTACACGATCGAGGCCAAGTCATTCGGCTGAGCGCCCTCTCCTGCATGGCGAGGGCGGGCCGGGCGCCGTCCGCGCGGCGCCGGGGGCTCGTTCGGATAGTGGCGAAGACGCACCGGCCAACGGGCCGCAATGCTTTGCCCCGGCTCAATCGCCCGCGGTGAACTCCTCGGCGCGCGCCAGGAGTTTATCCACCATTGCCGCCAACTGATAAAGCTCATCCTCGCTGAAAGGCTCGAGCAAAAACGCCGCCTGCTGCTCGGAGTGCGGCGCTATTTCCTGGAACAATCGTTGCCCGGAGTCGGTGAGCCATAACAAGCTGCGCCGGTGATTCTCGGGATCCCGCTCGTCGCGCAAACGCCCCGCCTTGCGCAGGCCGGTGACCGCGCGGCTGATGTTCATGGGATGCAGGCCGGTGAGCGCGGCGATGTCTTGCGAGGCGATGCCCGGCCGGTTGGCCAGCACTACGATGGTGCGCCATTCGGTCAGTGTGATCGCATGCTGCTTGGCGAACTTGCCGAAGAATGGGCGAGTGAGCAGATTGGTGAGCTTGAGCAAGCGGAACCCCACCATCTCGGGCGTGAGCGGCGGCCGCCGGGTCATGGTGGTTTGCGGCACTGGTTTGGCCGCCAACTTGGCCGCCGATTTGCCTGGCGCGGCGGCGCGATCAGCGGAGGAAGCTGCGAACGTAGATGCGGAACGGGACATGGCAACAGGAAAAAAATCGAACGCCAACCAAGACATGGCAACCACGCCATGATGCCAGACGAGGACCACCGCCTCGACACCCGACGAACGTTAACGGGATGATACACAGCGCCAGCCGCTGCTTTCTCGCCTGAAAGGGCGGTTCTCGGGATTATCCCTAGCGCGGGTAAACCCTGTTGCTGGCATTCCGATTTCTCAATAATATTTGTTATTGAGAAATAGAGAAACCAAATATCCCATCAAAGACCGGGCTCGTCCAGCCCCTTCAGGAGACCTCCATGCATTCCAAGCTCGTCAAGGCGCTCCGCCGCCACTTCGGCGGTACACTCGCCGGCATTCTCGCCACCGCGGCCGTCGGCTTCACCGGCACCGCCCTAGCCAATCCCGCCCCACTCTATGCCGAACTGCCGGCCGCCGTGCAGAAGGCCGGCGAGATCTCCGTCGTCGCCGACATCATGGCGCCCTACCGCATCATGGGGGAAGACGGCCGCACCCTGATCGGCCTGGAAGCCGACCTGATCAAGGCGTTGGAACCCCTGCTGGGCGTGCCCTTGACAACCACCATCGTCGCCAACGGCCCGGCGGTATTCACCGGCATCGACACCGGCCGCTACGACATTTCCTTTGGCCCCGCCCTGGCCACCGCGGAGCGCGAAAAGCGCTACGACATGATTCCCTGGCTGCTCAGCGAACCCGCCTTCGTGCTGCCGGTGCGCCATGGCCTCAAAACCGAAAAGCTCACCGACCTCTGCGGCAAGCGCATCTCGGTGATGTCCGGCTCGGCCGCGATCCGCGAAGTGGAAGCCCTGGACAAGCGTTGTGCCGAAACCGGCCTGAAATCCGTCGAGCAGGTGCTGATGCCCGACCAGAACTCCACCCTGCTGGCGGCGCAGTCGGGGCGCTCGGATGCATTCTCCATGCAGCTCGCGGCGGCCCTGCATCTGCTCAAGACACGCCCCGATGAGTTCTGGGTCCAGACCGATGATGCCAAGCAGCTCACGGTACTGAACCTGGGCATGATTCTGCGGCACGATTCCCCGCTGTCGCCGGTCATGGCCAAGGCCATGCAAACCCTGATGGACAACGGCGAATATGGCCGCATCCTGGAGCAATACGGGCTTCGGCAGGCCGCGGTGCCGGCCATCCGCCTCAACATCCATTCCCAGCCCCGCTGAGTCCAGGCCACCATGTCCAGCCTTCCCATGACCCCCGACTCGCTTCCGCCCTCGCCGCACGCCGCCGACGATGTGGCCCAGGCCCGCTACCCGGTGGGGCCGGCGCGCCGGCTGGCCAGCGTTGCCCTGGCCATCGTCGCCCTGGGGCTGGCCTGGTTCCTCATCGGCAATCCGCGCTTCGAGTGGCCGGTGGTGGCCAACTATCTATTCGCGCCCGCCGTGCTCGAAGGCCTGGGCGTTACCTTGCTGCTCACCGTGATCGGCATGGTGGTGGGCACCTTGGTAGGCACCATCGCCGCCCTGCTGCTGATGAGCGACTACCGCCCGGGCCGCTGGGCCGCCAATACCTATCTTTGGGCGTTTCGGGCCACGCCGCTGATGATCCAGCTGCTGTTCTGGTACAACCTGGCCTACCTACTGCCGACCATCAGCATCGGCCTGCCTTTTGCGGAACCCTGGGTGCAGTGGCGCACCATCGACGTCATCAGCCCCTTCACCGCCGCCATCCTCGGGCTGGGGCTGGCCGAGGGCGCCTACATGGCCGAAATCATGCGCGCCGGCCTGTTGTCGGTCGACCAGCGCCAGCACGATGCCGCCAAGGCCATCGGCATGACGCCGCGGCAGTCGTTCTTCCGCATCATCGTGCCGCAAGCCATGCGCTTCATCATTCCGCCCACCGGCAACCAGGTCATCAGCATGGCCAAGGCCACCGCCCTGGTCAGCGTGATCGCGATGAACGATCTGCTGTTCGCGGTGCAAAGCATCTACAACCGTACCTACGAGATCGTCCCGCTGCTGCTGGTCGCCGTGTTCTGGTACCTGGTGGTGATCACCTGCCTTTATGCCGTGCAATCGCGGCTCGAGCGCCACTACGCCAGGGGCCACCAGCGGATCGCCGCCACCGTCGAAGCGCCCACCGCCTGAGAAAGCATCATCATGTCCATCAGCCAAGAAATCCCGGTTCGCCGCAAAGTCCTGCGCGCCGTCAATGTCAGCAAACGGTATGGCTGCTACGTGGCGCTCGATAAGGTCAACCTCGACGTCCACGAAGGCGAGGTCGTTGCCGTCATCGGCCCCTCGGGATCGGGCAAATCCACCCTGGTCCGCTGCATGCATCAGCTCGAAAGCATCGAGGGCGGCGCCATCTACCTCAACGACGATCTGCTCGGCTTCCGCCGCAACGGCGATACCCTGCGAGCGCTAGACGCCCGCGCCGTGGCGCGCCAACGCCGCAACCTCGGCATGGTGTTCCAGCAGTTCGTGCTGTTTCCCCACATGACCGCCGCCGAGAACATCATGGAAGGCCCGGTACGCGTACTCGGCGACGACACCTCCAGCGCGCGCAAACTGGCCGAGCACCTGCTGCGCCGCGTCGGCCTGGGCGATAAGTTCGACGCCTATCCACCACAGCTCTCGGGCGGGCAACAGCAGCGCGTTGCCATTGCCCGCGCGCTGGCCATGCGGCCGCAGGTACTGCTGTTCGACGAGCCCACCAGCGCCCTCGACCCCGAACTGGTCGGCGAAGTCCTGAACGTGGTGACCGACCTCGCCCGCGCGGGCAAGACCATGGTGGTGGTCACCCACGAGATCGGCTTCGCCCGCGAGGCCGCCGACCGGGTGGTGTTCATGGAAAGCGGCCGCATCGTCGAAGAGGGGGCCGCGCGCGAAACATTGGCCAACCCGCGCACCGAACGCCTCCGCGCCTTTCTGTCGCGCGTGATGTAGTCGTTTTTTTGCCCCATCAATAACAATCGATAATGAAACTGGAAAATCCATGACCCGACAAATCAGATACCTATCGCCCACCGGGGTGCTGGGCGTCGGCTTCTCCGAAGATCATTTCCTGGCCGCCCTGGAGCGCGACATCGCCTTCATCGGCTGCGACGCCGGCTCCACCGACGGCGGCCCGGCCAACCTGGGCGGTAATATGCCCTTCTTCTCCCGCGGCGCCATCAAGCGCGACCTGCGCATCCTGCTCAAGGGCGCCCGCGGCATCGACGTGCCGCTCATGATCGGCTCCTGCGGCGGCAGCGGCGGCGACTGGAACCTCAACTGGGTCTGGGAGATCGTGCAGGAGATCGCCAGCGAAGAGAAGCTGCATTTCAAGACCGCCCTCATTGCCTCGGAGCCGGACCGCGAGCTGCTGCTGGCCAAGTATCGCGCCGGACGCTTCCGCGCCCTGGAACCCGCGCCCGACATCGACGAGGACACCCTGCGCGACGCCGACCACATCGTGGCCATGATGGGCGCCGAGGCCTACCAGGAGGCGCTGGCCAACGGCGCCCAGGTGATCCTCGCCGGGCGCTCCACCGACGCCGCCATCTTCGCCGCGATTCCCGTCGCGCGGGGGTTCCCGCCCGGCCTGTGCTGGCATGCGGCCAAGATCATGGAGTGCGGCGGCGCGGCGGTGGTCACCATGAACAAGCCCGAGGGCATGCTCTGCACGATCACCGATGATTATTTCGAGCTGGAGCCGGTGAGCCCGGAGCAGCGCTGCTCGCCCTTGAGCGTGGCCGCGCACGCCCTGTACGAAACCGGCGACCCTTACCTGATGCGCGAGCCGGGCGGCGTGATGGATCTGACCCATGCCCGCTACGAGGCCTCGGGCGAGCGCATGGTGCGCGTCTGGGGCAGCGAATTCCGCCCCGAACCCTACACCGTCAAGCTGGAGGGCGCCACGCGGATCGGCTATCGGGCGATGGTGCTGGGCGGCGTGCGCGACCCCGTGATCCTGGGCCAGTTCGACAGCTGGTTCGGCGGCCTGCAGGATCGCATCCGCGAGAACATCGAAGCGGTGTACGGACAATCGATGGCCGGCCAGTATCGCATCGATTTCAAATTGTATGGCCATAGTGGCGTGCTGGGGCCGCGCGAACCCGATCTCGGGCGCACGCCGCACGAGGTGGGCGTGCTGATGGTCACGCTGGCCGACACCCAGGAAGTGGCCTACGCCATTGCCGGCCAGGCCGCGCACATGGTGCTGCATCATGCCGTGCCCGAATGGCAGGGCCTGGTGTCCAACCTGGCCTTTCCGATCGCGCCGCACTTCTGGAGCCTGGGGCCGGCTTATCAATTCGTGCTCAATCATGTGGTCGAGCTCGACGACCCCCTGGAACTGCACCGTTTCCGCTACGAGGAGATCTGATCATGGCCCGCCTGCGCGACCTCGCGAAGCTCATCCGCACCAAGAATGCCGGCCCCTTCCAGCTCACGATGGACATCATGTTCCCCGATGCCCCCACCTACCGCCATGTCGCGGACAGCGGCGTGGTGTCGGTGGCGCTGATCGCCGGGATGTTCAAAGTGGCTCCGGGCCAGGTCAAGCTGTTCCACTACGACCCGGCCAACGCGATCAAGATCACCATTCCCCGCCAGGTCACCTCGGGCGATCCCGCCGATACCGATCTGTTCGGCGGCCAGCAGTTCGCACCGCTGACCGACGTGGAGGTGCCGGACTTCCCAGCGCCACGACACGCCTGAAGGCAGGCCGGCTGCCGTTTCGTTTTCGACCCTGGTGGATCGCCGCGACAAGCCGCTTCCGCCACCTTTCTCGACATTCATCATGAACAAACCGATTCTGCGTGAACTGGTGACCGACGCCACGGCCTGGAAGGGCCCCGATCTGCAGCACGATACCTCCTGGATCTACCAGCTCTCGGCGGACGATGTCGCCGAACTCGAACAGGCCGGCCGCCAGGCCGCCGCCGCCGGCCTGCGCTGGGGCCGGTTCGACAAGGCCGGCTTCCCGCTGCCGGGACTCCAAGCCAAGCTGGCCGACATCGACCATCAGATCCGCCACGGCCGGGGCTTCGTGCTGATCCGCGGCCTGCCCGTGCAACGCTACGACGCCGACCAGGCCAGGATGTTGTACTGGGGGCTGGGGGTACACCTGGGCACCGTCATTTCGCATAATGTCCAGGGCGATACGCTTGCGCCGGTGACCGACCTGGCCCTGAAAAACGACGACCCCAACCGCCGCAACAACACCACCAACCAATTGCTCGATCCGCACACCGACCTGGCCGACGTGGTGGCCCTGCTCTGCATCGAGAAGGCGCGCGAGGGCGGCATGAGCAGCCTGGCCAGTTCGGTGGCGATCCACAACGAGATTCTCGCCCATCATCCCGAGTACCTCGACGTACTGTACGAAGGCTTTTATCACGACTATCGCGGCTACGGCCCCAGCGGCGATCCCAACGAAGTCACCGCCACGCCGATCCCGGTGTTCGAGTACAACAATGGCAGGGTCAATTGCGCCTTCGCCAAGAAGATCATCGAGACCGGCGCCCGCAAGCGCGGGGTGCCGCTCACGCCGCTGCAGCAGGCGGCCATCGACACCGTGCACGAACTAGCGATCCGCGACGACATGCGCATCGACATGATGCTGGAGCCGGGCGACATCCAGATCATCAACAACTATATGACACTACATTCCCGAACCCACTACATCGATCATGACGATGGCCGCAAGCGCTACCTGCTGAGAATGTGGATCAACCTGCCCGATAGCGTCCAGCTGTCGCCCGACTTCGCCCGGTTCGTGCGGCGCGGCATTCCCGGGCGCGCCGCCGGCACGGCCGGCGTGCGCGCCGAGGAGGCCTCGGCATGACCTCCTCCGTCAGCCCCATCGCCGCGGATAATGCCGCCGCGCATACCGCCCATCAAGCCCTCCATGATGCCGCCGGCAACGGCGCCAGCGGGGGCCATGCAAGCCGCGAGGCGCCCCGCACGCAGGCGAATCCGGCCCCGCCGCTTCCGGTCACCGCCCGCCTGGCGGAGTTCGCCGCCGGCCTGAGCTTTGCCGATCTGCCGCCGGCCGTGGTCGAGCGCACCAAGCTGCTGCTGCTCGATCTCGCCGGCATCATCGTGCGCTCGCAGGACTTCGACTCCACGCTCAGCATGAAGCGCGCGCTGCGCGCCTTGCAAAGCGATCGCGGCACCATCCGCGTGCTGGGCTGCGACGAGCGCTGGACCCCGCAGGCCGCCGCCCATCTGGCCGGCGCCGCCGGGCACAGCATGGACTTCGACGACACCCACGCGCGCGCCCAATTGCACCCCGGTACCCCGGTGATCGCCGCGGCCCTGGCCGCGGCGCAGATGACCGGCGCGAGTTCGCGGCAATTGCTGACCGGCATCGTCGCCGGCTACGAAGTGATGATCCGCGTTGCGCTGGGCGCGGTGGCCCTCGCCCACTCCGAGCGCGGTTTTCATCCCACGGCCACCGTCGGCGTGTTCGGTGCCGCCGCCGCCGCCGGCAATATCCTGGGGCTCTCCGCCGAGGCCATGGGCCATGCTTTCGGCACCGCCCTCAGCCAGTCGGCCGGCACGGGGCAATTTGCCGTCAACGGTGCGTGGACCAAGCGTTTTCATGTCGGCTATGCCGCCAGCGGCGGACTGACCAGCGCGGTTTTCGCCAGCCAGGGCTATACCGGCGCCACCCAGGCCTTCGAAGGCCGCGAAGGTTTCTTCAACGTCTACTCGCCGCGGCCGCAACCCGAGCTGGCGCTGCAAGGCCTGGGCCAGACCTGGGAACTGCTCGACACGGGCATCAAGCCTTATCCGTGCTGCCGGGGCATTCATGCGCCGCTCGACGCCCTGGCCCTGCTGCAGAACCGCCATGCCCTGGCCGCCGCCGACGTCGCCCGGCTGCGGGTCGGCATGGCCCAACGCAGCATCCATGTGGTGGGCGAACCCCAGGACCGCCGCCGCCAGCCACGCAACATCGTGGACTGCCAGTTCTCCACCCATCTCTGCATGGCGGTCGCGCTCAAGCATGGCCGCCTGGGCTGGAACGACTACGAGCCCGCCTTGCGTGACCCCGAGATCTTCGAGCTGATGCAACGCATCGAAGTATTCCACGATGCGGACTGCGAAGCCAATTTTCCCATCGCGTTCTCCGCCGTCGTCGAGGTCATCACTCATCGCGGCGAGGTGTTTCGCGAGTTCGTCCGCGCCCCCCAGGGCGAGCCCGACACCATGCCTGACGCCGCCGCCCTGCGCCGGAAATTCAGCCAGCTGGTCACGCCCGCGCTGGGCGCGCAGGGCGAAGCCCGCCTGTTCGACACCATCATGGCCCTGGATCGCGATCAGCCCGCAGCGGTGCTGTTCGCGACTTAGAACCAGAAATCGGGCTCTCTCCGGCCAGGCAAAAGCCCCCACGCTTGCCGCTGACGCGGCGGCGCTGCCCCCCAGGGGGGCTGTCCCGCCTTGGGGCGGCCCGGCGGCGGGACGAAGGCCCCCACGCTTGCCGCTAACGCGGCGGCGCGCTGCCCGGCGGACGCACACAAGCGGTCCGCGCTGCTCTACAATAAGCCGACATTACTGTTGATGAATCAACAATAATGTCACCACCACGGCCAGGATGCCGCGCCCACACCACACGGAGGCTTTGATCATGGATATCGCCCAAAACCCTCAAACCGAACGCGAGCTGCGAGTGCAACTGGCGGCGTGTTATCGCATCTTCCACATGCTGGGCTGGACGGAGATGATCTACAACCACATCACCATGCGGGTGCCCGGCCCCGATAAACACTTCCTGATCAACCCCTTCGGCCTGCACTACAGCGAAGTCACGGCGTCCAACCTGATCAAAATCGATATCCACGGCAACCCGCTGCACGATACCGAATATCTGGTCAATCCGGCGGGCTTCACCCTGCATTCGGCCATCCATGGCGGTATCCCCGACGCCCACTGCGTGATGCACACCCACACCACCACCGGTTGTGCCGTGGCCAGCGCCGACAGCGGCCTGTCGCCCGACAACTTCTATTCCGCGCAGCTCTACGGCCGCGTGGCTTATCACGAGTTCGAAGGCATCACCGTCCACGCCGACGAGGGGCCCCGCGTGGTCCGATCGATCGGCAACAAGCCCGCGGTGATCCTGCGCAACCACGGCCTGCTGAGCTGGGGCCATACGATCCCGATGGCGTTTTCCATCCTCTGGACGCTGCAGCGCGCCTGCGACATCCAGGTGGCGGGCGCCGGCCTCGGCCCCACACGCCCGGTTTCCGAGGCGGTGCAGCGCAAGTGCGAGGAGGATGCCATGCAGTTCAATCCACGTTATGGTGCCGGCAACGACGTTTTTGCCGCGCTGGTGCGGCAGGTCAATCGCATCGACGACTCCTATCGCCTATAACCCGGACACCACCATGAAGATTTGCATCTACGGCCTGGGCGCCATCGGCGGCCTTATCGCCGCCCGCCTCGCCAACCAAGGCATCGACGTCTGCGCGGTGGCGCGCGGCGCCACCCTCGAGGCCTTGCGCCGCGACGGCCTGACCCTGATCGAAGGCCTCGCCGACCAACCCATGCGCCGCCAGTTCAATATTCGGGCATCGGACGATCCCGCCGAGCTCGGCGTGCAGGATGTCGTGGTGGTGTCGGTGAAGGCCACCGCCATGCCCGCCGTCGCCGCCGGCATCGCCCCTCTGCTCGGCCCCGATACCACCGTGCTGTCCACCATGAACGGCGTACCCTGGTGGTTCTTCCACGGCATGGATCCGGCGCTGGCCAAGCTGCGGCTCGACACCCTCGACCCCGACGGCCGGATCGCGGCGGCGATTCCCGCCGAGCGGGTGGTCGGCACCGTCACCCACCTGTCGGCCGCCAACCAGGGTCCCGGCGTCGTGCGCCACGTGGCGGGCAACGGCATCCTGGTTGGCGAGCCCTCGGGGGGCGCCCAGACGCCTCGCAGCCAGGCCATCGTGGCCGTCCTGCGCCAGGCGGGATTCGAGATCGGCGAGTCCGCCAGTATCCAGCAAGACATCTGGTACAAGCTCTGGGGCAACATGACGGTCAATCCGGTCTCGGGGCTCACCGGCGCCACCACCGATCAACTGCTGGACGACGACTACGTGCGGCACTTCATGTCGCGCTGCATGCGCGAAGCCGCCGCCATCGGCGGCCGCATCGGCATCACCATCGACAACGATCCCGAAGAACGGCACCAGGTCACGCGCCGCCTGGGCGCCTTTCGCACCTCGATGCTGCAAGACGTCGAGGCCGGCAAACCGGTCGAGCTCGACGCGCTGGTCGGCGCCGTGCTGGAGATCGCCCGCCAGGTGAACGTAGAGGCGCCCAACATCGAGGCGCTCATGGGGCTGAGCCGTCTGCACGCCCATCTGCGCGGCCTGTATCCCGCCTATCTGCCTGGCGCCAACACCAGCGCCTGACGCCGCCCGCCGGGCCGGCCACGCGCCAACACGAAGTTTCGACACCGTGAAGAACCCCGGCCTCCCGGCCGGCGTCCTTCACGCCGACGGAGACGGAGGGCTACAATCCCGATTGCAGCGGCGCCCCCGCCCCCCCAATCCGGACGTTAAACCCATGTTGACCACGCGCCCAAGCGCAGGCCTCGTCTTGGACGCGGCCAGGCGAGGCAACCCTTTGCCGGCACCAGTAGCCTTTCCTCACCGATCCCTCGGGCCTGTCGCCCGTCGTCTCCGCCCGAACACCAGCCGTCTCAGATCACGTCGTGCCGGCCTGCGGTCAGCCCTGGCGGCCCTGCTGCTTGGCGCTTCGGCCTCGGCAGTCGCCGCCGACGCCCCCATCGCGCACGAGATCGACCCGGCGGCGGCAACAGTCGCCCGTGAGGATGCGGTGCTGGACCCCGCCATGGCCGATCGCATGCTGGCCTGTACGGCCTGCCATGGCGCCGAAGGCCGGGCCGGCGCCGATGGCTACTACCCACGGATCGCCGGCAAGCCAGCCGGCTACCTCTATCAGCAGTTGGTGAATTTTCGCGACGGCTACCGGCACTACGAGCCCATGGCCTTGCTGTTGCGCCAATTGCCCGACAGTTATCTTCACGATATCGCGCGGTACTTTTCCAACCAACATCCGCCCTACCCGCCGCCCGAGCGCACGCCAACCACGCCACAGCAATTGCAGCGCGGCGAAACCCTGATGTTCTCCGGCGATCCCGCGCGCGAGCTGCCGTCGTGCGCCACCTGTCATGGCGCCGACCTTGCCGGCAGCACCCCCGACATTCCGGGGCTGCTGGGCCTACCGCGCGACTACCTCACGGCCCAGCTTGGCGCCTGGCAGGGCGGCACACGCCGTACGCCGGAACCCGACTGCATGGCAACGGTCGTTGCCCGCCTGGCGCCCGCCGATCTGGCTGCCGTCACGGCGTGGCTATCGCATCAGCCGGTGCCCGGCGACTATCGCCCCGCCGCCGCGCCGCCGCCCGATCTCCCCCTCGAATGCCACGCCTCGCCCGCCCCAGAGGCCCAACCATGAGATCTCCCCTACGTCTTGTCGGCAGTGTGTTCGCCGTCCTTCTGATCATCCTCGTCATTGCGCTGGCAGCCGGCTGGTGGCTGGGCACGCGGCCCGCCGAGCCGGTGGCAGCCAGCACGCAGGATTTCGACCATCCCGCCCTGATCGAGCGCGGCGCCTACTTGGCCCGCCTGGGTAATTGCGCCGCCTGCCACACCACGGCGGGGGGCGAGCCTTTCTCCGGCGGCAGGGCGATTCCCACACCTTTCGGAACCCTGTACGGCAGCAATATCACCCCGGATCGCGACACCGGCATTGGCGCCTGGAGCGCCGATGATTTCTGGCGGGCCTTGCACGACGGCCGCGGGCCCGATGGCAGCCTGCTGTACCCGGCATTTCCGTACACCAGCTACACCCGACTGAGCCGCGAGGATACCGATGCGCTGTACGCTTTTCTGCGCAGCCAACCTGCCGTCTCGCAGCCCGACCGCCCGCACGAGCTGCGGTTTCCCTATGATCAACGCTTTCTGCTGGCATTCTGGCGGGCGCTCAATTTCCGCGCCGCGACACCTAGCCCGCCCTCGCCACCCGAGGGCCCGGACGCCACCCTCTGGCAGCGTGGCGCCTACCTGACGGAAGGCCTCGGCCATTGCGCCGAATGCCACACCCCGCGCAACCGGTTCGGCGGCCTGCGCGGCGACGCGCCATTCGCCGGCACGCTGATGCCGATCGGCGATTGGTACGCGCCCGCGCTCACGCCGGTACGGGGCGGCCTCCAGGGCTGGAGCGTGGCCGACATCGCGACCCTGTTGCGCGCCGGCACCACGCCGCATGGCGGCGCGGCGGGGCCAATGGCTGAAGTCGTCTTCGATAGTTCACAGTACCTGACACCGCAGGATGCCGAGGCCATCGCCACCTACCTCGTGAATCTGGAGGCGCCCGCACACCCCGAGCCCAGCCCGGTGGAGAATGTCTTTGGTCAGTTGGGCGCGCAGCGCTACGAACAGCATTGCGCCAGTTGCCACGGTGAGCAAGGCCAGGGCAAAGGCCCGGGATGGCCGCCGCTGGCTGGCAACCTGACGGCGCAGTTGCCCGATCCGGTCAATGCCATCCGGGTCATCCTGGACGGCGGCTTCGCCCCCGGCACCGCCCTGAATCCCCAACCCTATGGCATGCCGCCGTTCCGGCATCGCCTGAGCGACACCGATGTCGCGGCCATCCTCAGCCACGTCCGTCAGAGCTGGGGCAATGTGGCGCCGGCGGTTTCGCCCAACGACGTTCGCAAGGCGCGCCGCCACGCCGCCCACTGACGACGCCCCGGGCAGGCCCCGCCGCCGGGGGTCTCACGGCCGCGGCGGTTCGGAGCCAGGCTTGAGCAACATGGCCAGCCCGAGCCCCATGTAGCGGATGATGCTACGCGGGACTCGGGCCGGCCATGAAACTACGATGCTGCGCCAACGCGCGTGATTCAGGAACGCAAGGCGTTTTCGATGTCGGCGAAGAACACGGCTTCGTCGACATCGCCGAGATAGCGTTTGACGATCCGGCCGTTGCGGTCGATCAGGAAAGCGGTGGGGGTCAGGCGAACGTCGCCGAACGCCTTGGCGATTTCGCCCATCGAATCGAGGGTAACGGTAAACGGCAACTCGCGGGTCTCGACAAAATTGAGCACGTAATTGGCCGGGTCGTACTGCATGGCGACGGCCACCACGTCGTAGCCCTGCGGCCCGTACTTGCGGTAGGAGTCGGTGATCATCGGCATTTTCTTGACGCAGGTGACGCAACTCGTGGCCCAGAAATTGACCAGCACCACTTTGCCGCGCAGGTTGCTGGTGGTGAAGGACTCGCCCTGAATCGAGGTGAAGCGGGTTTCGGGGGCGTCGGGCGCCGGGGCCAGCACAAACCAGCCGCCGACCGCGGCCACCAGCACCGCCAGTACCAACGTTATCCAGCGGGCCGATCCCGCTTGCGCGCGCCTCGACGGCACACGGATCCATGGTGTTTGTTTCATCATCATCGTCAAGTGGCGACGGCTTCCGCCAGTCTGCCAAACCCAAAAAGCCGCCCGCGGCCGTGCCCCGACCGCGGGCGGGCTGTGTGTTATTGCACCATGGGCACCGGGATGGCCAGGGCGCCGGAATCCGCCGGCAGCGTTGTTGCGCCGCCGGACGACGCAGCGGCTTCGTCCGAAGGAGTGGACACCACGACCTGGCCGCCGGTTCCCGGAGCATCGGCTGGCGGCGGCGCGCTGGCGAAACGGCTGGCTTCCTCTTCGGTGATCGGCTCGTAGAGGGTTACGACCCGGTTGACGCCGCGCAGGCCAGAGGCCACGCGGGCGGCGGTTTCGCCCTCGGCTGCCGTCACCCGACCCTGCAAATAGACGGTATTGCGATTGGTGGTAATGACAAAGGCGTTGGACGAGAGATCGGCGGTACCGATGAGCGCCGCGCGCACCTGCCCCGAGATCAGACTATCGTTGGCGGCCTCGCTGAGCGGGCGCGGCGGGCCGACCTCGATTTGGTTGACGACGCCGCCGACGTGCTCCACCTGGCCGGCAATGCGCCCGATGCGTTCGCGGGTGGCTTCGTCGGGCGCGCTGCCGAGCAGCAACACCTTGCCGTTGTATGACGATGGCGTAACGCGGACGTCGTCGCCGTACTCGCTGGCCAGCAGGTTGCGGATCTTGAGTTCGATGGACTGGTCTTCAAGCTGCATGCCGGCGGTGCGGCGGTCGGTGGCCACGGCCGTGGTGCCGACCACGGCACTGCCCACCAGCACCGGCACGCATGCCGTTGCCGAAAGAGCCAGGGCCAGGACCAAGGCGGCTCGCGCGAAGGAAGAGGCGGCCATCAGGAATCTCCGAGAAGCTGGGCGTCGACCAGATCGCATAACACGTGCAGGATCAGGCCGTGGACCTCCTGGATGCGCATGGTGCGGTCGTGCGGAACGCACAGATGGATATCGTTGGCGGTTAGCAGGGTGGCGATCTGGCCGCCCCCCTTGCCGGTGAGAGCGATCACCGGCATGTCGCGCTCTTGCGCGGCCTGAACGGCGCGCACCACGCTGGCGGATTGGCCGCTGGTGGACAGGGCCACGAGCACATCGCCCGGCTGTCCCAGGGCCTGCACCTGCCGCGCGAAGACGTCGGCATAGCCGTAGTCGTTGGCCACCGCGGTGAGGATGGAAGTGTCGGTATTGAGGGTGATGCCGGCCAGCGGCAGCCGTTCGCGCTCGAAGCGCCCGACCAGCTCGGCAATGAAGTGCTGGGCATCGGCGGCGGAACCGCCATTGCCGCAGGCCAGGATCTTGCAATCGCTGGAAAGGGCCAGGAACAAAGCCTCGCCGGCCGCGACGATAGGTTCGGCCAGGTCGCGCTGGCTGCGCTCGAACAGCGCGGCGGCATCGCGAAAATGATGGGCAACGCGGGCAGAAAGGTCCATTGGACGATTATAGCGTTGCGCGTGCTCAACCCGGCACGGCATCGAAAGCGCCTCGCACCCAGGCCATCGTGGCGCCCTCCACCGCCACCACGTCGAAGCGGCATGCCGGCCACGGCCCGCGCCTGCCCAGCGACACCGTGAGGTAGAGCGCGGCGGTACGTGCCAGGCGCCGCTGTTTGGCGGCATTGACGCTGGCCAGGGCGCCGCCATGCCGCGCGGTGGCGGACGAGCGGGAACGAACCTCGACGAACACGAGGCGCGGGCCCTCCCGCATGATGAGATCGATCTCGCCCAGGGCGCTACCGACATTGCGCGCCACCAGGCGCAGGCCCTCGGCCTCCAGCATGGCCAGCGCCCGCGATTCCGCGCGCGCACCGCGGCGCTGGGTTTCGGAGACAGGCTCGACGGACTCCCGCAGGATGGCCACGGGCTTTGCCGCGCGTCGCCGGCGGCGCGCCCGCTGCGCGCGGGCGGCCAGGGCGGCGGCCTGGGCGTCGTCAGTGAAACGCATCGACGGGCGGCGCGCGGCGAAGGACGCCAGCCGCAAGCCGGCGCGGTATGCTTGCGCGATGAACGATACCCTTCCCGCGCCGTTGTTGCCGCGCCAGGCCGAAGCGATCGGCCGCCAAAACTGGCCCGCCGCCACCCTGTATGTGGTGGCCACGCCGATCGGCAACCTGGCCGACCTCGGCCCGCGCGCACGCCATGCCCTGCAGCTGGCCGACGTGATTGCCGCCGAAGACACCCGCACCAGCCGCCCGCTGCTGGATTACTGGGATATTTCGACGCCGCTGATGGCGGCCCATCAGCACAATGAAGCACGGGCGGCGGAGGCGATCGTGGAGCGACTGGCGGCGGGCCAACGGGTGGCGCTGATTTCGGATGCGGGCACGCCGGCGGTGAGCGACCCGGGCGCACGCATCGTTGCCGCGGTGCGGACCGCTGGTTATCGGGTGGTGCCCTTGCCCGGCCCCAGCGCGGTTCTGGCCGCTCTGATGGCCAGCGGCATGACTTCCGACGCCCGGCCGGAATTCGTGTTTGCCGGCTTTGCGCCCCCCAAGAGCCAGGCCCGCCAGGCCTGGCTGCGGCAATGGTGCCGGTTGCCGGCCCCGGTGGTGATGTTCGAGTCGCCGCACCGGCTTGCCGCCACCTTGCGCGACCTGGCCGCCGTGTGCGGCGCTGACCGCAAGCTCACGGTGGCACGGGAGCTGACCAAGCGCTTCGAGGAAATCGCCGTATTGGCGGCCGGCGAAGCCGAGGCCTGGCTCAAGGCCCGGCCGCAAGGCGCGCAAGGGGAGTTCGTGCTGATCGTGGAGGCGGCGCCCGCCGAAGCGGCCGGCACCGATCAGCATGACGAACTGCTGCGCGGCCTGCTGCGGCACATGGGTGTTCGGGATGCCGCCCGGCTGGGCGCACAGGCCACCGGGGCCTCGCGGCACGCGCTGTATGAGCGCGCGCTGGCGCTGCGCGACGGGCCGGAGCCGGAAAGCCCCGACGAAGGAGACGAGTGACGCCCCCGCGATGCTGAACGATGCGCCGCCACCCTTGGCGGAAAGGTTTCCCGACATTTTTTCATTTTTTTGCTGTTGACGGACGACAGCATGCCAACCGGCCGCCACTGCCGCCGCCAGGCGTGCCACCCGGTATCCACCCGGCCGCGCGCCCATAGCCGCGGAACAAGCCGGGGATCCCGCAGCGCCAAGCGCCAGGAGGCGGGACGTTCGCTCAGGCGCGTGGTCGTCCGTGCCCGTGGTAGTGGCGCGTATACTTCGCCATCGGCTTCGCCGCTCCGCCCGCTTTCTCATGACCCACCTGCTCGCCGCGGTCGACCTCGGCTCCAACAGCTTCCGCCTGGTCGTCGGCCGCATCAACGACAACTCCGACACGTCCCAGATCTATCTCGTCGATCGCCTTAAAGAAACCGTCCGGCTCGCCGCGGGCCTCGACGACGATCACTACCTCGATGAGGCCGCCATCGGCCGGGCCATCGCCGTCCTGCGGCGTTTCGGCGAACGGCTGCACAGCTTCGATCCGGGCCGCGTTCGGGCGGTGGCCACGCAAACCTTCCGGATGGCCACCAATATCGCCGATTTCCTGCCTCGCGCCGAAGCCGCGCTGGGCTTTCCGATCGAGATTATCGCGGGCCGCGAAGAAGCCCGCCTGATCTACCAGGGAGTGGCCCATTCGCTGCCCGAATCCCAAGAAAAGCGGCTGGTGGTCGACATCGGCGGCGCCTCCACCGAGTTCATCATCGGCGCCAGCTACACGCCCGAGCTGCTCGAATCCTTGCAAATGGGCTGCGTCACCTTCAGCCAGCAGTTCTTCCCCGGTGGCGTCATCACCGCCGAGGCCATGAAACGCGCCGAGATCGCCGCCCGCCAGCAAGTGGAGGTCCTGTCGCGACGCTATCGCCGCGCGGGCTGGAAGTACGCCTACGGCTCGTCGGGCACCGCCAAGGCGCTGGCCGCCATCCTGCCGGCCACCGGCCTCTCCACCGGCGGTATCACGCCCCGCAGCCTGCAGCAATTGCGGCAGCGGCTGATCCGGGCGGGCTCGGTCGAGGCCGCCGCCCTGCAGGATATCAAGCATGATCGCGCCGCCGTGCTGCCGGGCGGGCTGGCCATCATGCGCGCGATCTTCGAAGAGCTCGACATCGAGCTCATGCACGCGGCCGACGGCGCCCTGCGCGTCGGCGTTTTGCACGACCTCGCCGGTCGCGACGACATCCACGACGTGCGCGACGCCACCGTCCAGCAGTTCATGACGCGCTACGAGATCGACGCCGGCCAGGCGCAACGCGTACTGCAAACCGCGCTCGCCTTGTACCAGCCGCTCGAAGGCGTGGCCGAAGTGGCCGCGGCGCCCAATGGCAGCCATGCCGGCGACAGCAGCGATCTGGAGCAAATGCTGGGCTGGGTGGCCAATCTGCACGAGATCGGGCTGTCGATCGCCCACGCCAATTACCAGCGCCATACGGCCTATATCCTGGGCTTTTCCGATATGCCGGGGTTTTCCAAACCCGAACAGCAATTGCTGGCGCAGCTCGCCCTTGGGCATCACGGCCGGCTGCCGCGCGAGGGGCTCGACCTGCCCAGCCCGGCGCACTGGAGCGTACTGTTGTGCCTGCGCCTGGCCTGCCTGCTCGCGCGACGCCGCGAAGATATTCCCGAACTCCCTTGCCGGCTGCTGGGCAGCCCCGGCCAGCATGTTCTTGAAGTTCAGGGCGAATGGCTGGCGCGCCATCCGCTGACGGATTTTTCCTTGCGGGCCGAAGTTGCGGAATGGGCGCGGCTGGGGCGGCCCTTCGAGCTGAAGATCAAGCGGCCCGAACGCAGCCGCAAGTCGCGGGCGGCCTGAGCCCGCGGCCGCGGCCTAGACCGTTTCGGGCGTTACCACCGCCCGCACCACCACTTGGTGATCATCGTCGCGCTGGCGATTTGCCAACCACCAGATCCCTCCTTTGCGCACCGACCACGACAGGGGGTGCCCGGTAAGCGCCAGCGCGGCCGCCATCCCCAAGGTTGGCTGATGCCCCACCACCAACACGTTGCTGGTGGCTGTGGGCCACTGCGCCTCGGTCAGCACCGTCGCGGGGCTGGCGCCTGGCGCCAGCGACTCCACCACTTCGTAGGACAGGCCCAGGGCATCGGCGGTTTGGCGGGTACGCACGGCCGGACTGACGAGAATGCGCAGATCGGCGGGCGCGAAGGCGCTCAGCCAGCGCGCCATGTGAGCGGCCTGCTCGCGGCCACGCGCGGTCAGGGCGCGCGCCAGGTCGTTACTGCCATCCTCGGCCTCGGCATGCCGCCACAGGAATAAATTCATTGCGTGATCTCCTGATCAAAAGAAAAACGTCCGATCCCTGCCGCCTTCAAGGCGGCGCCTACGGAAAGGCTTTGCCCCAAAAAGGCTACCCGACGCCAGAAAAGCCGCCGTGTCCCTGCCGGACGCAGTGGCGTTGCCGTAAAAAATGTCACAATGCACGATCTTTTTTCCTTCACTGCCATGAAAGCCCGGCCAACCTCGCGCTCCGGCGCAAGCCCCGTCTCGAACGAGCCCGAATCCCGAAACGCCCTCGCGACCCAAAGCCCGCCAAACGACGCCGCCGCGATCGCGCCGAGCAACCGTGAAACGGCCGCGGCTCCTCGGCCGGCCACCCTGGCGCCGGCGGACTTCGACTACACCCTGCCGCCGGAGCTGATCGCCCAGCATCCGGCCGCAACCCGCACGGCGAGCCGGCTTTTGCATCTCGACGCCACGGGCGGTCTGCACGATACCGGATTCAGCCAGTTGCCGCAGCGCCTGCGTGATGGCGACCTCCTGATTTTCAACGATACCCGGGTGATCAAAGCCCGCCTCCCCGGAGTCAAAGACAGCGGCGGACGGGTGGAAGTTCTCGTCGAACGCATTCTGCCGGACTTCCGGGTACTGGCGCACGTCAAGGCGAGCAAAAGCCCCAAGACCGGCACCGGGCTACGGCTGGCCGATGCCGTCGATGCGGTGGTACTCGGCCGCCACGATGATTTGTTCGAGCTGCAGTTCGGTGAAGACGTCCTGGCGCTGCTCGAGCGCCATGGTCAGACGCCGCTACCGCCGTATATCACCCATGCGGCCGAACCGGACGACGACAGCCGCTACCAGACCGTCTACGCCCGGCACCCCGGCGCCGTGGCCGCGCCTACCGCGGGCCTGCATTTCGACGACACGCTGCTGGCCGCCCTCGAGCGCCGCGGCATCGGTCGCGCCTTCGTCACGCTGCATGTGGGCGCGGGCACCTTCATGCCGGTGCGCGTCGATTCGCTCGACCGCCACGTGATGCACAGCGAGCGGTACACCGTACCGCAAGCCACGGTCGACGCCATCGCCGCCACACGGGCCGGCGGCGGCCGGGTGGTGGCGGTGGGCACGACCAGCGTGCGCGCCCTGGAGTCCGCGGCCCGCCGGGTAGGCACCGCCGGACGCATCCTGGCCGCGCCAGACCAGGACGACACTCGCCTGTTCATCACGCCGGGCTATCGCTTCGGCCTCGTCGATGCGATGGTCACCAATTTTCATTTGCCTCAATCCACACTCCTGATGCTGATTTCGGCCTTTGCCGGCATGACGCCCATCCGCCGCGCCTATGCCCATGCGGTGGCCGAGCGCTACCGCTTTTTCAGCTATGGCGACGCGATGCTGATCGACGCGCCACTGGAGCCAGCCGCGACATGACTTCCGTTCCTCTTGCTTCCCGGCGTTTGCCCGGCCTTGGCTTCGACCTGCTGGCTACTGATGGCGCCGCCCGGCGCGGCCAGATCCATCTCAATCATGGCGTGGTGCAAACGCCGATGTTCATGCCCGTGGGCACCTACGGCACCGTCAAGGCCATGACCCCCCAGGAACTGCGGCAGATCGGCTCGCAGGTCATCCTGGGCAACACCTTCCATTTGTGGCTGCGCCCCGGCAACGAAGTCATCCGCGCCCATGGCGGCCTGCATGGCTTCATGCGGTGGCCGGGGCCCATCCTCACCGACTCCGGCGGCTTCCAGGTGTTCAGCCTGCAAGGCATGCGCAAGATCACCGAGGAAGGCGTGCGCTTTGCCTCGCCGATCGACGGCTCTCGCCTCTTGCTCACGCCCGAAGAATCGATGCGCATCCAACACGCCCTGGACTCCGACATCGCCATGGTGTTCGACGAATGCACGCCCTATCAGATCGACGGCCGCCCGGCCCGGCACGACGAAGCCGCGGCGTCGATGCGCATGTCGCTGCGCTGGGCCCGCCGCTCTCGCGAACACTTCGCCGAACTGGGCAATCCGAACGCGCTGTTCGGCATCGTGCAGGGCGGGATGTTCGAGGATCTGCGCGACGAGTCGCTGGCCGGACTGCTCGGCATCGGCTTCCATGGCTATGCCATCGGCGGCCTGTCGGTGGGCGAACCCAAGGCCGACATGCTGCGCATCCTGGCCCACACCACGCCGCGCCTGCCAACCGACGCGCCGCGCTACCTGATGGGCGTGGGCACGCCCGAAGATCTGGTAGACGGCGTAGCCCACGGCATCGACATGTTCGATTGCGTCATGCCCACCCGCAACGCCCGCAACGGCTGGCTTTTCACCCGCCATGGCGACGTCAAGATCCGCAATGCCCGCCACCGCGACGACACCGCGCCGCTCGACCCATCGTGTGCCTGCGACACCTGCGGGAACTATTCCCGCGCTTACCTGCACCATTTGCAGCGGTCCAACGAAATCCTGGGCGCGCGCCTGAACACCCTGCACAACCTGCACTTCTATTTGCAGATCATGCGGGAAATGCGCGACGCGATCGCGGCCGGAACCTTCGCCGAATGGCGTGCCGGTTTCGCTCGCGACCGCGCGCGCGGCGCCTGAGCGCGCGACGAGATACCCGCTACAATCAATCGTTTATTTTCCTGAATCCTTCGAGAGCCGACTCATGAGCATTTCCGAGATTTCCACCGCCGTGGTTGCCCAGATGGGGGGCGATAACGCCCTGCTGGGCATGCTGCCCATCATCCTGATGTTCGTGGTGCTGTACTTCCTCATGATCCGGCCGCAAATGAAGCGCCAGAAAGAGCACCGCAACATGGTGTCGGCCCTGGCCAAGGGCGACGAAGTCATCACCGCCGGCGGCCTGGTGGGCAAGATCAGCGAGGTGAAGGACAACTACGTCACGCTCGAGATCGCCCAGGACAACGGCCGCGCCGTCGAGGTCGTCATGCAGCGCGTCGCCGTCCAGACCCTGCTGCCCAAGGGCACCCTCAAAAGCCTGTAATCCCTCCGGGTCACGTGCCGTCGCGGCGCCGCCGCGGCCGGTACACCGTCGCCCGACGTCGCGCGGGCCATGTTCCCCTTGCCGTCTTGCCGAGTCCGCGACCCTCGTTCCTGCAGGAATCGTTCCGTGAATCGTTACCCCCTCTGGAAGTATCTCGTCGTGGCGGTCGCCCTGCTGATCGGCCTCATCTACACGCTTCCCAATTTTTTCGGTGAGTCGCCGGCGGTCCAGGTCTCCAGCGTCAAATCCACCGTGCGCGTGGATGCCGATACCCTGCAGCGCGCCGAGCGTGCCCTGGCGGCGGCGGATATCCCGCACACCGGTGCGCAGTTCGATCAGCTGGGCCCGGTGGGCACGGTGCGGCTGCGGCTGGCCAATACCGATCTGCAACTCCAGGCCCGCGACATCCTGGAACGAGCTTTCAACCCCGACCCCGCCGATCCGTCCTACGTCGTCGCACTCAACCTGCTGCCGGCCTCGCCATCCTGGCTGACGGCCCTCGGCGCCAAGCCGATGTACCTGGGTCTGGATCTGCGCGGCGGCGTGCATTTCCTGCTGCAGATCGACATGGCCGGCGCCCTGGCCACCCGCTACGATACGATGGCCAGCGATGTGCGCACCACGTTGCGCAACGCCAACATCCAGGCCGAGAGCATCGAACGCGTGGGCAACAGCATCCGCATCGTCGCGAGCAACGACGCCACTGCGGCCCGCATCAACGATGCCCTGCGCAGCCAGCTCACCGACCTGCAGGTCAGCTCCGGCAACGAAGGCGGGCAAATCGTGCTTTCCGCCCAGCTCACCCAGCTGGCCATACGCACCGTCCAGGAAAACGCCGTCAAGCAGAACATGTCCACGCTGCATAACCGGATCAATGAACTCGGCGTGGCCGAGCCGGTGATCCAGCAGCAGGGTGCCGACCGTATCGTGGTGCAGTTGCCCGGCGTGCAAGACGTCGCCCGGGCCAAAGAGATCCTCGGCCGCACCGCCACCCTCCAGGTCCGTCTGGTCGACGACTCCCCCGGCGCCCAGAGCGCGCTGGCCGGCGGCACCGTGCCCTTCGGCCTCGAACGCTACGAAGACAGCGATGGCCGGCCGCTGCTGCTGCGCCGCCAGGTCATCCTCACCGGCGAAAACCTCCAAGACGCCCAGGCGGGCTTCGACGACAACCAGCAGCCCGCCGTCCATCTCACGCTCGACGGCAAGGGCAGCCGTATTTTTCGCGACGTCACGCGCGACAACATCGGCAAGCGCATGGCCATCGTGCTGTTTGAACGCGGTGTCGGCGAAGTCGTCACCGCGCCGGTGATCCGCGGCGAGATCGGCGGCGGCCGCGTGCAGATCTCCGGCAGCATGAACACCACCGAGGCCAACGACATCGCCCTGCTGCTGCGCGCCGGTAGCCTGGCCGCGCCGATGGAGATCGTCGAAGAACGCACCGTGGGCCCCAGCCTGGGCGCCGACAACATCCGCCAGGGCTTCAACGCCACGATGTGGGGCTTCATCGCCATCGCGATCTTCATGATCGCCTACTACACGCTGTTCGGCGTGTTCTCCACCATCGGCCTGGCGTTCAACCTGCTGCTGCTGATCGCCCTGCTGTCGATGCTGCAGGCCACGCTCACCCTCCCGGGCCTGGCGGCGGTGGCGCTCACGCTGGGGATGGCGATCGATGCCAACGTGCTCATCAACGAACGTATCCGCGAAGAGCTCCGCGCGGGGCGTTCGCCGCAACAGGCGATCGCCGAAGGCTTCGACCGCGCCTGGGCCACGATTCTCGACTCCAACGTCACCTCGCTGATCGCCGGCATCGCCCTGCTGGCCTTCGGCTCCGGCCCGGTGCGCGGCTTCGCCGTCGTGCACTGCCTGGGCATCCTCACGTCGATGTTCTCGGCGGTGGTGGGCGTGCGCGCCATTACCAACCTCTGGTATGGCCGCAAGCGCAAACTCACCAAGCTCTCGATCGGCTGACCACCACCGCCCCAGGAATCACCATGGAATTCTTCCACTTTCGCAAACCCATCCCGTTCATGCGGCACCGGCTGATCTTCAACCTGATCAGCCTGGTGTTCTTTCTGCTGGCCATTTTCTTCATCGCCACGCGGGGCTTTCACTTCTCCATCGAGTTCACCGGCGGCACAGTGGTCGAAGTCACCTATCCCGAGGCCGCACCCCTCGACCAAGTGCGTGGCGCCGTTTCCGATCTCGGCTATACCGACTTCCAGGTGCAGAACTTCGGCACCTCGCGCGACGTGCTGATCCGCCTGCCGGCCAGCGCCGACCAGAATGCCGCCGAACAAAGCCAGCAAGTGCTGTCCGAACTGCAAAAGGCCCAGCCCCAGGTGGAACTGCGCCGCGTCGAGTTCGTCGGCCCGCAGATCGGCAAAGAGCTGGCCTACGACGGCCTGCTCGCCCTCCTGTTCGTCGCCGTGGGCATCGTCATCTACCTCGCGGTCCGCTTCGAATGGAAGTTCGCGCTGGCCGGCATGATCGCCAACCTGCACGATGTGGTGATCATCCTCGGCTTCTTCGCCTTCTTCCAGTGGGAATTTTCGCTGGCGGTGCTGGCCGGCGTGCTGGCGGTGCTGGGCTACTCGGTCAACGAGTCCGTGATCATCATGGACCGGATCCGCGAGAACTTCCGCAAGCATCGCAAGATGAGCGTGGCCGAGACCATCGATCTCTCGGTAACGCAGACCATGTCGCGTACCGTCATCACCCACGGCTCGACGCAGATGATGGTGCTGTCCATCCTGATCTTCGGCGGCCCCACCCTGCATTACTTCGCCCTGGCCCTCACCATCGGCATCTGGTTCGGCATTTATTCGTCGATCTTCGTCGCCGCCGGCCTGGCTCTGGCCCTGGGCGCCAAGCGCGAAGACATGCTGCGGCCGGTCAAGAAAGACGACGAGGTGCCCGGAGAAGAACTGGCCTGATGGCGCGTTCGCGGCGGCTTGGCCGCGCCCGCCGCCCGCCAAGCCCGGCATCGCAGGATGTCGGGCTTTTTTCGTGTGCGCCCAGCATGGGCGCACTCTCGGAGGTGCAAGTCCTCCCGTAAGTTGATCACAGCGAACGAAGTGAAGCGCAACTGCATGAGGGTGACCGAGTGTGGGAAGGAAGCGTGGAGCG
>JALOAI010000031.1 GCA_023228945.1 Pigmentiphaga sp. | reverse complement strand
CGCAGGGCGCATCGCTGGAGCTGCTGGCGTGGGACGGCGCGGCGGGCAGCGGCAACGCGGTTGTCCTCAGCACCGACATGCTGCTGATACAGGACGGCACCGGCAATCTGGTGATCGACGGGGGCACGTGGCGGTCGGGCGACGGGCGGGGCATCCCGGAGGGATCGGCGTTCGAGGTGGTCGCGCGGGACCCCTCTCACCCCGCGCTGGTCGTGCAAAGCGCCCCAGCGCCTTGGCTGCTGTTCGCGCCCGAGGGCTACTCATCAACCGCTGATCGGATACCACTGTTTGATCGGATAGCAGTCAAGGCAGGGGATCGGTTCTCCTGGTCGTTTGATCTGGCCTGTACGGGTGGCGCTGACCGTAACGCCCGCTGGGAACATATCTGGCGCTGGTTCGATCTGGATGGCGGTCAGATCAATGATTTCAGTTTCGAGACCGCAACGAGCAATCAATGGGAGACCCGGTCGGGGGTCAAGACCGCCCCGCATGACGGAGAGCTGTGGGTCGAGCTGCGAAAAACTGGCCCCAATCAGGTTGGTAGAGGGGCGATCACCAACCTCGATATCCGCAAACAGGTCTCGGGCGTCACGGCGATCACGCCCAATTCGGTGACGGCCGATCTGGTCAACGCCGGATCGTTCCAGGCGGCGGGGCTGGCGGTGTTCGGCGGCACGTTGCAGAGCGCCGATTACAGTGCCGGATCAACTGGCTGGCGAATCCAGAACAACGGCAATGCGGAGTTCAACAACCTCGTCGCGCGTGGCTGGCTCCAGGTCGGATCGGTCTCGGATATCGAACAGGTATTCATGCCGAACGAGTATATCCGGGATTCCGCCGGCTGGGCAGTGGCGGCCACGATCACGCTGGGCAACATGTCCCCGACCGACATGTGGTTTGTTCATGCGTCCGCGTCGTATCGGCGGTTGTTCGGGGAGACGTTGGGGGCAGGCAAGGACGCAGAATGGGCGCCGGGCTACGTCGGCTCCAGGATGCGTGTGAGGCGCCGGGTGCAGGTCGATGGCGTGTGGGAGGCGTGGGGGCAGCTGGCATTCTTTGAGGTTGGTTATCTCCAAGATACTACCTGGCAGCCCATCATGTTCAACGAAACCATCGCGGGGGATCACACGAACGTTCAGTACCGGATCGAGACCGAGCGCGGTGTGGGCCAGTTCCGAAACCCCAGCGCCACCAATTTCCGCCGGATAGCACTGGTCGGTCGGAGGGTCATGCGATGATCTTCTGGGCCCTGGTCAACGCGAACGGTTGCATCGAGATGGCCGGTTCCGGGCGGGTGCCGCCCGCCGGATATATCCCGTTCCCGCCGGGCGTCGATATCGAGTTCGCCGAGTTCCTGTTGTGGGACGGCGGTGCATGGGGTGAGCGGCCCGCCTTCCCGGAGCCGGAGATAACACCGGGCCGGTTCCATATCCCCGACTGCCCCGAGGGCGTGATCGCCACGGTGTCGGACGGCGAGACCGGCGCGTTTTTTGCGCGCGTCACCCCGGAAAACGGGGCGCTGGAAATCGAGATGCCCGAGCCGGGCGAATACGCAATCGACCTGCAAGTGCCGGAGCCGTGGGCCAGGCCCGGGCCGTATCGCCTGACGGTAGAGGAGGTCTGACATGGTGATCGTCACGCGCGATACCGCCGCCATTGCCGAGGCCCGCGCCGCCCAGCTCGAATCCGTTCGGGTTGCGGCCATAGCCCGGATCAATGCCGAGGTCGGGCGTGTCCGCGAGAAATATATCACTGACCTGCCGGGGCAGGACGCGATCTATCAGGCCAAAGAGGCCGAGGCGGCGCGGTATCTGGCCGAGGTGCCCGAGACGCTGGACGGTTACCCGTTCATGGCGGCCGAGGTCGGCATCCTCGCCCCCACGGCGGCGGATGTCGCGGCCATCTGGATCGGCATGGGCGCGCAATGGCGCACGGTCGCGGCGGCGATGGAGGGCCTGCGCATGGCCGCCACCAATGCCGTCAACGCCAGTGACAGCCCCGCCGAGGTCGAGGGGCATGTTGCCGGGTTCCTGTCGCAGATGGAGGCATTCTGATGTTCACACTCCACGCCGCCGAACTGCGGGATGTGCCCCAAATCGCCGCCCTGTCGTGGCGCTACCGCGACCTGACCGGGGCGCACCAGACGGTGCCGGAGTTGCGCCGCATGCTGCGTGACGGTGTGCATGACGTTCTGGTTGCGCGGGACGCCGCCGGACGGGTGGTCGCCTACGGCATCCTGCGCGCCCGCGCCGGGCGGTTCGTGACACTGGCGACGGCATCCCACCCCGGGTTGCGCATTCCCGGCGCGGCCAGTGCGCTCAATGACGCACGCTACCGGATGGTGCGCGCCCGGGGCGGGGCGGTGATCCACGGCGCAGTGAGCCGGGGCAACGAGCGGTCGCTGGGGTTCCGGCTGCGTGACGGCTGGCGCGTGACCGGCGAGAGCGACGACTGGATCAGCATGGAGAGGGCCGTATGAGGATCGTCACCGAGTTGTTTTCCTGCGGCAGCCGCGCGCTCAACGTGCTGACCGGTGGCCGCGCCGACTGGACGCTATCGGCCCGCGCGCATCGTGACGGGCTGTGGATCGAGCGGGTGATCGACCTGCTGTTTTTCTGGGAGGGCCCGGGCCACTGCGCCCGATGGTACGACGACGAGATCGCCCGCAGCGCCGAGAACGTGCGCCTGCACAACAAACGCCACCAAACCAAGGAGTAACTGACCATGTCCTATCTCAACGACCGGGTGCTCGACCTCGGGCTCAACGTGCTGACCACCGAGGCTAACGCGCTGCACATCTGTAGTGCGGAGCCGTCCACCTATGCCCAGGCCACCGACACGCTCTCGCTGGGCGTGATCACGACCCCCACCGTCCCGGTCCCGGCGGCCGGTACCCCGGACGGGCGGGCCGTCACGATCGCGCCCATCGCCACATCCACCGGCGAGGTGACCGCCACCGGCACCGCAACCCACTATGCGCTGGTGGACACCACCGGGGAGCGCCTGCTCGCCGTCGTCGCGGCCACCAGCCCGCAGGCTGTGACCGAGGGCAATACCTGGGGCACCACAGGTGCGATCACGATCCGTATCCCCGCGGTCGCGTGAGGGCCTGACCCGTGATCGACGAGAGCGCCAGCAGCGGGACGTTTTCGACCATCGTCGTCGGCGGCGTGGATTACCGCGTCGGGGTGTTCGTCGCCTCCGGGGCCCTCGTCGCGACCGGCCCGGTCGAGGTCGAGTATCTGATCGTCGCGGGCGGTGGCGGCGGCGGATCAGCGTCATTCGGCGGCGGCGGCGGCGGGTCCGGCGGTGACGTGCTCACGGGCACCGCTACGGTCCCCGCCGGGTCGCACCCTATCGTCGTCGGCGCGGGCGGCCTGCCCAACGAGGCTGGCACCGACACGGCGCTGGGGCTGATCATGGCGCGGGCGGGGGGCCGAGGGGGTTATGGGACCAGCGCTCCCGCCACGGACGGCGGCGGCGGCACTGGCCGAGCGGCCAACGACAGCACGTACCAGGGCGCCGCACATCCCACGTCCTACCGGGGTGGGGATGGCGCCCTGAGGCCCACAACGCAGGGGACACAGGTCGCTGGCGGCGGGCGCGGGGCGGGCGGCGACGGCGGTGATGCCGTGTCCACCACGGCAGGCGACGGCGGGCCGGGCGTGGCGTCGGATATCACCGGCACCAGTGTGATCTACGGTCGCGGTGGCGGGGGCGGGCGCAGGCGGCCGGCAGAGGGCCCCGGCGGCGCACCCAACGGCAGCGACGGCAGCGAGCCGGGTGGGCCGGGCGCCACCCCCGGCAGCGGTGGCGGTGGCGGTGGCGGCTCGTCCGAGCCGGGCGGCGCGGGCGCGGATGGGGTTGTCGTCATCCGCTGGCCGTTCGGGGGCGGCGCCGACGAGCTGCCCGGCGGCAGTCTCACCACGCCCCGGCCGATCGTCACCGGCGCCCCGCTAGGGCAGCGGCACGGGACAGGCGGCGGTGTCGCCGCCACGCCTGCGCCCATAGCCACCGGGGCTGCGATCAGACAGGCGCACGGCCTCGGCGGCGGCACGGTCGCAACCGGCGCGCCGATCCTGACGGGCGCGCCGCTGGGGCAGCGCCACGGCCTTGCGGGGGCCAATCTCGCCACCCCGCCGCCCGCGCTCACCGGCGGCACCGCAGGCCAGCGGCACGGGCTGTCGGGCGCCACGCTCACCACGCCCCGGCCTATCGTCACCGGCGCCCCCATCGGCCTGTCCTCGGATACGCAGGACGCGCTGCCGGGTGGCTCGCTGGTCACGCCCCGGCCCGTTGTCACCGGCGCCCCGCTGGGGCAGCGGCACGGGCTGGCGGGCGGCGCGGTCGATGCCGGCAGGCCGAGCATCACCGGCAGTCCCGTCGCGCAGGGCCATGCCCTCGGCGGCGGCGCGGTTGCGACCGGCGCCCCGGTCATCACGGGGGCGGGTATCGGGCAGGCGCACGGTCTCGGCGGCGCCATCGTCGCCACGCCCGTGCCGATCATCATCCCGGCCCCGCTGGGCCAGCGCCACGGCCTCGCGGGGGGCAGTGTCGTGACGCCGCGCCCTGTCATCACCGGCAGCCCCATCGGGATACCGGGCATGTCCGGCCGCCGCGCCGCGTTCGAGGGGCGCAGCGCATCCACAGCAACCGGCCCGTCGGGCCGCACCTACGCGAGGGCACCATGACGTTCTACCTCAAGCGCCACGACACCAGTCCCGCGTTGCTGCGGTATCTGCGCACCGATGCCGGGCCGCTCGATCTGGCGGGGGCGTCGGTGGTGTTCAACATGGCCCGCCGGGTCGCGGCAGGGACGGCGGCGGCCGAGGTGGTGGCCGAGGTGGTGGTGAGTCGCCGCCCGGCGGTGGTCGTGGAGGCCGGCGCGGGGCTGGTGCGCTACGACTGGCGCCCCGAGGATACCGCGCGGGCGGGGGCCTATTGGGCCGAATTCGAGGTCACCTATGCCGATGGCACGGTCGAGACCGTGCCCAATGCCGACATGATCGACATCCGCATTCGGGAGGATATCGCGTGAGCTGGACCGAACGCACCATGCGCCTGCACGCCGACTTCATGGAGGGAATGACCGACGCGGAGCGGGTCGCGTATCTACAGGACATGCTGGCAGGCGAGATCACCAACCGGGGCCTGCGGATCGCGCGCTGCATAGACGCGGTGCCCGGCGGCCTCGGCCGCAGGCCCGCCGCCCTGCTGGTGATTCTGTCCGACGCGCCCGGCCGGACGCTGACCTACGACCATATCGCCGCCCGGATGGAGGAGCAGGTCGGATCCTATACCACGCTGTCGTCGATCCAGACCGCCGTCAAACACGCCCGCGCCGCGTTGCGTCAGACCGACTGGCCGGTGACGATCACCACCGAGACCGGCGTGGGGCTGCGCATGACGATGCGCGACGGCTGGCAGCCACCGTGGACCCTGCCGCCGCCCTCGGCGCTGGACCGGGGCGCGTGGGTGCGCGGGCCGTTCCCGAAGCCGAGGGGCTGACGAAATGACAACAGAGAGAAATGACATGCCTAATCAGACGTTCGAGCCGGGCCTGTGGTCGCTCATTCTGGCCGCGTTCACCGGCGCGGCGGGCTGGATATGGCGCGGGGGCAGCGAGCGGGCCAAAACCGAGGCCGCGTTGCAGGGCCTGCTGCGGGACCATGAGCGCATGGACAAGCGGATCAATGCGCTCGAAAACGGCTCCGTCGCGATCACCGCCGCGCAGGCATCCATCGCCGCGCAACTTGAGGGTATCGGGCGGACGCTCACGCGCCTGGAAAGCAAGCTCGACAGTAAGGCGGACAGGTAGTCCGCGCCAATTCCGAAAGCATCCGCCCCGCTCGGAGCGGGGCTTTTCTTCATGAGGTGACGACATGCTGAAATGGCTCTTGTCTCTGCTGGCAGGGGGGCTGCGGTCCAGCAATGCCCCGCCGCACCTTCCGTCAAGACCGCTGCCCACTCGGCGCATTGCGCTGGTGGTGGGCCACAACCCGCGAGCACAGGGCGCTGTCCGGGTCACGGACGGGCGCACCGAATACGACTGGTGCGGGGCGCTGGCCGAGCAGGTCGCGGCGCTGGAGCCGGGGCGATATGTCGTGATCCGCCGCACGCCGGGGGCAGGCGAGATCGCACGGGCCTATGCCGAGGTCGATGCGTCCGGGGCGACGGCATCGGTGGAGCTGCATTTCAACTCGTTTTCCACGCCCTCGGCCACCGGGACCGAGACGCTGATCAGCGGCAGTGCGGCCAGTCGCCGTCTCGCCACGCTGGTGCAGGCGGAGATGGTCGCAGCACTCGGCCTGCGGGATCGGGGCCTGAAACAGACCGCCCCGAAACAGGGTGGGCATGCGGCCCTCAATGCGGGCCGTCCGCCTGCCATCCTGATCGAGCCGTATTTCGGCAGCAACCGCGCAGACTGCGAGGCCGCTGACCGCAGCCTGCCCGCCCTCGCGGCGGGCATCCACCGGGCCTGTCTGGCCTATCTGTGAGAGGTTTGACCATGCTCGCACCTGTCGTGAGGATCGCCCTGCGCTACGGCGTGGGGCTCATCGCGGGAATGCACGTTGGCGATATGCTGGCCGGTGATCCGGATATCGTGCTCATTGTCGCCGCTGGCGTGGGCGCTGCAACCGAGGCGGTCTATGCGCTGGCCAAGCGCCGGGGGTGGGCGACATGACCCCGGCGCTGATCGCCTACGCGCTGGCGCAGATCGCGGACGTGCTGACCACGCTGCGCGCCCTGCGCCGGGGCGGGATCGAGGCGAACCCGGTGATCCGCTGGATGATGGGCCGCCTCGGCCGCTACGGCTGGGTCGTCGTCAAGCTGGCGATCACGGCAGGCATCGCCGCCTGGCTGTGGTCAGAGGGGCAGGCGGTCGGTCTGCTGATCGTCGCGGGCGTCACCGGGCTGGTGGCGCTCAACAACCTACGGGTGCGGTAATGCACCGGCTGGATGAAATAGTCGCCAGCGTCGTGTTTGTCGCGGCGCTGGTGGTGGCCGCAATTGTCGGGGGGCTGTGGCTGTGGCTGCACTGATCGAATGGCTGTTCGGCCCGCTGGGCGCGGTGCTGGGCGGGCTTGTCGCCCTGGTGGGCGCTTGGCTGGCCGGGCGGCGCTCTGGTGCCCACAGGGCCGAGAGAGACGCGGAGCGGGCATACCGCAAGACTCGGGAAAGGATGGACGATGTTCAGATGGGCGACGATCCTGATGCTCTGCGCGAGTGGCTCAGGCTGCGCGACCGCGATCAGCCATGACGCGCTCTGTGACGGCACCCGTCAGGCGCGGGCCGATCACGCGGCGGCGCTGGCGGCTGAGGGCAGCGATAGGGCGGTGGTCACGGGGGCGCGGCTCATCGCGCTGATCGACGCGGGGTGCTCGCCATGATCCGAGACGTCTGGCGGTGACGGTCTGCGCCATCATTTCGGGGTCGATCCATATCCGGTCTGGCGTGGTCATCACTCCCCCTTCCCGGTGCTGGAGAGGGCGCAGGCGAGCGCGGCCATTCGCATCTGGAATACGTCAAGACGCTTCGCCAGCGGCGGCAGGTTGTGAAACTCAACCAGCGATTCGGCCGCACCGATCAGCGCCTGCATGGCTTCTATGGAGTCGGCGCGGATGTATTCGGTGCCCACATTCTCGGGGTTGTTCGGCCTGATCGGTCGATCCTCCCAATACCCGCACTTCGGCTCCCCATGATAAGCCTTGGCCCAAATCCGCTCCGGTGCGTCAGTCATGGCCCTCTCCTTTCTCGATCTCGGCGGCGCGAGCGAAGATTTCAGCAGCAGCCCGTTCGAGGATGGTTCGAGCTTGAAGGCGACCCCGCTTGTTTTCGGGGTCGATACGGTCCAAAATGATCCTCATCGCCTCCCGCATCCCTTCCGCTCGTGCCTCCCGCTTGATCTGGTCGAGGGCGTCGAGGGCGTCGGCGGGGGTGAGGGCTCTGATTTCCTGCGTCACTTTTTCGGCAGTGAGCGGCACAGTATCACACATCCACTCTTTTACGGGCACAACAGCCGCCTCGTAGGCCGCTCCGACCAGCGCCAGCGCCGCATCGCGCTCGGCCTGTAGCGCCTTGTTTTCCGTCTCCAACCACTCAATATCCCCGGTCAGTCCTCGGGACTGTTCCTCTGCGGCGTCAAGCTGGTCGCGGAGGGCGGCGTAGTCGGCGTATTCAACAAACGGACCATCGCGCATCGCCGACATGCCGGTGTCGTATCCGACCGGCGCCCATCGGGCCACGCTCTCTCGGCTGGTGTCAGGCGTGGTCATTGGGTGGTCCTCCGATATTTTCGTCGTCCATGAGTGACTGACATAGACCGAAACGCTGAACGTGTTTCCACATTGGCCGCATTCCCATTCGCAGGTTTCCTCACTGTAGAGCGGATAGTTGTCATCAGCAGGGTCTGCTACGGTTTCGCAATGTGGGCAGATCGCCCCATCGGTGCTGTAATGCTCACTCATCCCGGCCTCCATCGTTGAGCAGAGCGCGGGCGCGTTCCAGAGACGCGCGGTAATCGGCCAGCATCTGATCGAACATCTTGTCAGACGGCGCAGCTTTCTTGGCTGTCTTGCCCACGCGCTCAAGCAAGCTGATAGCTGCGGCGAGATGGGCGGCCAGATCAACGATGACCCGCTCCGCCCTCTCATCCCCCGGCAGGCGCAGGCCACGGGCAAGCAGGGCGTCAGCGATAACCTCATGCAGCGTCCGCCCATCATCAAGCGACCCGTTGCGGGTGATGGTCTGCAAGAGCCTAACCATCGCCTCGCGGCTGGTGTCAGGGGTGGTCATTGGGTGGCCTCCTGTTCTGTGCCGGACCATTGGGCGGCGTGCTGCTCGTAGCTGATGCGAATCCGGTCCATGATCCAGCGGACGCAGGGCACCGCCATGCTGTTGCCGAGGGCCTTGTATTGCGGCCCGTCCGGGCAGTCCTCGGGCGATGCGCCGCGCCATGCGATCCGGGTGTGGTGATCGGGAAATTCCTGGAGGCGGGCGCATTCAACCGGCGTTAATCGGCGCACCGCCCATTCTTCCTGTATTCCGCTTCCCTGCGGCCCGTTCGCCAGATCGCGTCCATCAGCCGAGAGAGCGCCCCGGTTCCGGGACGGCGTGCGATCATCAGCGACAGCCAAACGCTTTCGGTGTCCTCGAACAGGTGGCTGTCTGCCGACCACTCATCGGCCGGGAACCATTCTCGCTGTCCGGGCAAGATAATCGTCTCGCTCATTTTCTCGCCTTTCCGCCCCGGCCCGCACTGCGGAAAGGCTGCCGATAGCGTGGTGGTCCATATCTAGTTCCCTCTGTGGGGGCAGGCGTTCAGCATATCAGCCAGGCACCGGCGACGGTTGATCATGGTGATGTGGTCGCTCATTCCATCCTCCTGCATTTTATCTAATATACCCCGGATGCCTTCAGAGGTCAACCACCAAGGTCAGTCCGCATCTTTCCAGTTCGGACCGACCCCCATATCGACCCGAACCGGTATCTTAAGCGGGAGGCAGGTTTCCATCGCCCGCTTCAACTCCGCCCACGCCGGGGAATCTGGGTCTCCTTCATCCTCAAAATCCAGCTCGTCGTGGACGGTCAGCATTGGGGTGCCGCAGGCGTCGTCCGCGAAGAGCCCTGCTTCGTAAGCATCCACCAAAGCCTTCTTCATGACATCCGCCGCACCTCCCTGCAGCTTCCTGTTGAGGGCCTTGTGGGTGAAGGCCCTTTTGATGGCGGGGCCGTATTCAAGGATCGCCTGCCCATACGGCAATCCAGGAACTCCGTAGGCATTGGAGGGCGCCCACAGGGGAAAGTCTGACTTGCGTCCCAAAACCGTTTCCACAAATCCTCGGGAATGGACCTCCTCGGCGGCCGCGTCCATGGTGGCCTTGGCAAACGGCGCCGCCCTGTGGTAGCTGTCAAACAAGTTGCCGCCCCCCTTCTTATCCAGGTGCAGGCGTTTGGCCAGCTCCGGCTGACTCATCCCATAGATAAGACCGAAATTGATCGTTTTGATGTTTCTTCGTGGCAAGTCCATCCCAGTGAGCTTCAAGACCAGTTCCTGTGTGAGTTCGTGGTAGTCGACGTCCGGGTTTTCGTTGTAGGCGCGACGTAGCTCTTCGGCCCCCGGCCCGACCGCATGGTGGGCTAGGAGTCTGTATTCAATCTGGGAGTAATCTAGTTTAACCCAACGCGCCCCCGGCCGGGCGACGAAAGCTTCCCGGACCAAACCACCAAGTTCCGTCCGCACCGGGATGTTCTGCAAGTTAGGGTCCGAGGAACTGAACCGCCCGCTGCGCGTGCCGCTTTTGTCGGATTTCAGAGGGTGGAAGCTGCAGTGGATTCGTCCGTTGACGTGCTTGTCTAGGATATAGCTTTTGATGAAGGTATTCCGGACTTTCAAAAGCTGGCGATGTGCCACAATCTTCTGCGCCAGCGGGTGATCTACCAGCTCCAGAAGATCCGCAGAGAAGCTGACCTTCTCTTCCTTGGTCTTTTTGTCTTTGGCGATAGGGTGAGGAATGCCAAGTTTGGTAAACGCGGCTTTGATACTTTCTCGCGCGGCCGGGTTGACGGGCTGCCCCGCCATCTCCTTCAGCTGCCGTTCGATGATCTCCGCTTCTTTACCAAGTCGGTCATAAGCTTCCTCCGCTTTATTCAGGTCCACAGGGGCGCCGCGAAAGCGCATGGCGACCAGGGGGCGGATCAGCCGGCATTCCAGATCGAAAAGGTCCAAGACCCCGCGGCGGTCCATGGCGGCCCATTGCTGGCCGAGGATGCCGATCGGAAGGGCGGCGTCGGATTCCGCGTACGGGCCGGCGAGGGTGATGGGGGACCGATAGAGGTTAGCCCGCTGCCTGTCATTGGCCGCCCCGCCCAGCCACTGCGCCAGCCAGTCGTAAAGGATAGAGGTGGTCTTCCCGACTCCTAGATATCGCTGCGCCAGGCCATCCAGCGACACATCCGGAGCCTCGCTGTCCAGGAGCGCCTCCGCGAACTGGATATCGAAAAGCTTCCCGCCCACCCGGACTCCCTCCTGCTGTAGCCACCCTACGTCGTACATCAAGTTGGCCCCGACTTTAGGGCGGGCGTCGCCAAGGGCATGCGCCGCGAACCGCAGGACTTGCTCCGGATCCATATTCAGCTCCGGCTGGACCTCATGCCGCATGGGAAAGTACCACGCTTTCCCCGGAGCGGCGATCGAGATTCCGATGATATGGCCCTTGCTGCGCGCCCAGCCCGGCCCCGCAGTCAGGAGCTCCGGGTCCTTGGTCTCGGTGTCGAATCCGATGACTTTCGCGGCGGACAGGTTTGGGAACTCTGTAGGAGGTAGCCACCCGGTCTCCGGGATCTCTGGCATAGGACCGAGAACCCGCTCTCCACGCTTGCGGCTGGCTGGGACATCATGCCAGAAAAGTCCTTGGTCAGTCCACCGCATCAGAACTGCATCCCGATCAAAGCCCCACGACTGTTCTCTCCAAAGAAGAGGCATGGGGACGGATGCATTCCAAGGTCGATCTTCTGCACCTCGTTTTTAAGCAGCTGTAAGGCCTTCAGCCGGAAGGCGGCGCCACCCGGCAGCCCTTCGATTGCCACCTGCGCCCCCTCAGAAGCCCCCGGCCCCCCTGTGGTCATCCCGTCCGTAGTAAAGTGTATTGGCGAGGAGGGACCGTCCGTGGTAAAGGGAGCCAGCTTATCGACCGCGTCGAAGAACCCTTCCGGAAGCGGCTGCGGCTGGCTGGGGCGTTCGAGGATTTTATTCATCATCTCAACCGGCCAATCGGTCGCCAATACCTGGGATCGCAGCCACCGCCCATTCTCGTACAGAAACGAAATAGATCCACCCCCGATCCTGATTTCCACAGGGTCTTGCTTGATGCGCGCCACTTCGGCCACCGCAAACCGAGGGCAGTTTATGGTCGGCAGCCCGTGCCCGTCCCAAAGCTGTAGCAAAATGACGTTGTTTGTCGCGGTGTAGGTGCCGTGGGCGATCGAAAGCCCCATTGCCCACGGCCGGGAGGCGTCATCCCCGATGAACGGGAGCGTCCGGGCAAAAGCCGCGGCCATGCCTTTCGGGGCCGGGAACGATTCCCCTTCCGGACGCGCGTCATAGACTGCCTTATCAATGCACGGGATGTAGGCGCTGAAGGCCCCGGATCGGATATGCAGCCGGCCGTTCGGGGTCATGGCAATGGCGATGCTATCGCCGCAGGCGGCCAGAGCCTTGTGGAATAGGTCCGCCTTGGGCATGGCCTCAATATCCAAGGGCAGCGGTGCCGACAGCGCCATATAGCCGTTGAATCCGGTGACCCTCCCGTCCTTGATGGTGAAGTGCTCCAGCTCGGGGGTCACCCCGTTGCGCTGGACCGCCCCCTGAACAAATTTAAGAGCTTCAAGCATCAAAATAGCCCCGGTTGAGTGGCGCGGAACGGCTTCCGCCAGTGGTCTTCGCCTAGTATATAGCCAAGGCGGTCGTATGTAAAGGCGTTAAACGCCCATCGGGATTTATAGTCGGTGGCCATCTCCTCCGCGGAGCTGCCGTAATAAGCTAGCAGCTGATCCACCCGCGCCTTGGTCGCCGCGGGCAGGGTGCTGTAGTGGCCCATGAAGTCTTTGATCTTCGGGCTCCGTTCCGAAATAGCGATTGGCCGCGGCAGCTCTGGGAAAACGATCCCGCCGTTGGCCGCGGCCTGGACCCAAGACGAGGAATCGACCGAGTACCACGGGTACTTGGCCATCAGTTTACGAGCCGTCAGACCGAATCCGTGGATCTTGATTCGGCTGTAGCCGTCCTTGTCCGTAAGCACCCGGCTCCAGACTTCGTCCAGCCAGACCTCAAGTTTATTGTTCGGGATTGGGACCATCCCGCCGAGGGTGATGTAATCGTAGTTGCGGACATAATATTCGCAGAGGTCCAGAGGCTCCCCATAGTGGAAGCACGGCAAGACCTCCACCCCAAGCCGTTCCAGGGTCTGCTGATTGTGGTATGTCCCGACCGGGTCCCCGATGGCGTCCAGAACCGAGGCCATCTCGATGATATCTTGGTTGGCTTTGACGAACTCGGCGTATGCCTCGATGGAGACATCGACCCCAAGGCTGAAAGAGGAGAAAGCTCCGGAGTCCAAGAACACCTTGACTCCATCCCGCCGGATCTGCTCCACGTACTTCCCTTTGTGGATGTAGTGGTAGGATTCCAGATTGAAGCGGACGTTGTCGCGGTGCGCCTTTGCGTTCTCGGTAGCCTTCAGGTATAGGCGGCCGCCTTTATTGAAGTTTGAAGCATAGATCCCGGCGACATACAGATTCATAGGTGGTGCCCTTATTTTTCGCCCGACAGGCCCCTCTTTTATAAGGCAGGGGGAAGGCCATGGAAAGCCCTCCCCCGCCCGACAGCCCTATGTCCGGGCCGGACCGGCTTTAACCAGCCCCCGCAAGGCAATTCCGATCCAGAAAATCTCGATGATGAAAGACCCGAGATTGAAGTGGACCAGCAGGCTGACCAGGAGAAGGACCGCTCCCGCCAGGTTGACCCAGTGGTAAATCTGGGAGTCCGTAGTCCACCGTTTTTCGGTGATCATGAAATAGGCCGTCACGACGCAGGCCATCCCGAGGAATCCAATCAGGTGCGCCAGCATCACAGGAGTCCTTGCTCTTCCAAGAAGGCGCCGGCCTCCTCGATTGACCGGAGCAGCGCCCCGCCTTCGGCAATGAAAGACCCATCACTGGGGCTGCGCAGCTCGTCCGGGCACTCCATCAGCCCATCCAAGAAGGCCCGCGCCACCAGCGGGTCCGCGCACCCGGCCTCGGCGAATCCTTTGGCCCGCAGTAGCGTGGCATGATCCTTCCCTGTGGGCGGATATTGGCCGTCATAGCTGGTGTGGCTGAAGGCCAGCGCCGTCATGGCCCCAACCTCCCGGGCCAAGTGGACGGACTGCGCTTTGGTCAGGTGCATCAGCGGGGTTTTGATGCAGAACTGGCCGGGATAGACCGAGTATTCGTACTCGGGGTCTTCGGGGTCCGGCGCCAGCCCAAGCCCCTGATTGATGGCTTCTTCGACCGCCCCGATAAAGGCTTCCCGGCAATCGGGGTAGCCACCGTAGTCCTCTTGGCAGACACCGGTAACCAAGCTCCCGGCACCCCAGTGGACCGCCCAGTTGGCAGCGATGGTCAGAAACAGCTGATTCCGGAGTGGAACGAAGGTTTTTTCCAGCCCGCCCGGCAGACTGCGGTAGTCGGCGTATTGTTCCAGCTCGTTTTCCGAGACCAGCGGGGAGGAGGACTGCAGAATGGCGCCCACAGGGGCGGTGACATGGGCGCCCCATTCCACGCCCGGGCGCTGCGCTTTGGCCAAGGCGTAGACCCGTTGGGCCGCCTGGAGCTCGACAGCGTGGCGTTGGCCATAGTCGATGGTGACCGCGGAAACCTTACCGTACCGCTTCGCGGCCCAGAACAGGCAGGTGGTGCTGTCCTGCCCGCCGGACAGGACGACGACGGCGTGATTGGGATCGAGTTTCATTGGTGGTGCTCCTTGGATGGGTATGGGGCGGCGCCCCTGAATGAAGACGGCCGGTATGGAGTCCCACCTCCGTACCGGCCGTTGTCCGTTTTGATACGCCCTGCCCATGGACGGGCAGGGCTACCGGACGGTACCGGAGACCTGGATCAGGCTTCGGTGGGCGCCGGGGCCGCGGGCTCCTTGACCGGCTTCGGGGGCTTCGCAGCTTCGCGCGCCGCCTGGCGATCTTCCTTCGACACGCCGTAGAACTGGGTCCAGCGGGCATACTGCGTGGCGATGGTGCCGCGGTTGATGCCCTCGTCCTCGCAGGCCCTCATGACCTCTTCACGAAGGGCGGGGCGCTGCAGCTTGGCCGAGATGGCGTCCGCGATTTCCCAGACACGGCCGGTCTTGGTACCGGCGGCCGGCTTCGAGACGCCGTTCTGGGACTCGTTGCGGGGCTTCGCGGCTTTCGGTTCTTCGGCGACGGGGGTTTCGACGGCATCGTTCATGGTTCGGGTTCCTTTGTGGTTGCTGGGTTCTTCGGGTTGAAGCTCTAGTAGGTTTATCCTACCCTGACCCCGGTTTGGGGTCAAGGGGAAAATGCTTGGTTACCCTACTTTATTCGCGGTAAACCATTTCTGGTACTGAGTACGAGCCGTGCCGAAAGCGATCCCCGCCTCGCGACAAGCGTCGATCACTTGCTTGCGGGTCGCGCCCGTCATGGAATCGGCGATGGCCCACACGCGTTTGGTGGGGCCTTCCACGGTCGAGGTCTCGGCGACATACGCCGGCTTGCGGGGCGCCTTGGGTTCGACGCCGCGGACATCCAGCTTGTCGGCCAGCCCGCCAGCGGCGGGAATCTCCGCGGCTGTCATATCCTCCACCGGACCTTCGGTCAACGTTTCGATTTCCGTGATCTCCGGAGCGGGATCGACGGCGGTGTCGGCCATCTCGGCCGGTGCCCCCGCGGGATCCCACCCAAAGTTAAAGCCGGCCGCCGACAAATCGTCCACCAGTTCCGGCGCTGGGTAGGCGGCGAAGATGACGTCGGCGCTGAAACGCCCCTCTTCCACCAGGAATGTCTGGACCTCGAAGTCCTCGGCCTCATGCATGTCCAGGATCTTTTGGAGAGCGGCTTTGGCGGCGCGAGCGCGGGTGTAGGTTTTCATGGCGTGGTGCTCCTTGTTCCTCTATACACCCAATATAGGCGCACACGAGGGACTAGTCAACACCTAAAACGGCGGTTCCTCAAGATATTTGTCGCACCCCATCGCGATGATTCTTGCTGGCGGGCGCCCACCCGCAAGATCGCAGATCTCCGAGGACTCCTCGAAGTGCTGGCAGGTCGGGCAGCTCCGATAGAGCCGAGCCCTCTCGATTAGGTCCAGGACGGCGGTCTCAAGATCAGAAGGGGATTTCGTCATCGAACATCTCCTTCACAAGGGCATCGACCCGGGATTTTTCCGCGAGGTCCGCGGCTTCCTTTGCGGCGTCTTGGTCCAGGGCCTTCGGCGGACCGCCCAACTCCGGAGGTAACTCAAACGCCAGCCCTTCGAAGTCATATCCTTCGATCTGTGGGTATTTGCCGTTGACCCAGACCTTCAGGTAATGCGGCTTGTCGCATTCGCCAAAGCGCGCGACACCTTCTTCAGCCGTGGCCGGGGCGAAGGTGCCGGCGTGCCGCTTCCACCAACGCTCGGCATCCTTTCGCGGGAACCCACCGTGCTGCAAGCAGACCCATTTAGAGAACCTCCGGACGCCGCAGAAGTAGTCCACGCGCATCGAATCCGGCTTCCCGTTCCGCCCTTTGTGTGGAGCGGCAATCATTTGATCCACCCGGAAAACCCCGTACTCTTTTGGCGCTGGCGGCGGCAGATTGTTCAAGTCAACCACCAGCTCCTGTGAGCTGGCCTCGGCCTTGACCTTCTGCTGGACCGGGAACTCGTAGCCACACTCCTCGCAGCAGCGCAAGCTGATGTGGTTATGGGTTCCGCACTCCGGGCACTCGCGGACCGGCGGCGTTCCACCCCCTTTCTTCTTTTGTTTGGGGATCGTTGGGTAGTTGATCGGACCCAGACGCAGGATGTTCCCGGCGAAGTCTAGCACCCGGCAATTCTGCTTGGGGCTGGCCAGGATGGAGGCCTCGCGTCCTTCCCATGTCGAAATGTCATATCCGGGCGTCCACAGGGGGCGGGTGCCGCGCCCCAACAGCTGCACCCAAAGCCCCGGACTACGAGTCAGCCGCAGGACGCCGATCAAGTCGATCCGCGGATCGTCGTAGCCCGTAGTCAGGACATCCTTGTTGACTACCCCGATCAGCTCGCCCCGCCGGTGCTTGGCGAGGACGTCGTCGCGGTCCCCCCGCTTGCTGTGGACGGCTTCGACCGGGTAGCCCTTGTACCGAAACATATCCGCCAACAGCTCGGCGTCGTCGATGCTTTGGGCAAAGGTCAACCACGCCTGCCGGCCTTCTTCCTCGGCATGCGCGATCATTATATCGACGGCTTTCTCCAGGATGTCTTGCTCTCGGAAGGCCGCGGAGGCGGATTTCTCCTCGTATTCGCCGGCCCGGATCTTGACTTTGGACTCGTCGACCTGGATGCCCGGGTTTTTGGAGACGAGCCGGAGCAGGTACCGCTGCTGGACCATCCAGACGAAGGCCTCGGCGCTAGAGAGGTCGAAGCAGATTTCGTCAAATAGGCTGCCGTCCGTCAGCATCCCGGTGCCCATCCGGAAACCGGTGGCCGTAAAGCCGATGACTATCAGATTCGGGTTGCGCTGGCGCAGGGTTGCAAACACCTTCTGGTAGGTTGATTTCTCGTTATCGCTGATCCGGTGGGCCTCGTCCACCACCACAAAGTCAATGTGCCCAAAACGCCCGATATTCCGCCCGATGGAGTCGATCCCGGCGAAGGTGATCTGGCCATGAACATCCTTCCGGCCCAGCCCGGCGGAATAGATTCCAGCCGGAGCGGTCGGCCAAAGCTCCATCAGCTCTCGATAGTTGCCGGCGACCAGCTCCTTGACGTGAGTCAAGCTAAGGAACCGCAAGTGCGGGTAGGTCTGGACCATCCCGGCAATGAACATGGCCATGGTGAGGCTCTTTCCCGATCCGGTGGGCATCAGGACCAGCGGGTTGGATCCGGGCTTTGTGTGGACATGCGACCACAGGGCGTCCGCGCCTGCGATCTGGTAGTCCCGCGGTTGCTTCTTCATTCCATTATCGGGTCCCAGTTGTCGCAGCCCTGCTGGATGAAGTCTGGTGGGATGGCGCTGTGGAATTTATCGCATGCCCAGCCGGCGTTTTCAACCGGTTTGGAGTATATGCAAGACCGGCAGTTCTTCGCCGGCACCGCCCTCCTGTGGCAGATCTCCCGGAAGTCGCAGAACTTGCATTCCCACCAGGACGGGTCTTGGCTGATGCGCGGGGGCGGGTGGCCGGCTTCCACGATCTGCCGCGCCCGATCGGCGTAGGCCTCGGCCACCTCCGGCTTGTAGTGGATGATCTCGATATAAAGGTCGTCGGTGTTTTTGCAGACCACCATATAAAGCGCCCACTTCAACTTGAAGTAGTGCATGTAGACCTGCATCTGGACGTAATGCTCCGGCTTGCTGGTCAGAACCCCCTTGCCGGGGAAGGTCCGGCCGACCGGATCCGTCACCCATTTGCGATAGTCCTCCAGTTTGCCAGCCATGTCGATGAAAGCCTTCTCGCCGGCGGTCTTGAACTCTGCCAGCCCCGGACCATCCAAGGGCATATCTGGGAACACCTTCTCGATCTGATGGACTATGCCATCGCAAGACCCGCCGAAATGCCCGTTATGGTCGGAGAAGGTGAACTGGCCGCCAGTCTCCGGCCCTTCCTGGACCAGCATCCCCAGCCCGCGCAGCAGCTCAATAAACTTGGCTTCCTCCCGGTGACCGCGGGCAAACAGGCGCAGCATCCGACCTTGGTGCTGTGTGATGTGCATCCATCGGAAGCCGTACCAGATCTGCCGCAGGCATTTACGGCCGAGGACAGATGCTCCAAGATGGGTTCGACCTTTCCGGCGGGCTTCCACCTGCTGCACGTTTTTGTCGATGGCTTTGATAATTCGCGGTCCGATGTTCTGCACGGGCTTTCCTCATAATTTCATAGGCGGTGCGATCGCACCAGTCGTTGACCCAGGTGCGGGCGTTGTGGATTCGCCCGTGTCCTTTGACATGGCGTGCCGTGATGAAGACCCCAGCCATGACACCCCTCCCCATCAAATCTTCCCAGATGGCCAGCAGGCGTTCCGCTTTCCCGCGGCCCTCGACCAGATGAATCACAGCCATGCAATCCGACTGCAGAAGGATGTGCGAGGCCCCGTTAGCCGCGGCCAGGTAGCAGCCATTGGCGGCCGCCATGACCTCGGCGGTGGTCGAGTCCTCGCTGTGGCGCAGCCGACCGCTTCCTCTGATGGGGCCAGGGTAGGGTGGAACATCCATCTTGATCCAGCCGGCCCAAGTGCCGATTTTGGTATCTGGACAGAAGCTGGCATCGGTGATGACGGTCGCTTTATTCGGCGGCCGCATTCAAATAGCCTCCAAATATCTCCCCTTCTTCGAAGAGAATAGTGGCCGCCGCCCGCACTCGAGGGTTTGTCCCCCAAGCTCCCGGACCCCATACAAAGTCCTTCTTGAGAACATTGAAGAGCTGCGGGGCCAGGATGGCAACTTCGTTTTCGGAGTATTTACGATCTATATCGAAAGTACTCATGTCTCTGCTCCTTTGGTGTTGGCCCTCCGGTTTATACCAGAGGGCCGCGCCGAGATCAAGCCGGGCGGAGGTAGGCCGGGCGGCGATGATACATATACCAGACCGCCAACGCCGCCACCATCTTGGCCGCCACCATCAGGACGAAAGTGCCCGCCGTCATCCCGTCGATCAGGTACAGAAAGACGGCGGTGTCGATCGGAGTCGCCAAGACGGAGCTGACCAGCACCCGCTGGTGGAACGGCTTCTTGGTGATGGTGTAGAGAAGCCAGTCGCCGAGCTCGGACACGACGAACGCAGCCACAGATGCGGTGGCGACGAACGGGTCGGCCAGCCAAAAGGACAGGAGGGCGCCGGCGGCCATGCCACCAAGGACCCAGTGGCCGACCTGCCGCTGGGCGTAGTCGCGCAGCACAAAGACAAGGCCGGCGAGGACCGCCATGGGGCTGAACAGTCCGAAGCCGAGGTCGACCATCGGGACGTAGCTGAAGGCCAGGTTCAGGATCAGGATCGAGGCCACATAGCCGATCAGATATCCGGGAAGTTTTGTCATCTCGTTGTTCCCTAAAGAGGTTAAAAGGTGGGGGCGCCTTAACGCCGGCCCCCGGTAGCGTTACCTTGTTTTTCCCGGCCCATAAGGTCAAAAGCCGTCCGGTGGCTATCCGGAAACCGGGGCGGAGCTACCGCCCGTCGGTCACTGTTGCTGCCACGGCGGGACCGCAGTTCCCCCCGTCGGCGCCGCGGGCGCCGCTGCCCCCGGCTGCTGCCACGGAGCTTGGGCGGGAGCGGAGGTGTTCTGGGGTGCAGGGGCAGGGGCAGGGGCCGGAGCAGGAGCAGCCGCTTGCCAAGGGGCCGCGGCCGGCGCAGCATCCGGGGCCGGGGCCGGGGCAGGAGCCGAAGCCGGTGCGGAGGGCGGCATCGCGGGCTGGGCCGCCACGGGCGGCTGCGGGGCCGGGGCAGAAGCGGCGGCCGGGGCGGCGGCCGGGGCCGTCGGAGCCGCAGGCGGCGCGGACGGAATCGGGGAGTTCCCAGCACCGGCGGCGTTCCCGGCGTTCGGGGGGTTTCCCGCGTAGTCCATATAAGCCTTGATATCGTTCGAGAAAGCACCTGGCTTGTCGTTCCGTTCGACCTTCTCGACCGAGACCTTGAACGGGCGGCCGTGGAGCTGCTGGGTATCCTGCCAGTTCAGCACGCCGACCACGTGACTGATGGCCGACAGCTCGCGGTATGCGATCTCGACCGCTTGGGCGCTGGGGTTGTGGATATTCAGCCGCGCCGTCAGCTTGCGCCCGGCCACGTGCTGGTCGAGGCAGGACATGGTCAGGACCAGCATATAGCCGTTGCCGGACTTGGTCTGTTTGACCTCGGATGCCACGATCTGGACCGAGTAGACCCCGGTTTCCAGGACATCCGCGGCCCCTGTGGACGGCTCATATTGGGCTGCGTTGAAGTTCAAAGCGACCATATTGGTCTCCTTTCTTGGGTTGTGGCCGTATTATTGCTTGGCCGGGGCTGCCAGGATCTTGGCGATGATCGCGCCAAGGTCAGGGTATTCGAGTTCATCCAACGCGTCGGAGCGGTCCTTGGCGTCGGCGTTGAAGCTGGCGCGGGTCCGCAGGACGTAATGCTCCTTGTTGAGGTTGTCCGCGATCTTGTGAGCGTGGAAGACCTCGTCGAACAGGTAGGGGAGCGCCGGCCCGACCTGCTGGCCGGGGGCGGTGGGCTCGGCCCGGCTGACATTGGTCACCGGATCGGTCTTGGTCGCTTCCTTGGCGGTGATGACCACGTGGAACCCCGGCAGGTCACGGAAGCTCTTGACAAGGTCGATCATCTCGGTCGCCATGTCGCCGTAGGCTTGGCGCGGGTCCGGCTTCTTCTTCTTTTGCACCGCCAGCACCTTCTCCCCGATCTCGGAGATCGAATCGAGGCAGATGGTTTGGATCCCAGCCGCCTTCCCCTTGGTCTGGCACCAGGTAAAAGCATCCCAGACATCTTGCATAGTGGAGACGGTGATGACCGGAATGCTTTTATGGCGCAGAGACAGGAGCCCCGCCTCGGCCGAGATGATCACAGGGGACGGGGCCGTGCCGCACAGCCGGGTCTTACCCATGCCCGCCCGGCCATAGACCAGGATCTTGACCCCGTGCCCGACGGCCTCCTTGTCTGTGGTGGACCAATTAAGTGCCACCGGTGACCACCTCCTGTTCTACATAGGTTTTGATTTCCGGGTAGCCCGGCCGATAGGTCAGTCTCATATCCCGGCGGGTCGCCAGAATGACCGACCAGATGAAAGCGGCGTCCGGGTGGGCATCCACCTGCGCGATGGACGGCGGCGGCAGTTTGTAAGCCTCGGGCAGTGCCGAGGCTTCGGCGAATTGGCTCATGTCGAGAACTCCTTGAAGGCGTGGAGGAAATGCCGCTTGGCGTTTTCAGGCGACCAGAACCTCAGGACTACCTCCGCCGGTGGGGGAAGGGGCGCGGTCCATGCCTCGGCCCCCGGCGGGTTCAACGCCTGCCGCCCCTCGGTGGCCAGCATGGCGTTATCGGCGTATTTGACCTCCCTTGGCAAGATCAGGGGGAGGTCGAAACGTTTTGTGATGGCGGCCCAGACCCGGTCCTCCATGACGCGGTATTCGGGCAGCATTTCCTTGATCGGCCGTGGCAGATCCAGGAGATAGGCCTCGGCCGCGTCATGTAGAAGGGCCACGAGCCGCATCTCTGGCGGAACCAGCCGCGCCACATAGCAGCTATGTTCAGCCACGCTATAGAAATCCACAGTATGGCCGGCGAACCGGCATTGGTGGGCCAGCGAGTGCGCGATGTCCTCGATATGGATATCTTCCGGCCGCGGGTCCAGCGGGTAGAAGGCCGCCCCGCCGTAGATCTGGATCCAGTTACCACGCATCGGGGGCCTCCGAGCACCAGCCGATCCAGGAGGGATCCTTGCCGGGGCAGTTAGGGCCGGTGGCCCCAAAGGCTACCAAAAGCATCATCGCCGCCCCAAAAGCCGCCGCAAGCATCAGCCCGCCAAGCGCCCCTTGAATGGCCCAATCAAGCCACTTCATCCCTTGACCTCCATGGTGGGAGCCCCCGGCTTGGCCGTGATCATTTTGCTGATGACCGCGTAGGCGGGGCCGAGGGCCTCGTCCTTGGCCGGTTGGAGCTTGCGGAAGGCACTGGTCACCAGTTCGTGCTTGACCTTCAACAGCTCGTCGAAAGCCACCGGCCGGTCATTCAGCAGCTCGTATTCCGCCCGGGTGGGCTGGATCAAAGCCTCGTCGATGGACCGGTTGATCTTGTGGGTGGCGGCCAGCTTGCGCCCGTCCGGCAGGATGAAATTGTTTGCCCCTTCCTTGGGATCGGGGAAGGTGGCGGCGAACAGCGCCTTGCGCATGGTCATCTCGGTGTCCGACAAGGACTTGGCGATGTCCTTGATCTTCAGCCAGCTGTCCAGGTACTCGGCATGGGTGGTCGGTGCCGGGTTGATCCCCAGCGCCTGCATCAATTGAAGCGGGGTCATACCTCAGCCCCTCCCGAGATCAGAAAGTACCCGGTGGCCGCGGCCAGCCAAGCAGCGGTCAATGATGCGCCGCGGTCCGCCGTGGGCGATTTCGGTGTCGGTGGCGGCCCCTCCGGCCAACGCCCCGTAGGCGGCAGCCTGGCTGCTGTCTCCGATGGCCGCACCAAGCGCCGCCCCGAGTATGATATTGGCCACCATTTGTGCGCCGACGCGCTCGTTGTACTGCGCCTCGGCTTCGGCCGCCAAGGAGCGGCATTCCGCCAAGTCCTGCGCGTAGCGCCCGGTCGGCCGGTCGACGACGGGCTCATATTCAGCCAGCGGAGCCGCACAAGCCGCCAGCGGAAGAATCAAAAGAAACCGGTTCATGGTTCAGATCCTCCGATAGATGAAGTCGACGAAGGCCTCGAAGGCGTCATCGCGATCGCTTTCGATTTCGTCGGCGAAGACCCGGCCGGCCGTTTTGGCATCGTCGGTCATCTCGGCGTCGTTGGCCTCGATCTCCTCGATCTCGGGATAGATCAGAGCCGCGGCCAACCGCATCCGGCGGGCCGTGGAGAGCCCAGCAGCAAAGCGGCGCATTTCCTCGGCGGTGGCGTTTTCCTCGGGAAGGTTCATTGGTGGTGCTCCATATCTGGCTTCGAGACCCCTTTATACCCCGGCCAGCCCCCGCACGCAACCCAAAAATAAAAAACCTCTGGAGTATTCCCCAGCCCCGCCATATAAAGGGGTCCGAAAGGAGGGGTATCCCAATGAACCATCCAAGCCTCAAGTACCGAACCATGGAGCTAGTCCGCAACTGCGGGCTCTCCGACCGCGACTTCTCCCGGCGCTTCGGGGTCAGCCTCGCTTGGAAGCGGTGCTTCCTGGACGGGACCACCAAGAGCCCTAATGTCGACCTGATCCAAAGGATCTATGAAAGCCTGTCCGGCCAGCCTCTATTCAAGGACCACCCCTGATATGGCAAGAATCAGCTTCGACGCGGAAACCGGGAGCCTCGGCCTCGGGCCGCTGGACCGCTGGAACAATATCCCGGCCGAGATGCGGGTTCGCCGGCAATGGGCCACCGCCTCGCTGGCGCCCGACCCTGTGACCGGGAAAAAGGACAAGCGCCCGCGCCGGGCGGACGGCTCCGAGATGGCGTGGCGCGACCCGCTCCAGTGGATGACTTTTGATGAGGCCGTGGCGACCGGCGCCCCGGCCATCGGCTACATCCTATCCCAAGGCGACCCGTTCGTGGTCATTGACCTTGATATTAAGGACGCCAGCAACGAGCCGGACCCGGCCAAATGGACTACCGAGGAACAAAAGGCCCGGCACACCCGCATCCTGCAGCACTTCCCGTCCTATGCCGAGCTCTCGCAGTCCGGCCGCGGCGTCCATATTGTGCTGTACGGGTCGATCGGCGGCGGGCTGAACCGGGACGCGGTCGAGATCTACGACCAGGACCGGTTTATGATCTGCACGGGCGATGTCTTGACACCCGGACCGATCCAAAGCCACCCGACCATGCTAGAGCGCCTGGTCTATGAGATGGGCGGCGTGGCCTCCACCAAGGAACTTCCGCCGAGCGGCGATGAGCCTTGCGGGGACGACGAGCTTATCAGCCGCATCGCCAACAGCCGGCAGGGGGCAAAGTTCCAGGATCTGATGAACGGGACCCCAAGCTCGGAGGCGGACGCCGCCCTGCTGGCGATCCTGGCCTTCTGGACTCCGAACCACGACCAGATCCTGCGCATCTTCGCACGCTCGACCCTCTACCGCCCCCGCGGCGAGGCAGACGGCAAGAAAGGCCACACCGCCCAGAGCTACCACGAGAAGTACCTGCGGGACAGCCTCGCCGGGGCACTGGCGCTGCGGCCGTCCAGCGCCGGGGCCGATCTGGAGCATGGACGCGAGCTGGTCGCGAACCTCCTGGAGCGTGTCTCGGCGCCGAAGAAGGCGTGGGAAGGGGTGGCGCAGGACGCCGAGTTCCCTCCCGGACTGGTCGGCGAGATCGCCCAGTATATCTACCACTCCGCCCCATATCCGGCAAAGCCCGTGGCCATCGCCGGCGCCCTCGCCTTCATGGCAGGGGTCTTTGGCCGGCAGTACACAATCCTTGGGGGCGAGTGCCTCAACCTCTATATCGCGCTCCTGGCGCCGGCCTCGTCCGGTAAGGACGCCATGCGGAAAGGGGTCAACGCGCTTTTCAAAGCGGTGGAACAGCAGGCCCCCGGCGTCTCGGCATTCAGCGGGCCGGAAGGCATCTCCGCCACCGGCTGGCGCAAGGCGCTGGCCGAGCAGAACGCCTGTATGGTGTCGCTGGTCGGGGAGATCGGGACGAGGCTTCAGACGATGCTGAATCGGCGAGCCGGGGAGAACGAGATTCTGCTGAAGCGTTTCCTGCTGGATGTCTATACAGCTGGGAACCGGCACGGCCGGCTGGCGCGGACCGCCCACGCCAAGCAAGAGAACCAGATCGGGGCTATCGATGCGCCGGCGCTGAGCCTGCTCGGAGAATCGACGCCTTCGGAGTTCTACAAGGCGGTGACGATGGACAGTTTCGCCGACGGGCTGGTGCCGCGCTTCATCCTGATCTCATACAAGCCGCCCAAAGAGGACAACTACAACTACCACCGAGTCATCCCGCCAAGCCCCGCGCTGGTGGATAAGGTGGTCAAGATGGCAAGCTACGCCATCCAGCTCCAGACCCTCGGCGAGACCGGATTCCTCGAGATCCAGAACAGTGCTTGGGATCTGGCCGACCGGCTGCGGGCGGAATACATCCAACGCGCCCGGCAAGGCGATGGGGAATCGAACACGCCGGAAGAACTGATGGCCTCGCGAGCATGGGTCAATATCCTGAAGGTGGCGGGACTGGTGGCGGTCGGCCGGACTCATCCCGGGCAGGTTCCGAATGTGACGGCCGAGGACCTGGCATGGGCGCAACAGCTGGTCGAGGGTGGGGTGGCGGAAGTCGCGCGGCGCCACAGTTCGGGCGATCTGGCCACAGAGGAGGCCAAGCAGCTCCCGGCGTTGGTGGAGAAGGTGAAGGCGTATTTCCGGCTGACCGATAAGCAGAAGAAGGACCGCAAGGTGCCGGCGTATCTGCTCGGGCACCCGTTTATCCCGCACACCTATATCCACCACCAGCTGCGCCAGCTCGGTCCGTTCGTGAATTCGACCCGCGGTGCGGACGTGGCTATCCGAGCTGTTATCCAGACCGCTTTGGAGACCGGGGCGCTTCAACGTCTCACAGCAGACCAGGTCTTCAAGGAGACTGGCCACCGGCCTCCGTACGCCGTTTATACGCCGGGGGAGGGTATAAATTAGAGATGGTTTCAATGGTCTTCCCGGGATACCACCGAACAGGGATATCCTTGGGAAAGGCCAAATATCCCTGAACAGAATGCGATTTTTCCTTTTGTTTTCAAAGGGTTACCCGAAAGTTGGGAAAGGGGATGGGCTTGGCCCTGCCCCCATGGGGGTAAGAGTAGGGGAATTGGGGTCCCTAAAGGGGGGTCCCTCTACATATAAATAAAGACCCCGGGCTTTAAGATCCCAAAAATCCCCTTTCCCAAGAATCTTATAAGCCTTTGAAGTATAAAGAAAAAACTGCGCTTGATAAGGGATAGGCCAATCTTTCCCAACCCATCCCAGAACAAGGTGATATTGGTCTGGTTACTAAAAGACAGCCGATATTCTCCCAGATGGGTGAATATCATAGACATGTGCGGAAATTGCGGGCTGACCAGGCGAAAGGGGCTTCCCACCGCCGGGCAATGGGCATATTATGGTTTGGGAACGGTAAAATAAAGCAAAGGAGCAAACAGATGCCTAGCCACGAAAAAACGCCGGATTGGGTAAAGGGGCGCCTGCAGCCCACGAAGTCAGGACCAGGACGCCCCGAAAAATACCCATGGTCCACAACTCCTGTGGGCGGGACGTTTGATATCCCTCCAGGACCGGAACAGCCCAAACTGACCAGTGTGGAGATGCGGTGCTGGAAGAAGCGTCGGAACGGAGATGGGGACTTCATCTGCCATCGCTACCCCGATGGGCTGATTCAGGTCTTCCGCCGTGGTTAATATTCGAGCTAAGGGGCAGAACGGCGAACGCGAGGCGATCCGGCTTCTGACGGACTGGGCGGCCCCGGTGACCGACAGCCTGGGCCTGCCCCCTGTGGACCTCAGCCGTAACCTGGAGCAGACGCGCGGCGGGGGCTACGACCTGACAGGGATCGACTGGCTGGCGGTGGAGGTCAAGCGGCACGAGAATCTCCAGGTCAGCCAATGGTGGAAGCAAGCGGTCAAGCAGGCCAAGGACAACCAGATCCCATTCCTGATGTATCGGCAGAACCGCACGCCGTGGCGGTTCCGGCTCGTGGCCAGCGTTTACCACTCCGGCCGGCTGGGCCATTATCCGGTGGACATGGCCGCCGCCGACGCACAGCTCTGGTTTCAGACCGAATTGTGGGTCCGGCTGGCAAATACCGGTTGATTAGGTTCCCCGAGAAAGGTATAAAGGGGTAACGAAAGCAAAGGAGACCACGCCATGATGACCGAAGCCCAAAAACAGAACGTCGCTCGCCAAGAAGCCGCCAAGGCAGCGGTCGCCGCCGCGCAGGAACGCAGCACCGAGGCGATGATGAACAACGACCGCGCCGCGTGGGATGCCGCTCAAGCCGACATGCGCGCCGCAGAAGCTGAGTGGGACGCCGCCCGCAAGGAATCCCACGACGCGGTCAAGATGATGACCGCCTGCTGAACCACCGAATAAGGAGCACCACGCCATGAACCTTGACGAAATCACCGAACTGGCCGAAGAGGTCATCGCCAGCTTTGACGACAGGATCGCCGGGCTTTCGTACCGCGAGATCAATGAACTTTTGTTCAGCCTGCCGGCCGAACCCCACACCATCACCGGTAAGCTGGTCCGTGATCGCTTGGAGACGCTTAAGTGGGTCATGCATGGAGAATGAGGATGCCTGAGACCTACGAGCAGCGCGCGGCCCGCCTCCGCCGCTGGCGGCACACGAGCTTCCTTGGCGGCGTCGAGATGGCTCGGCAGACGATGCGGGCCATCGAGACCACGCCCTCCGCCACCCCGGAGGCCAAACAGCTGGCCTCCGAGCTCCACCAGAAACTCGAGGAGCTCCGGGGGCTTCTCCGCAAAAGGGTTGATTGATGAAGACCATTACCGACTACCCCGTCCAGGTCGTCACCCCGACCGAAGACCACATCATGTGGATTTTCACCGGCGAGTGGTGCCTGATCGACAACTACGCCCCCTGCCTGGTCAAGATCGACCTTGGCATCGGCGAGATGATCTACCCGACCAGTGAGCATGCGTACGCGGCGGCGAAGGCCCAGAACCACTACACTCATCTGGCTATCGCCGAACAGCCCGATCCGGGGGCGGCAAAAGGCGCGGGGCGCCAATGCCTCCTGCGCAAAGACTGGGAAAGCATCAAATTCGACGTGATGTGGCGGGTCCTGGTGGCCAAGTTCCAGCAGAACGCCGACGCGCTGGCGGTCCTCTACCGGACCGAGGATCGCCCGATCTACGAGGGGAACTATTGGAATGACGCCATCTGGGGCGTCCTCGAGCAGAAGGACGGGACCTGGAAGGGGCGCAACGCCCTCGGCCAGATGCTGATGGAAATCCGAGATTTCGGTATCCCGGTGCTCTGAAAAGAGTTGCGGAGCCGTTCCGGTTGTGGTATAAAATAAGCACAAGGAAAAAGGAGCACCACCAATGGCCTACAACCTGATTCAAGTCGGCAGCCTCGGCCCCGCCCACCCCCTGCACGATCCGCGCGTGCGGGTGTATGTGAACGGCTCGTTCTCTCACATCGCGGCCTCGGCCAAGGAAGGCCATCTGTGGGCGATCCGCCAAGGGCACTCGCCGGAGAACAAGGCGCTGCTGGATAGCCCGCGCTACCAAGAGCTGATGGCGCAGGTGCGTTATGCACAAGAGGGGCTTTGAGATGATCGACCAGCTGAAAGAGGCGGCCAAGGGCGCCGACCTCAACGACCTCGCCTTGGACATCGAGAAGCTGTTTCAGGAACGGCTGAAGAGCCTGGCTGCGGAGGAGCGGCTGGATCCAATGCTCACGATCTTCGCCTTCTTGTCGGCCCGCACGCTGCACCGGACAGGCGCCTCGCTGGACAAATCCCCGACGCTGAAGGCGATTTACCTGTTGACCGCCCTGCCTATGTTGGGGGAGGATTTCAAAGCGCGGATGGTCAATGTGGCCAACCAACTGGCGAAGGACCTGCAGAGATGACCTACTACCGCCCGACCAAGGCAGAAGCCGAAGCCGCGGCGAAAGAGCTGCAGGCGGATCCGCGCGTCTCGACCGCCATGGTCCAGTTCGAGCCTTACAACGGCTGGATGGTAGTCTTGGTCCCGGCGAGGTACGACTTGTCCGACCTGGCCGACCGGGCTGAGATCCAGGACGGGAAGCGGCGCCCGGCCCCTGTGGCCAAAGTTCGCCCCCGTCCCCTTGCGGACATGCCCGGACAGGGCGGGAGGGGCCGGCCCGCGGGGGAAGGGGGCCAAGGGGGCGGTGTGGCGCCTGTCCGGGGCGCGACGGCCAAGGTCTGGCAAATTGCGGACGGGGTCGGAAAGGCCGATCGGAATGCGATTATCCAAGCCTGCGTGGCGGCCGGAATCAACCAGTCCACGGCCGCCACGCAGTACTCGAAATGGAAAAAAGCCCGTGGATTTTGACCCCCAGTGGGTATAATGGTCAGGTTAGCCAAAGGAGAGCACCAAACATGGCAAACTACACCAAAGCCCGTATCCTCACCGGCACCGGTAATATCGAGGTCTTCGATATCCACGCCTTCAGCTTTTCAGAAGCATGTCGGCAAGCGTTGCAAATTGTCGACAAACTCGCCCGCAAGACGTGTTTCCACGTTCGGGTAGTGGAGGTGTGCAAATGACCGCCCTTTCGATTTCCCCTGCCAAGCTGGAGGACGATTTCGGCCAGCCGATCCACCACACCCTCGGGGAGGTGTTGTACGACGCCAAGACTAACCACGGCGGGGCGTGGGCTCTGATGACCGAAACGTCCTGGAAGCACCACCGGCGTTCCGCCAAACTGGGTACCGGCTTCGGTCAGAAGTACCAGCTCGGGGAAGACGGCGTCTGGCGGAAAGTGGAGGGTTGACACCCGAAACAGGGTGTCATATACTCTTTAGAGTTACAAGGAGAACCAAAATGCTTAAAGATGCCGACTACGCCCGCGATGTTATCAAAGAAATGGAGGAGCAGGTCAAGAGCCTCGCCAGACGCAAGCAGATGGCGGCCTTCTTCGCCACCAACATCGCCGGGAAGCTGTCCCCCGAAGCGGTCCAGGTTTACAAGGACTACGCCGCATGAGGATAGCTGTTCTTTTCGACGGGGCGGGCTTGGCCCGCCTTGGACTGGAGCAGGCGGGGCATTGGTGTATGGGTTTCGAGATGGACCCATGGAAGCACCACCTGTCCAAACAGGTCGGGGCCGGCCGCTGCCTATTGGCGGACGTTCGCGAGCTAACTCCGGAATACCTGGCGGAGAACTTCGACGCCGTCTGGGCCAGCCCGCCATGCCAAGAGCACAGCGTCGCCAGGACCCAAGGCGCCGTCAAGAAGCCTGATTTCGGGCAGGGCGATCTGCTGGCCCTGACTGTGGAACTCCTTGGCGCGTTCCCCGGCCCGGTATGGGTGGAGAATGTCGACGCTCCGGGGGTGCGGGAGATCATGTCCGCCACCGGCCAATACGACAAATGGAACGCGCACCAGTTCCTTCCGGAGCCGGTCCAGAACCGGACGCGCCTGATCTGGGGCCGCCACAGGACACCGCACACCTTCCGTGGATATCGGCCATACGTCCCCGGTATCTGTCCATGCATTACCGCGACCGAAGACCGCGGCTGCGCCAGCGACCGCCGGCGGGCTAGCCGGTTCTACGGCCGGAAGCTGACGCCCGAGGAATGCGCCTATCACCAGGGCTTCCAGATTCCGGAAGGGTGGTGGGATCTTCCGCCCGGCTGGCGTGGGACAAAGGTGCAATGGCGCAATCAGATCTACGAGGCGATCGGTAACGGGGTGCCGGTTTATATGGCGAAGGCGTTTGGAGAAGCATATGAAGCAGCCTAAGAAGCTGACCCGGGCCGAAAAGAAGGCCCAAGGAACAAAACCGCAGAGCAAATACGCAGAAAAGCGGTTGACCAAGATCAAGGATACCGGTATAAAGAAGGAGTAATCCAACAGGGAGTTAGCCAGACGGGCCACCGCAGCACCGACATCGACGTCTTCTTCGCCCGCCTTGACAACGAGGGCGACATCTACTTCGCCAAAGTGGTGGCGGCCGACGATCGCCCGCTCACCCCCTTTACGCTCCTGCGACTGGTCGAGACCGAAGGGGAGACCTTCCAGTTCGAGACCAGCTTCTACCGCGACCGGGGGCGGGCGGACGTCGCCGCCGTTAAATACGTCCGGGCGGAGGTGTGACCATGGCCTATGACATTGTCGAGAAGATCCAGCAGATGGTCGCCAAGGCGGAGTCGACCGACTCCATGGCCGAGGCCGAGACCATCATGACCATGGTGCGCAAACTCCTGGACCAGCACGGCATCTCGCTGCTGACCATCACCAAGCACCAGCGCCGCGACCTGGACCCGGTTGGGACCAGCCGGAACGTCTACGGCTGGTGGGCCGCCGACAACTGGATGCGCAAGCTGTCGCACGCAGCCTCCAGATACTACGGCGTCGAGGTGATCTGGTTCAAGAAGGGCAATCGGACGGATATCGCCATCGTCGGCCGGGAGTCCTGCCGGGCTGCTTATCTGGCGATGCTTCCGTACCTCCGTCTCCAGGTCAATCGCCTGGCGAAGCGTGGGTGGCGCAACTACGACTACAGGTCGGAAAGCGTCGGGCGGAACCAGATCGGCATCGCCCTCAGCTACCGGCTGTACGCGCTGGCCCGGGAGAAGAAGGCCGAGCAGGAGACGCTTGGCGGGAAGCAAGGCGCCGGCCTGAACGCGCTGATCCCTGTGGACGAGATCGAAATCGAGATGCGCGAATCCTTCCCGGAGGTCAAATCGGTGGACGTCTGGAAGCGCGCGGCGCGCCCTTCGCAGGCCGCCATTGACGCCGCAGCGGAAGTCTCCCTTGCCGATCAGCTGGCGCAGAAAGGCGCGCCGAATTTTGTGATCGGGCGCAAATAGGGGCTTCCCACAGGGGGCACCCTTGGGTTATAGTGATCCTGCCTTGGGGTGGTGCTCGGGCAGCGGGGGCGGTCCTTGAGCTTCGGCTCGGGCCGCCCTCGTCTTATGGAGCACCCCATGACCCACGCCATTATCCTGCGCTGCCCGCCCTCCCGCACCCGAGAGATCTACGAGAAGTTCCGAGAGGAACGCCCCGGCGCCATCTGGGCGCCGATGCTTACCAGAATCCGGCGGCTTCCTCGCCAACGGAAGAGGGTCCAGGTCACCAACGCCGCGGTCCCCGGATACCTCTTCTTGGCCGAACGGCAAGATCCCATCGGTCCGATATTGGCGGACCTTGCGAGGCTGCAGACCAAGCCGCTTTGGACCCCGCAGGGCTTCTTTGCTCGCTGCCCGATGGCGGAGCTTGAGGAACTTCGCCGCGCTGTCCAGGGTGTCGGTGCCCGCCTGTCCATGGAAGCAGAGCCGCCCGCCGTGCCACAGTTCGCCTCCGGTACAGAGGCGCAGGTCGTCGCCAGCCATTATTGGATGGGGGATCTCACAGGTCGGGTCGTTCGGCAGGATGGAGAGGAAGTTACGCTTGACATCGCAGATTTTTGGGGTGTCATTAAAATTTCCTGTTGGCTTTTGCGCCCGGCTGGGCTATAGGTCGGAAAAGCGCCTGAGAAAGGCGCAGATTTTCGGGAGCATCGCGCTGGCGTCAACAGATGGCCGCCCTCCCACCAAACACCGCCGGGATGATCCGGCGGAAGTCCGAAGGTATGGGGAATGGCGTTCGAGTTCACCGCCGAAGAGCAATTCTGGCGCCGCCCGCCCACCGGGGCAATGAAGTTCCCGACTCCCGAGGATATGCAGGCAGCCGCCATGGCGGCGTTCCAGCACTACGAGGATCACCCGCACCGGGAAGAAGTGATCTTCCATAACAAGGGCGCCGTGGTCCGTACCTTCAAGAAGGTAATGCGACCATACACCTTCCGCGGCGTTTCTCTCCGGATGGGCTGTACGGCGGCCACGTTGAACAACTACCGGACGGTGCCGGGGTTCAAGGAAGTTTTGGAGTGGATCGACGAGGTCATCTACACTCAGAAGTTCGAAGGGGCCGCAGGGAACATGATGAATGCGAACTTCCTGGCCCGCGACTTGGGACTGGCCGAGCGCAGCGAGCTGTCGGGTCCGAATGGGGGTCCGCTGCAGACCCAAGACGTGACCGATGAGGAAGCTTTGAAGGATGAAGCACGACGACTCGGTATCCCGCTTGGCGCTTTTGGCCTTGGCGGTGAAGAGGAAGAAGGCGCTTGATCTAGCCCCGACGGGCGGGCTGCTGCCTTTTGTCCGGTGGTTCTTCCCCGAGCGCGAGGGACTGGAGTTCATCCCCGGTCCACATCACGAAATTATGGCGGCCACCTTGGATCGCGTCCTTCGCGGCGAGATCAACCGTCTGATCATCACCCTGCCCCCCGGATACTCGAAGACGGAAGTTGCGGTGATCAACTTCATCTCCAAGGGGTTCCAGATCAATCCCGGCGCTCGGTTCATCCACGCTTCCTTCGGCGATCAGCGCGCCCTCGAGAACTCCCAGCTGATCAAGGACGCGGTGGAGCTGGCAAGCTTCCAGGAGCTGCTTCCGGAGGATCAGCGGTTCAAAATCGCCACAGATAGCAAAGCGAAAGACCGTTGGAAGACCACGGCTGGCGGCGGGATGCTGGCCAAGGCAGCCGGTGGCCCGATCACAGGCTTCCGGGCCGGATATATGGACAAGGCCAAGTTCACCGGCGCTTTGGTCATCGACGACCCGCTCAAGCCGGACGACGCCTTCAGCCCCGCAAAGCGGGATGCCGTCAATCGCCGGGCAACGAACACCTTCCGCAGCCGTCTGGCGCACGAGGGCGTCCCGATCGTCGTGATCATGCAGCGCCTGCATGGTGCGGATTTCGTCGGGCACCTCCTGACCGGCGGCACGGGGGACTACTGGTATCACCTGGACCTGCCGGTCTGGATTGAAGAGGGCGCCGAGTATCCGAAGGAGTGGACGCACGGGATCCCGATCCCGCACAACCTGCCCCCCGGCCCCCTGTGGGCGGAAAAGCATGACGCGGCGCAGATCGAGGTCTTGAAAGCCGACGCCTATACCTACGCCAGCCAGTATCAACAGCGTCCGGTCACTGTCGAAGGTGCGCTGTTCGACATGGACGGCTTCCAAGAGTGGTCGGAGCTCCCGCTGATCTCGTGGTTCTGTATGTATGCAGATACGGCGCAGAAAACCGGCGAGCGGAACGACTTCAGCGTCCTCCAGCTCTGGGGGAAGGCCGCAAACGGCATCTACTTGGTCGATCAAATACGGGGGAAGTGGGAAGCGCCTGAGCTGGAAAAGAACAGCCTCGCTTTCTGGGACAAGTATCGCAGGATGGGCCTGAACCTCCGTGGGCTAAAGGTCGAAGACAAGTCCAGCGGTACCGGCCTGATCCAAGGGCTCCGTCGTAAAGGCATCCCGGTCTTGCCGATTCAGCGCCATCGCGACAAATACACACGGGGGCTGGATGCGGCGCCTTGGGTGACTACCGGGATGGTGTATCTGCCAAAGCACGCGCCATTCCTGACCACGCTTAAACTGGAACTTCAAACTTTCGACGGGCTCGGCACCGGACACGATGACCAAGTCGACCCGATGATGGATGCTATCGCCGACATGCTGGGCGGGACCGACCGCATCAACCTGGATAACCTGTAATGAACGCACCCCGCAACATCCAAGATGGGCTGATCAGCACCGTCGCCGAGCTTGGAACCATGCGGGACAAGGCGGCCTCCGTCTCCTACATCGAGACCGCCTACCAAGACCACGAGCTGGTGGCGGCCTACCGGACCTCGTGGCTGGCGAAGAAGATCGTCGACATCCCGGCGCAGGATATGTTCCGGGCGTGGCGGGAATGGCAGGCGGAAGAAGACCAGATCGAGAAGATCGAGGGGGTCGAGAAGGCCCTTGGTCTTCAAGGCAAGCTCCTGCGCGCCAAGAAACTCGCCCGTCTCTATGGGGAGAGTCATCTGTATTTCGACCTGGGGGAGGACCCAGCGACCCCAGTCGCCCCGGAACGGGTCCGGCGCGGCGCGCTGCGGTTTGTGACCCTGCTGACTCACCGCCAGCTTCAAGCCGGAGAGATTGACCAAGATCCGCTATCCCCCACATTCGGCCTGCCGATGTGGTATGCGGTGGTCGGATCCAGTCAAGGCAACGTCCGAATCCACCCTTCGCGCTTGATTACCCTGGCCGGGGTGGCGCGGCCGGACGTGGAGGAGTTTGGTCGTTTTACCGGTGGGCGTTTGGGGGACAGCGTTCTATATGCCCTGATGGATGCGGTCAAGCAATTCGACGGCGTCGCTGCCAACATCAACTCTTTGGTTTACGAGGCCAAGATCGACGTCATCTCGGTGGCCGGCCTGACCACCCACATCGCCGGGAATCCCCACGAGGAGCAGAAGCTTCTTTCCCGTTACCGGCTGGCCGCTGCGGCCAAGGGCAATAACGGGATGTTGATCCTGGATAAGGATAACGAGACCTACGAACAGAAAAGCTACAGCTTCGCGGCGCTGGCCGACATCATGGACCGCTACGCGCAGAACGGCGCCGGCGGGGCGGACATCCCGATGACGCGGTTGTTTGGGCGCAGCCCCGGCGGAATGAATGCCACCGGCGACAGCGACCTGCGGAATTACTATGATCGGATTTCGTCGGACCAGGAGCTGGAAGCCCGCCCGGCCCTCGAGATTTTCGACGAATGCCTGATTCGCAGCGCGCTTGGCTCCCGGCCGCCGGAGGCTCATTACAAATGGGCCTCCCTGTGGCAGGTCAGCGACAAAGAGCGTGCCGAGCTGGGTCGGACCGGCGTCCAGACCATCAAAACGCTCAAAGACACCGGGCTGATTCCGGACGAGGTCTTGTCCCGTGGCGCTGTCAACCTGCTCACCCAAGATGGGGTTATTCCTGGCCTCGAGGCGGAGTATGCCAAATACTTCGAAGAGGGGGGCGAAGACCCTTGGGACCAAGATGGCGAGGGTCCGCCGGACCCTCCATCGGGAACGCGGGTCCAAGACGCCCAGCCGCGCGCCCCCAAGGGTAGTCCTAACGGTGGGCAGTGGGTGAAGGCTGGCGGTGGCGGCGGAGGCGGCGGTGCGGCATCCGCGGCCGCGGCTAAAGTGGCCACCTCGAAATACAGCGCCGACAAGGTGATGGCGCTGACCGAGAAGAACCCGAAAGAGCTCAGCCACTACGAAAAGAAGGTCTTGGCCAAGTACAAGAAGGCGCTCAAAGAGGAGCAAGCCGCTTCCGGCGTGGAGAAGAGTAAGGCGGCCGCGGCTACGGCGAAAAAGCCAAAGCTGACCGGATTGGCCGCCGCCGCGGCCTCGCAAGCCGAGCTTGATGCCACGGCCGATGCCGTTGCCAAGGCGCAGGCCTTGTCAAAGGCTAACCCCACAGCGGCGAACAAAGCTGCGGCAAAGCAGGCTTCCCAAGAGTACATAAACGCCAAAAAAGCAGGAGCAACCTCTGCCGAGGCCCCCCCTGCGGCCGCCAAAGCGCAGGCGGAGGCCGCAGCCAAGGCCAAAGCCCTTGCTTCTGTGGCCACCAAACAGTACCCTGCGGAAAAGATTCAGGCCCTGATGGACAAGAACCCGAAGGACCTGTCGCAGTACGAAAAGAAGAAACTGAACGCCTATAAGAAGGCGCTGCAGGCCGAGCAGGCGGCCAGCCTGACGGCGAACAAAGTCACCGGCGGGACAAAACCAAAGCTTGGGACTCCGGAGACTAACGCGGCTTTGAATTCCATCAAAGCCGGCGCCCACGCCCCCGGTGGCATGAAGTTGGACACTGTCCAAAAGCTGGCCACCGGAGAGTGGCAGCCGGACCCAAGCAAGCCGTACCAAGCCAAGATCGCCGCGGCCGGAAAGGAGTATCTGGCAACCGGTAAGCTGCCACAAGGAACCCCTGTGGTCACCAAAGCCGCTACCGGGGCTTCCCCTGCCAGCCTAGCGGCAAATCTGCTGAGCAGCCCGCCACCGATCAGCGACCTCAGCAAGCCGCAGACAGCTTTTGCCAAAGCGACCGGACTAACTTCGGCGGAGACCTCTGCGGCTAGGCAATACACGGGGTCGACCTATCAAGCGATCAATGGCGCGCTGCGGAAAGGGTCTACGCATAGTCTGGTTCCTCAGCTCGATTCCGCTCTGGCAAAAAGTGCGGCGGTAACCGACATGACCGTGGTCCGCGGCATCAACGCCAGCGGGATGCAGTCCTGGCTGGCGGCCGGGGGCGGGGAGCTCAAAGTTGGCGCGGTTATCCGAGACAAGGGATACGCCAGTACCACGCGTTACGCGAAAGTGGCATCGGACTTTGCTGGCGGTGGATCCGGATATGGTCTGAAGATCAACATCCCGAAAGGGAGCAAGATCCTCCCGCTGAAAAGCATCAGCAAGTATGCGCAAGAAGATGAGTTCCTGCTGCCGCGCGGGAGCGGCTTCCGGGTCACCGGGTATGATCCGACCACCCGAGTGGTTCACGTTGATTTGGTCGCGGCATGAGGGTATAATCAGGTCTTGACCTGAGGAGAGGAATTATGGCGGACCAAAATCACTTCATCTGGGGAGAAGGCGACGAGATGGAAGTAACCATCGAGCAGCCTTCCGATCCCATCCAAGACGAGATCGACCGGATCGACGCTATCCTTCGCGAGGCGGGGGAAGACCCCGATATGATCGGAGACGCCGGGCCGGCAAGCTTGTATGTCTCGCGCCGGGTCCTGAATGCCGCGGACATCTTGCGGTGGGCGCGAGCCCAGGGCTACAAGGATTTGCTGGCCCCGGATGACCTGCACGTCACCATCTGCTACAGCACCAAACCGGTGGACTGGATGCAGATGGGGCAGCCTTGGGATGAAACCATCGAGATTCCGGCCGGCGGGCCGCGGATGGTGGATACCTTCGGTGAGGGGGCGCAGGTCCTGCTGTTTGCCTCGCACAGTCTGAAATGGCGGCATGAAGAGTTCCTGCGGGAAGGGGCGTCGTGGGACTACGCGGAATACCAGCCGCACATCACGCTGACTTACACCAAACGGGAATCGGAGACCCCGGGCCAGCCCTACACCGGCAAAATCGTCCTGGGGCCGGAGATCTTCGAGGAGATCAAGTCGGATGCAATTTAACGATTCCGCCCCGATCACAGGGGTGAAGCGCACCAAGGACGGCTATCTGACCGGGCGCGTCCGTGCCGCCCGGACCGGAACGCAGCTTTACACCCGCAAGGAACTCAAGCTCGGGGACGAGGGCTTCATCACCGTCTACCGGCCCCCGGAGGCCGTCTTCGACGAGGACAGCCTCAAGACCTACGCCGGCAAGCCGATCACCATGGGCCATCCCAAGGACGGGGTGGATGCCGAGAGCTGGAAGAAGCTGGCGGTTGGCCAAGTCGGGAGCCGGGTGCTGCGTGATGGGGAGGCGGTGGTCGTCGACTTTGCCATCATGGACGAGGCCGCTATCACCGCGGTCGATTCCGGGACCCGCGAAGTCAGCATGGGGTACAGCACCCCCATCGAGTTGCGGGATGGGGTGGCGCCGGACGGAACCCCCTATCAGGCGGTGATGACCGGCCCCATCGACATCAACCATCTCGCCGTAGTCCCTGTGGCTCGCGGCGGTTCCGATCTCCGCATCGGCGATTCTGCGGAACAGGTCTGGGGGGCCACCCCCGTTGACACCAGCAAAGGAGAAGACGTCATGACGACGAAAACCGTGGTGTTGGGGGATGGGGCCGTAAGCGTCGCCATCGCCGATGCCGCCGCTGTCGAAGCCTTCAAGGTCGCGATGACCAAGAAGGTCGCTGACGCGGAAGCCCTGGTCGAAAAGACCAAGGAAGAAAAGGACGAAGAAATCGGCAAGCTGAAGGCCGAGAAGAAGGTCCTGGAAGACGCCGCCGTGACCCCGGCCAAGCTGTCCAAGATGATCGCGGATCGCGTGGCGCTGGAGACCTCGGTCAAGGCGCTGGACTCCAAGATCGTCTGCGACGGGGTGTCCGACGCTGACCTCATGAAAGCCGCCGTGATCGCCAAGCTGGGCGACGCTGCGGTGGCCGACGCCTCCGAGGCTGAAATCTCGGGCATGTTCAAAGCCATCAGCCGGGTGGCCGATGCTCCGAACGATAGTGTCCGCGATGCGCTTCGCGGGCAGAAGATCAACGACGCCGCACCTGGGGTCTGGTCGACCAAGGTCGCCGACGCTGCGGGCGTCAAATTCAAGAAGGAGGCCTGACCATGGCGCCCATCGCGAAGCGGCCTTCGACGGCCAACTACCTGATCTCGGAAGCCAAGGGGATGTATCGCTCCCGCGACGCCGGGACGGTCATCAATGAGAGCGGCACCGATACCCTGCTGCCGGGCTCCCTTCTGGGCCGGCTGACCACAGGGTCGGCGACCGCGACGGCGGATTCCGAGAATACCGGCAACCCCACCATCGGGACCATCACGGTGGCGAGCGAGGCCCTGATTGGCACCTACGTGCTGACCTTCCTGACCGCCACGACCTTCTCGGTCGCGCGGCCGGACGGAGTGCTGCTGACCAACGGCGCCACCGGGACCGCCTACAACCAAGGGGGCCTTGGCTTCACGGTCACCGTGGGCGTCACCCCGGCCGAAGAGGGTGACGCCTTCACCATCGCCGTCTCGCAACGGGTTGGCGATTACACCCGCCACACCCTCGGCGAATCCGACGGTAGCCAGACTGTGGCCGGCATCCTGTTCGAGGAAGTGGCGCCCGGCGCGACCGAAGAACGGACCATCACCTGCCGTGACTGCGAGGTCAACGGCGCCCACCTGATCTACGCCGCCGGTTCGACCGGGGCCAATATCGACACGGCGAATGCGGCGCTCCTGGCGCTCGGCATCGTCGTCCGCTAAGGAGAAAAACCATGGCCGGAATGGACGTTTTCAACAACAACGCCTTCTCGATGACGTCCCTGACCGGGACCGTGGAGAAGATCGACTACGTGCCGCAGACGCTCGGGCAGATGAATCTGTTCGAGCCGATGCCGGTGCGCACCCGCAACCTGTTCGTCGACCGCCGGGAGGGGGAGCTCGCACTGATCCCGTCCTCGCCGCTAGGCGCCCCGCCGGAGGAGCTGGTCGGCGATGACCGCGACGCCGTGCCGCTGAAGACCGTGCGGCTCGCCAAGGGTTTCACCATCTACGCCCATGAGGTCGAAGGTATCCGCGGCTTCGGGTCGGAAAGCGAATTCGAGCAGGTGCAGGCGGAATACCTTCGCCGGATGGCCCGCGTGCGGCAGGACATGGACCTGACCCACGAGTACCACCGCCTCGGCGCTCTGCAAGGGCTGCTCCTGGACGCGGACGGGACCACGGTCATCTACGACTACTTCGCCGAGTTCGCCATCACGCCGGCCCCGGTGGTCGATTTCGAGCTGGACGATCCCTTGACCAACGTCCGGCAGAAATGCGTCGACCTGAAGCGGGACATGATCCGCTCGGGCGGCGGCGCCATCACCATGGGGACCCAGATCCACGCGCTGGCCGGCGACGAGTTCTACGACGCCCTGGTTGACCACCCGAACGTCCAGAAGACCTACATCAACTGGTCGGCGGCTGCGGACCTCCGCAATAACACGGCGTTCGAAGCCTTCACCTATGGTGGGATCACCTGGCACAACTACCGTGGCACCGACGACAACTCGACCGTCGCCATTGCCGAGGACCAAGCCAAGTTCTTCCCGGTGGGCGCGCGCGACGTCTTCAAGAAGGCGATGGCACCGGCGGAGTTCGGGCCGTTCATCAACACTCCCGGTCGCGACGTCTACGCCATGAACATCCTGGACCGTGATCGTCAGGCGTGGTCGCGCGGGGAGCTGTATAGCTACCCGCTGTACTTCTGCCAGCGGCCGAACGTCCTGAGGACCGGCGTTGAAAAGTAAGCGGTGAAAGGGGCGGCGCTCGCCGCCCCTTTAGCCAGCCCCTGAAAGGACCCGAACTTATGGAATTTTTCGTCAAAAACGACACCAGCCGCCCCAAGGCCCTGCGCTCCGCGGTCAACGGCGAGATGGTGATCGTTCCCGCCCGCTCCGAGGACGTCTATGATCTGGCGGAGACCGGCCACCCCGACGTCCCCGGACTGTATATCGGCCCGGTCCCGGATGAGGCCGAGGAGCCGGCGGCGGCGGCCCCCAAGAAGGCCAAGGTCGCCCCCCAGCCCGCCCCTGTCGCGGCCCCGGCCCCCCAGCCCGCCCCTGAGCCCTCCCCGGCCGCCCCGGCCGTGACCGAGGCTGGTCCGGCGCCGTGGCAAAAGGGGCTGGCGGGGCAATGAGCTTTTACGGCAGCCTCGTCAACGCCCTCGCCTACCATACCGCGATGGGCAACGCCGCTTGGGGCGATTATACGGACGCCCAGCGGGAGGCCGCCCTGCGCCGGGCATCCCGAGCCTTTGATGGTCGCTACGGCCGCATGTTCCCAGGATGCAAGTTTGACCTCGCGCAGCGGCTGGCGTGGCCGCGGTCCGGGGCTTGGGACCAATGCGCCTGCGCGCCGGTCCCGGACGGCCAAACCCCTGTGGCTATCGAGGAGGCGGTCTACGAGCTGGCCCTTGTGGAGCTCCTGACCCCGGGCGGTCTTTCTCCCTCGGTCACCCTCGGCCGCATCACGCAAAGCGAAAAGGTGGATGTGATCTCGCGCTCCTTCTTCTCGCCGGCGGACTTGATGGCCGTGGCTGGTGACGGGAGCCCGCTCAACGCCTTCCGGCCCACCTTCGCAGTGGTGGAAGACCTGGTCGGCTGCTACCTCAAGAAAGCCGAACTCTGGAACGCCCGAGTGGTTTGACATGGCCGATATCTTCTCCGATATGGCGGCGGTGGCCACAGAACTGCTGGCGCCGGCCTCGGAAGGCGGTTTTGGCTCCGGGACCATCAAGCTAGTCCGCTTGATTCCCGGCGCCGCCCCGGCGAACGAGTGGGACTCGCCGGCCCCTCCGACCCGTCAGGAGATTCCTCTGCGGGCTAACGCTTTCGGCGTCCATTCAAATCTGGTCGGGACCGAAGCCTCGCCGGGCGTGGCGATCCTGGCCACCGACAAACGGGTTGTCAGCGCCCCGATCCCGGGCGGCTACCAACCTACCGACCTGATGGAGATCGACGGTAGGCTGGTCACCATCCTACAGGTCAAGAACATCGTCGGCGCCGGGACCACGTCGGCTATCCAGTTCTTGGTGCGGTAATGGAACGGCAGCTTGTGGCGCTGCTCAAGCGGCAGGGGCCAATCCTGGAAGCGGCTTTCTTGGAGGCGATCCGAGAGCTGCGGCGTGGGGTTAACTTCCGCGCCCTCGTGGCGGCTCTAGAACGTGGGGATATCGAGGCAGCTATTACGGCGCTAGATATCGACGTCGCGGCCTTCACGCCTTTCGTGCAGGCCCAAACGGCCGCCCACGCCTCCGCGGCGTCCACAGTGATTGGAGCGGTCCCGGCAGGTCCTAGCGGCGTCTCCTTTCGTTTTAACCTGGCGAATCCTCGCGCCGAACGCTGGATTGCTGAGAATGTGGCCTCCGAGGTGGTCGGGCTGGTCGAGGACCAGATACAGGTCATTCGGCAGACCATCCTTGCGGGTTATTCCCGCGGCGAGGCCAGCCAGAAGCTAGCCGTGGATATCGCCGGACGGCTAAACCCTGTGACTAAGGTGAGGGAGGGCGGCCTGGTTGGTTTGTCCGATCCGCAGACCAAGTTCCTTGACGGCTACCGCGCTCGACTGGCATCTGACGACCCTGCGGATCTACGTTACATCCTGAAACATAACACCCTTCGGGATAGACGATTCGACCGGGCTTTGCGGGCGGCAATTAAGAACGGGACCCCGCTATCCGAGGAGATGCAGGATCGGATGGCGCGGGCGTATAGCGATCGCCTGCTCAAGCGGCGGGCCGCAGACATCGCCCGGACCGAGCTTGGCCGATCCGTGGAAGCAGCCCGTAAAGAGGCGTTCCTGCAAGCGGCCGAAAAAGAAGGCTATCCTGAGGACGCCATTAGCCGGGAATGGGTTCATGGTGGCGGGGAAGGTCCGATGGCCCGACCGGATCACGCTGCAATGCATGGCCAGGTCCGGAAGGGGACCAAGGACCCCTTTGTCATGAATGATGGTTCGGCCAAGATTCACGCCATGGACGGTATCGGAGGAGCGGCTCAGGACGCCAACTGCCGTTGCTCGACCCGCTGGATTATAGACTGGACCTGGGGGCTAACCTGATGGGATGGTCAGGGAAGACTCCAATGCAGTGGGCGCGCGAGGTACCGGCGCGCCTACTGGCCGTTAAGCGCGGGGCTATCGAGGGGCTGGCGCGCGACCTGACCCAGACTAAACCCCGCGGGGGCCGGGTTCCGATCAAACACGGTAACCTTTATCGAAGCCTCCTCATGTCCACGACCGGGATGCCCACCATAGCCGCGTCTGGAACCGAGTTTAAGAGCGAACCTGTTTTCAATATGGGGGAGGTCCAACTGGGGCGTAAGGTCTGGCTTGGGTACCAAGCGGCCCATGCCGCACGTCAAAACTATGGTTTTGTCGGAACGGACTCCCTTGGTCGGACCTACAACCAGTCGGGAAGCGGATTCTTGGAGGCGGCCATCGCCAACTGGCCGGCTATTGTACGGGCCGAGGCGGAGTACGTCCGGAACAAGGTGATGGGAAGTAAGTAATGCCGGGGATTGACACCAGCATCTGGATGGCGCTGAAGACGGCTCTATCCGCGGTGGCCCTGAATCCGGCCATGCCCGTTATCGACCCCAGCGCCTCCTTCGAGCCCCCTGTGGACACAGCGGGTCCAGCTCCTTTTGTGCTGGTTTCCGATTTGCGAAATGATCGCGTGCGGTGGGACATCGCCGGAAAAGTCCATGTCAGTAGTGGGGTCCTGGTACTGACCGTATGCTGGCCCATTTCTCGCCCGTGGTCGACGACCATGCGGGATGTTCCTCACGCCGCCTTGCTGGAGATGGCGGCCCCGCTGGTGACAGCTTTCCCAGCGGATCGACGAATGCGGTATTCCGGAGTTTGTGTCCGGGTTCTCCGGACCCCTGATATGCTCCCTCCAGAGCTGGACGGGGCCTATCGTCAAATCCGTGTGCGCATCCCTTGGGAGGCGACTCAGAAGTAACTATCCCGCCCGGCACCGGGCTACCACAGGAGCTTATCATGGCGCAGCTTTATCCCGTTGCCGGGTCGAAAATCTTCATCGGCCAGCGTGTTGCACCCAAGGGCGTCGTTACCATCGCCGACTTTACCGGCCAATCCTGGACCGAAATCGGTGGCTGGGCAAGCGCCGGCGCCATCGGTGATACCCAGGAGGTGATCACTCAGAACCTCATCAATGAGGGCCGCACCCGCAAGATGAAAGGCACCCGCAACGGCGGCGCGATGGAGAACCAGTTCGTGCCGGATGCCACCGACGCGGGGCAGATCGCCTTCCGCGCAGCCATCGACGACTGCAATCCCTACGCCTTCAAGATCGAATGGGGCGCCAGCTGCCCGCGCACCTCCACCGTGACGATCACCATCGACGAACCCGGGGTAGTCAGCTGGACCGCGCACGGGCTAGCCAACGGCACGCCTGTCACCTTCACCACCACCGGCACCCTGCCGACCGGACTGACGGCCGGAACGATCTACTACGTGGTCGGCGCCACCGAAGACACCTTCTCGGTCGCGGCGACTCCGGGCGGTACGGCGATCGAAACCACCGCGTCCCAGAGCGGCGTGCACACCGCCACGGCCGGCGAACTGGGCATGACCGACCTGTTCTTCGGCCTCGCGCTTCCCGGAGCCCGGCAGGGCGGGGAGGCGAACACCACGCAACTGCGCGCGTGGACCATCGAGGTGGACAGCAACATCGTCGAGGTCTGAGCAGAATTCGTCGCGTCGATCCTCCCCGGCGCGGCGGATACCGGAGGCTGGCGGGCTGGGGTTCTCCCGTCGGCCTCCACCCCATGGACCCGAACCCCGCAGGAACCTGACATGGATATTGAGAGCATTGCCATCGACCCCGGCCTTATCGAAGGCGGGCAATGGGTGGGCGACATCCCCGAGATGGGCGACTTGCGGGTGCGGGTGCGCGGTCTGACCAGTCCGCAGGCTGTCGCGCTGCGTAACCGGCTGCTGCGCGCCCTGCCGAAGAAAGACCGCGAGAGCGATGGCAGCCCCACGCAAGAGGCGGCGATGCGGGTCGGCGGGCGGGTGCTGCTTGAAGCCGTTTTGCTGGAATGGGACGGCATCACCAGCGGCGGCAAGCCGGTACCTTTCTCGAAAAAGCAGGCCGAGATCTGGCTGACCGATCCGCGCTACCGCAACTTCGGCGATGCCGTGGCATGGGCGGCGCAGATCGTGGACAAGGGCCGCGCCGAGATCACCGAGGAAATCGCGGGAAACTCGCCAGCGCCGTAAGCTGGGCGCTAACTTGCGGCGAGGCGTATCGGGCGGCTGTCGATCAGGGTATGGACCCGCCCGAAGCCCTATGGCCACCGGACGTTCTGCATCACGACTGGCTAGAAGTGTTCTGGGAGTGTAGCACGGATCGGCAGATGATTGCGCTGTCCACCATGGAGCGCGCCGTGGTCAAGGCGATGGCCATCCCGGCGCAATCCATCCGGGACGCATCGCGGAACATGACGCCAGAAGATGCGGAAATGTTCCGCATCTGTATTCGAGCTATGGACAGGGTCTTCCTGCGCCACCAGAACGGCGGGGCAGACCCCGAGCCAACAATGACCGCCCGCGACAGCTTCCGCGCCGCGTTCAAGAAATGAGCAGAGGGCTGCCCCATGACTACTGAAGCTGCTGCTCTTGGGCTTAGCGTCGACAGCGGAGACGTTGTTTCGGCGACCGGCGACCTGGAGAAGTTCTCGGCCTCTGCGGACAGGGCGGGGAAGGCGTCGGATCGGTTCGAGAAGGAAGCCACAGACGCCGGCCGGGGCGCAAAAGTTCTTGGCCAAGAGACGGAAAAAGCCGGGCGGGGCATGCGCGCTCTTGCCAGGGTGGCCGGTACTGTGACCGGCGCCCTGGTCGCGGCTTTCTCGGTTAGAGCTCTGATCCAGTACGCTGATGCTTGGTCGGACATGCAGTCCAGGATCGGCGCGGCGGTCAAGGATATGGCGGCGGCGCCGGAACTGATGGGGCGTATGGTGGATCTGGCGAACGCCAGCTACTCCCCGCTGGGCCAGACGGTCGAAGTCTACGCACGCAACGTCGCGGTTCTGCGTGATCTTGGCAAGACCGCCATGGAGACGGCGGATTTCACAGAAGCTCTGAACCACGCCCTAGTCATCACCGCGACCCGCGGGGAGAGGGCCGCCTCCGTCCAGAACGCTTTGTCGAAAGCCATGGCCGTCGGAAAACTGACCGGCGATGGTCTGGAAACCGTCATGGCCAACGGGGGTCGGGTGGCCGAGGCACTGGCCGAAAAGCTTGGCACCAACGTCAATGGCCTCCGCGCCATGGCCTCGCAAGGGAAGATCACGTCTGCCGTAATTGCTGGGGCACTGCTCGACAGCCTTGAAAAGCTGCGCGCCGAAGCCGGCGAGATGCCGGCCACTGTGGACGACGGAATGACGCGCATCGCCACCGGCATGCAATACTTGATCGGAGTGTTGGATCAAACCACCGGGGCGAGCGGGTCACTGGCGGGCGCCTTAGTCATGGTTGGTGACGCGCTGGCGAGTGCTGCGAAGTGGGCAAGCGAGAACGGCGACACGATCCAGTTTGTTTTCGACAGTGTGATCGGGACCGCGATTGCAGGCGTGACCGCCCTAGCGGTCAGGTTCGCGGCGACGTGGGCGGTTTCGATGTATACCAGCGTCACGGCGACAGGGGCTTTCTCCGCTTCCTTGGTGAAGCTTAGGGCGGCGCTGACCGCAGCCGGCATCGGAGCGGTTGTTGTTGCGGCTGGCGTCTTGACCGGGCAATTCCTCCGACTTGTTTCTGCGGCTGGCGGTTTCGGGGCTGCCTTGAAGCTGGTCGCCGATGTTGGGCGCGAGGCGATTGACCGGCTGGAACTTGGCTGGCAAGGCATGGGCAGGATCGTGTCTAGCGTGGCCGCGGGGCTGCGGGCCACTTTCGCTTCGGCCTTCGCATTCATCCTGCAAAAATTCGCAGACATGACGCAATCGGTGGCCGATGGAATCAACGACATGTTTGCGCCGCTTGGGTTGAATTTGGGCCTGAGTGGCATTGGCGGTGATGCTGCCGCTAGCTTGTCCGCTTTTGCGGAAGAAGAAAGCCTCGTTGCGAAACTGCAGGCTGCGGCGGCTAAGACGTTTTTCGCCGGCATGACCGCGCCGATGGAAAGCATCAAGGCGCTAAACGACGTGCTTTCCACAACAACAGACGAGGTGGAGGGTATTGGTGCGGCGGCGGCTCCCACAGGGGAGGCTTTGGCGGAGATGGGGGGCAAAGGCAGGAAGGCGGCCGAGGACACCAAAGACGGCATGATGACGCTCAAGTCCGCAACCGAGGATTTCCGCAACACGCTGTCGCAGGCGTTCAGCGGCCTTGTGACCGGCGCCATGTCGCTTCGTAATGCTGTCGGCAACATCATCAGCAAGCTGGCTGAAATGGCAGCCATGCGAGGATTCGAAGCCCTGTGGAGTGGCGGGATGGGGCAAGGGGTCAGTGGCTTCCTCGGGAAGTTTCTCGGACTCAACGCAGACGGCAACGTATTCTCGGGCGGCCGCGTGGCCGCATTCGCCAACGGCGGGGTGGTGAGCAGCACGACCGCTTTCCCGATGCAGGGCGGCGTCGGTATCATGGGCGAGGCTGGTCCGGAGGCGATCATGCCGCTGAAGCGGGGGGCAGACGGAAAGCTAGGGGTCGAGGCGCAGGGGAACGGAAGAGACCCGATGGAATTGAACATCACGCTTGGGGTCAGCGTCGATGAAAGCGGAAACATCACCCCATTTGTCGAGCGGGTGAGCGGAAACGTGGCCGTTCAAACCATGCGGGCCGCGAATGCCCAACTTGCGCGCGCCTTGCCGGGCGAGATCAAGCGCGTGCTGTCCGACCCCCGCGCCAGCCGCCCACACATCGGATCATAAACATGGCCCTCGTCTTTCCGCTCGCACTTGAAGATTTTTTCGACACCCTGCCAATCCAGGCGGTCGAGCTTTATCTCAGCCCATCCTCTGTCGTCACGGGGCGTACCCGGGGCGGTGATGTGCTGACTGCCGATATTGGTGAGAGATCGTGGGGTGGAAGCTGCTCACTGGGGTTCCAGAATCACGTTGATGCTGCGGCGGTAAGGTCTCGGCTTTCCATCCTGCTGGACGGTGGAAGGTCGTTCTTGGCTCCCGCGATGCCCAACTCCTACCCCCGAAAGGACCGGGACGGCTCGATCCTCGGCGCGGCCACGCCGTCGATCCACACTGTCGCAGCAAACAACAGGGAGGTCAGGATACAGGGGCTGCCGGTGGCCTACGTGATCTCGCCCGGCGACTACCTGTCGGCCACCTATGGCTCCAACCCCACCCGATACGGGTTCCTGCAAGCGGTCACCGGGGCCGAGGCCGATGGGTCTGGTCTCACGCCCTTGTTCGAGGTCACTCCATTCGTGCCATCCGGGCTGGCCGCCACCGCACCCGTGACGCTGGTGCGGCCGATTTTCAAGGCGGTCATTGCGCCTGGCTCCGTGAATTGGGGGTCGTCGTCCGATCTGCTGACCCGGGGCATGTCCTTCAGCTTCATCCAGACGCTGAGGTGATCCATGCGTGACCTCGCGTCGGAAATTGTTGCCCAGCTCGCCGCCCGTCAGGGGGTGCGTCCCCGGTATCTGATCTGGTTCGTGGCGCGCAACCGGGACAATCCGGAAACCGCCGAAACGATGGGCCTGTGGACCGGCGGCGATCACCGGGAGTTTGTGATCGGCGCCGAGACGCGGACCTACTACGGGGCTGGGGGCGTCCTTGATGTCCCCGAGATGGTGGCCGAGACGGGGCTGACGGTCAGGATGCAGACCGTGGCGCTGTCGGCCATTGCGCCGGAGGTGGCGCTGCTGATCCGGGGCTACGAGCCGCGCTTCGCCCGGGTGGAAATCCACCGGGCGTTCTTCTCGACCGAGACCAACAGCCTGCTGGCCGCGCCGGAGCGGGTGTTCAAGGGCGTGCTGGACGAGGTGACGGTGCACATGCCCGAGGCGGGCGGCGAGGCGCGCGTGGAGGCGGTTCTGGCCCCGGCCGCGCGGGCGCTCACCCGGGTGCTCGGCCTCAAAAAGAGCCACCAGAGCCAGCGCCTGCGCGACGGGAGTGACGACTTCTTCATCAACATCGGCACGACCGGCACCGGCATTCGGACGCCGTGGGGCGAGAATATGGTGGACGATCCGCGCACCGCGAAGAAGCCCGCCGTCAATGGATCCGGACATTACGGCGACGGCAGTGGCGACAGCGGGAGCTACTGATGGTAATGACGCAGAGAACCCCGGGCTGGATGGGCAGGCTGGTGGTTTACCTGTCACGTATCCACTCGACGCCGTTCCGGCCGGGCCGGATGGACTGTGCCCTGTTCGTGGCGGGCGCCGTCGAGGCGATGACCGGGCAGGACTTCGCGCGAGGCTGGCGCGGCTACCGGACGCTTGGCGAGGGCCGAAAGCGGATCGCCGAGCGCGGGTATGAAGATCATGTCGCGCTGGCCGCCAGCATTCTGCCCGAGGTGCCGGTGTTGATGGCGCAGCGCGGCGACGTGGCCGTGGTGACCGAGGGCGACGGGCTTGCGCTGGGCATCGTGCAGGGCGAATCCGTCTATGTGATGACGCCGCGAGGGCTGGGCCTTGTGCCGCTGACCCGCGCCGTGCGGGCTTTCAGGGTCTGATGATGCGCAGAACGCTTCTTCTCACCACCGCGCTTGTCGCAGGGCTGGTGCTGGCGACCCCGGCGCGAGCCGAGCCGATCAGCACGGCCATTGCGGTGGCGCTCGGCGGCGGGGCCGTGGCGACGGCGGTCGCGACCTTTGCGGTCAATACCGTCGCCTCCATGGCGCTTTCGGCTCTAGCCGCCAGCCTGACCAGCAAGCCCCGCCCGCCGGGGATGCTGATCGAATGGACGGCCCGGGGCGGCGCGAACAGCGCGACCTTCGGGCTCGGCCGGTTCGCCACGCCGGGACAGTTCGTTTGCCCGCCGATGTCGCATGGTCAGGCGGGCAGGACCCCGAACGCGTATTTCACGCAGGTCATCGCGCTGGCCGACCTGCCGGACCACGCGCTTTCCCGCGTCATGCTGGGCGGCGAATACATCCCCATCGGAAGCACGCCGCACGCCGACTATGGCCTGCCTCTGCTCGGCAAATATGAGGGCCGGGCGTGGATCAGGTATCACGACGGCACGCAGACCACCGCCGACGCGATGCTGCTCGACAAATACGCGGACTGGCCCGACCGGCCATGGACTGCGGATATGGTCGGCACCGGCGTCTGCTATGCCGTGTTGACGTTCCTGTTTGACCGGGAGTTGTATCAAGGCGCCCCGCCCGACGCGGCGTTCGAGATGTTCGGCATCCCGCTCTACGATCCACGCAAGGACAGCACGGTTGGCGGCTCGGGTGCGCACCGCTGGAACGATCCGGCGACGTGGGAGCCGACGCAGAACCCCATCGTGATGATCTACAACATCCTGCGCGGCATCCACTTCCCGGATGGCTCTGTGTGGGGCGGGGAGTGCGAGGCCGAGGACCTGCCGCTGGCAAACTGGGCTGCGGCGATGAATGTCTGCGACGAAACGGTCAACCTCTCGGGCGGCGGCACCCAGCCCCGGTATCGTGCCGGGCTGGAAATCCGGGTGGCCGAGGACGAGCCTGCGGATATTGTCGACCAGCTGCTCAAGGCGGCCTCGGCGCGGATTGTCGAGATCGGCGGGGTGTTCAAGGTCCGCGCGGGCGGCCTGGGTCTACCTGTGGCCTTCATCACCGACGACGACTTGCTGGTGACCTCGCCACAGGAGTTCCGGCCCTTCCCGGGGCTTGCGGCCTCGCACAATGCCATCCATGCGACGTTTCCGAATCCGGGGCAGATGTGGCGGGCGCACGACGCTGCGCCGGTCTACAATGCCGCATGGGAGCTGCGCGACGGCGGGCGGCGGCTGGTGGCGGAGATCGACCTGCCCGCCGTCAACTACCCGTTGCAGGTGCAGCGCCTCATGCGGGCGTGGATCAGGGACGATCAACGCTGGCGGCGGCACGACCTCAACCTCGGCTTCTACGCCGCGGCGCTGGAACCGCTCGACTGCATCGAGTGGTCGAGCAAGGAAAACGGCTACGACGAAAAACTGTTCGAGATCGACCAGACCGCGCAAGACCCGGTGAGCCTGCAAACCGGGATCGCGATCCGCGAGGTGGACCCGGACGATTACGACTGGTCGCCGGACTTCGAGCTTCCCGACCCGGTTTCCCCCGGCGGCTGGGTGCTGGCCCCGACGCAGGCAGTGCCGGGCTGGGCAGTCACCGGGCATACCGTGGTGGACGCCGACAGCAATGCCCGCCGCCCGGCGCTGCGGGTGGTGTGGGATCCCGAGGCGATTGAGGACGTGCGGCTGCTGCGGGTGCGGGTGCGGCTGGCGGGTGACGTGGGTAATGGTTGGACGGTCGCAGTCAATGACGTCGAGGCGGGCGAGGCGATCATAAGCGAGGGCATTCTGCCCGGCACTGCCTACGAGGCGCGCGCCCGGCTGGTCACAGACCGGCCGAACGACTGGTCGTCGTGGATCGGGGCCGTCGCACCGGATATCCGCATTACGGACAGTGACATCGCCCCCGGCGGGGTGGGTGAGGTGAGCCTGTCGGCTGGCGTCAAGGGCAGCATTGCCGACGCGCAGCAGGATGCCGCCGACGCGCTGGAGGCTGCGGGCGTGGTGCAGGGCAACCTCAACCAAGCGGCCCAGACCCTGCGACAGGATTTCGAGGCGGCGGACGTGCTGCTGTCGCGGTCCATTGTTGACCTCAACACCGCCCGGCTGGGCGACAACCTGATCCCGAACGGGATGTTCCTGGGCGGCGATCTGGCGCAGTGGTCGAATGTGGCGCCCACGTTTTCGGTGATCGAGCGCGACCCGGGGCATAGCGTAGCAGCGATCCAGAATGCGCCCTACGCCCATATCCTGAGCATCCAGCAGCGCGCCACGGTGGCTGACGGCATCGCGCTCTTCGAGTTCCCCGTCCAGCCCGGCGAGCAGTTCCAGGGCTCGTTCATGTACGCGACCGGGGGCGGTCAGCGCGATGCCACGCTGCCGATGCGGTTCCAGTTCCGCGACGTCGAGGGGGCCATCGTGCCCTCGGGTTCCTCGATCGTCCGGGCCGTCGGCAACGTCTCCAACATAGCGTGGGCCGCAACGGATTTCGCGCCGGTCGTCGCCCCGGCCGGGGCCGCCACGCTGACGATCATCATCCGTCGCAACGGTGGCGGGGCGGGGGATGCCTATCTGGCCGCGATCAAATGCGACCGGCTGGATGGCGCGGCGGCGGCGGCGATCTCGGCCGAGGCCAGCATCCGCGAGGGTGCCGACCAGATCATGGCGGGGCAGATCGGCAGCCTGACCACGCGCATGGGGACGGCCGAGGGCAACATCACCGTCGCGCAGCAAACCGCCACCAGCGCCAGTCAGGCCATCTCGGCCATCGACACCACGGTGACCGCCGAATACGGCACATGGGAGGCCATGGCGACCCAGACTGCGGCGGCGGTGGCGACGGCCAACACCGTGCAGGCGCAGCAGCGGCTGGGGGTTGTGGCTGGCGCGCAGGGCGCATCGCTGGAGCTGCTGGCGTGGGACGGCGCGGCGGGCAGCGGCAACGCGGTTGTCCTCAGCACCGACATGCTGCTGATACAGGACGGCACCGGCAATCTGGTGATCGACGGGGGCAC
>JALOAI010000030.1 GCA_023228945.1 Pigmentiphaga sp. | reverse complement strand
GGTGAACATCACGGCACGAAACTCCCAGAAATCAAGGCGGATGCGCTATCAGAACGGGAGAAATTATACGCCGGAATGAAGAAAATATCCAGCAAAATCAATGGCTTACGAATAAATCAGGGGCGACCAATTACCTTCAACGGCTTCCGAAAGTCATGTTCGTGCGATCACGACCTCGATTTCGATGCCCACGACGGGATCGTGCCGGTAAGGGCGCTCAGAATCCAGACGTAAAACGCCGCAGTCGGCGCAGCAGCACGCGAGTGTTGTGACCAGCAACCACACAGCACCGCATGCAGCGCATCGCCCCGGTCACCATTGAGCCGGTTTCGGCCGAGTTTGCCGTCGGCTTTCATGTGCCCGATCGCCGGCTCGATGGAGCTACGCCACTTGATCATCGCCTTCGAGCCTCGCGTCACACCGCGCCGTTGTCCGCCGCGCAGGATGCGCACGCCCTGGACCTCGACGCCATGATATCCGCGGCCCACGATTACCGTGGTGATCGGATGCTCGGCAGTGATGCCCGCTTGCTGCAGCGCTTTGGCCAGGGTATGCCCGTCGTCCGGATTGCCCGGCATGGAGCGCGCGCCCACCATGAACCCTTCCTTGAGCGTGGTGGCGACCGAGATTTTCACGCCGAACTCGTAGGGTGTTCCGGCCTTGTCCTTGGAAATGTATTCGACTTCGGGAGCCTGCAGCGCATACAGCTTGTTCTTGTGCTTCTGGCGCTGAACCAGGATTCGCTTGGTACACGCCATCAGATCTTGCAACGAGGCCCGGGTACCCTCCTGGAGCCGGCCGATCTGTCGATCGATGTCGCGCCAGCGCGACCCACGCGCGAACGCAACGTGCGCAACGTCTTGTTCATTCGCTTGAACTTGGCGAGCATGTGCATAGCGGCCAATCTGTGCGGTCAGGCGCGACGCTTTGCGATTGTAGTTTTGCCGCAGCTTGATGCCGTGCTGCCCAGCGGCCTTGACCAAGTGTTCACGGCTACGTTCGAGCAGTCGCGAGTCCGTTGGATGCACCGCCGCCTTGGGTGCCACCGTTGTGTCCACGATCACCGTCTTGAAGCTGGCTGCTCGTAGCAACCCGCCGCGCTTGGCGGCCGCCACCGTCGCGGCCAGCAGTTCCTCCACGCCAGCTTCGCCCAAACGCTTGCGCCGGCGCGTCGGACTCGACGGGTCGATCGGCGGCTCGGTCTGCAGGTACGTCTCGCCCGTGAACACCTGCCAGTACGGGTTCTCGAACGGCACGGCCGACGGTTCTGCTCTGCTGCAAGGCGCCTATATGGCCGATCTACGCCTGTTAGACTTTATGTTCAATGAAGAACCCGCTTTTATCGTTGGAATCAGCACAGTCGGCTCGGAATATATCTTCCACAGACACGGCGGGCTGGTCGGATGCGAGGCGCATAAAATCAGCTTCCTTCACGATGCGACCGCCAAAACGGCATGCTGCTTTCTGGTTTGATTATTTCCGGTGACTAGTCAGGGCGTATTAACAATTGTCGCGGCTATTGCACGCATGCATCATGGGGTGACGTTTGTCCGGACGAACGGAAGGCGCGCATTCGTTGGGTTCACCATGCAGACGGAATGACCTCGCGTATATTGTCAACCATCAAAATACAAGACATCAAGACTTGACAGGGTCACGTCGGGAACGAGTGAGAAGAAAAAACGCGCACGGCTTTCGACGTGCGCGGTGATTATTGCCACTCCATCGCGAAGATGCGCGTAGTCAAATTACGGCGAGCAGGCTAATCCGCCAGGGCGATTATCGGCCTGATTGTCGTTGGACTTCTGCTTCATATTCAGGGCCATTGCGGAGCCGAACATATTCGGCATATGCCGCACGATACTCACGGCTAAAGGTGTCCGGACCACTTTCTCGATCCCAGAGCTTGTCGAGTCCTGCGCGATTCCACAGACGAAGGTCGGCACGTACTTCTGCGCGCGTTTTCGGTTCCCCGAAAACCGCAGCTATGCTCGCAGATTCTTTATCACGTAACTGATCAGTTGCGGTGAGTGCGTTTGCCTGGGTGCCGATTGAGCTCGCTGTGAGCAGCAATGTCGCGATAAAACCCTTGTGTACGTAGTTCATGCTTTACTCCCGAAGTTGATAGATTCACGCGACTGCTCAGCGGGTGAGAACCTACTGGAAAAGTCGCTTGGATGAATTATAGAAAGCATGGCCTTACCGCTTCCTAACACGCGGGTTACTTCTTCGTAACCTTCGTTGGTCCCGATTCTGTCCCGGTCTCTCCCTTGCGGCCTCGGTCAGGTGGTCGAATCTATCCTCGGCCATCGCAACGGAAATCATCGCTCAAAGGTGCCCTGAGGAAACGATTTCTGTCTCCTCGTGTGCGCTTGGCTAGAACAACCTGCGTCGGTTGTGGCGCCGCCTGGTCCATCGCATCTGGGCGCCCGGATAAGCGTCTCGAAACTCCGTCTGGCTTACCTACCATATCCGATTGGGACCAGGGCACGATGGGGTTCGATCTGATGAAGTGAAACTGAGTGGCTCGACGACCAAATGGAGCGTCACGCGCTGACTCATCTCGAGAAGCCATCAAGAGAGAGCCGCGTGGACGCCATTGGGCCATCTCGGCATCGTTTAAAGTTCGAAAAAAAAAATTCTCCGATCGACAATCTACAGTCCGCCTAAGCTGTGCCTATCCTCTTCTATCTATCGGCTGTCAGAATGCAGTGTGCTGAGCGCCGCTCACTTATCCACATAGTCATGCTTCTTAGCAGGGGTGACCACGCAGTTTGCGAAGCTACTGTATTCGACTACAGACCCCTAGGAGTTGTCGCACACCCCCATGATCCACCCAGCACTGCTTTGGTTTGTGCAGCGCACAGGTTTGTCTTTTTTAATGGTCCTAAGAGAAACGATTGACGATTTTGCATTAACCTTTCGCGTCGGCGATAAAGATTGCAGAGATGTAATGCGGCGGTTATCTGGCTGTCAGGTCGATGAGATTAACATTGGATTAGCCCGTTTCCTACCCTTTGCAGGCGCGTCGCGCTGGCGCGAATTTATTTATGAAGATTCTCTATACTAATTTTCATCGTGGGGATGGTGGCGGACACACCACGTATATCTTGTCACTAGCGAGAAATCTCAGTGATCAGCACGAAATAGTAGTCGCGGCCCCTGAGGGCAGTCGCCTCATGTCAATCTTGACATCTCATGCGAGCGTTAAAGCAATACCTCACGACTTCAAAGGGGGTTTGTTCAAGACGCTTGTGAAAGTTCGTGTCTTAAGGTCGGTGTTACGGCATGAGTTGTTTGACATCATTCATGTTAACGGCGCGACCGATCACCGGGCATGTATGCTGGCACTTATCGGAGTCAGAGCGCAGCGTCCCGCGATTATCTATACACAGCATAGTGCCCGCGTTGCGACGAGTGTTGGAGCGTTCGTCCGTGCAAAACTGGCGACGGATCATGTTATTTGCGTCTGCGACTATACCCGCAGACAAATGCTTTACTCGTTCTTTGGCGGGAAACGCCTGCACCTTGTGCGAAATGGAGTAGATGTAAACAAATTTATACCTCCGTCGCAGATGGCGCGGAGTATTGCGAAGCAATCCTGGGTTCCTGCTCCTTTAGCTGGCAGGCTGGTTATTGGCAGTAACGCGGGAACCGCGGCCTATAAGAATTGGCTTGATATGTTGGAGGCCATTTCTCTACTTCCGGCCATACTTCAACGTCAGGTCGTCGTCCTAATTGCGGGAATGCTGCCAAGCCCTGTGCAGCTCGCTAAGGTCGACGCACTGGGTCTGAGTAATACCGTCATTTTTTCAGGGTTATTAAGTGACGTTCGGCCATTTTTAGCAGCAATAGATGTCGGTTTTGTAGTGTCCTCGTCGATAGAAACGATTTCGTTCGCATGCAGGGAAATGATGGCGATGGGAGTTCCTGTCATCGTAAGCGATGTCGGCGGTTTGCCGGAGAACGTTGATAGTGGACTTGATGGCTGGGTAGTACCCGCTCGAGATCCCCCCGCTATAGCCGCGGTACTGAAAGAAATACTGGATAGTCCGGGGTGTCTGATATCTATGGGGTTGCGTGCGCGAAAAAAGGCTATACGCGAATTTTCAATTGATTCTTGCGTTGCGTCGACAGAAAGAGTGTACGAGCTCGCGACCTCGAACCAGGTCTTACAGTCGAAGCGGTGCCGTTGAGCCTTTACTGCTGGCTGCGGTAGAGCGGGGGTATGATATTACAAAGTTGTAATCCGGCAGTCATCAGATTGAAAGTCAGGTTACCTTAAAGTGTGAGCCTTGCTTAATGTTGCCGCTACTTTTAACAGTAGGGAGCGGCTTGCCCAGATGCCGAACAGGACATGTATTCGTGAAACGCCTACCATCTCTCGCTGTCCCACTTTCCACCATGCCTCGCCGCCGTTTTGTTCAAGGTCTCGCAGCAGGCGGCGTGCTGATGGGACTGTCGCCACTTGTCAAGGCCACTGAAAGCCGCTTCGATGCTACGACTACCGGTTCCGCTAAGGTTTTGTCTGGTACCGAGTTCCTCCTGGAGATTGCCGAGTCGCCGGTTAATTTCACTGGCAGTCCGCGCGTCGCAACAACGATTAATGGCTCGCTGCCTGCTCCTACTCTGCGCTGGAGAGAAGGCGATACGGTTACCATTCGCGTAAAGAATCGATTAAAGGAAGATACCTCTATCCACTGGCACGGCATCATTTTGCCATTCGAAATGGATGGAGTGCCAGGAATCAGCTTTCCGGGGATTAAACCGGGGGAAACCTTCACGTACCGCTTCAAGATTGAGCAAAGCGGGACGTATTGGTATCATTCACACTCTGGCATGCAAGAAGCTACGGGCGTTTATGGCGCAATCATTATCGACCCGTTGCATTCTGATCCGATAAAGGCCGATCGTGAGCATGTTGTACTCTTGTCGGATTGGACTGACGAGGACCCCATGCGGGTGCTGGCCAAGCTCAAAATGCAAGGCGACTTTTACAACTACAACCAGCCTACGGCCGTCGATTTCTTTCGCGATGTTTCAGAAGGGGGCCTGAAGGCGGCGGTGGACAAGCGCAAGATGTGGAATGAAATGCGCATGAGTCCCACTGATTTGGCCGACCTCTCAGCCGACGTGCTGACCTATCTCATGAACGGTACGACGCCCGCCGGGAACTGGACGGGGTTGTTTCGTCCGGGCGAACGCGTCCGCCTGCGTTTTATAAACGGCGCGGCCAATACTTTTTACGATGTACGCATCCCCGGCCTGCAGCTAACCGTTGTGCAAGCAGACGGCGTGAACGTGGAGCCCGTCACCGTCGATGAGTTTCGCTTTGGACCAGGCGAAACCTACGACGTGCTCGTGCATCCCAAAGATGATGCGCACACGATTTACGCACAAGCCATGGACCGAACCGGCTATGCGCGCGGGACCCTGGCCACGCATGCTGGTCTCGAAGCCCCCGTGCCAGCACTTGATCCGGTTGAATGGCTCACTATGGCTGACATGATGGGCGCCATGGGTGGTGGGATGGCCGGAATGAGTCATGGTAGTGGCATGTCGCATGGCGCTATGGCGTCAATGGATCACGGCAGTATGGCCCGCATGAATCATGGCAGCCTGCACGGAATGAATCATGCCGGCATGGCGGGCATGATTCATGGTGCCATGGGGTCCACTGCTGCCAGCACGCAGGTGCGTCACGCCAAGACGGAGTACGGATCAAGTATCGATATGCGCGTGGACATGCCGCGTACGAACTTGGATGACCCAGGAGTCGGCTTACGTCATAGCGGCCGGCGGGTGCTCACGTTAGCTGACTTACACACCGTGGGTGGTCCGATGGACCCGCGTGGCGCAGAGCGCGAGATCGAACTTCATTTGACCGGGAATATGGAGCGTTATACGTGGTCGTTCGATGGCGTGGAGTTCGGCAAGTCTACCCCGGTTCACTTCCGTTACGGTGAGCGGGTGAGAGTCATTTTGCACAACGACACCATGATGACACACCCCATGCATTTGCATGGTATGTGGAGCGAGCTGGAAGCGCCTGATGGGCAGTTCCAGGCGCGACGCCACACGATTCCAGTGCAGCCGGCTCAGCGTATCAGCTTTCTGGTTACCGCAGACGCCCTGGGGCGCTGGGCATGGCATTGCCACCTGATGCTGCACATGGACGCAGGCATGTTCCGCGAAGTGGTGGTGGCATGAAGACGATCAACAATACGTTAGGCATCATGGTCATGAACAACCAACTGAAGACGAAACTGCTTGCGGCGGCAATTGCTACTGCAGGTCTAGTGCCGGCGTTTGCCCATGCACAGGCGCATGCTGATCACGTTGGCCACGCCTCCTCGCCATCAGGCATGAAGCATGATTCCATGAACATGTCTGGTATGGATCACGGTTCTCCGGGTATGTCGGGGATGGATCATGGCTCCATGAACATGCCAAGTATGAATCAGGGGGCGGGGAAAACGCCGACTCAGGGCCATGACTCTATGAGGATGCCTATGGAACATGGTAGTCCAGGACCAGGTGCCTCCCCTGGGCCGGGAATGGTGCACGGCGAGTTGGGCTCTAAGCCGTCAGTCGCTACCTCAAATATGGGTGCAATGAACCATGGCGGCGGTGAAATGGATCACGGCGATATGAAGATGCAAGGAGGTTCTGCTCCACCCGACGCCAGGGATCCCGATGCCTATTCCGGCGGTTATTTGCGTAACGAGGGTAAGTACGCGTTACCTCCGTCGGAAACATTGGTCATGTCGGATATGCACAACTTCGGCTCAATCCAATTCGACAAATTCGAATATGTTAGGGCGAGAGGTGACGAATGGATGGCTTACGAAGGCGAGGCTTGGTATGGCAGTACTTATAACCGTGCCGTGATCAAAGCCGAAGGGGAAATTGCCGATGGCAACTTGCAGCACTCAAAAACGCAGTTGCTATGGCGACATGCTATCTCGACGTTCTGGGACACGGAGCTGGGTTTTCGCTTTGATTACGAATCGGGAGCACCAAACCGAGAATGGTTGGCCTTTGGTTTCAAAGGACTGGCCCCTTATTGGTTTGAAGTGGATGCGACGGCCTATGTGGGCCCAAGCGGAAGAACCGCCTTGGGGCTGAAAGCGGAGTATGACGTCTTGCTCACTCAAAAGCTCTACCTGCAACCGAGCATTGAAGTGAACTTGTACGGTAAAGATGACGTACGCAGAGGTATCGGTAGTGGCCTTGCTGACGGCACAGCTGGTCTGCGGCTCAAGTATGAGATTACGCGGCAATTCGTGCCTTATGTGGGCGTTGAGTGGGCCAGCAAGTTTGGGAAGTCCGCGGATTACGCTCGCGCGTCCGGCGAATCTAAGCAGGAAACGCGTTTCGTGGCCGGCTTGACCTTTCGTTTTTGATGTTGCTTTTTACTGGGGAGCGCGATACCGCGACTCCGCCTCAACGTAGACCTATGGAGTGCAGTCGATGAAGAAGACAATATCTATTTTCGCTCTGAGCGTTCTACCCGTCGTCGCGTTGGCTGCGGGAACGCACGCCGGAGGGCACGGCGCTGGAGGGCACGGCGCCGCCACGCACGGCACGCATGGTCATACCATGTCTTCGATGTCGCATGCCTCTTCGCCGGTGGGTCAGCCAGGCGACCCCGCCAAAGTCACCCGTACAATAGAGGTGACGATGGACGACGCTATGCGCTTTACGCCTAGCGACATTGAAGTCAAGGCGGGCGAGACGGTCAGGTTCTTCATAAAAAACACCGGACAAATTCCGCATGAAATGGTGATCGGTTCGCTCGAAGATTTGAAGGCGCACGCTGCTGAAATGCTAACAATGCCCGACATGCCGCATGATGAGCCAAATATGATCACCCTGAAACCCGGTCAGGTTGGCGGCCTGGTGTGGCAGTTTGGCGAGGCGGGCACGGTAGACTTCGCATGCCTGATTCCGGGACACACCGAGGCGGGAATGGTCGGTAAGGTTAAGGTCAGTTAACTGAGAACAATGACGCAGAAGAAGCTCGTCTTTAGTGGGGTCGGTATTGCGGTACTCGGCGTCGCCGTCGTTTCTTACAGCATGTTGAGGCCGCCCACCCTCGCTTTCATAGACCCTGCCGAGCAGCAACTCGTGATGCAGGGTAAGGTGGTGTATGCAAATAACTGTGCGGTCTGCCATGGTAAGGCCCTGGAAGGGCAGCCGAACTGGCGCCAGCGTATGCAAAACGGCAGATTACCTGCCCCTCCGCATGATGAAACAGGCCATACGTGGCACCATCCAGATGCGATGCTGATCGACATGGTCAAAAATAGCTTGGTTCCCGGGCGCACTGCGCCGCCAGGCTACGAGACAGATATGCCGGCCTACCGAGATCTCCTGACGGATGACGAAATCATTGCGGTACTGGCATACATAAAAAGCAGTTGGCCGCCGGAAGTGCTAGAGGCACAAAAAAATGTAACTGCGCAACAGCAGAGCTAAGCTCGCACCACGTGCGCTCGCAACGAGGCCGAGCTTTAACACTCAATTGGAGTCAGTATGAAGATGTGGATTGTAGGGGCAACCTTGATGGCCGCCTCATCCTTGGCTCACGCAGCTGGCACCGCGATTACGGTGTATCAGGATCCCAATTGCGGATGCTGCTCCGGTTGGGTCGACCATATGCGGGAGTCTGGTTTCGATGTTAAAGCCATCCAGACTGCCGATATGACATCCATCAAGCAGAAGCTTGGCGTGCCCCCGCGGTTGGGCTCTTGTCATACCGCCGTGGTCGAGAGTACAGGGCAAATCATCGAAGGCCATGTTCCTGCCAGCGCAGTTAACAAGCTCTTAGCAGACTCTTCTGTCAAGGGTGTGGCCGCGCCGGGGATGCCCTTGAATGCGCCTGGCATGGGCGCATTAGATGGCAACTTGATCACAGTAGATTTCAACGGCAAGCCGTTTTCTAGAGACTAGGCGGAATACTAGACCGAACGGCGCAGTCGCAAGGCGTTGAACACCACAGAAGCAGAACTCAAGCTCATGGCAAGGGCGGCAAACATGGGCGAGAGCAAGAGACCCACGAACGGGTACAACACACCTGCCGCCAGCGGTACGCCCAATGCATTGTAGATAAATGCGAAGCCGAGATTCTGCTTCATGTTGGCTATCGTCTTTCTGGACAGATCTTGTGCTGTGGAGATGCCGCGCAGATCTCCCTTGACCAGAGTTATCTGGGCGCTATTCATGGCGACATCGGTGCCCGTTCCCATGGCAATGCCAACGTCCGCTTTAGCGAGAGCAGGCGCGTCATTGATGCCGTCACCGGCCATCGCAACGATCCGACCTTCCGCTTGTAGTTTGCTGACAAGGTCAAGCTTATCGGCCGGCTTCACCTCGCCGTAGATTTCATCAATGCCCAGAGTTGCCGCCACGGCTTTGGCCGTCGTTACCCCATCCCCTGTGGCCATGATGACGCGAATCCCCGCTGCCTTCAGCAGCTGCATAGCTTCGGGCGTGCTCGCCTTTATAGGATCCGATACGGCCAATATTCCGGCCATTCGGCCGTCGACTGCTAAATACATCACACTGGCGCCCTTTGCTCGGAACGATTCAGCGGTTTCGGCCAGTGACGTGACATCCGTGTCCTCTTGATGCATGAGAGCGGTATTGCCCAAAGCCAGCTTCTTGCCATCCACTTGCCCCCGTACACCGATACCGCTGCCCGATTCAAAATTGTCCACAGGACTAAGGCTCAAGCCTTTTTCGCGAGCAGCGCTGACAATGGCGTCGGCTAGGGGGTGTTCGCTGCCTTGATCTAGGCTGGCCGCAAGCCGCAGAACCTCGTTCGCGTCCATTTCGCCCGCTGAGACTGCTTCGTCGAAAGCCGGACGACCCTCTGTCAGCGTACCCGTTTTGTCCACGATAAGCGTATCGACCTTGCGTAAGTTTTCAATTGCGGCAGCATCGCGGAACAGGACGCCTTGGGTGGCGCCCCGGCCTGTCGCCACCATCACCGACATGGGCGTGGCGAGCCCGAGGGCACATGGGCACGCAATAATCAACACTGCCACGGCGTTGATCAAGCCATAGACCCAACTGGGCTGTGGACCAAAGATGCCCCACACCAAGACCGTGACGATTGCAATCGCCACGACGGCCATGACGAAATAGCCAGCTACGAGGTCAGCCATCCGTTGCATTGGCGCACGGGAACGCTGAGCCTGTGCGACGAGCTGGACGATTTGCGACAGTACCGTTGCCGAGCCCACTTTTTCAGCGCGTATGACCAGTGCACCCGACGTATTCATCGTGGCGCCGATCACCTTGTCACCAGGGCGTTTGCTGACGGGCACCGGTTCCCCGGTAAGCATAGACTCATCTAGTGAGCTGGATCCGTCTTCAACAACGCCGTCCACTGGAACCTTTTCCCCAGGCCGTACGCGCAATCGGTCACCTTCGTGGACATGAGTGAGTGGCACATCTTCTTCCGAGCCATCGGCGTTGATGCGACGGGCCGTTTTAGGAGTTAGGCCCAACAGCGATTTGATGGCTGCGGAGGTTTGCGAACGGGCGCGTAGCTCGAGGATTTGCCCGAGCAGCGTTAGCGAAATGATGACGACTGCGGCTTCGAAGTAGACGTCAACGCGGCCCATGGACATGAATGTCTCGGGGAATATGCCCGGGGCGATGGTCGCAAGCGTGCTATAGAGGAATGCAGCGCCAGTACCCAAGCCTATGAGCGTCCACATGTTGGGGCTACGGTTGACGACAGATTGCCATCCTCGGATGAAGAAGGGCTGTCCGGCCCAAAGCACCACCGGGACGGACAGGACCAGTTCAATCCATGTTTGTGTTGAGATGTCGAACCAACCCAGTTGCGGGCCAAACATCGCAAGAACTGTTACGACGACAGTAAAGGGCAGGGTCCACCAGAAGCGCCGCGAGAAGTCTTTGAGTTCGGGGTTGTCGTCATCCAGCGTCGGCATGAGCGGCTCAAGCGCCATGCCGCACTTAGGACAGCTTCCTGGATGGTCCTGCCGAATCTCCGGGTGCATGGGGCAGGTGTATGTCGCGCCAGGGGTCGCTTCAGTCGCTTGTGGGCGTGCAGCGGCATCCTTTTGCAAGACGTATTCGTCAGGCTCTTTCTTAAAGCTTTGCAGGCACTTACTGCTGCAAAAATAGAATCTCTGTTGTCCGTGGCGCCATTGGTGTGCCGAGTCTTTCGTGACGGGCATTCCGCACACGGGATCCTTGAGAGCTGTCCCTATATCTGAAGCCACCGTTCTTCTCCTCCCGAAGTTGTTAGCGCCGTCCGTGGTTCAGGTGATGCCTGTCATTTGCTGCAGAGCAGCGACGAGCGGGCATGGGCATCCCCACCGTAGTGCCGACACGCTAATTCATGGTGCCACGTTAGTATGTGTATTTGAGTTATTTAGCAGATTACATTTGTGTAATCTTCAGAGGGAAATGAGGTGCATGCGCAGGAGGTCTGATCTACATCAGAGAGTCGCTTTCGCAACGGCCATGGCAGTATGCAAAAATCGGTACATTTTCGGCTATGGCCCCAGCGTTGCCAGCGGACCTTAAAGGGCGTGGCTCTAGCCCCGTGCTCACGGCACAGCAGGGAGTCCCTCGTTTTTTAGCCTGGCTCGCGTATGCAGCGGGACGGCACTGCGCTGCTATCTACTGGATCCCACCATGAACCGTTGTGCAAGGCCGTGAGTCGGGTGTGTATCGGAACGCATCGCATCCGAGCTCGTAGCGCAAACGCAGCCGCTTTCGGCGCGTAGATGTTGCGCTGACGCCACAGTGGGGAGTTTTTTGGAATATGTTTTTGTTGGTACGGGGCGCAATAATCGACAGGTGAAGGCTGGAAAGCCGCATGAATACTAGCTTCTCCGACAACCCGCATTTCAATGTGAATCCCCTAGGGGACGCCAGTTTAACCCCCGTATCGGGGCTGGAAATGCGGTAGTGAATGACGCATTTCTCCGATACAGGGTCCAGCTCGATGCGTTCAACAAGGCCGCCCAAAGCGGCCTTTGTTGTATTTGGATCTCCTGACTGTATCGAGGTCCGAAGTTCTGACGAACACAACCAAGCCCGCTTTAGCAGCGTCATCCAACTGGTAGATCAGCAGAAAGTCACCACCCACATGGCACTCTCGATATGCGGACCACTGCCCCGTCAGTGAGTGGTCCAGCCATTCCGCCGGCAGAGAGGCTCATTCGACATTGTTGGCATCCGCCACCGTCCATTCCTGGCCAAGGTCCGCCGGCGGCGATCGCTTCGATCCGGGCATCAGCCGAGGCGGCATCCTTCACATCGGCTAGGCCGATACCCGATACTATTCATCGAACAGGTCAGAATGCGTGCCGGTGCGGGCAAGTTGCAACTCGTCTTCGGCGACGCGATAGATCAGTAGCCAATCCGGCTCGATATGGACATCGCGGAAACCAGCCCATTCGCCTTTCAGAGGATGATCGCGGTAGCGTTCGGGCAGGGGTTTTTCGTCGAGCAGTAAGGCCAACAGGATGCGCAATTTGGCCATGTCCTTGCCGCGCTTTTCGGCTTTGCGCACGTCGCGTTTGAACTGCCCGGATAGGCGAGGCGTCAGCAAGTCAGATTCCCAAGTCCTTGAACAAGGCGTCGGCGCTGTCGAGCCTCTTTCCCTTGCCGTCGGCCAGTTCCTTCATGGCTTTTCGCGTCGTGCGGTTCGGGACTGCCACGTCGAATGGCAAGCGACCTTCCTCGGCAACTCGCATCAAGGTGAGACGAATCACGTCGGACACGCTCAGCCCAATGCTGTCCAAGGTGGACAGGGCTCGTTCCTTCACGTCACTTGGAATCCTGGCTTTGACGATGGCATCAGCGCTCATGGATAGTGCTCCGGTAGATTTTGTGTCCCCATTGTGGCCACAATGGGGCTTGATGTCAATCCCTCACCCGCATCCCTCACCCGCATCCCTCACCCGCATCCCTCACCCGCAGCACTTCCCCGGGCGTCGGCCGCCCCGAACTCGGTGCACCTTCTGCACATAGACCTGCGCGAGGGCCTCGCCAGATCGCCATCTTATTTTGGTGGCGAAGGGGAAATTTTCGCATGCGAAACTCTCCGCCCCTACCAAGCCCTACGCGAACCAGTTCCCGCCCTCGGCGGTGCCGGCATCCCCCACCAACACGATGTCCTGTGTGGGCAGCTCATCTGACCACGACGAGCCGTAGGCGTCCTCCATCGGCACATCCCAGCTCCAGCAGCAGCGCCAGGTCATCATTCAGATCCGGTAGATCCAGTGAGGCGCTCATCGGCCAGGCCGGCGGCGTCCGGTGCCCGGCCCAGGACGTTCTGGTAGACGAATGACTCCTGCAAATCGATGTCGGAGATAGCGATTGCTGTGTGTGCAGTGGTACTTGGGAACGTGCAGGTGTCAAAGCAAAAGGCCGAACCCAATGTTTCAAAGGGTTCGGCCTTGTTGTGTTGCTTAGGACCCGCCGCTCGGGCGGGCCTCAGGTCGTCACACTACCTGGATGTTCGAAGCCTGCGGGCCCTTCTGGCCCTGCGTTGCAACGAAGGAAACGCGCTGATTTTCGGCAAGCGTTTTGTGTCCGCTGCCTTGGATCTCGCTGAAGTGCGCGAAAAGGTCCTTGCCGCCGGATTCAGGCATGATAAAGCCGAATCCTTTGTCGTCGTTGAACCATTTCACAATGCCAAATTCTGTTTTCAAAGTTAGTCCTAGTAGAAGGGAAAAAAGGATTCCCACGACCACTATGGACTGTTCTGTCGGTACAAGCCATCGTTGTTTCCAATTAATACAATTGGGTGGGTAAACACTCGGCCGTCGACGCCAACGAACGACACTCCGGACAACGCTGTCTTAGAACCGCCGCCCGATCGTAATCGTCCCATAAACCGGCACCTCTCCCTGTCCATGGAACTCCCGCGTCCGGTGATAGCGCGCCACGGCAATGCGCCACGGCCCGTAATAGAACGCCAAGCCGTAGCCGACGTCTGCGACGAACGGACGTTTATCGACCGAATGGCTGGGCTTGAAGGTGTTGCCATCCAGGGTGATGTCATACAGCACTCCACGCGCGTCGACGGCGGCAAAGAGGTGGGCGCTCCACTCGCCGTCGCGTCGTGCCCGCACCGGCGACGTGTTCTCGCCCGCGGGGCGCAGCGGTGCGGTGCCGAGGTCGTCGGGCAGGCGGAACCCGAAGCGCACCTCGCCACCCACGTTGGCGTAGGTTGCGAAGTTGCCCAGGCTTACGCCCCAGTGACGGATGAGATCCCAGCCCCAGCCCTGATCGTTGATGCGGCGCGCCACGCGGGTGCGCCGCTCGTGCAGGAGTTGGAAGACGGGCTCGTTGCGTAGTTGTTGGTCCCAGCCACGAAAGTGGTCGACGCCGATGAAGTCGTGCCACCAGTTCTGCATTTGCTTGGCATGCGCGGCCGGACCGACGACGCCAAGCCGGATCTGCGAGGTGCGCAGGGTGTCGTCGCGGCGGGCGTTATAGCCCAAGCTCAGCATCAGGACGCCGGTGAATGGTCGATCGTCTTCGATCAGGTCGCGGCGCAATCTATCGACCGGTGTGTACATCATCTGGCCGAGTCCGATGGTCATGTTCTGCTCATCGAACCCCTCGGGTTGCAGCAGCGCCAGGTATCGATTCAGGCTGCGTACCGGCCCGGGCAGGCATGGGTCGTCCACATAGTTGGCCAGGTTGGGCGATACCCAGCTGGCCAGGAAGCCATTCGAATAGCCTTGATCCTGGCCGAGGCCGCCCAGCATATCGTTGTCGATACGCAGATTGAAGGTGCCCGCGCCCCGCAGCGGGGAGGTTTGCGCGCACCCCGCCGCTGCCTCTGAAGGCTCCGCGGCATTTACGGCCGCGGCCGTGGCCAGGGCGAATAGAAGGCCGATCCCGTAGTGGTGCAAGGTAGCAAGCGCTTCAGCGCGAGTCGGGCAGCGCATAGGCGAGGAAGTAATCGCCGATAGGCGTCTCCATGAAAGTATGGCCTCCCGCATTGAGGATCAGGTACTGGCGTCCGTCCGCCTCGTACATGGCAGGCGAGGCTTGTCCGCCAGCCGGCAGCGTATCACTCCAGAGCTCCTCCCCCGTTTCGATATCGAAGGCCCGAATGAGGTCGTCGGTGGTCGCCGCGATGAAAACCAGGCCGCTTGCGGTAACGACGGCGCCGGCATTGTTCGGCGTGCCGATATCGAAGGGCAGAAAGGAGGGAAGGCCGAATGGGCCGTTCTTGCGCGCGCTGCCGAAAGGACGATCCCACAGGATCTCGCGCGTGTGGAGATCGATGGCCATGATGCCACCGTAGGGTGGTTGCGGGCACAGAATATCGGTGAACGGCACCCGCCAGCCGGCGTTGACTTCAATGCCATAGGGCGTATCGGCCTGAGGCGAGACATCGTCGGGACTATTATCCTTCCAGCCTGGCTCGTCGATCGGGACGATGCCGTATGCGTCGATCTGCCCACGTGGCACCAGGCGGGTGCGATTCGCGGTAATGTTGTAGTTCGACACCATGATCCCGCGCTCGGTATCGATGGCGACCCCGCCCCAGTCGACGCCACCGTTGTAGCCGGGAAACTGTATCCACCACTGTGTCGAGGGTGGCGTATACATCCCCTGATAGTGGCTCTGCCGGTACTGGATGCGGCACCAGAGCTGATCCAGCGGAGTCGTCCCCCACATATGTCGTTCTTCGAGCTCCGGCTTGAGCACGTTGGGAAAGTCGATGACAAAGGGCTGGGTGGGCGCAAGGCGGTCGGGCTCCACGCCGCCCTGCGGTACGGGCCGATCTTCCACTTCAACCAGCAGCTCGCCCGTGCGCCGGTCGAAGATCCAGAACATGCCTACCTTGGTGGGCAGGATGAGAGCCGGCACCGGGCCTTCAGGCGTGGGGAAGTCGATCAGGGTGCCCTGGGCGCCGAGGTCGTAGTCCCAGATGTCGTAACGGACGGTCTGATAATGCCAGACCGGCTCGCCGGTGGTCACGTCCAGGGCGACAAGGGCGGTCGAGTACTCGTTCTCCGCCTCGGAGCGGTCGCCGCCCCAATAGTCGCCCGCCGGCACGCCATGCGGCAGGTAGACGTGGCCCAGCTCATTATCCGCCGATGATATCGTCCACACATTTGGAGTGCCGCGAGTGTAGGTTTCGCCTTCGGGAGGCAAGCCTTTTTCACCTGGCCGGTCCATGTCCCAGGCCCACTCCATCTCGCCGGTTTCGACGTTATAGCCACGAATGACGCCCGAAGGCGCGTCGCGGCGCTGGCCATCGCGGACCTGCGAATGCACCACGGCGATGTTGCGCACGATGGTTGGCGGCGAGGTGGGCGCATACCAGCCCGGCACCGTATGCCCGAGGCCTTCTTCGAGATCGACGCTGCCGCCGATGCCGAAGTCCGGACACAGCCGGCCGGTTTCGGTATCGAGCGCGATCAGGCGGGCATCGAGCGTATTCATGAGGACCCGCCGTTGGCAAAGCTCTCCCTCGCCCATCGTGGGGGATTCATAGTAGGCAAGCCCGCGGCAGCTTGCGTTATACGGGATGGCGTCCCTCGACACCTCGGGGTCGTAGCGCCAGATTTCCTGCCCGGTGGCGGCATCCAGCGCAAAGGCCTTGTTCATCGCCGAGCAGATGAAGAGCCGATCCCCGATCTTGAGTGGCGTGTTCTGGTTGGAGAACTGCTCATCGCCATCCGGCATGTCGCCGGTGCGGAAGGCCCAGGCGAGTTCGAGGCCAGCGACGTTCTCCCGCGTGATCTGGTTGAGTGGCGAATAGCGCGTGGCGTGCAGACTGCCGCCATAGGCCGGCCAGTCGGCGCCGGTTTCCGGCATGGCACCCGCTGGCGCCATGCCGGCCGCTTCGCCTGGCACGACAGGAGCCGGCGGCGAGCCGGAGGCCGGCGCGGGTCGCGAAGCGTTGGCGGCCAACGCCGGCGAGGCGCTCGGGCCGTCATGCGCGAACCAGGGCGAGCGCTCGCCGGCAAGGAAGATGCCCACCGCTGAGGCCAGCGCGGCCAGCCCGAGCAGGCTTCCCGCTTTCTTTCCGCCGGACCCCCGCGCGCCACCATGCAGGGCGGGGACGACAAGAAGAACGAGCACGAGAAAGACCATCGGCGCGATCAGCCTGGGCACATGCGCCCAGGCATCGAGCCCGGCTTCCCAGAGTGCCCAGCCAAGGGTGCCGATAAACGTGGCGAGATAAGTCCACAACGCCAGGATCGAGCGACGGAACAAAAACCAGGTGGTTGCCAACAGGCCAAGGCCGGCAAGAAAGTAATACCAGGAGCCGCCCAGCGTCATGAGCCAGATCCCGCCGATGACCATCGGTATGCCGAATAAAGCCAGGAGCAGCGCCACGATGCCTGGCAGCCAGAACCGGAATCCTCGTTTGTCGGTGCCGTCGTTCATCCTCGTCATGGTTCTCCCCTCGAGTTTGATGAGGTGGAAAGCACGCTCATCTCCGCACAGGCTGGTGCCAGCCGAGCCTCCACAGTCTGAAAACCATAGTGGCGCTTGTCAACCTGCCGGCCGCATGGAATGTCTCGCCCAGAAGCGAAATGTCCGTATTTAGTTGCAAACGTAAGATGCCGGGAAATCGGGCAGGATGAAGGTTGTGCTAACGCGCGCAGGGGCGCTCCAGCGGGCGATGTCACCTGGCGGGCTGTGTGTGCCCGGGGCGGCAGCCGATCGGGGCCGGATGGACAATCGCGGTTAGTCGGGATTCCGGGCGACGATCCGATACGATGAATATCCGAATGCAATGGCACGGATCAAGCCGGAACCCGGGAGAGGATCGAAGGCGCGGCGGCTGCCGCTGGCCCGGCATCGGCCATGGGCGGGGCGCCGCCGGAGCGCGGCGACGGGGTCTCAGGTAATGATGTTCGAGCGCCGCCGGCGCGCCGCGCAAAAGGCGATCAGATGGCGCAGCGATTCTTTCAGCGCCTCGGCGTTGATATCGCCTTCGAGCAGGGTGCGCTGCCGCTCTTTCGCCATGGCAACCAGGCCGCTTACCTTCTCGCGCCCCGAGGGCTCGATCGAAACCAGGGTGGTGCGCTTGTCATGCGGATCCTTCTCCGTTCGCACGTACTCCGATAAAGCGAGCCGCTTGATCAGCCGGGTGAGCGTGGGCAGGGGAATCAGCGTGAGTTCGGCGATTTGCGACATGGGCATGCTGTCCATGTCGTACAAGGTGGCCAGCACGCGCCAGTGCAGGACCGGCAGGCCGGTGCGGATGATGTCTTCGTTGAACTCGGCCGACACGGCCGCGCTGGCGCGAGCCAGCAGGGCCGCCAGATACTCGTCGAAGAAGTGCCCGGTGAACATCTCCTGGTTCATCTTCCGGACCAGCTCTTCGTCGGGTCGGGGGTAGGTGGGCACCGAAAAGGGAAGATGGGCCTGGCGGCTGCGCCGCTTCTTGGGGGAGGGCTCGAAAGCTGGGCTTTTTTTCATGGTCCAGGGGTGGGTTTGTTCCGTGGCGGCCTCAGCGATGGGCAGCTCGTCGGGCGGCGCAAGCCAGCGCCTTGTCGAGCGAAAAACCGACGAGCGACATGATGACGATGGGGACGAACATGTCGGTAGTACGGAAACTGCGCGACGCCGATACCAGCACATGCCCAAGGCCGTTGGTGGAAGCGAGCATTTCCGCCAGCAGCACCACGATGCAGCCGATGACCGCCCCTACCCGGATGCCGGTGATGATGGACGGCAGGCACGCGGGGAGTATAACTTTGTAGAGGGCGCGCACTCGCGAGGTGCCCATGGCCGCCGCCGACCACAGCAGCTTGCCATTGACCAGCCGTACCGCCTGGAAGGTGGCGATCAGGATCGGAAACATCGCGTCGATGGCCACCAGGGCGATCTTGGGCGCATTGTCGAATCCCAGCGTCAGCAGCAGGGCGGGATAGATCGCGATTTTCGGCAGGGGCGCCAGCAGGCCGATCAGGATTTCCAGGACTTTGCTGGTCGAGCGGAACAACGACGCCGCGATGCCGATGATCACGCCCGCCGCAATGGCCAGCGCCAGGCCTGCGGCCAGTCGCTGCAGGGTGATGCCCAATTGCGCCAGCAGATGGGTGTCGGTGAAGAAAGCCAAGGCCCGGACGGCGATGGCCGACGGGGGCGGCAGCAGCGCGGGCGCGATCGCTCCCAGTTGGCAGGCCGCCTCCCAAAAGACGAGCACGCTCAGGACCGACAGCACGCCAGGCCAGCGTGATTGAACGAAGGTGGAGGTTTTCATTGGTCGGTGGCCCAGTGTGTCAGGCTGCGCATCGGCCATCTCAGGAGCATATCGAGCGCTAGCCCTACGGCGCCGAGCAGCACGATCAGCGCGTACATGTCGATGTTCTGGCCCATGTCGAAATATATGAACAATAGGCTGCCTATGCCGTCGTTGCGCGCGATCATCTCGGCGGTGACCATTACGATCAGGCCCATCATGATGCCGGTGCGGCTGCCGGCCGCGATTTCGGGCAGGGTGGCTGGCAGGATTACCCGCCAAAGGCGGCGCGGGCGGGTGCTACCCATGGAGTCGGCCGCCCAGAGCAGACGCTCGTTGATCCGGCCCGCTCCGTCCGCCGTGTGATAGATGATCGGCAGCGTGGCGGTGGTGGCGATGACGAAGACCTGGGAGATGTCGCCCGCGCCGAACCACAGCATCACGATCGGCAGGATCGCCGCCTTGGGTATGGGGTAGCTAAGGGCCAGCAAGGGCTCCACCAGCGACCGGACGAGCGGCACGCGGCCGATGGCCAGGCCCAGGGCGATGCCGCCAGCCAGCGCCAGGCCGAAACTGATGGCCAGCCGCAACAGGCTGGCACCGAGGGCCGACCAGAGCTCGGGCGTGCCGAGCATGTCGCCCAGGCGGGGAAGCACGACGGCCGGCCCGGGAAGATAGTCGGCCCGGATCCACTGGGCCACTACCTGCCAGATGAGCAGCAGGGCGGTGGCGGTGAGGACGTAATACAGCAGCTGTTTCCAGGCCAGTGCAAGGTTCGGCGCGTTACGCATCGGCGTGCATGTCCATCATGACGGTGCCCAGGGCGATGACATACTCCTGATAGGCATCGCAGCGCAGCAACTCCTGCCGTATCCGCGGTCGCGGCAGGTCGATGCGGACCACGCTGTGGACTCTGCCGGGCGAGCGATCGAGCACCACGACACGGTCCGACAAATACACCGCCTCGTCGACGCTATGGGTGACGAAGATCACCGCCTTGCGCTGCCGGTCGTGGATATGCATCAACTCATCCTGCAGCACCGAGCGCGTATAGGCGTCCAAAGCCCCGAAGGGCTCGTCCATCAGGAGGATGTCGGGCTGGTAGGCCAGGGTGCGCGCAATGGCCACGCGCTGGCGCATGCCGCCGGACAACTGGCCGGGGTAAAAGTCCGCAAAGCCGCTCAAGTGCACCATGGAGAGCATGTCGGCTACCGCGTCGGTAAGCTGTTTGCCCCGCATGCCGCCTTCGCGCAAGCCATAGGCGATATTGTCCCCTACCGTCAGCCACGGGAACAGCGAGGCGTCCTGGAACACTACGCCGCGATCGCGGCCGGGGCCAGCCACCGGCGCCCCCGAGGCCTGGATGCTGCCGGCGCTCGCCGGGATGAAACCGCCGATCATGTAGAGCAAGGTGCTCTTGCCGCACCCGCTGGGGCCCAGGATGGAGACGAACTCGCCCGCCCCCACCTCCAGGTCGATGTCCTGCAGGGCGAGGAAGTCGGTGCTTGGCCCCGGAAAGCGCTTGGTGATGCCCCGCAGCCGGAGCGCGGGCTCGGCATGGGGGGCCATGGGGGAATGCATCATTGGGCTCCTTCTTTCGCGACGAGGCTGACGCCGGGAACGATGTACGCCTTCGCGTCCAGTTTTGTGGGCAGCAAGCCGTTGTCGAAGAAGAGGTCGAAGCTCTTCTGCACGGAAGGGAGGCTGATGGCGCCATCGGGATAGCGCTGATAATCGTGTTCGGTAAACATGAAGCCTTCGAGCGCTGGCGCAGGCAGCTTCAGCGTCTTGGCGATCAGGGCGATCGAGCCCGGTTTGTCGCTGGAAAAGCGCTCGGATGCGGCTGCGAAGTCTTTGGCATACTGGGCGGCGGCCTCCGGATGCTCTTCCACGAAAGCGCGTCGGCACACCTCGATCAGGTTCAGGAGATCGGGCTGCACTTCCCGCAGACTGCCGACCTTGCGCAAACCGCCCGCCGCCTCGGCCCTGGAAGCAAAGGGCTGCACCAGGATGATCGAATGCACCCGGCCCTGGCGCAAGGCGGTTTCGGCAAGGGGGAAAGGCACCTCGGCGATGTTCACGTCGCGGTTGGGGTCGAGGCCATGCTGTTGCAGCCACATGCGGGTGAAGACGTCCAGCTGCGAACCGATGGTGTTGACGGCCACGGTCTTGCCCTTCAGGTCGACGGGGGAGCGGATCGAGGAGTCGTCTTTGACGGCCCAATAGCTGGTAAAGGACTCGGGTGATTCTCCGATGGTCGCGCCGAGCAGCACCGGATCCAGCTTGGCGGCGGTGATGGCCTGGGCCAAAGTTAGCGGCGCACTGACGCCGCAATCCACCGTGCCGGCGACAAGCGCCTGGGACACGGTGGCCGTGCCTTGCAACTGCATCCAATCGATCTTGTAATCACGGCCCAGTGCGGGGAAGAGTTCCGGGTGCTCCCGCATCAATAGTTTGGCTTCGTCTCCGGGCGCGTTGAATGCGACGCGAATGGTCGGAACCGTTTGGGCGGTTGCCGCCGAGGCGGCCGCGGTGATTGCAACGGATGCAAGAATCCACTTGATGTGATGCATGGTTGTCTCCAGTGTGTCGGGTTTTCGAGTTGCTGCCTATCGTGCCCCGGGGGGCGAAGGGGGCCTTGCCGTTGGCTTCAGGCCGCGGCGGTCACGGTGATCTCCACGCGGACGTTCGGATGTCCGAGGGTGACGCCGCAAGTGGCGCGGGCGGGCGGATTGCGGGGATCGATCCATTGCTCCCAGACGCCGTTCATGCGGTCGAACTCCTCGACGTCGGCCAGCCAGATCTGCGCCGTCAGAAGCCGGGATTTGTCGGTGCCGGCTTCGGCCAGAAGCTGGTCGATGCCACTCAGGACGCTGCGCGTCTGCTCCTCGATGGAGGGGCTGTGCGTCAGGTAGTCGGGGCAGACTTGTCCCGACAGATAGGCCACGCCTTGATGGATGACGACCTGGCTCATGCGGCTGCCGGTCTGCTTGCGAATGATGTCGGACATGAGGCTTTCTCCCGGGCTTCAGGGTTTGCAGATAACGTTGAGCAGTACTTGGCGCCCTTCCGTGCGGACAATGTCGAGGGCGGTACGCAAGCGCGCCCGCAGTTCGTGGCGCGACTCGACGCGCTCGGCATAAGCGCCGCAGGCGGCGGCTACGCCCTCGTAGCTGGGCTGTGGAGCGAACTGGGCGAGTGGCATGACGGATTCTTGCAGCGCTACGCTATCGGGATAGACCACTTCGACGGCCCGCCGCACGGCGGTATAGCCGCCGTTGTTCAGAACGATGGCAAGAACAGGTAGCTGCTCGGCTTGGGCCAGGTAGTGGCAGGAAACCGGATTGCCGAAGATGTAGGAGCCATCGCCCACAACGGCGATCGCGGTTTTGCGGGGCTGCGCCATTTGTATTCCCAAGGCCGCCGGCAGCGTCCAGCCGAGCGCACCCGAGATCCCCGCGCTGAAGAAGCTGCCGGGCTTATCGAGGGCGGTCTGGCGCAGGTCCAGGCCGTACTCGTTCAGCACGATGCAGTCGTCGTCGATGACTTCCCCCAGGCAAGCGCTAAGCCAGGCGGGATCGATGACGTCGGGATCCGCTGGAGGTTGCAGCATCGACATGGCCTCTTGGCGCCGGCGCTCCTGGCGCTGGCTGGCGGCCAGGCGACGCCGCGCCATGGCGGGTGTATCCGACTCGCAATGGGGCTTCAAGGCCCGATGTAGCGCGCGCAAGGCGGCGCCGGCCTCGCCGATGATCGCCGCGTCGACCGGAAAGGAGCGGACCGGAATCCGAGGGAACAAAGGGTCGATGCCGAGATGCACGATCCGCGCGTTCTCGGGCGGATTGGTGGTACGCGGTATCCACGGCACCTCGCAATCGAGCGAAATGACCAGATCGGCTTCGGCCACCAGTTCCGCGGGATCGAAGCCGGCATGGAAGGGGTGCGTGGCAGGCAGGTTGACGACCCGCGGATAGTGCTCCACCACGGGAATCGCGGCCGTCTGGGCCAGCATGGCGAGCGCTTCCGGCGCGCCGGGATCGCGGCCGGCCAGCGAGGTGACGATGACGGGGTGTTCGGCCGCCAGCAGCCAGTCGGCCAGTTGGCGGATAGCCGCGGAATCGGGCGCGGCGCCGCTGGCGCCTGGGCCTGGGCGGCTTCGCGATAGCGTTGGTTTCGCGGCGCCTGCCAGCACCTCGCGCGGCAGCGTGAGGTAAACGGGGCCCCGAGGCTCCGACATGGCGATACTCAGGGCCCGGTCGAGAATACTTTCGATGCATTGGCCTTCGCGCAGTTCATGGTCCCACTTGGTGTACTCGCGGATCATGCCGGCTTGATCGAACGTATCGGTACCCCAATGAACGATGACGTCGCGCGAGCCGATGTTGCCCTGTTCGGTCGAAGGGGTGCGGCCGGCAAGCAGGAGGAGCGGAATCCGCTCCCGGGCGGCGGTCATGACGGCCGATACGGTGTTGGCCGTGCCTACCGTGTGATGCACGCCCACGACCTGCGGAAGCCCGCTGGCCAAGTGCGCCCCATGCGCGATCGATACCGCGGTGTGCTCGTGTGGCACGTTGACGAACCGGGGCATGGCCACGCCGCGCGATCGGCCCAGCGCCTCGGCCTCGATCAGGGGCGCGAAGTCGGTGCCGGCATTGGCGAGCAGGGAGTGTATGCCTCGCGCTCCGAGCGCTGCGAGTAGACGGTAAGCGTTGGAGTCCGGGACTGCGTGTGACATAGCGACGGCTTCTATGTTGATTTGTAAATTTGAAAGTATTTTTCCTGTTGAAAATCAGAGTAATGCAGAAGTTTGATTTTTCGTCACTATGGATTTCCCTAGGTTCGTGCGGATGGAGGTTGGTCTGCGGGAAGCCAGGTAACGCCACCCGGCAGGCGATCGCGGGGGCAGCGGCGGCGGGAAGGAGGCATCGCAAACGCGTAGGCGCGGCGCCTGGCGGATCCCGTCTCTTCGCAGCCAGATGTGGTGTTGGGGGGCAGTGGGGACGCGTACCGAACGCCGGGTGTCCGGTCGGCGGGAGGAGGGGAGGGTGTAGGTTGGGTAACGAAGCGGTGGCTCCGGTTTCTGGCCGGAGCCGCCGGCTTCTTGACTTGGCTTGCCGCGCAGGGACGGAGGGGGTTCTGACGCTTGCGAACAAAGGCCCTTTCAACGGTGGCGCCTACCGCCAATGAAGACGCAATGCGGCGGCTGCCATGAGCATTCTGCGGCTGGCAAAAGCCTGTTCGTGGTCAGGTTTGGGCAGCGGTATACGTCTGATCAAGCTGGCGGCAGAGCTTGCGCTATTGCGCGGCGGCTTTCTGGTTGCCCCCGCCTTCGGCGATGCGGGTGAGTTTCTCGTCCGTCGCTTTCTCTTCCGCGAGGGTGGCCTTCAACAAGGTCAGGGCGGCGTTCATTTTCAGATGCTTGGCCAAGGCGCACAACGTGCCATAGCTGTCAATCTCATAATGTTCCACCTTTTTCGCGCCGCCTATCATCTGGGGCTCCTTGTGTCGAAAGTGAAGAGTTGCCGTCAGGTTTCGATTGGCTTCCGGCATAACGGCTCCTTGAAAATGCGTGGCGGTACGCCACCCGATCACCCTATCCGCGTCGCCCATGACGAACCGGGCATTCTTGCAACAAATGGGTAAATAGAGCCCCGCACGGTGATGAAGAGACTCCCACTTTCGATACCGACGCGAAGAGCCATCTCGAGCGGCCGGGCACGAGGCATGCTGAGGCCATCGGAGTCAGCGCATACTCATGACTCGCCATGGGGTCCAAGCTTTTCGCTGGTTGGGCCGGCTTGGTGAGCTTGGAACGCCGCAAGAGCCCGGACCATTGAATTCGCCACGATCATGAATACTCTCGAACGCGTTGCGCTTTATATGAAGGACCATGACTTGACCATGGTCACGGGGGAATCTTGTACTGCCGGCCTGATATCCGCCATGCTGGCCGATGTGCCCGGCGCGGGTGCGTTGCTGGACTGCGCTTTCGTGGTTTACTCCGCTGAAGCCAAGCGACGATGCCTGGGAGTGTCGTCGGCAACGCTTGCAGCGAACAACCTGACCAGCGAAGCAGTGGCCCGAGAAATGGCATTGGGCGCCGCGCGCAAGAGCCCGGCGAATGTGGCCGTGTCCAACACCGGCGTGGTCGATGGTACGGATGATCGAATACCGCCCGGTACACAATGCTATGCATGGGTTTTCAAAAGTGGCAACGCCGATGCAAATCCCGTGGTTTATTGCGCAACCGAAAGGTTTTCCGGGGGGCGATCCGCCATCCGAAAAGCCAGCGCTTTATATGCACTGGAAGGAATCGTGAAGTATCACGAGCTTTATAAAGCGGGTGATTATGGCTGAGCCGTTTCGGTGCCCACTTGGAAGCGGAGTCCGCCAAGTATGCGGCCGCCCCCTCCTCTCTGCTGTGCCGCGAGTCGCGCGTGCCGCTATCGTTCGACGCCGCCGTTCCGTACCGGATCGGGCGGAGACCGCGACACGCCGGCGCCATCGGCGTCCACCTGTTTATCGGGACTCACGTCGGCAGGCCGGTCCGCGTTGTCTTCCCGAAAAGGAGGCGCCGCGGACGCCCGCTCTCCGGTGCCGGCGGCGTCGGTATCGGGCGTTCCGGCGGGCCGGTCGCTGGCGGAATCGGAAGAATCGCTGGGGCCATAAGGATCCTCGGGTTGCACGTCCCGAGGGTCGGTGGCGGGATTTGAGTTCATCATGATGAGGCTCCTGAGGCTGGTGCGCGTAGCCGCAGCATCTGGCGTTCCCGCGGACGGCAGGCCTGGAGGCGGGCGGCGGTGCGCCGTGCGGGCCCGGAAATATAGCCGTGGGCTGACGGTCGGGGCTCCAGCGATCGAGCCCCGACCCCGGCAGGCCATCAGACCACGGGAGGATCGGACTCCCGCTCCGGGAAGCGGTGATTCTCAAGCGCCGCCGTGAAAGCCGTCAAAGTCTTGGCGTCGCCGGCATCGGCCAGAATCAGGCCGGAATCAGGCGCTTCGCAGGGGATTCCCGCTTGTTGCAGCACGCGCTGGGCCGAGCCGATCGCCAGAATCGGCTTGCCGTGCCGGTACTGGTCGCGCAGAAACTCCAGGGCCAGGCCGTTGGACGCCAAGGACTCCACAGCCGCATCGCCGTCCGGCACCACCACGGCATCGAACAAGACGGAGGGGCTGTTCTCGAAGGAGGCATCGACATCCAGCGGAGAGCCATCGGCCGCCTGGATCATCCCCACATGTTGTCCCACCAGGCGGACGACCGCGCCTTGCCCGATCAGGGCATTCGAGACGGCTGCCACGGTGACGGCCGCCACGGAGTCGACGGCCAGGAGAGCGATCTTGCGGGTACGGATACCCGCCTCGCCAGGAAAGGCGCGCAGCGAGAGGTACTCGGACTTCGTCACTTCCGGTTCGAAACGCTGTTGGGTGGCGGGCGGCAAAGGGTCGGGCAGGCTTGGCATGCCCAGATGGCGCGCCACTCCCTCCGCCAGGGTTTCCGAGACGTTGCGCAGCATGGCCACCATACGGTGCCGGATGCCGGGAACCGTGACCTTGCTCAGCTCGAATCCAAACGCCGCCATAATGTGCCGCTTTTCGGCTTCGGTCTGGCTCTGGTAGAACAATGTGGCCTGGTTGTAGTGCTCGGCGAACTTCTCGGGCTTGATGCGCACCTCGTCCGCGGCAACCGGTTCCGGAAACGAGGTGAATCCCATGGCGCCCGCCTGGAACGGACAGCCGCCTCCCAGCGAGTTGGGTTCGTACGAGGCCCGGCCGCGATGGATGGTCTGGCGATGAAAGCCGTCGCGCTGGTTATTGTGCACCGGCGCGAGCGGGGCATTGATGGGAATCTCATGAAAGTTCGGCCCACCCAGGCGCAGCAGCTGGGTATCCACGTAGGAATGGATGCGCCCGGCCAGCAAGGGGTCGTTCGTGAAATCCAGGCCGGGCACGATATGCGCGGTACAAAACGCGACCTGCTCCGTTTCGGCGAAAAAGTTATCCGGGTTCCGGTTCAGCACCATGCGGCCGATGGGCCGAACGGGAACCAGCTCTTCGGGAATGATCTTGGTGGAGTCGAGCACATCGAAGCTGAATTGCTCGGCCTGCGCTTCGTCGAAGATCTGGACGCCCAGCTCCCACTCCGGATACTCGCCCGCCTCGATGGCCTCCCAGAGGTCGCGGCGATTGAAATCGGGATCGGCGCCCGCGATCTTGACGGCTTCGTCCCAGACCAGCGAATGCGTGCCCAGTTTCGGCGTCCAATGAAACTTGACCAACCGCGATTGGCCGTCGGCATTGACGAAACGGAAGGTATGGACGCCGAAGCCCTGCATCATCCGAAAGCTGCGGGGGATGGCGCGGTCGGACATCAGCCACATCAGCATATGCGCGGATTCCGGCATCAGCGAGACGAAATCCCAGAACGTATCGTGGGCGGACGCGGCCTGCGGCATGGCATGGTGCGGTTCCGGCTTGACCGCATGCACGAGGTCGGGAAACTTCATCGCATCCTGGATGAAGAACACCGGCATATTGTTGCCCACCAGGTCCCAGTTTCCTTCATCGGTGTAGAACTTCACCGCGAAGCCGCGTACGTCGCGCGCCGTATCCTTGGAGCCCCGTTCGCCGGCCACGGTAGAGAACCTGACGAACACCGGAGTTTGCTTGCCGGCCTCGGCAAATAGCGAGGCACAGGTGAGTTCGCTCAACTCCTCGTAGCACTCGAAATAGCCATGGGCGCCCGAGCCGCGGGCATGGACGACCCGCTCCGGGATCCGTTCGTGGTCGAAATGGGTCAACTTTTCCCGCAGGATGAAATCCTTGAGCAGGGCTGGCCCGCGGGGGCCGGCCTTGAGGGAGTTCTGATTGTCCGAGACCCGCACCCCCTGGTTGGTGGTGAGCATTTGTCCGCTGCCATCGGCCCGCACCCGCGAGAGCCGGCCATCGGCGGCATTGACGCCCTCGACGGCCTGCGTGGTGGTTTTCTCCGAACGATTGCCTTCCGAGAGGGTGCTGGCGGTGGCGCGGCGGTCGGGGTGGGTGCTGGAGCCGCCCGCCGGCGGTGGGGCGGTCGTATTGCCGTACTCCGCGGCCTTATGGGGGTTGAATGGCAGGCTATCAACCAATTCGCCGACGGCGCGGGCCTGCTTCAAGGCCGGCTGACGGGTCGAGGCGGAGGGAGGTGTCTCCGGCCCGCTGTCGGAGTTGAGATAGGCGGTGTCGAGCGCCGCCTGCGATTTGTCTTTGGGGGGCTTCCTTGCCATGTCGGGTTCTCCGGAAACGAAGTTGCGGCCCCCGGCGCCAAGGATCGGTGCGAGTGATGGAGCAGATGCCGCGTACCAAGAAGCACGCCGGGGTACAAATTCCAGTCATTATGCGAACGCGGCCGGGCTCGCCTACTACCAGATGTGTTTTTGTTCGAGTGGGTTATGCGCGTGGCAAGCGAGGTTCCGACAAGGAATGCGTCGCATCGGCTTAGGCCGGATGCTTTCAAGCACCGGGAACGTTATATTGTTTTGAACAACGAAACATTCCGTCATGGATACGCAAGATGAGGGACCTCGATCTAACCAGCCTGCGCCTGTTCGTGCGCGTCTGCGAGGCGGGCAGTATTACGCGCGTGGCGGAGCACACGCCCATGGTGGGCTCGGCGATCAGCAAGCGGCTGGCCCAGTTGGAAGACATCGTGGGCCAGCCGTTGCTCATTCGCCGCCGGCGCGGCGTGGAGCCCACCCCCGCCGGGCAGGCGCTACTGCACCGCGCCCGCAATATCCTCGCGCAGTGCGACGGCGTCGCGCGCGACATGGCGGACTATGCCGCCGGCGTGCGAGGGCTGGTGCGGATCTCGGCCACCGCGTCGACCATCGCCGAGCGGCTGGCCGAGGATGTGGCGGATTTTCTGCGCGAGGCGGAGCATCGCGATATCCGTGTCGAACTCGAAGAGGGGTTGAGCCACGACGTGCTGCGCAATGTGCGCGAGGGCCTGGTGCCGCTGGGCGTTTGCTGGGACGCCGCCGACTTCCAGGAGCTGGAAACGCGGCCCTATCGCGGCGACTCCCTGGTACTCATCGCGCCGGCGGGTCATCCCTTGGCGGGGCGCCAACAGGTGACATTTGCCGAAACGCTGGATCACGAGCATGTGGCGCTACCCGCCGCCAGCGCGGTGTCGGCCATGCTGCGGCGGGCCGCCGCCGAGGCGGGGCGCTTGTTTTCGCAGCGGGTCACCGTCAGCAACTTCGATTCGGTATTCCGCGTCGTGCATGCCGGCCTGGCGGTCAGCGTCGTTCCGGCGGGAGTCGCGCAGCGCTATGCCGAAATCCACGGCTTGGCCGTGGCGCCGCTCACGGATGCGTGGGCAAGCCGCCGATTTGCCGTTTGTATGCGCAGCGTCGCCGCCTTGGGCCCGGCCGAGGCCCTGATGCTGGCGTTTCTGGTCGACCGGCAAGGGCGTCGTCCACATCCGGAAGCATAGCGTAGGTAGGCCGCCCGGAACTTGCCCCGCCGCGTCGTCAATCCAGCTGGACGTTGCCGTCACGCGCCGCCTGCGTCCATTTGGCGGTGTCGGCCTTGACCATCTCGGCCAGCTCTTCGGGCGTGGAAGGCGCGGCGTCGTGTCCCAATTGGGTCAGGCGCTGCTGGATATCGGGTTCGGCCAGTACGCGACCGATGCCGGCGTTCAGGGTGTCGATCACGGGGCGCGGCGTGCCGCGCGGCGCGAACATGGCGTACCAGACGCTCATGTCGAGTTCGGGATAGCCCAGTTCTCCCACGGTGGGGACGTCGGGCAGTTGCGGGCTGCGCTCCGGTGACGTGATGGCCAGCGGCTTGACGCGACCCTCCTTGATGAAGCCGAGGCCGGTGGCGATGTCCAGCATCATGAAGTCCACCGTGCCACTGGCCAGCGCGCTCATGGCCTCGGGCGATGACTTGTACGGCACATAGGTATAGCTCATGCCGGTGAGCGACTTCATTTGCTCGCCGAGCAATTGGCCATACAAAACCGCGGAGGCGTAGTTCAGCTTGCCGGGGTTGGCCTTGCTGTATTCGATCAGCTCCTTCAGGTCGTTGGCCGGTACATTGGGGTTGGCAACGAACAGCGCCGGCACGCGGGCCAGCAGCGATACCGGTTCGAAATCCTGGCTGGGGTCGAAAGGCAGTGAACGATAGACCGCGGGCAGAATCGTCATCGTCATATCGAGGGTGGCCAGCAGGGTATAGCCATCGGGCGCCGCCTTGGCGGTGGCATTGGCGCCGATGATGGTGTTGCCGCCCGCCCGGTTCTCGATCACCAGGGATTGGCCCAAGTCGTCGGCAAGCCGATCGGTCACGATCCGGGTGATGATGTCGGTGCCGCCGCCGGCCCCGAATGGAACGATCACGCGGATCGGCTGGGAGGGATAGTCGTTGGCCGCCGGGCTGGCCGCGAAGGCCGGCAGGCTGGCGGCGGCCAGCAGAGTCAGGGCAAAAGAGAACGGTTTCATGCAAATGCTCCTTGAACGGACCAGGGACGGAAGTTGGGTCAATCGTGACGCCAGGTCGTGGCGGTGACGCCGCGCTCCCGCAGCTCGACCTTGCGGACCTTGCCGTTGGCGGTGCGTGGGAAGTCATCGACGATGTCGAGATAGCGCGGTACCGCGAAGCGGGGCAGGCGGGCGCGACAGAATTCGATCAGCTCGGCGTGGCCGGGCTGGCTGCCGGGGCGCAGGCGGATGGCGGCCATGACGTCGTCTTCCGCCAGCTCGGATGGCACGGGAAAGACCGCGGCCTCGGCGACGGCGGGGTGTTCGAGCAGGGCGGCTTCCACTTCATAAGACGAAATGTTCTCGCCGCGCCGGCGAATGGCATCCTTGATGCGATCCAGGAAGCGCAGGGCGCCGTCGGCGTCGGCCACCACGCGGTCGCCGGTGTGCAGCCAGAGATTGCGCCAGGCGGCCACCGTAGCGTCGGGCATGTCGTGGTAGCCCAGAGCAAAGGCATAGGGTTCGTCCGCGCGCAGGAGCAGCTCTCCCGCCACGCCCGCCGGGACCGGGGTGTCGTCCTCGTCCACGACGCGGGCGTCGAAACCCGGCCGGACCCAGCCCATGCGGCCATCCGGCGGCGCGGCGGCGGTGGTGGCGATGGCGAAGTTGGTTTCGGTGGAGCCGTAGCCTTCGATCACCCGCACTCCGGTGCGGGCCTCCAGGCGCCGCGCTGCGTCGGCCGGCGTGCCGGGACTGAGCGCCAGGCGCACCCGATGCTCGCGCTCCACGGTTTGTTCGGGTTGCGCCAGGAGGATGGGAACCATCGCGCCCAGCAGATAGATCCGGGTGGCGCCGCATTGCCGCATTTCCGGCCAAAAACGGGATGCCGAGAAGCGGCGGTGATACACCACATGGGCGCCGGACAGGCTGGCCTGGATGAAGGTATGCAGCGCGTTGACGTGAAACAGGGGCAGGGTGGTGGCCAGCACGTCGTCGGGTCCGATGTCGAGGGCGTCCACGCTATGGGCGCCCCACCAGAACCATTGGGCTTGCGGGCTGATCACGCCCTTGGAGGGACCGGTGGTGCCCGAGGTATAGAGAATGGCGAACGGCGTGCCGGGGCCGGCGTCGGCGGGGTCGATCGGCTCGGCACCGGCGGGGCAGGCCTGGCTGGCACCGGTAAAGCCAGGCAGCGTGGGCGGCGCGGTATCGCCATCGGGCAGCCACCACAGGGCCTCGACCCGGGTTGTGGTCCAATCGACATCGACCAGGGCATCGGCCAGGCTGGTTTCGGCCAGCAGCAGGCGCGCTCCGCTGTTGGCCAGAAAGTACTGGACCTGCGGCGCCCGCGAGGCGACGTTGATGGGCACCGCGATGGCGCCAAGCCAGGCGCAGGCCAGGACGCTTTCGAGGATTTCCAGACGGTTGCGGCACAGGATGGCCACGGCGTTGCCGGTAGTGATACCCTGAGTGGCCAGCGTGGCTGCGCGGCGTGCCACTTGGGCAACCATATCGGCATGCGACCAAGTCTGGCCGCCGATGCTCAGCAAGGGCCGGTGGCCATGGCGTTCGGCGCCATCGCGCAATAGATGGGCGATGGTGCGCCGGGCGGGAGCAAAGCGGATGGTCAAGGTCTCGAGCGTCGGCATGGTTTCAACTGCGGTGGGCGATGCGCCTGGAAAGGATCAAGATCCCATACTGGCCAAGTGCTGCCCAAAGGCTGGTGGCGTGGGTACGGCCAATGGCATCCATAAGGATCCCGTAGGGCCTGACGGCTGCGGGGAGCGCAATGCGGGTGCAACGGCTCGGTAGCAAAATCCTGGTATGGGCCGGAATGAAAACAGCTTATCTGACGGGCGTCGGGGCCGGTATCATCCCGAGGGATGAGTCAGGCGCGCGCAGGGTCGCGCCAGGAGTGGAGATCATGTTTTCCAGCAGCCAGATCCGGCAGCAGATCTTCTCCGCCGTGAGGGCCGTGGTGCCCACGGGGCGGCTTTGTGTGTACAGGGTCGATGATAATCTCGACCCCTGCGATTTCCGCTTTGACGACGGCGACACGCGCTGGATCCCGGTGTATCCGAGGTTCCGGCATCTGGATCCCTTTCATCCCCGGTATTTCTGGCAGCGCCGCGAGAGCGTTTTCGGTATGGATCAGGGCTGTGGCACGGCGGCGCAAAACGAAGCCTACCTCAAGGGCTTTCTCCACCCCATGGGCATGTCGTGCAAGCTGGAGGCGTTTTTGCGCGATCCCGCGGGCCGCATCGTTGGCGGCATCCGTCTCTCGCGGCCGCCGGCCATGGGCGAGTTCCTGCCTGGCGAACGTGCGGCATTGCGGGCGCTGCAGCCCTTGATGTCGTCGGCCTGGTGCGCCGGCGCCGCCGGACGCGAGCCCGCGCTTCCGGGCTTGACGCCCCGGGAGGCCGAGGTATTCGGGATGGTGCTTGCCGGGCAGTCGAACAAGCGCATCGCCCTGGAACTGGGGATGGCCCTGCCCACCGTGAAGACTCACGTCAGGAGCGTGTTGCGCAAGGCAGACCAACCCAACCGGGTGGCGCTGATTGCGCGCTATGGCCGGCGCGAGTAAGGCTGGGGGAGTCTTCGGCTCCAGGAAGCGACCGCCGCGCTTGACCTCGTCCTGAAGGATAAGCCCGGACACCGGTCAGTCCCTGCGGACTGGCCGGTGCCTGGCGCATCCGAGCGGCATGCTGGCCGCGAGGTGGACCGGGGCTTGCGCTTTGGCCCGTGGTCAGTTGATCTTGATGCCGGCTTCGCGGATGACTTCGCCGTTCTTGTCGGAGTCGCGCTTGATGAGCTCGACGAATTCGGGGCCGGGGGCGCCGATGATCCGTTGGCCGAGATCTTCGAATTGGGTGCGGACCGCCGGGTCTTGCAACACCTTGGAGATGCCGGCATGGAGCTTGTCGATCACCGCTTGCGGCGTGCCGGCGGGCACGAAGAAGCCCGTCCAGGTGGTGGCGTCGAAGCCTTCGACGCCGGATTCGGCCACGGTGGGCACGTCGGGCAAAGTGGGCGCGCGCTCGGCCGAGCTCACGGCCAGCGGACGCAGGCGGTCGGCGCGCAACTGGGGCAGCGCCGGCGCCAGGGCGTCGATCAGTACCGGCACGTGGCCACCCATCACATCCTGCTGTGCGGGGCTGCTGCCGTTATACGGTACGGCTTCCATGGTCAGGCCCGACTCCATTTTGAAGCGCTCGCCCACCACCTGTGCGGGCAGGGCGCCGAAGGCGTAATTGACTTCGTTCGGGTGCTCCTTCAGGTAAGTCATGAGCTCCGCCATCGTCTTGGCCGGAAAGTCGGGGTGCGTGGCAATCACCATGGGCATGGAGATGGCCAGGGTAACGGGGATGAAGTCCTTCAGGGGGTCGTATGGCAGATTGCTATACAGGTGCTGGTTCATGGCCATCGTGGAGTCGATGGCGGTGAGTACCGTGTAACCGTCGGGCTTGGCCCGGGCCACGTGCTGGGCCGCGATCAGGGTGTTGCCGCCGGCGCGGTTCTCCACCAGTACCGGCTGGCCGAGCTCTTTGGCCAGGCGATCGCTCACGGCGCGGGTCAGCATGTCGGTGCCGCCTCCGGGGGCGAAGGGCACGACGAAGGTGATTGGCTTGTTGGGATAGTCGTCGGCGGCGGCGGCGAGACCCGACGCGGCGACGCCGGTGCACAGGGCCAGGCCCAGGGTGAGACGTCTGGCGGCGCGAGGCAGATTGGCCATGGTGAGGACTCCTCAGAGAAGTGGAATTGCGGCCTCGCCGGTATCGGAGGAGCCGAAGGTCAGAATATATTCATTTTAATGTAGTCGTGGAGGGAGATAGGCGTCAATGCTGGCTTCCACCAAGGAGGAGCGCTAGGACACCCACAACCGTCATTCCGGTTGCAGCCCGATTCGCCGGGCGATGTCCTGCAGCTTGCCGGTTTCCGCTTCGTAGAAGGCCTGGGAGTCCTCCAGCGAATCCGCCTGGGGTAGGGGAATGCCGCCGGTTTCGCGGATGAAGTCCTGGAACTTGGCGGTGCGGATGGCAACGTCCACCGCGCGGTGCAGGCGTTGCTGTAGCTCGGCGGGCATGTCTTGACGCACGAAGATGCCAGTCCATACAGTATGGCCGAAGTCGGCCAGCGGCTCGAAGGTGCGCAGCGTTGGCGTGCCGGGCAACCCGGGCGGCGCGCTTTTGCCCAGCGTGCCGATGACCTTGATCTTGCCCGACTTAGCGAGGTCGAGCACGTTGCCGGCCAGAGGAACGAAGGAGAGGTCGACCTGGCGGCCCAGAAGGTCGTTGATGGCCGGGGCGAAACCGCGATAGGGCACATGAACGAGCTCGGTGTCGGTCAGCATCTCGAAATGCTCACCCACCAAATGGAAGAGCGAGCCGTTACCGGGCGTCGCGTAGGTAAACGTGCCAGGCTCGCCGCGCGCGGCTTCGACCAGGGCCTCGATCGTGTCGATGGGGAAGTCGGCCCGCGCCACCAGCGCCAGTTCGCTATGCGAGAGCGGCGAGATCAGGCGCAAGTCGCTGGGGTCGTACTTGACGCCTTGCAGCACAAGAGGCGCGAGGATGGGCTCGGCCACGGTGGCCAGCAGCGTTGTTTGGCCATCGGCGGGCTGGGCCAGCATGCGCGCGGTGCCGATCGAGCCGCCGGCCCCGCCGTAGTTCTCCACCACCACCACGTCTTGCAGGGTTTCGCTCAGGCCTGGCTGAAGCATGCGCGCCGACGCGTCGGCCGGACCTCCGGGAGGAAATGGGACGATCAAGCTAAGGGGGGCGGCAGCGGCCAGGCTGCCTACGGTGGTTGTCAGGATCAGGGCCAGGCCCGATAGCCAGGTTTTGTGGTTCATGTCTCTCTCCGGTGCTGGATGGGGCTGGCCGATCAGCCGCGTGTGATGGTGGCCGGGTCGATGCCATAAAGCCGGCAGGCATTGCCACCTACGATCTTCTCGATTGCCTCGGTGGGCAGGCGCGGCATGCCGATTTCGTCGGCTACGTCGTTGATCGACAGAATGGTTTTGTGGAATGTGCTCATGAAGGGATTCTCCGAGCCGTACAGCAGGCGGTCCCAGGAGTTGACGCAGCCGAAATCGTGGATGATCTGGTAGACCTTGCGCGGGTGGTGAAACCCGAGGGCGCTGAGGTCGGCATGGAAGTTGGCATGCCGGGCCACCACACCCATCGCTTCTTCGGCATAGGGGTAGCCAAGATGGCAGATCACCACTTTGAGCTTGGGAAAACGTTGACCCACTTCGTCCAGAAGGTAGGGTTTTTGTAGTGCCATATCCGTACCGCAGACCGGTGTGAAGCCCATGTGGAAATGGACGGGCACACCCAGGGCCGACGCGGCTTCGTACAGGGGCTCGCAGACTTTGTCGCGCGGATCGAAGTGGGCATAGTTGGGGTAGAGCTTGCAGCCCCGGAAGTCGGCCTCGCGCACGCAGCGTTCCAGTTCGTCCGCCGCGGCCCAAGGGTCGATCACGGGATCGACGCTGCAGATGCCCACGAGCCGACCCCCCGACGCCTGGACCTGCGCTGCGACGTAGGCATTGGGCACATTGTATGGACGTTGTTCGGGTGGCAGCACCCGGTTCCAATTACCCGCAAGAACACAACACACGTCGATGCCGGCCTCGTCCATGACATCGATCAGAGACGAGACTTCGCGTTTCTCGCTGGCGACTTCCAGGCTGTGGTACCGGAAGCCGCGCTCGGTCCAGTTCTTGCGGAGCTCGTTGTAGATGTACTCCGAGACGTGGACGCCGGGTTGGCCAAGATGGATGTGGTTATCGACAACGAACATGAGGGTCTCCTGATGGGATGCGGCTAGCATATCGGCAAAGATGTTCGTCGTCAAACATGTTTATATCAAACAGTATTCCAAAACTTGTATGGGATATCGGCGTATCCTTGCGGCGGGGGCCGGCCCTGCGCCTTGCCATCGATCTCGCTGCTTACTGAATTCGCTTTATGACGACCACGCCTTCGCTCTCCTTGGGAATGCTCGACGATCTGGTGGGCTTTCGCTTGCGTCACGCCAATGCGGCAGCTCTTAGGCAGCTCGATGCCGCGCTGGCGGAGCTGGGGATGACCACCGCCATGTTTGGCACGCTGGAGGTGTTGGCGAACAACGAGGTGGTGGCGCAGGGTGTGGTGGCCGAAGCCTTGGGGCTTAACCGTTCGACCATGGTGCCCATCATCGAGAAACTTCACGATAAAGGCTGGCTCGTGCGCGAGCGGACTCCGGAAGACCGGCGCACGGTGCTGCTGCGGCTCACCGACGACGGGCGGCGGGCGATGCGCCAGCTGCGCAGGGAAGTCGAGCGCCACGAGGCCCGCCTGAGCGAGGCCCTGGCCGGCCTCGACTACGACAACTTCATGCGGGGGCTGCGGCGACTCTGCGAGCTGTAGTCCGCGGTGTGACGCGCCTTCGGCAGGCCCTCAGACCAGCACCTCCACCGACTGCATGACGCGCCGCAGGCGCGCGTCTCCGGTCTGGCCCGCGCGGTGGATCTGCTCGATCAGGTGCGCCACGAAGCGTTCGGCTACCCAGGGCAGGCGGTTGCCCCGACGCTGGATGATGCTCACCGTATGGGGAAGAAAGCTCTCGCGCAGCATGACGGGAGCCAGGTTGTTCGGGCGGCCCAGCGCTTCCACCAGGGGCCACGGGCAGAAGCTGAGCATGTCGGTATGCTGCAGCAGCGCCAGCATGAGCGAGAACGAATAGACGAGGTGGATGCGCATGTGCGGCGTAGCCAAGCCGTGCTGGCCGAACAATTGATGGAACAGCGCGGGCGCTTCCTGGGGCGTGTAATTGAGCAGCCACTCCGCGCCGTCGAGCTGAGCCAGGTGCTGTGCGTCGGCCAGTGGATGGCCCTGCCGGGTGGTGACGACGAGATCGTAGGCGAACAGCGGTCGCGCCTGGAGGTCGGTGGGTAGTTCCAGGGGAGCGGTGCGCGCCAGCAGCACGTCCAGGCTGCCCTCGCGGAGGCGGGGATGCCCAGTTGCGGAGAGCCCTTCGGCGATTTCGAGCTGGATATCGGGCACTTCGGCGCGCAAGGCGTTGAGCGCGTGGGGCAGCAGGGTCGAGGCGATCCAGGGCGTGACGCCGATGGCCAAGCGGTGGGGCGCCGGCCGCTGGCGCAGGCGTTCCAGTTCGGTGCCGGCGCGCCGCATCTGTTCGAGGATGGCCTGGGCGTGAGGCAGAAGCTGACGGCCCGCCTCGGTGAGACCCGCGCCCTGGTTGCCGCGCAGGATCAGGGCCAGGCCTACGTCCTCTTCCAGCTCGCGCAGGCCTTGCGTGACCGACGCCTGACTCACGTTCAGGGCGCGCGCTGCGGCGCGGATGCTGCCGTGGCTGGCCAGGGCGGCGAAGTAGCGTAGCTGCTGGGGCTTCAGGAGCGTCATGGGGTCGAGCGGCAGGCGGCAGGCCGTGGGCGGAGGGAAAAGAATGCCCCGGAGGGGGGATGGCAATGCCTGTCATGATAGCGCCTCCCCGTCTGGAGGCCGTGGGGCCGAATCCCTAGACTGCATCGGTGGCGCGTTGGGCGCCGTTTACGAGAGGCCGAGAATCCGCATGCCGCCAGACATCCCCTCCAGCGCCATCCATCCCGAGGTCGCCCGCACCCGGGACGACATGGTGGCCTTGCGCCGCCACCTGCACGCGCACCCCGAGCTGGGCTTCGAGGAATTCGCCACCAGCGACCTGGTGGCCGAGCGCCTGGCTTCCTGGGGCTACGCCGTGCATCGGGGCCTGGGCGGCACCGGCGTGGTCGGCCAGTTGCGGCTGGGGGAGGGGCCGCGCCGGCTCGGCATCCGCGCCGACATGGACGCCCTGCCCATCCAGGAGACAACGGGGCTGCCCTATGCCAGCCGGCATGCCGGCAAGATGCACGCCTGCGGACATGATGGCCATACGGCCATCCTGCTCGCTGCGGCGCAGTGCCTGGCCCGTACACGCGGGTTCGACGGTACGCTCAATCTGATCTTCCAGCCGGCGGAGGAAAGCCTGGGTGGCGGCCGCCGCATGGTGGAGGAAGGGCTGTTCGAGCAATTCCCCTGCGATGCCGTCTTTGCCCTGCACAACATGCCGGGCTTTCCAGTGGGTCGGCTGGGCTTCCGTTCAGGCCATTTCATGGCTTCGTCCGATTCGGTGTATCTCACGGTGCGCGGCAAGGGTGGCCATGGCTCCACGCCCCATCTCACCCAGGACCCCGTCGTGGCGGCGGCGCATCTCGTGCTGGCGCTGCAGACGGTGGTGTCGCGCAACGTGGACCCGCGCGACATGGCTGTGGTGACCGTGGGCGCCATCCATGCGGGCTCGGCGCCCAACGTGATCCCCGATGAGGTCGAGCTCCGGCTGTCGGTGCGCGCCTACCGGCCCGAGGTGCGGCAGGCCTTGCGCGAACGCATCACCGAACTGGCCCGGGTCCAGGGTGAGGCCTTGGGCGTGGTCGTGGACGTCGACTACCACTGGCGCTACCCCGCCTTGGTCAACCATGACGGCCCCACCCGGTTTGCACGGGAAGTGGCACGCCAGGTGTTCGGCCAGGAGGCGTTGCTGGACGACCTGCAGCCGCTGACGGGCAGCGAGGATTTCTCCTTCCTCCTGGAAGCCTGCCCGGGCAGCTATCTGATCGTGGGCAACGGAGAAGGCGACCACCACGCCACCGGCGGCTGTTCTCCGCACAATCCCGGTTACGACTTCAACGATGCGGCGCTGCCGGTGGCAGCCACGTACTGGGTCAACCTGGCCGAACAATTCCTGTCTTCCCGATACCGCTCTTGCCTGCCTTGGACGGAAGCCTCCGCCTGACGCTTTTGATAAGGAAATCTCATGTCTTGCAACCTGCTTCAAGCGACCCGCAGGGTCTGGTGTGTCGCCGCGGCCGTCATGGCTGCCTTCACGTTCACGCTGCCGGCCCGGGCGGCCGAGTACCCGCAGCGGCCGGTGACGCTACTGGTCGGCTATCCCGCGGGCGGCTCGGTGGACCAGGTGGCGCGCGTGCTGGCCGAGGCCATGTCGCGCGAACTGGGCGTGGCGACGGTGGTGGAGAACATTGGCGGAGCCGCGGGTACGATCGGCGCGCAGCGTGCAGCCCGGGCGGAGCCCGATGGCTATACCGTGTTCGTCGGTTCGAACAACGAGCTGGCGGCGACCAAGACCTTGAATCCGGGGCAGCCCTATGACCCCCGCACTGCCTTTGCTCCGATCGGCCTGATCGCGCGGGCGCCCGTGCTGCTGGCCGCCAGTCCCGGCGCCGGGTTGGCGACGCTGGACGAGTTTCTGGCCGAGGCGCGCAGCCGTGGCGACCGTTTCAGCTTCGGCAGCTCCGGGGTGGGGTCGGTCCTGCATTTCGCCGGGGAGCTGTTGCAGCAGACCGGCAAGTTCACCATGGTTCATATTCCGTACCGGGGCGTGGCGCCGTTGACCAGTGATCTGGTGGCGGGCCGCCTTGAGGTGGCGATGGTGTCGCCGACGGCGGCATTGCCACTGGCCCAGGACGGCCGGCTGCGCATCCTGGGCAGCACGGGACTCGAGCGTTCGCCGGTGATGCCGGACGTGCCCACGCTGAACGAACATCCGGACCTGGCCGGCTACTCGCTGGAGGGCTGGTTTGCGCTGGTGGCGCCGGCGGGCATCCCCGAAGCGGCGCGCGAGCGCCTGGGCATGGCGCTGGCGGGGGCCTTGCAGGACCCCGCCGTCCGCGATTCGCTGCAACGGGCGGCCATGACGATGGCGAGCGGACAGGAGCCGCTGGCGGAATTGATCGCGGCCGAGCTGGCGCGCTATGAAGCGCTCGCGGAGTCGGGCGGCATGCGCCAATAGGGCTTTTGCCCGGCCTCGCAGGCAGGGCTCGCGCCTGGCGGCGCGCCCATCTAGCCCTCGCCCAACCTTCCCTCCAGCGCCTCCGCGATCGTACGCAAGACAGTCACCCTGGCCAGCCGCTTGTCGTCCGTTGCGATCACATGCCACGGCGCGGATTCCGTGTGGGTGCGCTCCAGCATCTCCGAGGCCGCGGCGCGGTACTGCGGATTGAGCTCGCGGTTGCGCCAGTCGTCGGGCGTGAGCTTGAAGGATTTGAATGGCGATTTTTCGCGGGCGTGAAAGCGCTTGAGCTGCTCACGCTGGGTAATGGCCAACCAGAATTTCAGCAGGATGGCGCCGTGCGCCACCCATTCATGTTCGAAGTCCTTGATCTCGGTGTAGGCGCGCTCCCAGTCGGAAGGAGAGGTGAGCTGTTCGACGCGTTCGATCAGCACCCGACCATACCAGGAGCGATCGAAGATGCCGATGCGTCCTCGGGGCGGCACGTTGCGCCAGAAACGCCAGAGATAAGGATGGGAACGCTCCACATCGTTGGGCGCCGAGACCGGCATGATGTGGTATTGCCGGACATCCAGGGCATGGGCGATGCGGCGGATGGTGCCCCCCTTGCCGGCGGCATCGTCGCCCTCGAACACCAGCACCAACGAGCGTTTGGCGAACGATGGCCGGCGCACGGCCCGGCTGAGACGACCCTGCCAGTGCGGTAGTTGCGCCTCGTAATCGGCCTTGGTGATCGTTTGGCGATAATCGAGCGCGCTCAACTGATCGGGATGTGGCTGGGGCGCCGGGAGCGAGGGCTTGGGCGGTAGTGGATTCACCAGGGCATCGCGCAGGAGGCGCGCCGTGGCCACGATGCGGTGATGCGGGTCGGCGCTGGGAATCACGTGCCAGGGAGCATTTGCGTTCTGCGTGGCCTGCAGGACCCGCACGGCGCCGTGGCGGATGTCATCGTAGTGGCGTACCACCCGCAAGTCGGCTTCCGACACCCGCCAGGCCGTATCGGGGTCGGCCAGCATTTGTTGGCAGCGCGCCTGTTGCGCATGCCGCGACATGTGATACCAGAACTTGACCACCAGCACATTCTCGGCAATCAGCATGTCTTCGAAGCGGCGTATGGTCTGGGCCTCGCGCGCCAGACGGCTGGCGCTCAAGCGGTCCTGGTAGGCGTCGAGCAGCAGGGGGCTGTACCAGGAGCCGAATATCAGGCCGATATGGCCCTTGGGCGGCAGGGCGTTCCAATAGCGCCACATGGGCGGGCGCCGGCGTTCTTCGGGGGTGGGCCGATCGAAGGCCAGGGTGTGGATGTGGCGCGGGTCCAGCCATTCATTCAGCTGGTTGATCGTGGAGCCTTTGCCGACGCCGTCGATCCCCGCGATCAGGAGCAGGATGGTGCGATCGGCGTGGCGCAGCAGCTCGTATTGCCGCAAGAGAAGTTCGGTACGCAGTTGGTCTTCGACCCGATGGAAATGATTGCCGGGCAGGGCGGGGTCGGTTTCGGCGTACTCCAGCATGGCACCTCCTGCGGATTTCAAACATCAGCGCATGGTACGCCCCTTTGGACCGATGGGGCCGGAAGCGATGCGGGCATAGGCGTCGGCGGCCCAGTCGCAAAGCAGCGGACGGGTGGTGGCCGGTTCGATCACGTCGATCACGCCAAAGCGCTCGGCGGTGCGCAGGGGGGATCCCAAGCGATGATAATAGGCTTCGAGTTCCTGCAAGCGCGCGGCGGGGTCGGGGCTGTCTTCCAGCTCGCGCTTGAAGGCGGCGGCCACGCCGCCCTCGATGGGGATCGAGCCCCAGCGCGCCGAGGGCCAGGCATAGCGGTTGGGCAGCGCCATGCCGTCGGGCCCCACCCACGGGCTGAGCATGCCGCCGGCCAGGCCGAAGCAGCGGCGCAGAACGATGGCGATCCACGGTACCGAGCTTTGTTCGATGGCCGAGCTGGCGCGCAGCACCGCGCCCAATGTGCCATCGCGTTCGGCGTCGGGCCCGGTCATGGAGCCGGGCTGGTCGACGAGGTTGACGATGGGCAGGTGAAACGTGTCGCAAAGGTCGACGAAGCGTTCCAGCTTTTGCGCCGCGGCGCGAGTCAGGGCGCCGCCCATGATCATCGGGTTGTTGATCATGATGCCCACCGGGTAGCCATCGAGCCTGGCCAGGGCGGTGATCAAGGAGCCCCCATATTGAGGGGTCAATTCAAAAATCGAATCCTGATCGCACAGGGACTGGAGAACCTTGCGCGGCGCGAAGACCCGCCGCCGGTCTTGCGGGATGGCATCGTTGAGCCAAGGGTCGCAGCGATCGACCGGATCGGAGCCGGCTGCGCGGGTTGGCTGGGAGTACACATTGGGCGGCAGGTAGGAAAGGAAGCGGCGTGCCAGTTGCAGGGCTTCGGTATCATCGGCGGCGATATTGTTGATGATGCCGCTGACCTTATGCACGCCGACGCCGCCCAGGGCCTCTTTGTCGACGTCGATGCCCAGGGCCTGCCTGACCACCGGCGGCCCACCCGCGAATACCTGGCTGGTGCCGCGCACCATGATCGAGAAGTGCGCGGTACAAACGCGGATTGCGCCAAGACCGGCGGCGGGCCCCATGGCCACGCCTACCACTGGCGCCAAGCCGAGCAAGGCCACCGATGGCAACAAGGCATAGCCGGGAATCTTGGTTTGCCCCATTTGTTGTAATAGGCGCACGCTGCCGCCGGCGCTATGCACCAGACGTACCAGTGGTACCCGGTACTCGTGGGCGTAGCGGTCGGCAAACATCCATTTTTCGGCCACCGTGGCTTCGGATGAGCCGCCGCGCAGCGTGAAGTCGTCGGATACCACCACCGTACGCTGGCCATGGATGCGACCCAGGCCCAGAACATGATTGGCCGGAGTGAAGTCGACCGGCCTGCCGTCGTCGTCGTAGCGGCCTTTGCCGGCCAGGGTGCCGAGTTCGCGCAGACTGCCGGGATCCACCAGGGCCTGCAGCCGCTCGCGTGCGTTGAGTTGGCCGCGTTCGCGGCATTTGGCCAGCGCTTCGGGGCCACCCATGGCGGCGGCGCGCTCGCGCCTCCAGTCGGCTTCGGCCAGTTCGGCCTGCCATTCGTGGGAAGGATGCAGGGCCATGCCATCAGCCTCCGGCCAGCGCGCCCACGGCGCCATCGGCCAGCAGGGCGGCAACGCGCGCGGCATCGTAGCCGAGCTCGTCGCGAAGGATGGCCTCGGTGTCGGCGCCGGTTTCGTGCCCGGCATGGCGCACGCGGCCGGGCGTTGCCGACAACTTGGGCACGATGCCGGTCTGGACGGTGGTGCCGAGCACCGGATGCGGGACGTCGAGCAACATATCGCGCGCCTTGTAGTGTGGATCCCGGAAAATGTCGGCCATCGAGTACACCCGGGCCACCGGGACGCCCGCCTCGTTCAGCATGGCCTCGAGGCCGGCCCCGGTATGTTGGCGGGTCCAGTTCGTTACCTCGGCATCCACCGCCGCCATGTTCTCGGCGCGGGCGCGCAGGGTGGCAAAGCGCGGATCGGTCAGCATGTGCGGTTGTCGCATCACGGCTACCAGGCGCTCGTAGGTAGCCTTGTTGTTGGCGGCGATCAGCACATAGCTATCGTCGGCCGTGGGGTAAAGGCTGTTGGGTGCGAAGGCCTGCAGATTGGGCCCGTTGCGAAACGGAACCTTACCGAGCTTCTGATAGGCCGGAACCAGCCCTTCCATCATGGAAAAGGCGGTTTCGTACAGGGCGGCATCGACCACCTGACCCTTGCCGGTGCGTTGTCGCACGAACAGGGCCATCATGGCGCCGAAGGCGGCATACACGGCGGTGAGATAGTCGGTGGTGGCCAACGCCACCCGACTGGGTGGCCGGTCGGGGTCGCCCGTGAGGTAGCGCACGCCGCCAAAAGCCTCACAGATTGCGCCATAGCCTGGCCGTTGGGCATTGGGGCCGTCTTGTCCGTAGCCGCTGATGCGCACCATGACCAGGCCAGGGTTGTCGCGGGATAGCTCCTCATAGCCGAAGCCCAACCGTTCCATGACGCCGGGGCGGTTATTCTCGACCAGAATATCGGCCTTGCGGATCAGATCATGAGCAATCGCCCGGCCTTCGGGGTGTTTGAGATCGAGCGCGATGATGCGCTTGCCGCGCATGAGGCTGACACCCTGGAGCGAAACGCCATCGGCAAAGTCGCCCAGTTGGCGCACGGGATCGCCCTCGCGGGGTTCCAGCTTGATGACATCGGCGCCGAAATCGGCGAGCAGCCGGGCGCAGGCCGGACCGGCAAAGGTACTGCAGATCTCGACCACGCGGACGCCCTCGAGGGCGCCGGCCGGCATACCGGCCAGGGGGCCGGCTGGGTGGGGGTGGGACATATGGAAATCCTCCGGCTCCGAACGGGAAGCGTCGGAGGATAATGAAGCAAGCCGGTTTATTAGTCAATAAGTTGACTAAATATCGCTTGTCTCGGTGACCTTCAGATCCGGGCGAACGATCTTCAATAACAGATGGCGCAGATGCTCGCGTTCATTTTTTCCGAGGATCTCGGCGTAGAGGTTTTCGACTTCGGCGGCCACGGTGCGGGTTTGTTGCAGGCGCTCGACGCCCAGGGGCGTGAGGTGCACCAGAAAGGCGCGGCCGTCGGCGGGGTCGGCTTCGCGACGCAATAAACCGTCGGTTTCGAGCTGCTTGACGACTTTGGCCACCGCCTGTTTGGTGAGCCCGGCGTTTTGCGCCAGTTCGCTGCTGCGAGTGCCATGCAAGCTGATGTAGGGCAAGACGCTGACAAAGGCGTTGGAGAGTTCGGCAAAGCCGTGGGCCTGCATGCGCTGGGTGGAGCGCGCGAGGAAATCGCGGCGCGCCACCAACAGCAGACGGCCGATGCCCAGTTGGCGTGCCTGGTCGAGGTCGTCGAAAGAGCTTCGGCGTTCGGTCATATCCAAAATTGGTAAACTTGTTGACTAAAAGAGGTTGCTGTCGTCATACTTGGCTTGTTGCCGCCAATGATAGCGATATCGGCGAGCGCCGGCTCGCCCAGGGCGGGCACGCCACGACGACACGGAGAATGACTATGTTCCGCAAGGTGTTGATTGCCAACCGGGGAGCGGCGGCGGCTCGGGTGCTGCGCGCGCTCAAAACCATGGGGATAGGGTCGGTGGTGGTGTATGCCGAGGTCGATCGCGAGTTGCCTTACGTGGCGGCGGCCGACGAAGCCATCTTGTTGCCGGGTGAGAATCCGCGTGCCGCTTATCTTGATCAGCAGGTCTTGCTCGACGCGTTGGCGCACTCGGGGGCGGATGCCTTGCATCCCGGTTATGGGTTCCTGTCGGAACATGCCGGTTTTGCGGCGCGAGTGGAGGCGGCGGGCGTACGATTCATTGGCCCCGCAGCCCGCTGGCTGGACGCCATGGGGCATAAGACCAAGGCTCGCGAGCTCATGGCCATGCACGGTATGCCGATGGCTCCCAGCTCGCCCTTGCTGGGCGAGGACGACGCCGACATCCTGGCGGCCGGCGAGGCACTGGGGTATCCGGTGCTGGTCAAGCCGGCTGGCGGTGGAGGCGGCATCGGTATGCTGCCGGCCCACGATGGCGCGGGCCTGCTCAAGGCCGTGGCTCAGGCGCGCCAGGCGGCGGCGCGCAGCTTCGGCTGCGGTGATGTGTATCTCGAACGCCTGGTGGCGTCGCCACGGCACATCGAGTTCCAGGTGCTGGCCGACACGGCCGGGCGCGCCGCGGTTTTGTTCGAACGGGATTGTTCGGTACAAAGGCGGCACCAGAAGATTCTGGAAGAAGCGCCCGCTCCCGGTCTGCCGCGCGCAGCGGTCGACGCCATGGCGGCGCGCGTGGCCGAGGTGATGCAAGGGCTGGGCTACGACAACATCGGCACGGTCGAAACCCTGGCGGGCGGCGGCGCATTTGATTTTCTGGAGATGAACACGCGGCTGCAGGTGGAGCATGCGGTGACCGAAGCGATTACAGGGATCGATCTGGTACAGGCGCAGATCCGCTTGGCCGCCGGCGAGCCGCTGGGTGCGGTGCTGCCCGAGCGGGTGGCCCTGACCGGCCATGCCATCGAGGCGCGTTTGTATGCCGAGGATCCCGTGCGCTTCCTGCCGTCGCCGGGCCGGTTGAATGTGTTGCGCTGGCCCTGCCGGCCGGGCTTGCGCATTGAAACCGGCTATGCCGAGGGCAATGTCGTGACCCCGCATTTCGACCCCATGATTGCCAAGCTGATCGTACACGCGCCATCGCGCGAGGAGGCCATGGACGAGCTTGCCCGGGCCTTGGCGGAAACCCGGATCGAAGGCGTAAAAACCAACATTCCGTTCCTTCAGCAATTGTTGCGGGATGCCGATTTCCGTGCGGGGCGCGTGCATACCGGCCTGACCCCGCAGGTAGTGGCCGCGCTCAAGGCTGTTCGGGCCGCAGCCTGATCTAGTTTTTTGGAGAATCACATGAGTAAAACCGAAGTCATCGCCGAGGTCACGGGCACGGTGTGGAAGATCGAGGTCCCCCTGGGCGGCGAGGTTGCCGCCGACGAGCCCATCCTGATCGCCGAGTCGATGAAGATGGAAATCCCGGTATTGGCGCCGCACGCGGGCAAGGTGGTGGAGCTGCGGGTGGCCGAAGGCGATGCTATCGAAGACGGCCAGGTGGTTGCCGTCGTCGAAGGCTGATGTCATGAACACGCGTTCAAGCGCAGGTGCCGCTGTTCAGGGCGGTGTCGAGCGAGGCGAGCCCATGGCCGGGCCGGAGGCTGGCGGCGCGGTGCCGGCGAGCGGAGCCAAGCCGCCGTTTGGTGGCGTGCTCGACGATTTCGCGCGGCGCCAAGCGCTGGCCACAGGCCTGGGCAGTGCGGCGGCGCTGGCGCGGCGCGCCGAGGCGGGCTGGCTGGATGCGCGCGCGCGCATCGACGCTTTGTGCGACACCGGCAGCTTTACCGAGTTCGGCGCCTTTGCCTATTCCGGCGACGATCCCGCCCATACACCGGCCGATGGCAAGATCACTGGCTATGGCATGATCGATCGGCGCCCGGTCACGGTGGTGTCCAACGACTTCACCGTCAAAGGCGCTTCCAGCACCATCGTCAATGGGCGCAAGATAGCCCAGGCCAAGCGGGTGGCCACGGAGCGGGGCATGCCGCTGGTGCTGTTGGGCGAGTCTTCCGGCGCGCGGATTCCCGAGGGGATGGGCGCCGCGGGCATGGGGGCATCGGGCAGCGATCCGCATCAATATTTACGCGGCCGCGAAACACCATGGGCCGCGGCGGTGCTGGGTCAATGCTACGGTTCTTCCAGTTGGTACACGGTGCTGAGCGATTTTCGCGTGATGCGCAAGGGTGCGCAAATGTCGGTATCGAGTGCGCGCCTGGTACAGCAAGCCACCGGCGCGGTGGTGGATGCCGAATCGTTGGGCGGCTGGAAGCTGCATGCCGAGGTGACCGGGCTGGTGGATCAGGTAGTGGAAAGCGACGAAGCCGCACTGGAGGCGATCCGGCGGTTTTTATCGTACCTGCCCGGCCATGCCGGCGAGGCGCCGCCCAAGGCCGCGGTGCCGGCCGGATCGGGCAGCGAGATGGCCAATGTCTTGAGCCTGCTGCCCGAGTCGCGTACCAGGGTCTACGACATGAAGAAGATCGTGCGGGCATTGGTGGATCTCGATTCTTTGTTTGAACTCAAGCCCTCGTTTGGCAAAACCGCCATCACGGCGCTGGCGCGCCTGGACGGGCGGTCGGTGGGCATCATCGCCAGCAACCCGCTGCACAAGGGTGGCGCGCTGGACGTGGCCGCCTGCCGCAAGATCACCAGCTTCCTGGTGCTGTGCGACTCCTTCAATATCCCGATCATCAACCTGGTGGACGTGCCAGGCTTCCAGATCGGCCTGGATGCCGAACTGCAAGGCGCGCCGGCCCGCATCATGAACTACATGATGGCGCTGCAGGCGGTGACGGTACCCAAGCTGACCGTGATTCTGCGCAAAGTGTATGGCCAGGCCTATCTCAACGTGGGGGGCGGCCGAAACTCCGACGAGATGATCCTCTGGCCCACGGCCGAGATCGGATTCATGGCCCCGGGGGCGGCCGTGGCGGTGGTTTATGGGCTGGCGCCGGGCGACCCGGGCTTCGAGGCCAAGCTGGCCGAGCTCGAACGCGAAACCAACCCCTGGACCATGGCGGGCAACTTCGCGGCGCAGCACGTTATACACCCGGCACAGACGCGGGAATTGCTGATTCGCTTGCTCGACGCCCATCAGTTGCGCCGCAGTGGCGGGGTTGGCGAGCATCGGCTGGCCAACTGGCCGTCTTACCTATAGCCAGGTGCCCGGGCACAAGTTACGTGCCACCGCCTGTCGCGCCCCATCCGTGCCGCCTGATGCGGCCGCGCGTCTGGCAGGAAACAACCCGTTGCTTCTTCTTTTTTTAGTCAACCTATTGACTAAACCGGCGATGGCGCCAATACTTTCGAATGAGCCGTCATTCCGTCTAGCCACCTCTCTCACGGCACGATACTTCCAAAGGGTGGCGGCACATAACAGGAGACATCATGCCCACCCCACGTCGTCTTTTGCAAGCGCTGCTCGCCCTGGGCGCCAGCGCCGCCACCACCCTGGCGCTGGCCGCAGCCCCCTATCCCTCCAAGCCCGTCACCTTGCTCCTGGGCTATCCGCCGGGTAGCGCCACTGATTTCCTGGCACGCCTGATTGCGCCAAAGATGGCGGAAGGGCTGGGCCAGCCCGTCGTGGTCGAGAACAAGCCCGGCGCCGCCGGCGTCCTTGCCGCCCAAGGCTTCGTCAGTGTGCCGCCCGATGGCTACACCATGATGATGACCGTGCCGGGGCCGATGACCGTTGCTAAAGCCATCCAGCAAGACAAACTCCCCTATTCGCCCGAAAACGACTTCCGCGCGGTGGGCTTCCTGGGCGGCTCGCCGTTGCTGCTGGTTGTCCCCGCCGACTCGGGTATCAAAACCGCCCAGGAATGGCTTGAGAAGGCGCGCAGCACGCCCGGCGGCATGGACGTCGCCTCGTACGGCGTGGGTTCGCCCTCGCATTTTGCGGTGGAGATGCTCCGCCTGAAGAACAATCTGCCCATCACCCACATTCCCTATAACGGCAGCGCCGCTCTGCAAACCGCCGTGGTGGGCAAGATCGTTCCCTCCGCGGTGGACTCCGTCACCGCCGGCCTGCCCTTGATCGAATCCGGCCGCATCGTGCCGCTGGCGATCACCGCCAGCCAGCGCCTGGATGCCTTGCCCGACGTTCCCACCGCGGCCGAAGCCGGGCTCGGCGAGATCGTGCTGGGCGGTTGGGCCGGGCTGCATGTGCCCAAAGGTACGCCCGACGCCATCGTGCAACGCCTCAACGAAGAGCTCAACCGGGTTCTTGCCCTTCCGGAGATCCGCACCCAGATCGGTCCGCGCCTGGTGATCGTGGGCGGCCCCCCCGAGGTCATGGATCGCCACATCCGCGACGAAACCGCGCAGCTCACGGAGCTGATCAAGACCGGCAACATCAAATTCGAATAAGGCGCGATCCGCCATGGCCGGCCCACGACGTATTGCCATCCTGGGCGGTGGCTTCAGCGGTGCCGCCGCCGCCCTGCACCTGTGTCGCCTGTCTCCCACGCCGCTCGCCGTGCAGGTGGTCGAGCCCCGCGACAAGCTTGGCATGGGCGTGGCGCACGGCACCACCGAGCGCCATTACCGCCTCAATGGCACCGATGGCATTCATTCGCCATACCCTCATGCGCCTTCCGACTTCGCCGATTGGCTGCGGCTCAGCGGCGAACTGGACGCCGATCCCGAGGCCACACAGGCCAACGGCCTGGTCTTTCCGCGGCGGGGCGCCTTCGGCCGCTATATGGAAGAGCAGGTGGTCCTGGCCGCCAGCCGCAACGCCAGCGGTTCAAGCATCGATCACGTACGGGCCGCAGCCACCCGCCTCGGTCCGCACGGCAGCGGCTATCGCATCACGCTGGACGACGGTTCCCGGCTCGAGGCCGACTACGTGATTCTGGCGCTGGGCTGGAACGCCGTAGGCACCCCTGGTCCGCTGGCCCCCTTGCAGGAGCATCCGGGCTGGATCGGCAACCCCTGGCAAACCCACAGGCTGGACGATCTTGCCCCCGATGCGCCGGTCTTGCTGATCGGCACCGGGCTGACCGCCTGCGACACGTTCACTGCCCTGCTCGCGCGAGGCCATCGAGGCCCGGTGCTGGCTTTATCCCGCCGCGGCCTGCGGCCCGCATCCCAGAACCCTTATCGCTCCAGCCGGCCGGTCTGGGAGCGGATCCTCGATCCCGATCCCGCCATTTTGCGGCGGCACGGCAAACCGCTGAATGTGCGTAGCGCGATGCGCCTGCTGCGTCGCGAGATCGCGGCGGTGGACCCCGGCTCCTCGAGCTGGCACACGCCGTTCGATGAATTGCGCGATGCCGTGCCGGGCTTCTGGAACGAGTGGCCATTGGCCGAACAACGCCGCTATATACGGCACGCCAAGCCTTGGTACGATAATTTCCGCTTTCGCAATCCGCCGCAAACCGAGCGCCTGGTCGATGCCGCCCTCGCCGAGGGACGCTTGCGCTTCCAGGGGGGGCGCTTGCGCGGCGCCCACTGCCAGGGCAACACACTACGGATCGAATACCTCGACCGCCAAAACGGTTTGCCCCATACCGTGGCCGTGGGCGCGGTGGTCAACTGCACCGGGCCGCAACCTCGGCCCGGCGCTTCGGACAATGCCTTCTGGCGGAACCTGCTGGCGGACGGCTTGGGCCGCGACTCGCCCAATGGCCTGGGCATCGACGTGGACGGCGCTTGCCGGTTGTTCGATGCCCGTGGCGGGGCCCAGGCGCGCATCTTTGTCATCGGGCCGCCTACGCTGGGGCGCTTCGGGGAAGCGATTGCCGTGCCCTATATCGTGCGCGGCATCCTGGAGGTGGCGCGGCAGATTATCCACGGATAGCCTTGTTTCCGGGTGGGTCGATGGCGTGGTGTTTACCTCGGCGCCGGCGAATCCCCCTCCTGCTCCTGTTGGCGATAAACCGGCAGATAAACCGGCAGAATGATCTATGAGAATTTCATCCTGGTCGATGATATCTTCAGTATAATCAATAAGATAAAGTTGGTTTAAACCGGCGGGAGAAGCGGCATTGAAAGACTCGCCCCATCAGCTGACCCCTTGGCTTCCCGGTGAGGCAGCAACAGAGCTCTTGAGAGCAAAGGCGGAGTTGGTCTCCCGAGAATCGTCGGAGCTGGCTGCCGCCGCGCATCCCGATGTTTTGGATGTGCTGCGCGAACTCACTCGCGCGATGAATTCGTATTACAGCAACAAGATCGAAGGGCAGGGCACGCATCCGCTAAGCATCCAGCGGGCGCTGGAGCAAGACTTTTCATCCAGTCCCGACATTGCCAGACGTCAGCGCTTGGCCGTTGCGCACATTAAGGCCGAGCGTGAGCTCGAGCGGCGCATCCAAAGCGCAGCCGAGGTGCTCTCATCCCAGGTTGCGATCGAGGCCCACCGGACACTCTACGAGAGTCTGACGGAAGACGATCGCCGGACGCCAGACGGTCTCGTGGTGCGGCCGGGGCAGTTCAGGGAGCACGAGATTCAGGTGGGTGGGCACGCAGCGCCAACCTGGCAAAGTGTACCGGCGTTTTTGTTGGCCCTGGATCGGGCGTACGGTCAGTCAAGGCCGATAGCGGACCACTTGATTGCCACGGCGTGCTTGCACCATCGTCTTCTTTGGGTCCACCCTTTTGTGGATGGGAATGGGCGCGCCGCGCGCCTGCAAACCCATCTGGCGCTACTGCCTTCAACTCGTGGGCTGTGGTCGGTGAATCGAGGCTTCGCACGACGGGCAGAGGCTTACTACCAGGCGCTGGCATCCGCCGATGCCCCGCGACAAGGGGATCTCGATGGCCGTGGCAACCTTTCGCAGAAGGGGCTGGTGACCTGGATTGGCTTTTTCCTCGATGTTTGCCTGGATCAAGTCAGGTTCCAGCGCGTCATGTTAAATCTGGATGAGATGAGGATGCGAATCCAGGCGCTCGTGACGTTCCTCTCGGCCAGAAACAGATCGATACGGCAGGCTGCGGTTTTACCGCTACACCACCTGTTCACGGCTGGCCCGGTCAGCCGGGGGGATTTTGCGCTAATGACGGGGCTGGGCGAGCGCAACGCTCGCTACCTCATTTCCGCGCTTGTGAAAGAGGGGGTCGTGACGAGCCGCGGCTCACGTGCGCCTTTAGCGTTTAATCTACCGCTTCGGCATCTACATTTTTTGATGCCCAACCTTTACCCCGAAGCGAACACCGACAACCTCGAGGAACGGTAGCGCGCCGCTGGCGGGTTATAGGTGTTGATCGTGCGCGGAACTCATGGCTGGTCATCACGACAAGGGCTGGTCGGCAAGCTCGCGGATACGCTTGACGGTGTCGAGATCGGCCGCCAGGTAGGCCTGTTCGCGAGCCCGCCGGATTTCCTCGGGCATCTCTTGTTCGTTGGCGCCGGCCGCGTCCCATTCGTAGATGAAACGAACGAACAGCGCCTGGGGCTCGGGTTCTTCGATGCGGGCGATGGCGCTGCTGCGCGGCCATTGGTCGGTGGCGGCCACATCGATACGGGTTTCCTGCAGCGGCAGCAGGGTGACGGTGTCCTGGACTTCGAGGTTGCCGAAGTGCAGGGTGCGATCCAGGATTTCGCGATCATCGTGCCGTTGATGGCCACGGATCGTGCAGGCTTCGAGGCCAAGGATGAAATGGACGGGATCGTAGGCTCGCAAGGCGAGGCCGCGCCAGACCTGCTCGCGGGTCAACCAGGGCAGGCCCGGGGAGTCGAAAGCATTGATCTGGACCAGATGTTCAAAGCGCATGCGGGGAGTTCCTCCCGGGGCTGTCCCGGGACGAACCCCAAAAAAATGCCCCCACGCTTACCACTACGTGGCGGCGCTGCCCCCGAGGGGGCTTTTTTGTTTGACGATGACTCCAGCCCGGTACTTCGCTGGACTACGCCGAAGCTCGATACAGCAGGTTTATCAATAACTTAGGCGCGTCCATCATATGCCGGTGCTTTCTGAAACTTGACCCGGTTT
>JALOAI010000054.1 GCA_023228945.1 Pigmentiphaga sp. | reverse complement strand
ATCGGCCAGGGTGGAGCACGGTCGAGCTGGCCTGAGCAGGCTCCGCCTCGAGGCTCAAAAGCTCGAGCGCTCACCGATCCAGTGCACCGGAAGGGCGGAAATCTTCTACCGCCCGCGCTCCTAGGGTGTTGTAGGAAATTGGCCAATCCACGCCACGGCCGAACCGGGAGTGGAGCAGGAAGTCCGACGGCACGAACCTGGGGCAGGAACCCAGCCAATGCCATGTCGTGCCTCCCAACACCTTCAGGTAGGTACTTTTGAAAAGCTCGGGGCCGCTCTGGCGATACCACTGCGTCAGGCGATCGCTGACGGGATGCATGGCTTCGGGAACTGGCGGATAGGCGGATTCGGGCACCTTCGCCAAGGCTTGCTGGAACGTCTTGACCGCCGTGACGCGATCCACCGTATCGCCGGCCTCGAGAATCAAGACCTTGATACCGGCGCTGGCCAGCCGGGATGCCATCAGCGCTCCCGCAATGCCCGATCCAATCACGGCGACGTCGGCGGAAATAGGGGTAGACATAGGATCGGCCTTCAAAGCGCGGGGGGGTCTCCCCAATAACCCGTGAGCCCACCGCAAGTACTGGATGGGTGCAAAAACGGCGCGCTCTTCCAGAGCAGCGCCGAGGTGTACAGCCCCACGACCGGGCCGTGTACGGTTTGAACCACTCCCGAATACCAGGCGGCGACGACTTCATTGCCGAGTGGCGACTCGACCGCGCCCGGCTCGGCCTGAGTAGCCAGGCGAGCCAGCTCGGGCAACAGGCCGCGATCCTCGAACGCCGCATACAACACCCGCGCCGCCCGCGGATCCAGCATGGCGGCGGGAAAGCCGGTGAGGCTGGCCGATAGCGCGACGAACGCCTCCAGCGAGAAGCCGGCTTGGGCAAAAAGGCGGACGGGCAGGCCGGCCGAGACGGCTGCCAGCCCGGAAAGCAACACCATACGTCGGTCGACCATGGTTCGGGCCTCTGTGATACCCAGCCGATATCTGTCACCAGCTGGAGAACCGGCATGCTACGCGCAGCCGGCATCATGGGCAAGCACAGCCAGGCGCGCTCAACGAATCGTCATCAGGCTGGCATTGCCGCCGGCCGCGGCGGTATTGATGCTGATCGCCCGCTCGACGACCAGGGCCTCCAGCGGCATTGCGCCCGACGCGGTAGGCGCCGGCCACAAGCGAATGATGGGCCCTGGTCTTTCCGCCAGCCGGCGCAGCAGCGCCAGCCTGGCCTCCCGCGAGCCCTGATGCAGGACGACGTCAAAGCCTTCGGCGCTCTTCATCCCGCCGGGCAGCAGCGATACCCGGTGCCGCACCATCGCCGGCAACCCGCCCAGCAGTTCGGCGTTGGCGGGGTTCGCCTGCCAAAGCACACGACAGCCCACGGCAAGGGCGGCGGCCGATTGGCGGAACAGTGCGGAGCGGGATTCGGCCAGACAAAGTGCCGACCGCCTGGGCCACAGCATATAGACATTGCGCTCGCCCGTCGGGCCGGCCAACAGGCGCGCCCGCCACGCCGCCGTCGCCACCCCGAACTGGCGGCAAGCCGCCGCCTCGCCGGCTTCGAGACGGGTGGCGAGCCAGGCCATGAACGCCTCGAACACCGGCCCCGGACCGGACGGCGCTTCCGGCGGCATGGGCCATGACGCCGACGCCGGATCCATCCCGTCCTCGACGTCCCACGAACCCGGCAGGCCGTCGCGCAAGGCACGGCCAGGCGCATCCGGCCCGGAAGAAACCCACAAGGCGGGGAGATACAGCGGACCGCCCGCCTTGGGCCCCGTACCCGACAGTCCCTCGCCACCAAAGGGCTGCACGCCGACCACGGCGCCTACCATATTGCGATTCACGTACTGGTTGCCGATGTGCGCGCGCTGCGTTACCCGGCCTAGCGTCTCGTCGACGCGGGTCTGCAGACCCAGCGTGAGACCATGGCCCATGGCGTTGATCCCGTCGACCAGCGCCCCGAGCTCCTGCCGGCGATAACGCAGCACATGCAGCACGGGCCCGAACACCTCGCGTTCCAGATCCGACAAACGCTGTAGCTCGATCCAGGTCGGCGCGACGTACACGCCATGCGACACGGCCTCCGGGCCCAGGCGGCCTAGCCGCTGCACTGAGAATCCCCGTGCCCGCATGCCGGAGATATGGCGTTCGAGCCGATCGCGCGCGTCTTCATCGATCACCGGCCCCACATCGGTGGCCAAACGCCATGGGTTGCCGACGGTCAGTTCAGCCATGGCGCCCGACAGCATCGTCAGCAAGCGATCCGCGATGTCTTCCTGCACACATAAGATCCGCAAAGCCGAACAACGCTGCCCCGCACTATCGAAAGCCGACGCCAGCACGTCGGCAACTATTTGTTCCAATAGTGCGGAGGAGTCGACGATCATGGCATTCACACCACCCGTCTCCGCCACCAGGCGCACTGGCGATCCGTCCCGGCCCAGACGCCCGGCCAGCACACTTTGGATCCCGCGGGCCACGTCGATCGACCCCGTGAACAGCACCGCCTGGACTCGCACATCCGCCACCAGTGCCGCCCCCACCGTCTCACCCTCACCGGGCAGCAGTTGCAGCGCGGCGGCGGGAATGCCGCCAGCATGCAACACACGCACCGCTTCCGTGGCGATCAGGGGAGCCTGCTCGGCGGGCTTGGCCAGCACCGGATTACCGGCGGCCAGCGCGGCCGCGACCTGGCCGACAAAAATGGCCAGCGGAAAATTCCAGGGGCTGATGCACAGTACCGGCCCGAGCGGCCCATGCACGCCAGGACCCGCCGAATCCCCAACGAGCATACGTGACGCCTGGGCCGCATAGAAGCGCAGAAAGTCGATGGCTTCGCGTACCTCGGCAATGCCATTGGCCCAGGTCTTGCCCGCTTCACGAACCAGCAGGCTCGCCAACTCCGGCATACGTCGCTGCAAGTCGTCGGCCGCGCGCATCAATGCCGCCACCCGCTCGGTTGGGGGTGTGGCGGCCCAGGTTGGCGCAAATGCCGTCGCCACCTCCAGAGCGTCTGCTATATCTTGCGCGCCGGCATGGCGGACGTAGCCGACGACATCCCGGCGGTCGGCCGGATTGCGCACCGGCCGCCAAGCCGTCGTCCCCGATAACGGGGCATCGGCCCCCGCCGGTTCCTCGGTGACGAGCCGCGCCACCAGAGGCTGCGCCGTCCGGTGGCCTTGCGGCTTGAGTTGCCCAAGACGGGCCAGATCCCGCTCGTTCGACAGATCCAGCCCTTGCGAGTTGGCGCGCGCGGCCCCATAGAGCGCCAGGGGATGCACGATCTCCGGATGGGGGTTGCCAAGAGCCAGGCCCTCGGCCGCCTGGCGCTCCAAGGTGGCCACCGGATCCTCCACCAGGACCTCGAGGGCCATCCCCCGATCGGATATCTGGTGCACGAAGGACGTATTGGCGCCGTTCTCGAGCAAGCGTCGCACCAGGTAGGCCAGCAGCGTCTCGTGCGTGCCGACCGGCGCGTAGATGCGGCACGGCCGGTCCAGCTTGCCGTCGCTCGACGCGCCCACCACATGCTCGTAGAGCGGTTCGCCCATGCCATGCAGGCACTGGAACTCGTACTGCCCCGGCCAGTATCGCTCGGGATCGGCCAGTGTATGGACCGCCGCCAAGGTATGCGCGTTATGGGTGGCGAACTGGGGATATACCTCGTTAGGCGCCGCCAGGAGGCGGCGCGCGCAGGCCAGGTAAGACACATCGGTATGCGCCTTGCGCGTATAAACGGCAAAATCCTCTTGCCCCTCGACCTGGGCGCGCTTGATTTCGGTATCCCAGTATGCGCCCTTGACCAGCCGGACCATCAGGCGATGGCCGCTGCGTCGCGCCAGATCGACCAGATAATCGATGACCTCCGGACAGCGCTTCTGGTAGGCCTGGACGACGAAACCTATCCCGCTCCAGCCCGCCAGCCGGGGCTCGAAGCAGAGCCTCTCCAGCAAATCGAGCGATAGCTCCAGCCGGTCCGCTTCCTCGGCGTCGAGATTGATCCCCACATCGAAATGTCGGGCTAAACTTGCAAGCTCGGACAGAATGGGGTACAGCTCCCCCATCACCCGTCCGAGCTGCGCGCGGCCATAGCGGGGGTGCAGCGCCGAGAGCTTGATCGAAATGCCTGGCCTTTGGTAGACGCTGCCGCCGTCCGCGGCCCTACCGATGGCATGAATGGCCTGCTCGTAGGCCTGCCGGTAGCGTTCGGCATCCGCCGCCGTCATGGCGGCTTCGCCCAGCATATCGTACGAGTAGCGAAACCCCTGGGCCTCGCGCGATGCGCCCTGCCGGATTGCGGACGCGATGTTCTCGCCAGCCACGAATTGCTCGCCCAGCAAGCGCATCGCCATGTCCACCCCTTTGCGGATCAGGGGCTCGCCACCTCTGGCAATGAGCTGGGCGAGCTGCGCCGACAGGGTCTCTTCGCTGTGCATGGCCGCCAGCCTGCCGGTCAGGACCAGACCCCAGGTGGCGGCGTTGACGAACGGCGACGAACTGCGGCCCACGTGCTCGCGCCAGTTACCCTTGGCAACCTTGTCGCGGATGAGCGCGTCGCGCGTGTCGGCGTCCGGGATACGCAACAAGGCTTCAGCCAGACACATCAGGGCCACGCCCTCTTGGGACGACAGCGAATATTCACGCAACAGCTCCTGCACGAGCCCGATGCGGCCGCCGCCCTGGCTCCGCCGCAGCTCCGATGCCAGCCGCCGCGCGAGGGCACCCGCCTGCTCGGCTTGGTCGCCGCACAAGCGAGCCGAATCGATCAATCGTGCCACGGCGAAGGGCTCGTTCAAACGATAGGAGGCGGTGATCCGCTGGCGCAGGACGCTGGCCGCCGGTCGATCTTCCTCGAGACGAGGCGATAACGCCGCGGGCGAAGCAGGAATAGTAGACATGGCCGTGACTCGCGAGCGGCAGAGGACAAGCGCGGGTTCCGACGGCCCGCCGCTTGGGCCGATGCGAAGCAAATTCAAGCATATCAAGGATCGCCCCGCGTCAAGGCAACTTCATGCATGACGGCTATGATTCCATTATCCCTGTGGGACGCGGACGTCCTCCCAAGCGGTTATCGGGCACGTATCACATGAGCCTTCCAGACCCCACCGACTCCCACGCGGAGCCATCTCGCGGACGCCTGACGCTCCGCCGCCGCCGCGAAGCACAACATGGCCTGGCACGCTGGATGCCCGGCTTGCATACCTTGCTGCGCTATGAGGGATCGTGGTTGCGCCATGATGTCGTGGCCGGGCTGGTGCTCTCCGTCATGCTGGTGCCCACCGGGATCGCCTACGCGGTGGCCGCCGGCTTGCCGGGGCTTAACGGCCTCTACGCCACACTCGCCGGCTTGCTTGCATACGCCATGTTCGGGCCCAGCCGCCGGCTGGTGTATGGTCCCGACTCGGCGCTGGCGGCGCTGATCCTGGCGGTAGTACTGCCTCTCTCGGCGGGCGACCCCGCCCGCGCGGTGGCACTGGCCGGCGCCATGGCGCTGGTGTCGGGGGTAGTCTGCCTGGTGGGCGGCCTGGCCAGGCTCGGCTTTATCGTTCAACTGCTTTCCACGCCCATACGCCATGGCTACATGAACGGCATCGCCTTCACCGTGCTGGTCAGCCAATTGCCCGCGCTGTTCGGCTTCGGCGTCGAAGGCGGCCAAGTGCTGCAAAAACTCCGGGGCTTCGTCCTGGGTCCGTTCGACGGCCAAGCCGACGTTACCGCCGTGGCCCTGGGCCTGGCCACGCTGTTGATCGTCGTCGTGCTGCGCAACAGCCGAACGATTCCCGGGGTACTGGTGGCCATCGTTCTCGCCACTCTCGTCACCGCGCAACTGGGGCTGGAAGCCAAGGGCGTCGAAATCCTGGGCCGCCTGCCCCAGGGCCTGCCTTCGCCGGCCTTGCCCTGGATCACCCTGGCGGATCTGGCCACGGTGCTGATGGGCGGCGTATCGGTGGCGCTGCTGGCCTTCGCCGAGACCAGCGTGCTGTCGCGGAGCTATGCCCATAAGCATCGGGAAGAAGTCGACCCCAACCAGGAAATGATCGCCCTGGGGATGGTCAACATCGCGTCCGGATTGTTCCAGGGCTTTCCGCTCAGCAGCAGCGCGTCGAGAACCCCCGTGGCCGAAGCGGCCGGCTCGCGCAGCCAGCTCACCGGCATCGTCGGGGCAATCGCCGTGGCGGTCCTGTTGCTTGCCGGGCCGGATTTGCTGCAACACCTGCCCATGGCCGCGCTCGCCGCCATCATCATCGCCGCCGCCAGCCGGCTGTTCGAGTTCGCCGAGTTGCGCCGCATCTACCGCATGCAGCGCTGGGAATTCTGGCTATCGGTGGGCTGCTCGGCCGGCGTGATCGTGCTCGGCGCCATCCCGGGCATCGGCCTCGCCGTCGTCCTGGCGATCATCGAGTTCCTGTGGGACGGCTGGAAACCCCACTCGGCCATCCTCGGCCGCGTCGACGGACTCAAAGGCTACCATGATCTCAAACGCTACCCCCACGCCCGGCAGATTCCGGGGCTCGTGCTCTTCCGCTGGGACGCCCCGCTGTTCTTCGCCAATGCCGAACCATTCAGCCTGCAAGTGCGCGACGCCATCGCCGCGGCGCCCGAGCCCGTGCGCTGGCTGGTGATCACGGCCGAACCGGTCACCAGCGTCGACGTCACCGCCGCCGACATGCTGACGGAACTCCACGCCGAGCTGCGCGAGGCCGGAATCGAACTGCACTTCGCCGAAATGAAAGACCCGGTGAAAGATAAGTTGCGGCAGTTCGGCATCTTCGAGCACTTTGGCACCGATGGATTCTTTCCCACCATCGGCGAAGCGGTGAACGGCTATCTGGAAAGCCATGATGTGGGGTGGCTGGATTGGGAGGAGCAGGAGCAAATACCCCTTCCCGGCAAACACACCGCCTCTTGACCTGAGGCTCGGACTAAACTCGCTGCCATGCTCAGAACCGTCACTGAATTGCCCCGGGTTTTGCGGAGGCTCCCATCTTTGAGAAAATGGAGCCCCTATGAGCAAGCAAAGCAAGTTTTCCCCTGAAGTGCGCGAACGCGCCATACGCCTGGTGCAGGAGCATCGTGGCGAGTATCCGTCGCTGTGGGCGGCCGTCGAGTCCATTGCGCCGAAGATCGGTTGCGTACCGGCCACGCTGCTGGACTGGGTCAAGCGCAGCGAGATCGACAGCGGCATGCGTGATGGCATGACCACCAGCGAACGCGAGCGCATGAAGGCCCTGGAACGCGAAGTCAAGGAACTGCGCCGGGCCAACGAGATTCTGAAGTCGGCCAGTGCTTTTTTCGCCCAGGCGGCGCTCGACCGCGAACTGAAGAAGTAAATGTCTATATCGACCGGCACCGGGACGTCTACGGGGTCGAGCCGATCTGCAAGGTGTTGCAGGTTGCCCCATCGGCGTATCGGCGTCATGCCGCCCGCCAACGACGTCCAGAACTGCGCAGTGCGCGTAGCCAGTGCGACGAGGGTTTGATGGCAGAGATTCGGCGTGTCTGGCAAGCCAACATGCAGGTCTACGGCGTACGCAAGGTCTGGCATCAACTGCAGCGTGAAGGCATTGCCGTGGCCCGCTGCACGGTCGAACGTCTGATGCGTCGCCTGGGATTGCAGGGGGTGCGTCGGGGCAAGCGGGTGCGCACCACGATTGCCGACGGTTCGCAGACCTGCCCGCTGGATCGCGTCAATCGCCACTTCCACGCTGACAGGCCCAATCAGTTATGGGTGTCGGACTTCACCTGCGTGTCGACCTGGCAAGGCTGGCTGTATGTGGCCTTCGTCATCGACGTATTTGCCCGCCGCATCGTCGGCTGGCGCGTGAGCAACACCATGAGTACAGACTTCGTGTTGGATGCCCTGGAACAGGCCCTGTATGACCGGCGTCCCACCGACATCCTGACTCACCATTCCGATCGAGGATCGCAAGACGTGTCCATCCGCTATACCGAACGCCTGGCCGAGGCCGGCATCGAACCTTCTGTCGGCAGCCGGGGCGACAGTGACGACAATGCCCTGGCTGAAACCATTAACGGGCTGTACAAGGCCGAACTGATTCATCGCCGAGCGCCCTGGAAAACCAGGGCTGCTGTGGAGTTGGCAACGTTGGAATGGGTCGCCTGGTACAACCATCAGCGCCTGCTCGGGTCCATCGGCTATATTCCTCCTGCACAGGCTGAAGAACTCTATCACCGTACCCACCCGGACCCGGTGCCGATTAACGCTGTACTTTAACCAAACGGCCTCCTCGATTCCCGGTGTGATTCAACATGCCGCGTTTGCCAGCAAGAAGTTTCAATCCACGCACCCGTAAAGGTGCGACGCCGCGCGCTCCGCCTCGCTGTAGTAGTTCGTGAAGTTTCAATCCACGCACCCGTAAAGGTGCGACGACAAAATCGGTCGCCGACACAGTGTCCTTAGCTCGTTTCAATCCACGCACCCGTAAAGGTGCGACGAGCGACAGTTTGATGCTGGCTGGGCTCTGCCGTTGTTTCAATCCACGCACCCGTAAAGGTGCGACTGTGGGAAAGCTGCCGGTCGATGGCTTTCTCTCGTTTCAATCCACGCACCCGTAAAGGTGCGACTTGCGGAACCCCAGCAGGCCCTCGACGCCCATCTGGTTTCAATCCACGCACCCGTAAAGGTGCGACCGGGGTCTACCCGCATCCGTTGACCCTGTCATCCTGTTTCAATCCACGCACCCGTAAAGGTGCGACAGCGGATGCGGCCCGTCTGGCGGTACGGCACGCAGTTTCAATCCACGCACCCGTAAAGGTGCGACGGCTGGCGTCATCTTGTTGCTTGTCGGCCGAAAGTTTCAATCCACGCACCCGTAAAGGTGCGACGTGGTCAATGCGTTCTCGACGGCGATCCTGACCGGGTTTCAATCCACGCACCCGTAAAGGTGCGACCTTGGATACCGCCATGGGCAAGCTCGAGGAGAAGTTTCAATCCACGCACCCGTAAAGGTGCGACCAGGCCACCGGCCGCACCATCGTGCAGGGGATCGAGTTTCAATCCACGCACCCGTAAAGGTGCGACTCGAGAAGTATCGGTAGCCATGGCCACTCTTCAAGTTTCAATCCACGCACCCGTAAAGGTGCGACAACGCTTCGGCCTCGATTTCCTGGCACAGCCTCGCGTTTCAATCCACGCACCCGTAAAGGTGCGACCCGGTGGGATCAACGATGTGTGGGGTGGTGGCTCGTTTCAATCCACGCACCCGTAAAGGTGCGACACCCGGACCATCCCCATGATGAGGGCCTTTTTGTGTTTCAATCCACGCACCCGTAAAGGTGCGACTGCCTGGCTCGACCAGGGCTCGGCGCCGAAGACCGTTTCAATCCACGCACCCGTAAAGGTGCGACGGGAAGCGTCACGACCACGTCAAGCGCGACATCGAGTTTCAATCCACGCACCCGTAAAGGTGCGACCTGGTTCATCGTCGAGGACGGCAACAGGGCTGGTTTCAATCCACGCACCCGTAAAGGTGCGACGGACGCCTGGCTCGTCGGCAATCTGCGCGACGTTTCAATCCACGCACCCGTAAAGGTGCGACCAGGTCTGGGGCAATCTTGTCCCCGCCGTAAGAGTTTCAATCCACGCACCCGTAAAGGTGCGACGACGTCGATCCGGGGTGATGCATGCAGATACCCGTTTCAATCCACGCACCCGTAAAGGTGCGACCTCGCGTTTCCGGTCGAGATATTCAGCGATATCGCGTTTCAATCCACGCACCCGTAAAGGTGCGACCTCTTCCTCGGCCTCATATCGGGCCAGCTGCTCATCGTTTCAATCCACGCACCCGTAAAGGTGCAACCCTGCGCTGGACTGCCGGAGTTTGGTCAGGTTGCTGGTTTCAATCCACGCACCCGTAAAGGTGCGACCTAGTCTTTATAAACCCTTGTTTTCCCGAGGGAAAAGCTAATGGGTTTGCGAACCCCCACACGGCTATCCAAAATTCGCCAAGAAAACTCTGAGAACCTCAGAAAAGTCCTTTTTATTCAAATACTTAACAGGCTGGCGATAAACTCCAACTCTATGATTTAGATAGGGTTTTTGGTAAAATACCGGTCTTTCCTGTCTTCTACTTTTTCCGATCTCATGCGCGGCCAACCCGATCCCCAGACCTCGATGTTCAGCTACGTCAGCCTGGAGGATCGCGTGCCGCGGGATCATCCGGTGCGCCGGGTACGAGCGGTGGTCGACGGCATTCTGACGAACCTGAGCCCGCAGTTCGACGTCCGTTATTCGCACACGGGCCGCCCGTCGATCCCACCTGAGTATTTGCTGCGAGCGCTGTTGCTGCAGATCCTGTTCTCGGTGCGCAGCGAACGGCAATTGATCGAGCAACTGGACTACAATGGGTATTCCGGCTGATCGTGACCGACGATTCCGGCATCGTGACCGCGCAGTCCGGGGATCGTGACCGGTGATTCCGACGACCGTGACCGGGGAGCCGAGGAGGCGTCGGGCAGACGCACCTCGGAT
>JALOAI010000009.1 GCA_023228945.1 Pigmentiphaga sp. | reverse complement strand
GCCGGCAGGTCACGTTAATGTCGGGGTTGTAGCCACCATTAGCGATCACGACCTCTACCGGCCACCTTCCTCCCCGAAGTTTCTTTCATCCTCGGGGGTGGCGGCAACCTCCATGACCGTTAATGTGAAAGAGCGCCGTCTTTCATGATCAGGGGTGGCCGCAAGCCATCCTCGTTAGGCCGGCGTTTGTGATCCTTTTCCTAGCGTGGTGCCGGCGTCGGCTTGCACCTGCTGTAAATAATGGGCGCTGCGCCACACATGCTGACCGGAGCGCTCCAGCCAACGCAAGGTATCCGCAATGCGCAAAGAATCCGCAACGCCGCGCTCACCTTGCCCGCCTTCCCGCAGGAGTGCGCCGCGCGCCTCTTCCTGAAAGCGCATTAAAAGATGCGCATCGTGTTCAATGCGCTCCAGCCAGCCGTCTGGCTCGCGGCCTCCCAGCCCGCCATCGGCCAGGCGCAACATTTCGTCGCTATAGGCCATGGCTCGCTGGCAGATCGGGTCGGCGCGCGCCACGGAAGCCAGCAGGGGCACCTGCAGCCGTCCCTGCAGACGCTGCAGGTGGTCCATCGCATGCATGAGGGCCAGCCGCTGCGGCAGCCAAGGCCCGGCGCTCGCCGGCGGGATGCGGGCAAAGAAAGCCTCGGCACGCTCCAGGGCCTGCATCGCTTCGTCGAATGCCAGCCTGTGCTCGGCATCTTGCTCGCCGGCGAGCAGCTGGCGTTGCATACGATACGTTTGCTGCGCGATCTCCACCAGCGCGCCGCCCGTGGCGCCCAGGGCCACCTCGGGCACTTCCAGCAAACTGTCGTCGAGATGGCTGGCCAGGTGTTGGCGTCGTTCGGGCAATAGACGCTCGATGAAACGCGCGAAGCCCGGCGCCCAGGGCAAAAACAGCACAACCCCGAAGCTGATGAACAAGGTATGGAACAGCGCCAGGCTCAACGCGCCGGGCTCCAGCCCCAGCTGTCCTTGCCCCCAATCGATCAGCGCCAGGAAACCCGGCAGCATGACCAAGGCGATCAGCCCCGTGGCCAGGTTGAACAGGATATGGGCCAGCGCCGTGCGCTTGGCGGGCGTCGTGCCGCCGATGGCGGCCAGCGCGCCGGTAAACGTGGTGCCGATGGCCGCGCCGATGACCAATGCCGCGGCCTGCTCGAAACTGACCGCTCCCGCGTGGAGCGCGGTGAGGGTAGTGGCTACCGCCGCGGTGGACGACTGCAAGAGGATGGTGAGCAACATACCGATCAGCATGACCAGCAAATGCGCCCACAAGCCGCCCACCGGCAGTGCCGCCAGATTGAACCATTCGGTCACACCCTGCATGCCTTCCTGCAACTGCCCCAGGCCGACGAACAGCGTACCGAAACCCGCGAGGGCCATGCCCAGCGCGCTCCAGCGGCCCCGTGCCAACAGGCGCATCAGCGCCCCGGCCCCGATCAGCGGCAAAGTGTAGAAGCCGAGGTTGATCTTGAGCCCCAGGCCGGCCACGATCCAGCCGGTGCCCGTGGTGCCCAGGCTGGCCCCCATGACCACGCCCACCGCCTGGCTGAAAGGAATCAGGCCCGCGCTGACGAAACCGATGAGCGTCAGCGTGGTGGCCGCCGACGACTGAATCAGCAAGGTCAGCGCGGTGCCCGACGCGAAAGCCTTGGCAGGCGTGCCCGTAAAGCGCATCAGCGCCCGCCGCAGCGACTCGCCCGCGAAGCTGGTCAGTCCCTGCGACAGCAACATCATGCCCAACAGGAACAGCCCTACGCCTCCCGCCAAGGGGAACACGATCTCCAACATTGTCCTCAGTCATCCTACACAAGGGCGGATTCAGCCCGGTTGCCGTCGCGCATTATCTCCAGACTCGCGATCTTATGCTGATTGAAGATGCCGGTTGATTCAAATCAACGCCAAAAGCCTCGCCAGGCGTTATGCTGCCCGCATGGTCCCCCCACTACGTTCAGCCGCCGCCCCTTCCCTCCCCGAAGCGGCGGCTGATCCCTATGCCGGCATCGATGCCAGCGCCGAACGCGAAGGCTTCGTCCGCGCGCTCCCCGACAACCGCCACGAAGCCTGGTTGGCGGTCGAAGGCATGGTTTGCGCCGCCTGCGGCCAAGCCGTCGAAGCCACGGTCGGGGCTTTGCCAGGGGTCGAATCCGTACGCGTCTCCCTCATGACGCAACGCGCCCGCGTACTGTGGCAGGGCGACGCCACCCGGCCGTCCGATCTGTTCCGGGCGGTGGCCCGCGCCGGTTATACCCCCTATCCGGCCGACGCCGTGGCCTTCGAGACCGCCCGCCGCCAGGCTTCGCGTCTGCTGCTCTGGCGCCTGCTGGTGGCCTGTGCCGCCATGATGCAGGTGATGATGTACGCGGCCCCCGAATACTTCACCGCGCCGGGCGAAATCGACCCCGACATCGTCCAGTTGCTGCGTTGGGCGCAATGGATGCTTACCCTTCCGGTCATGCTGTTCTGCGCCTGGCCCATTTTCCGCAACGCGGCGGGCAGCCTGCGGCGCGGGCGGATCGGCATGGACGTGCCGGCCGCGCTGGGCATCGGCCTGGCTTTCGTCGCCAGCTCCATCGCCACCTTCCAGGATCACGGCTACGTCTGGTTCGATTCGGTCACGATGTTCGTGTTCTTCCTGCTGCTGGCGCGCTGGCTCGAAGACCGCGCGCGGCGGCAGGCCACCCAGCGCCTGGAAGCCATGCGGCGCAGCTTGCCCGATACCGTGGCCAGGCGTACGCGCGCCCCGGGCGCCGACACCGATACGATCGAATGGGTGGTGCCCGACCGCCTGGCGCCCGGCGATTGCATCCAGGTAGAGGCCGGCATGGCCTTTCCCGTGGACGGCATCATTCTCGCCGGCCATACCCAGGCCGACGAAGCCCTGCTCACCGGCGAAAGCCGCCCGCTCGACAAACCCGCCGGCGCGGCGGTCCGCGCCGGCAGCCGCAACGTCTTGGCGCCCGTCGAAGTCCGCGTCGAGCGCGCGGCGGCCGACTCCACGCTGGGTCGCATCCGGCAATTGGTCGACGAAGCCGCGGCCAGCCGTCCCGACTGGATGCGCGTGGCCGACCGCTGGGCCAGCGTTTTCCTGAGCGGCGTCCTGGTGCTGGCGGCGCTCTCGTGGTTTGCCTGGCAATGGATCGATCCCGACCGGGCCTTGCCCGTCGCCATCGCCATCCTGATCGTCACCTGTCCCTGCGCGCTATCGCTGGCCACGCCTTCGGCCATGCTCGCCGCCACCGCCGCGCTTGCGCGACAAGGTATCTGGCTGCGCACACCAGCTTCACTCGAACGCCTGGCGCGCACCAACCGTGTCGTATTCGATAAAACCGGCACGCTCACCGCGGGCCAGCCCGCCTTGCGCGAGATCCGCCCTTGCAGCAGTCTGCCCCCCGAACAGGCCCTGGCCGTGGCCGCCGCCTTGGCCCAATGGTCGCGCCACCCGCTGTCCCGGGCGTTGGCGTCCGCCGCCAAAACCCCGCCCGCCGCCAGCAACGTCAGCGAAACCGCCGGCGGTGGCCTGGCCGGCACCGTGGACGACCAACCCTGGTGGCTGGGCAGCGATATTTACATATCACAACAAATCGGGTCGGAAGCGAGCAACGCCACGCAGGCCGATGAAGGCTGGCCGATGGCTTGCCTGGCCAACGCACGGCAACGTGTCGCCTACTTCCACTTTACCGACCCCGTGCGGCCCGATGCCGCCGCCACGGTGCAACGCTTTCATCGGCTGGGGCTGCGGCCCAGCCTGCTCTCGGGCGATGGCGACGCCGCCGTCGCCCGGCTGGCGGACGGCCTGCCGCTGGATCACACCCAGGCCCGCCTCAGCCCCGACGGCAAGCTCGAAGTCATCCGGCGCTGGCAAGCCCACGGAGATACCGTGGTCATGATCGGCGACGGCATCAACGACGGTCCGGCGCTGGCCGCGGCCGACGTCGCCGTGGCACTGGGCGACGGCACGCCATTGGCCCGGCAACAGGCCGATCTCGTCCTGGCTTCCGCCCGCCTGGCCGACCTCGCCACCGCCCACGACACCGCCCGCCAGGCGGTACGCGTCATGCGGCAAAACCTGGCCTGGGCCCTGGCCTACAACATCACCAGTGTTCCGCTGGCCATGGCCGGCCTGATGCCGCCCTGGGCGGCCGGCCTGGGCATGGCGCTCAGCTCGCTGCTGGTCATCGGCAATGGCCTCAGGCTGCTGCGTGGCTCGGCCAAAACCCCACAACCGACTTCGGCGGGTGCCGCCACACACGCCAGCGCCTGACACCATGGATATTCTCTACCTTCTGATTCCGCTGTCGGTATTGCTGGTGCTGGCCTTGGTCGCCGTCCTGGCCTGGGCTTTGCAGTCCGGCCAGTTCGACGACCTCGAACACCAAGGCGAGCTGATCTTCGAAGCCGACGAAGCCGAACGCCGCGCCGAAGCCCTGCGGGCCGAAGCCAGAGGCACCGAAGCCGATCCCGGCGCGACCGTTACGAAAGATCCGGGTTCCTCTTGACCTGTATCAACACCTTGCAGCGATGTTTCAGCCATAGTGCGGACTCATGCCTTGCGCGTCCACCCGATGTCTGGAGTCCATCCCATGAGTACCCCGACTGCACCGCCAGTCAACGCCATCTACCACGATAAAGTCGTCCGCCAATTTACCGTCATGTCCGTCGTCTGGGGCGTGATCGGCATGGCGGTAGGCGTCCTGGTGGCCGCCCAATTGGCTTATCCCGATCTCACCAACGGCATCTCATGGCTGTCTTATGGCCGGTTGCGCCCCTTGCATACCAATGGCGTGATCTTCGCCTTCGGTGTCACGGCCCTGATCGGCACCTCCTACTGGGTGGTGCAACGCACCTGCCACACACCCCTGTTCGCGCCCAAGCTCGCGGCGTTCACGTTCTGGGGCTGGCAACTGGCCATGGTGGCGGCGGTCATCACGCTGCCCATGGGGATCACGCAAAGCCGCGAATACGCCGAACTCGAATGGCCGATCGACATCCTCATCGCGCTGGTCTGGATCTCGTACGCCATCGTGTTCTTCGGCACCATCGCGCGCCGCACCGTCAGGCACATCTATGTTGCCAACTGGTTCTTCGGCGCCTTCATCATCGCCGTCACCCTGTTGCACGTTTTCAACAACCTCGCGATCCCGGCTGGCGGCTTCAAATCCTACTCGCTGTTCTCGGGCGTGCAGGATGCCATGCTGCAATGGTGGTACGGCCATAACGCGGTGGGCTTCGTGCTTACCACCGCCTTTCTGGGCATGATGTATTACTTCATCCCCAAGCAGGTCGAGCGCCCGATCTGGTCGTACCGGCTGTCCATCGTCCATTTCTGGGCCCTCATCTTCACCTACATGTGGGCCGGCCCCCACCATTTGCACTACACCGCCCTGCCCGACTGGACCCAATCGGTCGGCATGGTGTTCTCGCTCATCCTGCTGGCGCCGTCGTGGGGCGGCATGATCAACGGCCTGCTCACCGTCTCGGGCCAGTGGCACCGCCTCATTACCGATCCCATCCTGCGCTTCATGATCGTCGCCCTGTCGTTCTACGGCATGGCCACCTTCGAAGGCTCGATGATGTCCATTAAAACCGTCAACGCGCTGTCGCACTACACCGACTGGACCATCGGCCACGTGCACGCGGGCGCCCTGGGCTGGGTGGGCTTCATCACCATGGGCTCGCTGTACTGGCTGATCCCGCGCCTCTACGGCAAAACCCGCATGTACTCGCAAACCGCGATCGAGCTCCACTTCTGGGTCGCCACCCTGGGCATCGTGTTCTACGTGGCCTCGATGTGGATCGCCGGGGTGATGCAAGGCCTGATGTGGCGCGCGGTCGACGCCAACGGCACCCTTACCTACAGCTTCATCGAAGCGCTGGCCGCCACCTTCCCGTTCTATCTGGTGCGGCTCCTGGGAGGGGTTCTGTATCTCTCCGGCATGGTGATCATGGCCTGGAATATGTTCAAGACCATGCGCTTCGTCGATGCGGATCCCCAGGCGGCCAACACGCCGCCCATCGTACCGGTGCTGCGCCCGTCCGCCCACACCTGATCCGCAGGGGCCGGCGCCCGCCGCCGGCCCCAACCGTAGCAAGGATGCATCCATGGCTTTCCACGAAAAAATCGAAACCCGCAACTGGCTCATGATCGTCCTGGTCACGATCGTGGTCTCGATCGGCGGCATCGTCGAAATCGTGCCGCTGTTCTTCCAGCGCACCACCACTCAACCCGCACCGGGCGTCGAACCCTATGGCGTGCTCGAGCTCGCCGGGCGCGACGTCTACATCCGCGAAGGCTGCTACAACTGTCACTCGCAAATGATCCGCTCGCTGCGCTCCGAAACCCTGCGCTACGGGCCCTACTCGGTGGCGGGCGAGTTCGTCTACGACCACCCCTTCCAGTGGGGCAGCAAGCGCACCGGCCCCGATCTCGCCCGCGTGGGTGGCCGCTATAGCGACGAATGGCACCGTCAGCACCTGATCGCACCTCGTGAACTCGTCGTCCAGTCCAATATGCCCGCCTACCCCTGGCTGGAAAAAGCGCCGGTCGACCCCGCCAAAATGGTCCGGCACCTGCATGCCCTCAAGGCCATTGGCGTGCCGTACACCGACGAGCAAATCGAGGCGGCCCCAGAACTCGTAGAAGGCAAGACCGAGCTCGACGCCCTGGTCGCCTATTTGCAGGGCCTCGGGGTCACCCGTCACTGAGTCACCCTCTCTTTAAGGACGCACCATGTGGACCGACCTGAACTTCTGGCGCAGCCTCTCCACGGTACTGGCCTTCGTTTGTTTCATCGGCATCGTGGTGTGGGTATGGCGCAAGGGGCGCAACCGCGGCTTCAAGGATGCCGCCGAACTGCCCTTCGACGCCGAAGACACCCCTACCAGCAAGGAGCCCCGGGACTCCACCCAGGGAAAGCAACATGACTGAATTCACCAGCTCGTTCTGGAGCATCGCCATCACGGTGATCACGCTGGTCAGCATCATCGCATGCGGCTGGCTCGCCTGGTCGTATGGCCGCACCAACCAACAGCTCGAGCAAAAGGCCGAGAAAGGCGAAGACACCGGCCACGTCTGGGACGGCGACCTCGTCGAGCTCAACAATCCACTGCCCCGGTGGTGGCTTTGGATGTTCTACATCAGCGTCATCTTCTCGCTCGCTTATCTCGCACTCTATCCCGGCCTTGGCGCTTTCCAGGGCCTGTTGGGCTGGAGCCAGGAAAACCGCTACGCCGAAGAGCGCGCCCGGCTCACCGAGCGCACCGAAGCGGCGTTTGCCGAGTTCACCGGGCAAGAACCCGAACAACTGGCCAGCAACGCGCGGGCGCTATCCATCGGCCACCGCCTGTTCCTCAACAACTGTGCCCAGTGCCATGGCTCCGACGCCCGCGGCTCGCGCGGCTACCCCAACCTCACCAACGCCGCCTGGCTGTATGGCGGCACCGCCGAAGCACTGCGCACCAGCATCGCCAAGGGACGCCACGGCTTCATGCCGCCTCAGGCGGCGGCGGTGGGCGGCGCGGCCGAAATGCGGCAGGTGGCGGCCTACGTACGCTCGCTTTCCGGCGTTAGCACCGACGCCAGCGCCGCCACGCTCGGCAAGCCCATCTATCTTCGCGTCTGCGCCGCCTGCCATGGCGCCGAGGGCCAAGGCAATCAAGCCCTGGGCGCCCCCAGCCTGGCCGACCGCTACTGGCTTTACGGCGGCTCCCAGGCCGATATCATCCAGGCCATGGTCCATGGTCGCGAAGGCGTGATGCCCGCGCATGAAGAGCGCCTGTCGCCCCAGCAGATCGATCTGCTCGTCGCCTACGTGCTCAATCTCTCGGGCCAAAACCGCTAGTCTCCCCATGAAACGACGCACCATCCCGATCCAGCCCGAAGCCCTCGACGCGCCCGTCTACGCGCGGTCCGTCAAGGGCTGGTTCAACAGCTGGCGCTGGGTGATGGTGTGGTTCACCCAACTGTTGTTCTATGGCCTGCCCTGGATCACCTGGGAAGGGCGGCAAGCCATCCTGTTCGATCTCGGTACGCGGCGCTTCCACTTCTTCGCCGTTACCTTCACGCCGCACGATCTCATCTACCTGGCGCTGCTGCTGGTCATCAGCGCCCTATCGCTGTTTCTGTTCACCGCGGTAGCCGGCCGGCTCTGGTGCGGCTATACCTGTCCGCAAACGGTCTATACCAAGATCTTCAGCTGGGTCGAGCTGCGCATCGAGGGCGACCGCAGCGCGCGCCTGCGCCGCGACCGCGGGCCGCGCAATCTCGACTGGTGGCGGCACAAGCTCGCCAAGCATGCCGTATGGCTGGCGATCGGGCTCTGGACGGGCTTTACCTTCGTCGGCTACTTCACCCCCATCCGCGAGCTCGGCGACGCGGTCGTCAACGCCAGCCTCGGCCCCTGGGAGCTTTTCTGGGTGCTCTTCTATGGCCTCTGCACTTACGGCAACGCCGGCTGGCTGCGCGAGAACGTCTGTATCTACATGTGCCCCTACGCCCGCTTCCAGGGCGTGATGTTCGACCGCGACACCGTCACCATCACCTACGACACCGCCCGCGGCGAGCCCCGCGGATCGCGCTCGCGCCAGGCGGATCCCGCCGCTCTCGGCCTGGGCGATTGCATCGATTGCACCCTCTGCGTGCAGGTGTGCCCCACCGGCATCGATATCCGCGAAGGCCTGCAGTACGAGTGCATTGGCTGCGCCGCCTGTATCGACGCCTGCAACGACGTGATGGACCGCATGGACTACCCGCGCGGCCTGATCCGCTACGGCACCGAAAGCGGCCTGTCGCCGCGCCACACGGGCTGGCAACTGCTGCGCCGCGTGTTCCGTCCCCGCGTCCTGGTGTACACCGCCATTCTGTGGGCGCTCATCGCCGTCTTCGTGGCCGGCCTGTGGTCGCACGTACCCGTGCGCCTCGAAGCCGTGCGCGACCGCACCGTACTCATGCGCAACACCGACGAGGGCGGCGTCGAGAACCTCTACCAATTGCACCTGCTCAATACCGCCAACCGGCCCCTTACGCTGGAGCTGAGCGTCGCGGGCCTGCCGGGGCTGGAGCTTCCCGCCGATGAACGCCGCGTCGTCATCGACGCCCAGGACAACGCCGCCCTGGTGGTGCACGCCAGGCTGCCGGCCGAACACACGGTCGCGCCCGGCACCCATTCCATCGTCTTCGAAGCCACCAGCGTTGCCGATCCCGAGTTGCGCGTGCGCGCCGAGTCTTCTTTCATCCTGCGCCGCTGAGGCGCCGCGGACCCGCCATGAGCCTCTCCAACCCTCACACCGCCCCCCATCCCGCCGCCGGCCGGCCTTGGTGGCGCATCGGCTGGATGTGGCTGGTGGTGGGCATCCCGGCCCTCACGGTGGTGGCCGCCATCGCCACCATCACGCTGGCGGTAGTCACCGGCGACCCCTCGGTGCGCACTCCCGGCGATCATCCGCCCGTTCATCTGCGCCAGGCGAACGAGCAAGCCGCCCACTAAAGTGGCAAGCCTGGGGGCATTTTTTTATCGCAGCCGGGCGTGCCGGCGCGTGCGCTCAGGGTTGCAGTATGGCGCGGAGCGCTTCGGGATCCACGATACGCACGTGCCGCTGCTGGACTTCGATCAGCCCCTCATCGGCCAGCCGCGAAAATGTGCGGCTGACCGTCTCGAGCTTGAGCCCCAGAAAGCTGCCGATTTCTTCGCGCGTCATGCGCAACACGATCTCGCGGCTCGAAAAACCGCGCGCTTGCATGCGTTGTGTGAGGTTGAGCAAAAAGGCCGCCACCCGCTCTTCGGCGCGCATCCCGCCCAGCAGCAACATCACGCCATGCTCGCGAACGATCTCGCGGCTCATGAGACGATGGAAATGCCGCTGCAGCCCGGGTATTTGCTGGGCGAGTTCGGTGAGGTTGACGTACGGGATGACACAGACCTCGGCGTCTTCCAGCGCCAATGCATCGCAAGCATGCTCATTGGTGCCGATGCCATCGAGGCCGACGATTTCGCCCGCCATCTGAAACCCCGTGACCTGGTCGCGGCCGTCGAGCGACGTGACCCGGGTTTTGAACATGCCGGTGCGGATGGCATAGAGCGAGCTGAAAGGATCGCCGGTGCGGAACAGGGCTTCGCCCTTGCGCAGACTGCGCCGGAGCCGGACGAGTTGGTCGAGGCGCTCCAGTTCGTCGGTCGATAACCCGACCGGCAGGCAGAGCTCCCGAAGATTGCACTGCGAACAGGCGATGCGAGCCTCGCGCAGCAAGGGATCGTCTGTGGCGCAATCGCGCATTAAATAGCGACGATCAAGCGTCATGGCAACCGCCTCCTGGGGGCGTAAAACAATGAGACGATTAAAACATATCGGCGTGAGGAGCAAAATCGAGAGGTGCGCCCGGCTTCGCCGCCTTATTCACGAGAACGGAAAACACCAGGCCGATGCCCACGCCGCGGCACCCCGCGTGCCGTTGATCTGGGTCAACACCCTTTTGGCGGTTCCGCCGCACAGTTCGGGGTATGAACGCCACAGTTCCCGGTCAGGCGCCTTCCGCCTTCAGCTCTTTGGTGCATGCCAATCGCGAAGCCGCGTTGCCGCGCTCCGGCTTGTATCCCGCGCCGGAGCACTACAGCGAAGCTTATACCGCATTGCATCACCAGCATACACTCGCCGCCTGCCGCACGGGCGGCGCCCTGCGGCCGCTGGGGCTACTGGTCCAGGTGCCATTCTGCCGCTCATTGTGCCGGCATTGCAGCCGCGACACCCTCATTACGCACGAGCCACAGCGCCTCGACCGCTATCTCGGTACGCTGCGCCAAGAGCTGCAACTGGTGGCCGACATGCTCGCCGCCCCCACGCCCTTGCTGCAATTGCACCTGGGCGGGGGCACGCCCACCCTGCTCAAGCCACAACAGCTGGCGCCGCTGCTGGAACAAATCCACAGCACCTTCCCGCCGGCCTCCGAGCTCCGGCCCTCGATCGAAGTCGATCCCCGCCACGCCACGCCCGCCCGGCTCAAAGAGCTCGCACAACTGGGGTTTCGCACGCTGTACGTTACCTTGCCGGATATCGATGCGGTGGTTCAGGAGGCCCTCGACCGCCGCGTCGCCCGCCTGACGCCCGATCTCATCATCCATACGGCGCGCTTGTCGGGCTTCCAGGAAATCCGCATCGAAGTCCTGGCGGGGCTGCCGCACCAAACCCCGCACGGCTTGCAGCGCCTGTTGCGGCGCCTGGTCGACGCCGGCCCCGATGGCATCCGCCTGTCGTCGTACTGGCATCAGCCTCACCTCCATCCGGCGCAGCGCCTCATCGACCCCGCCACGCTGGCCGACGGCGACGCCTTGCTGCGCGCCGCGCGGCACCAACTGCTCCAGGCCGGCCTGCACCACCTCGGCCTCGATCGCTTCGTGCCATCCAGCTCAACGCTGCGGCGCGCCAGCCTTGAAGGCCGCCTGCGCCTCGATTGCCTCGATTACCAGGCCGGCCCTGAAGTCGACCGCATCGGGCTCGGGCTGGGCGCGATCAGCCGGGTCGGCCGCAGCCATGCCCAAAACACGCGCGATCTGCAAACCTATGCGGACTCCGTGGCCGGCCGGTTGCTACCGATACGGCGGGGCCACGTGATGAGCGCCGACGATCTCGCCCGGCACGCTATCATTCAGGGGTTGTTCTGCCAAGGCGAGGTCGACTTCCAGGCGTTGGCCGAAGACCACCTCCTCGACGTCACCACCCATTTCCGCCACGAATGGCGCGAACTGGAAGCCCTGGCCAAGCGCGGCTGGATCTGGCTCGAGGCCGACGGCTTCGGCGCCACCGCCAGTGGCCGCTTCGAACTCCCGCGCATAGCGGCGGTTTTCGACCGCTACGGGCGGTCTACCCGGCAATGGCTGCTGCAAGCCGAGAGCTCCTGAGCGTTACCGTATTCACCAGCGCATTATCGTCATGAATCTGGCTTTAGTTTCCACCGCCGCCGCCATCGGACTGGCGGGCGGCGTGCACTGCGTCGCCATGTGCGCCTCGCCCGCCGCACTGGTGGCGCCTGCGCGCGCCACCCTGCCGTTCCAGGCGGGCCGCCTGCTGGGCTACACCCTGCTCGGCATGGTTGCCGCTCTGGGCGCCGCCGGCTTCAGCCAGGTGGCCACGCATGCCGCTTGGGTACGGCCGCTGTGGCTGATGGCACACGTGGCAATTCTCCTGCTCGGCGGCTGGATGCTGATCACCGGTCGCCACCCGGCGTGGTTGCAGCAAGTGCTGCTCGACTCCGCGCGCGGCCTGCTGCAGCGCGTGCAACGCGCCGCCGGACTGGGCTGGGAGGTGGCGGCCGTGGGTGGCGGCACCGAGATCCATCTGTCATCCCGCATCGCACGCCAGCCTTCGCCATCCCGCGTGGCGATACGCGCGGGCCTGATCGGCATGGCCTGGGCGCTGCTACCCTGCGGCTTGTTGTATTCTGCGTTGATGCTCGCCTGGATGAGCGGCGATCCGGCCACCGGCGCAGCGGCCATGGCGGCATTCGCCGCGATCTCCGGCCTCCAGCTCTGGCTGGGGCAACGTGGCTTGCTGGCCCTTTTGCGCGCCGGCCGCGAAGCGCTGGCGATCCGTATCGCGGGCACGGTCACGCTGCTTGGCGCCGGCCTGCTGCTGGTCTGGGCCGCGGCCGGCCACAACCCCGAGGGCTTCTGCCTGCCCGGTTTCTAGTATCGTGGCGGACGGCAGCCCACCCACTTTCCTGGATTCATCCGTTTCATGTCGTCCGACCCTTCTCCTATCCACCACGAAGCCTACGCTGGCGGCGGCCGTTACCAGCTCCACCTGGCCGGCACGGAAGAATCCGCCATCCTCGAATACACCCAGGATCCCGATCATCCCACGCGAGTCGTGGCCAAGCATACGCGCGTCCCCGACGCCATGCGCGGGCGCGGCGTTGCCTTGCAGCTGGTGCAGCGCCTGGTGGCCGATGCCCGTGCCAATGGCTGGCGTGTGGAACCACGCTGCAGCTATGTGCGGGCGCAGGCCGAACGCCATCCCGAATGGGCCGACGTTTTCGCATGAACACCCCTGTCCCCCCGGGGGATCAAGGTGCTTGGGAGGGTCCGGCACTCCAGAACGACGCCCCGAGGTCTGTCGCAACGCGGCACCCCTCCCATGATCCGGACCTACGTGCCGGCGCACTAGAGGCTTTGTGCCTGTGCGATCCTTCGGCCAAGGTGCTCGCCACCCGCGCGCTCGATCCGCTGGCGGCCGCCGACCCGGCCTGGCGCGGCACCCCGGCCTCCGGCATTCCCGGCAGGCCCGACCGCCCGGTGCTGGTAGCGCCGGGCAAAGTCCCGCAACGCTCGATCCATACGCCCGCCGGCCGCGCCGCCCTGCTGCACGCGCTTGCCCATATCGAATTCAACGCCATCAATCTGGCGCTCGATGCCATTTGGCGGTTTGGCGACATGCCCGAGACCTTTTATCGCGATTGGCTGAAAGTAGCCCAGGAAGAAGCCTTACACTTCGAGCTGCTTGCGGCACACCTTCAAAGCCTGGGCTATCGGTATGGCGACTTCGACGCCCACGACGGCTTATGGGCCATGACCGAAAAAACCCAGGGCGACGTACTCGCCCGCATGGCGCTGGTGCCGCGCACCCTCGAAGCCCGCGGCCTCGACGCCGCCCCGCCGATCCGGGCCAAGCTGGCGCGGGCCGGCGACCACGACGCCGCGGCCATCCTCGACATCATCCTGCGCGATGAAGTCGGCCACGTCGCCATCGGCAATCATTGGTATGGCTGGCTGTGCGCGCAGCGAGGCTTCGAACCCGTTGCCACGTATGCCGAGCTGGCCCGGCGCTACCAGGCGCCGCGCCTGAAGGGTCCCTTCAACCTCGCAGCCCGCCGCACGGCTGGCTTCTCCGAGACCGAACTCCAGGCCCTGCAGGCGGAATGATGCGCGACATCGTGGTGCTGGTACGCAGCCGCCCGTTTTTCGGCGCGCAACTGGTCATGTTCCCCGCGCTCCACCAGCTCAAGCAGTGGTTGCCCGATCACCGCCTGCGCGTGGTGGCGCGCGATCCCCTGGGGCCAGTCTTCGAGGCCCTGCCCTGGGTCGACGAATTTCGCCTGGCGCGCAGCGCATTCGATGAATGGCGGGCCATCGGCCCCGATTGCGCCGTCCTGCTGGCCCTGCATCCCAGCAGCGAACGGCACGGCGCGCTGGCCGCCCTGCGTCTGCCACCCATCCGGCTGGGTTATCGCAACGGCCGCCTGACCGACCGCGTGTGGACCCACGCCATCGCCGCCGACACCACCACCTACCGCGCCCTGCACGGCCTGGAACTGCTGGCGGCGTGGCGGCCGCTTGACCCGCTGGCCAGCGCCGCCGCGTCGGTGCGGGCACTGGCCGCCGCCCTGCCGGCGCCGGAACAACCGGAGCCCGGCGGCATCGTGCTGATGCCCGGCGGCGGCGCCGGAGAATTCAAGAAATGGGGGCTGGAGAACTTCCTGGCGCTTGTGGCGCAACTGGAGCCGCACGGCGCCGCGGGCCAGTTGGTGCACGTGGTGCTGGGGCCGGCCGAAGCCGCCGAGGCGGCCGCGCTGGCGGCCACACCGCGGCCCGGGTTGCGCGTTTGGCGGCAGCCCTCGCTGGCGCGACTGGCGGCACTGGTGGTCGGCGCCCGGCTGGTGGTGGCCAACGACTGTGGACCCTCCCACCTGGGGCAGTGCTCGGGGGCGCCCTTCGTGGGGCTGTTCGACGAAACCAAGCCGGAGTGGTTCTGGTCGCGGCCCGGGGCGCGCTGCCTGACGCCGCCGCCCGGCACCGCCCTGCGCGACCTACCGGTGGCCACCGTGCTGGCCGCCTGCCGCGAGCTGCTGTAGCTGCCACGGCTGTAGCTGCCACGCCCGGCCGGCGGCGCTGGTGCGGCCAGCCCCGGGCCATCGGGCCATCGGGCCATCGGGCCATCGGGCCATCGGGCCATCGGGCCATCGGGCCATCGGGCCATCAGGCAACCGGAGCACCCGGGCCGCCGGAGTTCCCGAGCGGCCAGCGCGTTGACGCCTACCCAGGCCGATGCTGCGCAATGATATCGCGCAGCATGCTTTTGAGAATCTCGGTGCGCTCGCCGCCAAAGGGTTCGAACACCCGGGCCTCGTGCTCTTTCGCCTTGATCATCAAGGCGGCAACCATTTCCTGGCCCTGCGGCGTAATGCACACCAGATTGACGCGGCGATCGCCCGAATGCGTCACGCGCTCGACGTGACCCTTGAGAATCATGCGCTCCAGCAATCGGGTGACGGTGGGCTGTTTGGTTACGGAAATCAAGGCCAGGCCGCCAATGCTGATCGGCTTGCCGCCGGCCAGCGACGACATGACCCGCCATTCGCTGACCGACAGGCCGTGTTCCATCACCACCTGGTGGAACTCGTTGGAGACGAGCTGGCTGGCCTGGGCCAGCAGCGCGAGCAGGTAATCGTCGACAAAGGCGGCCCCGGACATCGGGGCTTCGGGCGGGCTGGCGGGATCGGCCATAAGCGTAGTGGGAGATGTCACAACACGTGTCCGGAAAGCAACAGCTAGATATTGTGACATCAACGCGCCACCCCTGCATGCCCGTCGCCTGGCAGAGGTAAACCCGGGATTTTGCCAAACCTATGGAAAACCATGATTTTGGATATATTATTATCCAAATAAGATTACACTGTTTGCAGATTGATGACTCATCACCATTACAGCGAGGTTTGACATGGCCGAAAGATCCTTTGTCAAAGAAGTCGAGAAGCTGCGCCTGGGTCAAGGCGAGGTATTCAACGGCGAGGGCATCCTGGCCGTGACCAAGGCATTGCTCGAATCCGGCGTTTCCTATGTGGCGGGCTACCAGGGGGCGCCGATTTCACACCTGATGGACGTCCTGGCCGATGCGCAGGACATCCTGTCCGAGTACGGCATCCGCTTCGAGAACAGCGCCAGCGAAGCTACCGCCGCCGCCACCCTGGCGGCGTCGGTCAACTATCCGCTGCGCGGCGCCGTCACGTTCAAGTCCACCGTGGGCACCAACGTCGCCTCCGACGCCCTGGCCAACCTGGCCTCGGGCGGCGTCACCGGCGGCGCCTTGGTGATCGTCGGCGAAGACTACGGCGAGGGCTCCTCCATCATGCAGGAGCGCAGCCACGCCTTCGCCATGAAGTCGCAGATGTGGCTGCTCGATCCGCGCCCCAACCTGCCCAGCATCGTCAAGGCGGTCAAGCAGGGCTTTGAACTCTCCGAGGCCAGCAACACCCCGGTGATGCTGCAATTGCGCATCCGCGCCTGTCACGTGCACGGCCAGTTCACGGCCGAAAGCAACCGCCGCCCCGAGTTCACGATCAAGGATGCGGTCGAGAACCCGCGCCGCGACATCGATCGCATCGTGCTGCCGCCAGCCAGCTTCCTGCACGAGCAGGAAAAAATCAACAAGCGCTGGCCCGCCGCCGTGCGCTACATCGAAGACAACCGCCTGAACGAGTTCTTCAACGAAGGCGCCGCCGACATCGGCATCATCGTCCAGGGCGGCTCGTACAACACCCTGATCCGCGCCCTCGAACGCCTGGGTCTGGCCGACGTCTACGGCAACAGCAAGATCCCGCTGTACGTGATGAACGTGGCCTATCCGGTGATCGACACCGAAGTGCTGCATTTCTGCAGCGACAAGCGCGCGGTGATCATGGTCGAAGAAGGCCAGCCCAACTTCCTCGAGCAGAACATCGGCAACATCCTGCGCCTGGCCGACTGTAAAACCACCCTGCACGGCAAAGACATCTTCCCGGTCGCCGGCGAATACGCCACCGCCGTGATGATGAAAGGCCTGCGCCAGTTCGCCGAGCGCTACGGCATGCTCGAACCCGTCGCGCCGGTGGCCAAAACCATCCCGATCGCACAGGCTCCCGCGCCCGCCGCACCGGATCCCGTCGCCGCGGTCGACACCGCCGATCTGAACGACGTCGTCCAGGGCCGCCCGCCCGGCTTCTGTACCGGCTGCCCCGAGCGCCCCATCTTCTCGGCGCTCAAGCTGGTGGAACGCGAGCTCGGCCCGCACCACGTCAGCGCCGATATCGGCTGCCACCTGTTCTCCATCCTGCCGCCCTTCAACCTGGGCAACACCACCATGGGCTATGGCCTGGGCGCGGCGGGAGCGGCGGCCTTCAACGTGCCCGACGGCCGGCGCGCCATCGCCGTGATGGGCGACGGCGGCTTCTGGCACAACGGACTGACCAGCGGCATCGCCAATGCGGTATTCAACCGCAGCAACAACCTCAACATCATCGTCGACAACAACTACACCGCGGCCACCGGCGGCCAGGACATCCTGTCCTCGCGCGCCGTCAACCGCTCGCGCGAGACCGGCAACGAGATCGAAACCGCGGTGCGCGGCGTCGGCGTGAAGTGGGTCCGCAAGGTGGAACGCACCTACGACGTCGCCGGCATGCGCAAGGTGCTCAAAGAAGCCCTCACCACCGATACCCAAGGGCCCAAGGTGCTGATCGCGCAAAGCGAGTGCATGCTGAACAAGCAGCGCCGCATCAAGCCGCAGCAACGCGCCGCGCTGGCCAAGGGCGAACGCGTGGTGCGCGAGCGCTTTGGCGTCGACCCCGATACCTGCACCGGCGACCATTCCTGCATCCGCCTGTCGGGCTGCCCCTCGCTGACGATCAAACCCAATCCCGATCCCCTGCGCGCCGACCCGGTGGCCAGCGTGATCGATAGCTGCGTGGGCTGCGGCCTGTGCGGCGAAGTCTCGCACGCCGCCGTGCTGTGCCCTTCGTTCTACCGGGCCAACATCGTCAGCAACCCCACCAAATGGGAAGTCACCCGCGAACGCATCCGCGGCAAGGTCATCGGCTGGCTGCAAGGCCGCGACTCCCGCCGCCGCGAACGCTACGCCTTTTAACTCCCATCGCTAACGACACAAGAGAATCGCAATGGCAGCCAATCCCATCAAGATCGCCATTCTCGCCATGGGCGGCGAAGGCGGCGGCGTTCTGGCCGACTGGATCGTCGACCTGGGCGAACATAACGGCTACTACGCCCAAACCACCTCGGTGCCCGGGGTGGCGCAGCGCACCGGCGCCACTATTTATTACGTCGAGCTCTATCCCCGGGCCACGGCCGAAGCCGACGGCCAGGAGCCCATCCTGGCCCTGATGCCAACCCCGGGCGACGTCGACGTCGTCCTCGCCTCCGAGCTGATGGAAGCCGGGCGGGCCGTGCAGCGCGGGCTGGTCACGCCCGACCGCACCACCCTGGTGGGCTCCACCCACCGCGTGCATTCCATCACCGAAAAAATGGCCATGGGCGACGGCCGGGTCGATAGCGAAAAACTGCTCGGCCGCTCGCGCCAGGCAGCCAAGCGCGCCATCTTCTTCGACATGGCGAGCACGGCCGAAGCCAACGGTAGCGTGATCAGCGCGGTGCTGTTCGGCGCCCTGGCCGCCACCGGCACCCTGCCCTTCAGCCGCGCGCAGTTCGAAGCCACCATCGAGCGCGGCGGCGTCGGCGTCAAGGCCAGTCTCAAGGCCTTTGGCGCCGCCTTCGGCAAGGCCGAGGCGGGCGGCGACCTCGCCGTGCCCGACGCCCGGCACAAAGTCCCCACCCCGCCTACGCCGCAGCCGCGCCACCGCAAAGTCGCCGAGCTGATCCAGCGCATCAATCTAGAGTTTCCGGCGGCGGCCCATCCCTATCTCATCGAAGGCGTCCGCCGCACGATCGATTATCAGGACCCGGCCTACGCCGCCCTCTACCTCGATCGCCTGGCGCAGGTCAAGAACTGGCCCGACACCGAGCAGCACGAACTGCTGTGCGAAACCGCGCGCCATCTGGCGTTGTGGATGGCGTACGAAGACACCATCCGCGTGGCCGACCTGAAGATCCGCGACACCCGGTTCGCCCGCGTGCGCGCCGAAGTACGCGCCCAACCCGATCAGCTCCTGTCGGTCAATGAGTACATGCACCCGCGTCTGGAGGAAATCGCCGAGACCATGCCCGCCGGTCTGGGGCGCTGGCTGCTCAAGCCCAATTGGGCCAATCGCATCGTGCGCCATTTCACGCAAAAGGGCCGCGTGATCACCACCAACTCCCTGCATGGGTATCTGCTGCTCTGGACCATGTCGCGCTTCCGGGCGATTCGTCGCAGCACCCTGCGCTTCAAGGTAGAAACCGATCGCATCGAAGGCTGGCTGCGACGCATCGAAACCGCCTCGCGCGCCAATCCGGCGCTGGCCATCGAGATCGCCCGCTGCCAACGCCTCGTCAAGGGCTATAGCGACACCCACGCCCGCGGCCTGGCCAACTACGAAACCCTGATGGCGGCGGTGGATCGCGCCGGCAACCATCTGGCCCCCGCCACGCTGGCCGACCTTTGCGCAGCCGCCCTGGCCGATGAGCATGGCAACAAACTCCGGGCGGGCCTGGCGCAGCACGCGCTGGCTTGATCCGGCTTGTCGCCCGGCGTAACGCGCGTTACGCTGGGCCTTGTGGTTAATTCATCCAACCTTCGTACGGAATCGCTCATGACTACGGCTTCTCTCGCCAGTTTCGCGACCGATCTCGCCAGCGGCAAGATCAAGATCGTCGACCTCACCCAAACCCTGTCGCCCGACTTCCCCGCGCTGCAACTGCCGCCCCAGTTCGGCCAAGTCTGGGCTTTCAAGCAAGAAACCATCTCGCAGTACGACGAAAACGGTCCGGCCTGGTACTGGAACAACTTCTCCTGTGGCGAACACACCGGCACGCACTTCGATGCGCCCATCCACTGGGTATCGGGCAAGGATTTTCCCAAGAACACCGTCGACACCATCCCGCCCGAGGTCTTCCTGGCCCCCGCCGTGGTGGTGGATGCCTCGGCCGAAGTCGCCGCCAACAACGACTGGATCCTCACGGTCGACTTCCTCAAGGCCTGGGAAGACAAACACGGCCGCATCCCCGAAGGCGCCTGGCTGCTGTTCCGCACCGACTGGTCCAAGCGCAAGATGCCGGAAGACTACGTCAACATGCGTGAAGACGGCCCGCACACTCCCGGTCCCGACGCCGCGGCGGTCAAGTTCCTGGCCGAAGAGCGCAAGGTGCTGGGCTTCGGCGTGGAAACCATCAACACCGACGCAGGCCAATCCTTCAGCTGGGAAACACCCTACCCCTGCCACACCCTGATGCACGGCGCCAACCGCTACGGCCTGCAATGCCTCACCAACCTGGATCAACTGCCCGCCACCGGCGCCATGGTGCTGGCGGCTCCGCTCAAGATCAAGAACGGCTCGGGCAGCCCGCTGCGCGTGCTGGCGTTGGTGCCGCAGGGCTGATCGGCCTGTCGTTCCGGGCTGGCTGGCGCTCGCGGGCGCCAGCCTTTCCTCAGGCGGCGCCCATGTCAAGGGCGCCGTTTTTCATGGGAGAGGGTGGGATGGTTCATGGCAAAGGCAGACGGCCCGAACAGCGCGAACAATTTCAGCGCTTCAAAGACCCTTCCCAGGCGCTCGAAAGCTTCAGGGGCGATCCCCAGTTCGCCATGACGCTCGGCAAGGGTTTGGCGGTGCTGCGGTGCTTCAGCGCCGAGTCGCCGACACTGGCCAACAAGGACATCGTCCAACAAACCGGCTTCGACAAAGCCACGGTTTCCCGCCTTACCTACACTCTGGTGAGCCTGGGCTACCTCGATGTCGATCGCCCCTCCCGGCACTATCGGCTGGGTTCGGCCGTCCTGGCCATGGGTTACCCGCTTTTGACCCACCTGCAACTGCGCCAAATGGCCAGGCCCTTCATGGCCGAACTTGATCGCGAGATCGGTGGCGCGGTCTGCCTGGGCGTGCGCGACCGCCTGAATATGACCTACGTTGAAGTGTGCAAGAGCCCGGACCGCTTCGAATCCCGCTCCGCGGATGTCGGGCTCTCGGTGCCGCTCCTGGGAACCGCCATCGGCCATGCCTACATCGCGGCCTGCGATGCCAAAACCCGGCAGGCGATTATCAACGAGCTGCGCATCAAGCTGCCGGAGCCCTGGGCGCAATATGGCGAAAAGCTGCTGGCGGACATTGCCTCGTTCCGGCAAGAAGGCTGTTGTATCTCGTACGCCAGCTTATCGTCCGAGGTCTGTGCGATTGCCATGCCTTTCAAGACGGTTCCGGGAGCCCCCTTGGCGGCGTTCAGTTGCGTACTGAACGCCAACCGCCACAGCGATCACAGCCTGCGGCAGGAGGTCTTACCCTTGCTGAGAAAGCTGATACTTCAATTGCGCTCCCTCTCGGGCTCGAACATCGCGCTATCCCATGAGGCACGTGCTGGCGCACGGTGAAGCACTCCGGCCTATCGGCCGGCGCAGGTCAGCCGGAAGCTACCGGCACGACCCGCATATCCGCCGCTGCCCGCAACAACGCGTCGGTCCGGGCTTGCAGCCCATTCATGTCCAGGGTTTCGACGATCTCGCTCACGATCAACTCGCCATCCAGCACGTCGATCACCGCCAGGTCGGTATAGATACGATCAACGACACCAAGCCCCGTCAGCGGATACGAACACCTCGATACGATCTTCGGTCGCCCGTCACGCGTCGTGTGGTCCATGATGGCATGGACCCGACGCGCGCCCACCACCAGATCCATGGCGCCGCCCACGGCCGGAAGCTCGCCCGGATCACCCGTCCACCAATTGGCAAGATCGCCCGCCGCCGATACCTGGAACGCTCCCAACAAGCAAAGATCCAGATGCCCACCTCGCATCATCGCGAACGACGTCATGTGGTCAAAGTAGCAACCGCCGGCCAGCAGGGTCACGGGCTTCTTGCCCGCGTTGATGAGATCCCAATCGATCTGTTCAGGTGCGGCTGGCTTGCCCATGCCAAGCAGGCCGTTCTCGCTTTGGAGAAGCACATCTTTATCCGGCGATAGATAAGCGGCCACCTGCTCCGGCAGGCCGATCCCCAGATTGACGCACCAGCCATCCTGAATATCTTCCGCCACACGCCGCGCCAACTCCTGGCGGCTGCGGCCACGGTCTTTGAACCCGCTCATGGATGTGTTCCTTGAATTCTAACCAGCCGCTGAACAAAAGCCCCGGGTGTTACCACATGCTCCGGATCGATTTGGCCCAACTTAACGGTTTCGTGAACCTGGGCAATCGTTACCTTGGCCGCCATGGCCATCACGGGGTTGAAATTGCGGGCTGCCTTCCGGTACACGAGATTACCCCAGCGGTCGGCCTGCCAGGCTTTGACCAGTGCGAAATCGCCGCGCAAAGGCATCTCCAGCAGATAGGGCTTCCCGTCGAGGATCCGCACTTCCTTGCCTTCCGCCAACAATGTGCCCACAGCCGTTGGGCAATAAAACCCGCCCAAACCGGCCGCCGCCGCCCTCAGGCGCTCGACGATGGTTCCCTGCGGAACCAGCTCCAGCTCAATCCGCCCGGCGCGATACCACTGAAAGAAAATATTGGGATCCGCCTTGGGATCCGCCGCCTTGGGATACGAGCAAATCATTTTTCGTACCCGGCCCGCGGCCACCAACGCCGCCAGGCCGTTAACCCCCGTCCCCGAGTTGTTATTCACGATCGTGAGTTCGCGGGCTCCTTGATCGATAAGCGCATGTACCAGCTCATAAGGAAGGCCGGCGCCGCCGAACCCGCCAACGAGCACCGTGGCGCCATCGTGGATATCCTCGAGTGCCGAGAATGCGTCCGGCCGGATTTTGTCGAGCATGGCTGCGCCCTTTTATTGCAGAGGAACAACCCCGACCTCGGCCATGAATCGGGGCCAGCGCCGGGCCTCTTCGCTCACGAACCGGGTGAAGTCTTCAAGGGAGCTGGGCTGTATCGACAAGCCCGTGCCACGAAAACGCTCGGCAAACGCGGGGTTCTCCAGCGCCTTCACCACGGCCTGGTTGAGGGTGGCCAGAATGGCGTCGGGCGTACCGCTCCGCACGGCGAGCCCCCACCACACGCCGATATCCACCGTCGGGTAGCCAGCCTCCGCCATGGTGGGCACATCCGGCAGGCCCGGGAGCCGCGTGTCGCTCGTCACGGCCAGCGCCCGAGCCCGCCCCCCCTGGATCTGTGGAATCGCCGTGGTACCGGCGTCAAAGATCATCGTCACACTTCCGCCCACCACATCGGCTAGCGCTTGTACGCTGCCCTTGTAAGGGACTCGCAAGAGATCGATGTTTGCCGCCTGGCCAAAAAGCTCCCCGGCCAGATGCAAACTACCGCCGTCGCCCAGGGATGCATACGTCAGCTCGCCCGGGCGCTCTTTCGCCAGCGCCACCAATTCGTCAACGGTCTGGACGGGAGTATTGGTGCCGACCGTCAGGATCAGCGGGGAAGCGAACAGATGGGAAACCGGGGCAAAGTCCTTGACGGGATCGTAGGAAAGCTCCCGGTATGCGCCCAGATTGGTCGCCAGGCTGGTCATCGAGGCCAGAAACAGCGTGTAGCCATCGGCCGGTGCGCGCAGAACCGTTTCGACACCAATGATCTGGTTGGCTCCGGGCTTGTTCTCGACCAGCACAGGCTGTTTGAACTGATCGCTCAGGTTCTGGGCCAAGGCCCGCGAAAAGGTATCCGCGATGCCGCCCGGCGGATAGGGGACGACGAGTTTTATCGGCTTGTCCGGATAACCATCGCCGGCATAGGCCGCCGATGCGACCAGCGCCCATCCAGCCATTGCAAGCATACCGCCCTGGAAAATGCTCTTCATATCGCCGCCTCCTGTTTTACCGCATTGATCGGTACAAACTATAGAGGCGGCCTATCACATCGAGGCGATATGTTTTGATAGTCGAAAGAACGGGGGGCTTGCTTCATAGCAATGCTCCCGTCCGGAACCCCGGTGCGCTGCCGTATCGAATTTGGCGATCGCGTCCTGGATCCGACGGAAGAAGGGTTCGACGTGGTGATTCGTTTCAGCGGTCTGTCCGATTCCGCCTTGATGGCTTGCCGGCTCGGCGCCATGGGAGAACTTGTGGCTTAGCGCCGCAGCCTCGGATCCAGCCAATCTCTCAGCGCGTCCCCCAGGAGGTTGAAGGCAAACACCGTGACGCCGATGGCAATGCCGGGAAAGATGATCAGCCACGGCGCATCCCGGTAGTATTGCGAGGCACCCGACAGCATCAGGCCCCAGGTGGCCTTGGGCTCGGTAATGCCCAGCCCGAGGAACGAGAGCGAAGCCTCCAGCAGAATGGCCTGGGCGATGTTCACCGTGAGCAGGATCAGGTAGATGGCCATCACGTTCGGCGCCATATGGCGGCAGATGATACGCAGATGGCTGAAGCCCGCCGCCCGCGCGGCGTCGATGTACGGCAGTTCCCGCAGGGTAAGCGCCGAGGAGCGGATTACTCGCACCACTTGCGGCACGATGGGTATGGCGATCGCCAGGATCACGTTCAAGTCCAGGCCCATCACCTGGCCGCGGCCCAGCAGCGAGACGATCACCATGGCCAGCACGATGCCGGGGAACACCAGCACGATATCGTTGACCCGTTGCACGTAGAGGTCGATCTTGCCACCGAAGTAGGCCGACGCAGTGCCGATCAACGCTCCCAGGGTGCAGCCCAGAAAGGCCGAGATCACGCCCACGGACAAGGCGGTGGTCCCGCCATACAGCAAGCGGCTGAACACGTCGCGCCCCATCTGATCAGTGCCCATGATGTGTGCCGCGCTGGGAGCTTGCAGCATGGCCATGAAGTCGACTTCCAGAGGATCGTAGGGCGCGATAAAACGCGCCAGCGCCACCACTACGACCAGCGTGGCCACCACCAGCAAGCCGACGGCGCCCAGCGGCTCATCGGCCATGAAGCGCAGCCAGGCCGGGCGCGGGCGGCGCTCGACACCCGCGGCCTTGGGCAGGAGAGACGCAGCCACGGCGTCAGTAGCGGATCCGGGGGTCGAGGGCAGCATAGAGAAGATCCACGATCAGGTTGACCACGATGAAGATGAATGCCATCAACATCACCACCGATTGAATGAGTACGTAGTCGCTGTTGTCGATCGCATCGATGAACAGCTTGCCGATGCCGTTGAGGTTGAACACCTGCTCGGTGACCACCAGCCCGCCAATCAGAAAGGCGAACTCCAGGCCGCTCAGGGTCACCACGGGCAGTAGCGCATTGCGCATGGCGTGCCGCACGATGATCAGGCGCTCGTATACGCCCTTGGCCCGCGCCGTGCGGATATAGTCCTCGTTCATCACCTCCATGATGGAGGAGCGCACCAGCCGCGCCACGACGGCTGCGTAGCGATAGCCCACGGCCAGGGCGGGCCAGATCAGTTGCGACAGATTGGCCCAGGGATCGGTGAAGAACGGCGTGTACGTCATGGGCGGCAGCCAGTCGAAGATATACAGCAGGAACAGGATGATGAGCATCCCGATCCAGAAGCTGGGCAAGGCCATGCCGCCGAGGGTGAGCAGCCGGATCAGATGATCGACCCAAGTATTGCGCAGTAGCGCCGAGAGCGTACCCAGTACGATGCCCAGCGCCAGGCCCACGATGGAGGCCAGGATCGCCAGTTCGATGGAAAGCATCAGGCGGCCGGCGATCTCTTCCGATACCGCGCGGCCCGTCCACATCGAGGTGCCGAAGTCGAACGTGACCAGGCCCACCATCCAGTTGAAATACTGCACCAATAGTGGCTGGTCCAGCCCCAGGCGCGCCCTTTCCTGGTCGATGGTGGCTTGGCTGACCATGCCGCCGTCGCCCAGCAGCTTGAGCTCCACGATGTCGCCCGGTACGACACGCAGCAAGAAGAAGATGACCGTCGCCACCACGAGCAGGGTGGGCAGCATCAAAAAGAGGCGTTTGCTCGTATAGGCCCACATTATTCCACCTCCAGTTTGATGCACGCAGCGTAGTGCCCGGGGCGCAACTCGCGCAGTGGAGGAACCTCGTTCCGGCAGGCTTCCGAGGCCATGGGACAACGGGTATGAAAAACACAACCCGAAGGGGGTGCCAATGGCGAGGGCAACTCGCCCTGCAGCAGGCCGGAGGGGCGCCGCCTTTCGGTTTCGGGATCGGGCACGGGGGCGGCCGCGAGCAAGGCGCGCGTATAGGGATGCGCCGGGCGGTCGTACAGATCGTCGCGAGTGGCAACCTCCATGATGCGGCCCAGGTACATCACCACCACGCGGTCGGCGATGTGCCTCACCACGGCCAGGTCGTGGGCAATGAAAAGATAGGTGAGGCCGAGCTCGCGCTGCAGGCGTTCGAGCAAGTTGATGACCTGTGCCTGAATCGAGACGTCCAGCGCCGATACGGCCTCGTCGCACACGATGAACGAAGGCTGCAGCGCCAAGGCGCGTGCGATGCCCACCCGTTGCCGCTGCCCGCCCGATAACTGATGCGGATAGCGCGTGGCCATGTAGCCGGGCAGCCCCACCTGTTCCAGCAATAGCTGAACACGAGCGCGGCAGGCGGAGCGATCGGCCTCCAGGCGATGCACGGCCAGCGGCTCGCCGATGATGTCGCCGATGGTCATGCGAGGATTCAACGAGCTCATGGGATCCTGGAAGATCACCTGCATCTGCCGGCGCAGTGCCTGCAGCTCGCCTCGATGCGCGCGGCGCACGTCTTGGCCGTTGAAGATGATCTCGCCCGCGGTGGCCTCGGCGAGGCGCAGGATGGTGCGCCCCACCGTCGTTTTGCCACAGCCGCTTTCGCCGACCAGGCCCACGGTTTCACCACGCCCGACGTCGAACGACACATCGTCGACGGCCCGCGCCACCGCGCCCCGGCGTCCCACGTCAAAATACTTGCTCAGATGACGGATCGACAGCAGCGGCTCCGGCGCGAGCTGCGCGCTCGCGGCCGGCAAGGCCCGAGGTGGAGCCACAATCGACAGCTCACCGGTTTCCAGGGCCGAGGCACGATGGCAACGCGACCACTGGCCCGGCACAGTCTCCATCAGGCCGGGCTCGGTATCGCAGAGGGGAATACGATAGGCGCAGCGCGGTGCAAAACGACAGCCGGATGGCAGCTCCAGCAAGTTGGGCGGCAGGCCATCGATGGTTTCCAGCCGCGAGGTGCGCGGCTGGTCGAGCCTCGGCACGGAGCGCAGCAAACCGATGGTGTAGGGATGGCGCGGCGCCGCGAAGACGCGGCTGGCGTCCCCCTGTTCAGTCACCCGGCCGGCGTACATGACGTTGATGCGATCAGCGTAGCGGGCCACGATCCCCAGGTTGTGGGTGATCAATACCAGGGCGATGTTGAGCCGGCGGGAAAGATCCTTCATTAACTCCAGGATCTGAGCCTGGATGGTCACGTCGAGCGCGGTGGTGGGTTCGTCGGCGATGATCAGCTTCGGATCGCAGGCCAGGCCGATCGCGATCATCACTCGCTGGCGCATGCCGCCCGAGAGCTCATGCGGATATTGCGCCAGTCGGCGGCGAGCATCGGTAATACCCACGAGCGAGAGCAACTCCGTGGCGCGCTTTTGAGCCGCCGCCTCGCTCATGCCCAAGTGGATGCGCAACGGCTCCATGATCTGCAGTCCGATGGTGAGCACCGGATTCAGGCTGGTCATGGGTTCCTGGAAGATCATCGAGATCTCGCGGCCGCGTACCTTGCGCATCTCGGCCTCCGGCAGCGCCAGCAGATCGCGCCCTTCGAAGCGCACGCGTCCGCCCACCACCTTGGCGGTGGTCTTGGGCAGCAGGCGCATGATCGCCAGTGACGACACCGATTTGCCGCAGCCGCTTTCGCCCACGATGGCCAGGGTTTCCCCCGGCCAGATGGTGTACGAGATGTCATCCACCGGACGTATGCGGCCACGCGAGGTCTCGAACTCGACCGCCAGATTCTCCACCTGCAACAAGGGAGCGGTGGCAGGCCAGACCACCGCCTCGGCGGCGGCCACCGAGGTGGTGGCCTGGCTATGGGACATGAAGTTCAGCATGGCCGTTTACGGCTTTTCCAGCCAGACATCGGTCAGATCCTGGTTGAGGTACTGGCTAGGCAACGCCTTCCAGCCTTTTACGTTCGAGCTGAGCACGACATTGCGCTCCCACCAGGCCAGGGGCACCGTCATGGCCTCGTTGATCAGGCGGGTTTCAAAGGCGCGGATGGCCGCTTCCCGCTCTTCAGGGGTAAGAGCCGCCTTTTGCTTGTCGTAAAGCGCATCGAGCTCTTCGTCGTGATAACGGCTGAAGTTGATTGGCGAACGATCATGCGAAATGTAGAGAGCCAGTTGATCATTGGGCTCGTCGGCCTCATAGCAGTTGGCATCGAGGCCCACCGTATAGTTGCCGGCCATGTAACTGGCTTTTTGCTGCGACACGGGCAAGGGCTCGGGCTCCACTTTCACCCCGATCTGACGCCATTGGTCAGTGAGGAAAATCACCAACGGCGTGAAGCTCTGCAAGTTGCGCGTGCTGAGCTTGAAACTCAGGTTGGACGCATTGGCGTCGGCCAACAATTGCTTGGCCTGTTCGCGAGATGCCTTCACGTCTTTGGAGAAACCTGGCAGTTTCTCCAGCTCTTGGGGATCGATGGCAAAAGGCCCGCCTGGCCGCAAGGCGCCGCCAACGTGTTTCACGTTGGTGATGCGTGACAAGGCTTGCGCTCCGCCCCACCTATCCACCGCAAGGTTCAGGGCCTGGCGCACCCGGGGATCATTGAATGGCGGCTTTTCATGATTGAAGAAGATGTCATGCTTGCATAGATAGGGTGAGCTCTGCACCTCGACGCGATCGCCCATGGCCGCTTTCAAGGGGCCGTACTGCGACGGATTCATGCTCACGAAGTAGGTGTGGATCTGGCCGCCCTGGATGCCGTTGGTCATCGCGGCGTCCTTCATGAACAAGATACGATACCCATCCAGGTAGGGCTTGTCGGGTTGGAAGTGGTCGTCGAAGCGCTCGGCGCGCCACATTGAACCCGGGGTGTAATCCACGAACTTGAAGGCTCCGGTGCCCAGTATATTGCGCTCGGGCCAGCGTGGATCCTGCTTCACTTTCTCGGCGGAGACCACGCAGTTCCAGGGCGAGGCAAAGGTCTGCAGCATGGCCGGGTTGGGTCGCGACAGATGAAACACCACGGTGTGCGCATCCGGAGTTTCGATGCGCTCGATATCCTGGTAGCGTGCTTGCCGCACCGATACGACGCCTTCGGGCGGTGACACGATACGCTCGAACGTGACCTTGATATCTTCGCTGGTGAGCGGTGAGCCGTCGTGGAACTTCACGCCCTTGCGCAGGTAAAACGTATAGGTTTTGAAGTCGTCGCTCACCTCCCAGGATTCGGCCAGATCGGGCTTGACGTCGGGATACGTTTCGGGATCGAAATTGATCAGGCCCGAATAGAGCGGGCGCACCGCGTGGAGCACGGCATAGGTGGTGGTCGCCTGGCAATCGAAGCTTGCAGGGTCGCTGTTCAGCGCGAATATCAACTCGCCACCGCGTTGCGGCGTGGCAGCTGCGGGCTGAGTCTGGGCGGTCGCGGCGCCCAGGCCCAGGCCGCCGGCGCACAACACCGCCCAGGTGATTTTGGCCAAATGCGGCCGACTACCGCCCGATGTGAAGCTCGGCATACTTATCTCCTCGTTGTGTCTGCTCTCTTGGCGGAGCTTAAGAGTGATGTGGCGCGCTGCGGCGCCGCGATTACGCGATCTCGGCTGGCACCGGCGCGACAAAGGGATACGGCAAGGGCTGCTTGTGGCGATAGGGGAAAGCGACGATGGCGGTGCCCGGCGTGGACTCCACGCCGTGCTCGTTCACAATGCCCATTTCCACGTCCACGAGGCCGAAGTCCGGTGCCTGGCGTTTGTTCGCCACACGGGCCCAGAGTGTAAGACGCTCGCCCACAATGTTCATGGCGCGAAACTGGAAGTTCATCTTCCATACCCAGCCGTCGGGTCGCGCCCAATCGGTCAGCAATTGCGCAATGAACTGCTGTTTAAAGGTGCCATTGATCAGCAGACCCTTCAGGCCCTCGTGCTCCACCGTATAAGGATGATCGAAATGGATGCGGTGCCAGTTTTCCATGGCCGCCGACCAGCGCACCAGATGTATCGTGCTGAGAGGACCTTTGGTAAGAGACGGCAAGTCGTCGCCGATCGCAAAATCATCGAAACAACGCGGTTTCGCGCTAGTCATTGCGGTCTCCAGATCAGGGTGGTGCGCACCCGCAGCAGCAGGTCGTTTCGTGGATTGCGAAAATCGCTCTCGGTGGTCACGAACACCATCCTTCCCTTGCGAGTGTCGCGTTCCACGATATTGGAATAGCGCGCTTGGCGGTTCACGTGCTCGCCATGGCGGGCATAGCCGAAAAAATCGACCTCGGAGCCGCCATTAAGCATGGCGTAGCCGCGGATGGGCTCGATATCTGGCAGCACCCGGCTGAAGTTAAGCCCGTCGTATCCGGGATTCTCGGCATTGAGCTGGATCGGATCCGGGCTGCCGAAGGTACGCCCGAACATAAAGGTGGGAAACAGCGGCGGCGCCACCGGCCCCCCGTAGGCCCGGTTGTCTTCGTTCGGCGTCCAGTACATCGGGTTCTCGTCCATCACCGCCTGACAGAAGCGCCGCACGATGCTGGCCTCCACGGGTAACTCGGAGCGCACGACTTCCGACTCCAGACCGATGTAAGAATTGAGCTCAAGCTTGGACACGCGCTTCTCCCATGCTGGCGCCGGCCTCAGGGGCAGGGCCGGCTACCGCTCGTTCATTCAACAAATGAATGATTTCGGCATCGGAATAACCGAGTTCCCGCAAAATTCCCGCGGTATGTTCTCCCATCATGGGCGCCGGCAGGCGCACTTCACCCGGATTCCTCGACAGTTTCACCGGCAGGCCCGCCATCCGGATTTCGCCCGCCAAGGGGTGGTCCACCGAGACAATCATGTCGCGAGCCAGCACTTGCTCATCGGCGGCCACTTTGTCGATGGTGTTCACCCGGGTACTGGGCACGCCTTCGGCCGCGAGCCGTTCGATCCATTCGCCGGCGGGGCGGGTCGCAAACACCTCGCCAAGCAATTGGATCAGCGTATCCACATGATCCACGCGCCCCTCGCGACTTTCGAACCGCGGATCGGTGATCCATTCCGATCGTCCTACCGCCCGGCACACACCGGCCCACATCGCATCGGTGAAGGCTGCGACCACGAACCAGTCGTCAGCGGCCTGGAAGGCACGATAGGCGGCCGACAGCTCCATGGCTGCACCCGTGCGCCCGGGCGCACGGCCGGTGGCGAAGAACTTGGTGAAGTGATACGAGAGCATGGCCACCTGCCCCTCGAGCAGCGAGGTATCGACGCGCTGGCCCTCACCGGTGCGATGGCGCGCCTCGAGCGCGAGCAGGATGCCGAAGGCGCCAAACATGCCTGCGCCGATATCCGCCACCGAGATTCCGGATTTGCAGGGGCCGCCATCCGGCTCGCCGGTAACGCTCATATTGCCGGCAAAAGCCTGCATGAAAATATCGTTGGCGCGATCGTGCTTACGAGGCCCGTCGGGGCCAAAGCCACTGATGCTGCAATAAATCAGGCGCCGGTTCTTTTTTCTCAGCGCTTCGTATCCCAATCCGAGTTTATCCAGCACGCCCACGCGGAAATTATCGACCACGACATCGGCGCTGGCCAAAAGGCGCTGGAGGGCCTCAGCTCCGTCAGGATGCTTCATGTCCACCACAAAACTGCGCTTATTGCGATTGGCGGCGGCAAAATAATATGAGACGCCGCCCGGAAAATCCGGTGCCCAATTTCTGCTGATATCCCCACCGTCCATGCGCTCGATCTTCACCACATCCGCGCCATAATCGGCCAGCATCATCGAGCAATAAGGACCAGCCATGGCCAATCCCAACTCAACCACCTTGATACCGGCGAGCGGTGCTACGCCATCGATATCCAAACTCATCACAAGCCCCCTCTTCTGAAACTTTGTTTCCTTCAATCCGAGCTGGGCGCTGGCCGCACCACATTTTCCACGGTGCCCACTTTCTCCACATGGCACCGGATCAAATCCCCGGCCTTCAAGAATTGACGCGGGTCCATGGCATAGCCAACCCCCGACGGCGTGCCAGTCGCAATGATGTCGCCCGGTTCCAGCGTGAGGCCGGCCGAAAGCGATTCGATGATCTGCGGGATCTTGAAAATCATCGAGCTCGTATTGGCGTCTTGCCGCAGTTCGTCGTTCACGTAGAGCTGTATGCGCAGATCATGCGGATCGACCACGCTGCTGGCATGCACGATGAAGGGGCCCATCGGGCAGCTGGTGTCCAAAGCCTTGCCTTTGAACCATTGATCGTGGCGACGCTGCAGGTCGCGAGCCGTGACGTCGTTCAACACCGTGTAACCAAACACGTGATCCATTGCGTTCGCCGCGGTGATATCGCGGCCGCCGCGCCCGATCACCACGGCCAGCTCCACTTCGTAGTCCAGGCGCCGAGTCACTTTTTCGTCAAGAACAATGGCTTCGTCCGGCCCGATCACCGACGTAGGGGGCTTGGTAAAGAATTGCGGATATTTAGGCAGCTCGGTATTCATGCCTCGTGAATCATTGTCTTCCTGAATGTGGTCGGCGTAATTGCGACCCAGGCAAAAAACGTTCTTGGCGGGACGAGGAATAGGAGCGATCAACCGACACTCTTTCTCCACCAACCTGGCATTGGCGAATGATCCCGGCTCTTTTTCCAGCGCCTGGGCCAACAAAAGAAATGTGGATTCGTTCTCGATGAGGTCTATCGTGCTCAAGCCACGAACACCTGCGATCCGCCCGAGCGGCTGCATGGCCGAATCACCCAGGGCCGTCATGAGCGCATTCGCATCGTAAAGCTCGTCGTTGAATATCAACACGGCCACCTGCTGGCGACCTTGAATTAAAGCAGTGCCAAGTTTCATAGGGTTTGTCTCCTTGGGCACCACTCTATCGGACCTCTTCCGACGTTTGATTATCTTTTCACATATGAGAAAATTATTTTATGAATATGAATTTATAGTAGAGCGACCAGACCTCCAGTCCGGGAGCTTTTCGCCGCCACCAGAGAGCTGTCGGTGCGGTCGAACGGGCGTCGTCGACCACGCGCCCAAGCGCCAGCCTCGTCGTTCACGGCGAAGTAAGCGAGGCCGAATCCACCGGAGCCGGTAACAATTGTCCAAAAGGGAGGCAGGGATGTCCCAGCCGCTAGTCAAATCCGCCCAGCGCGTGGTGGAAGTCTTCGAATTCTTCGCCGGGCGGCGTGCGCCCGCCAGTCTCAGTCAAGTGGCCGAAGCGCTCGGCTACCCTGTGTCCAGCACTTTTGCCCTGCTCAACACCTTGCGCGAACTCGGCTACCTGCACTATTTGCCGGCTGATCGCACCTTCGTTCCCACCGTCAGGGCCGCCCTTCTCGGCATCTGGGTGAACGACGCCCTCATGAGCGACGGCACCATCATGCGCTTAATGTACAAGCTACGCGACGAGACTGGTGAAACCACCGTGCTCGGCGTGCAAAGCGGACACCATGTCCAATACATCAACGTCGTGAAAGGCATGAATTACTCCAGCCATCGCAACGTAAACACCGGCGCCCTGCGCCCTCTCTTGCGATCCGGGGCGGGCCGCATCATCCTCACGCTCAAATCACCTCAAGAACTCCGTGCCCTCGTGGCACGGATCAACGCCGAGGAGCCGCCCTCGCATCATGCTTCGCTCAAAACCATCATGAAGGAGCTCGACGAGTGCCGGCGGCAGGGCTATGCCTACACGGAGGGGGCCGCCACACCCGGCTCCGGCATCATCGCCGTGCTACTTGCCGCGCCCGCCCATCAACCGCCCATGGTGCTGGGCCTCGGTGGCAAGATCACACGCCTGCGCGAAGAGCGAGAACACCTGCTCGCCGCGCTGCAACGGGTAGTGGTCGCGCACCGGGCACATATGGAAGCGCTGCCTGCGAGCTTTTACCAATCGGCGCAGGCCTGGCGGTAGGAGCCCGTACGGCGCGGCAGCTTCGCACCTCCTCCCTGGCGTTCGACCGAGGAGCGGCCTTGGGCTCCAGCCAAGACCGGCGCCGGACGCCTCCGTGCCGGCCCAACCGCGCTTGCACTCGAAGCCGTGATCAGCCTCCCACGGCAATCAGCGGCTCCACGCGATCCGGCCGTTCGTATTCATCCTGCCGCGGCAGCAAGGCCACCAGGTCGGACATCCGCTCCGACGCCAGCACCAAGTGCTCGCGCATCAGGTTGAAGGCGGCCTCACCGTCGCCGCGTACGACGGCGGCCACCAGGGCGTCGTGCTGGCGGTGCGCCAGCTCCTTGCCATCGCTCACCCGCATCAGATAGCAGCGATAAAAATGTACCCGCAACCGGAGATTGCGCGCCTTGTTGGCCAGGAAGCGATTGCGGCAGCCCTGGAAGATGGCCAGATGCAGCCGCCAGTTCAACTCGTTGAAGCGCCCGGTGTCCTGCTGCGCCACGGCCTCGGCGGCTTCTTCGTGGATCGCCTGCAGCGCCGAGCGCTCGGCCGGCATCATGCGCCGCGCCGCCAGCCGCGCGGCCTCGGCCTCGAGCACAGTCATGGTTTCCATGATTTCCAGTAGTTCGGTGAGATCGAGCGAGGCTACCCGGGCGCCCTGGCGCAACTGCAGCGACACCAGCCCCACCGTGGAGAGCTGCCGCAAGGCTTCGCGCACCGGCGTGCGCGAGACCTGGAAGCGTTCCGCCAGCGCACGCTCGTCCAGCCGGTCGCCGGGCAGCAGCCGGCCGGCCAGAATATCTTCCTCGAGGCCTCGGCGCAGGCGATCGCCGAGGCTCCCGCCGCGTTCTTCATCGAAAACTTCCAAAGACCTTGGTATACCAAGATCACCTTCGAATTCTGATGCTTTTTCCACTGCCATGATGACTTGTCAGAGACTTTGGTTCTATATAGAATTTGTTTGGTATACCAAAAAGGCTTTCCAGCCTCCCCGGTAGCCCCGGCATATCGGCGTCTTTCACGTCCAGAACAGAGCGAATGGGGCATCTCTGTGTATACCAGCTTTCGTCCGGGCCGCCTATGGCCCGCTCACCAGGAGTCAGCCGTCCCATGAAAATCACCCAAGTCCGGGCCATCCCCCTCAATATTCCCGTCGAATTCCGGGCCGGCAACATCCGGCGCGACACCTCGTTGTCGGCATGCCACGTGGAGATCGAAACCGACACCGGACTGGTCGGCTACGGTTTTACAGCCATCACCGAAGAAGAAATCATCGGCACCGCCATCAACGACGTGGCCGCGCCAGCGCTCATCGGCCAGGATCCTCTGTGCACCGAGGCTCTGTGGGACAAGCTCTACTGGCTGCTCTGCCCCCGCGGCCAAACCGGCTACGGCATGCACGCCATCGCGGCGATCGACGTCGCCCTGTGGGATCTCAAAGGCAAGGCCCTGGGCCAGCCCATCTGGAAGCTGCTGGGCGGCGCCCGGCCTCGCGTGCCTCTCTATGCCACCTTCGGCTTCGGCTTTCTCGACGAAGCCGCGCTGGCCGAGTCCGCCAAGGCCTGCCGCGAGCTGGGTTTCGATCACCTCAAAATGGTCGTGGGCCACAACGGCATGCAGCGCCGCGACGAGCCCCGCCCGCTGGGCGACGTGATCCGCGAAGATGCCCGCCGGGTGAAGATCGTGCGTGAAGCCGCCGGCGACGATGCCGGCCTGTACGTCGATGCCAACTGCAGCCTCGATGCTTACCATGCCGAGAAACTCGCCCGCAAGATCGTCGACTACGACATCGGTTTCTTTGAAGAGCCGATCAGCCAGAACAACGTGATGGCCATGGCCGACCTGCGCCGCCGCACCGGCATCGCCGTTGCCGCGGGCCAGAACGAGGGCCTGGCCTTCCGTTTCCGCGACATGCTGGTGCACGGCGCGGTCGACGTGGTGCAGCCCAACGTGGTCATCACCGGCGGCTACACCCAGGCCGCGCGCATCGCCGGCATGGCCGACGCCTTTGGCGCCGGGGTGGCCAACGGCGGCGCCTTCCCCCTGCACAACATGCACTTCAACGCCGGGCTCGCCAACGGCGGCCGCGTCGAATGGCACCTGGTGGCGGTCGAGATGATGCGCCAGATCTACCAAGGCTTTCCCGAGCCCGAGAACGGCTGGCTCACCCTGCCCACCACCCCCGGCCTGGGCTTCGAGCCCCGGCACGACGCCATCCGTGAACTGGCCCAACGGCCGACTTCCCGCGGTACGGGCAAAGGCTGACGCCGTTTGCCGTCTCGCTTTCCTTCATCCGATAACATCCAAGAGACAACCCCATGATCTTCAATCCCCGTTCTTTGGCCGCCGCCACGCTCGTCGCCACGGCCACGGCTTCCCTGGCCGCGCATGCCGCCGATTGGCCAGGCGAGCGTCCCGTTCGCCTGGTCGTCCCCGCCTCCGCCGGCGGCTCGCTCGACACCCTGGCCCGGCCGCTGGCGCAAGCCATGTCCGAACTTTCGGGCGGCAACTTCATCGTCGAAAACCGCGGGGGCGCGGCCGGCATGATTGGGGCCGACAACGTCGTCAAGTCGGCTCCCGACGGCTACAGCTTCCTCTTCGGCGCGGTGCATCACACCATTCTGCCCGTGGTGTACAAGGTGCCCTACGACACCGCCACCGACCTGCGCCCCATCGGTCTGTTCGCCACGGTGCCCAACGTCGTCCTGGTGCACAAGGATGCGCCTTACCAAACGCTCGAAGACCTGATCGCCTACGCCAAAGCCAACCCGGATAAGCTCAATTACGGCACCGGCGGCAAGGGCGGCCTGCACCACCTCACCACCGAGGCCTTCAAGAAAGCCACGGGCACCACCATGGAAGCCGTGCATTACAAGGGTAGCGGCCCAGCCATCAACGATTTGTTGGGCCAAAATATCCAGCTAATGTTCGAAACCATGCCCTCGGCCCTGGGCCAGATTCGCGGTGGCACCTTGCGCGCCCTCGCCGTCACCTCGCCCGAGCGCTCGTTTGCCCTGCCCGATGTGCCCACCCTCGCCGAGTCCGGCGTGCCCGATCTCGCCGTCACCACCTGGTACGGCTTCTTTGCTCCGGGCAAACTGCCAGACGACATCGCCGAGAAAATGAACGCGCTGATGACCGAAGCCCTCCAGACTGAAAAAATCCAGGCGCTCTGGAAGGACTACGGCGCCGTCACCGATGGTCAGGGCAGCGACGATTTCCCGGCCTTCGTGCGCAGCGAGCTCGATCGCTGGGCGGGCATCGCCAACGAAGTCGGCCTGTCGCCCGACAACTGATCCGCCGGGTTCGCTACCGCCCGGGTACTTTCTGGGCGGTAGCGGTCCGTCGCCAAGAGCAGCAGCACAGTACACCATAAAACCCACGAGAGGAGACTCTTCATGCTCTGCAAGTCCTGGTCCCTGACCACCCTGGCCGCTCTCACCCTGAGCGCGGCCCCCCTCCTGGCCCACGCCGCCGACTGGCCTGGCGATCGACCCGTTCGCGTCGTCGTGCCGGCCTCGGCCGGCGGCTCGGCCGACACCTTGGTCCGGCCGCTGGCCCAGGCCATGTCCGAAGTTTCGGGCGGCAACTTCATTGTCGAGAACCGCGGCGGCGCCGCCGGCATGATTGGTGCCGACAATGTCGCCAAGTCGGATCCCGATGGCTACAGCATGCTGGTGGGAGCGGTGCATCACGCCATCCTGCCCCTGGTCTATAAAACGCCGTACGACACCGCGACCGACCTTCGTCCGATCGCCCTGTTCTCCACGGTGCCAAACGTGGTGCTGGTGCACAAGGACGCTCCCTACCAAACGCTCGAGGAGCTGATCGCCTACGCCAAGGCCAATCCGGGCGAGCTCAACTACGGCACCGGCGGCAAGGGCACGCTGCACCACCTCACCACCGAAGCCTTCAAAAAGGCCACCGGCACCCAGATGGAAGCCGTGCACTACAAGGGCAGCGGCCCCGCCATCAACGACCTGCTCGGCCAGCAGATCCAGCTGATGTTCGAAACCATGCCTTCGGCGCTGGGCCAGATTCGCGGTGGCACCCTGCGCGCCCTCGCCGTCACTTCGCCCGAACGCTCGTTTGCCCTGCCCGATGTGCCCACCCTCGCCGAGTCGGGCGTGCCCGACCTCGCCGTGACCACCTGGTATGGCTTCTTTGCCCCGGGAAAGCTGCCGGACGACATCGCTCAAAAAATGCGCCAGATCACTCTCGACGCGCTCAAGACCGAAAAAATCCAGGCGCTCTGGAAAGATTACGGCGCCACGGCCGATGGCGAAGGCAGCGATGACTTCCCCGCCTTCGTGACTTCCGAGCTCGAGCGCTGGCAGGCGATTGCACAAGAAGCGGGCCTCTCGCCCGAGAGTTGAGTCCGAGCCCGGCGCCGCGCGGGCGGCAAGCCCAAAACTACGGCGTCATCGGCCACCTTGCCCAGACCTGACCGTCTTCGATACGACAATCGACGCACGTCAAAAACTGGCCCAGGCAAGGGCCCTCGATGCAGCGGCCTTCGTCGATCGTAAACCTGGCGCCGTGTCCGTGGCACACGATGGCACGGCGTGCCGAGTCGAGATAGGCGTGACGCCGCCACGGCAGCGGGGCTCCGGGCCAATGTGGGCATGAATTTCGATACGCATGCAGCGCCTGGCCTTGCCGGACGATGAAGAACTGGTCCCGGCCGGTACCCGCCGGATCGAATCCCCGCGCTTCGCCATCGGGCAGATCGCTCATCTGGCACAGCAGGAGCCAGTCGCCGCAACCCGCTTCGGCCTCCGGGCCAAAGCCATCCGGGCGCCAACCCTCGACGCCCTTGGCTTCCGGCGGCTCGGCCCCCTCGCGTCCATGGCTCGGCTGAGCCCGCCCTGGTCCGGGCGTGCGATCAGCCGCTGACGGCATCGTCTTCCGGCAAAGCCTCGGGCGCAGCCGGCGCCGGCGGCCCGCCCGGTGCCCAGGTGTCGCGGCGCTCGAACAGGAATAATTGCGAGTACTCCATCATGCCCGGCGCCACGCGCGGTTCCCAGTCGTCGTCGTGCTGATCCATATCGGCATCGAACTCGACGTGGCAGTTCATGGGGCTGTTGAAGTACCAGAACCAGTTGGAGCCAAACCGATGGCGGCCCGGCCCCCAGAAAGATTCGTAGCCTTTGGCGGCAAAGGCGTAGCCCGCCTCCAGCACTTCGCTGGGCCCGCCCATGTGAAAGGTGAAATGCTCGCAGCCCTGCATATGGGCCGGCGTGCGGATGAAGAACAGCGTGTGATGTTCCTGGGTACCGGCGGGTCGCAGGAATGGTCCCATCCCGGTGAAGCGATCGCTGACCCGGAAGCCCAGCCGCTGGACGTAAAAGGCCTCGGCCTTGTCGGTATCCGGCACGAAGTACACCACATGCGACAAGGAACGTGGCCGCGGCGGCGGCGCGTTGAAGTCGGTGGACACGGCCGTGACGTTGGCCGGGCGCTGCACGTGTCCGGGCGCGTTCACGGTTTCGGCGGGCAAATCCAGCGGCCGCCGCACGCTCACCTGGAAGCCCAGGGCGAAGCCGACGTCGTCCGTGGTTTCCAGCGAGCCATCGGGTAGTCGACGCACCTCCCGATCCCGCTCGAGTTCGGTTGCGATGGCCTGGAGCGTCGCCGCATCGGCGACGCCGTACACCGTTTTGCGCAAGCGGTTGGCGGTGGGCGGATCCCAGGGCGGCAGCCCCGGATCGGATCGATCGAGTATCTTCACGCCGGTGCCGTCCAGAGCGGTGAACAAACCGCCGCCCGCGGGCTCCAAGCCATAGTCAATCAGGAATCGGCAGCAGGCCTCGACGTCGTCGACACCGAACACCAGCACATCGGGTCCCAGGATATTCATGACACTCCCTCCTTATCTTTTATGTCGTGTACCAAACGATCCGGGCCGGCGGTCGGAGCGCCACCCATCTTCTGGCTGGTGATTCAAGCTCCCGCGACGGGGCTCTTGCCCGCCGGCCAGCGACTTGAGCTACCGTTGCCGTATTTCACACCAATACGATACGATGCGAATTATATTATCACGCGGTTCGACTCGGTACAATGGAAATCGCCAGATTGGCACGCACCCTGGGCCTGGGGCCGTCTTTCATCAGCATTGACCCCGTTTCAGCAAACCGCTAGTGTCCTGTCCCGGAAGTTCGTTGGCGAATGTTTGCAAGAAAACGATTGCCACCGAATACTTTCTTTAAGGGATCGCAGCCTAGGCGCGGAACGCAGCCGGGTTGAAACCCGGCGAGTATCCGCAACGACGGATGCGGGCGCTTAAAAAAGTATTCATCAACGAACTTCCGGGACAGGGCACTAGGGTTCAGCTCCAAATAGAGCCACGGCGGATACGATACTTGCGCCGCCAGTGCCAAGAATCACAGGAATCGAGACCGGTTATGGCCGAAACAACAACACTCAAAACGCCGCGGCGCGCCGTGGGCCGCCCGCGCAACGAAACCACACGGTTGCAGATCCTGGCGGCCACGCTAAGACTGCTCGAATCACAATCCGTGCAATCGGTCACCATCGAAGGCATCGCCCGCGAAGCCGGCGTCGGAAAAGCCACCATTTATCGCTGGTGGGAGTCCAAAGCCATGGTGGTGATCGACGCCTTCCTGGAACAGCACGTGGTCAAGGTACCGATGCCGGCCGACCTGCCGCCCGCCCTGGCCATCGCCCAGCATTTGCGCTCGCTGATTCATGAGTATTCCGGGTGGTCGGGCCGAATCGTGGCGCAGATCATTGCCGAGGGACAATCCGACCCCTCGGTTCTACGCGAATTCCGCGATCGCTTCCATGCCGGACGCCGCACCCTGGTGCGTGAAAGCCTGCTGGCATGGGCCAAGGCCTCGAACATCCCCGTGCCCGACAATGTCGAAGCCTTGAGCGAGCTGCTGTATTCGCCGATCTACATGCGGCTGCTGGTGGGACATGGCCCACTCAACGACGACTTCGCCCGGGAGCACATCAGTTACGTGTACCGGTTGCTGGGTGTGCCCACGCCCGATTGGGACAGCCTGGGGCCAGTGCCAACTCCGGCGCGCAAGCGCGCGCGGCGCAGCCGGCCGGCCAGCGCGGCGGACGCCGCTCCCTGAGTGCCGCGCCTCGCGCCAACGGTCCTGCGTTCGTTTGGCACGAAACGAGGAACTCCGGCAAGGGCCGGGAAGCGTTCGGTTTCGGTACCAGTGCTCTTACCGGCCTCGCCGCAAACAACGAGGCTGGCACTGAGGCGCGTGGTTAGAAGTTGACCTCGTTGCGGCCCTTGAGGCCCAGGAGTTCGCGCACTTCGTCGGGCTTGGCGATCTGCAGGCCCAACTCTTCCAGAATGCGGCGGATCTTGCGCACCTGCTCGGCATTGGTGGTGGCCAGTTGGCCACGCCCCAGGTACAGGCTGTCTTCCAGGCCCACGCGCACGTTGCCGCCCAGCAGGCTCGACATCGTCGCCAGCGGCATCTGGTGGCGCCCCGCGGCCAGCAACGACCAGTGATAATCTCCGCCGAACAGGCGGTCGGCCGTGCGCTTGTGGTGCAAGACGTCTTCGGGATCGGTGCCGATGCCGCCGCGCAGGCCGAACACCGATTGTACGAACAATGGTGGTTTTACCAGCCCGGCTTCCAGAAAATACTGCAAGGTGTACAGATGCCCGACGTCGTAGCACTCGAACTCGAATCGCGTGCCTCCGGCCTCGCCGATGTTGCGCAGGATCCACTCGATATCATCGTAGGTGTTGCGGAAGATCAAGCCGCGCGTGCCCTGCAGGAAGGGGCGTTCCCAGTCGTACTTCCATTGCCGGTCGCGCTGCGCCATCTCGGAGAGCACCAAGTTGAGCGAGCCCATGTTCAGCGAACACATCTCGGGCCGCAGCACGCGCCCCGCTTCCGCCCGCTCTTCGATCGCCATGTTCGGGCCGCCGCCGCCGGTCGAGATATTGATGACGGCGTCGGTGGCTTCCTTGATCGGCGACACGAACTCCCGGAAGATCGCGGGGTCGCCGGTGGGCTTGCCGTTGTCGGGATCGCGCGCATGAAGGTGGACGATGGCGGCTCCGGCCTCCGCCGCCTCGATCGACTGGGCCGCGATGTCGGCCGGCGTCAGCGGCAGGTATGGCGACATCGAGGGCGTATGGGCGCCGCCGGTCACGGCGCAGGTGATAATGACCTTGCTCACACGGGTTCTCCTTCAACGAGATCGAGTAATACGAAAGCCATCCGGCACGATTGTCCAGACCGGTTGGCCCAGCTATGGTTGGTGGCGCGCTGGATCAGCACATCACCCGCGCGCATCAGGGTTTCGTCTTTGTCCATCAAGGCCCAGATCTCGCCTTCGAGCACAAAAGCGTAATCCAGCGATTGGGTTTTATGAAACCAGAAGTGGCGCGCCTCGCCGGAGTCGTCGCGCACACCGTTCTCATCCAGGAAGCGCAGCAAACCCTCTTCGTCGTAGCTGCTGTCGGGCGGGAAGTCGACGATGCGCAGCAAAGACCCTCCCTTGGAATGAAAGCCGCAGCGATGACCGGCCGGCGCGGGCTCGGGCCCTGGTGCCCGCGCCTCGCCGGTGATCCAGAGCACCTGGGCCACCGGCAAGCCCGGCCGCGCCGTGTGATTCGGCGCCGGCCCATCCGACACGATGCAGGATCGCCCTTGTTCGTCTTCTCCGGTCACGATGCGTCGTACCGGGCGCACTCTAATGGGCGGTGTCACCGCATCCTGCTCATACGTCTCTTGCTTCATAAACATCTCTTTATATATTCCGATTCGTATCGTATTTAATAATGAAAAGTATTGTATAACTTGTCAACAACATCGCCATGCCATCGATGATGTGAGCCTAGAGGACTACAGCAGCAAGACTCAATAAGTGCCCGAGCCGGACGCCATATCACCTGGCTCTAGCAACTTAAACACCTTCGCATCGCCAGGAATGGCCGGAAGCGCTGAATTCCAATCCAACCAGGACGCACGAAGATCGGCGAGCACCTCGGGAAAACGATGGGCTAAATTCGCTCGCTCTCGAGGATCGACAGCAAGATCGAAAAGAAAGTCGTACCCGTCTTGATGCAAATACTTCCAGTCTTCCCGGATCAGGGCTCGTTGCGCGCGATGCTTCATTCTCCAACATAAGTCCCCGGGTCGCCGCCAACCCGCATCCTTGAAGAGAGGAGCCAAGCTCACGCCATCTAGCGGAAACCCACTATCATCACAAGAGGCTCCCGCAATCTCCAGAAGAGTGGCTGTCCAATCCATGGTCATACTAAGGCAGTCACTGACCTTGCCTCCTTCGATGCCTCGAGGCCAACGGGCAATCAGCGGTACGCGAATCCCACCCTCGAGAAGATCCATTTTTTCCCCATAAAGGGGCCAACTATTCGAGAACCGTTCTCCGCCATTATCGCTGGTAAAAACAATCAGTGTATTATCGTCAAAACCCTTGTTCTTTAACGCCTCCAGAACCCATCCCACACCTTCATCCATGTGATGGATCATCTTCTGATAGGTAGCGATAGACCCACCATCCGGATGCCAGCCGCGAGCTTTCGAGTTAACACTCTCGGCCTCATCGTCGCGACTCAACCATGGCCAATGAGGTGCACTATAATGGAGACTAATAAAAAACGGCCGCTCTCCCGACTCATTATTAATAAAATCAACTGCCTCTTGGCTCAAAAGATCCGTAATATAACCCTTCCTCTGAACCCGTTCGTCATTTAGCCATAGATCAGATCCGCCCTTTGGTCCTGTGTGGGCAAAATAGTCGATTCCGCCCCCATAGAATCCAAAAAATTCATCATACCCCGAGAGCAGCGGGCCAAAATGAGGTGGATAACCTAAATGCCATTTACCGATCAAGGCGGTTCGATATCCACTTTGCCGTAAAAGACTAGGCAAAGTCGGATGCTCCGGCGGCAAGCCTAAAATTTTGTCCCCGTATGCTGGCCCTAATGGTTCGTCCGCAGCGCCACGCAATCTATATTGCCATCTTCCGGTTAGCAAGGCAAATCTTGTCGGAGAGCAAACGGCTGAGTTTGCATAGCCACGCTTGAATTTTATTCCCTCCGCGGCCATGCGGTCGATATTTGGCGAAACATCGATACTCTGATTATAAGAGTCACGCGCGCCATAGCAGCCCAGGTCCGCATAGCCGAGATCATCAGCAAGGATAAATATGATGTTAGGCTTTTTCATTATCGTTACTCCACTTTTAACCCGACTTGCTGAACGACAACAGACCATTGATTCAAGAGGTTTTCAATAATTTCCTGCGTTTCTTCTTGTGTAGTCCACCTTGGCTTCATATCGGAGAACTCCATGGCATCCAGCACGGCCTCTTCCTTCAAAACCTCATATAGAGCAGCGCCAAAGCGATCCGTAATCTCCTTATCAACGCCCGTTGAGGTATAGAATCCGGTCCAGAAGGTTGCATCAAACCCGGGGAATCCTTGAGAATCAATAGTGGGCAATCCTTCGAGGCTCTCCAATGGCTCCGCTCCTGAACTTCCAAGCGCAACCATGCGCCCGGCCTTCACGTGCTCGACCACACTGGGCGACGCCAGAAAACCACAATCGACATGGCCACCCAATAAATCCTGAACCGCTGGCATGGGCCCGCGATATGGTACATGGGACATTTTTATTCCGGCGCGCGATGACAACATCTCGGTCACCAAATGACCTGGAGAACCGGCTCCGCTACTAGCGTAATATATTTCCCCTGGTCCTGCCTTCGCCTTTTCAATCAAACCTTCCAAAGATGTTACGTTCAGCGAAGGATTACACACTAGTACATTGACGAAGTTTCCATACATTGACACTGGTTGAATTGCGTTTATATCGAACCCCAGGCTTTCAAATATCAAGGGGTTGATGGTAAACAGGGAGTCCTGAGCCAACATCCAAGTGTAGCCATCTGGATTTGCCTTAGCCAAGTCGGCAGCTCCGATATTTCCTGAGGCTCCAGGCCTGTAATCAATGATCACCGGCTGGCCCAAGCGTTCTTGCAAGCCTTGCGAAATAGTTCTAATAGTACGCTCAGGGCCGCCCCCGGCAGGAAATGGCACAATCAGCTTTATCGGGCGGCCAGGCCAATTCTGAGGTGTTGCAGCCTGCGTATCTGCCATGCCAATCATTACGCTCATTAACGACCCAATCGCCACCAACGACAATACTTTCATTGAACGGTCTCCTCTAGGTTTTAGTGTGCTTTAGTAAGGCTGTCCCAGGAACTGGTAAGTCTTGAGCAACAGCTCCGCCGAACGCGGCGGATTGGGAACCGCCTCCTGCTCCCACAGGCAAAGCTGCAGCGAGGCGTCGTAGATCGTCTTGCACCGGTCAAAACGCCGCTCGCAGTAGCCTTCCAGGGCCTCGGCCATGCTTTCGGCGCCTTCCAGACATTGCGCCATTACCACGGCATCCTCGATGGCCATGCCGCCGCCGGACGTCATTTGCGGCGTGGGGGCGTGGGCAGCATCGCCCAGCAAGGCCACCCGGTGGCGATGCCATGGCCGGGGCACCAGCGTGATATCGAGGGGGCGAAACACCACCTGCTCCGGGCGCTCGACCCCGGCAAGCGCCTCTTGGATCGCGGGCGCGCGGAACTCGCTCAAGCGTTCGCGCAGCAAGGCGTCCATCGAGTCGGCGGGCAGGTGCATATGCTCGCTGCTATTCTCGAGATAGAAGATGTAGCAATCGTTGGGCGAAGTGGGGAAGGAGCCGACCACCCGCTTGCCGTCCGGCGTGCGATACAGGCAGAAGCCATCGATCTCCGCCGGCCGGCGGGCATTGAAGCGCCAGACGCTCTGCCCGGCGAACCTGGCCTCGCACTCTCGGCCGAACACCGCGGCCCGGGTCTTGGAGTAGGCGCCATCGGCGGCGATCACCAGATCGTATTCTTTTTTTGTGCCGTCATTTAACGTTGCAACCACTCGTTCCGGGGTATTGTCCAGTTGCGCCACCGAGGTTCCCCGGCGCAGTTTGGCGCCAGCGTCCGCCGCCGCGGTTTCCAGGACGCGGGCGAGATCCACCCGCCGGATCCCGCATGCCGGCGGAGCGGGACTGTTCATCACCGGCTCGCCCGCCGATGTGAACTGCCGGAAGACTTGAAACGGAAAGCCATATTCCAGGCAGGGCGCTTCCAGACCAATCGCGCGTAAAGCGCTCAAGGTATTGTGCAGCAGGCAGATGCCGGTGCCGGCCATGACCGGCTGCGGCTTGATCTCGATGCAGTCTACGTCGTGGCCTGCGCGGCTCAAGGTATAGGCGGCCGTCGCGCCGCCGATGCCGGCTCCCACGACCAGGATTCTTTGTCTCTTCATCGCTTCCTCTAGATGGCATGATGCCTTCGGTGCTTGGCCGGGATGTCCGTGGCGGCGGCGCCAGGCGTTGCGCCGCTCCGCGAGCCATGCCGCGGCCTGACAAATGTTCTTACATAAAGGGTTTTCGGGGCTCCGGCCACCAGGTGCCGCGCGTGCGTTTTGCGATGGTGTTGCGCAACACCCCCACGCCCGCCACGTCCAGTTCCACCACGTCGCCCTCGGCCAGGCTACGACCCAGTTCCAGCGCCGATCCGTTGCCCATGGTGCCGCTGCCGATCACATCGCCCGGCTGGATATGGTCGCCCAGCGACACATACGCAATCAGCTCGTCGATGCTCCAAAGCAGCTCCGAGGAATCGCCCTCGCCCCAGGTTTCACCGTTGACCCGTACCGACATCCGGATCGCGCCAAGGTCGTCGAACTCATCCACTGTGGTGATCCAGGGGCCGATGGCATAGGCGAAGTCCTTGCTCTTGGTGGGGCCCATGCCGATCGCAAACTCGTTGGCTTGCAGGTCGCGGGCGCTGAAATCATTGAAGATCGTGACGCCGAACAGGCACTCGCGAGCGTTCTCGGGCGAGATGTTGTGGGCGCGACGACCCATGACCCAGCCGAGTTCCAGCTCATAGTCCATCTTCTCGGCACGCTCGGGCCACGGCACTTCGGCATCGTGCCCCACGACCGTCCAGGGCGTTCCCTTGAAGTAACCCGGCACCTGCAGCAGCGCCGGCGCGGGCGTGAGGTTCATGCGCTCATGGAACTGCCGGATGTGCTTGACGAAGGTCAGGCCGTCGCGCACGATCGACGGATCGCAGGCGGCAGCCAGCTTCAGGCCTTCCAGAGACACCGAGGCGTCGTCGCCGCGCGCGGCGGCCGCCTCGTGGGCGGATTCCAGAAACAGATCGCCCAGCGCGATGGCGGCCGACATGCTTTCCGGAAACACCCCCGAGGCGTAACGCAAGGCAGCCTCGGGAGTGGCGCCCCGCCCCTGCAGCCGCAGCGCCTCGGCCCGGCGCAGATCAATCACCCGGTTCTGCTCGGGCAAAAACAGACCGATGCGATGAATGGGACCATCGGGGCCCACAACGGTAAAACGACCCAGCTTCATCGTTCTCTCCTTGGTTCGGGAAACGGAAAAGAGTTTTTTGCGAATATTAAATACTATACGTATCGTTATTAAAAATCACACCAAGGGATAACCCTCAGGATCGGTTCGCAAGCCGAAAACTAGGGAATTCCCTAGTATCTCGCCACCATCACTCCATTAGAATGCATTAATAAATAAACGATACGTTTCGATATTAAATCGTTTTATTTACTGCTGACAAACGAGCCTTCACCCAAGAACCTTCAATCGCGCGCCCACAGCGCCAAGAACCCACCCCGACGCGGCCAACCGCGTCCGGTTCTACTCCAATCCTCTCTTGCGCTCTCTCTCTCCGAAGCTCCCATCATGATTCTCGGCAAACGTACCAACGCAGTATTCGGCTCCTCGCCAGACCGCCTCCGCCGCGCTCTCGCCATCGCCGTGGCCAGTTCGGCTCTGGCCCTTGGCGCAAGCACCACCTATGCCCAAGAAGCCACGCGGCTGATCGTCCCCTTCCCACCGGGCGGCGGTACCGACACCATCGCCCGCTCGGTGGCGCAAACGCTGTCCGACGGGCTGGGGTATCCCGTGGTGGTCGACAACCGCGCCGGGGCGGGCGGCATCATTGGGGCCTCGGCGCTGCTGCAAGCGCCACCCGATGGCAAAACCCTGTTCCTCAGCTCCAACAGTGTGTTCACCATCAATCCCGCGGTCCGGCCCGATATGCCCTACGATCCCAACGCCAGCTTCCAGGGCCTGGCCATCCTGGGCACGGCGCCGCTTTGCCTGCTGGTTCGCTCCGACGCGCCTTGGGCCGACCTGGCCGCGCTTCTGACCACCGCCAAGCAAGAGCCCGGCAAGCTCACTTACGCTTCGTTCGGCCCGGGCAGCGTCGCGCACTTTGCCGGCGCCCTGCTGGCCGACGAAGCTGGGATCGAACTGCTGCATGTTCCCTACAAAGGCAGTGCACCCGCCATGCAAGACCTTCTGGGCGGGCGCGTGGACATGTCGTTCGATACCGTCACTGCGTCGCTGCCGCAGATCGCGGCGAATCGCGTCCGGTGCCTGGGCGTAACCTCCAACACCCGGTTCGAAGCGTTGCCGGACACGCCCACCCTCGATGCCGCCGGCGTGCCCGGCTATCACTTCACGACCTGGGTCGCGGTCGTAGCCAAAGCCGGTACTCCCGCAAACGTTCTTGGGCCACTGCAAGCCGCCCTGAAGAACGCCCTCGCCCAGCCGGCCCTGGCGAGCCGGCTCGCAAGCCTGGGTCTGGCCACCGCGGGCGCCAGCGAACTGAACTTCGAAGCCCTGCTGGCCGAGGAGATCCCGCGTTATCAGGATATTGCCTCGCGCGCCGCCATCCGCATCGACTGACTCGGCTTTGAAGAACTCCGGCCTCCCGGCCGGAGCTTCTTCGCCACCCTCTGGGGGGAGTCCTCGGGGCCGGGCGCGCCGCCAGCCCGACGGCCTTGCCCCAGGGTTTCCACCAATATTCGAGCTCTCCCTCATCAAATTACTATACGAACCGACTCGTTTTGTTTTGTGATAAGGAACTCGCTGTGCAATCCCTTCTCAAGGATCCCGAGCTGTTTCGCACCGCCGCGTATGTCAACGGCGCCTGGATTCCCTCGACGCCCCATGGCTGCTACGCCTTGCGCAATCCGGCCGACGACACCGTGCTGGCCGAGTTGCCCCGGTTTCGCGAAGCTGAAACCGCACAAGTGATCGAGGCGGCGCATCGCGCTTTCTTGCATTGGCGCCAAACCACGGCCAAGGTACGCTCCGGGATCCTGCGCCGCTGGTACGACTTGATCGTGCAGCACCGCGACGACCTTGCCACGCTGATCACGCTGGAAGAGGGCAAACCGCTGGCCGAAGCCAAGGGCGAGGTCGATTACGCCGCCTCGTTCGTGCAGTGGTTCTCGGAGGAAGCCAAGCGGGTTCGTGGCGACGTCATCCCGGCGCCCCGCGACTCGGCCCGAATTCTGGTGCTGAAGGAGCCGGTCGGCGTCTGCGCCGCCATCACGCCCTGGAATTTTCCCGCCGCCATGATTACCCGCAAGGCCGGCCCCGCCCTGGCCGCGGGCTGCAGCATGGTGGTCAAGCCCGCCAGCCAGACCCCGCTCACCGCCCTGGCGCTGGCCGAGCTCGGCGAACGCGCCGGCATTCCGGCCGGCGTCTTCAACGTGGTCACGGGCAACGATACCCGCGCCATCGGCGGCCAGCTCACCAGCCACCCGCTGGTGCGCAAGATCACCTTTACCGGCTCCACCGAAGTCGGCCGGGTCCTGCTCGCCCAGGCCGCCGGCACGATCAAGAAATGTTCCATGGAGCTCGGCGGCAACGCTCCCTTCATCGTCTTCGACGATGCCGACCTGGATGCGGCGGCGGAGGGCGTCGTGGCTGCCAAGTTCCGCAACACCGGCCAGGCCTGCATCAGCGCCAATCGGGTTCTGGTGCAGGCCGGCGTATACGACGCCTTTGCCGCCAAGCTCGTCGAGCGCGTGGCGCAACTCAAGATCGGCAACGGCCTGCAAGCCGGCGTGCAGTTGGGGCCGCTGATCGACGACGGCGCCGTGGCCAAGGTGGAAGAGCATATTGCCGATGCCGTTGGCAAGGGCGCCAGCGTGCTTTACGGCGGCAACCGTCATCCGCTGGACGGCCGTTTTTTTCAGCCCACGGTCCTGGCCGGCGTCACGCCCGACATGGCGGTGGCCACCGAAGAAACCTTCGGTCCGGTGGCGCCCCTGTTCTCGTTCGAGCGCGACGAAGAGGCGTTTGCGCTGGCCAATGCCACCGAGTATGGCCTGGCCGCCTATCTTTATAGCCGCGACGCCGCCAGGATCTGGCGTGCCTCGGCCGCCATCGAATCCGGCATGATCGGCATCAACTGCGGCCTGATCTCGAATGAAGTCGCGCCGTTCGGCGGCGTCAAGCAAAGCGGCCTCGGCCGCGAGGGCTCGCAGTACGGTATCGAAGAGTTCCTGGAGCTGAAATATCTCTGCTGGGATGGCCTGGCTCCTCCTTTTGCCTGACCTCGCCTCATCTCCGAACCTTTCCGGCCGCCTGCCATTCCTTTCGCCTTCCACGACCATGATCTCCGCTTCCGAATCCCCTGTCTTCGTTTCGGGCGCCGTCGCCCGCCAGGTGTTCGATTGGCGTGCCGCCATCGAAGCCTTGCGGACCACCTATGCCCAACCCGCCAGCGCGGGGACCACGCCGCCACGCTCGGTGGCCACCGTCGGCCAGGCCTGGCTGCGCACGCTGCCGGCCATGCCCGCCGGCTGCCGCTACTTCGGCGCCAAACTAATGGGCGCCGGCGATGCCGGCGTCAAGGCCGGCATCGAGTACGTGATCACCCTGTTCGATCGGACCAATGGCCGCATCGTGGCTTTCCTGGACGCCAATACGATCACCGCCTATCGCACGGCGGCCACTTCGGCACTGGCCCTGGATGCCTTGGCACCCACCGGCCCCGCACGCCTCGCCCTCCTGGGCAGCGGTCTTGAAGCCTCCAACCATGCGCGGGCCATTGCCGCCGTGCGCCCCTTGCGCGAAATCGTGATCTACAGCCCCACTCCCGAGCGGCGCGGCGCGCTGGCCACCACGCTGGCCCGGGAACTGGGCGTGCCGGCGCGCGCCGCCGACAGCGGCGAAACCGCCGTCGATGGCGCCGACCTGGTGGTGGCGGCGGCGCGCTCCTACGGCGAGCAACCCATCCTGTTCGCGCATTGGCTGGCCCCGCATGCCACCGTGGTTTCCATCGGCTCCACCATCCCGCAGCAACGCGAACTGGATGCCGGCGTCATCGAGCGCAGCAGCGTCATCGTCTGCGACGCCCTGGAAGAAGTCTTGCACGAAACCGGCGACATGATCGCCGCGCGGCGCGCCGGCATCGCCTTTCAAGAAAAAGCCTGCAGTCTGCACGACCTGATCGGCGGTGGCCGCCGCGAGCTGGCCGCACTGCCCGGCCTGCGCTTGTTCAAGTCGGTCGGTGGCGGCCTGCAGGACATCGTGGTGGCCGGGCAAATCCTCGACGCCGCCCTGGAGGCGGGCCTGGCCACCGCGCTGCCGATGGCCTTCGAAACCAAGCACTGAATCCAATCCAACTTATCCAAGGAGCCAACAGCATGGCCCGATATCTTCGAAGCGAAGCCCGTGCCTGGGCACGCGAGCACATGAACGGCGTGGCCAACGTCACCCTGCCCACCATGACGGGGGATTTCAAGAACCTCAACATCAAGGCCATCCAGCACGACGTGGAAACCGCCATCGGCCACGGCTTCGTCGGCACCCTGGCATGTTCCGAAGTCGCGATCACCCTGCCGCAGTACGCCGAGTTCTGCCGCGCCATGGCGGAACAGGCCGCCGGCCGCATGATGGTCATCCATCACGCCGTCTTCAATACCCTGGACGAGAACCTGGAGGCCGTGAAGCTGGCCGAGGAAGCCGGTGCTGATCTCGTGCTGCTCGGCTATCCGCCGTTCTTCCACCCCGGATCGCTCGACGAAGTCTACGACTACACCCGCGCCGTGTGCGACGCCACGAACCTGGGCGTCATCCTGTTTCCCGTCCCGGCCTGGGGCTTCTCGCGCCTGCATCCCGCCGACATGCCCATTTCGCTGCTGCGCCGCCTGGTGGACGACTGCCCCAACGTCGTGTCGATCAAGGCCGAAGGGGGAATGCCGCACATCATGGGCGCCATCGAGGTGCACCGCGAATTCCATGAAGAAGTCGTCATTTCCTCGCCCCTCGAGTACGAGTACGTGCCCCTGGCGCAGATCATTCCCATCCCCTTCTGCGGCACCAACTATTCCGCCTACTACGGCTCCTGGCTGCCCCGGGTACACCGCCTGATCCAGGCCGGCAACTACGACGAAGCCACGCAGCTGTGGTATCAGGTCGACCCCGCGCGCAAGGCGTTCGGCAGCCTGCCCATCGCCATGAGCGGCCTGATCAACCGTTCGATCTGGAAGTACCAGAGCTGGCTGCAGGGGTACAACGGCGGCCCGCTGCCGCAGCCCACGCCCCGCCTGCACGGCCGCGACATGGCGGCCTTGCGCCGGGGCCTCGAAGCCTCGGGCCTGTGGGTCACGCCCGACCCCGACGCGGCCTTCTTCGTCGGCCGCCATCCGGCCTGAATCGTCCCGGAGAGACTACCACCATGACCGACCATCGCCAATCCCGCAATGTCCGCCACGCCGGGCTGCGCCGGCGGCTCTGCGCCGCCCTGCTGGGCCTGCCTCTACTGGCCGGCGCGGCTGCCGCCACGGCGCAAAGCAAAAGCTACCCGAGCCGGCCAGTCCACCTGATCGTGCCGGTACCGCCCGGCGGGCCTTCCGACCTCGCCGCACGCGCTCTGGCCGACGGCATGGGCAAGGCCCTCGGTCAGCCACTGGTGCTCGAGAACCGTCCCGGCGCCTCGGGCATGCTGGGTACGTCGCAGGCGCTGAGAGCCGCCCCCGACGGCTATACGCTGTTTCTCTCCCTGCCGTCCGGACAAATCACCTCGCCCCTGCTGATGGAGTCGCCACCCTTCGATGGCGTGCGCGACTTTACGCCCATCGGTCAGTTCGTCCGCTTCACGTCGGTTCTGCTGGTCCACGAGTCCGTGCCCGTGTTGGATTTCGGTCAACTCGTGCAGTATGTACGACAACACCCGGGCGCCCTGAACTACGGTTCCACTGGCGTCGGCAGCAACCCCCATCTCACCACCGAGCTGGTCAAGCTGCAGACCGGCATGGACATCATGCATGTTCCGTACAAAGGCGGCGCCGCCATGGTTCAGGCCCTGGTGGCCAACGAAATCCAGGTTCTGTTCGGCGAAGTCAACACCGCGCTGCCCTGGATTCAGTCTGGCCAGGTGCGGCCGCTGGCGGTGCTGTCCGAAGCCAGGTCACCCCTGCTGCCCGACGTGCCGTCGCTGGTAGAGGCACGCGTGCTGGATGCCGCCGCCGATTTCTGGATGGGACTCGCCGGCCCTCCCGGCCTTCCGCAGGAGATCGTCGCGCGCCTGCATGAAGCCATGACCCAGGCCGTGCAGGGCCCCGAGATGCAGCGTTTCTTCGCCGCCACCGGCTCGGAGGCCGCTTTGGGTACGCCTGAAGCGCTCGCAGCCCTCTGGGCCGCCGAACACGATCGCGCCTCCGAAGTGATTCGGACCAAACAGATCAAGGCGGAGTAGTTTCGGCGACGTCGGGCGCCGCCCGAATGGCCACCGTCGGGCCGAGGTCGTTCATGATGCGGCTCCGCTCCGCCACGCCAACCTCGCGTCACGGAGCGCCACCGCCCTTTCCGCTTATCGCTGTTTGCCCCAGAACGGCTTCATGGCTGCCAGTTTGCGGAACTCCCGCGCCGCCATTTCGTGCTTGGGCTCCAGTCGCGCCGCCAGCCAGCCCACGCCAAACCAGGCCTGGGGCTCAGTCTCCGCCCTTTCGAGCAGCCAGTCCCTGGCGGTGACATCGTCGTTGATGTGGCCCAGGAGATCCTGCACCACCGCCAGCTGCTTGCGATACGGCTTGACGCGACGCGACGGCCAGAGCGACTCGGTAAAGTGCAGGTTGTATCGCACGCGCTTGGCCAGCTTGCGCAGTTCGTGGCGCTCGCTATCGTTCAAGCGGGGGAAGCGGCGGCCTTGCCGCACCATCTTTTTGTGCCATTTGCGCAGGCGGCGGGCCAGCGTGGGGGCAAGAGGCGGCGGGATCGCCGCGGGATCGGCGCCGGGATCGTCGGGGGAGACCGGCGGCGTGCCGGCTGGCAGGGCGGCCCAGGCCTGCATGTCGAGCAACCATTGGCGATAGTCGTCGCCGGCCAGCACTTCGGCGGCCGGCGCCGGCGCCTCCTCGGCGGCGGGCGACAGCGGCGGCATCCCCGCGCGCAGCAAGGCCGGCAGGATGTTTTGTTCGAATACATGCATGTCGCGGCCAGCGCCCAGGGCGCCAAACAGATGCCGGATGGTTTCGCGCCATGGCTCGGGCGGCAAGGTGGCCAGATCGCGGAACAAGCGCCAGGCCGAACGCAGGCGGCGAACGCCGATACGCCACTGATGCACGGCTTCCGCCAACACCTCGGCGGAAGGCGGCAGGCCATCGTTGCCGGTGATCAGGGCCCCATTGCGGCCGATCTGCTCCAGGCATTCCGTCGTGATGCGGCGCAGCGCCTGCTCGGCCGTGTCCGTAGGCTCCGACCGTATGCCGGCCTGGCGCCGCGGCAAGGCGTAGTGTCGCCAGGCCGACTGGCGGCGGCGCTCGGCCGCCTCGGTGTCTTCTTCGCCCTCCTCTTTGGCAGGGCCGTCCGGCTCGGTAGCCAGCCAGGCGTCGGCAAGCTTATCGCCGCGCTCGGCCTTGCTGCGCAGATCGAGGACCAGGCCATGGCTGCGCTGCCAACGGCCGGCCACCACGAATAGCGCTTCGGGACGGCCGCGGACGAGTTCCAGTTCAAGCTCGTGAAGCGCGACTTCGAGCCCCCCCGCCCGCACCACGCCGGTATCGCATGCCAGCTCGACGACACCGGCGCGCACCCGCACCTGGCGCGTTAGCCGCATGACGTCGGTTTCGTAGCGCACGATAAGCTCGCCCTCCAGCTTGGCGATCACGTCGGCCGCGGGCGTGTCGGCATACACGCCGAGATCGAGCTCCGGCCCCGGCCGGGGGTGATTGAGCTCCAGGCGGGAAAAGCCGTCATCTCCCGCCATCTTGAAGGTTTGCACCCAGCGCCGCCCTTCCTGGCGCAAACGCAAGGCGGCGCGCTGCCGCCCCAGCTGGCGGTCGGCGGTGTCGAAATACATCGCGCGCAGCCGCATGCGACGCGGCCCGCTTTGTTGCATCAATTGCTTGGCCACCGCCTGCCGGACAGTGGCGGGCAAATGCAATTTGAGTTCCTGCTCGAGCATGTTTGTTCCCCCACGACACAGCCAGCGCCAACGACGACTTATAGCAGACTGCCTTACCCCTCTTCATGACTTGGGATAAGACAAAAGGATTTTTTGCCATGATTCGATGCGCCGCGGCAGCCGCCAGCGGATGAAAACGGCCGACCGCCGCCCCGCGCCCGGCGTCATGGCGGCACACCCCGCCGCCGAGTGGTATCGTAGCCGCCATGATCGCCCCCGCATCGCCCAAGCCATCGCTGCGCCAACACAATAATCGCATGCCCCTGTCGCTCCAGATCGCTTCCTTGCTGCGGCACCGCTTGCAGCAAGGCGAATGGCGGGTAGGCGACCGCATGCCCACGCTCGATGCCTTCATGGTGGAGTACGAGGTCTCGCGCATCACCATGCGCATGGCGATGGCGGAACTGGAGCAGGAAGGCCTGATCGAGCGCGCCCGGGGCCGGGGCACCATCGTCATCGCCGACGTCACACAAGAGCGCTGGCTGATGCTGCCCAACCAATGGCCCGCCTTGGTGGCACACATCGAGCACCTGCATGCTCGGGTGGTTGAGCTGGAATCGGGCAGCCGCCAGCCGTCTCTCGATCCGAATGAAGGCGGCACGGCGGCGCGCTACTGGTGGGCGCGACGCATCAACTGGACGCGGCGGGCACCCTACAGCCTGCTCACCCTCTATCTCGAACGAGAAACCTACGATCGCCACCGCGCCATTTACCAGCGCACCGCCATCCTGCCCACGCTGGCGCAATACGAATCGAAACAGATCGCCTCGGCCCACCAAGTGCTCACCATCGCCTCGGCCACCGTGGAGGTGGCGCAGCATTTGCAGCTCAAAGTGGGCGACCCCACCGCCGAAGTCCGGCGCATCGTCCGCAACCATCACGGCGAAGTGATTTACCTCGCCGATGTCATTTATCCGGCCAAGCATCTGCGGCAGGAAACCCAGCTGTTGCCCGTCGCCGGCGGCGCTTGAAAGTGTCTCCCGCCACCAAGCGGACATCGGGTTGTCGCCCGTCGCGACAGCGTTAAGAACGTGCCTCGGGCGCCGTGCCGTCGCGATGGAAGGGCAGATCCTGGCGCGCCGTCTCGGCATAGGCGCGCACATGCCGGCGCTCCTGCTGCAGGAAATCATCCACCGCCTCGGCCAAGGCGGGCTCGGCCAACCAGTGGAATGAATGCGTGAGCACCGGCTCGAAACCGCGCGGGATTTTGTGCTCACCCTGCGCGCCGGGATCGAAGCGCCGCAGGCCGCGGCGCAGGCAATATTCGATGCCCTGGTAATAGCAGAGCTCGAAATGCAGCTGCGGATAATCCGCCAGCGCGCCCCAGTACCGGCCATATAGGGTGTCGTCCGATCTCAGGCAAAGGGCGGCAGCCACCGCCCGCCCTTCGTGCCAGGCGAGCATCAGCACCACCCGGTCGCCCAGCGACTCCGCCAGCCGACCGAAGAAGGTGGGCGTGAGATACCCCTCGTGGCCCGAGCGCTTGAGATACGTGAGGCGATAGCACTGGTCGAGCACCTCCCAGTGGCGGGGCTCGATCGCGGCGCCCTCCAGCGTTTCCACCCGGATCCCCTGCTCCGCCACCGCGCGCCGCTCGCGGCGCAAGGTCTTGCGGCGGCTGGCGCGGAAATGGGCGAGAAAACCCTCGAAATCTCCGTAATCCCTATCGAACCAGTGATACTGGCATCCCAGCCGATGCAGCATGCCGGTGGCCTGCCAGGCTTCGAGCTCGGCCTCTGCCGGGAACAACACGTGCCACGACGAGGCGCCACTACGTTCCGCCAGCACTTTCGCGGCCGCCAAGGCCTGGCCCGCCGCCAGCCCGGGATCGGCCGCGGCGCCGGGGCCGATCAGGCGCCGGCCCTCCGAGGGCGTGAAGGGCACCGCCGTGAGCAGCTTGGGGTAGTAGCGCATTCCGGCCCGCTGGGCGGCATGCGCCCAGCCATGGTCGAATACGTACTCGCCGTAGGAATGCGACTTGGCGTATAGCGGCACCACCACGCCGGCTCCGGCCGATTCGAGATGCAAGGGCAGCCAGCCGGCGGCGCGCGCCGCCGAGCCGCTGGTTTCGAGCGCCTCGAAGAATGCCCGCGACGTGGTGGGATCGCGGTCGGGGGATTCGGCCCAGCAGCGGCTGTCGCGTGCGGATGAAAGAGTGGTCCAGCTCGACACAAAGACTCCAGGGGGAGGATCGCGGCCCCGCGGCATGACACTCGCGGGGCGGATTGAGCATACCCTAAATGACCGCGGTGAAAGCCTGGACATGGCTACCGCCTCATGCTATGATCAGAGGCTTTTTGCCAGAAAGTACAGCCTACCCTGCACGGGCGAACCATAACGCCCTGGCCGGGATTTTGGCACTTTTTGGCTGAGCTCGATTCATTCATTCAAGGAACCGTCATGAAATCCTTTGTTGCCAAGCCGCACGAGGTCACGCGTGACTGGTTTGTGATCGACGCCAAGGGCAAAGTCCTCGGTCGTGTGGCCAGCGAAGTCGCACACCGTTTGCGTGGCAAGCACAAACCCGAATACACGCCTCACGTTGACACCGGCGATTACATCGTCGTCGTCAACGCCGCCGAACTGGTCGTTACCGGAAACAAGGCCAACGACAAAAAGTACTACCGTCACTCCGGCTACCCCGGCGGCATCAAGGAAACCAACTTCGTCAAGATGCAGCAGCGTTTCCCCGGTCGTGCGCTCGAGAAGGCGGTCAAGGGCATGCTGCCCAAGGGCCCGCTGGGCTATGCCATGATCAAGAAACTCAAGGTGTATGGCGGCGCCGAGCATCCCCACACCGCGCAACAGCCCAAGCCCCTCGAGCTTGCGTCGGCAGTACCCTCAAGGAGCCGCACATGATCGGTAACTGGAATTACGGCACCGGCCGCCGCAAAACCTCGGTCGCCCGCGTATTCATGAAAAAAGGCTCCGGCCAGATCATCGTCAACGGCAAGCCCGTCGACGAGTTCTTCGGCCGCGAAACCGGCCGCATGGTCGTGCGCCAGCCGCTCGTGCTCACCAACCACCTCGAATCGTTCGACTTCAAAGTCAACGTCAAGGGTGGCGGCGAATCCGGCCAGGCCGGCGCCGTGCGCCACGGCATCACCCGCGCCCTGATCGACTACGACGCTTCGCTCAAGCCCGCGCTGTCGCAAGCCGGCCTGGTCACCCGCGATGCCCGCGAAGTCGAGCGCAAAAAGGTCGGCTTCCACAAGGCCCGCCGCCGCAAGCAGTTCAGCAAGCGCTGATCCATCGCTCGTCTCCCGGCCAGGCCGGGAGCAGCCCCGCGGAACCCGGCCTCGTGCCGGGTTTTTTGTCGCTCATTGGAACGGAGCTTGAACGAGAGAGCTCACCGTCCAGGGCTTAACGGCGTACTCTTATGAAATCGTCAACGATAGCGAAAAAGTAAAATGGCCGCGACTGCAACCCTATCCAGCAAGTTCCAGATCTCCATTCCCAAGGCCGTGCGCGAGCAGCAACACTGGGAGGCAGGTCAGGAGTTCGTCTTCATTCCCAAGGGCAAGGGCGTGCTGGTGATGCCGGTGCCCAAGCTGGAGCAACTGGCCGGTATCGCCAAAGGGGCGCGCCCGGAAGGCTATCGCGACCGCAAGGACCGCTCCTGATGGCGGCTTTCTTGCGTGTGGTCGACACCTCGGCCTGGATCGAATAGTTCACGGCAGACTTGCACCGCGAGCACAAGCTCGCCACCGCCGATGCCATCGTCTACGCGACGGCACGCCATCAAGGCGCTGAACTGCTCACTTGCGATGCCCATTTCGCGGACCTGCCAAACGTGGCCCTGTTCGCCAAGACTGCCTGATGGGAGCCGCGCGCGAATCCCTCTCGCCCGGATCCGGTTTTGTCGTACCCAGAGACGTGGGTCAAGCCATCCACCACCACAAGGCCCCCAGCGCCAGGCACCAGGCATAGGGCAGTCGCAATAGGGCCAGCAAACCGCCCGCCAGCGTCGTAACGACCACGAAAGCGCCGGCCTGGGCGCCGGCCAGCGCCGTGAGCAAGGCAAACAGCAAGGCAACCCAGAGGCGTCCGACGCCGGCCCGCCAGGCCAGCGCCCCGGCGATCAGGATGCCGATGACCCAGGCCGCCGCCCTGCCTTTGGCCGACCAGGCGGCCGGCCCCCAGGTGCGCGGAATCGCGCAGCACAGCAGTTCGCCGGCGCTGCTTGGGTCCACGCCGCCCACCGGGTGACCGATGAAGCGCTTATAGCGGTATCGGAAGACCTCGCCCAGGCCGAGCAGGGCCGGCAGGGGCGTGGCATAGGGTTGCCGGATATCCACCGCCAGGCTGCGGGTGTGCAGGGCGGGCGCGCCTTCGTTGCCGAACTCGCGCACCTGCACCGTAATGGCGTCACTTGGCAACTGGCCCCGCAACAGCGTGGACATGTCTTCGGCCAGACGCAAAGGCAGGATGCCGGGAGGCGGCACGCGTACCGGAGGGCCCGCCCAGACCGCCAGCACCCGATCGAGGGCCACGCTGCCGGCGTGGATGGCCAAACCCAGTTGCGCAAGTTCGAACAGCATCATGCAACCGACCAGGAGCACGGGCGCCAGCATGGCCAGCGTGGCGCCCAGGCTCGCCCCCGGGGGGACCGCCCGCGACCGTTGGCGCCAAGCGTGCCGAAGCCTCCCGGCGTTGCCGCCGGAGGCGACTGCGGCGGCGCCGGGAGCCCTCTCGCCAGGTCCATCATGGCCGACGGAACCGGCGCCTTGGCGCGTGGTCACGAAAGGCGGCTCAAGAGCCGGCGGCGGGCTGCAGATCGTACTCGAGCGTCCAGGTCTGCTTGCCGTTGTAGTCTCCCGCCGGGGTGTACTCGATGCTCAGCAGGTGCAGGCGCATATAGCTGTTGCCTTCGCCCGAGCGGAGCAGCGTGCCCCGATCCGCCTTGGCGGTGAGCAGATGCGTTCTCGCGTCGTAGAGGTACCAGCCGTAGTCCACCGTCATGTTCGGGTAGGTTCCTTCCATGCGGCCTTCCGGCTGCAGCGGCGAACCCTTGGCGTCGGGCTGGTAGTCGCGGGCGGCGCCCACGGTGGCGCCGGTCACGAGCGCCAGCACGCCGGTGGAATCCGGCCCCGTGCTGGTAAACGCCGACACCACCGGCTCGCCGCTTGCGTCGTACAGGCCCGGGGGCGTGTCGCCCGCCAAGGCGCCAACGCCGCTGTTGGCGGGGTTCAGCTTGATGTTGTAGCGGTTGAAGGCCACGTGCCAGTCGCCGCTTTCGGCCACCGTGCCGCCCGTCTCCAGGTTCAGGTACTGCCAACCATTGCGGGCGTCGACCGAGGTCGAGGCATATTGCGTCGGGTTGTCCAGCCCGGCCAGGCGCACCGTGAGATAGCCCGAGGCGTCGCCCGGGCCGCCGTAGTAGCTCAATACCTGCAGGACGTAGGTGTTGGCGGCGGTGGGAGCGGTCCGGTCCAGCGTCACCTGGAAGGCGCGGAAGTTCGGATGCAGCTTGTTGTCGCCCGTGAGGTTGTACTCGAACGCCGCCGAGCCGATCGCATTGGTGCCCGTGAACGCGCCGGATACGCCGTCTACCAGAAAGGCCTGGGCCGGCACCGGCTGGCCGCTGTCGGGATCGATGGTGGCGTTCTCGATCTTCTGCAGCTCGGACCAGGTATTGTCGAACGGGCCGCCTAGCGCGCCGCCCTGGCCTGAGCCGCTATCGCCGCTGTTGGTCCAGAACGCGGGCGTGCCGCGCGGGTTGGCCGCGGTAGGAGTGGTGACCTTCAAGTCCCAGGCCGTGCCTTCGCAAGCCATCAGTTCCTGGCCGGGCTTGTCGAGGTCGAAGCAGTGCTCGCCCGCGCTGGCCGAGGGGCTTTCGAAGACGAGGCGATTGCCTTTGGAGGTGAATTTGTCGGTTTGCACCGGAGGATCGGGCGGGGTCGGCGTATCGCCGCCATCGTCGCCGCCGCCACCGCCGCAAGCGGCCAGCAGCCATGCCACGGACATCGCCGCCACGATGGGCTTCAATTGCATCGTCATTCTCATGATCTCCTTGTTCACGATGGATGTACTACGGGGCCGCGCTGAATCGGTAGCGCACCCCGGCATAGACGAACCGGCCGCGCACCGGGCCGAAGTCGGACGGATCGGCAAAATCCCGCTGCCGGTTGAAAAGGTTGTTGACGCCGACGAATCCGGCCCAGCCGCCCTGGAATTCGTGGTTGAGCGCAAGGTCCAGCGTTGACCAGGCGGGCGATACGCCATCGGCCGGTGCGCCCGAGATGTCGCCATTGGCCTCGCTGCTGGAGATCAGCTCGCTGCTCTGGTAGCGCAAACGCGCAGTCAGGACGGTACGGGGCATGAAGCGCCAATCGGCACCGAGGCGCGCCATGTGGCGGGGACGCCGCGTCAGCTCTTCGCCGGTGTCGAGATTGCGCGTATCGGTAAAGGTGTAGCCCAGATTGAATGTCAGGCCGGGCCGGGCCAGCCAGCGCAGTCCGGTTTCCACCCCCTGGGTGCGAGCGCGCGCGACGTTGTCGTAGGTATAGATGACCACCCCCGGGCCACCGGGCTGGATGTTGTCCTGGTCGACCTGGATCAAATCCTTGACCCGGTTGTAGAAGCCATTGACCTCCAGGGTGAGGTCCTCGCGCATATCGAGCCGGAACCCCAGTTGCGCGCTCAGCGACGACTCGGGACGCAGATCCGGATTGCCCTTGACCATATAGCCCAGATGGCTGTGGTCGAAGACGTAGTAGCGCTCCTTGAGATTGGGTACGCGATAGCCATTGCCCAGGCTGGCCCGGAACACGCCTTGCCAGTCCGCGGTGTCGATCAGGCGCCCTTTCAGGCTGGCCTTGGGCGCGAGGTGGGTGCCGAAGTCGGAGTCATTCTGCCAGCGCATGCCGAGCACCAGTTCCCAGCGGTCGTTGAAGAGGATGTCGTTCTGCCCGAACAGCTCGAAGGTACGGCGATCGACCTTGCTCCGCGTGAACTCGGACACGCCATTGTTGGTCTGGGCCAGGTCTTCGTAGTGGTAATCGCCACCCACTTGCCATCGTTGACGGCGCCATTCGGGCAGATCGAACTGCAGCGTGGCATGGCTCATGTTCTGCTCGGCATGCCGCGCGGTGATCAGCCAATCGCTGGAGTAAGTATCCGAATGACTGTCGTAGCGTTCCACCACGCCGCTCAGCTGTAGCCGGGCCTCATTGTCGAACAGCCATTCGCCGCCTCCCGACACGCGGTCGCGCGTGATTTTTTCGGTTTTGTGGCGCGGTACGTAGGTGGGCGGCAGGTAGTAGTCGAAGCGCTGCGTATCGTCTTCGCGATAGGTGCTGGGCTCGATCCAGTAGCGCTGGCTGGCGGTGGGCAGCCAATCGCCGCGCAAGGCATATTGCTGCCGCTTGATGGCATCGCCCTGCCGCGGCCAGGCGTCGGGATCGACGCTGAACCCCTTATCGTCGAGCAAATCGGCCGACAAACGGAGGCGCCATTGCTCGCCGCCGCCCTCCAGCCCCAGCTTGCCGTGCGAGGCGCCTATCCGCCCCGCCTTCCCCGAGACATTCTGCTTACCGTAGCTGCCCACGTCGGCCGTGACGTCGGCGTGGAAGCCCTGGCGGATCGGCCGGGTGATGACGTTGACCACCCCGCCCATGGCGGAACTGCCATATTGCGCCGAGGCGGCGCCCTTGACGATCTCGATGCGCTCGACGTCGGCCAGCAAATATTGGCTCAAATCGACCGTGGAACCGGTGCTCGCGGAAATAGGCAAGCCATCGATCAGCACCAGGACCTGATCGCTGCTCAAGCCTTGCAGGGAAAGCTCGTAGCCCGACTTGCCATGGATCTCCCGGATCTGCAGTCCCGGCACGTTTTCCAGTGCCTGCGTCAGGGTGCGCGCATGCGTGCGCTCGATCTCTTCACGAGTCACGATCTCGGTGCGCACCGGCACATCCGCGAGGTCTCTTTCGGTGCGCGTGGCGGTGACCACCACCGGATTCAGTTGACCGCTTTGCACCGGGTCCTCGCCGGCCTGCGCGCCCCAGGCGCACCACGCCAGCACGATTCCGCCCGTGCCTCGCGTTACCCCGGCAAGCCATGTTCGCGCCTGCACACCACCGGCCGCACGAACTCCGATCGCCGGCCGCCCTTCGAGGGATCGGTTTTCGCTCACCCTGCACCTGTTATGAGTTTCAAACGTTTCATGCCGGCCATGCCCCGGTTGAGGATGGACGGCGGGGTCTGGGTCCAAAACCCGTATTAAGAACGATTCTCTCTATCACTACAATCTTCGTTCCATTAAATATGCTTAAGAATTGCCAACCTCCACCGATTCCGGCGCTTCGCGCCGGTCGGCCTGCCCCAGGATCAGTGCCGCCTTCAGGCCCACCGCCCCGGCGCCCTTCTCCGTGATGTTGTCGGTCAACAGCAGGCTGCCGCCATGCAGGCGCACAATGGCCTGTACCAGAGACAACCCCAGGCCATAGCCTGGCGAACCCTGGTCCCGGCTCTCCAGCCGCACGAAACGCATCCGCACCTGTTCGCGCTGGAGCGGCGCAATGCCTGGCCCGCGATCCGCCACCCCCAGTTCGATGCGGCCATCCCCGCGAGGTACGGCGTAGAGTTCGATCACCTTGCCCATATGGGCGTACTTGAGCGCGTTATCCAGCAGGTTGGACAAGGCCTGCATCAACAAGGCGCGATCGCCATGGACCCGCCACTCGGTGGCCGCCCGGGTTTGCACGGTGACGCCGCGTTGCTCCGCCAGCGGCTGGAAGTAATCCGCCACGTCGTTCAGCAGCGCGCTGGCCGGCACGGCCTCGAATTGATGCTGACACCGACCGGACTCGACCGCACCGATGCGCAGAATGGCGTTCGACATGCGCTGAATGCGCTCCACTTCATCGAGGGCCTGCACCATCTCGTCGCGCACCGCGGCAGGGGCGTTGCCCGCCTCGAACACCGTGAACAAGCGGTGGTGCAGGCGGGTCAGCGGGGTTCCCAGTTCGTGGGCGAGGTGGCTGCTCACCGCCCGGACCTCGTCCATCACGGTATTGATCCGGTCCAGGGCCTGATTGACGCTGAGCGCCAGACTTTCCAGCTCATCGTGCTCACCGGCGCGCGGCTGCACGCGCGCCGCAGATTCGCCGCCCGCATAGCGCTGCAGGGTACGCCGGATGTCCTCCACCCGGGCGAGGCTATGGGCACCAAAGCGCATGCTGGCGACAATGCTCAGCAGCACCGCGACGAACAGACCGGCGCCGGCGATCAGTGGCAGAACGCGGACCCGTTCCAGCATGGGGAGCACGTCATAAGCGTCGTACACCAGGCCGCCATCGGCCAAGGGTACGGCCAGGCCCAGCCATTCCTGGCGCTGGCCACCGGGCCCCTGCCACCGCACTCGGTGCCAGCCATGGCAGCGCGATAGTTCGCACCCCAGCGCCGGCCACAGCCCCGGTGCGCCGTGGCGCACCGACCCCATTGCATCCACGACCAGCGAGCTGCGCCCTTCCCGCGGCTCGCCGTCCTGGGCGCGCCGCGCGAGGGCGACGTCTTCCGCGCTCTTCCAGCCCGCCGTCTCTTGCGCCTGGATCGTGTTCAGGACGAGTTCGCGGACATGGCTATTGAGCACGCCTTCGATCAGCGCCGCGCCGCTCGCCATCGTCAACAGGGTGACCAGGAGGAAAATGAAGGCGGTGGCGGTGGCCTGGCGCACGTGCCCCGCGCCCAGCGCCTGCAGACGGCGGGCCAGGCCCCGCGACTCGGTCCCGGCGGCGCCGGGCGCCTCAGCCCAAGGCATAGCCCACGGACCGCACGGTGCGCAGCAAGGGAGCGCCAAAGCGCTTGTCGTCGAGCTTGGCCCGCAGCTTGGACACATGGACGTCGATCAGATTGGTCTGGGGATCGAACTCGTAGCCCCAGACTTTCTGCAGCAGCATCGATCGCGTGACGACCTGTCCGCTATGTTCCAACAAGACCCGCAGAAGCTGGAACTCCTTGTCGGTCAGGTCCAGTCGCTGCCCGCCGCGGCGCACCTCGCGCTGCAACACGTCCATGCTCAAATCCCGCAGGTTCAGCACCCGCAGCTCGGCGGCGCTCGCGCCACGGCGCGCCAAGACATCGAGCCGCGCCAGCAACTCGCTGAAATGGAACGGCTTGCCCAGATAATCGTCGGCGCCCGCGCGCAGGCCAGCCACCCGATCATCCGGCTGGTCGACCGCCGAGAGCACCAGGATGCTCGGCCGGCGCCGGTCCCGTAAATGGGCCAGCACCTCCATGCCGTCCATGACCGGTAGCATGCGGTCGAGCACCATCACGTCGAAGGCCTCGCGGGCCACGGTATCGAGCGCCAGCCGGCCGTTATCCACCAGCGTGCATTGATGGCCGCACGCCTGCAGCTTGCTGACCAGCCAGTAGCTGACTTTGCTGTCATCTTCGACGATCAGGATTCTCATCTTTTCTCTCCCGTGAAGCCCCCCGGCTCTCCGGCCGAGCCTCGGCTCGACCCGGGAGAACACCGGCGAGCCGACGTTTCTTTGCCACCATTCGCGGAAGTCCTCATTCCCCGGCTGCGGGGCTTCAGCTTGAACGCGGGATCGCCCGCGCACCTGCGGCAAGAACCCTGGCACCCCGGCCAAGCGGGAGATTATATTTTATAAATGCGAATATGTATTATTTGCAATCGCATTCATAAGAATATTCCCCACATAGCCGGCACACCGGGCATGGGCTTTCCGTGGCGGTCTTTGGTGCGCCCGTCAGCCGGGCGCGCCGCGCGATCAATCGAACAGCACCAAAGGCCGCCCCGGCGCCCGCGGATGCGGCAACACGGCCGGACGCACTCCGTAGGCAAGAGCCAGGCTGTCCGGCGTCAGTACCTTGGCCGGCTCACCGGCCGACAGCACTTCGCCGCCACCCAGCAGGACCAGCGAGTCGCACCAGCGCGCCGCCAGATTCAAGTCATGCAAGATCACCATGACGCCCACCTGCCCGCTCTCCGCCATCTCCCGGGCAATCCGCAGCAAGCCCTGCTGATGCCGCGGGTCGAGATTCGAGACGGGTTCGTCCATCAGCAGATAGGCGTGGCCATTGCGCCGGATCGCCGCCCTGATTTGCAGCCAGACGCGGGCGAACTGCACGCGTTGCTGCTCGCCGCCCGACAACGCGTCGTAAGGCAGGAGGAGCGCTTCCAGCAGATCGACTTCGTGCAAGGCCAGTTGCACTTCGTCGTCGACCCGCGCCTGGGACATTTCGGGAAACGGATAAGCGCCCATGCCCACCACGGCGCCCACCGGCAGCGGGAAGCCCGAGCTCACCTGTTGCGGCAACACCGCGCGGCGCCGCGCCTGCTCCAGGCCGCCATGGGCGCCGAGGGTTTCGCCATCGAGCAGAACCCTGCCACCCTGGTAAGCCAGTTCGCCCGCCATCACCGCGAGCAGCGTCGACTTTCCGGCGCCGTTGGCACCCAGAACGGCCGTCAGCCGGCCCGGCTCCACCACGCACGAAACATCGCGCAGAACCCGGCGGCCACCCCGCCGGGCCTCTACCGCTTCCACCCGCAGCGCCGGCATTACACCCCCCGCCGGCGCGGACGCCGCCCGATCAGCCATAAAAAGAAAGGCGCGCCGATCAAGCTGGTCACGATGCCCACCGGCAGCTCCGAGGGCACCATGATGATGCGCGCCACCCAATCGGCCAGCACCAGGGCGATGGCGCCGCCCAGCGCGCTGGCGGGCAACAGCCAGCGATGATCGGCTCCCAGCAGCAGGCGCAGCACGTGCGGCACGACCAATCCCACGAAACCGATGATCCCCGTCGCGGCCACCAAGGGGCCCACCAGCAGCGCTACCAGCACGATCAGCTCACGCCTCAGGCCGGTGAGGGAGAATCCCAGGTGCCAGGCTTCGCGCTCGCCGATCAGCAAGGCATTCAACGCGCGCCAGCGCCGGTACACCAGCCATGACAGGATCAGGGTCCAGGGCCCCAGCCACGCCAGGATGAACCAGTTTCCCTGCCCCAGACTGCCCAGATTCCAGAACGTCAGGCTGCGGAGCTGGGCATCGTTGGCGAGGAAGCTGAACAAGCCGATCAGGCTGAAGCAAACCGCGTTGATCGCGATGCCCGCCAGCAACAGGCCCGCCGTGCCTGGCGTACGACGCCCCAGCAGATAGCCACTCCAGGTCGCCGCCAGGCTTCCCATGAACGCCGTTGCCGCCACCACCAGGAATCCGGCGCCTCCCACCACGATGGCGGCCACCGCGCCCACCGCCGCGCCGGACGAAATGCCGATCAAGGCGGGATCCGCCAGCGGATTGCGAAACAGGGCCTGCATCGCGGCTCCCGCGATCGCCAGGCCGGCGCCCAGAATCACACCCAGTACGATGCGCGGCAGCCGCACCTCCAGCAGCAATTGACGGGCCAGTTCATCGCCCTCCGCGGGCCGCAAGAGCACCCGCGGCAGGTCTGCGGCTTCGATGGGGAATGCGCCGCCGGCGACCGAGAAAGCCATGGCAATGAGGAGCATCACGCCCAGCAGCAGCAAGGCTGCGCGCTGGCGGCGCCTGGGATTCATGGGCGAAGTGGCCAACCGCCAGAGCGGAGCGGAGCGGCTCAAGTCGTTTTGGCGAACGGCGTGCATCGCTCTCGCAACCGGGTAACGGCCTCGTCGAGGCGCGGACCGAAGGTCAGGTACAACACATCTTCCATCACCACGAGCCTGCCCTGGCGCGCCGCCGGGGTGATCGCCAGCGCCGGCAGGGCCAGCAAGCGTTCGGCGCCGCCCTGCGCGCGCACGCTCAGCTCCGTGGTAATGATGACATCGGGCGCCGCGGCCAGAATCGATTCGGCCGCCGCGGGCTTATAGCCGTTCTGCCCCTGCATGACGTTATCGATGCCGGCCAGCGTCATGATGGCATGGGCCGTGGTTCCGCTCCCCGCGGAGAGCACGCTGTTGCCATGCGCCATGATCGAGACCGCCTTCGGCCAGGCCGCACGGTCGGGCAGGGGCGGCAGCGCCGCAAGAGAAGCTTCCAGGCGCGCGGTCAGTTGCTCGCCGGCGTTCGATACCCCAAGAGCGTCGGCGATGAGACGGATCCGCTGTTGCAAGGCCGGCAGCGTGGGCGCATCGGGCACCACCAGCACCGGTATGCCGAGATCGCGCAAGCGCTGCAAGGTTGCGGGCGGGCCGGACTGATCCGACGCGATCAGCAAGTCGGGGCGCATGGATGCCACGCCCTCGATCGGCAGATCACGGTAATAGCCGACCTTGGGCAAGGCCAGGGCCTCGGCCGGATAGACGCTGGATAAATCCACCGCGACCAGGCGCTCGCCCGCGCCCAGCGCATAGACAAGCTCGGTGACGCTGCCTCCCGCCGCCACCACTCGCGCCGGCGGGCGCGCCGCGGTCTGCGCGTAGGCACTGCGCACCAGCGGCAGCGCCAGCGCGGCCGCCAATAGACTTCTACGATACCGCTGCATGAACCGCCCTTGCTTTCAGGAGAGTGCCAGCCTGTTGGCGCACGCTTAAACCGCCAGAGGCTCGGAACACAGTTCATCCAGCAGGGCACGCCATTCCGTCAGTTCCGTCTGGCCCTCTTTGCGACGGCCGAAAAACTGCACGATCTGCTCGCCGGACTCGTGGTAGAGCTCCAGCGACCGCACCCAGCCGTCGGTGGTGGGCTTGTTCACCACCCAGCTCGACGCCACCGCCGCCGTATTGAGGTGCAGGTTGAAGTCCTCATCCAGCACGTTGTACCAGTCGCCGGTGCGGCGCAATTGCCGGATCGGGCCGGTGTGGATCTGCACCATGCCCGGATTGCCCACGAAGCACATGATGGCCAGGCCGCTCTGCGCCGCGCTCGTCAGCATGCGCTCCACGCTATCGGACGCCACCGGCTGCGCCAGATCGGACCCCGCCGCGGCGAGGGCCTGCAACCGGCTGACGCCCAGGCGCCTCAGCATGGGATAAAAACCATGGGTATCCTGCAGCGCCAGCCAGGCCGCCCGGATCTGCTCGGGCGACGATTTCGGCTCGCCCTCGCCGGCGACGGCGGCTGGCACGATCACCGGAGCCTGGGGCTCGGTAGCGGCGAAGCGCTGCACATAAGCCGCGTAAGCCTGTTTATCGGTGTCGGCGGTGCAGTACACCTTGTGTACGGCGAGGCCGCTGCCATCGAAGAACTGCAGACTGCGCCGCCCACCCTGCTCCACCGCGTAGGCATGGCGCCAGACATTGACGAAGGCGCGCAAATCGATATCCGGCCCCAACATCATATGCACGTGCCCCTGCCGGACATGGCCGTCGTAGCTGCCATGACGCTCGTGCACGCACCAGTCGTTGCGCGTCAGCGCCATGACCCGCCCCAGGGTGCCCAGGGCGGCGAACATCTCATGCAACGACCCCGCCAGCGCCTGCGACGACAAACCTTCGTATTGGGCATGGACGAGCTCGCACTCGGAGACGCCGAGATGGGCGGCCAACTCCCGCGTCCGGCGTTGCGGGCCAAGGCGCTGCGCCGCGTCGGCCTGGGCCCGCAGCGTATCCGCCGTCAGATTTGTAAATGAGTTCATTTTTCATTCGCATCTAGAGAAACGCCTCCATTATGCGCAGGTCGACTTCGATCTTGGGTTAATTTTGATTAATGTTGTGAGGAAAACGCACGTCGGCCGACGCTGCCGCCAGCGGAAAATATTGCTTAAATATGGTAATTTTGCATAAAATCGTGTATGAGCGCCGAAACCCCACGCCTGGAGCCCCAGCTCCCCCTCACTGAGCTCGCCTTCCGCCAGCTGCGCCGCGACGTCCTGTCGGGCAGTTTTCCCGCGGGCGGCAAACTCAAGCTCGACGAGCTGCAAAAACAATACGGCTTCTCCAGCAGCCCGCTGCGCGAAGCCCTCAGCCGTTTGGCCCAGGAGGGCCTGGTTCGCGCCGACGAACGTCGCGGATTCCGCGTCGCCCCGCTGTCCGCCGCCGATTTCGCCGACATCACCCACATGCGTTTGATGCTGGATCTCGAAGCTCTGGCCGGCGCCATCGACACCGGCGACGACGAATGGGAGGCCCAGGTCGTGGCGGCCTTCCATCGGCTCGACAAAGTGGAAAGCCGGCTCGGTACCGGCCCCCTCCAGCTCGACGCCGAATGGAGCGAGCTGCACCGCGCCTTTCATCTGGCACTGCTCAGCGCCTGCCCCTCCGAACGTCTCAAAACCTGGAGCGCCAGCCTGTTCGACCAGGCCGAACGCTATCGCCACATCTCGGCCAGCCAACGCCGAACCGCGCGCCGTAAAACCAGCGAACACCGCAAGATCATGGAAGCCGCCCTGCGGCGCGACAAGGCCACCGCCTGCGCCCTGTGGGGCGAACACGTCAAAAGCACCGAGCGTAATGTGGCGGCGGCATTGCAGGCTTCGCTGGCGCAAAGCCACTAAGCGAATCCGAGTGGCTGCCGGCCGCCAGGTTGGCCGGTGCTTGGACGCGTGGTGAAGAACTCCGGCCTTACGGCCGGAGCTTCTCCGCCACCGTTCGGGGGCCTTCGGCTCCGGCAGATGTGGCCTCGCCAACCTCGCCGTGAACGGCGAGGCTTGCGCTTGGGCGCGTGGTCAATATCCTTGAAAAAGAAAATCCAGTGCTGCGGTGACTTCGGCCTGATCACCTTCGAGCGAAGCCACCGGCGACCTCAGCACCCGCTGGGGCACGGCGCCCATCTTCGGCGTTTCCAGCAGCAATTCCTCACCTTCGATGGTGAAGATCGGTGTCAGGCGGGTCGACAACTTCACCTTCGGGAAATGCTTCAGGCGGCGCAAGGGGATCACCACCCGGCTGTCCAGACCATCGAGCAAATCACTTTGCACGTCCAGCAAGTAAGGCGTCGTGGCGGCATGACGACCGGAGTTGGCATACACATCAAAACGCGCCATCAGAAACTTCTCCACTCGTCCAGCGGCAAGCCCTCGGCCTCGACAGTAGCGTTGTAGGCGGCGATGAAATCGGCGTGCTCCTCGCGCCACTTGCGCACCTGTTCGTGCCGCACGACTTCCCGCAGGTGGTGATCGCAGACCTGCGAAATGTTGATTTTGAGATCCTTGGCGGCCTCCAGCACATCGCTGCTCAGGCTCAAATTAATGGCGCGCTTACCCGGCAAACCCTTGCGCGTGCGGCGAGCCGGTGGTGTGGTTGGCATAATGCTTAGCCATGTGCATAGAAATATGCGCATATCCTAACACGCGCATGAAGTCGCGCAATAGCTGCGGTGTGTGTCGACCCATCACACTTTATGGCCAAAATACTTTTTTTGCATAAAAATTACTTCGTGCATAATAAAAACAACCATCACTGCGACGAGGAGTTCTGCATGAAGTTGATTTCGTACATCCACGCGGGCCGGGAGTCCTGGGGCGCCGTCGTGGACGAACAGGTATTCGACCTGGCTTCGGCCACGGGCATCGGTACGCTGGCCGAATTCGTCGGCAGCCCGGAGTTCGAACGACGCGAGGCCCTGCTGTCCGGCGCCGCCCCCGTCGGGGGCTATGCCGAGGTCACGCTGTTGCCGGTCATCCCCCGGCCCGAAAAAATCGTCTGCGCGGTGCGCAACTACATGGACCATCATCAGGAGGCGGTGGGCGCCGGCCTGAAGGTGGAGCTCTCTTCCGAACCGCCGATTTTCCTGCGGGTGTGGCGTTCGCAAACCGCGCACAATGCGTCAATCGTGCGGCCCAAGGTTTCCGAATCGCTCGACTGGGAAGGGGAGCTTGCCGTGATCATCGGCAAAGGCGGGCGCAACATCCCTGAAGAGCACGCCTACGAGCACGTGGCCGGATATGCCTGCTACAACGACGGCAGCGTGCGCGAATGGCAGTTCCATGCCAAGCAAATCGCCTCCGGCAAGAACTTCGAAGCCACCGGCGGCTTCGGGCCCTGGATGGTCACGGCCGACGAGATTGAGCCGGGGCGCCAGCTCAAGCTCGAAGTCCGGCTCAACGGCGAAGTGGTGCAGTCGGGCAATACCGGCCAAATGATTTTCAGCGTTCCCCGCCTGATCAGCTATGCCTCGGCCATTTTCACCCTGTCGCCCGGCGACGTGATCGTCACCGGCACGCCATCGGGCGTGGGCTTCTCCCGCAAGCCTCCGCGCTTCATGAAGCCGGGCGACGTCTGCGAGGTGGAAATCGAAGGCGTCGGCCTGCTGCGCAACCCCATCGTTCAACAAGCCTGACGCCGCACGGGCGCCTTGCGGCCTCATGTTGCGCCGGCCCACACCCCCGAGCCCGGCGCAGCCACCCCGACGATCCAGAAAACCAGGAGACAACCATGTGGCACAAATCCCTTCTCGGCGCCGGCGCGCTCGTTGCCTGCGCCCTGGCGCTTCCCGTCCAGGCGCAGACGTATCCCGACAAGCCGATCAAGATTACCCAGGGCTTTGCCGCCGGCGGCAACGCCGACACCATCGCCCGTCTGGTCGGTAGCGAAATGTCCAAAACCCTGGGCCAGCCCGTGATCGTCGAAGCCCATACCGGGGCCGGCGGCACCATCGCTTCCGGAGCGGTCGCCCGGGCCCAGCCGGACGGCTACAACTTGCTGTTGGCCACCGGCGGGCACGCGGTAGCCGGCGCGATCTACAAGAACCCGGGTTACCGGGCGGCCGACGACTATCAGATGATCTCGACGATCACCTACTTTCCCTTCCTGATCGCCGTGCGCGAAGACTCTCCCTATCGCACGCTGAGCGAGCTCCTGGAGGTCGCGCGCAAAGACCCCGGCGCCATTTCCTATGGCACCGCGGGCATCGGCACCACACATCACCTGGCAGTCGAGCTGCTGGCGAAGATGGCCAAGGTGGACATGCTCCACGTGCCGTACCGGGGCGACGCGGCCTCGGTCACGGCGCTCCTGGGCGGTGAAATTCCCTTCATCATCGCCCCGCCCACCGCCGTCATGCCCAACATCCAGGGCGGCAAGCTGCGCGCGCTGGCCGCCACCGGCCCGCAGCGCTGGAGTGCGATGCCCGAACTGCCCACGGTGGCGGAGCAAGGCGTACCCGGCTATGGCGTCACGTCCTGGGCTGGCCTCATGGCGCCGGCGGGAACTCCCCGCCCCGTCATCGATACCTTGAATGCGGCCGTCCTGAAAGCGCTGGAAGTCCCCGCCGTGCGCGAACGGCTGGTCGCCATGGGCGGTGAAGTCGAGGGCAGCACGCCCGAAGACATGGCGGCCATGGTTGCAGGCGAACTGAAGAAGTGGACCGCCGTCGTTCATGATTCCAACATTCCCCAACAATGAGGCATGGGCCAATGTCCCTCATCGATATCCGCAAGCGCAGTCTGGCCGTCGAAACCATCTTCCATGAAGGCGGCCCGCCGGCCGACAGGCCACTGAAGCTGGCGGCCGCCTGCGCCGTGATCCGCAATCCTTACGCCGGCCGCTACGAGCCCGACCTGCTGCCCTTCATGGCCGAGCTTCGCTCGCTGGGCACCCTGCTGGCCCAGGAACTGATCGACACCCTGGGCCGCGACGCCATCGAGGTCTACAGCAAGGCGGCGATCGTGGGCGTAAACGGCGAGCTCGAGCACGCCGCCGTGTGGCACGAAGCCGGCGGCTGGGCGATGCGGGCTCTGCTGGGCGAACCCAAGGCCATGGTGCCGGCCGCCAAGGCGGTGGCCGCCACCGGCTACCGTCTGATGGTGCCGCTGCACTATATCCATGCGTCCTATGTGCGCAGCCATTACAACACCCTGGAGATCGGCATCCAGGACGCTCCCCGGCCCAACGAGATTCTCTATGCTCTCGTCATGGGCACCGGCGGGCGCGTGCACGCCCGCCTGGGCGGGCTCAGCAAGGAGAACGTCTCCGTACACGACGGTCAACGCTGATGAAAGCCATCCAACTGCAAGCGCCCGGCGGCCCCGAGGTCCTGGAGGTGGTCGATCTACCGCTGCCGCGGCCCGGGCCCGGTCAAGTCCGGATCAGAGCCGCCGCCATCGGTGCCGGCGGCCCCGACGTGCTGATCCGCAATGGCACCTACAAATGGATGTCACCGCTGCCGGCCATCCCAGGCAACGAGATGGCCGGCACCATCGATGCTCTCGGTCCGGGCGTCACCGCCTGGCAGATTGGCGACCGGGTGCTGGTCAGCGCTCGCGAGCTGCCGCAGCGCGGCGGCTGCTATGCGGAAGCCATCTGCGTTCCCGCCGAAGCGCCGTTCTCCCTGCCGGCCAGCATCGCCTTCGATGATGCGGTGAGCCTGGGCAACTTCCAGCTTGCGATCGCGCTGCTGGCCAGCAACGGCAATGCGCCGGCGCGGGCCATCCTGGTCCCCGGCGCCGCCGGCGGCGTGGCCACCGCCCTGGCCCAGGTCGCCCGCGACCGTGGCATCCGGGTCATCGGCAGCGCCTCCACGCCCGAAAAACGGACCTTTGCCCTGGCCAACGGCGTGAGCGAACTCGTCGACGGCGATCCGGCTCGCATCGCGGCGCAGGTGATGGAGCGCACCGGCGGACGCGGCGTCGACCTGGCCTTCGATCACTTGCGCGGTGAGCTGTTCGTGGCCTGCCTGCATGCGCTGGCGCCCTCGGGCATGCTGGTGTCGTACAACATTGTCCAGGGCTCGCCCAGCGCCGACGTGTTCGGCGAACTGCGCAAGCTGCTGGGCCGCAGCCTGGCGGTGCGCACCTTCTCCATTCACGCCATCGACGCCGACCGCGCCCAGAGGCGCGGTTTGATGGAGCAAGCCATCGAACTGATGGCCACCGGCCGTGTCCGCGCGCCGCGGGCCAGTGGCTTTGCCCTGGCCGACGCACGCCGCGTACACGAGCTGCTGGATCGGGGCGGCACCCTGGGCAAGCGAGTTTGAAGCCAAATTGAAGCCACCTGGTTCTTGAGCCCCGACAAGGCGAAGCGCGTCGGCCCGCTCCGCGCCGCGGGCCGGCTGGCGCATCGCCCTTGTTCTCGACGTCACCGAGCCGCGTCCATCATTCCGTTTTTCGGAATGATTTTGGACAACCGCTTGATTGATGCGCAGCCACTGGCCGACTACCGTACGGCCATGGCTACCCCCACCTCCTGGAACACGCGCGCCTCGGACCGCGCCCAACGCCTGGCTCGCGCCGCCGAAGCCCTGGGCCCCGCGCTCGCCGGCAAACGCGTCGATCCCGACGCGCTCCCACGGCTGCTACAGGCCGTGCTGCGCCCCGGCGACCGCGTTTGCCTGGAGGGCAATAATCAAAAGCAGGCCGATTTCCTGGCCGCAACGCTGGCCGCCCTCGATCCCGCCACCGTGCATGGCTTGCACATGGTTCAGTCCGTCGTGGCCTTGCCCGAGCATCTGGACGTGTTCGAGAACGGCATCGCCGAGCGCCTGGATTTCAGCTTCTCGGGCCCGCAGGCGGCCCGGCTGGCGCAGCTGGTGTCGGATGGCTCGCTGCGGCTGGGCGCGATTCATACCTATCTCGAACTGTTCGCCCGCTACTTCGTCGATCTCACGCCGCGCGTGGCGCTGGTGGCCGCACAGGCCGCCGATGCCGACGGCAACCTCTATACCGGCCCCAACACCGAAGACACTCCCGCGATCCTGGAAGCCACGGCGTTCTCGGGCGGCATCGTTATCGTGCAAGTCAATGAACTGCTCGATGCTCCCGACGCCAGCCTGCCCCGCGTCGATGTTCCCGGCGGCTGGGTGGACTTCATCGTCAAGGCGCCTCGCCCGCACTATATCGAACCGCTGTTTACCCGCGATCCGGCGCAGATCAGTGAAATCCAGGTGCTGATGGCGATGATGGCGATCAAGGGCATCTATGCCGAGTATGGCGTGCAGCGCCTGAACCATGGCATAGGCTTCGACACCGCCGCCATCGAACTGCTGCTGCCCACCTATGGCGAAGCGCTGGGGCTCAAGGGCAAGATCTGCAGCCACTGGGCGCTCAACCCCCACCCCACGCTGATCCCGGCCATCGAAGCGGGCTGGGTCAAATCCATTCATTCCTTCGGCTCCGAGCTGGGCATGGAACACTACCTGCGCGCCCGGCCCGACGTCTTCTTCACCGGTGCCGACGGCAGCATGCGCAGCAACCGCGCCATGTGCCAGGTGGCCGGCCACTATGCCTGCGACCTGTTCATCGGCTCGACCCTGCAGCTCGATCTGCAAGGCAATAGCTCCACCGCCACGCTGGGCCGCATCGCGGGTTTCGGCGGCGCGCCCAATATGGGCACCGACGCGGGCGGGCGGCGCCATGGCTCGCCGGCCTGGATGAAGGCCGGCGACCAGGCCCGCGGTGGGCGCTCCGGCGTGGCCGGCGTGCCGAAAGGCCGGAAACTGGTGGTACAAATGGTCGAAACCTTCCGCGAGCACATGCGCCCCGCCTTCGTCGATCGGCTGGATGCCTGGGAGCTGCGGGAGCAGGCCGGCCTGGATCTGCCGCCGATCATGATCTACGGCGAGGATGTCACCCATATCCTCACCGAAGAAGGCCTGGCCAATCTGCTGCTATGCCGCACCGACGAAGAGCGCGAACAGGCGATCCGCGGCGTGGCCGGTTACACCGCGGTGGGGCTGGCCCGCGACCACGCCATGGTCGAGAACCTGCGCGATCGCGGCATCGTCCAGCGGCCCGAAGACCTCGGCATCGATTCGCGCCAGGCCACGCGCAACTTGCTCGCCGCCCGCAGCATCCGCGACCTCGTGCGCGCTTCGGGCGGCCTCTACCAACCCCCAAAACGTTTTCGCCACTGGTAAGCGGCGCACGGGAGGCAAAGATGACCGGCATTTCCCCGGAACTCGAAACCCTGGAATACCGATGGGAAGGCCAACGCGAGGCCGGCGACTTTCCGCCGGTGCTGGTGGGCGTGGTCGGCTCCGGCAATCTCGAAGTGCTGCTGGAGCCCGAAGCGGGACCCGCCTGCACCGTTCGGATCGAAACCTCGGCGCGCGGCTTCGGCGACATCTGGCACGCCGTGGTGCGCGACTTCCACCGCCGCCACGATCTGGCGGGAGTGCGGATCTCCATCCACGACATGGGCGCCACGCCCGCCGTGGTCAGTCTGCGGCTGGATCAGGCTGCCCGGGAGATCGCCGCATGACCACGAGCCCAAGCGCAAGCCCCGCCCACCTCGCGGCCTGCATGCCGCTCGGATGCGCCAGGCACCGGTCAGTCCGCAGGAACTGTCCGGTGTCCGGGCTTATCCTTCAGGACGAGGGCAAACGAGGCAGTCGTTCCCTGGAGCCGAAGGCTCCCCTGCAGGGTGGCGGAGAATCTCCGGCCGAGAGACGGAGTTCTTCACGATGCTGAGCTATGCCGAATGTACCGCCCGCGAGCGGCTTGCCCATTTGCTGGACGCCGCCAGCTTCCAGGAATGGCTGCCGCCGCAAGACCGCCTGACCAGCCCCCACCTGCAAGCCCTGGGCGTGCCTCCCGCCTTCGACGACGGCGTGGTGATCGGCCATGCCCGCCTGGATGGCCGGCATGTCTTCGCCGCGGCGCAGGAAGGCGCGTATCTGGGTGGAGGCGTGGGCGAGGTCCACGGCGCCAAGCTGGTGGGCCTGCTGCGGCGCGCGCTGCGCGATCGCCCCTGCGCCGTGCTCCTGCTGCTCGATTCGGGAGGCGTACGCCTGCACGAAGCCAACGCCGGCCTGATCGCGGTGTCGGAGGTGATGCGCGCCCTGCTCGACGTGCGCGCCGCCGGCATCCCCACCTTGGTGCTGATCGGCGGCAACAACGGCTGCTTCGGCGGCATGGGCATCGTGGCGCATTGCGCCGACCACATCATTCTCAGCGATGTTGGCCGCCTGGCGCTCTCCGGACCCGAAGTGATCGAAGCCTCGCGGGGCGTGGACGAATTCGACTCGCGCGATCGCGCCCTGGTGTGGCGAACGACAGGCGGCAAGCACCGCTGGATCCTGGGCGACTGCAGCCACCTGGTGGAAGACGCTGTCCAGGCCTTCCGCGACGCGACACTCTCGATCTTGAACGGCGCCGATGCTTCGCGGCCGGTTACCGCCAAGTCGCTGGAGAACGAACACGCGCAACTCCGCCGCCGACTGGCGCTGGCGCCGCCCGATGCGCCGGCGAACCCCGAGACGGAGGCCGTGGCGCTCTGGCGGCAGCTGGGCGTGCCCGATGCGGAACACATTCCCGATCTCGACGTTGCGGCCCTGCTGGACCGTTTCGCTCACGAAGGCAGGCAAGCATGAGTATGTCCTGGCAAACCCTGGCGGGCCGCCTGTTCGGCCCGCAACACGCCATCACCGCCGAAGGCGACTTTCTCTCCGGCACCGCCTGCCTCGACGGGCGAATCATCACCGTTTTGGGCACCACTGGCCATGCCGAGGTGGGCCTGGAATTGGCGCTGGCCCAGGCCCGCGTGGTGCTCGACACGGTGGCCCGGCATCCGGGCCGCCCCTTGCTGCTGCTGATCGATACCCAGGGCCAGCGGCTGCGCCGGCGCGAAGAGCTCTTGGGCCTGAACCGCGCCATGGCCCACCTGGGCAAGGCGATCGACCTTGCCCGCCGCCAGGGCCATGCCGTACTGGGCCTGGTGTACGACCAGGCCTTGTCCGGCGGCTTTATCACCTCGGGGCTGATCGCCGACGCCTGCGATGCCTTGCCCGAGGCCGAAATCTATGTCATGCGCCTGCCCGCGATGGCGCGCATCACCAAGCTGCCCGAGAGCACCCTGCGTGAACTCTCGCAAAACAATCCGGTATTCGCTCCGGGCGTGGTGAACTATCTGCGCATGGGAGGCGTGCGCCGGCTCTGGGAGGGCGACCCGGCCGAGGCCTTGCGCCAGGCGCTTGCCGATCTGACGCCCCAGGATGAACGGGCCCGCGATGGCGCCAGCCGCGGCGGACGCCGCCTGGCGGCCGACATCATCCAGCGCGTGCTCGACGCCGCATGACCGACACTCCGCCCGACTCGCCGCGCCCAGCGCCGTGGCAACGGCAAATGCTGGTGCATTTGACAGAGGACGGCTGGCGAGCGGCCCTGCGGCAACCCTGGACGGGCGAGATCCGGCCCTGCCTGGAACATTGGGCCGAGCGGGACCTACCCCTGGTGGTGGCGCGGCAGAATCTCGACAATGCCAAATCCGCCTTGGCCACGCCAGCCGGCACCCTGCTCTTGGGTCTGGCGGCCCCGCAATGCTGGGGCCGCCGGCGCGTGGCCCTACGCGTGGCTAGCAGTCACTTGACCATGCGATCCCATAGCGGCGGGTCACTCGGCGATTCGACAGGCCGCCCGGATACGCCGGACGCTGACCTTCCCACCCGCACGGACCGGGCTTCTGGCGTGGCCAGGCGTGGCCCCAACGCCTCGCCCTGCGGGCGGGAGCCTCGATTGCTTCCCAGCCGCTGGCCCTCGCTCGCCGCCGTCGTGGCCGGGCTTCCGGCCGCGCCCGCCGCCTGGCTGGCCTTGCCGGCGCAGCTGCATCGGGTCGGCTTATGCGCCAGGGTCTATGGCAGCCATGGCTGGCAACACCTCACCGGCCTGGCTTACTGCCATGGCGCCTCTGACCTCGACTTGCTCATTCCGGTCGCCGATCACGCCACCGCCACCCGGGCCGCCACGCTGCTGGCCGCCATCGACGATGAAGCAGGTCTGCTGGACGGCGAGCTTTGTTTTCCCGATGGCCGTGCGGTGGCATGGCGGGAATGGCGGCGCTGGAGCCAGGGCGCGACCCGTGTCGTGCTATTCAAGTCCTTGCACGGCGCCGCGCTGGCGGAGCCCGGAGAGGCCCCGTGCCCGAACCCCGCCTGATGGTCCATGCGGGCCCTACCCCAGCCGGCGTCCGCCTGACGGGACGGGCCGCGGGCTCGCCCGAGGCGAAGGCCGCCTCCTGGAGACAGGAGGAGGTTCGGGCGGCACGGCGAGGACGCCCCCTGGCGCCGCGCAGCGCCTCCACGATCACGGCGACGGACGCCATCGGCCGCCAGGCCGTGATCGCGCTGCATGAGGAACTGGCGCTGTATCCCAAGCCGGGGCTGGTATCGCGGGTGGATAGCGGCAGCCATGCCGATATGGACGCCGGGACGTTTCTGCGCAGCCTGTTCTCCTTGCGCCGCTACTTTCCCGCCATCGTGCGCTTGGGCGCCGCCGGGCGGCCATTCGCGGATCTCCAGGCATGCGGCATGACCGCCGAAACGCGCATGCTCCGGGCGACCGGCGGCGTGAATACGCATCGCGGCGCGGTGTTCCTGCTTGGCCTGCTGGGCGCCAGCGCCGGCGCCTTGCTCGCATCGGGCCAATCCCTTCGGGCATCGAGCCTGCGGGCCATGCTGCTCGAGCACTGGGGCCCGGCGCTCGCCGCTCACGCCGCGGTGCGGCGCGACCTGCCGGGCAGCATCGCCGCCCGCCAGCATGGCTTGCGCAGCGCCGCCCAGGAAGCGGCGCTGGGCTTTCCCGTGCTGTTCGAGCGTGTCCTGCCGGCGCTGGAAGCCGGCCTGCGGCGCGGCCTGTCACCCGATCAGGCGCGACTGGATGCGCTGTTCGCCGCCATGGCCCATCTGGACGACACCAATCTGGCCCGGCGCGGCGGCCGCGCGGGCCTCGCCTTCGCCCGCCAAGCCGCGCGCGGCTTTCTTGCGGCTGGCGGCGCGGGACGCATGGGCGGCCCGCAAGCCGCACTGGCCCTGCATCGGGAGTTCGTGAGCCGCCGGCTTTCGCCCGGCGGCGCCGCCGACATGCTGGCCGCCGCCTGCTGGCTGGTCCGGATCCAAAGCCCGAGCAAAGGATTCCAGCCTCTCGGCGGGGACGTTGCCGCCATCCTACGGGAGCCTGCGGCCCCTTTCCCTTGCTGAGGCACCATCACAGGCTCCGTTTCCGCCGTCTATTGCTCAACAGAGGACTTCCATGGGATTCGCCCTTTTGTTTGCCGGTCAGGGCCTGCAGCATGCCGGCATGCTGCCCTGGCTGGCGGATGACGAGCCCGAGCTGCGGACATTGGCCGCCACGCTGGGCGCCGACTGGCGCCAGCGCCTGGCCGATCCCGAAGCCTGCGCCCGCAACGCCTTTGCGCAACCCCTGCTCACCAGCTTCGCGCTCGCGGCATGGCGGCGATTGAAGGATCAATTGCCCGCGCCACAGACTATCGCCGGCTATAGCGTGGGCGAACTCGCGGCCTTCAGCGTGGCCGGCGCTTTCGATGCCGCCACGGCGCAAAGCCTCGCGATCGAACGCGCCGCCTTCATGGATGATTGTGCGCGGCAGGCGGCGCCCACGGGCCTGATCGGGGTGACCGGGCTGCCGGCGGAAGCCCTGGCCACGCTCCGCCAGCGGCATGGACTCGAACTGGCGATCGATAGCGGCAGCACTGTGATCCTGGGCGGCCCCCGCCCCGCCTTGCAGGCCTTTTGCGCCGATGCCGAGGCGCTGGATGTTCGCTGCACCACCCTGCGGGTCGAACTCGCCTCCCACACTCGCTGGATGGCAGGCGCCAGCCTGGCATTGGCCCGGCGGCTTGCCGGGATCGAGGTACGGCGCCCCGCCTGGGTGCTTTATGCCAATGCCACCGGCCGACGGGTGCTCACCGCCGATGATGCGCGCCGGGATCTGGCGGCGCAAGTGGCGCAATGCGTACGGTGGACGGACTGCCTGCAAGGCATTGCCGAACGGCGAATCGGCTGCGTGCTGGAGATCGGCGCCGGTGCCGCCCTGTCGCGGCAATGGAACGAGCGCTACCCCGGCATCCCCGCTCGCTCCGCCGATGAGTTTCGTTCGGCCGACGCCATCGTGAGCTGGGTGGAAAAACATGCGGCCAGCCGCTGACCCCGGCCGGCGATCACGGTGTGGCCACCGTCAGGCAAACGGCCTTCAAGCGCCGCAGGCTGGCCTCGCTCGAGCGCGAGCGCAACACCGCCAGGCCCAGGGGATGCCGCATCCGATATGGCGCGGCCAGCGGGCGCAGCACCACGCCCTCCCGCATCACACCCCGCATGCGCCCCGGCAGCAAGGTGCAGCCGACGCCGCCACGCACCAGATTGGCCAGCGAGAAAATATCCGATACCTGCAAGGCAATGTCGGGCTCGAACCCCGCTGCCGCGAAAGCGTGGGCACAAGCCGTGCGCGTGTAGAAGCCTTCGGCCAGCATGACGAATCTCTCGCCGCCGCACTGCCGTAGATCCACTTCGTCCAGCGCGGCATAGCGCGACTGCGGCGCCGTGGCGAAATACAGCTCGTCATGCAGCAACACCGTGGTCTCGATATCGTCGAAAGCCTCGGCCACCGACAATAGCGCCGCATCCAGTTCGGCGCTGCGCAGGCCTGCCAGCAACTCGGCGTTCGAACCCATCACCAATTCCGCCTTCAACCCCGGCGCATCGCGCCCCAGCGCAACGATCAAGCGTGGCACCACGTCGGCGGTCAGGGAGTACATGGAGCCGAGCTTGATCGCCTGCTCGGCCTGGCCCGCCGCCTCACGTGTGGCCCTTACCCCCTCATGCATGGTGTCGAGCACCTGGCGGGCCGTGGCGGCAAGAACGTGAGCCGCTTCGGTGGGCACGAGATTTCGCCCTTGGGGACGGAACAGTTCGCAACCCAGACCCTGCTCCAGCGCGTGCAAGGCGCGGTGCATGCTGACCGGACTGGTGTCGAGCAATTCAGCGGCCCGGGCAAGGTTGCCCGTCTGCAAAAATGCCAGCAGGGCCTCGAGGCGGCGAAAGGTAATGGAATCGTCCAGGCGGAGCATGGCGGCTAAAAAGAAAGTCGGAGCGCTGAAATCCATTGGCGTTCCGTATGCGGGCATCTTACCGGGAAGACACGTCGAGGGTGGCGCGAGCCGCGGGCGCCTGGCCCACAGAGCTAGGTGGCGCTCGACCCTGCTGTCTCCATTTTCTCTCGCGCTTCGTTCCCGGAACCGGCCGGGCGCTCGACATCGGCTTCGTAGCGGAACGCCACGCGCTTGACGTTGCACAGCAGCTCGTAGGCAATGGTGCCGGCGGCGGCGGCCACTTCGGCCACCTCGATGGTTTGCCCCCACAACTCGACGCGGCTGCCCGGCCCCGCCGAAGGCGCCGGGCCGAGATCGACGCAGAGCATATCCATCGAAACGCGGCCCACGATGCGGCTGAGGATACCGTCGATCGCCACCGGCGCTCCGCCTTCCGGCAAGTGACGAGGATAACCATCCGCATAACCCAGGGGCACGAGCCCCACCCGCGTCGGCTCGCGAGCCACGAAAGCCGCCCCGTAGCCCACCGACTCGCCCGGCTGCACCAGCCGCTGCGCCACGACGCGGCTTTCGAGCGACATGACCGGCCGCAAGCCATGGCGCCGGCCCGCCACCGGCTCCACGCCGTACAGCAGGATGCCGGGCCGCGCCCAATCGCGCCGCGCCGCCGGCCAGGCCAACGCGCCCGCCGAATTGCAGAGACTCTGCGCGCCGGGCAGGCCGCGCGTGATCTCGTCGAAGACCTCGATCTGCCGGCGGGTCATTGGCCGATCCGGCTCATCGGCGCAGGCAAAGTGGCTCATCCAGGTGATCGACGCAGCCCTGCCGCACGCCACCAGCCGCTGATAGGCCAGCCGTGCCTCGCCGGGCGCAAACCCGGCACGCCGCATACCGGTATCGGCCTTGAGCCACACATGCAGCGGCGGCAGCCCCGCCGGCGCCAGCTCCAGCATGCGCAACTGTTCCGGATGATGGACGACGACCCAGCAATCACCGCCAGCGGCCAAGGCCAACTCGGCGGCGTCGAAGACCCCCTCGAGCAGCAGAATGGGATGCCGGATGCCCGCCTCGCGCAACGACAAGGCTTCCTCCAGGAAAGCCACCGCGAAGCCATCGGCTTCAGGCGCCAGGGCTCTCGCACATGCCGTGGCGCCGTGGCCATAGGCGTTGGCCTTGAGCACGGCGAGGGCGCGGCCGCCATGCAGCCCGCGGGCGAGCCGATGGTTGTGCCGCAAGGCCGCCAGCGAGATCGAGGCCTGGCTGGGGCGGCTCACGACAATCCCTCGTTGGCCTCCCGGCGCCTGCCCGCCCGGCCTTGCCGCAGATAGCGATCCATGGCCAGGCCCTCGGTGCTGATGGCGGGCGCCGAACCGGTCATCAGGTCGCTCAAGAGCTTCGCCGAACCGCAGGCCATCGTCCAGCCCAGCGTACCGTGCCCGGTATTCAGGAACAGGTTGGCATACGGCGTGGCTCCGATGATGGGGGTGCTGTCCGGCGTCATGGGCCTCAGGCCCGACCAGAACTGCGCGGCCGCGAGATCGCCGCCCGGAAACAGTTCACGGGTGACCAGCTCCAGAGTTTCACGCCGGCGTGGCGGCAGGCTTGCATCAAAGCCCGCCAGTTCCGCCATGCCTCCCACCCGGATCCGATCATCGAAACGGGTCAGGGCCACTTTGTAGGTTTCATCGAGCACGGTGGAAACCGGCGCCTGCGCCGGATCCAGCAGCGGGATGGTGAGCGAATAGCCCTTGACGGGATAGATCGGCAGATCCATGCCCAGCGCCTCGACGAAGCCGCGCGAGAAGCTGCCGAGGGCAACGACATAATGGTCGGCCTGCAGCACCGGGGCGCCGTGACCCACCAGCTCCAACCCGGTGATACGCGGACCTTGGCGGAGCAAACGGCGCGCCTGCACACCCACATGCAATCGGACGCCCAGACGCCGGGCCTGCTCGGCCAACTCGACGGTAAAGCGATAGCAATCGCCGGTTTCGTCATTGGGCAGGCGCAGCCCGCCACGGATCCGTTGGCGCGCCCCGGCCAGGCCCGGCTCGACCTGGATCACGCCGGCGGTATCGAGCAGCTCGTGCGGCACGCCGCTCGCCTCCAGCACGCGGGTATCGCGTTCAGCGGCCGCCACTTGGGCGTCGGTACGGAACAACTGCAGGGTGCCGCCGCTGCGTTGCTCATATTGCAGTCCGAGCTCGGCGCGCAGCTCGCGCAGACAATCCCGGCTGTACTCCGCCACGCGCATCATGCGCTCTTTATTGCGGGCATAACTGGCCGCGTTGCAGTTGGCGAGCATGGCCCGCATCCAGCGCAGCTGGAACAGCGTGCCGTCGGGACGGAAGGCCAGCGGCGCATGGCGCTGGAACATCCATTTGGCCGCCTTGAGGGGGATACCCGGCGCGGCCCAGGGGGTGGAATAGCCGGGCGAGACCTGTCCCGCATTGGCGTAGCTGGTTTCGAGCGCGACGCCCGGCTGCCGGTCCAGCAGCTCGACTTCGGCGCCGGCCCGGGCCAGATAAAAGGCGGTGGCCACGCCCACCACGCCACCGCCCACCACGATGACTTTCACGTTGAATGTCCTGCCAAATAATCAGTTATTGTAATGATTCAAAGCAGCAATTTTTCCTGTATTCTTGATGAAAACCAGAAAAATTTCTGCCAACATCCTCCACAACGTGTTATTTCGCAAAAATGAGCGAGCTCGATCGCATCGATCGCAGAATCCTGCATATCCTCCAGCGCGAAGGGCGCATCTCCATCACGGAACTCGGCGAGCGCGTGGGCTTATCCACCTCGCCCTGTGCGGAGCGCATCAAACGCCTGGAACGGCGCGGCGTGATCCTGGGCTACCACGCCAGGCTTGCGCCCGTGGCCGTCGACAAACCTCTTTTGGTCTTCGTGCAAATCACCCTGTCCTCCAAATCGGAAGAAGTCTTCGAGACCATCAAGCGCGAGTTGGCGCTGATGCCGGAAGTGATGGAATGCCATCTGGTCTCGGGCAGCTTCGACTATCTGGTGAAGGCCCGGATCAGCGCCATGGCCGAATACCGGACCCTGCTGGGCGACATTCTGCAGACAATCCCTGTCCCGGCGCAGTCGGATAGCTATGTGGTGATGGAGGAGATCAAAGAATCGAGCCAGATCGTGGTGCCGGGAGGGTGATGGCGGCGCTTGCCTGAGGCTCACCAAATCGTATGTACGTGGGAATAATGACGGATCTTCAGATCTGCCGTCACCAACGGAGCGGAATAGTGGCGCGCGGTGGCCACGATCAGACGATCTGCCGGGTCTTTGTGAAACGCCCCCGGCAAGTCAACCGAAAGCAACGATAGACGCACATCGACCGGAACGAAGCAGACGCCGGGAATCCGGGCCACGGTGTCCAGCCAGGCTGCCACGTCTATTGTCAACGTGAGTCGCCCAGCTTTGACCAGCATCGCCACTTCCCAGGCGCTGATGGCGGAGATCAGGATCTCCCCTCCCTCGCGCTGGGCCTCGATGGCTTTCCGCGCCGGACGGCTCAGTTGAGGATCCGCCGATACCCACCACACCAGGGCATGGGTATCCAGTACGATCATTGAGCGGCTTCCCAGGCCTCATCGCCGACCGGCGACAACGGGTCCTCGAAATGTACAACCGACCCACGAAGCACACTCAAGGGATCACGTTCGGCGGTTTGGTACGGACGAATTTCGAGCGTGGGCTTCCCGTGGTCTGTGACAACGATCGGCTCGCCCGTGGCTTCGACCTGGCGAAAGAACTCCAGCGCCTGGGCTTTGAACTCGGTCTTGGAGACTCGACGATGATGTTGCATGATGCACCCATAGGTCAGTTGACGCTTTCACTCTAGCAAAAAATGACTATCTTATATAGTCATTAGTGACTTCTTTTTATAGTCATCAATGACTGTTTTTTTGGTCAATGATTAATCTCTCCGATCACCCGGCTACGCCCCGCCAGCCAGCCGCACCAGGCCATGACGCCCGCCGCCGCCGCGCTCAGCCACAGCGGCAGCGCCCAACTGCCTGAGTACTCGAACACCGCGCCCATCAGTGTGGGACCCGCAGCCGCCAGGCAGTACGCCACCGATTGCCCCATTCCCGCCAGGGCCGCCGCCTGCAACGGCGATGCCGAACGCAGGTTGACCAGCACCAGGCCGAGGATCATGCCCGCGCCGGAGGCCGCGCCGAACATCGCCACCCAGAATCCCGACCAGGCCGGCATGGCCCAAAGCCCCAGGAGACTGGCGGCCACGACCAGGCCGTTGAGCATGGCCAGCGCCTGCTGGTTGCGCAGCCGCCGCAAAATGGGCGCCAGTACCAGGCCCGGCAATCCCGCCATCAGTTGCATGACGCCATGCCAGGCTCCGGCCGAGCCGGCGGAATAACCCGCCCCGGTCATCAAGGCCGGCAACCAGCCAATCAAAACGTAATACAAAAAGGAATTGATGGCGATGAACAGCGATACCTGCCAGGCCAGCGGCTCGCGCCATAGCGGCACCCGCGCCGGGCCCGCGCGCAGGGCCGCAGGCGCCGCCGGGCGAATCACCTGTGGCCACCAGAGCAACATTCCCAACAAGGGCATCCAGACCATGGCCCCCAGGGTGACGGCCCAGCCCCACTCCCAGCCGAGCGCCAGAGGCACCACGCTTGCCGAGGCCAGGGCCGCGGCCAAGCCCATGGTGATGGCGTAGGCGCCAGTCAGCGCCGCCACGTGGCCTGGAAAGTCGCGCTTCAGCAAACCAGGCAGGAGCACGTTGCCGAAAGCGATGCCAGCGCCCAACAGCCACATGCCCAGGTACAGGCACCATAGCGGCCCCGCCGATCGCACGGCAATGCCCAGGGCGATGAGGCCCAGCCCCGCCATCAAGGCGCGCTCCAGGCCCAGCCGCCTGGCCACCCCGGCGGCCAGCGGCGACACCATCGCCAGCGCTACCAGCGGCAATGTGGTGATCAGCCCGACCTGCACGGTATTCAGGCCGAAGGTGGCCTGGATCGACGCCAGCAGCGGCGACACGCTGGTCATTGGCGCCCGAAGGTTGGCCGCGATCCAGAGGACGCCGAGCACGAGCCAAAGGCTGCCGACCGGCCAGGCCGCGCGCGTTACCCCGCTGGCGCCCCTCATGGCTCGCCTCCGCATCCGGGCTCTCCACGCCCATCGAAAAACGCCGCCATACAGCCGGTGTTTTCTCGCCACCCTTGGCGGAGCCCGCGGCTCCCACACGATTTGTCCCGCTTGGCCTCGCTTTTAAGGGCGACGTCTGCGTTCAGGCTCGTGGTCAGATCATGCTGCACGTCTTTGCCCTCCAACTGAACCTCCGAAATCGTCCCGGCCTCGGCACCGGGTCCGGCGCACCGACTACTGCGCCGAAGTTTGCGTTGTCGCCACCACCTGGGGAATCCTTCGGCTTCAGATGGAGCTTGATCTCGCTTGGCTTCACCTGGCGGTGACGCCTGCGCTGGATGCGTGGTCGGGGGAGCCTTCGGCTCCAGCGGATTGGGCCTCGCTGACCTTGCCGTGAACGACGAGGCTTGCGCTTGGGCGCGTGGTCACGCATCGACTGGCTGATCGTAGCCTACCCGCTCGCCCCGCGGACCGACGGACGGATCGAGGCCGCAGCCCTGGGCCGGCGGCCCAACCAGGCCCAGAGCTGTCTGTGGGCAGTCGAAGGCCGGACGCGTGGCGCCTGCAGAACTCGATCTTCGGTCGCCGCCAGTAAGATCCGCCCTCTCGGCATCTACGAATGGCCCACAACGCCAGGGCGATTCATGATGGCCACCCCGCCTCATCCCGCTGCCGCCCCATGTCCCATCGCCCTCACGCTGACGATCCTCTGCCCGTTTCCATCCCGCGCACTGCCGCACGCCACTGGCCGCTGCGCAGCCCCATGGCCTCACCTTACGTCTTGCGCGAACCCGAGCCGGACGAAAACACCCTGGAAACCCTCGCCCCCACCAACCCCTTTGCCGTCATCGTCATCGCCTATCTGGAGTATCGGGCCACTCGGCCCGACACCAGGCGCATGGCCAGCAAGCTGCGCCTGGCCCAGGCCCTGGCCAAATGGGGCTACGATAAGGAGCAGCGCGAAGCCGTATTCTTAATCATCGACAGCCTGCTGCTGCTTCCCGAAGCACTGGAAGAACGATTCACCGACATCCTGACCCAAGCGGAGGCCCCCATCGTGCAACAACTCACCAGCGTACAGCGCGTGATCCCGAAACGAGAGAAAGCGGCCTGCCTGGAAGAAGGCGAACGCCTGGGGATCATCAAAGGCAAACTCGAAGGCGCCGCCTTCCTTCTGCAAACCCCGCTCCAGCAAAGATTTGCCCCCCTGCCCCACTGGGCCTTGGCGCGCATCGCCCAGGTCGATACCGAAACTCTCCAACGCTGGGCCCTGAACGTGCTGCAGGCCGAACAGATCGAAGACGTGTTCGGCCACTGATCACCCGCCACGGCAAGATAGGGCGGCGCACTACACGAACGCCTGTCTCACCACCTCCAGCAAAGCTTCCGCGGCAGGCGATAAACGATTGCCCCGGCGAGTAATCACCCCGACTGGACGTTCGCAAATAGGGCGCTGGATGGGTACCGTTGCCAGCCGCGACTCGCCGGTGAGCTTCACCGCCAAACTCGGCAGCGGGCCGTAGCCAAGACCGGCCAGCACCAAAGCGCCCAGGGTATGGTGGTGGTTGACCTCGAAACGGGGCGAAAGAACCAGGCCCTGGCGCTCGAAGTAATCATCGAGGACCTTGCGGACATTCGAGCCACGCGCCAGCGTCACCAACGGCAGCCGGGCCAGCTCCTTGCCGCCGACGCTCTCGCGCTGGGCCAAGGGATCGTCGATCGGACAAGTGAGCACGAAGCGATCGCTGGTCAGGTGCTCGAACGCGAACTCGCCACCAGGGTTGGGCCCCAAGCCAAAATCAGCCTCGTTACTGAGCACACGATCGCGCAGATCGCTGGTGGGCTCGTCGATCAAATGCACCACAATATGCGGGTGCATTTCCGAGAACCGGCCCAAGGCTCTGCCGCAAACCATCGCGGCCAGGGTCGGCACGCACGAAACGACCACTCTTCCTCCCTGCAACTTGCCTTCGTCGCTCAGATCGTCGGCCAGGGTATCGAGCTCCGCCAGGACGCGTTTGCTGCGTTCGTACAAGCGGCGGCCTTCATGCGTGAGTTCCACGCGGCGCGTGGTGCGTTGCAAGAGAGTGATGCCAAGTTGCCGCTCGAGTTCGGCCACGCGGGTGCTGAGCGCGGCAGCCGACAGCCCGCTGGCGCGAGCGGCCACGGTGAAGCTGCCGTGATCCGCGACCACGGAGAACGCTCGCAGCTTCGATAACGAAATCATGCGCGAGCCCTTGTAAAAACGGGATTATGGTAAAGCGCTCCCCAGCCGGTGCGACTTTGCCGCCAACCGGAGCAGCCATCGGCGCCGCGCGCCCATCGCTTTGCCCGACCTCCCGGCAAACCAACCCCCTTGTGGCGGGATGCCAGGCGAATGAGGATTGACCCCATAAAAATCAGACCCTATTATTAATTAATTATTAAAAGTATAACGAACGTGTTCCCTACGGAGACTCTCTCATGCAACTTGCTCGCTCTTGCCTCGGTGCGCTTGTCGGCATCCTAGGATGCACGGCCATTGCCGTTGCCGCCGACACCTCCTATCCCCGCCAGCCGGTCACCGTCATTGTGCAGTTCCCACCGGGCGGCGTGCCCGATACCATGGGCAGATTGCTGGCCCAGAACCTGTCCAAGCAACTGGGCCAACCCTTCATCGTCGAGAACCGTACCGGCGCCGCCGGCAACATCGGCACCGAGGCCGCCGCCCGCGCCACCCCCGACGGCTACACTTTGCTGTTCGCCGCCGACGCTCCCATGGTGATCAACCCAGCCGTCTACGCCAGCTTGCCCTTCGATCCCGTGGCCGATTTCGAACCCATCACGCTCGCTGCCGAGGCGGCATTCGCCTTGCTGGCCGGGCCGGCATTCAAGGGCAAAAACGTCCAGGATCTGATCGAACAAGCCAAAGCCAATCCCGGCGCAATCAATTTCGGCTCGTCGGGCATCGGCAGCTCTCACCATTTGGCGGGTGAATTATTCAACACCTTGGCGGGTGTCGATATCAATCACGTTCCCTATCGGGGCTTTGGTCCCGGCTCGGTCGACGTCATGGGCGGGCAGCTCGAAGTCATGTACGGCTCAGTCCCCGCCTCGCGGCCCTTGGTCGATGCCGGCAAGCTGCGCGCCCTGGCCGTCACCGGCTCCAGCCGGTCATCCGGTATGCCCGACGTTCCCACCATGATCGAAGCCGGTTTGCCAAACTACGACGTCACCGCCTGGTTCGGCTTGATGGCGCCGGCCGGTACGCCACCAGCCATCCTCGAGCAGTTGAATCAGGCCACCCAGCGCGCTCTGGACACCGAAGAATTGCGCGAAGCTTCGGCCAAGCAGGGTCTCACCTTGGTGGTTGGCGTCGGTCCCGAGGATTTCGCCAAGCGCATTCAATCCGATCTTGCCAAATGGCAAGAGGTCGTCAAATCCGCCAACATTACGGTCCAATAATGTCCCAACCTCGCCCCGACACACTGTGGTACACCCGCTGCCCCGTGCCTACCGCTTCAACGATCGCCATCCGCCAAGGCTGGCTGACCGACACCTTCGCGCGCGAGGGCATCACCGTGAAGTCCATGCGTCACTCGCCCGATCCCGCGACCCGCGAGTCGCATTACACCCACACCCTGGCCAACTCCTTTCGACAGGGGGGTAACGCACCGGCGCTCTACGCCAAATCCGAAGGAGCGGACACGATACTGCTCGCCTTGAACCTGGTGGATCAATACCAGGGTGTGCTGGTGCGGGCGGACAGCCCTTATCAGAACCTCGAGGATCTGCGCGGCAAGCGTCTGGCGGTGCCAGTACGGACCACCGACAAGATCGACTTCTGGCGGGCCACGGCGCTGCAGGGTTGCCGCAATGTCCTGGCCGCTGCCGGCATGTCGCTCACCGATCTGCGGCTTGTTGAAATTCCCTCACCGCACTCCTATCTCGCGATGTTCGCCGAGGTGAACGACGACGATGTCGATGTCCCCCGCCTGCATCGCCAGCATTTGGCCGAAACCCTCGCGTTGCTGCGTGGCGAGGTGGACGTGATCATGGGCTATAGCGCCTGGGGCGTCAGCCTGCGCGAACAGTTCAATCTTCGACAGTTGGCCAAGGTGGATTCCAATGCCGCCAGGCAGTCCCGCGTCAACAACGGATTTCCCGAAACGCTTACCGTCAGCGGCGGGCTCTTGCGCGATCATCCGGAGCTTGTCGACCGCTACGTCCAGCAATTGCAGCGCGCCGTGGCCTGGGGCGAAAAACACGCCGACGCCGTCCGCCGCATCCTGGCGCAAGAGATCGGCGTGGCGGAGTACTGGATCAGCGAGGGCACCACCGCCAACCTGGCCATGACACTCGACTCCTCCGCGCTGGCCGCTCTCGACGAACGCAAGGCTTTCCTGCTCGAACACGGCTTTCTTCGCCATGATTTCGAGCTCAAACACTGGATGGATCCTGGACCCTTGCTGCGGGCACAGGCGCCGCAAACCTGAACAGGACTGCTGAGATGAAACTGCCCACGCGCTTGGACACCCGTTTCATGTGATGCGGGTGGCGGGTGGCGCAATGGATAGCTGAAATGCGCGCGGTCCTGGGAAGTGACGAGGTTCGATTTTGCGACATCACCGAAGCTGCAAATACTCCCCAGCACGGACGGCTCGCTCTTCGTTCTGACACCCGCCGTCACGCCAAGAAGTTGTCAGCACGCCAGCCCGTGATTTCCGATCACGGGCTGGCGGCACATCGCATCTGAGCGATACCTTTACTCGTTAGACCGTACCGGCCAACCGCGGCAGATCCATGCAGTTCTCCACCTGCCAGCCATACAGCCACTGGAGGGAGTCGTAGAACTGCTCTTGCGTGCGCCCGACCCACAGCGAATTGCGCACCGCACGCTCCACGCCGGAGGCGTGATAAATGCGGCCCATCTCGCGGGTGGACCACAGCACGCGCGCCGTGCGCGGGATGCGGATCTGCTCGTACAGCTTGAAGGCTTCGAGGAAGTCGAAATCGCAGGCTTTCACGGCTTCGCCCAGGGTTACCGCGTCTTCGAGCGCCATACACGCGCCCTGCGCCATGTATTGCGTCATGGGGTGGGCGGCATCGCCCAGGATGGTAACTCGGCCGGAACTCCAGTTGGCGACCGGTTCGCGATCGGCCGTGGCCCAGCGCTTCCAGGATGAAGGACGATCCAGCATCTGGTGCGGGCGCGGGTGTACGCCCTGGAAGTACGACAGCACTTCTTCCTTGCTGCCGTCGCGCACGCCCCATTCTTCCTGCTCGCGGCTGTGGAAGGTAACGACGAGGTTGTACTGCTTGCCGCCGCGCAGCGGATAATGCACCAGATGGCAGTTGGGCCCGGCCCATACCACCGGCGCCTTGATCTGCAGCTCTTCGGGCATGTTCTCGACATCCACCACGGCGCGATACACCACATGGCCGGTAACGCGCACTGGATCACCGACCAGCTGCTGGCGGATCACCGACTTGACGCCATCGGCGCCGATCACGGCGTCGGCGATGTGGCGCTCGCCGCGCTGGTCGATCACCTCGACTTTGTCACCCTTGAATTCCACGCCGGTCACGGTGGTGGAAGTCTTGAAACGAATGCGCTGGCTGTGCTGCACGCCTTCGAGGATGGACAGATGAATATCGGCGCGATGGATCACGCCGTAGGGGTTGCCGAACCGCTGGCGGAAGGCGTCGCCGGTTTCGATGCGCGCGATTTCACCGCAATCGACGGCATCCATCAGCAGCAGGCGTTCGGTGAACACCGCGCGATTGCGCGCCGCCTCGCCCACGCCGAGGGCATCGAGGGCGGCAAAGGCATTGGGTCCGAGCTGGATGCCGGCGCCGATTTCGCCGATTTCGGGCGCCTGTTCGAGCAGTTCGACTGAAATACCCAGTCGGGCCAGCGACAGGGCGGCGGCGAGCCCGCCGATGCCGCCCCCCACCACGATCACGGATTGAGCGGCCTTGGCCTGACTCATGGGAGTCTCCTGAATTGGGTGGCCCGGTCGATGGCCGGCCGGGCGCGGGATGAAACGAAGTCGCTCTCCGGCCCGGCGGCCGGAGGCATGGTGAAGATCAGTTGTTGAAGTCGGGCTGGGCCGACGGCGCCGCCTGCTTGAAGGCTTCCTGGGCCTGACAATGCTCGAACACCGCCATCGCGCGCGGGTACGGCGCGAGATCGCATTTCATGCGCAGGGCGTTGGCCACCTGCGGCACCAGGCAGCAATCGGCGGCCGTGGGCGCGTCGCCAAAGGCATAGGGCCCTTTGCCGTGCCGCTCGAGCAGGCGCTCGACCGCCGACATCCCTTCGGCGATCCAATGCGCGTACCAGGTGTTCTTCTGCTCTTCGGATACCTTGAGCTCGCCCACCAGATACTTGAGAATCCGCAGGTTGTTGACGGGGTGGATATCGCAGGCGATGGCGTAGGCGAACTCCAGCACCCGCGCCCGGGCCATGGGATCTTCGGGGATCAGGCGGCTTTGTGGGTACTTGGCGTCGAGATAGTCGATGATGGCCAGCGATTGGCCCAGCTCGACGTCGCCATCGACCAGCAGCGGCACGTTGGCCGACGGGTTGTGCGCCACGTAGCCCGGATCGCGGTGGGCGCCTTTGCGGATGTCCACCGGCATGTACTCGTAGGACAGGCCCTTGAGAGCCAGCGCAATGCGCACGCGGTACGAGGTGGAGCTGTTGAAAAAGCTGTAGAGTTGCATGGCGTGTCGCCTCCGTGCAGGGATTTACTCGACGCGGACTTTCAGCGTGCCCAGGCCGGCCACGCCGCCTTCCATCAGGTCGCCCGCCACTACCGGGCCCACGCCTTCGGGCGTGCCGGTGAAGATGAGATCGCCCGGCTCGAGGCGGAAGAAGCGCGACAGGTAGGCCACGGTTTCGGCCACCGACCAGATCAGCGCCTTGGTGGTGCTGCGCTGTTTGTCGGCACCATTGACTTGCAGCCAGAGCTCGGCGTCGGGGAAGTGGCCAACTTTGGCGGCCGGATGCAGCGGCCCCATGGGCGCGCTTTGGTCGAAGGCCTTGCCGATTTCCCAGGGGCGGCCCATTTCGCGCATTTTCATTTGCAGGTCGCGGCGGGTCATGTCCAGGCCCACGCCGTAGCCGTACACATGGTCCAGCGCGTCTTTTTCGGCGATGTTGCTGCCACCCTTGCCGATGGCGGCCACGAGTTCGATCTCGTAGTGGTAGTTCTTGGTCTCGGCGGGATACGGCAGGGCCAGGGTTTCGCCTTCGGCGACCGGCACCACGGCATCGGCCGGCTTGCAGAAGAAGAACGGCGGCTCGCGATCGGGATCGAAGCCCATTTCGCGGGCATGGGCGGCATAATTGCGGCCCACGCAGTAAACGCGGCGCACCGGGAACTGGCGGTCTTCGCCCGCCACGGGCACGGCGACGACGGGAGCGGGATCAATGACGTAGCTCATGAGGAATCCTGTATCTCGGGAGTGGAACGGAATCGGCGGCGGCCTTGGCCAGCCGCCAGGATAGGTGTTTTTTTGCCTACTTGCGCTCTTCGCGCAGCAGATTGAGCGCGGCCTGTACCGGCCGATCGGAATAACTGAACAACACGGCGTCTTCGAGGGCGGCCAATTGCACCGGCTGCCAGGAAGGCACCACGAAAACGTCGCGCGGGCCAAAGCGGAACTGTTGATCGCCGATGTGCGCCGTGCCCGTGCCCTCCACCACACAGAATACCGTGGCGTCGGTGGTGCGGTACGACTTGCCCTGGAAGCCGGCCGGCAGGAACTGCATGAAGGTGGCGATGGTGGGAATGGGCCAACCGCCGGTCACGGGGTTGAGATAGCGCAGCTTGACGCCGTCCCAGGCGTCGAGTTCGCCATAGCGATACAGGCGGTCGAGCGCCTCGCGGCTGCGTTCGTAGGGATAGTTGAAGATCGGCGACGCGCCCGGGCCGGGCTGGTGGCGCACCGGCGCCATGTTGTAGCCGAAGCGGGCAAGGCTGTCGCCCTCCGGCCGCATCACCGGCTGCACCGCCTCGGGATAGTTCTCGGCAAAACCGGCATCCAGAAAGCGCACCAGGGGGATGTCCAGACCGTCGAGCCAAACCACCGGCTCGCCGCCCTCCACGACCTCGGCGTTGCCGTGGTCGTGGTAAGTCCAGCCCGGGGTGATGATGAAGTCGCCGGGCTGCATGGTGGTGCGCTCGCCATCCACCGCCGTGTAGGCGCCGCTGCCCTCGACGATGAAGCGCAAGGCCGACTGGGTGTGGCGATGGCTGGGCGCGATCTCGCCCGGCATGATCAGCTGCAGGCCGGCGTACAGGGTTTGGGTGATGCTGGCCTGGCCGGGAATGCCGGGGTTCTCGAGGATGAGCACGCGGCGCACCGCTTCTTCGGCGGAAATCAGGGTGCCGGCGGCCATGATGTCGTCGCGGATTTCGTTGTAGCGCCAGATGGCGGGCACGCATGTGGACTTGGGGTGCGGCGGTACCAGCGAATGCAGCGACTCCCAGAGCGGGGCGAGGTTTTTGTGCCGGATCTGCTCGTAGTAGGCGGCGCGCTCGGCGGAATTGGCTTGAGACATGGCGATCTCCTGAAAAAAACGGGTGGCGGCGACAGCTCCGAGGGTGTAGGCCGCCCGGCCACGGATCGATCCGCAGGCTAGAACTCAATAATTATGGGCGACCAGCCATAAAAAAGATAATGAATTTATCGTATTATCCATACAGAATTTCGTATACCTTGTTTTTTGGATTCCGCGAAGGCTAGCCCATGGACTGGACCCACCGCCTGCGCCTGCGCAACCTCAAGATGCTCCTCAGCCTGGAGCAAACCCGCAATATCAGCCATTCGGCGGCGGCGCTCAATATCACCCAGCCGGGCTTATCCAAGTGGCTCAAGGACCTGGAAGACGACATCGGCCTGCCGCTGTTCGAGCGCCATGCCCGCGGCCTGCGCCCGACTTCGTACGGCCAAACCTTGATCGAGCATGCCCGCCGCATCGAAGCCCAGCTCGACCGCGCCGGCCAGGACATGGCGGCGCTATTGGCCGGTGGCAGCGGCCAGGTGGCGATAGGCGCTTCCGGCGCCTCGGCGTCGGACACCGTACCGCTGGCGGTGCGGCTGTTGCTCGACACCATGCCTCAGGCCCGCGTCCGGCTGGTGGAAAGCACGGTGGACCTGCTGATGGAGCAGTTGGCCCAGGGCACCCTGGATATCGTCGTGGGCCGGGCCGGCACGCCCACCCTCGACCCGACCATCCGCCAGGAGCGGCTGTACATGGAACCCCTCCACCTGGTCGCCCGACCGCAGCATCCGCTGCTGGCCAAGGGCGAACTGCAATGGCCCGACCTGATGGCTTACCGTTGGGTGCTTTGGCCCAAGGGCACGCCGGTGCGCGACTCGCTGGAAGATGCGCTGGCCGCGGCCGGGCTCCCGGTGCCCGACGACCATATCGAATCCAACTCGGTGACGATCAACCTTACCCTGCTCAACACCACCAATATGATAGGCGTGGCGTCGCACCGCTCTGCGCTCCGGCTGTCGCAAATGAAGGCGATGGCGGTGCTGCCGATCCGGCTTTCAGGTTTCGGGTCGGTGGCCATGTATTGGCGCGACGATGGCTATCGCGCCGCCGCGGTGGAGGCTGCGCTGGCGGCGTTGCGCCAGGTGAAGAACTCCGACCTCTCGGCCGGAGCTTCGGCGCCAGCCTTCGGGGGAGCCTTCGGCGCCAGAGGATGACCCCCTCGCCTGACCCCGCCATCCGTGGCGGGGGCCCGGGCTCAGGCAAGCGGTTACCACGGCATTGGATGGGGGGCAGACCGAGCCGCTCCAGGCCCGGCAGCGGGCCCCTGGCCGGGCGCGATCTCAGAAGGGAAAACTCTGGTCCTGGGTTTGCACCGTCAGCAGCCGCAAATCCGTGAACTCCTCGATCGCCGCGCGACCGCCGAAGCGGCCATAGCCGCTGGCCTTGACGCCGCCGAAGGGAAGCTGCGGTTCGCTGCTGACCGTGGCGCCGTTGACGTGGCAGACCCCGGCCTCGATGCGCCGCGCCACTCGCAAGGTGCGCGCCAGATCGCGGCCGTACACCGCCGCCGCCAAACCGTACTCGGTATCGTTGGCCACGCGGATCGCCTCCTCGGGGCTGTTCACGCGCACGATGGAGGCGATGGGCCCGAAGGACTCCTCGGCGTAGACCCGCATCTCGGGGGTGACGCCATCGAGCACGACGGGGCCGAACACATTGTGGTCGCGCTTGACGGGCGTGAGCAACCGGGCGCCCTTGGCCACCGCGTCGTCGATCAGCGCCTGCACCTGGTTGGCCGCGGTTTCGCCGATCAGGGCGCCCAGCACCGGCGTGCCGGTACGCGGGTCGCCCGCCTCCAGCGTGGCGCTCTTGGCCGCCAGGCGGCGCGCGAACTCGTCGGCGATCTTGGCATCGACCACGATACGCTCGGTCGACATGCAGATCTGGCCCTGGTTCATGAAGGCGCCGAAGGCCGCGGCGTTCACGGCCTGGTCGAGATCGGCGTCTTCGAGCACCACCAGCGGCGCCTTGCCGCCCAATTCCAGCAGGGCCGGCTTGAGGTGGCGCCCCGCCAGTTCGCCGATGATGCGTCCCACCCGGGTGGAGCCGGTGAAGTTGACCCGGCGCACCGCGGGATGGGCGATCAACGCTTCCACGATGCCTGGCGCCGACGCGGTGTCGTGAGTAATGACATTGACCACGCCGGGCGGATAACCCGCATCGGTGAACAGCTCGCCGATCAGGTGATGGGTGCCGGGGCACAGCTCGGAAGCCTTGAGGACCACGGTATTGCCGCAGATCAGCGGCATGGCGATGGCGCGGATGCCCAACAGCAGTGGCGCATTCCAGGGGGCGATGCCCAGCACCACGCCCACCGGAACCCGGGTGGTGATGGCCAGCGTGCCGGGCTTGTCGGAAGGGATGTTCTCGCCAGCCACCTGGGTGGCCAGCGCCGCCGCCTCACGCAAGGCGTTGATGGAACCCTGGACATTGAACCGGGCCCAGGCCGCCGAGGTGCCGGTTTCGTCGACAATGCATTGGCTGAATCGCTCGGCCCGCTCGGCGAGCAGATCGGCCACCGCCGTCATGAGGGCCCGGCGCTGGTTGGGCCCGGTTTCCGACCATTCGGCAAAGGCCTCGCCCGCCCGATCGGCGGCGGCCACGGCGTCGTCGACGGTGGCCGCCGCCACACGCGCCACCACCTCGCCCGACAGGGGGCTACGGCACTCGAAGTAGCGGCCGTCGCCGGATTCGCGCAGCTCTGCGCCGATGCGTAGTTTTACGTCCATATCTTCTCTCGATGCGCTCTTGCGTTGAGTGGCGCAGGCCGGCGAGCCCAATGCCGCCGGCCCGCGCCGAATGTATCTTGCCATGCCGCGATTCGGTTCGCCGTGCCGCCAGCGGCCGTCAGACCCCGGATGCGACGACGGCCTCGATGAGCCTGGGGCCCTGGGTTTGCAGGCCCTGGCGGATCGCCGCCGCGAGGTCGTCCGGCCGGGTGATCCGCACCCCGGGGCAACCCTGGGCCTGAGCCAGCCCGACGAAATCGATGCCCGGCAGCTGGGTGCCCTGCACGGGCTGGTCGGCGGGAAAATCGAAAACGCCGGCAAAGCGCTTCATGGCGGCGTAGCCCGCATTGTTGATCACCAGGAAAGTGATGTCGAGACCGCGCTGCGCGGCCGACCAGATGGCTTGCGGTGAATACATCGTGGAGCCGTCGCCGATCACGCAAATCACTTTTTTGCCCGGCTTGCCCATGGCCACGCCCACGGCGGCGGGCATGCCATAGCCCAGGCCGCCGCTGGCCATCGTGTAGAACGTTTCGGGACGCACGATGGGCAGGTGGTCGTGCATCACGATGCGCGACGAAGGCGCCTCCTCGACGATGATGCTTTCCGGATCCCGCAGCTGAGCCAGCGTTTGCAGCACGTAGGCAACGCTCATGGGCTCGCTGGCCTCGGCCGGCGCTATCGGCGCCAGCGCCGGCGGCGGCTGGCGCGTGGCGGGATTCGCCAGCGCCCGCAGCCCTTGCAGCGCCAAGCGGATATTGCCGACGGCGGCGGTACCCACGGGCGCCCAGCTGGCGACTTCCGGATCTTCGGTCAGCTGGTACAGACTGGCGCCGGGAGGGATATGCGGCCCGCTGCCTTCAACGTGGTAAACGAAGGCCGGCGAACCGATGACGAGAAGGAAGTCGTGCCCCGCCAATTGTTTGACGATGCGCTCGCGCGAGGCCGGCAGGAAGCCCCGGAATAGTTCGTGGTCTTCGGGAAAACTGCAGCGCGAGGCAAACGGCGCCACATACACGGCGGCGGAATGGTTCTCGGTGAGTTGCAGCATCTCGGGCCAGGCGCCATCGCGGTCGACCGACGCGCCCACCACGAAGGCGGGCCGCTGCGCGGCGTTCAAGGCGTGGGCGATGGCCGCCAGCGCGGCCGGGTCGGGCGCCACCTGGGTACTCACGGTGCGCGCCTCCAGGCGTTCCGCCGGGCGGTCCCAGTCGTCGGCAGGGACCGACACCAGCACCGGGCCGCGGGGCGCCTGCATGGCCATGTAATAGGCTCGCGCCACAGCCAAGGGCACATCCTCGGCGCGCGCCGTCTGGATGCTGTATTTGACGTAGGGCTTGGGCAGTTCGGAAGGCTGCGCCGAACTCAGATAGGGATCGAAGGGCAGGATCGAGCGCGATTGCTGCCCCGTGATGATGACCATCGGCGTTTGGTTCTTGAACGCCGTGTAGATGTTGCCCATGGCATTGCCCGTGCCCGCCGCCGAATGCAGATTGACGAAGGCGGCGTTGCCCGTGGTTTGCGCGTAGCCGTCGGCCATGCCGACCACCACCGCTTCGTGCAGGCCCAGCACGTACTCGAAATCGTCGGGAAAATCGCGAAACATCGCCAGCTCGGTGGATCCCGGATTGCCGAAGATTTTGCGGGCACCGAAATCACGCAGCAAATCGTATACCGCCTCCCGCACCGTATAGGATGAAGGGGCCGGCGAAGCAGTGAAGGAACCAGGGGTTTGTGTCATGGGGAAACTCGAACTTGGAGAACGGACGCGGGCGGCCTCGCGGCGCCCGGCCGTGGTGATACCAGCCACGCTTGCCGCCGCCCCGTGGGGCGGGGCTGATGCCTCGATCCTTGCCGAAGCATCGTTTTGAGCGGCACCAAACGCTTTGCCAGCCCCGCCAGCGGCGAAGCTTTCGTCTGGGCTCGTGGTGAAGAACTCCGGCCTCCCGGCCGGAGCTTCTCCGCCACCCTTCAGGGGAGCCTTCGGCTCCAGGGAACGACTGCCTCGCTTGGCCCCGTCCTGAAGAACGGGGCTTGCGCTTTGGCTCGTGGTCAATCGAGGGTGACCTGGGCTTTTTCGATGATTTCGCCCCAACGCTGGTTTTCGCTCTTGATGAAGTCGGTGTACTGCTCGACCGACATCGGCTCGACGTCGAAACCCGCGGCGGTGAGTTGCTTGGCCACATTGGGCTTGGCCATCACCGTGTTGACCTTCTCGTTCAGCCAGTTGACGATTTCGTCGGGCGTGCCGGCCGGCGCAAACAGGCCGAACCACGTCTTCATGGTGAGCTCATCGTAGCCGCTTTCCTTCATCGTGGGAACGTCCGGCAGATCCGCCAGACGCTCTTCGCTGGTGACGGCCAGCAGGCGCGCCTTGCCGCCTTCGGCCTGGGCCTTGGGCAGCGTGGGCGTATCGAGATAGAAATCGACCTCGCCCGACAGCACGGCCATCATGGCGGGGGAGCCGCCCTTGTAGGGAATGTGGCGAACGTCGGAGCCGGTTTCCACCAGTACCAGCTCGGTGGCGAGGTGCGGGGCGCTACCGATGCCCGGCGACGAATAGTTGAGTTCGCCGGGCGAGGCCTTGGCCTTCTCGACGAGATCGCGCACGCTCTGGTACGGCGCATCGGTGCGCACGGTGACGATGTAGGGTTGCGACCCCACCAGGGCGATGGGCTCGAACGACTTGAAGGCGTCGTATTGCAGGTCGGGACGCAGGTGCGGGGCGATGGCGTGCGTGCTCTTGCCGCCCCAGAGAATCGTGTAACCATCGGGAGCGGCGCGCGATACCCTGCCGGCGCCCACCGTGGCGCCCGCTCCCGGCGCGTTCTCGACGATGAAGGTAGCCCCGGTTTCTTCCTGCAGGCCCTGGGCCAGGATGCGTCCGGCGGTGTCGGTCGGGCCGCCAGGCGCGTAGGGCACCACGATGGTGACCGGACGCTCGGGAAAATCGGCGGCCTGTGCCAGCGGGCCGGCGGCGAAAGCCATGCTCAGGCCCAGGGCGGTGCAAACTTGATGAATACGCATCGATGTCTCCTTGAGAGAAAGTCGAGATGAAGATACCGGTATCGCGACCGGAACGTCTTCACCATTATTCGGGGACGCCTTCGGCTTCATAAGGAAACGCCGGGCCGCCCCAAGTTTCCTTGCCCCCTCGGGGGCCTGACGCATAGCGGCAGGTATGGGGGCACTCAGAATGACTCGGCTTTGCCTGGCTTCGCTCCACGGTGCGAGGCCGACGCTCGGGCCGAGCCGTGGCTAAACTGGAACTTCGTCAACCTTGTACGCAAACAGCCACTCGTAGCGTTCGCGAACCTTGTCGTCCGCCCACTGCTCGTCGATGTATTGCGTCGCACCCTGCTCGTCGGCCAGCTTGGGATTATGAAAACGCGTGGCGTTTTCGTTGGAACCGCGTACGACCTTGGCGGTGCGCTCGACCCGGGCGGCCTCGTAGGCAGCCAGCGCCGCCGGCACGTCGCCGGGATGCTCGACCAGGGCGCGGGCCAGCACGTAGCCGTCTTCGAGCGCCATGCACGCCCCCTGGGCCAGAAAAGGCAGGGTGGGATGGGCCGCATCGCCCAGCAACGTCACACAGCCCGACGACCAATGCCCGATGGGTTCGCGCACCATGAAGGCCCACTTGAAGTGGGTTTCGATCGAACGGATCATGGTTTGCACGTCTTCGTGCCAGCCCTGGAAGTCGCGCAGGCAGTCCTCTATGGAGCCTTGCTGCGTCCAGGACTCCACGGCCCAGTCGCTGCCTTCGACGATGCCGACGAAGTTGGTCAGTTCGCCCCGTCGCAAGGGGTATTGAATGACGTGCCGTCCCGGCCCCACCCAATTGACGCCGACCGGCCTGCGCAAATGCTGTGGCAAACGTTCGGTGGGAATCACGCCGCGCCAGGCGTGCAGCCCGGAAAATACCGGCTGGTCGGGCCCGATGATCGCGTGGCGCACGCGCGAATGCACGCCATCGGCACCGACGATCAGATCGCCCTCGATACGCTCGCCGCCGGCCAGTACCACTTGCGGCTTCGGTCCCGATGTATCCATCGACTCGCAGCGGCTGCCCAGCCGGACGGCGTAGGGAGCCAGGTCGCGCACCGCCGTGGCCAGAGCCTTGTGCAGGTCGGCCCGGTGGAACATGGCGTAGGGGTGGCCATAGCGCTCGATGGAAGCGGTGCCGAGGTCGAACAGCGGCCAGGTACGGCCGGTGCTCCAAAGCCGGATTTCTTTGCCGGTGGGTTGGGCGCCATAGGCTTCCACGACGTCTTCCAGGCCCAGCAAAGCCAGTACGCGCGTGGCATTGGAGCTGAGCTGCACGCCGGCGCCCACTTCGCCCAGCACGGGTGCCTGCTCCAGTACCGTGACCCGGAAACCTTGCTTGAGCAGCGCGATGGCGGCCGTGAGGCCCCCGAGTCCCGCGCCGACGATAATGACGTGTTCCTTCCGTTGTCCTGTTACATCCATGGCAGCTTCCGCCTCGTGAGATGGCAAAAGAGCATTACACAAGCAGACTCAGTTAATGTAAAACATGTTTATCAAATAAATTAACAAGGTTGACTGATGAATATCTCCATCCGGCAACTCAAGGCATTCCTGGCCGTCGCCCGTCTCAAGAGTTTCACCCGGGCGGCGGAGCACCTGCACATCACCCAGCAAGGCCTGAGCCTGATGATCCAGGAAGTGGAGCGGCAGTTCGGCAGCCGCCTGTTCGATCGCACCACGCGCCGGGTGGCCCTCACCGCCGCCGGCAGGCAATTGGTCGTGGTGGCGGGAGACGCCGTGTCGTCGCTGGAGGCGGTGGCCTCGTCGATCGATCAACTCTCGCTGAGCGCGGCGCAAACGCTTTCCGTCGCCGTCACGCCCTTCATCGCGGCGGTACTGATGCCCGATGTCTGCATGCGCTTCCGGCAACGGCATCCCGACGTGAACGTGCGCGTCATCGACGTTGAGCGCAGCAAGCTCCAGCCACTGATCGAGGCCGGCGAAGCCGACCTCGGTTTTGGCATCTTCCTCAAGCCTACCGCCGATCTGCATCGGCGGATGATTTTCCAGTGCGACCTCGTGTGCGTTTCGCCCGGGCATGGCCACCCTGCCCGACGACGCCGGAAAACCATGCCGGGGCTGGGCTGGACAGACCTCGCCGAGGTGCCGCTGCTCGGTTTGCCGAGCGACAACATCGTGCAGCAAGTGGTCGACGCCCACCTGCCGTCACCGGCGGCAACCCGGGAGCGGCGCCCGGTTTTCAATAACATTCCCACCATCCTCGGCATGGTGGAGGCGGGCTTCGGCAGTGCCATTCTGCCGTCATTCACCGTCGCCGCCCTCGATCACATGCGTCTCGAAGCGGCCTTGATGGAAGATCCCATCGTGCCGATCGACTTTTATCAGATCAATCTCAAGGGCCGGCATCGCGCCGAAGCGGAATCCCTGTTCGTCGAGACCTTGGTCGAAACGCTCAAAGCGCGTTGTATGGTGCGGCATGAGGTCGAGCCCGGCGACGACGCCGGGCCGGCTGCCGCGGCAGCGGCGAGCTGAACGGACCAGTTGTCGAGGCGGGGCCCACAGGCCATTCGGTTTGGCCAGACATGAACCCGGCCGCGCCGGCCCGCTTCAGGCCCCGCGCCGTTCCACCCCCGGCCACGGCCGGGGATAGAACGGGTAACGACCGCGCTACTGCACCGTGATCTTGCGATCGCGGATAACCTCGCCGTAGCGATCGAAATCGGCCTTGATGCGCTCCTGGAAGGCCTGGGGCGTCATGGCGGCGGTCTCGGCGCCGAGCGAAGCGATGCGCTCCAGCACATTCTCTTGCTCGAGGGCTTTGTTGACCTCGGCATTCATGCGCTCGATGATGGCGGGGTCGGTGCCGGCCGGCGCATACATGCCGAAGATGGTGTCGGCGTCGAAGCCCTTGACGCCCAACTCGTCGAGCGTGGGAATGTCGGGCAGCACGGCCGAACGGGTGGGGCTGCCCACCGCCAGCACGCGCAGCTTGCCTTCTTTCACATGGGGCAAGGCAACGCCGGGATCAAAGAAGAAATCTACCTGGCCCGCCAGCAGATCCACCACGGCCGGCGCCGCGCCGCGATACGGCACGTGCAGCGCTTCGATGCCGGTGGCCCCGGCGAACATCTCGCCCGCGATGTGCGGCGAGCTGCCGTTGCCGGGCGACGGGTACGACAGATCGCCCGGGTTGGCCTTGGCGTGGTCGATGAAGCCCTGGAAGGTGTCGGGCAGCTCCAGCCGCGTGACCAGGAAGACGGGCACGCGGGCCAAGGCGGCCACCGGCACCAGATCCTTGTTGGGATCGTAGTTCAGGCTGCTGTACAGATGCGGGTTGATCGCCGGCACACCGCCCGAGCTGACCAGAAAGGTATAGCCGTCGGACGCGGAACGAGCCGCGGCCTCGGCACCGATATTGCCGCCGGCGCCGGCGCGGTTCTCGACCACCACGGTCTGGCCCAGTGCCTTGCCCACCGGCTCGGCCACCAGGCGGGCGATCACGTCGGCAACGCCGCCCGGCGGGAAATTGACGATGAACCGGATGGGCTTGTCGGGCCAATTCGCCGCTTGGGCCTGCGCGGCCGGGCCGGCCGCCACGGCCCCGAAAGCCAGGGCGAGGCTGGCCGCCACTTGCACGAAACGGCGGCGGGTCTTGCGTGGGGTTGGGGTCATGATGAGGTCTCCTCGGTTGTTTGTCTGAACCTTCGGCGACGGCAAGCCGACGCCGTACCAACTTCTGATGCCCGAGCCGCCCCTGGGGGCCGCTCGTTTATCAGGCCTTGCCCTGCGCGGCGGCGGGGCGCCGTACAAATCGTACAGGAATTTCCTTGATGGGCCGGGCTGGCGCCCCGTGGCGCTGCAGGGCCGCATCGAGCTGCTTGCCCTCGGCGTCGCTCAAGGCCGCCCGGCGGGCCTCGGCGATGGCCTGCGCCCGCGCCGCCGGCGTGTCGAACTGCGCCGATACCGCCAGATGGTCGAGCACGTGCAGCAGGTTTTCTTTGCCGCGCTCGTTCGTCTCGCCGTAGCCCTTGATCAAGCGGCCGCATTGCGCGATCTCGTGGCCAACGCGCCAGTCGGTTTGCGTGCCATTCACCACCCCATCGAGCCAGCGGTCGATCATCGCCTGCTCGCGGCGGAAACGGCTGCCCATCCCGCGCAGATGACGCATGCCGCCCATCATCCGCAGCATCAGGGTGCCCGTGACGGTGTGCGAACCGATCTTGAGCGGCATGGCCCAGGCTTCTTCGCCATTCCGCTGGCGTTTACGATCCCAGCGCAGCATCGGCGCGGCCAGGAACTCCGGCAACAAGCCCGCGAACTCCGGCACGCCGGGCTTGAAGTGATCGTAGATGTGCACGATGTCTTCGGGCTTGGCGCGCACTTCCTCGTGCACGCGCAGATGCCGGGCCTGGCGGCTCTTGAGGTAGGCCACGCGCACGACGTCGTCGAAGGCCATCCACAATGCCAGATAACGCGCCATCTCGCGGGTGATGGCGTAGTGCTGCGCACCGGCGGGATCGGCCTTGCGCTCGGCGTCGAGCACGCGCGCCAGGCGGTCGGTATACCGCTTGGCGTAGGACTCGTTCTGGTAATCCACCAAGCGGGCATAGCCCAGCGCGAGGATGTCGTGCACGGCGCTGGGGAAGGCCGCCGCCACCGCGGCCGGCAAGGGCATCGCCGCTACCGGCTCGCCGTCGAGCTCCAGCAATTGCTGCACCAGCGAGCCTTGCTCGCGGGCGGTGGACACGATGTCGTAGGCGCGCGCAAAACCCTTGAGGCTGGCTTTGACGCCGCGTCCGCCGCGGCGGATGGTGGCCTCGCACGCCTCGCGGGTAAACGGCAGCACGCCGCTGGCGGCGATCGCGCCGAACAGCACGGCGCTGATCACGGTGCCGGTTTCGCGGGCCACCTCGGCCATGTCGAACACGTAATGCTCGCGGCTGAACTCGCGCACGAGTTCCAGCAGCTTGTCGTTGGGATAGCGGCCATCGGCGGGCACCATGCGCTCGGCCGTGGTGAGCGCGCGCGACGACGAGGTGATGAGCAAGGTGCGTTCCGGGGTGCTATAGCCGTTGCTGATCTGGCGCGCGGTTTCCAGCAGTTCGGACGACACCAGGGCGTCGATGGCGCCCGTGACGGGGTTCAGGCCGAACACGGGGCGGCGGCCGCCCAGCTCGGCGTTGGTTTTGGGGAAGACTTCGATGTAGTACGACGTGGCGCCCGTGCGCTGGGCCACGCCGGGCACCGAAGTACTTTGGGCCGGATAATCGGAGGCGATCGCCGTGTCGATCAGCCACTCGGCCAGGACCCCGCCGCCTTCGCCGCCGAGGGCGCAGACCAGCAGGGAAACGGGACGCAGATTGGCGTTGGCTTGCATGATGATGATCTCAGGCGGGTTGCAGGGCGCGGGCGAGCTTCTGGCGGAAGCCCGCCACGAGGCGATCGCGCCAGTTCGGGTTCTGGATCACCTCGGCCCGGTAGAACGAGGGGCACAAAGTGGCCGCGTGGGCGTTCTCGCCGCAAAGGCCGCAACCCACGCAACCATCGATGACGGTGGCCACGGGGTCGACCTTGAGGGGATCGGGATTGTCCTTGATGGTGAGCGTGGGACAGCCCGAGAGCCGGATACAGGCGTGATCGCCGGTACAGACGTCTTCGTCCACGCCGTACTTGACCCGCACCGCGCGCTTGCCCGCCTTGAGCAGCCCGGCGATCCAGGGTTTGATGCGGCGCTGCCGCTCGAGCTGGCACTCGCCTTCGGCGATGATCACCTTGAGGCCGGAGAACGGCGTGGTGAAGGCCTCGGTGAGCGTGCGGCGCATTTGGTCGACGCGATAGGTATGCACCACACGCATCCACTCGACACCCAGGCCTTTGAGGGTATCTTCAATGGTCTGGTTTTTGTGCACCAGGCTCTGCTGCTTGTCGGGTGCGTTGAGCCGGATTTCTTCATCGGGCGTGGAGATGATCTCCTGGGTGCCGGTGGCCGAGGTATAGCCGTTCTTGAAGATCAGCAGCACGGCGTCGTCGCCGTTGAACAGCGCCGACTGCACGCCGGTGAGCAGGCCGTTATGCCAGAAGCCGCCATCGCCCATGATCGACAACACGCGGCGCGACATCATCGGCGATACGCCGGCCCGGCTGGCCAGGCTCATGCCGTAGCCCAGGATCGAGTTGCCCGAGGAGAACGGTTCGAAAGTGCCCAGGGCGTGGCAGCCGATATCGGCGGCGATGTGCACCTTGCCCACTTTTTCTTGCGCCAGCTTGAGCGCCGAGAACACCGGCCGCTCGGGACAACCGATGCAGAAGCCGGGCGGACGGCCGGGCAGCGCGCCATCGAGCTTGTCGGCGGCCTTCTGGCGCAGCGCGCCCACTCCGGTCAGCCAGGCATCGCCGGAGTCCAGACCGGATCGATCCTGGTAGCGCCGCAGGAATTTCGACACGCCGCCGCCCATGGCTTCGGCCGTGTATTCGCCGGTGACCGGCAGCATGTCCTTGCCGTGCAGCGCGGTATTGATGTCGAGCCGGCGCAGCATGGTGGCGATGTCTTGCTCGATGTACTCGGGCTGGCCTTCTTCCACCACCAGCACCGCGCGCTTGCCGGCGCAGAACCGGGTGACTTCCTCGGGCACCAGCGGGAAGGTGACGTTGAGCACCAGCATCGGGATGTCGGTGTCGCCGAAGGCATCGGCCGCACCGAATTGCTGCAACGTGCGAATCAGGTTGTTGTACAGGCCGCCCTGCACGATGATGCCGATATCGGCATCGGGATTGCCGAAGTGTTCGTTGAGCTTGTGCTCGGCGATGTACTCACGGGCCGCCGGCAGGCGTTCCTCGACCTTGAGCTTTTCGTGGCGGAACGTGACGGGCGGGTGGGCCAGCCGGAAATACTCGAACTCGGCCGGCTCGTCCAGCAGCTTCTGGGTGGAAACCGGCGGCGCCAGGTTGTCTTTGCATTCGAAACTACCCCGCACGTGGCAGGCGCGGATGCGCAGTTCCAGCAAGGCCGGCATATTGGAGTGCTCGGACAGGCGAAAGCCCTCTTCCACGATGCGCACCATATTGCCCAGGTCGGGGCGGGGGTCGAGCATGATCATCGACGACTTGAGCGCATAGGCGTGGGTGCGCTCCTGGATCACGCTGGCGCCCTCGCCGTAGTCTTCGCCCACCACGATCAGCGCTCCGCCCTTGACGCCGGGAGATGACAAGTTGGATAACGCATCGGCCGCCACGTTGGTGCCCACGATGGATTTCCAGGTGACCGCGCCGCGCAGCGGATAGTTGATCGAGGCGCCGAGCATGGCCGCGGCCGAGGCTTCGTTCGAACAGACCTCGACGTGCACGCCGAGCTCATCGAGATACTCGCTGGCCTGCACCATGACGTCGAGCAGGTGGGACACCGGCGCGCCCTGGTAGCCGCCCACGTAGGCGACACCCGATTGCAGCAGCGCCTTGGTAATGGCAAGGATGCCTTCGCCGTGAAAGGTATCGCCCTTGCCCATGCGCAGAAGCTCGACCTGCTTCCGAAAAGAAACTTCCATACGTCTCTCCGACGGCTGAAACGGGTTGAAATAATCCCGCAGTGTGGACGTTTATCGGGCCGGGATCAATATAATGAGGGGGCTAAGTCTTATGCACGCCATGCATATCAACACGATAGACCTCAACTTGCTGCGCGTCTTCGACGCGGTTTACCGCACCCGCAACGTGAGCCGCGCGGCCGAAGCGCTGGGTCTTACCCAGCCGGCGGTAAGCCACGCCCTCACCCGTCTGCGGCTGTTGCTGCGCGATCCCCTGTTCGTTCGCGCCGGCGGCGGCGTGCGTCCCACGGCCAAGGCCAGCCAGTTGGCGGGACCAATCCAGGAGGGGCTGCAAACGCTGCAGGGCGCGCTGAGCGACTCGTTCCGCTTCGATCCCGAAGAATCGCAACGCACCTTCCGCCTGCACTTGAGCGACATCGGCGAGAGCTCCTTCATGCCGCCGCTGATGGCGGCCCTGCTGGCGCGCGCGCCGCACGTGCGGGCGGAAACCTTTCAGCTCGATTCGGCCAATCTCGCCAACGCCCTCGATGACGGCAGACTGGACGCGGCCATCGGCTTTCTGCCCACCCTGCGCGAGATGAACAAGCTGCCGCTGATCAACGACCGCTATGTGGTGCTGGTGCGCGAAGGCCATCCGCTGGCCAATCGCCGCCTGGGCGCCAAGGGGCTGGCGCAGCTGGAATACGTGATGGTGCGATCGCACTCCGACACCTTGCGCATTCTCGCCCTACTCAAGCTCGAGGGCCGCGTGCGCATGGCCACGCCGCATTTTCTGGCCGCGCCGGGCATCGTGCGCGCCACGGATCTGGCGGTGATCATGCCGCGCAATATCGCCCGCGGGTTTGCGCGCGATGGCGGCTATGTGATCCTGGAGCCTCGCCTGCCGCTGCAGGATTTTTCGGTGGATCTGCATTGGAGCCACCGTACGGAGCTGGATCCCGCCAACCGCTGGTTTCGGCATCTCTTGGTGGAACTGTTTCAGATACAGCGCCTGGCCTCCGGGGACTAGGCGCTAGGCCACTTCGTAGATCGTCAGGCAGACTCGATCCGGAAAACGGGCGCCCGTGCCGAGGAATATTTTCTCGGTCATCCATTGCAACGCGGGGGCCGCAACCTCAAAGCGCGGCACGCAGCGAAAATAGACCTGGGCGGGATCGACGGGCTCGCCGCGCGCGAGCTTGGCGATGAGCTCGGGCGGCCCGCCGCGCAAGGCGTAGTTATCGACGTAGATGCGATCGCCGGCATCGGTTTCCAGCACATAGCGGGCCTCGAGGATGGCCAGGCTGTCGGTGGCGATCACCTGGAAATCGGCCCCGCCGGCCAGCACTTTGCCGTTGAAGTCGCGGCCCCAGAAACGGCCGCCGGTAATCGGAATAACGCGCCGCATTCCCTGAGCGGTGCGCCCGACCTCCACCGGCGCGGCAACCTCCACTTCGAGATCCATCAAGGGCTTGAGGCCAGGGGCGGGCAAGGTGCGACGATCGGTCACGAATGTCTCCAGAGCAAGAAACCAGGAATCGGCGCCGGCCAACACGGCGGGCGCCAGATCGCAACCCTATCAAAGCCGGAGCCGGCGCGCAGCCCTCCGGCCGGAGGACAGGTAAGAACCGGCCACGACACCGCGATGGTCAAGGCGTGTCGCCGCGGCTCACCGGACGGGAGGGATCGCTGCACCATTCGCTCCACGATCCCGGATACAGCCGCGAGCCCACCAGGCCGGCATGCTCCATGGCCAGCAGGTTGTGGCAAGCGCTGATGCCCGAGCCGCATTGATGCACGACCTGCTCGGCCGCGCGGTCGCCCAGCACCTGGCGAAACTCCTCGCGCAGGCGGTCCGCCGGCTTGAAACGTCCGTTTTCTTGCAGGTTGAGCGTTTGCGGGCGATTGAGCGCGCCCGGGATATGCCCCGCCACCGGATCCATGGGTTCGACTTCGCCCCGATAGCGCGGTGCGCCTCGCGCGTCGAGCACGACCCATTTGGGGCGCTCGAGATTGCCCACCACATCGTTCACATCCACTTTGCCGACCAGCGACTCGCCCAGGCGCAGCGGTGCCGCAGCCGGCCCTTCCCGCCCGGCATCCGGCGCCGGCGGGCTGTCGTCGAGCGGTAAGCCGGCCTCTTGCCAGGCTTGCAGGCCGCCGTCGAGCACCGCCACCGGACGGTGCCCGATCCAGCGCAGCATCCACCACAGGCGCGAAGCCATCATGCCGCCCTGGGCATCGTAGACCACCACCTGCTGGCCCTCGCCCACGCCGGCCTCGACCATCCTGCGGTGGAAGGCGCCGCGATCCGGCAGCGGATGCCGGCCACCGCCCTGGATGGAATGGTCGGCCAGGTCGTCGTCGGCATGCAGGAAAACCGCGCCAGGAATGCGCGAGCGCGTCCAGGCCTCCCGGCCGGCTTCAGGTTGTGCGAGATCGTGACGGGCGTCGAAAATCCGGACTGAACCGGGGTCGAGCGCGGCCAGTTCGGCGGGTTGGATCAGGGTGGTGTACATGTAATATCGTCTCCATGGCTTTGAGTACCGCCCGGCTTCGGCGGCACGCCGGCGCACGCCGGAGTCGTCCGGCGGCCCGCGGCGCGACATTCTCTAGCATGCCACAGCTTGCGCTACGCCGTGAAAAACCACCGCGAAGGTGCGGGCCGAAGGTGAAGCTACAGTAGATGATGTGGATCATGCCAGAGCGGACTTAAGAGCACAGCCGTCAGGATGTCACGCCTGGCGGCGGCCTGAGGCCATACCCGCCGCCTGAGCCGGAAGCCGCCATAAGACCTGCCTTATACGTCCGGCGGCAATCCGTATTTCTCAAACCGCATGAGTCTCTCCATACTGGGTCAGAGAATCCTTGGCATATCGCCGCGCCAAAGCCACACGAGGAGATACCTATGCAGATCAAACGACGCCGATTCGCCGCCAGTCTATTGTGTAGTCCCGCTCTTGCCGGCCTCGGCCTTGCGCCACTCGCCCAGGCCGCCACCCGGGAACTACGCTTGCTGGTCGGCTTCGCGCCCGGGGGCGCCGCAGACACCGTAGCCCGCGTGGTGGGCGATGGTCTGCGCGAAAGTGGCTACACCGTGATCGTCGAGAATCGCCCGGGAGCCGCTGGCCGTATCGCAACCGAAGCGCTGGCCAAGGCGCCGGCCGACGGCGGTACGCTGATGATGGCACCGTCCAGCAGCCTCACACTGGCTCCGCATATTTATCCCAAGTTGCCCTACGATCCCCTGCGGGACTTCGCGGGTGTCGGTACGGTCGTGCGCACCAGCTTCGCCGTGGCCGTCGGCGCCGACAGTAAGGCTCATTCCCTTGCCGAGTTTCTTGAGCTGGCACGCCGCGAACCCACCTTGGCGGCCTACGGCTCGCCCGGGGCTGGGTCGGCCATGAATTTGATTGGCGAACTGCTCGCCCAGCAAAGCGGCGTGCCTCTCACGCATGTGCCATATCGCGGCGGCTCCGCGGCAATGACCGACCTGATCAACGGCACTTTGCCCATGCTCGTGTCTTCGCTACCCAATCTTTTACCCATGCACCGCAATGGTCGCATCAGGATTCTGGCGGTGTCCACCGACGAACCCATCCCCGCTTTGCCAGCCGTTCCCACCTTCAAAACTCTGGGGTTTCCAGACTTGGCGCTGCAGGAGGATATCTCGATTTTTGCGCCTGCCGGCACTCCCGCCAAGACACTGACCACACTTCATGAAGCCGTTGGCCAAGCCGTCAAAGCCCCCCGGGTGGCCAACGCGCTGCGCGAAGTCGAGTACGACATCCATACCACCGAGAGCCCCGCGGCGCTCGACCGGCAAATTATGGAGAGCCATCAAACCTGGGCACGCATCGTTGCCCAGACCGGCTTCACCCTCGACCACTGAACCGATATCTTCCCACCAGCCCATGACCGCCCCTTCCAAGAACGTGCTTGTCATTATGTCCGACGAGCATGAATCCCGAACACTCGGCTGTGCGGGCCATCCATTGGTCCAGACACCTCACCTGGATACCCTCGCGACCCGCGGCGTCCGATTCACCAACGCCTACACCCCCAGCCCGATTTGCGTTCCCGCGCGCGCCGCCTTCGCCACGGGCCGGAGCGTGCATGAGCTCCATCACTGGGACAATGCCATGCCGTACACCGGGGAAGTGCGTGGCTGGGGCCACGTGCTCCAGGATCACGGAGTCCGTGTCGAAAGCATCGGCAAATTGCACTATCGCAATGCCGAGGATCCCGCGGGCTTCGATGCCGAGCATGTCCCGATGCACGTGGTCGGCGGCCATGGCATGGTCTGGGCCTCGATTCGCGATCCTTTTCTGATACGCGATCGCAAGAAGCGCATGCTGGGCGACTACATCGGCCCGGGCGAATCGTCCTATACGAGCTACGACCGCGACATCACCGCCCGCACCGTGGAATGGCTGAAAGAGGCGGGAACACGGCGCGACCAGCCGTTTGTGCTTTACGTTGGCCTGGTGGCGCCGCACTTTCCCCTGGTGGCCCCCGACGAGTTCTATCGGCTTTATCCTCCACACCGGATTCCCGAACCCAAACTGCGTCCCGCCAACGGTTACGTGCGCCACCCTTGGGTAGAAGAGCGCGCCAGCTTCCACGACGATGACTCGGACTTCCATAGCCCCGAGGAGCGCCTGCAGGCGCTTGCGGCCTACTATGGGCTTTGCAGCTTCCTCGACGATAACGTCGGCCAAATCCTGCGCGCCCTGGAGCAGTCGGGCCTCGCGGCCGAGACCACGGTAATTTATACCTCCGATCACGGCGACAACCTCGGCTGCCGCGGCATGTGGGGCAAAGCCACTCTCTATCAGGAAAGCACGGGCATTCCCCTGCTGATCAGCGGCCCAGACATCGAGCCCGGTATCAAACGTACACCGGTCAGCCTGCTCGATCTCTACCCGACCATCCTCGCCGCAGCCGGCATCCCGCCCGAACCTCACCTGGAAGACCGCACCGGTCAGGATCTTCGCGTCCTCGCGCAGAACCCCGAGCAGCACGAACGGACGATCCTCAGCGAATACCACGCAGCAGGCAGCAACTCGGGCGCCTTCATGCTTCGACAGGGACGCTGGAAGTATCACTACTACGTTGGCCACCCACCGGAACTGTTCGATCTCGAAGCAGATCCTGACGAACTCCAGGATCTCGCCTCCGATCCGGCCGTTGCCGACATCCTTGCGCAGCTCGAAGCCTCCCTGCGAAGGATCTGCGACCCTGAGGCCATTGACCGGCAAGCCAAGGCGGACCAGCGCGCGATGATAGACAGGCTTGGCGGCCCGGCGATCGCAGCCACCCTGGGCGCCCGCGGCGCCACACCGCCGCCTGGCGCCGAAGAACCTTAAAGGCGGCGGGGTCGCTCCGCGGTATCACAAGGTCGTGAGGGAGCCAGCAAGGATGCCGTTCGGGGCGTGGCGGTACCGGCGCGCTTACGGTAGATTGACGAAATGACACCCCGCCAGCTCAAGTATTTCGTCACCATCGCCCGTTGCGGCAGCCTGACCACCGCGGCCGCGCAATTGCATGTGGCGCAGCCCGCCTTGAGCCAGCACGTCACGGGATTGGAATCCGCCCTGGGCGTGCCGTTGTTCGATCGTCACGCTCGGGGGGTGACTCTCACACCGGAAGGCCAACGCCTCCTGGAACGTGCCACTTCGATTCTGCGCCAGCTCGACAGCCTGCAGAATGATGTTCTCGACACCCATGGCGCTCTCAATGGCACGGTGTCGGTCTGTTTGGTCGAATCTCTGGCCGCCGTACTGACCATTCCTCTCTACCGTCAGTTGCAGCACGTTGCGCCCGGAATATCGCTTCAGCTTTGCACCGCCATTTCGCGCGAGGCTCGGGCGCTGGTAGAAGCGCGCAAAGTCGATCTTGCCATCCTGCCCGTGGCGTTCGAACTGCCACGGCTGGAAGTGCTCCCGCTTTTCGAAGAAAGGTTTCACGTCATAGGCTCCACCAGTTGGCTTGGCACCAGCCACGAGCCACTAAGGCTCAAAGAGGTGGCGGAGCTGCCCCTGGCGGCGCCCGATCGCGACCACGATCAGCGCAAGCTGATCGAGCGCGCAGCACTGAGCCAAAACTGCACCTTGAACGTGCGCTATGAACTCAATAGCCCCAGCCTGCTCCATCAGGTGGTGCGCGGTGGCCTTGCCTGTACGATCTTTGCACGTAGCTCGTTCGCGGAACAACAAGGCGTGGAGCTGAGTATGCGTAAGCTGATCGAACCCTCGATCGAGCGAACCCAGTCCTTGGTTTGGATGGCCGAGCGTCCGCTGACTCCCGCCAGCGAAACGGTGCGTGACCTTCTGACGCAGCTGATCAGCCAACTCATTACCGACGGGAGCCTGCAGGCACGCGATCTCCTGAGTCCGTCAGCGCATCCCGCACCGCCTGCTCGATAGAGGGCACGAGCCGGTCCACGATCTCGTCGATATCCGCCGCGCTGGCGATGAAGGGGGGCGCCAGCAGCACGTGATCGCCAGTGCGGCCGTCGATCGTGCCGCCCATCGGATACACCATGAGCGCGCGCGCCATCGCCTGCTCCTTGATCCGGGCGTGCAGGCGCAGCGAAGGATCGAAAGGCGTTTTGGAAGCTCGATCCCGCACCAGCTCTACGCCCACGAACAAACCGCGGCCGCGAATATCGCCCACCTGGAGATGCCCGCCCAACCGTTCGCGCAGGCGATCCTGAAGTTGCGCGCCGCGCTCGCGTACCTGGGCCAGCACGCCATCGCGCTGGAGAATGTCTTGCACCGCCAGCGCCGCCGCGGCCGCGGTGGCATGGCCGATATAGGTATGGCCGTGCTGGAACATGCCGCTGCCCTGCCGCAAAGCCTCGACGATGGGGCGCCGCGCCAGCACCGCGCCGATCGGCTGGTAGCCGCCGCCCAGGCCCTTGGCCAGCGTCATCAGGTCGGGCACCACGCCTTCCTGCTCCACCGCGTGCAGCGTACCGGTGCGCCCCATGCCACACATCACCTCATCGGCGATCAGCAGAATGCCGTAGCGGTCGCACAGCTCGCGCACGCCCTTCCAATAGCCGGGGGTGGGTGGCACCGCCCCCGCCGTGGCGCCCACCACGGGTTCGGCCACGAAGGCAATCACCTGCTCCGGGCCCTGGGCCTGAAACTCTGCGTCAAGCTCCCGCAGCAGGCGCGCCGTATAGGCATCTTGCGTCTCGCCGGGCAAGCGATCACGGTACTCGTAGCACGGCGCCACCCGGCCCACGTCGATCAGCAGCGGCGCGAACTGCGCTCGCCGCCACTCGTTGCCGCCCACCGCCAAGGCGCCCAGGGTGTTGCCGTGGTAGCTTTGCCGCCGCGCGACGAACCGGGTGCGCCGCGGCTGGCCGGTTTCCACGACATACTGACGGGCCAGCTTGAGCGCGGTTTCCACCGCCTCCGAGCCGCCGGAGACAAAATACACCTGATCCAGATCGCCGGGCGCATGCGCGGCCAAATGTTCAGCCAATTTCTCGGCCACGGCGCTGGTAAAAAAACTGGTATGGGCGTAGGCGAGCGCGTCCACCTGGCGGTGGATGGCCGCCAGTACTTCGGGATGGCCATGGCCCAGGCAGGACACCGCCGCGCCGCCGCAAGCGTCCAGATAATGCTGGCCATCGGCGCCATGGATGTACATGCCGCTGGCGCCGGTGGCGATACGGGGCTGGGAGGTGAGGCTGCGGTGGATGATGTGGGTCATGGCGGAGACTATGCATTATCAGCTACAAAGGATATGCCTATCTCGTTCCCTACATGGACGAAGAAGCCTTTTTCTTCTTGAAAACGGTCATTCCCAGCCGCAAAGCTACCCGCGACTATCTCATGCGAGGTGAATCCGATGCCCAAAACTGATCATTTCGAGAACGATATTCTTGAAGCCTACGAGGCCGGCCAACTCAAATCCATCGCCACGAAAGAAGAATTGGCCCGCATCCGCGCCGCTGCCCGGGCAACCGCTCTCAAAGACAAGCGTGTCAACATTCGCCTCTCGTCGGGCGACCTGCACGATATCCAAGCCAAAGCCCTTGAAGAAGGCATTCCTTACCAAACTCTGATCGCCAGCATCCTGCACAAGTACATCACTGGCCGGCTTCAGGAGCATTGAAGCAACCTCAAGATGAGCCACTGATTCATCGACGTAATCACTCTTGACGCACCACGACAAAAAGCAGCCATAGGATGTTTCCTATAGGCCGCCCTCCGAATTCCGTATTTCTCAGTAGCGTCGCCAGTGGTCATACTCCTGCGGAAGTGCTTGATGCACACTTCACGGAGACAACCATGCCCACGCCGCGACGAGCCACCCACCTTCTTCTGAGTCTTGCCCTGGCGCTGCCTCTGGTACCGCTTCAGGCTCAAGCTTCCGATCCTGCAGCCAGGCTCTTGGTCGGCTACGTTCCGGGGGGCACGGTCGATACCGTGGCTCGCGTCATGGCGGATGGCATGCGCGACAGCGGTTACCAAGTCATCGTCGAAAATCGGCCTGGTGCTTTCGGTGCCATCGCGGTCGATGGCCTGCGCAAGGCCAACCCCGATGGCACGACTTTGTTGTTGACGCCCACCGGCAACCTTACGCTGGCCCCTCACGTCATACCTTCCATTCGATACGATCCGCTCGAGGACTTCGCGGGGGTTGGCACCGCCGTGCGAATGAGCTTCGCGCTTGCGGTTGGCGCCGATAGTCCGGCCAAAACCTTACCCGAATTCCTGGAACTGGCCCGGCAGAATCCCGATATGGCGGCTTATGGTACGCCGGGAGCAGGCACCGCGATGCATTTCATCGGGGAGCTTCTCGCCCAGCAAAGCGGTGTTCCTCTTACGCATGTTCCGTACCGAGGCGGCTCGGCAGCCGTTACCGACGCCATCGGCGGCACGCTTCCCGCCCTCATTACCACTATGCCCAACTTGCTCCCCATGCATCGCAGTGGCCGGCTGCGCATCCTGGCAATTGCCACGGATGCACCGTCTGCGGCGTTGCCGGGTGTGCCCACCTTCGAGGAGCTAGGGTTCAAAGACCTGGTCGTGACGGAAACGCTTGCGATCTTCGCGCCCAAGAACACTCCTCCCGATACCATCGACAAGATGCACCAGGCCATCGACAAGGCTACCCTCTTACCCAAGGTGGAAAAAGCGCTACAAGAGGCCGAATACGAGGTCTATTCCATCACGCCGGCGGAACTTGATCGACAGATCCGCGAGGGCTACGCCACTTGGCAGAACATCGTCGAACAAACCGGATACAAGCCTGAGGGCTGATAGCGCACGCAGCTTGCGGCCCATGGATAGCGGAACCATTGTTCCGCACCGGGCCGAGCCCGCCGTTTCCCTCTCATGCCGGACAGAGCTCATGCCTCGAAAAAACATCATCATCATCATGTCCGACGAGCACGATCCCCGCGTGCTCGGCTGCGCCGGGCATCCCATCGTCCAGACCCCCAACCTCGACGCGCTGGCCGCGCGAGGTGTTCGATTCCCCAGCGCCTACACGCCCAGCCCGATTTGCGTGCCGGCGCGCGCCGCCTTCGCCACCGGCAGGCGCGTGCATCAGATACGCCATTGGGACAATGCCATGCCTTATACCGGCAGCACGCCGGGCTGGGGGCACGTCCTGCAGCAGCACCGCGTCCGGGTGGAAAGCATCGGCAAACTGCACTATCGCAATGCCGAAGACCCCGCCGGCTTCGATGCCGAGCACATTCCCATGCACGTGGTCGGCGGCCACGGCATGGTCTGGGCGTCGATTCGCGACCCCTACGTGGCCAGCCCCAGCAGCAAGCGCATGCTGGGCGCGCATATTGGCGCGGGCGAATCTTCGTACACCAGCTACGACCGGGAGGTCACGGCTCGGGCGGTGGAATGGTTGCACGCCGCCGGCCGCCACCCCGACCAGTCCTTTGTGCTGTATGTGGGGCTGGTGGCGCCGCACTTCCCGCTGGTGGCGCCGCAGGCCTTCTACGACCTCTACCCGCTCGACAGCCTGCCCGAACCCAAGCTCGCGCCAGCGTCCGGCTACCAGCGCCATCCCTGGGTGGAGGACTACGCCAAGTTCATGGACAACGAAGCAATGTTCGAGAGCCCGCGCGAACGGCTGCAGGCACTGGCGGCCTATTATGGCCTGTGCAGCTTCCTGGACGACAACGTAGGTCAAATCCTGCGCGCGCTCGAACAAGCCGGCCTCGCCAACGACACCACCGTGGTCTACACCTCCGACCATGGCGACAACCTGGGCGCGCGCGGCCTGTGGGGCAAATCCACGCTCTACCAGGAAAGCGTGGGCATTCCGATGCTGCTCGCCGGTCCCGGCGCGGCGCCCGGTGTCTGCCATACACCGGTGGACCTGCTGGATTTGTACCCCACCATCCTCGCCGCCGCCGGCATCCCGCCCGAGCCCTATCTTCAGGACCGTCCGGGACGCGATTTGCGCGAGATCGCGGCGGCTCCGGAGGAGCCCGAGCGCATCGCCTTCAGCGAATACCATGCCGCCGGCAGCAACTCCGCCGGCTTCATGCTGCGCCGGGGACGCTGGAAGCTGCATTATTACGTCGGGCATCCGCCCGAACTGTTCGATCTCGAGCGCGATCCCGAGGAACTCCACAACCTCGCCCCGGATCCGGCGCACGCCGCCATCCTGGCCGATCTGGAAGCCGAGTTGCGTCACATCTGCGACCCCGAGGCGGTCGACGCCCAGGCCAAGGCCGACCAGCGCGCGATGATCGAACGGCTGGGTGGGCCGCAAGCGGCCGCGCGTCTTGGCGCCGGCGGCGCCACGCCGGTGCCGCTTGAAGCCTTGCAGCCCCAGGCAGCTACCGGCTGACGCGCGCCACGACGTCATTCATCGAGGCGGACGCTGCGGCGGGCCTCCGCGCCGGTCAGCGCTGAAACCTCTCCGCCGTGAAGAACCCCGGGCTATCGGGCGGATCTTCTCCGCCATGGCGCGAGGCGCGTCCGACGCGGTTGGCGCACTGGTCGAGACGAACGTCCGTGCAGTAGAGTGAGGCCATGACCCCGCGCCAGCTCAAATACTTCGTCGCCATTGCGCGCTGCGGCAGCATCACCACCGCCGCCAGCCATCTGCATGTGGCCCAGCCGTCGCTCAGCCAGCACATCGCCACGCTGGAAGAAGAGCTGGGCGTGCCGGTGTTCGAACGTCACGCTCGCGGCGTGACGCTCACCGTGGAAGGCCAGCGCCTACTGGAGCGGGCCACCTCGTTGCTGCGCCAGTTCGAACGTTTGCGCGACGACGTGCGCAGGGCGCCCGACGACATCGTGGGCAACGTCAACCTTTGCCTGGTGGACTCCATCGCGCCGCTCTTGACCGTTCCGCTGTTTCGCCGGCTGGCCGAGGTGGCGCCGCGCCTCACCCTCCATCTGAGCACCGGCATCTCGCGAGAGGCTCACGCCCTGGTCGAAGCCCGCCGGGTGGATATCGCCTTGTTGCCCACCGCTTTCGAGCTGCCCCGCCTCGAGGTCATGCCGCTTTTCGAAGAATATTTCCGTGTCTTCGGCACGGCGGAGTGGCTGGCGGCTGACACCAAGCGCCTGCGCTTCGCCGATCTCGCCAGCCTGCCCCTGGCAATACCCGACCGCAGCCACGATTTGCGCAAGATTCTGGAGCGCGCCGCCTTGGCACAAGGAGTGTCGCTCAATGTCCGCTACGAGCTGAATAATGCGGAGGTCGTCTCCAGCGTGGTCAGCGCGGGGCTGGCTTGCGCCATCATGCCGCACAATACTTTCTCCGCCGCTGTCCGCGAACGGTTGATCGTCCACGAACTGATCGAACCCAGCTTGACCCGTGCCCAATCCCTGGTATGGATGACAGACCATCCCCTGACGCCCGCCGGCGAACTCGTGCGCAACACGCTCGTGCATCTGACCCATCAATTCATCGAGGATGGTACGCTGCAGGCCCGTCGCCTCTGAGCCGCCACTCCACTTCCGGAACCCGCCATGCCCCTACCGACCGACTACGCCCCGCTCTCCCCAGACCTTGCGGCCTCCCTCGCGGCGCTTTTGGGCGACGATGCCATCTCGCACGACCCTGCCCGCAACGCCGCCCACGCCGGCGATTGGAGCGAGGCGCCCCATGTACAGCCGCCGATCGTCCTGTTCCCCCGTACGCCAGGGCAAGTGGCCGGCACCCTCCGCCTGTGCCATGAGCATGGCCAGCCCATCGCTGTCCAGGGCGGCCTCACCGGCCTCACCGGCGGCGCCACCCCACAGGCCGGCGAGATCGTGCTCTCGCTTTCCCGGCTCAACGCCATCGAAGACTTCGACACCGTAGGCGGCACCGTGCTGGTGCAGGCCGGCGTCGCGCTCGAAGTCCTGCAACAGCATGTCGAAACCGAAGGTTGGGCCTTTCCCCTCGACCTCGGCGCGCGCGGCTCCTGCCAGGTGGGCGGCAACGCCGCCACCAACGCCGGCGGCAACCGGGTCATCCGCTACGGCACCATGCGCAACCTCGTGCTGGGGCTGGAGGTCGCGCTGCCCGACGGCCGTCTGCTCGATCTTCTCGGGCGCGTCACCAAGAACACCACCGGTGTGGATCTCAAACATCTGTTCATCGGCGCCGAAGGCACACTCGGGATCATCACCCGCCTGACCCTCAAGCTCTCGCCACGCGCCACCGCCACCACCGTGGCGCTCTGTGCGTTACCGTCGTTCCAGGCCGCCACCCGGTTGGTGCGCGAACTGCGTCGCGCCTTGCCGGGTCTGTCCGCCTTCGAGTTGATGTGGCAAGACTTCATGACCGCCAGTTGCGAGGTCTCGCAACTGCGGCCCCCCTTTGGCGATCCCGCGCCGGTCTATGCGCTGGTCGAAACCCAGGGGGTGGACGACGCGGCCGACCGGCAGCAACTGGAGCAGACGCTGGGCCAGGCGCTCGAACACGACATCGTCAGCGACGTCATCGTCGCCCAGTCGCTCGACGACAACCACAGCCTGTGGGCCTACCGCGAATCGGTGGGCGAGCTGCTCGGCCGCCTCAAACCCTTTGCCGCCTTCGACGTTGCGATCCCGGTGGCTCGCATGGGCGATTTCGTCCAGCAAGTGGGCGCGCGGCTCGCCGAGCGCTATCCCGAGCCGCGCCACCTGTTTTTCGGGCACCTGGGCGACGACAATCTGCATCTGCTCACCGGCCCCTATCCGGACGCCGCCGATCTTCATGCCATGGAAGCCGCCGTTTATGCCACGGTAGGCGACTACGGCGGCTCGATCTCGGGCGAGCACGGCGTGGGCGTGGTGAAGAAGCCCTTCCTGCACCATAGCCGCTCCGCCGACGAACTGACCATCATGCGCCAGCTCAAGGCGGTGTTCGACCCCAGAGGCATACTCAACCCCGGACGTATTCTGGATGGGGCGCCTGAACCAGCCCGCTAACCGGCCCGCTCTGTCGCCTCGTTCTGAACCACCCGCCGCAACAGCCGGCGCAACCATTGATGACCGGGATCTTTTTGCAAGCGAGCCGGCCAATGCTGCATCACCACGAAGCTCGAAGTCCGGATAGGCGGGGCGAATACCTGCAACTTCGGTCTCGACAAGCGCAACAAACCTTCCGGGACCACGGCGATCAGATCGGAGTTGGCGACAATCTCCGGAACCGCCAACACGCCAGGGACTTCCAACGCCACCTGGCGCGGGTGCGGCAAGGCCGCGATGGCGTGATCGATGTCGCTCTGGATCGGCCCACTGGCCTTGATCACGCAATGCCGGCAGCGCAAGAAGCCCCGCACTGTGCCCAGTTCCGCCGAAAGCGGATGGCCGGGACGGGCCACCCCAACCACTTTTTGCTCCAACAAGCGGGCCCGATGCAAGGATTTCTCGGCTTCCCATGGCGTGCCGATGGCCAGATCCAGGCTGCCATTGTCCAACTCCTGACGTATCGCAAAGGCATTGCCACGCATGATGTCGAACCGTACGTAGGCGGCTTCTCCCTCGCAGGCCATCAACAGACGAGGCAATAGCAGGACTTCAGCCAAATCGATCATATGAATCCGGAATTTGCGCCGGGATACCGTGGGATCGAAGGCATCGACGGGCGCCTGGATGCGCTCCAGATCGAGAAGGATGCGGTCAATGTCGTCGACCAGAGCCGCCGCCAACGGGGTCGGGATCAAACGGCTACCGGCGCGAATGAACAGAGGGTCGCCATAGTGCCGGCGCAGGCACGCCAGGGAGTAACTGGCGGTGGACTGCGAGACGCCCAGTTCCCGCGCGGCCGCGGTTACCGAACCCCGGCGCACCAGACTCTGGAAAACCCGTAGCAGCGGGATATCGATCATGGCCGACTTCATCGAAAAATTCGATGATGTTTATTGAAAAATCGATATTATCGCTTCCGTTCCTCGTTCCTAGAATGACGTCTCCTTTTTCCTTTATTCCATCGTCGGAAAGGAGAGCGCCTTGAAACATACCGTACGCCGTTCCCTGCCTTTTGCACTCGCGAGCCTTGCGGCCTGGTTTGTCCTGGCTTTACCTCTGCCGGCGTCGGCCGCCGACGCCAGCCCGTATCCGGCGCGGCCGGTCAAGCTATTGGTGGGCGCCCCCGCGGGCAGTCCGCCCGACACCGTGGCCCGCACCTTCATCGAAGGCCTCTCACCCTTGCTGGGCCAACCCGTCATCGTCGAGAACCGGCCCGGCGCAGGGACGATGATCGCCGCCGAGAGCGCCGCCCGCACCAGGCCGGACGGATATACGCTGCATCTTTCCACCGTGGCCAATGCGATCAACCAGACCATGATGCCGCGCGAGAACTTCGATTTCGATACCAGTTTCGAGCACATCGCCCGGGTAGGCTCCGGCGGCTCCGTCCTTATCGTAAGGGCGGACAGCGCCATACAATCGCTCCAGGATCTCACGGCACAGGCCAAGGCCCGGCCAGCGGCCTTGAACTACGGTAGCTCGGGCGTGGGCACCTCCAGTCATCTGGCCATGGAGCTTCTGAAGTCGCGCCAAGGTGTCGATCTCACCCACGTTCCCTATCAGAACCAGCAACTGGTCACCGACCTTCTCGGCGGCGCAATCGACGTGATGTTCATCAACACCGACGCCGCCCTGCCCATGATCGAGTCCGGCAAAGTGCGTGCCCTGGGCGTGACCACGGCCTCCCGCCTGGAGTCCCTGCCCGACGTCCCCACACTGGCGGAACAAGGACTGCCCGACTATGAAGTCACGACATGGGTGGGCATCTCCGCCCCTGCCGGCCTGGCTCCGCAGGTGCGCGACATCCTGGAGGCGGCGATCCTCAAGGCCGCCGCGAATCCGGCGTTCATCGAGAAACAAAAGTTCATGGGTAGCAGGGCCAGTCCGCTACCCAGCGACGACTTCACACGCTTCGTACATGATGAATCGGCCAAATGGGCCGCCGTGATCCGCAACGCCGGTCTCAAGGCGCAATGATCCCGCAACCCCCTTGCTCCCCAGTCATGCACAAAACCATTGCCCTTGGTCCTTTCGCTCTGGAATCCGGCATCGAGCTGCCCGACGTCGTCGTGGCCTATACCGAGTTCGGCACGTTCGATCCGGCCCACAACAACGCCGTGCTCGTTACCCATGGCTACACCAGCGGCCCCGCCATGCTGGAACCAGGCCCTCTCACCGCGGAGGGCGCATGGGACGGTTTCCTGCAGCCAGATGGCGCGCTCGATCCGCGATTCTGGCATGTAATTTGTATGAACATGCTGGGCTCGTCTTATGGCACCACCGGCCCGAACACCCTCAACCCCGCTACGGGCCAAACCTGGGGGCCCGGCTTCCCGGCCATTACCTTGCGCGATATCGTCGCGGTGCAACGGCTGGCCCTGAAGAAGCTCGGTGTGCCGCATCTGCGCGCCGTCGTCGGCCCCTCCTATGGCGGCTTCCAGGCATTGCAATGGGCGCTCGATTATCCCGACGACGTGGACGCTATCGGGGTGATCGTGTCCGGCTTGTCGACACCGCCTGGCCTGAGCGCCGAATCCCAACGCAGGGCCCTGGCGGCCCTACCCGGCTGGCAGGGCGGCTGGCATGGGTGGACGCCGGTCATGATCGAGTCGATGACGGCACTACGATTGAATACATTGCGCGCCTATGGGCTTGAAAGGTTCTATCAAGACCAATTCGCATCCACGGGAGAATGCCAGGCCCACCTCCAGGCCGCCAGCCGTGCCTGGGCCGAACAATTCGATGCCAATAGCCTGGTCATCCTGGCTGGCGCAGCGGAAGCCTTCGATAGCCGCCCCCTCCTGGACCGGCTTCGCGCCAAAACGCTAATCATGCAGTGCTCCACCGACGCCTTGTTTCCGCCGGACCCACAAACGCCTGTGCTCCTGGAACGGGCCAACATACCGGAATTCCGCTATCGTGTGTTGGAAAGCCCCTACGGCCACCTCGCTTCCGGCATCGAATGGCGGCAAGTGGACCAGGAGCTTCATTGGTTGCTGGAGCCCCGTGCGTGCCGCCTACCGCCGGAGATCAAAGCAGTTTCTTGATGCGCAACAGCACGTACACCAGCAGGCACAAGCCGAGCATCAGCCCCATCACCGGATAGAACGACGCCCGCAGGCCGGGCAGGTCGGCCATGTTCATGCCCATGATGCCGGTAATCAGCGTCATGGGCAGGAAAAAGATAGTCACGACCGACAGCATGTTCAGGTTGCGGGCGTTGCGATCGGCCACATGTGCCGTCTGCTCGTCCTGCACCACCCGGGCCCGGTTCGACAGGCTGTCCACCAGATCGAGCGAATGGGTGAGGTCTTCGTAGTGCCCTTCGATCACCTCGCGATGCGCCGCGAGCATGCCTTCGGGCGCCTTGCGCAGCATGTGGTACAGCTCGAGCTTTTCTTGGTTGAAGGAACGGCGGATGCGATTGCACAGGATGCGGATGCGGCCGATCGACTTATCGCCCGGCAGATCCTGGTCGCTGATGATCAGCTCTTCCAAAGCGTCGACCTCGACCGATAGCCGTTCGATGGCCTGGTCGATGAAGAGCGAACGCACGTCGATCAGCTCATGGAAAATCTGCGCGGGAGTGCGCGGCGCAAACTGCCGCCTCTGCATACGATGCCGCAGTTCGTCGAACGTCTTGAGCGGCGCATAGCCGCCGGTGATCAGCACCTGTTCCGTGAGGTAGCACCAGAACGTCTGGAAGCGCGGGTTCTCGTCGTCCGAACTGAGCTGGAAGTCCGATAACTTGAACAACAAACCGTCCTCGAAGATGGTCACTACGTCCTGGCGCGCCACCGCGGAGTGCCTGCGCAGCGTGGAACGGATGTCCCGGGGCAGGAACGGCCAGTTCTCCAGCCAGCGGATGACCTTGCGATCCGCCAGATTCACGTGCAGCCACAACATCCCTCTGGCGCCGGCCAGATACGGCTGCAAATCTCCCGGCGCCACGGCGGCCCCTTCTCCGTCATCGCCGACAGCCCAAGCCAGGATCACACCCTCCGCGGGCAGCTCGTGACGGTCCGTGCCTTGACTCTCCATGAATTTCGATGCTCCTCGAAAAAGCCGGCTCTCATCCCCCGGCGCTCTGCGGCTCGGCACAGCCGTCTTCGCGGTCGCAAGCCACACGATCCGGTCGCTTGCGCCATCATAGTCGAGGGGGCGTGAGTCTTGCCGCCAGGCGGCATGGGCATCATTTTTTCCGATGACCCAGCGCAAGACTTCTCTATTACCGCCACTCGCGCCGTAGGTCTTACGATGGCCTGCAGGCTTCAATCAGCCCAGGACATAACGACAAGGAGACCCGCATGCACGCCAGCACCCGACAAGCATCCCCGCAAGCTTCCCATCGACCGGACGCCCAGCGGCGGCGGCTGTTGCAGGGCGCCACGGCCCTGGCCGCCGCCACGCTGATGCCGCTCGGCGCCCGGGCGCGCGATGGATTCCCGGAACGCCAATTGAATTTGGTGGTTCCTTTCGTGCCGGGCGGGCCGGTGGACATCACCGGCCGCGCCCTGGCCGACCCGCTGGGCCGGCAATTGCACCAGAACGTCATCGTCGTCAACAAGGCCGGGGCCGGCGGCAATATCGGCGCCGAAGACGTCGCCTCCAGCCGGCCCGACGGCCATACCCTGCTGCTGGCCCTGGATTCCATGCTGACCGTAAACCCGTACTTCTATGGCGACGGCACCCGCGTTCCTGCTCTGGAGCCCGTCGGCCAAATCGGCGAGCTCTCCAGCGTACTGGTCGTCAATGCCCGCTCGCCGATCAAGTCGGTGGCGGATTTTCTCGCTCACGGCCGCGAACGCCCCCTCACCGCGGGTTCGGGCGGTAACGCCACGGCCGGTCATCTGTATGCCGAATGGCTGAACCGCGACTTCGGCGTCCAGCTCACCCATGTGCCTTACAAAGGCCTGAATCCCGCCGTCCAGGATCTGCTGGCAGGCAACATCGATTGCATCGTAGCGCTCATTCCCGGCGTGCTGCCCCATATCCAGGCCGGCACCCTGCTGCCACTGGGGCTCACTTCCGAGCGGCCCCAGCCGCTGTTGCCGGACGTGCCCGCCTTGTCGGCCCAGGGGCTGGATGGCTTCTCCGGCGCCTCCTGGCTCACGCTGATGGTGCCGAAGGATGTGCCCAACCCCGTGAAAGCGACTTTGGCCGAGGCCTTGTCGGCATCATTGGCGGAACCCGCCACGATCGAACGATTGCGCACGGCCGGCATCGACCCCTTCTTCCAGCCCGCCGACGCCGTCGAGGCGCGGATCCAGGGCGAGACGCGGCAGTGGGAGAGCCTGCTGGCCAACTTGAAGCAAGCCGGCGCCTGATCCGCAAACGAAGGAAATAACGATGCGCGTTGAACGACCCAACATCCTGTTGTTGATGGCGGACCAGCTGACCGCCTTCGCCTTGCGGCTGTATGGCAATGGCGTCTGCCGCACGCCCAATCTCGACCGGCTGGCGTCGCGTGCCACCCGCTTTGCCAATATGTATTGCAACTTCCCGCTGTGCGCGCCATCGAGGGTGGCGATGCTGACGGGCCGCCTGCCCAGCCGGGTGGGCGTGTACGACAATGCCTCGGAGTTCTCCGCCGAGACGCCGACCTTCCTGCATCACCTGACGCTCGCCGGCTACTCGACCACCCTGTCGGGAAAAATGCACTTTGTCGGCCCCGACCAGCAGCATGGATTCCAGGAACGGCTGACCACCGACATCTACCCCTCCGACTTCGGCTGGACGCCGGATTGGCGCCAGGAGATTCCGATCGCGCCCACCGGCATGAATATGCGCAGCGTGGTGGAAGCCGGCGAGTGCCGGCGCAGCCTGCAGATCGATTACGACGATGACGTCGTCCACCAGGGCATCCAGAAGATCTACGATCTCGGGCGCCTGGAACGGGATCGGCCTTTCTTCCTGGCGGTCTCGCTCACCCACCCGCACAATCCCTACGTGGCCACCTCGGAGTACCTCGACCTCTACCGTGCCGCCGACATCGACATGCCCAAGGTGCCATCGATCCCGCTGCACCGCCTGGATCGGCACAGCCAGCGGCTCTGGTACATGTTCCGTCAAGACGAGCATGATGTGGACGAAGGCCACGTACGAGCCGCCCGCCATGCCTATTACGCCATGGTCAGCTATGTCGATGCCCATGTCGGCCGGCTGCTCGACGCCCTCGACGCCATGGACCTGCGAGAGTCAACCGCGGTGATCTTCACCTCCGACCACGGCGATATGCTGGGCGAGCGCGGCCTCTGGTATAAATGGGTACATTTCGATCCGGCCATCCGCATACCCCTGCTGCTGTCGCTGCCGGGACAGCAGCACGCCGCGGTCTCCGACAAACTCGTGTCGCTGGTGGACATCTTCCCCACCATCCTCGATCTGGCCGGCATCAAGCCCGATGCCGAGACCCTCGCGGGGTTGGAGGGCCGCTCTTTGATACGCCCCGGCGCGAAGGCGCCCGAGCCCGGCGACGCGGTGTTTGGCGAAATGAATGGCGAAGGCGCCCACGCTCCCTGCCTGATGGTGCGGGAAGACCGCTGGAAACTGATCTTCGCCGAAGGCGACCCCCTTCAGCTCTACGATCTGCAGCACGACCCCCACGAAACCCGCAATCTCGCCGGCCAACCCGAGGTGGCGGCGATCCAGTCGCGGTTGCTGGCGCGGCTGCGCGACACCTGGGATCCCGGCACCCTGCACACCAGGATTCTGGAAAGCCAGGCGCGACGGCGCCTGGTTCAGCAAAGCCGCCTGGCCGGCGACTTTCGCGCCTGGGATTTTCAGCCCTTCACCGACGCCAGCCAGCAGTATGTTCGCGCCGGCGCCCGCTCCAGCCCCGCGGTGGTCAAGGGACGTTTGCGCTATCCGCCCGTGGATCCCACGGAAGTACAGCATCCCCGTCCCGCCGATGCACGATTACCCCGCTAACGGGACCATGCCAAGAAACCGCGGTGGCGAGACCGACGAGGCCGAATCCAAGGTAGCCGAAGGCTCCCGGGACGGGTCGCGGAGACGTTCCGGCCGAAAGGCCGGAGTTCTTCATCAGGGATCGCCCCCCACGGGTCGACCATATCTGGAGGATGACATCATGAAACGACGTACTTTGCTGAAAGGCGCGACCTTCGCTGCCGGAGTCTGGGCGGTTGGTGCCGCGCGAGCGGCCAACTTTCCCGATCGAGCCCTGCAATGGACTGTTCCGTATCCCCCCGGAGGCGCCACCGACTCGGTGGCCCGCGCCATCGGCACCGCGATGAGCGCCGATCTGGGCCATCCCGTGGTCATCGTCAACCGGCCCGGCGGCGCCACCAACATCGGCACGGAAGCCGTGATCCAGGCGCCGGCCGATGGCCATACCTTTCTGTTGGCGGTGCCGCCCCTGGTCGTCAACCCCGCCCTGTATCCCGACCTGGGCTACGATCCGATGCGCGCCCTCCGGGGCGTGGGCCTGGTCGCCCTGAACCCCAATGTGCTGGTCGTACCCCGCGACTCGCCCTTCACGACGCCGCAGGAGCTTTTCCAGGCGGCGCGCGAGCGGCCGGATACCGTTACCATCGCCTCGCCGGGGATAGGCACGGTGCCCCACCTGGTCAGTCTGTTGATCGGCCAGGAGCTCGACGTACAGGTGGTGCCGGTGCCGTACAAGGGCAGCGCGGCCCTGTTGCCCGACCTGATCTCCGGCCGGGTGGACGCCGCCATGGATAATCTCTTCGCCCAGGCTACCCATGTGAAGAACGGATCGGTGCGGGCGCTGGCCACGCTGGGCGACACCCGTTCGCCGCTCCTGCCCGACGTGCCCAGTATGACCGAACTCGGCCTCAGCGAACTCTCCGGAATGGGCTGGATCGGCCTGGCCGTACGCAGCGACACGCCCGATGATCGTGTGGCCCGCCTCGAACGCGCCCTGCTGCAAGCTGCCCGGGACCCCGCCAACATCGCTCGGCTGGAAGCGATGGGCCTGCAAGTTCAGCCGGAAGATAGGCAAGCTTTCCAGGCCAGGCTGGACCGCGAGGCGGAGCTCTGGCAATCGACGGTCAGGCGCGCCAACGTTACCGTGGGGTGAACAGGGCTTGCGCACCGCTGCCGCAAACCTCGTGCACCAATTCCCGCACGCGCAGCACGTCGTGTGGTGCTTCCTGCTGGCGGCGGGTGGCGGTGACGAGCTCGCGCGTGAATACCGGATTGCGCAGGGGCGCGGCCGATAGCAGGCCCTGCTCGAACTCCGTTTGATATGCCATGCGCGCCAACAGGGTATAGCCGACTCCCTGCGACACCAAATGCTTGATCTCGGCCACCGAATCCAGGGTGGCGCGGCGCGTGAGCGGCGTGCGCGCCCGCCGGGCCTGGCCCTCGATCAGACGCGTGAGTCCGTGTTTGGCGCTCGGCAGAATCAGGGGGTAGCCGCCCAATTGGTCGAACTCCACCGGCGCTGAAAAATCCAGCGCCCGGGGCGGCCCCACGAGGTTGATGGTATCGGTGGACAAAGCGCGGACATCCAGCGAGCGCAGCGGCTGGACCGCAAAGAGCACACCGATCTCCAGCCGGCCGGCCTTGAGCCACTCCAGCAAGTGGCCCGACATGCTTTCGATGATTTCCACCACGACCCCCGCCTCGCTCTGCGCTCGCGCAAGCAGCTGCGCGGCAAAGGTTCGCGTGAGGCCGTTGGGAATGCCCACCCTGACGATGCGCGGCGTCGGCGGCGCGGCCTGGTGCCGGCGCTTGAGATCGTCGACCGCGCTCAGGACGGCAAGCGCATCGCGGAGCACCGCTTCGCCGCTATCGGTAAGACTGACGCCGCGCGGCGAACGATGGAACAACACCGTGCCCAGCTCCGCCTCCAGCGCCTTGATCTGCGCGGTAAGCGCCGGCTGCACGATATGCAGCGCCGCCGCGGCCCGGGTGATGCTGCGGCGGCGGGCCGTTTCCACGAAATAGCGCAGTTGGCGCAATTCCATGGCGTCAGCGACCGACGGCTGGGCGCATGGCGCACCGCCACGCGGTTCGCGAAGAGGAAAGCGGTTTGCAACACCATCTCGGCTGGCACATGGTGGACACCTCCTGTCCGAAGGGTAAGGGGTCCGTGGACGTCGGGCAAGCGCCGGCTTCGTCCCGGGTGACGGGGCATGCGCCTGGGCACGTGGTCAAATGGGGCTGAGTTCCCTCACTCCGGATCGCGATGATTTATGAGAAGATGATGCGTTTTGCATTCTATCTTCCGCGCCCTCTATGGCCGCCCCGCGCGTCGGGTCCTGCCATCGCGCGCCACCGCCGCCATGCCCCAGCAATACGAAGACCTCATGCGCCATGTCTATGAACATGGCATCGCCAAGACCGACCGCACCGGCACCGGCACCCGCTCGGTGTTCGGCCACCAGATGCGCTTCGACCTTGCCCAGGGTTTTCCGCTGGTCACCACCAAAAAGCTGCATCTGCGCAGCATCATTCTCGAACTGCTCTGGTTTCTGCGCGGCGAGGCCAACGTGCGCTGGCTGCAGGAGCGCGGCGTGAGCATTTGGGATGAATGGGCGCGCGAGGACGGTTCGCTGGGCCCGATCTACGGCGTGCAGTGGCGTTCCTGGCCCAGACCCGACGGCGGGCACATCGACCAGATCACGCAAGTGCTCGAGCAGATCCGCATCCATCCCGATTCTCGCCGGCTGATCGTCTCGGCCTGGAACGTGGCCGACATCCCGAACATGGCGCTGCCGCCCTGCCACGCGCTGTTCCAGTTCTACGTGGCCGGGGGCCGGCTGTCGTGCCAGCTCTACCAGCGTTCGGCGGATATTTTCCTGGGGGTGCCGTTCAACATCGCCAGCTATGCCCTGCTCACCCATATGGTGGCGCAGCAATGCGATCTCCTGCCCGGCGACTTCATCTGGACGGGCGGCGACTGTCATCTGTACCAGAATCATTTCGAGCAGGTCGAGACCCAGCTGGCGCGCGCGCCGTTTCCTTATCCCCGCCTGGAGATCCGGCGCCGGCCGCCCAGTCTGTTCGACTACGAACTCGAGGATTTCGAGATCATCGATTATCAAAGCCATCCGCATATCAAGGCGCCGGTGGCGGTCTGACCGAATCGATTGCCAGTGAACCCGCCCTTGCCCCGCCTCTCCCTGATCGTCGCCTACGCCCGCAACCGCACCATAGGCCGCGACAACCAGCTCCCCTGGCGGCTGCCACCCGATCTCGCCCACTTCAAGCGCACCACCCTGGGCCACCCCGTCATCATGGGCCGCCGCACCTGGGAATCCTTGCCGCGCGCCTTGCCTGGCCGGCTCAATATCGTCATCAGCCGGAATCCCGCTTACGAGGCGCCCGGCGCCACCGTCACCGGAAGCCTGGAACACGCGCTGGCGGCCGCGGGCGAGGCCGACGAGGTGTTCGTCATTGGCGGCGAGCAGTTGTACCGGCTGGCGCTGCCACTCGCCCGGCGCGTGGTCGCCACCGAGCTGGGCGTGGACGTGGCCGGCGATGCGGTGTTTCCCAAGCTTCCTCCGGGCTGGGTGGAAACCGAACGCCTGTCCCAACCCGCGCATGACGGGCTGCCCTACGATTTCGTGACATATCTGCGACAAAACTGACCCTCGGGGGCGGCGTACCACGCTTTCCATTTCGCCGTCGCCCACGATGATGCGCCCAGTCTTGAATGCCCGGCGCCGAGACTTTCGAGACAAATGAGACTGGGCAACCCCCGGCATCTTTGACACACTCGGTCCTATGAGGCCATCCATTCGGGATGTACCGGCGCGCCCCCGCGCCCGCGCCTGCTTTCCGTGTCGCAGTATCGTCTGGAGTCCCGATCATGTGTTCCCCTCTGCGTCGGGGCGGCCCCGGCCTGGCGGTCGCCTGCACCCTGGCTGTGCTGCACGGCTGCGGTGGCGACGACGATCAGAACATCCAACCCATGGTGCCCATGGCGGCCGCCACCTGCGCCCAGACCCCGGTGGTGACGGCGCGCAGCGGCTATCCGGTGCACGACATGCGCAACCGCCCCATCGACGAGGCGGCGCAATGCGAGGTGGCGGCCTATTACCTGGCGGGCTATGCGATTCTTTCGTCTTCCGATACGGATCCCTGGAACGCTCCGGATGCGCTGGCCACCTTGAAACTGCCACCGTCCGCCCCAGGTCGGGACTCAACGTATCACGCAGCCTCGCGTCCGGCATCGGCCCTTGAGCCGGGAAAGCCCTTGAAGCCCGCCGCCGCTCACCGCGGCTTCGTTTATGCCAAAGCTCCAGAGGGTTACGGCGAGCCGTGGCTATGTGTGACACCGCGCTTGGCACCCGCGCGGTTGGAGCAGGGGCTGGACGATTGCCTGGCGGGCCTGCGCGCGGCTGCCGCCAACGCCACGCACCTGACGGCGGAGGCTGCCACTGCCCCGGGCCAACCAGGCCCGAAACTCTGACCCCACTCGGACCGCTGCCAACGTCCGATCGACACCTCCTTCGGGATAGCGGCCAGTCGCCGAAAACCATCCGGCCAGGTCTCGACCGGCGCGTGGCGTCATATTTCTGCCATCGTCGTGCCATCATGCTGCCACACGGCATTCGTATCGTGCGCGGGTTAATCGGTTTTTCGACCCGCCACGATACAGGATGCAGCAATGAGCGCCTTCGATCTCGACGACCTCCCCACCAACCCCACCCAGAACACCCATTTCAACGACGTCGTCAAGCGCGCGGTATCCCGCCGCGGCTTCATGAAAACCGGCCTGGGCCTCGGCGCCCTGGGCTTCATGGGCGGCACGCTTGCAGCCTGTGGCGGCAGCGATGACGACGGCCCGTCGGATGACGGTGGCGGCGCCACGCCGCCTACAGAGCCGCTGCTCGGCTTCGCCGCGGTGGCGATGAGCACGGCCGACACGATCGAAGTTCCGGCGGGCTATCGCCATCAGATCATCACCCGCTGGGGCGACCCGCTGTTCGCCAACAGCCCGGCCTGGCGCGGCGATGCGCGCGACGACGCCGCGGCACAGGCGCTGCAAGTGGGCGATAACCACGACGGCATGCACTTCTTCCCGCTGCGCGACGGCGAGAGCGAAGAGGGTTTGCTGGTGATGAACCACGAATACTTCAACCCCGAGTATTTTTTCCCGCCCGAGGTCGAGCCCGGCGGCGCGAACTGGTCGCTGGACTGGATCCGCAAAGGCCAGAACGCCCATGGCATCTCGGTGGTGCACGTGCGCCGCCAGCCCGGCGGCGAATGGCAGGTGGTCGTCCCCTCGCGCTACAACCGCCGCCTGCATGGCAACAGCCCGATGAGCCTGACCGGCCCCGCCGCCGGCCATACCCTCATGCAGACCAAGGCCGACCCGACCGGCCAGATGGCGCTGGGTACGCTCAACAACTGTGGCAACGGCTACACCTTGTGGGGCACCTACCTCACCTGTGAGGAGAACTTCAACGGCTACTTCGGCACCCTCACCGAAGGCGATACGCGGGATGCCAACCATCGCCGCTATGGCCTGCCGGCCGGCCGCTCGGGCTACAACTGGGAAGACCTGGACGAGCGCTTCGACTATAAAAAAGAACCCAATGAAGCCAACCGCTTCGGCTGGATCGTCGAGATCGATCCCTTCGATCCATCGTCCACTCCCAAGAAACGTACCGCACTCGGCCGCATCAAGCACGAGAACGCCGCGCAAACCCTGGCCGCCGACAATCGCGTGGTGGTTTACATGGGCGACGACCAGGCCAACGATTACGTCTACAAATTCGTGTCGGACGATAAGTACGTGGAAGGCAATATGGCCGCCAACCGCAACCTGTTGGAGAGCGGCAAGCTTTATGTCGCCCGCTTCCATGACGGCGCCGCCAGTGGCGACATGATGGGCAACGGCGAGTGGATTCTGCTCGAGCGTGCCACCCGCACGACCGACGGCCGCACCCTGGGCGATATTTTTGCCACCCAGGCCGAGCTGCTGATCAAGACCCGCCTGGCGGCCGACGCCGTGGGCGCGACGCCGATGGACCGGCCCGAGTGGGTTACCGTGCATCCCGACAACGGCGATGTCTACCTCACGCTCACCAACAATAGCAGCCGCAAGGAAGGCGATACCAACGACGCCAACCCGCGTGCCGCCAACGTCTACGGCCAAATCATCCGCTGGCGCGAAGCGGGCGGCGACGCCGCCGCGCTGACGTTCGAATGGGACTTGTACGTGCTGGCCGGCAACCCGATCGTGCACGCCACCGGCCTGATGAAAGGTTCGGACAATGTGACGACCGAAAACCTGTTCAACAGCCCCGACGGCCTCGCCTTCGACGCCGACGGACGCCTGTGGATCCAGACCGACGGCAACTTCTCCAACGCCGGCGCCTACGCCGGCATGGGCAACAACCAGATGCTGATCGGCGACCCCGAAAGCGGTGAAATCCGCCGCTTCCTGGTCGGTCCCTCGGGCTGCGAGGTCACGGGCATCACCTGGACGCCCGACCAGAAGACGGTGTTCGTCAACATCCAGCACCCGGGCGAGTACGGCAGCCACCCGCGCCGCCCCGACGTCGGCCCCGGGCAGGACGCACTGGCGTTCTCCAAGTGGCCCGAAGCCTCCGGCGGCCGTCCGCGCTCGGCCACCGTGGTGATCTGGAAGGAAGACGGCGGCAAGGTCGGTACCTGATCCGCGACGCAAACCCTAGCGAAACGGCCCCGGGGCCCGTTCAGGCCAGCAAGCCCGAACGCTCGATGAACTCGCCGGTACGCCGCAAATGCGCGCCCAGCAGTTCGCAGGCCAGATCGGCCTGGCGCGACAGCGCCGCGTCGCGCAACGCGCGGTGCTCATCCTGGACGCCGCCCCGGTCGCCGGACTCCTGCCAACGCCGCGCCAGAATGGGGCGGCGATAGCGTTCGGTCTGGCCATACAGGGTGGCGGACAATTCTCGCAACCAGCGCGATGAGGCGCCGCTGATCAGCGCCTCGTGGAATTGCCGGTGGCGCTCTTCGAGCATTTCGATGGCCGGCTCTTCGCTTCGCCCGGCCTCGACCGCGAGGCGTGCCGACTGGCGCTCCAGGGCATGAAAGGAAATGTCCACCCGTTCTTCCCAGGCCTCGTCGCCCCGCGCCAGCGAATCGCGCAAGGCCGCGGTTTCGAGTAGCACGCGGGTTTGAATGGCGTCCCACATTTCGGTTAGCGAGACCTCCGCCACGCGATAACCCCGCAGCGCGGTGGCGGTGACCAGCCGCTCGGCCTGCAGCCTGGCCAGGGCTTCGCGCAATGGCGAAAAGCTCAGGCCGTAACGCTCCTTCAGCCCTTCGAAGCGCAAGGGTATGTCGGGCTCCAGCGTGCCGTTGAGAATGTCGCGCCGCAAATTGCGATAGGCCTGCTCCGACAACGGCAGGCCCCGCTCGGCGCGCGCGCCATCGAGGGTCGAGCCCGCACCGGACACATCCGAAACGGCAAAAGGATAGGAAAAGGCCATGATGACGAAAAAAAGAAGTGGCGACGCCATGTTGCCACAAACTATTTTCGAAAATCAAATAATTATCGCAAATATAATAGGCTGTCGGCGTCGCGCGACGCCAGGCACCGCAACCCGCCCGCGGCGGCGCGCATGCGGCTGCGGGCCAATAACCGCTCGACACCGGGTACATTAAAACCTTGTTTCAACTCAACCCGCCAGCTCGCAAGCATGGTTACCATAGCGACACCTGCCCTGTGCCGCCTGGGGCGCGTACGCCTCGGCGGCCAAGCCCGCGGCATCCAGCGTTGTAGCATTACCAGCCCCATAGCTGCAGTTCATCCCACGGAGACACGCCTCATGTCACGTATTGCCATGACTTCCTTGTTCGCCACCGGCCTGGCCCTGGCAACGCCGGCCCTTGCCGCCGACAAACCGGTCGATATCGGCTTCATCACCACTCTCTCGACACCCGCCGGCTATATCGGCGAAGACGAACGCGATGGCTTCATGCTGGCCGTCAAACAAGGCGGCGGCAAGCTGGGCGGCGTGCCGGTCAATGTTATCGTCGAAGACGACGCGCTCAAGCCCGCCAACGGCAAGCAGATCGCCGACAAAATGGTACAGAGCGGCGTGCGCCTGTTCACCGGCATCAACTTCTCCAACGTCCTCACGGCCGTGGCCCCCACGGTGCTCGGCGCGGGCGGCTATTACGTCAGCCTCAACGCCGGCCCGTCCAACTTCGCCGGCAAAAACTGCAACGCCAACTATTTCTCGGTGGCGTTCCAGAACGACTCCTACAGCGATACCGCCGGCCTGGCCGCCAACGACATGGGCTACAAGCGCATGGTCATCATGGCGCCCAACTACCAGGCCGGCCGCGATGCGCTCAACGGCTTCAAGGCAACGTACGAGGGCGAGATCCTGGCCGAGATCTACACCAAGCTCGACCAGAACGACTTCTCCGTCGAACTCGCGCGCATCCGCTCGCTCAATCCCGACGCCATCTTCCAGTTCCACCCCGGCGGCGCCGGCATCAACCTGGCCAAGCAATTCGCCAACTCGGGGCTGTCCGGCAAGATCCCCATGATCACGCCGGTGTATTCGATGGATCGCCGCATGCTCGCCGCCACCGGCGACGCCGGCAAGGGCTACTACACCGTGGCGCTCTGGAGCGCCGACCTCGACAACGCCGAGAACAAGCAGTTCGTCGATAGCTTCGTGAAGGAATACGGCCGCATTCCCACCGATTACGCCGCCACGTCGTACGACACCGCGCTGCTGATCGGTTCGGCGCTCGAGGCGGTGGACGGCGACATCCAGGGCCGGGCCGACGACTTCCGCGCCGCCCTGCGCAAGGCCGACTTCCCCACCGTGCGCGGCAAGTTCGCCTTCGCCAACAACCAGCACCCGATCCAGGATTGGTATCTCCTGCATATCGAGCCGGATGCCGAGGGCAAGCTCGACTATAAAACCGTACGCAAAATCGCCACCGACCACAGCGATCCGCACGGCAAGGAGTGCTCGCTCTAATCGCGTTCCGGCGGCGCACCGCCGCCACTCCGGCTCCGCACCGGTCACCCGGTGCGGAGCCGTCGTCATCCTGCGCGCGGTCCAAACCTCCGCCAGGCGCGCCCCGTTTCCCGGCAGTCTCCATCTGAACCCCATGCATCCCCCCGCCCCCAGGCGTCCGGCCCGCGATCCCGCCTCCGCCACGCGCAGCCACCGTTCTCCCGATCATCCGGCCAGGATCCTTCGCCGGCCCCTCCAGGAGTCATACCGGCCATGCTGATGTTCCTCGAGCAAGTTCTCAACGGCCTGCAATACAGCGCCCTGCTGTTCCTGCTGGCATCCGGCCTGACGCTGGTGTTCGGCATCATGAACGTCATCAACCTCGCCCATGGTTCGTTCTACATGGTGGGGGCGTTCTGCGCGGCCGTCGCCACCATGTCCACCGGCTCGTTCCTGGCGGGGATCGTCGCCGCCGTGCTGGGCGCGGGCCTCTACGGCCTGATCATCGAATTGCTGGTGATCCGCCACCTTTACCGCCGCGACCACCTCGACCAGGTACTCGCCACCATCGGCGTCAGCCTGTTCACCAACGAGCTGGTGAGTATCGTCTTCGGCCGCAGCCCGCCCTTCATGGACATCCCCGCGTTCCTGGCCGGCTCGGTCCAGGTGCTGCCCGGCCTCTTTTATCCGATCATGCGCCTCGCCTTCATCGTGGTGGGGATCATCGTGGCCCTGGGCCTGTGGTGGCTGATCTCGCGCACCCGGGTGGGCATGCTGGTGCGCGCAGGCGCCGACGACCGCGAGATGGTCGACGCGCTGGGCATCGACATCCAGCGGCTGTTCACCCTGGTCTTCACCCTTGGCGCTTTGCTCTGCGGCGTGGCGGCGGTGATGGCCGCGCCTTTGCTGGCGGTCGAGATCGGCATGGGCGAACGCATCCTGATAACCACCCTGGTGGTCATCGTCGTCGGCGGCCTGGGTTCGGTGCGCGGCGCCCTTGTGGGCGCGCTGCTGGTCGGCATGGTCGACGCCCTGGGGCGCGCCTACATACCTCAATGGATGTATTCGCTGTTTCCGCCCGAAATCAGCGACAGCCTGAGTTCGAGCCTGGTCTCGGCCAGCATTTACATCCTGATGGCGCTCGTATTGCTCGTGCGTCCGCGCGGCTTGCTGCCGGCCCAGAACTGAGGAAGCGCCATGAGCCAACTCCTGACTCGCAAGAATATTCTGCATGCCATCGGGCTGCTGTTGTTCGTTCTGGTGCCGACCATCGCCGACGCCACCAGCGAACCCTACATCGTCAACATGATCACCCGCCTGGTGATCTACGCCATCGCCGCGGTCAGCCTCGATCTCGTGCTGGGCTATGGCGCCCTGGTCAGCTTCGGTCACTCGGCGTTCTTCGGCCTGGGCGGCTACGTCATCGGCATCATCGGATTCCATATCGCCAACGATGGCGGCCTGTTCGGCTGGGAAGGCAGCAACGCCGCCCTGGTGCTCTGGCCGATCGCCATGCTGGCCTGCGCCCTGCTGGGCCTGATCATCGGCTTCCTGTCGCTGCGCACCTCCGGCGTGCAGTTCATCTTCATCACCCTCGCCTTCAGCCAGATGCTGTACTTCGTGCTGGTGGGGCTGATGATCTACGGCGGCGACGACGGCATGATGATCGACCAGCGCAACACCTTCCCGGGGCTCGACCTCACCCGCGACAGTACCTATTACTACTTCTGCCTGGCCGTGCTGGTGATCTGGGTCTACCTGTGCCGGCGCATCGTCAACTCGCGCTTTGGCCTGGCCCTGCGCGGCCTCAAGCAAAACCAGCGCCGCAGCGTGGCGCTCGGCTTCGGCCCCATGGGTTATCGCCTCACGGCCTTCGTCATCTCGGCGGCGGGCACCGGCCTGGCCGGCGTGCTGTGGGCCAACTACGCCTTATTCGTCAGCCCCGACATGGCGTCGTGGGGCAAGTCGGGCGAACTAATGGCCATGGTGATCCTCGGCGGCCTCGGCACCATCTTCGGCCCGGTGGTCGGTGCCAGCGTGTTCCTCGGCCTGGAGCAGGTGCTCACCGGCCTCACCGAGCACTGGATGCTGTTCCTCGGCCCCATCCTGGTGCTGGTGGTGTTGTTCGGCAAGCGCGGTTTGTACGGCCTGTTGGTGGGAGGCAAGCACCATGACTGATTCGATCAAGCTCGAACTGCGCGGCCTGCGTAAATCGTTCGGCGCGGTGCATGCCACCCGCAACGTCAATCTGCAAGTGCGCGAAGGCGAGATCCACGCCCTGATCGGCCCCAACGGCGCCGGCAAGACCACCCTGCTCTCGCAGATCAGTGGCGAGATCACGCCCGACGACGGCCAGATCCTGCTCGACGGCCGCGACATCACCCGCGTGCCGGCGCAGCGCCGGGCGGCCGCGGGCCTTGCCCGCTCGTTCCAGATCAGCCAGCTCTATCTCGACTTCACCGCCGAAGACAACGTGGCCATGGCCGTCCAGGCCCGTTCGCGCGGCGGCTTCAATCTGTGGCACAACGCCTGGCGCGACCAGCGGCTGCGCGAGCCGGCCTATGCCGAGCTGGTGCGGGTGGGTCTGGGCGAACGCGCCAACGTCCGCGTCAGCGACCTCGCCCACGGCGAAAAACGCCAGCTCGAACTGGCCATGGCCCTCGCGCTGCGTTCGCCCGTGCTGCTGCTCGACGAACCCATGGCCGGCATGGGCCAGGAAGAATCCCGGCGCATGACCCAGCTGCTCACCAAGCTCAAGGGCCAGTACGCCATCCTGCTGGTCGAGCACGATATGGACGCGGTATTTGCCCTGGCGGATCGCATCACGGTGCTGGTATACGGCGAAACCATCTTTACCGGCACCCCCGGCGAAGTCCGCCAGAACGCGGAGGTGCGCGCCGCCTACCTGGGAGACGAAATCTGATGCTCACTCTCAACAACGTCGAAGCCGGCTACGAATCCAGCCAGGTTCTGGCCGGTGTCAACCTCAACATCGACAGCCACCAGGTCGCCTCGCTCATCGGCCGCAACGGCATGGGCAAGACCACCACCGTGCGCACCATCATGGGCATGCTGCCCATCCGCAAGGGCGAGATTCTGTTCCAGGGCAAGGCCATCCACAACCAGGCGCCCAACCGCATCGCCCGGCTGGGCGTGGGCCTGGTGCCCGAAGGCCGGCGCGTCTTTCCCTCTCTCAGCGTGGAAGAAAACCTCTACGCCACGGCCCGGCTCGGCAAAGAACAGGCCTGGACGATGGAGCGGGTGTATCAGCTATTCCCGCGCCTGCAGGAGCGGCGCCGCCAATCGGCAAAAACGCTTTCCGGCGGCGAACAGCAAATGCTGGCCATCGGCCGCGCCCTGCTCACCAACCCCCAATTGCTGGTCCTCGACGAGGCCACCGAGGGCCTGGCGCCGCTGATCCGCCAGGAAATCTGGGACTGCCTGGCGCAGCTCAAGGCCAATGGCCAGACCATCCTGGTGATCGACAAAAACCTCAAAGAAATGGCCCGCCTGGTGGATCGCCACCACATTCTCGAAAAAGGCAAAGTGGTGTGGGAAGGCACCCCCGAGGGGCTGGCGGCACATCCCGAACTCACCCAGCAATACCTGGGCGTCTGAGCGTCCGGCCACGCGCCGGAACCGCACGACCCATACCTTGGGCGGCACCACGCTTTTCCTCGCGTAAAGCGGCCTGCGACCTTCGGCGCATCGGGTAAGATGCGCACATGACGTCCCCTTCCACCTCGTTCGACGCGGTGGTGGTCGGCACCGGCATCGCCGGTCTGGCCGCCGCCCTGGCTCTGGCCCGCCGCCAGGTGCGTGTGGCCCTGCTCGGGCCGCGCGCCGAGTTGCCCGCCGCGGTGGCCGATCGCTACGACCCCCGTGTGTACGCCATCTCGCCGGCCAGCCGGCAGTTGTTGGCCGACCTCGGCGCCTGGGGCGCCGTACCGCCCCCGCGAACCACCACGGTCGAAGCCATGGACGTCTACGGCGATCTCGGCGCGCGCCTGCAGCTCCAGGCCTGGCAGGCCGGCCAGGCCGATCTCGCCACGATCGTCGAATCCACCGAACTCGAACGCGCCTTGCGCAACGCCTTGCAGGTGTTCGGCGTGCCCTGGCACGTCGGACGCTTCGCGGGCCTCACCCGCCGGGCCGGCGCCAACGACGTCGAACTGTTGCTAGACGATGGCGAACGCATGGCCTGCCGTCTGGCGGTCGCCGCCGACGGCGCGCAATCCCCCCTGCGCCACGCCGCCGGCTTTACCACGCATCAGCGCGACTATCCCGCCACGGGCCTGGTGGCGCACCTCAATGCCGAATTGCCGCACCAGGGGTCGGCCCTGCAATGGTTCATGCCCGATGGCGTCCTGGCCTTGCTGCCCATGCCCGCCACCGCCGCCGGCCCTCAAGTCTCCATGGTCTGGTCGCTCAAGCGCGATCAGGCCGACGCCCTGCGCGCCCTGCCCGAGCCCGACCGCAGCCAAACGCTGGAAACCCGGCTGGCCGAGATCACCCAGGGCCGCCTCGGCCATCTCACGGTACGCTCGTCCCTGCATGGCTTCGATCTGCAGCTCCAGCAGGCCACGCCGCTGGCGATGCGCGGCGTGGCCCTGCTGGGCGACGCCGCGCACGTCGTTCATCCGCTGGCCGGCCAGGGCCTCAACCTCGGGCTGGGCGACGTTGCCGCGCTGGCGCAGGCGGTGGGCGAACGCGAAAGCTGGCGCCAGCCGGGCGACGATCGCGTCCTGCGGCGCTACCAGCGCGCGCGCGCCGAATCGCTGGCCGCCATGCGTCTGGCCACCGACGGGTTGTATCATTTGTTCGATGTGCCGCTGCCCCCGCTGGCATGGCTGCGCAACACCGGCCTGCAATGGCTCAATCACGTGCCGCTCGCCAAGCGCTTGCTGATCCGCCAGGCGTCGCTGTTTTGAACACCAAAGCCTGATCGCCTCCGCGCCGGGCGCCCTTTTCGCCGACTGCCGTTCTCCCCACCATGACCGCCTTCCGCCTCCTTTCCCGCCCCCTGACCTACCTCGCGCTCGGCCTCTCGCTGCTGGCGGGCAGCGCTCTGGCGCAAACCGCCAGTACCGCCGCCGATGCCTCCGGCCAAGTCCAGCAGCGCTTCTCCAGCCAGTTTCCCGGCATCCGGGTGGATGGCGTGAGCCCCACTCCGTACGGCGGCCTGTACGAAATCCGCGTCGGCAACACCCTGCTCTACGCCGATGAAGCGGTGAGCTACGTGCTGGAGGGCAACCTGATTGACGGCGCCACGCGCCGCAACCTCACCGCGCAGCGCCAGGAGCAGCTCAACGCCATCGATTTCGCCGACTTGCCGCTGGATCTCGCCTTCCTGCAAGTGCGCGGCGATGGCAGTCGCAAGCTGGCCATCTTCGAAGATCCCAACTGCGGCTATTGCAAGCAGCTCCGTAAAACCTTGCTCGACCTCGACAACGTTTCGGTCTACACCTTCATGTATCCCATCCTTTCGCCCGACTCCGCCACCAAGGTCCAGGCGATCTGGTGCGCCGACGACAAGGCCGCCGCCTGGGATGCCTGGATGATCGAAGGCAAGGCGCCGGCGGCGCTCGAGTGCGACGCCCCGATGGACGACTTCGTCGCCCTCGGCCGCAAGCACAACGTGCGCGGCACACCCACCCTGTTCTTCGCCGACGGCAGCCGCGCCACCGGCGCCCTGCCCCTGGCCATGCTGCAACAGCGACTGCAACAGGCCCAGGACCGCTAAACGCGGCGGAGCCGGCACATGGGCGCGCGCAGCCGGTTGCGCCCCGGCATCACGGCGAAGCTGTTCCTCGCCATCCTGCTGAGCTGCCTGGTGGTGGCGCTCGCCATGGGCATGGCGGTGCGCTTCAGCTTCCATGCCGGCTTCAACCAGTACCTGGACGAACGCGACGAGCGGCGGGCCACGCTGCTCGCCGACGTTCTCACCGATCTTTACCACGAACAGGGCAACTGGGAGTTCCTGCGCGACGAACCGCGCCTCTGGTGGCGCATCCTGCGCACCACGCCCGCCGCCACCCGTGGCCGCGGCGATGACGCCTTCGGCCCGCCTCCGCCGTTCTCACTGAGCGATGCCGCCGGCGTGCCCATCGCCGGCACCCTGCCGCGCCACGGACCGGCCCCAACGGGCGAGAGCCGCCGCTACCCCATTCGTGTCGATGGGCTGACGGTAGGCTGGCTGGAGCGGTATGCCATGCCCCGGGCAACCGATGCGCTCGACGAGGGCTTTGCCAGCCAACAGAACCAGGCCACCTGGGTGATCGTCGCCTTGTCGCTCTTACTGGCGGCGCTGGTCAGCTTGTTATTGGCGCGCATGCTGCTGGCCCCCATCCGCCGTATCGGCCGCGCCACCCACGATCTCGCCGCTGGCGACTACACCACCCGCGTCCCGATCGATCGCCACGACGAAATCGGCCAGCTCGCCGAAGACTTCAATCGGCTGGCCCTGACGCTGGAGCAGAACGAACGCCTGCGCCGCGAACTGGTGGCCGATATTTCACATGAGCTCCGCACGCCCCTGGCCGTTCTGCGCGGCGAACTCGAGGCCTTGCAGGATGGCATGCGCTCGCTCACGCCCGCCTCGCTGGAGTCCCTGCAGCATGAGGTGCAAACGCTGCATCAGTTGATCGACGACCTGCATGAACTCGCCCTGGCCGACGTGGGCGCGATGAACTACCGCATGCAGCGCCTCGACCTGCGGGATCTGCTGCGCCAAACGGGCCAGGCCTACCATGAGCGGCTACGCCAGCGGGAGCTGGCCTACCACGCCACCCTGCCCGACACGCCCACGCTGGTGATGGCCGACGAGCACCGCCTGGCGCAGCTCTGGCACAATCTGTTCGAAAACACCCTGCGCTACACCGATCGGGGCGGCAGCGTACAGCTCGCGCTGCACGCCGGCCCGCAATGGCTGGAGATCACGCTCGACGACTCCGCACCCGGCGTGCCCGCCGAACTGCTGCCGCGCCTGTTCGAACGCCTGTTCCGCGTCGAGCACTCCCGCAGCCGCGTCAGCGGCGGTTCAGGGCTGGGCCTCGCCATCGCCCAACGCATCGTTGAAGCCCACGGCGGCCGCATCGCCGCCGAACCCTCGCCGCTGGGCGGCGTACGCATCCGCGTCAGCCTGCCCCGCGCCTCCGATTGATCCCGCTTCATTCGCCATGGCTCATATCCTGATCGTCGAAGATGAACCCAAGCTGGCCCGGCTGCTCGCCGACTACCTCGAAAACAGCGGCTACACCACCACCTGGCTGGATCACGGCAACGACGTCATCCCGGCCCTGCGCCAAACCTCCTTCGACCTCGTCGTCCTCGACCTGATGCTGCCGGGCCGCGATGGTCTGGACATTTGCCGCGAATTGCGCCAGTTCAGCCAGGTGCCGGTGGTGATGCTCACCGCCCGGGTGGAAGAAATCGACCGCCTGCTCGGCCTGGAGCTGGGCGCCGACGACTACATCTGCAAACCCTTCAGCCCCCGCGAGGTGGTGGCCCGGATCAAGGCCATCCTGCGCCGGGCCTCGGGCGCGGCAAGCGGCGAAGCGGGCGCCGCGCCTGGCCCAGGTTCCGGCCCCGCCTTGCAGATCGACGCCGATAGCCACGACGCCCGGCTCGACGGCCATCCCCTGGATCTCACGCCGGTGGAGTTTCGCCTGTTGAGTACTTTCGCCTCGGCCCCCGGCCGCATATTCTCGCGGGAGCAGTTGCTTGATCACATCTACGACGATCACCGCGTGGTCACCGACCGTACGGTGGACAGCCATGTGAAGAACCTGAGGCGCAAGTTGGAGACGATACGGCCGGGGGATACGATTCGGTCGATTTATGGGGTGGGGTATAAACTTGAGATCTGACTTCCGACTACCGTCGCGGCACCGGCCCTGGCTCCGACCGTTGCGCGACCGCACGGCACCGGAACGCGCTGCCCAAGACGTCTTGCCCTGATCCCTGAAGACCTTGCGCCTACGGCGCCACCGCGACGCTCAACGAGCTGGACGCATCGGGAATACCGTACGCCTCGGCGGCCGACGCGATGGCAGCCGAGGCTTCCTGGAGCCGCGCCACGCAGCGCCGAGCCATTGCAGCTTCATCCAGCGCCTTGCGATTCCAGTTGATGTTCAGCGCACCCAGCACGAAGCCCCCGCAAATAAGAGGTACCGCGAGTGACCACAAGCGGTCGTCGCGCGCTTCGGCGTTATAGCCCCCGCCGCGATAGAAGGAATGCCGAACGGCATAACCTTTGTGACGTGCTTCGGCCACGCCTTCGCGCCAGCTGCCCGCGGCGATGATTTTGAGATTGTGGACGTCGCTGCCCAGGCGCGCGACATCGACCAACCGTTGCTGTCGCCGCGGATTCAGGGCGGACATGAACGCAGCGCCCGAGGCCGACCCCATCAAATTGACGCGCAACCGGCCACTACGGCGGCGCACATAAAAGCGTGATCGGCGCAAGCTGGACTCCAGGACGGTGAGGTAGTCGTCGTCACCCGCATGCATCAGGAGATCCGATGGCCATTCCAGCTCCTGGCACAACTCATCCAGGATGGGCGCGGCGAGGTCGGAAAGCTGATCGACCAACTGCCGCCCGCTGGCGATGACGTCCAGCTGGGTAGACAGCCGGTAGCGTTGGTCGACCATCCCTCGCCGGACGGCACGCACGCCGATCAGGGTTTTAACCAACCGCAACAGCGTGGGCTTGGACAAGCCGGTGTGCCGCTGCAGCTCGGCCAGTGTGGCGCCCTCGGGCAGGCCATGCAGTGCGCCCAGCACCTCGAAGGCGCGCTCCACCGCCCGAATGGTTTTGACGCTCTCCATGGTTTATTTCATCTAGTGTAATGGCATTGATTTTACCTTGTCTCCAGCCCACTCCGGGCTTTATACCTAACGGCCATCGATAGACGAGGAGTGAAGAAAATGTTCACACAAAAAAACGTAATCATGCGGCGCTCGCGATTTTCGTGGGCGACGGGAATCCTGGCCGTCGCGCTGACGCTGCTGCAGCCCGCACAGGCACAGCCGGTGCCAAAACTATCCACTGCCACCATCACGACGGGGTTTCCGGCTGGAGGATCATCGGACATCGTCGCCCGATTGCTCGCCGAACATCTGCGTGGCAAGTATGCGGATAACGTGCTGGTCGAGAACAAGCCGGGCGCTGGAGGGCGGCTCGCGCTCGCCCAGGTTAGAGATGGTGCAACCGACGGCAGCAACATTCTCCTGAGCCCCAGCGGTATGTTCGTGCTGTTCCCTCATATCTATACCGACCTGCGCTACGACGCGCTGGAGGATTTTGCGCCGATTACGCGGCTCGCGAAATTCCCGTTCCTGCTGGTCATCAGCGATCGCGTCCCTCCCGAGGTCACCACGCTCGATCAATTCATTGCGTGGGCCAAGGAGAACCCTGAGCAATCCTCGTTCGGCTCGCCAGGTGCGGGAACCAGCGCCCACTTCTCGGGCATTCAACTGGGCCAGTTGGCGAATTTTCCCTATACCCACGCAGCGTATCGCGGCATGGCGCCGCTGGTGACCGATCTGCTCGGCGGCCATATCGCTTCCGGCGTCCTGACTCCCGCGGATGTACTCCCCGTTCTGAGCACCGGCAAACTGCGCTTGCTGGCAACGACCGGCGACCAGCGCTCTCCGTTCACTCCGGATGTGCCGACCTATACCGAGCTGGGCTATCCCGACATCCTGATCGAGGAGTCCTACTCCCTCTATGGCCCGGCCGGCCTCTCGCCCGAGCGACGCGAGCAGTTGGCCACACAGGCCCATGCCATGCTCGAACGCCCCGACATCCAGCGCCGCTTCGCCGAGATGGGACTGGAAGCCGCCGGGACCTCACCCGATGAACTGACCACGCTCATTACCCATCTGCACGAGCGCTGGGGCGGCATCGTCAAGGCCTCGGGCTTCACACCTTCCCAATAACCCTCTCCCCACCTCATGAGCTATCCCATGCATTCCACCAAGACTGCCATCGCCGGAACCCGCGACGGCATTCCCGTCGTCGCCGAAGCCGACGTCGTTGTCGTCGGCGGCGGCCCCGGCGGCTTTGCCGCCGCCTTGCGAGCCAGGCGCGACGGCTGCAGCGTCATCCTGATCGAGAAGTTCGACATGCCCGGCGGAGTCCACACCTCGGGCTTGCAAGGCGCCGCGAATACCGGCGTGGGCGGCATCCACACCGAGCTGATGGAGCGCTTCGCACAAGAGAACTGCATCTATATTGCCGATGAGACCGTCCTCCCCGATTGGGCTGGCAACCCGCTCTCCCATTACGATTACTACCTGCCTCCGGGCAGCCCGTTCCGCCGCGCGTCTTTCAACCCCGAGAGCGCTGGCAACGTCATGGTCCGGATGCTGGAAGAAGCCGGCGTGCATACGTTCTATGGCGCCAATTTCGTCGACGTGCGGCTGGAGTCCCAGGGTGAAGAGCAGCGCATCAGCCAGGTGATCATCGACACCGTGGAAGGGCTGCAGGCGATCAGCGGCCGGATTTTCATCGAGGGCACCGGCACCGCCGAACTGGTGGCGCGCAGTGGCGCTCCTTTCGTACGGGGCGGGGGGCGGCAACCCGAAACCATCGAGACCGATCCCGTGAACCGGCCGATTCCCGGCGGCCTGCTCTGGATCATGAGCGGCATCGATTTCGCCGCCACCGCCGCGTATCAACGGCGGGAGAACGACCCCAGTCTCAGCAAGCTGATCAATGCCGCCCGGGCAGCTGGAGATATTCCACCCGATTTGTATCGGCCGAGACTGGCCGCGCAAGGCGTTTACGGGGATCACTACATCGGCCATCCCACGGTGGACATGAGCCCCATCCAAGGGCCCGGTACTTTCATCCTCTGGCAGAACGTGCCCTACGAGTGGGCCTTGCACATGGACGACGATGCGGCCCACGCCTCCCGCGCCAAGCGGGAACTGCGCCGCCTGATCGACGCCGAGAGCCGGTTTCTGGTCAAGTACGTTCCAGGCTTCGAAGATGCCTTCATTACCCATGTGGGCCGCTACGTGGGCGTACGCGACGGCCGCCATCCGATCGGCGAATATGTGTTCTCGATCGACGATGCCCGGCAACAGCGGCGCTTCCCCGACGCGGTGACCCGCCCCATGACCAAAACGTTTTTCTGGGATGCCTATACCCGGTATACGTTCGAAGTGCCTTACCGCTGCTTTCTGCCGAAAGGCGTGTGCAATATGCTGCTCACCGGCGCGTCACTCTCCTTCACCTTTGAAACCATCTTCATGGTGATGCGTAATTTTCCCTGGTGCACACAGACGGGGGAGATTGCCGGGCATGCCGCGGCCCGGGCGATACGAGAGGGGATTACGCCCAGGGAGGTGGTTTGGCGGGAGCCTTTGTTTTAGGAACTGGGTTGGTTCGGCTGGATTGCCAGCGAGACAATGCCCCACTTGCCAAAAACCGCGCCTACTGCCAGGCTAGCTCAAAGCCCAACCTCGCACATGGGCATCCTTTCACTCCTGAAGAAGGCGCAAATGACCACAACCCTCCCCGCCCCCGACGGCCGCCCCCGCTGCCGCTGGTGCGCGGCAACCCCGGAGTTCTTGCACTATCACGACACCGAGTGGGGTTTTCCGGTGGACGACGACCACCGCCTGTTCGAGAAGGTGAGCCTGGAAGGATTTCAATCGGGCCTGAGCTGGCGCACCATCCTGGCCAAGCGAGAGAACTTCCGCACCGCCTTCCACGGTTTCGACTTCGATCGGGTCGCCGGTTTCTCCGACACCGACGTGGACCGCCTGCTGCAAGACCCGGGCATCGTGCGCCATCGCGGCAAGATCGAAGCGGTGATCCACAACGCACGCCTCGCGCGCGAGATGGTCGCGAGCGAGGGCTCGCTGGCGGCATTCTTTTGGCGCTACGAGCCCGACGCCGATCGATTGGCGCCGCCCCAGACGGTGTCCACCTCCGCTGAATCGATGGCCCTTTCGAAGGCGCTGAAGAAGCTGGGTTGGAAGTTTGTTGGCCCCACCACGGTTTATGCCTTGATGCAAGCGATGGGGTTGATCAATGACCACGCCGAGGAGTGTGTCATCAGGCCTCTTGTGGACGAGGCCCGCGCGAGATTTCAGCGGCCCTCCGCGGACACGCCCCGCCCTGGAGCCTGACCCTTCCAGGCACAAACGACACACAAGCCGTCGCCCACGCTCTTCGCTTCAGCAGGTCTCGGCACTCGATCTCGGGGGAGGGCTATAGCGCCCGGGCGCCACAATGCCCTGCGGATCGACCGCCGATTTGATGGCGGCAGCCAATCGCCAGAACGCGGACCCGGTGGAAGTGGCGGCGGCCATGTCGTCCACACCCAAGCGGTACGGAAAGATGCCGATCCGTCTGCCGGCCTCCATCAGCTCGGCATGGCAGGCGTGGGCCGCGTCGCGCTCGCGCGGATTGTTGCGGTCGAACAGGATGGGCAGGGTGCCGTCGATGCAGAGCGCGTTCATCGTGTTGAGCTGGACGAGCGGATTGATGTCATGCTTGCGGCACACCCGATGCACCATCTGTACATAGGCGCGCACCACCTCGGGAATCATGGGCACCACCGGCAGGTACCAGATCAGGCCGCAACCGTCCCGCGCGGGATTCAGCGGCCCCTGCGCCGCGCCTCGGCCCGAGCGCCAGTAGGCCATTTTCAGGCCTTGCTCGTTGGGCTGGCCCTGCAGAAACGACAAGGCGGTTTGTATTTGTTCCAACTGGTCGAGATGATTGGCGGAAAGTGCCCGTGGCAGGAGAGACAAGAATCGCGAAGCCCATTGAGCTTTGCGCCGATCCATGAACACCAATTGCTGCACGCGCCCTGCCAGTCGCTTGCGCACGAGGGCCCGGGCGGCACGTACGACGCCCGGATCGCCATAGAGCGAACCGTAGCCGCTCCAGGCCGGGATATTGCGTTCGCGCGCCACGCGCTGAATGTAGGCCTCGGGGATGGCCACGCCACGCGCCGCGAACTCGTCGGGATAGGAAATAGCGCCCGCCACGGAGCGTTGCCGGTCTATCATCGACACGCCGGTTGAGACGCCGGGAAGGCCTTTCAGGATCTCGCGCGTGGCGTCGATGATGCCCTCCAGCTGTCCGTCCTCGGCCGCCGTGAAGGCGAACGCCTCGATGCGCTCCGGCCTGGGGGCCAGCATCAGCGTCATACGCGTGACGATGCCCAGATTGCCTTGGGAGAACAGGCCATCGAAATAGGGGCCGCAGCCCCATTTGTGAGGGGCGGCGGAGCATGTGGCCCCCAGGGCATCCAGACTACCGCGATAGATCTCGCCGTTGGGCAAGACCGCTTCCAGGCGGGTCACCGCTGCGAAATGATCGGCGTGCGGTGTCATGAAACTGCCGCGCTCCAGGGCATTGCCGAGCAAGCTGCAGTCGGGCCCGGCACCCGTCACGGGTACCAGGTAGGGGAGGTTTCTTTCCGCGAGGAAGCGCGCGAGCCGGGCTTGCGTCACGCCGGGCTGAATGATCAGCAGGCCCAGGCGTTCGTCGAACGCTTCGATTTCGGCCATATCGGCGAGCGACAGGATGGCGCAGCCGTCACGCACCGGGATGCTCGAGCCGAGTCCCCAGTTGTGCCCGGTGCTCACGGGGTAGAGCGGGATACCGTATTGCCTCGCCACCGCCAGCGCCGCCACGATATCCTGGGTACAACGTGCCTTGAGATACGCAACCACATGACGCCAGGTGCCCGACGTACATTGAGCGAACGCCTGCGCGGCCTCGCCGGCCAGGACCCGATCGCCTCCGAGCACCTGGCGCCACGCGGCCATGGCCTCATCTACCTTGGATTCCGTGGGTGTCGGCATGCTTCCTCGCTTCTGGATGTTGGCCTATGGCACGGTAGCATCCGCCGTGCCGGCCTGACGGCATGGCATCGCGCCCCAAGTTTGGGCGCCCGCCATTCTCCACAATTTCTACCCATTTCAACCATATTTCCCTCAAGGTCGGTGCGTAATCTCCAGTCATCGGCGGTCATCCTGCATCGCCGGCCCTTCGATCCTGAACAGGAGACCAACCATGAAGACCTTCCGACTCGCCGCCATTGCCCTGGCCTCGGGCCTCGCCCTCGGCGGCACCGCCGCCTGGGCCCAGCCCGCCGCTCCTGCGGCCGCCGCCGAGGCGCCCGCCGCCGCTCAAGGCAAAGCCGCCGATGAGGCGCGCGGCCATAGTCCACGCCGCGCCGCCGCGCATCGGGCCGAATCACGCCACGACGGCAAGCGCTGGGCCCATGGCGATCGCGGCCCCCGCCATGCCTGGCGCGCACTCGACCTGACCGACGAGCAGAAAGACAAGATGTTTTCGCTACGCCACGCCGCCGCGCCCGAGCTGCGCAAGCTGATGAAGGAAGCCGGGGGTTACGAACGCGAGCTGCAAGACATGGTTCGCGGTGGCAAGTTCGACGAGTCCGCCGCCCGTGAACTGGCCAAGGGATCGTCGGATGCCCGCGCCAAGCTCCTGGTGCTGCGGGCCAAACTGCAGGCCGATACCATGGCGCTGTTCACGCCTGAGCAGCGCGCCAAGGCGGAACGCCTGCACGCCCGGGCGGGCCAGCACCATCCCGGAGGCCGCCAGGGTCCGGGCGGCGCCGGCGATGCTCCGCGGCCGATGCGATAATCGCTGCGCTTCCGCGGCCAGCCCCTGATGCGGCCGCATGAGAACGGACCGGCGCCATCCGCGAACCGCGGGCCTGGCGTCCGGTCCCCTCTCCTCGTTGCCCTTTCCCAGCTCCGCCTTTCCACCGGCCATACAGAATGCAGAAAACCGCCAGATCCCGGGCGCTTCGCTATCTTCTCCTGATCGGCTTGCTGATCGCCATCGTCTTGGGCGTTCGCTACGCATTCTTCCGCCCGGAAGCACCGCCGCCACCGACCACCGCCGAGGTACGCCGCGGCACGATCGAGAACACGGTGCTCGCCGCCGGCGAGCTGGAAGCGGCGCAGTTGGTCAGCGTCGGCGCCCAGGCCTCGGGCCAATTGAAGCATCTGGCGGTCGAACTGGGAGATCGCGTGAAGCAAGGAGACCTGGTGGCCGAGATCGACTCGATGACTCAGCAGAACGCCCTGCGCAATGCCGAGGCCGCGCTCAAAGCCATCCATGCCCGGCGCGCGGCGGAGCAGGCCGCCCTCAAGCAGGCGCGCCTGGAGTTCGAGCGCCAGCGTCAAATGTTGGCACAAAATGCCAGCTCCCGGCAGGCCTTCGAGGCCGCCGAAGCCAGCTACGCCACCCTGCAGGCTCAGATCGCCGTGCTCGAAGCCGAACTCGCACAGGCCGAGATCTCGGTGGATACGGCCAGGGTCAACCTCGGCTACACCCGCATTACGGCGCCGATGGACGGCACCGTGGTGGCGGTGATCGCGCGCGAAGGCCAAACGCTCAATGCCAACCAACAAGCGCCCACCATCATTCGTCTTGCCCAACTCGATACGCTTACCGTCAAAGCCCAGATTTCGGAGGCCGACGTCATACGCGTACGCGCCGGCATGCCGGTGTATTTTTCCATCCTGGGCGATCCCGACCGGCGCTTCCATGCCACATTGCGATCGGTCGAGCCCGCTCCCGACTCCATCGCCACCGAATCCTCGTCGTCTTCCAGTAGCAGCAGTACCAGCTCGTCCAGCAGCTCCGCGGTGTACTACAACGGAATGTTCGACATCGACAACCCCGACGGCCTGCTGCGCATCGGCATGACGGCGCAGGTCAATATCGTGCTGGAGCAGGCCACAGACACCTTGCTGGTGCCGGCTTCGGCGGTGCAGCGCACAGCGCCCCGGGGCCCGCGTGGTGCCGCAGCCGCGGTTGGCGCTGGCGGCGCCCGTGCGCCGGGACGCCCCGCCACGGTGCGCGTGCTCACCCCGGCCGGCGCCATCGAAGCCCGCGAAGTACGCACCGGTATCGACAACAACATCAATGTGCAGGTGCTCAGCGGCCTGGAGCTGGGCGAGAAGGTCGTCATCGGCAGCGGCAGCCCCTTGGCGGCCACCGGCCAGGGCCCGGGCCAAAGGCCACGGATGCCCGGCCTGCGCATGTAAGCGGCGTGCCGGAGCTAGCCATGAACCAGGCCCCTTCCCGCTTGCCGCTGCTGGAGCTGCGCCATCTGTACCGTGAATTCAGCGCGGGAGACCAGACCGTTGCCGTGCTGCAGGACGTCAACCTGAGCATCGAAGCCGGCGAGATGGTTGCCATCGTCGGCGCCTCGGGTTCGGGCAAATCGACGTTGATGAACATCCTCGGCTGCCTCGACCGTCCCACCCGCGGCGAGTACCGGGTAGCCGGGCGCGCCACCCGCGAGCTTGGACCCGATGAGCTGGCCGAACTCCGCCGTGAACACTTCGGCTTCATTTTCCAGCGCTACCATCTGCTGTCCGACCTGACGGCCTTGGGCAACGTCGAGATTCCCGCCGTGTATGCCGGCGAGGCCCGCGCCAGCCGGCGCGAACGAGCCGCCGGCCTGCTGCGGCGCCTGGGGCTGGGCGAGCGCATCGACTACCGCCCCGGCCAACTTTCGGGAGGACAGCAACAGCGAGTGAGTATCGCCCGCGCGCTGGTCAATGGCGGCCAGGTGATCCTCGCCGATGAACCCACCGGTGCGCTCGACAGCCACAGCGGCGCCGAGGTGCTGGCCATCCTGCGCGAACTGCACGCCGAGGGCCATACGGTGATCATCGTCACCCACGATATGCAGGTGGCCAATATTGCCGAACGCATCATCGAGATCCACGACGGCCGGATCGTCGACGACCGCCGCCGCGGCGAGGCGCGTCCGGCCGCCACGGCCACCGCGCCGTCGCGGGATCGCGGCAACTTCCTTTCGGCGTGGCTGGGCCGGCTGGGCGAAGCCCTGCACATGGCGCTGGTCGCCATGGCGGCCCACCGCCTGCGCACCTTCCTGACCATGCTGGGCATCATCATCGGCATCGCTTCGGTCGTGTCGATGGTGGCGCTGGGCTCGGGCTCCAGCCAGCAGGTGCTGGAGCGCATCAGCGCCATGGGCACCAACACCATCGACATTCGCTCGGGGCGGGGCTTCGGCGATGAACGCTCCGGGCGCATCCAGACTCTGGTCCCGGCCGATGCCGACGCCCTGGCCTTCGAGCCCTATGTCGACAGCGTGACGCCCACGGTCTCCACCAGCGCCAGCCTGCGGCATCGCAACGTGTCGGCCAACGGCACGATCAACGGCGTGGGCGCGCAGTTTTTCCGTGTGCGCGGCTACGACATCGCCGAGGGCGTGGCCTTCGACGACGACGGCGTGCGCCGCCAGGCGCAAGACGTGGTGATCGATCCCAACACCCGCAACACACTGTTCGGCCCCGACGTCGATCCGCTCGGGCAAGTGATCCTGCTCGGCCAGACGCCGGCCCGCGTGATCGGCGTCACCGCCGACAAGCCCGCCGCCTTCGGCAATAGCGATGCGCTCAATGTGTGGCTGCCTTACACCACCGTCATGCACCGCATGCTCGGCCAAAGCTATCTACGCGGCATCACCGTGCGCGTGGCCGACCACGTTGCTCCCAGCGAGGCCGAACAGTACATCGACGAACTGCTGACGCGCCGCCACGGCACGCGCGATTTCTTCCTCATCAATACCGACAGCATCCGCCAAACCATCCAGGCCACCACCGCCACCATGGCCTTGTTGATTTCGGCCATCGCCCTCATCTCCCTGATCGTGGGCGGCATCGGCGTGATGAACATCATGCTGGTGTCGGTCACCGAGCGCACGCGGGAAATCGGCGTGCGCATGGCCGTCGGAGCCCGCCAGAACGACATCATGCTGCAATTCCTGATCGAAGCCGTCCTCGTTTGCCTGCTCGGCGGCGTGCTGGGCATCGCCCTTGCGCTGGGCGTAGGGGTGCTCGTCGAGCGCTTCAGCACCGATTTCCGCATGATTTATTCCACGGCATCGATGGTCGCCGCCTTCGCCTGCTCCACCATCATTGGGGTGATCTTCGGCTTCTGGCCCGCGCGCAATGCCGCGCGGCTTGATCCGGTGGACGCCCTGGCCCGCGATTGAACCTGCCCATGTCCCTCCCCCGCCTGCCAAAACCCCACGGAATCTACTGCCGCCCGGTGCGCGTGGCCGGCAGCGCGCTCATGGCGCTGCTGCTGGCCGGGTGCGGCGCGATGTTGCAAACGCCTTACGTGGCTCCCGCCGTCGACGTACCCGCCGAATGGCAGACCGGGGCCGAAGCCGCTACCGGCGGCGGCGATGCCAATATCGGAGATGCCCAGCGCACCGACGCCTGGTGGCAGCGCTTCGGCGACCCCACACTGGATCGCCTGGTCGAAACCGTGCTCGAGCGCAACAACGACCTCGCCGCCGCGGGCCTGCGCCTGAGGCGCGCCCAGCTGCAAGCGGGCCTGGCGCGCACCGACCTGTTCCCCGTGGCCTCGGGCACCACCCGCGCCAGCACCGATCGGCCGCTGGATGGCGGCGAGCGCAGCACAAGCTACTCATGGAACCTGGGCCTGAATTACGAGGTTGACCTCTGGGGCCGCCTGGCCAGCCAGCGCGACGCCGCCGATTGGGCCGCCGCGGCCAGCGCCCAGGATCTGCGCAGTACCCGCCTGCTGCTGATCGGCACCACCCTCGATCTTTACTGGCGGGCGGCCTTTACGCGGCAGCAAATCGCCGTCAGCGAGGCCAGCATCGACTACGCCCGGCAAACCCGCGCCCTGGTGCAAAGCCAGTACGATGCCGGCGCGGTCTCGGGCCTGGAGCTGGCCGAGGCCGAACGCAACATCCTCGACCAGGAAAGCCAGCTCAGCCGCCTGAATCAGCAACGGCGCGAAACCCTCAACGCCCTGGCCGTGCTGCTCGACGGCCCGCCGGGCGATGTCGTGGCCGTGCCAGAGCAACTGCCGGAGCGTCCGCTGCCGGCCGTCGACCCCGGCCTGCCCGCGGAACTCCTGTCGCGGCGCCCCGACCTCCTCGCCGCCGAGCTTCGGCTGCGCCAGACCCTCGCCGAAAGCGACGCCACGCGGCTGGCCTACTATCCCGTGCTCTCCCTCACCGGCTCGCTGGGCGGCGCCAGCACCGCCCTGGTCAACCTGTTGCAGAATCCCGTGGCGGCGCTGGGCGCCGGGCTTACCTTGCCCTTTCTGCAATGGCAGCAAATGCAGCAAACCACCGCCATCGCCGAAACCGACTATGCCGAGGCGGTGGTCAATTTCCGCCAAACCCTGTACGAAGCGCTGGCGGAAGTGGAGAATGCGCTATCGGCACGCCAGGCGCTCGCCACCCAGGGCCGGCTGCAAGAAGAATCCCTGGCGGCCAGCCTGGCCACCGAGCGGCTCTACGAGGTACGCTACCGCTCGGGAGCGGTACCCCTGCGCGACTGGCTAGACGCGCAGGAGCGCCGGCGCGCGGCCGAACTCGCCAGCGCGCAGAATCGGCTCGAGCGCTATGCCAATCAGGTTTTGCTCTATCAGGCCCTGGGCGGCGACGCCATCTTGCCGGAGGACGCCGACGGCTGAGGCGCGATCGCCCTCGGCCGTCCAGTTCCGTTCTTTCAGAAGCTCGCGCCCCCGCCGTTGGGGGCAGCGCCCCGCCGCTGGTCAGCGACGGGGCGTTTTACATGGATCTTGCCGTTTTTCGCCTACGCCATGACTCTCGCCCATGTGTTGCCGATTTTCCTGCTGGCCGTCTCCAACGTTTTCATGACGTTCGCCTGGTACGGCCACCTGAAGTTCGGCGACAAACCCCTGCTGGCCGTCATTCTCATCAGTTGGGGCATCGCGCTGGTGGAATATTGCTTTGCCGTGCCGGCCAACCGCCTGGGGCATCAGGTGTACACGGCGGCCGAACTCAAGACGATGCAGGAGGTGATCACCCTGGCCGTGTTCGCCGGCTTCTCGGTGTGGTATTTGGGCGAGAATCTGACGATGAATCACGTGGTGGGTTTCGGGCTGATCGGCCTGGGCGCGTTCTTCGTGTTTCGCGGGCCGTTCTGAGGCCCCCCGGGGGGTCAAGGAAACTTGGGGCGGCCCGGCGTTTCCTTGAGAGCGCCCCCATACCTGCCGCTATGCGTCAGGCCCCCCGAGGGGGTCAAGGAAACTTGGGGCGGCCCGGCGTTTCCTTGAGAGGCGCACCGCCGGTGCCGACACGGTAGCCCATGGCCCGCGATAGCTCCTTGGCCGCTTCGCCGAGCGCCGGCGCCTGTTCGCGCATGCGCGCCAAGGTAAAACGGCTTAGCGGGCCCGACAGGCCGATCGCCGCCACGGCCGTCCCCAGGCCGTCGAGGATGGGGGCCGCCACGCCGCCCACACTGTCGCGCCATTCACCGGTGTTATAGGCCACGCCCTCGCGCCGCACGCGCGCCAACTGGGCATGCAGCGCCGCCAGGTCGGGCAAGGTATGGGGCGAGTGGGCCGGCAGAGGATCTTCGAGGGCCGCCAGGTATGCCTCGCTCTGGAAGGCCAGCATGGCTTTGCCCGTGGCCACACAATATGCCGGAGCCCTGCCGCCCACCGTGGTATAGGCGCGAACCGGATGCGGGCTATCGATTTTTTCGACGTAGAGCACTTCCAGGCTATCCAATACCGACAAATGCACGGTCTCCTGGACGGCAAGCGCCAAACGCTGCAAGGTGGGCAGCGCCAGTTGCCGGACATCCAGCGCCTCGCGCTGGAGCATGCCCAATTCGAATAGTTTGAGCGAAGCCCGGTAAGTGCCGTTGGCATCCTGCACGGCATAGCCGGCATGCGCCAGGGTTTGCAGCGTGCGATGGGTGTTGCTTTTGGTGAGGCCCAGGCGCTCGGCGAAAGCCGACAAGCTGAGCGGCTGGTTGCCTTGCGCGGCCAGCGCTTCCAGCGTGGCCAGGCCCTTCAGTAAGGTTTTATCCATGATTCGCGGTTGGGCTATCTCCGCCTGCGGGCCGCATTGCCAAGGCCGGCCGGGGAATGGTAATCTTCAGCTCGACCCATATTTCAAAACATATGTCCTGTATTTTAGGACGAAACCTTATGTCGCTGCAACGGCTTCAATCGTATCTCTCCACGGTCCAGGCTATCTGCGCCGCCCCCGCTGGCTTGCCGGGCGATCACCTTCATCGTATCGCCGATGCCCTGCGCCAGTTGCTGCGGCACGACGATTGGCTGCCCGACGCCTATGCGCAGCCGCATCCCGACCACTATCAACAGTACCCGCTCTATATCGATCCAGCCGGCCGCTTCTCGGTCGTCAGTTTCGTGTGGGGGCCGGGGCAACTCACGCCGCTGCACGACCACCAGACCTGGGGCGTGGTCGGCGTGCTGCGCGGCGCCGAGCTGTCCGAGCCCTTCACCCTGCGCCCCGGCCTGCCTCCCGCCGCAAGCGGCCCGGCACACACGCTCATGCCCGGCGACGTAGAGCTGATCGCCAACGGCGCCGATGTTCATCGCGTCAGCAATGCGTTGGCCAACCAGGTCTCCATCAGCATCCACACCTATGGCTCCAACATCGGCCAGCAACAGCGCCATGTCTTTGATCCGCAGCATGGCGCCGCCAAGCCGTTTGTGTCGGGCTATGCCCTGCCGCCCTTGCTCGATTCGTTGCCGGCCTGACTACACCCGCCAAGCGCCAGCCTTGCCCCCGCGCACGGCGCCTCTTTCTCTTTTTCCGACCCTGGAATCCGAATGACCGATCTACCGTCCTCCGAACTTCCCCTGGCCGGCGTCCGCATCGTCGAGTTTTGCACCGTCGCCGCCGGCCCCTTTTGCGGCATGCTGTTGGCCGACATGGGCGCCGAAGTCTGGAAGATCGAAGCTCCCGCCGGCGACACGCTGCGCGAATGGCCGCCGCACCGCGATGGTTTCAGCGAGAACTTCGCTTCACTCAATCGCAATAAGTATTCCGCGGTGCTCAACCTCAAATCCGCCGACGACGTCGCGCTGGCCCGCCAATTGATCGCCAACGCCGACGTCGTGATCGAAAACAACCGCCCGGGCGTCATGGATCGCCTGGGCCTGGGCTATCAGGCGCTGCTCGAGGTGAATCCGCGTTTGGTGTTCTGCTCGATTTCGGCCTACGGCCAGAGCGGTCCCCGCGCCGGCGAAGGCGGCTTCGACCTCACCATCCAGGCCGCCGCGGGCGTGATGAGCGTCACCGGCGAGCCCGAGGGCGCGCCGGTCAAGTGCGGCGTGCCGCTGGCCGACTTCGCCAGCGGCCTTTATGCGGCCTTCGCCATCGCTTCGGCCCTGCGCAAAGTCGCGCAAACGGGTAGCGGCATGGCCATCGACGTACCGATGTTCGGCTGCACCCTGGGCATCGCCGCGCTGCAAACCAGCGAGTACTTCGGCAACGGCCGCAGCCCCGTCAAGCTCGGTTCGGCCCACCCCCGCAACGCGCCCTACCAGGCGTTTGCCGCCGCCGATGGCTACTTTGCCATCGCCGCCGGCAACCAGAAACTGTGGGAGGCCGTTTGCCGCGTGATGGGCAGTCCGGAGCTCGCCACCGATCCGCGCTTCGACTCGACGGCCAAGCGAGCCGGCAATCAGGTGGAACTCAAGGACCTGCTCGAAGCCTCCTTCCGCCATCAGAGCGCGGCCCATTGGGTCGCCGCTTTCCGCGAGGCCGGCGTGCCTTCCACGCCGATCAACGACTATGCTTCCGCACTGGCCGATCCCCAGGTCGAGCACATGGGCTGGGTACGCGAAATCGACCTGCCCGGCGCCGGCGCCACCCGCACCTTCATCTCGCCGCTTCGGCTGGACGGCCATAACCTGCCAGTGCGCCAGCGCCCGCCGGCGCTCGGCGAACACACCGCCGCGCTGCGCGAACAATACGGCGCCACCGCCCGGACTCCGTCGTCGGAGCAGGCATGAGCGCGCCGAGCCGTCTCAAGCGCGAATCCTCCCTCGGGGAGGAAGTCGCGCAGCGACCGGAGGGCCCCCCATCCGACGCGCCGAGCCGCCCCAAGCGCGAATCCTCCCTCGGGGAGGAAGTCGCGCAGCGACCGGAGGGCCCCCCATCCGCCGCGCCGAGCCGTCTCAAGCGCGAATCCTCCCCGGGGGAGGAAGCTGCCGCACCCCATGCCGGGCTACGCGTCGCCCGCGACGGCAAAGTCACCGAACTGACGCTGGATCGACCGCGCCAGCGCAACAGTTTGAGCGCCTCGCTGGTTGCCGGCCTGGCACAGGCTCTGGCGGACTGCGCCAGCGATGGCACCCGCTTGGTGGTCTTGCGCGGCGCACCGGAAGCCTTTTGCTCGGGCTTCGACCTCGGCGGCCTGGCGAGTGAAACCGACGACACCCTGCTGGCCCGCTTCGTACGGGTAGAACAACTGCTCCAGCAACTCGTCGTCGCGCCCTTCACCACGGTGGCCTATGCCGAAGGCCCGGCCATGGGCGCCGGCGCCGACCTGTTCGCCGCCTGCGATTACCGGTATGCGGCCGACGGCACCCGCTTTGCCTTTCCCGGCGCCGGCTTTGGCCTGGTGCTGGGCAGCCGCCGCCTGGCGCTGCAGGTAGGCGGCGATACCGCGCAACGCTGGATCACCTCCGGCGAACGCCTGGACGTCGACGAAGCCGCCAGCGCGGGTCTGGTCACCGCGCGCCTGGCCCTTGACGCCTGGCCGGACTGCCTGGCCCGCCATCGGCGGCAGGCAAGCCGGCTCGACGACGACACCCATGCCCGGATTGCGCGGGCCACCCGGTTGGGCGCCGAACCGGCCGCGCTGGATAGTGACCTCGCCGCCCTGGTGGCCTCCGCCGCCCGGCCCGGCCTCAAGGCCCGGATCGAAGCCTATGTCCAGGCTGGCCGACAAACGGCGGGCCCTCGCGGCTGAGCTGAGCCGCGAGGGCCTTGCGGGTGCTTGACAAGGCGTCCGCACAGTTCTAGCATCAATTATATAGAATCAAATTATTCAACAATAAATAATTTGAATTGACCACGCGCCCAAGCGCAAGCCTCGTCGTTCACGGCGAGGCTTGCGGGGCCAAATCCGCTGGGGCCGAACGCTCCTCCGCATGCTGGCGGAGAAGCTTCGGCCGCCCGGTCGAAGTTTTTCACTCCAGGCGCGGCGGCGTCCACGCCGGCCGACGACCCCGAGGATCCCCATGAAGTTCGCCGTTTTCGATCACATGGACCGTGGCACGATCCCTCTCGCCCAACAATACGAAGAAAGGCTGTTGCTGACGGAGGCATACGACCAGGCCGGTTTTCATGCGTATCACGTGGCCGAGCATCACTCCACGCCACTGGGCATCTCGCCGTCGCCCGGTGTTTATCTCGCCTCCGTGGCGCAACGCACGCGCCGCTTGCGCTTCGGGCCGCTGGTCTACACGCTGGCCATGCATCATCCCCTGCGGGTGCTGGAAGAAATCTGCATGCTCGACCAGCTCAGCGGCGGCCGCCTGGAGGTGGGCTTCGGACGCGGAATCTCACCCTACGAGCTGGGCTACTACGGCGTCGACCCGGCCCAGGCCCAGGACATCTACCATGAGTCCTACCAGATCATCATGCAAGGGCTCACCCAGGATAAGGTGCACTTCCAGGGCCGGCACTTCGATCTCCGCGACGTTCCCGTGGTCCTGCGCTGCCTGCAGCAACCCATGCCGCCCATCTGGTATGGCGCGGGTTCTCCGGCCGCCACGCAATGGACGGCACAGAACGGTATCAACATCGTCTGCAATGGAACCGCGGCCCAGGTCAGGGCCATCACCGATCAATATCGCCTGCATTGGGAGGCGCTGGGACATGAGCCGAGCGGGATTCCCTATCTGGGCATGAGCCGCCACGTGGTGGTGGCCGATACCGATGCCGAAGCCCTGGAGGCGGCACGCCCGGCTTACCGCCGCTGGTATGAACATTTGATGCACTTGTGGGTGGTGCATGGCACGCGGCCGCAGAACCTGGCCTTTCCCGAAACCTTCGACGATGCCCAGCGCCTGGGCCTGGGCATCGCCGGCTCACCCGATACGGTGCGCGACTGGATCGCCGCATCCGCCAACGAAGCCGGCGTGAACTACTTCGTGTGCCGGCTGGCGTTCGGCGATCTCTCGCTGGAGAACTCATTGCGCTCCACCCGCTTATTGTCCGAACATGTCCTGCCCGCCCTGTCCGGGCAGGCTTCAGCCTGAGACTTCAAGCCGACCGCCCCCCTGAACACGGCCGGCGCCTGCCCGCATCGCTTTGACCACGCGCCCAAGCGCAAGCCTCGCCGCTTATGGCGAGGTTAGCGAGGCCAAATCTACCGGAGCCGAAGGCTCCCCCAAATGGTGGCGGAGAATCTCGGGCCGAAAGGCCGGAGTTCTTCACCAGCCAGGAACCGACGAGGAGACTACCACCATGAAACTCCGCATGCTTTGCCTGCTGCCCGCTTTTGCGCTGGCCTTTGCCGCAGGCGCGGCCAAGGCCGATTGGCCCGAGAAGCCGGTACGCATCGTACTGCCGGGGCCGCCCGGCAGCAGTCCGGATCGCATTACCCGCCTGTTGGCCGATCATCTCAGCAAAAAATGGCAGCAGCCCGTGGTCGTGGAAAACCGGCCCGGAGGCACGACACGCATCGGCGCCGCCATGGTGGCCACCGCCCCGGCCGACGGCCACACTCTGTTGTCGACCTTCGTTTCGCATGGTATGGCCAAGCTGCTGTATCCCGACACTTCCTACGATCCGATTGCCGACTTCAGCCCTGTGGCCAAGATGGTGGATACCGAAACCGTTTTGGTGACGAGATCGGACTCGCCCTACAAAACGCTGGATGAGCTGATCGAAGGCGTGAAGCAGCGTGGCCAGCCACTCCAGGTGGGCAACTTCGGCAACGGCTCCAGCTTCCACTTCTATACCCTGATGCTGGGCAAGGATGCCGGCATCGAGATGCTGCCGGTGCCCTATAAGGGCGAAGCGCTCTCGCTGGCCGATATGCTGGGCGGCCATGTGGAAGCCAGTTTCAACTCCGTGGGCACCGCGTTGCCCCATTTGCGCGATGGCAAGATACGGGCGCTGGCCCTGCTGGCGCCGCAGCGCTCCAAGGTCCTTCCCGAGGTGCCGACCTTCACCGAGCTCGGCTACCCGCGCCTGCGCCACGGCGGCTGGTTCGGCCTCTTGGCGCCGGCCGGCACGCCCCAGCCGGTGATCGACAAAATCCATGCCGATGTCGAAGCCGTGCTTGGCACACCGGAAGTCACCCAGTGGCTGCGCGACCAGGGCCTGGAGCCCGCCTTCGAAAGCTCCCAGGCTTTCGGCGACTCGCTCAAGCGGGAATCCGGCGACTGGGCCGAGCTGATCAAGGAATTCAACGTCACGGTGAATTGACCACGCGCCCGGCGGCCCCCGCCACTCAAGCCTGAACGACCGCCACCACTTCCAGTTGCAGCAACATGCCGTGCTGCAGCTCGGTGGGCGAAACGTGGCGGGCCGGACGATCTTCCGGATCGGGGAAGTAGCGCAGCCATTCGGTATTGATCGCGTCGCGCAGGCTGTCGTCTTTGAGCAGCACCGTGACGCGAACGACGTCTTCAAGGCTGGCCCCGCCGCGCTCCAGCAGCGTGGCCATGTTGGCGAAGGCCAGCCGGGGCTGGTCGGCCGGGTCGGCCGGCAACTGGTTGGTGGTCGGATCCTTGCCGGCGATGGCCGAGGAATAAATGATATTGCCCACCCGAGCTCCCATGGGGATGGGCGCCTTGCCATGGCTGACTCCCGGCACTTCGATACTGCGCTTCCTGCGTTCCGACATGATGTTGGCTTCTCCTGCGGTCTGGGAATCCCGTCCTGCGGGGCGGGGTGTGGCTGGTGGTTCGGGTGATCAAGCCGGCGGATTCTGGACCTGGCGCACCCAGGCCACCATCTGGGGCACGTCGCGCACCACGGCATCGACGTCGAGCTTGGAGACATCGCGGCCTTCGTTGTAGCCATACGGCACCACCAGTACCGCGGTGCCCGCCGCCCGGCCGGCCAGGGCGTCGTTGACGGAGTCGCCCACCAGAACAGTGTGCCCGGGCTCGACGCCCAGGAGTTCGCAAGCGTGGACGACCGGCATCGGATCGGGCTTTTTACGCTCGCAAGTGTCGCCGCACACCAGGACGTCAAAAAAACCGCGCAAACCGGTTTGCTCGAGCAGCGGCTCGGCGAACTCGGTGGGCTTGTTGGTGACCACCCCCAGGCTCAGGCCAAGGTCGCTGAGCTCGCGCAGGCCTTCGGCCACGCCCGCGAAAATGCGCACGCGGTCGCCATTGACCCGATGATAGTGTTCGCGAAACAGCGCCAGCGCCTCGGCCACGTCGGGCCCGGGGTCGTCCTGGGCATCGAGGGTGCCGAGCAGGGTGCGGCGCACGAGGTTCTCCATGCCTTTGCCGACGAAGGAGGTGATGACGTCTTCGCGCAGCAGCGGCATGCCATAGTGGCCGCGCATGGCATTGGCCGCGGTGGCGAGGTCGGCGGCGGTATCGAGCAGGGTGCCGTCGAGATCGAACAAGGCCGCCTTATACACGGATGGCCTCCGCCGCGGCGATGCGCTCGCGCATCTGGCGGATCACGGCGGCATAGTCGGGCTGGCCAAAAATGGCCGATCCGGCCACGAAGGTGTCGGCGCCCGCGGCGCGGATCTCGCCAATGTTGTCGATCTTCACGCCGCCGTCCACCTCGAGCAGAATGGGCTGGCCGCCCGCCGCCTGCCAGGCGTCGATGCGCGCGCGGGCGCTGCGCAGCTTGGCCAGCGCCGACGGCAGAAAAGACTGCCCACCGAAGCCCGGATTGACCGACATGAGCAGCACCACGTCGAGTTTATCCATGACGTGCTCCATCCAATCCAGGGGCGTGGCCGGGTTGAACACCAGGCCGGCCCGACAGCCGTGATCGCGGATCAAGGCCAGCGTACGATCGACGTGGCGCGACGCCTCGGGATGAAAGGTGATGACATTGGCGCCCGCCTTGGCGAACATCGGCACCAGCGCATCCACCGGTTCCACCATCAGGTGGACGTCGATCGGCACCTGCACGTGCGGGCGGATCGCCTCGCACACCAGCGGACCGATGGTGAGATTGGGAACGTAATGGTTGTCCATGACGTCGAAATGAATCCAGTCGGCGCCAGCCGCGACGACGTTGCGCACCTCCTCGCCCAAGCGGGCGAAATCCGCGGATAGAATGCTGGGAGCGATGCGGGTACCCGAGGGCCCGGTGTTCGACATATGGAATTTCCTTGAACAGTACAACTTATGCCGAGGCGACAGACAGCACGATGAATCCCTACCAGCTTTCCGTGACCGTGACGCCCCGCTACCTGCCGGAGCAATCCGATCCGGCACGGCAGCATTATGTCTTTGCCTATACGGTGCGCATCACCAATACCGGCGGCCAACCAGCGCAAGTGATCAGCCGGCATTGGATCATCACCGACGGCGCACAGCGCACCGAAGAAGTTCGTGGACTCGGCGTGGTAGGCCAGCAGCCGCTGCTGCCTCCCGGCGAAAGTTTCGAATATACCAGCGGATGCCCGCTGCGCACGCCGGTGGGCACCATGCGTGGCACCTATACCTGCGTCGGCGAAAACGGCATTCCCTTCGAAGTCGAGATCCCCGAGTTCGTCCTCGCCATGCCGCGCACTTTGCATTAAGTCCCGCACCACCATGCCCGTTTCCCTGTTTCGCACTACCAGCCGCCGCCCGGGTGGCCGCTCGCTGGCGCTCGCGTTCCTGGCCCTGGCCACCGGCCTGCTCGCCGCCTGCTCCACCACCGATGATCGCTCCGACGACGGCAGCCAGGCCCTGGCCATCCTCGAACACAAAGGCCCCGCGCCCACGCCCCCGGCGGTTCGTCCCGCGGGCCCGCCCGCCTTGCCCAGCATCGGCTCCGCCAACCAGCTGCGCGCGGGAAGCCGGCTGGGCCACTTCGCCCTCGCCCGCTGGAACCAGATACCATCGTGGCAAGCCGACGACACCGCCGTCCTTTGGCAGGCCTTCCTGCGTAATTGCGAAGCCGTGCTGCGGCGAGGCCTCGGCGGCCCGGGCAACGGCTCGGCGGTGGCGGCCGCCCGACCATGGCACGGCGTCTGCACGGCCGCCTTCGACCCCGCCCGCGCGCCAGATGCGGCGGACGCCGCCAGTGTGCAGCGCTTCCTCGAAACCTGGCTGCAGCCCTGGCGCGTCCAGGCAAGCGGCCGGCCGGCCGTCAACACCGTCACCGGCTACTACGAGCCGCTGGTGCGAGCCTCGCGCCAGCGCGGCGGCGACTTCCAGTGGCCGCTCTACGCCGTGCCCGACGACATGCTGGTGATCGACCTCGGCGCCGCCTACCCCGAGCTGCAAGGCAAGCGGGTGCGCGGCAAGCTCGACGGCCGCCGCGTCATTCCCTACGACACGCGCGCCGAACTCGAGGCCAACGGCCGCCAGCCGCCGGCCATCGTCTGGGTCGACGACCCCGTCGACGCCTTCTTCCTGCAAGTGCAGGGCTCCGGCCGCGCCGAACTCGCCAACGGCACCGCCCCCGACGCCAACGAAGTCATCCGCCTGGCCTATGCCGATCAGAACGGCCACGCCTACTCCTCGATCGGCCGCTGGCTGGTCGACCAGGGCGAACTCACCCTGGCCCAGGCCTCCATGCAGAACATCCGCGCCTGGGCACAGCGCAACCCGCAGCGCGTGCGCGAACTGCTCAACGTCAACCCTTCGGTGGTGTTCTTCCGTGAAGAACCCATCGAAGTGGCCGGCGAAGGGCCGCGCGGCGCCTTCGGCGTCCCGCTCACCGCCCAACACTCCATCGCCGTCGACCCCGCCTTCGTACCCCTGGGCAGCCCGGTGCTGCTGGCCACCACCTTCCCCGGCACCCAACGCCCACTGAACCGGCTGGCATTCGCGCAAGACACCGGCAGCGCCATCAAGGGCGCCGGCCGCGCCGACTTCTACTGGGGCTTCGGCGATGAAGCCGGCGCGCTGGCCGGCCGCATGAAGCAATCCGGCCAGATGTGGGTGCTGTGGCCGAAGGATGCGGGGCCGCCGGCTGTGGATCGGTGAATTGCGGTGAATACGTCGGGTAATCGCCGCGCTGGCCTATGACTGGCGGGCATTTCTCAGGCGTCTGGCGACAACCCCATGGCCCAGAAGCCTTCCTCCAGCTCCGTGGCGGTTCTGAAACGACCACATAGCTGTCTCCAACGGGGCAGATCTTCCCAGTTGGAGCCCAGACGGCGCTGCAAGGCGGCATCGATCAGCGCTCCCACCTCGCGGCACGCGCTCTGGAACTCCTCGCCCGCGTAGGTATCGATCCAGTTGCGATAGGGCGTCTCGGCGGCTCCCTCGGCGGCCAGGCGAAGGCCGATCTCGCCATAGCCCAGCACGCAGGGCGCCAGCGCAGCCATCAAATCCAGAAAATCTCCCGAGTAACCGGCCTCCAGCACATAGCGGGTGTAGGCCAGGTTCTCCTTGCGTTCGGGCGTGGCCTCGAGCTCGTCGCGCGAGATTCCCTCCTTCGCGCAAACCTCCACATGCAGCGGCATCTCGATATGCACCAGCGCATGCACGGTGGCGGCCGCGGCCTGCATTTCCTCCAGCGTTTCCGCCTTGGCCGCCGCCAGAGCCCAAGCTCGCGCGAAGTGGATCAGAAATACGTAATCCTGACGCAGATAATGCAAAAAAGCCTCGTGCGGCAAGCTGCCATCGCCCAGGCCCTGCACAAAGGCATGATGCGCATATCGCTGCCATTCGTCTTGCGCAGCCGCACGCCACAGTTCAAAAGCCTTACCGTAACTGGAAGCTGTCATACCTTCTCTCTTGTCGTGGATGGCGCGTGGGCGCCCTCAAAATCATGGCGCAAAAGCGCGCTCAGGGGAGCAGTGATCCTAACACCCGAAGGAAATGAGTCGGTCCATGGCGACGCGCCAAGCCAGTGGGCCGCCCCGTCCGAGGCACCGCCCACGCCTTGGCCTCGGTCTCCAGTCATTCCTTTTCCTTCTCCGAGTCCGCCCCGGTCCCCGCCGCTGCCTGAACGAACAGCATGCTGCTCTTGACGATGCCGGTGCGGGTGGCAATCACCACGTCCATTGCTGGTGCCTCGGTGCAGGCGTCGGCGCCCAGGCCGGCCGTATGAAGCAATCCGACCAGATCTGGGTGCTGTGGCCAAGGATGCGGGGCTGCCGGCGGTGGATCGGTAACCACGCCTCAGAACCTTGTCGACTCAACTCGCCCCATTGAGTCAGCACATGCCTTGAAGCACATAATTTGATAATAGTTATTAAAAATATTATTCTCTTTTTCGTCTATCACCACGGAAGGAGCGGATCATGATCAGCGCAGATCTGGGCCAACAGCTCGAACAATTCGTCAGTCGTCTCGTCGCGTCCGGACGGTATGGCTCCAAGAGCGAAGTCCTACGTGAAGGTGTGCGACTCATTCAAGACCGTGAAGCCCGGCTGACGGCATTGGATGCCTCGGTAGCACGCGGACTCGCCGACGCCGATGCCCAGCGCACCAAACCCGCCGATGCCGTCTTTGAACGGCTCCAGGCCAAGTACGCGGCCATGGCGGACAAACCCACATGATCGTCTACCTCACGGATGAGGCAGAACACGACCTGGAACGCATCGCTGATTACATCGCCCAGGACAGCCCCAAACGGGCGCTCAGCTTTGTGCGCGAACTGCGCAAAAAGTGCTTGAGCCTTGCTGAAATGCCTCTGGCTTTCCCCTTGGTGCCGCTCTATGAGGACCAGGGTGTCCGGCGCCGGATCCATGGGAACTATCTCGTTTTCTACCGAGTCGAGGCTGACCGGGTCGTTATTCTGCATGTGCTGCACGGTGCCATGGATTACGCAGCCATCCTCTTTCCGGACGACGTGTAAGAGCGCAGCGCAGCACCAAACTCACCCATCCAGCCCCCACCTGCATCGTCTGCACCGCCCGCAACACCGCTCGCGCCTTGGACTCCGTCTCCAGCCATTCCTTCTCCGGTTCCGAGCCGATTTCGGCGATGCGTTGACGATGGAGTGGGAACACCTCACAATCACCGCATGAATTACGGTGAATACGTCTGGCAATCGCCGCACTGGCCTGATTGGCAATACGACCTTGCCGTCTTGGCAGAACCCCTGGCAGCCGTCAGCCTCGCCCAGGGGCGCCTCCTTGGCCGGCTGACGGACATAGGCCTTTCCTTACAGAACCAGGCCAGCTTGTCGGCCCTGACCGAAGACGTCGTCCAGACCAGCGCCATCGAAGGCGAGACGTTGAATGTCGCCTCCGTCCGTTTATCCCTCGCCCGCCGCCTCGGCGTGGACCTTGGCGCCCTGGCGCCAGTCGATCGCCACATTGAAGGGGTCGTCGACATGGTGCTGGACGCCACCAGCAACGCCGCAAAGCCCCTCACTGCCGAGCGTCTTTTTGGCTGGCATGCGGCGCTGTTCCCGACCGGCTACTCCGGCCTCAGCCAGATCCGCATCGGCGCCTGGCGCGACGACACGCACGGCCCCATGCAAGTGGTATCAGGCCCCATAAGCCGCCAGCGCGTTCATTTCCAGGCGCCACCCGCCGCCACTCTTTTCGCTGAGATGCCGCGTTTCCTCAGTTGGCTCAATGGGACGGCGCAAGAGCCAGCACTGCTACGGGCTGGCCTGGGGCATTTGTGGTTTGTCACCTTGCACCCTTTTGATGACGGCAACGGCCGGATCGCACGCGCCATCGGCGACCTGCTATTGACTCGCGCCGATGGCTGCCCGCAGCGCTTCTACAGCGTCTCGGCCCAGATCCAGCGAGAGCGCAAAGCCTATTACGACATCCTGGAACGTACGCAGAAAGGCAGCCTGGATGTGACGGCCTGGCTGGCATGGTTTCTCGATACCGTGCTGAAAGCCGTCGAGCACGCGAACAACGCCCTCGACCTGGTGCTGGCGAAGGCGCACTTCTGGCGACGGGTGGCCACCATCCCGATGAATGAACGTCAGATCAAGGTGCTGAACCGCTTGCTGGATGGCTTTGAGGGTAAGCTGACGACGAGCAAATGGGCGGCGATTGCCAAATGCTCACAGGATACGGCGCTTCGCGACATCACGGAGCTGGTGCAGCATCAGGTACTGCAAAAAGCGGTAGCGGGGGGGCGCAGCACCCATTATGAAATTCGCCATCGTTGAAGGGGTGGGGTCTGCTTTCGGCCATGAGCAGCCGTTCCATCATTGGTCTTCTGTACGCACCAAAGACTGAGATCACAGTTTTTAGGCTTATCTAAAAACAGCAGCAGTTAGTTTGCCTGTCAAACTGAAAATTCATACAGTATTAGGCGAACTAGAAATGCCTGTTGCATGTCTCCTAAATCTAGTTAGGCTCAAGGAAACAAAACAGCCATAGTTGCACTGTAAAAAACAGTTAAAAATCGATGAGACGGAGATGAAAATGGAAGAAACGCTTTACGACGGGAAAGGTCATCCAATTGCATACATTGCGAACGATGGCGATACGACAATCTATCTTTGGTCTGGTCACGCAGTCGCGTACATCACAGACGAAAACGTGTACGGATGGAACGGCCTGCACATTGGCTGGTTTGTCGACGGCGTGATATACAACAGGCTGGGGCAACGTGTTGGCTCAATTGGTAGCAAGTGTCCCTATGCACTCTACGCGCAGCCTGCCAAATATGCGAAGTACGCCAAGTATGCTAAGTACGCTCGCTATGCTGCATCCGCTAGGCCAAGTTTCGGCAGTGGGTACAGCCAGGAGTCACTTGAGTCGTTCTTGAAAAGCGGGGCAGTTGGTTCTGTATAGCTTGGTGCCTAACTCGGCGCTCAAGCTGACCTGCATTCTGCGGGCGGCTTATCTTTTATCTTGTTTGTTAGTTATACCAAGTAGGACTATGAAACATGTACACCGGATATTGGATTGACGGAAATTACATCTATGGCCCATCTGAGTCTGGGAAATACTGGATCGACGATGGATATATCTACGGTCCAAAAAATGGCGGGAAATTTTGGATTGATGGTGGCTACATATACGGACCAAATAATAGTGGCAAGTTCTGGATTGACGGAAACTATATATATGGTCCAACCAAGAACCTTCCGTGGCTGGATTAATTTATGCTAACCCAGCAATGAAGCCAATCCGCCTGCGGCGGCCTGCTTACCTCAGTCGTTAGCGAATGTCTGCAATGGGTCGAAACCAGTCGTCTACCCCTTGGCTCTGGCTCTCATATGATGTCCCCATACCGAACCTCACCCCACGCATTCCCACCAAGCTCAGCCGACATGACAAGCTCTCGGCCATCACCGAAGGATCAAAGGGCGGCGGTGCCGGCCATCCCCGCGCAGTGCACATGAAAGGTGCGAAGATCCAGCGCATCGATCGCATCGATGACAAACCACGCCAGATGTGGCAATCAGGCCTACAGCAGGCGCCCGCCTCCGGCTGGCGATGCTTGAACTACCCGATGGCACTGGGCTGGAGCTCTTCGAATACTTGCAGCCTGCAAGCCAGACCCCTGTTCCGCTGACAGGGCGGGCGGCCAGGAGCCCCCACTCGCCTCACCCATCCAACCCCACCTGCACCGTCTCCGCCGCCCGCAACACCGCCCGCGCCTTGGCCTCGGTCTCCAGCCATTCCTTCTCGGGATCCGAGTCCGCCACGATCCCCGCGGCGGCCTGCACGAACAGCATGCCGTTCTTGACGATGCCGGTGCGAATGGCAATCGCCACGTCCATTTCCCCGCTGTAGCTCAGGTAGCCCGCCGCGCCGCCGTAGATGCCGCGCCGCACCGGCTCAAGCTCATCGATGATCTCCATTGCCCGCACCTTGGGCGCGCCGGTGAGCGTGCCCGCCGGGAAGGTGGCGCGCAGCACGTCCATCGCGTTCAGACCCGGCTGCAACAGCCCTTCCACGTTCGACACCAGGTGCATCACATGCGAATAGCGCTCGATCACCATGCGGTCGCTCACCTGCACCGAGCCGATTTCGGCGATGCGGCCGACGTCGTTGCGGGCAAGGTCGATCAGCATCACGTGTTCGGCGATCTCCTTCTCGTCGGCCTGCAGTTCCCGCGTCAGGGCCGCGTCCTCCTCGGGCGTGCCGCCGCGCGGCCGGGTGCCCGCCAGCGGCCGGATGGTGATGCGCGAGCGGTCCTGCCCCTCGTGCCGCACCGCCTCCTGGCGCACCAGGATCTCGGGCGACGATCCCACCACGTGGAAGTCGCCGAAGTTCCAGAAGTACATATAGGGCGAGGGGTTCAGCGTGCGCAGCGCGCGATAGAGGGAGATCGGCGCGTCGCGGAAGGGCTTGGCGATCACCTGGCCGATCTGCACCTGCATCACGTCGCCGGCGGCAATGTACTCCTTGGCACGCGCCACCGCGGCAAGATAATCAGCCTTCTTGAAATCGCGCCGGGCCTCGGTTTCCAGGCTGGCCTGGCTGTAGGGCGCTTCCGCCGGCCGGCGGAGCCGTTCGCGCAGTTCGGCCAGGCGGCGCCGTGCTCGCGAAAACGCCTCCGGCTGCGCAGGGTCGGCATAGACGATGAGATACAAGCGGCCCGCGAGGTTGTCGACGATGGCCAGCTCATCCGTTTGCATCAGCAGAATGTCGGGTACGGGCTCGCCGGTGCCGGCCGGATCGGGCTTGCGGCAGGGTCCCAGGCGCGGTTCGATGTGACGCACCGCGTCGTAGCCGAAGTAGCCCGCCAGGCCACCCACGAAGCGCGGTAAGCCGGGGCGCAGCGCCACTTTGAAGCGGGCATGGAATCCGGCGATGAATTCCAGCGGATCGCCCTCGAAGGTTTCCACCACTTGGTCGTCGCGCAACACTTCCACTTGGCGGCCATGGGCCCGGATCACGGTACGCGCCGGCAGGCCGATGAAGGAGTAGCGGCCGAAGCGCTCGCCATCCACCACCGACTCCATGAGGCTGGTATAGCGCCCGCCCCCCGCGCCGGCATGCGCCAGCTTGAGGTAGAACCCCAGCGGGGTATCGAGATCGGCGTAGGTTTCAGCGATCAGCGGGATGCGGTTATAGCCTTGCGCGGCCAGGGCCTTGAATTCGATTTCGGTCATGGGTGTCTCGAGAAGGGAGTTTCGACGGCACCACACCGCCCCGGACCCGACACACGCAAGAACGCCCCGCGGCACCGGAATCCGATGGCAGGGTGGCGGTAACGACTAGGAGCTTGGGAGAAAACGCGTTGCGGACGCGCTACCGCCACCCGGACGACCAGCGCCACCAACGCCAGGCACGCGAAGCGCCAGCGCTGAGAACCTGATGCGAAATGGGGGCGGAAATCATGACGGCCGAAGATGGGGAAAGCGGCGGACGCAGGCACTATAGCATTGCCACACGCCGGAGCGGCAAGGGCGACTAGAATAAACCTCACGCCGCATGCTTGCGCCCCTCCGAGCTTTTTCGCGTTCGATCGCTTCCCGCCATGTCCGCCATCCTCACCGAACCGGTTTACGACACCCTGTTCCAGATTCTCCAGCAGCGCTACAGTTGCCGCGCCTATCAGCCCGAGCCCGTGCCCCGGCACGTCATCGAACAGATTCTGGCCGCGGCCCAGCGCACCGCGTCGTCGTGCAACACCCAACCCTGGCATGTGCACATCGTGAGCGGCGCCACGCGCGAGGCCTTGTCGGACCGCCTGTACCACGAAGCCTCCGAGCGGCCGCCCACCGAGGGCGACTACGACAATCCCGTGCGTTTCGTCGAGCACTACCGCGACCGGCGCTTCATCTGCGGCATGCAGCTCTACGACAGCATCGGCATCGAGCGCCAGGACAAAGAAGGCCGGGGCCGCCAGATGCTGGAAAACTACCGGTTTTTCGGCGCGCCGCACGTTGCGCTGATCTTCAATGAGGCCGATCTTGGCACCTACGGTGCGGTGGATTGCGGCGCCTATGCCACCAACTTCATGAACGCCGCCACCGCGCTGGGCCTGGGCTGCGTGCCCCAGGCGGCAATCGCCTATTATCCCGACGTCGTCCGGGAATTCCTGGGCATACCCGAGAGCCAGCGGCTGGTATGCGCGATCTCGTTCGGCCATCCCGACCACGATCATCCAATCAATGGCTTCCGCACCGAACGGGCCGGCATCGCCGACGTCGCGGTGTGGCACGATTAAATCCAGTCCACGCCCATCGATTCCACCTGCCGCCTCAACGACGCCACCGTGCAATACTATATCGATCTCATCACCCAATTCATCCATGCCAACCAGGCCTGGGCCGGCCCGCTGCTGGGGCTGGCGGCTTTTGGCGAATCCCTCGTCCTCCTCGGTTTTTTCATCCCCGCCACCGCACTGCTGCTGGTGGCCGGCACCCTGATGGGTTCCGACGTTCTGCCCATCACGTCCACGCTGCTGTGGCTCGTGGCGGGCTCCACGCTCGGCGATGCGATCTCGTATTGGCTTGGCCGCTGGGCGGGCCCCAGCCTGATCCGGCGCTGGCCGCTGCGCGGTCATCGCCGTGGCGTGGCGCATGCTCGATTGTTTTTCATCCGCTATGGTTTCGTCGCCATCTTTCTCGGCCGCTTCCTGGGCCCGGTGCGCTCCACCATCCCGCTGGTGGCGGGCATGATGCGTATGCGCGAGCGTCCGTTCCAATTGGCCAACGTAGCGTCGGCCGTGGTGTGGGTGCTTACGCTGATCGCTCCGGGCTATCTGGTGGCCCGCGGCGCCGCGGCGGCCGGCATGATGGGCCCGGAGCAGATTCTCACCACCCTCACCCTCGTCGTCATCCTCTCGGTGCTGGGTACGCTGGCGGGTGCCCGGTTTTTTCAGCATACGACGCGCAAACGCGCGGCCAGGGCCAGTTCCAGCAAAGCATAGCGGCTCACCAGAGTCCATTCGGGCGCCCCCGAGCCGGAGCCCTAACCGCGCTCCGTGCGCGGCGCCGCGGGCGGCGGCGCCTGGCCTCGCACCCTCTCACTGATGGTTTCGGAATGCCGATAGGCCGAGCCTCTCGGCTCCCCACCCTCTCCAACGCGCTGCCTACCGTGAAGATTTCCGGCCAAAAAATAAAACAAGGTTCCGGAATTGACATTCGCCTGGCCGTCAGTTTCAATCATCCGTAGCCGGTTGGCCTCCTCATCGGGGGTCAGCCAACGCCTGGCCTACGTCACACTCGAACGGCGCGGTTCCGTCGGCACGTAGCGTCACCCCCCAAAGCAGCCAGGCGGCCCGTGCCCGACTCCACGCCCTTTCACGCAAGGAGACACCCATGGCAAGCAACCGCGGCGTCGTATACGTCGGCCCCGGCAAGGTAGAAGTCCAACCGATCGACTATCCCAAGCTGGTCGACCCCCGCGGCCGGACGGCCGAGCACGGGGTGATCCTGCGCGTGGTCTCCACCAATATCTGCGGCTCTGATCAGCACATGGTACGAGGCCGCACCACGGCCCCCGCGGGGCTGGTGCTCGGCCATGAAATCACCGGCGAGGTCATCGAAGCCGGCCGCGACGTCCAGAACCTGAAGATCGGCGATCTCGTGTCGGTTCCGTTCAACGTCGCCTGCGGCCGCTGCCGCACCTGCCTCGAGCGCAACACCGGGGTCTGCCTCACGGTCAACCCCTCACGCGCGGGCGGCGCCTATGGTTATGTGGACATGGGCGGCTGGATCGGCGGCCAGGCCGAGTACGTCATGGTGCCGTATGCGGATTTCAACTTGCTGAAGTTCCCCGACCGCGACCAGGCCATGGAGAAGATCCGCGACCTCACCTGCCTGTCGGACATCCTGCCCACCGGCTTCCATGGCGCCGTCACCGCCGGCGTGGGGCCGGGCAGCACGGTGTACGTGGCGGGAGCCGGCCCGGTAGGGCTGGCGGCGGCGGCGTCGGCCCGTTTGCTGGGCGCCGCGGTGGTGATCGTGGGCGACGTCAACCCGGTTCGCCTCGAACACCCCAAAAAGCTGGGCTACCAGGTAGTCGATCTCTCCCAGGATGCCAGCCTGGGCGACCAGATCGCCCAGATCCTGGGCACCCCCGAGATCGATTGCGCCGTCGACGCCGTCGGCTTCGAAGCCCGCGGCCATGGCCACGACGGCGCGCAGCACGAAGCCCCGGCCACGGTGCTCAATTCGCTGATGGAAATCACCCGGCCGGCGGGCGGCATCGGCATTCCCGGCCTGTACGTGACGGAAGACCCGGGCGCGGTCGACGACGCCGCCAAGAAGGGCTCGCTGAGCATCCGCTTCGGCCTGGGCTGGGCGAAGTCGCACAGCTTCTTCACCGGCCAAACCCCGGTGCTCAAGTACAACCGCGCCCTGATGCAAGCCATTTTGTGGGATCGCATCAACATCGCCGAAACCGTGGGCGTGGAAATCATCGGGCTGGATGAAGCACCCAAAGGCTACGAAGCCTTCGATCAGGGCGCCCCGCGCAAGTTCGTGATCGACCCGCACGGCATGATACGCTGAGCCCACGACGCCCGACCACGCCCTCGCCAGATCCGCCGTTCCTGGCGGGGGCGGCACTTCGGCCTCCGGGCCGCAGCGGAGCGGTTACCGGTCGGCACACGCCAATGCAGGGAGTCCTCATGCCCAAATCGACCATTCCCACTTCCCACCTGCGCTTGAAGCGCGCCTATGAGCCCGCCGAATCCAGCGACGGGCTACGCATTCTGGTCGATCGCCTCTGGCCGCGCGGCCTGAGCAAAGACAAAGCGGCCCTCGACGACTGGCTGAAAGACATCGCGCCCAGCACGGAGCTGCGCCGCTGGTTCGGCCATGATCCGGAGCGCTGGAAGGAATTCCAGCGCCGCTACCGCGAAGAGCTCAAGCAGCACGGCGAGGCGCTGGAGCACCTCCGCGGCCTGGCCAAGGAAAAAACGGTCACCCTGGTGTATTCCGCGCATGATGAAGAGCACAACGATGCGGTGGTGCTGAAAGAGGTGTTGCTGGGCAAATGATGGCTGCGCCTTGCCGGCGTGATGGCCACGCTTACCGCGCCATGAACGACGAGGTTTGCGCTTGGGCACGTGGTCAAGCCTCGTCCCGCAGCTGGCGCTGCACCTCCGCGGCCGCCCGCAGGCTCAGCGCGGCAATCGTCAACGTCGGGTTGGCCGTGCCAACGGTGGGGAAAACACCCCCACCTACGAGGAATAGATTGGGGTGATCATGGCTGCGCAGTTGCGGATCGACCACCGACGATTCCGCGCTGGCGCCCATGCGGGTGGTACCCAGGATATGGCCGGCGCCAAAGAATTCGGGCGCGTGCTGGATCTGCGTTACCTGTAGCCTGGTGAAGATCGCGGTGTGCAGCTCGCGTGCCCAGGCCATCGCATCGGTGACGTAGTCGCTCAGCCGATACTGGATGCGCGGCAAGGGCACGCCGTACATGTCGTGCTCGTCGGCATCCAGGCTGACGCGGTTCTCGGGATCGGGCTCCTGCTCCGTAAGCGAAGCCAGCCGTATATGCCTCGAGGTGTTCTCGGCCAGGGCGCTGGCCATGGCTTTGCCGCGCAGCCCTTGCGCGGCAAAATCGGCCGCGGTAGAAACCGGCGCGCCGACGGGCCACGACCAGCCGTCGTTGCCAATCTCGATACGCAAGGCGCTCCGCTCTTTGCGGAACTCGCCATCGCGCAAGTTCTCGATACCGGAGGTAGAGAGCGGGCCTCGATAGGGATACACCGGCTCGTTCGTCAGCGCCCAGGAGAGCTGCACCGGGTGATCCATGAGGTTGCGGCCCACTTGATCGGAGCGGTTGGCGACTCCCTGGGGCAGCGCCGCGGAACGCGAGGCGAGCAAGAGGCGAGGCGTCTCGATGGCATTACAGGCGACCACGAACACCTTGGCCTTGACGATGCCTTCGGTCAGGTCCCAGCGCCGGAAGTGTACCGCGGCGATCTTGCCATCGGGCGAGAGCTCCAGCTTGACGGCGGTCGCGCGCGGCAGCACCGTAGCCCCGGCGGTAACCGCGCGGTTCAGGTGGACGTTGGCGTCATACTTGGCGCCGACCGGGCAAATGGGAATACAGCTCGCGCTGCCGCAGCACGCAGGACGCTGATCGTGGAACACCGAGTTGCGGGCCTGCGGCGTGGATCGCACCTCGAAACGACTGCCTTCCAGCGCCCGCGTAACGACTTTATCCAACCAGGTGGGCGGAATGGGCGGCATGGGGTACGGCCCGCTGCGAGGCGAACCCAAAGCCTCATCGGAATCGCCCGATACACCGAGCGCATGCTCGGCTTGAAGATAGTAAGGCTCTAGGAGCGTGGGCGGTAGGAACCGCCTCTCGGTAAAATAGCAGCCATGCCGACGACCTATCGCCCCTACACTCCCGATCAACTGTTGCTGCTGCCGTGCTCGCTGAAGGACTGGCTGCCCGAGGG
>JALOAI010000029.1 GCA_023228945.1 Pigmentiphaga sp. | reverse complement strand
AAACCGGGTCAAGTTTCAGAAAGCACCGGCATATGATGGACGCGCCTAAGTTATTGATAAACCTGCTGTATCGAGCTTCGGCGTAGTCCAGCGAAGTACCGGGCTGGAGTCATCGTCAAACAAAAAAAGCCCCCACGCTTGCCGCTACGCGGCGGCGCTGCCCCCCGGGGGCTTTTTGCCTTGGGAGCGGTCCGGCGGCAAAAAATGCTTGCATCCAGTGCTGTTGTTTTATACAGTACTGAATATGGGGCTTGCCAGCCGGGCGAGCCGATAGCGGAGTCTGCCAGCATGCGTACGTATCGTCACAGCCGCCAGCCGGGTCGGGGTCTCGGCGTCGTCCTTTCCGAAGTTCTATTCGTCGTCGCCTGGGGCGGCATGATCCCGGGCCTGCTGTGGCTGGGCCGCTGGGTGGGGATTTGACCACCGCGGCTATCGGCGGCTACAGGCGCAGCGTGCCATCGGCCATCGCCAGGGCTACCGTTACCACGTGGCTCACGATCACGCTCATGCCCAACAGCAGAAACGCGATTGCCAACAATACCGCCAGCCAGCCGTTGTTCGATTGCCGGGCCTGGCCGCGGTTGTAGCGGGCATCGAAGCGCCGATCGTCGATCAGGCACAACACCATGGCTTCCGTAAAGCCCGCCACCAGCGGGATCAGAAACAGGTAATAGCCGCCCAATTGGCTGGTCAAGGGAGTCTCGCGCCAAAAGGCAAACCCCAGGATCAGTACGCTGGCCAGCAGGGGCAGCCAGGGCAGGCGGCGGCCCAGATACCACCAGTGTGCGCCTGCCCAACCCAGAAAAAACGCCAGCACGGCGGCGAGTGTCTTGTGGCGAAACGAGGGGGGCGAGGCAGGAGTCATCACAGGGGCATAGAAAGAGAGCGGCAAGGCGGCGAGGCACCGCCAGCCGGGGCATCCAAGGCGCCTGGATGATACTACCCATCGCGACCCCGAAGCCATTGAACGCGCCGCCGTGGCCGAACTGTTACAGCATGGCTGGAACTTGGGCTATCTCACCGTTCGCAAGGTGTGTTCATCACGTTAGTCGTATCGGCTTCTAATCGCCTTGCCAAGAAAAGCTCGCGCAAGTTATAATGGCTGGCTTTGTTTACGTCGTCGGCATTTGCCGCAATATTCCAAGATTTTAGGGGATTACCTATGGTGGTGATTCGTATGGCCCGTGGCGGCTCCAAAAAGCGCCCTTTTTATAACGTTGTAGCTGCGGATTCGCGGGATCGTCGCGATGGTCGTTTCATTGAGCGCGTGGGTTTCTACAACCCCGTTGCCAGCGAAAAGGAAGAAGGCTTGCGCCTGTCGCTCGAGCGCGTTGAGCACTGGACGAGCAAGGGCGCCCAGCTCTCGCCCGCGGTTGCCCGCCTGGTGAAGCTCTACAGCAAGTCGCAAGCCGCTGCGGCCTGATCTCGCGGCCGGGGCGGCGGTTCAACGTTCCCGGTTCGGAGTCGGTCGGCCGTTGTTACGTCGTTGCGGCAGCACCTCCCATGTCCGATAAGCTATCGCCCGAAAGCGGGCAGGCGCCCGCCGACCTCGTCGAGCTGGGGCGCGTCGTGGGTAGCTACGGCGTGCGCGGCTGGATCAAGGTCGAGCCATTCAACGCGCAATCCGATGTTCTGCTGCATGCCCGCCAATGGTGGGTAAGGCGCCAGCCGGATGCGGCGCCGCTTGCCTGGCAGATCGTCCAGGCGCGTACGCAGGGCGCTACGGTGGTGGCCGAGGTGCGCGGCCTGACGGTGCGCGAGCAAGCCGCGGCCTGGAAGGGGGCGCATGTGCTGGTGGCGCGCAGCGCCTTCCCGTCGCCCGACGACGACGAATATTATTGGGTCGATCTCATCGATTGCCTGGTATCCGGCGAAGACGACGACGGCAGGGTGGTCGTGCTCGGCCGGGTCCGGGAAGTCTCCGATAACGGCGCTCATGCCGTTCTGCATCTGGCTCGCACCAGCGAGCAGGGCGAGCCCCTGCTCGATGCCCGTGGTCGCGAGCAGAGCCTGCTCGTGCCTTTCGTGGCGGCGCATGTTCTGCAAGTCGATCTCGCCGCGCGCCGTATCGTCACCAATTGGCCGCCCGATGTCTGAGCAACGGCCGTCGGCCCGCCGTCCGCGGTTCGACGTGATCACGTTGTTTCCCGAGTTTTTCGGGCCGCTCACCGGTTCCGGCGTCAGCGGGCGTGCGCACGCGCGGGGCCTTTGGCATTTGCAAGCCTGGAATCCCCGCGACTTTACTCGCGATACGCATCGCACGGTCGACGATCGTCCGTATGGCGGCGGCCCAGGCATGGTGATGCTGGCCCAGCCGCTGGAGGCCGCGCTGCAGGAGGCGCGGGCCAGCCGGAATGAGGCGGCGGCCGATGCGCCGGGCCGGCGAGTGCCGGTGATCCTGCTGTCGCCGGCAGGCCAGCGCTACGAGCAGCCGCAGGCCCAGGCGCTGGCCGATTCCAGCGGCGCGATTTTTGTCTGTGGCCGCTACGAAGGTATCGATCAGCGTTTTATCGATCGCCACGTAAGCGATGAATGGTCGCTGGGCGACTTCGTGCTTTCCGGCGGCGAGCCGGCGCTGCTGGCCATGCTCGATGCCGCCGTGCGCCTGCTGCCGGGGGCGCTCAATCACGGTGAATCGGCGCGGCAGGACTCCTTCGATGCCGCCTTGTCGGGCTTGTTGGATTGCCCCCATTATTCCCGCCCCGAGCAGTGGCTGGGCGAGAGCGTGCCCGAGGTGCTGCTCTCGGGCCATCACCAGCGCATTCAGGCCTGGCGGCGACAGCAATCGCTGCGGCTGACCGCCTTGCGCCGGCCGGAGTTGATCGCCGCGGCGCGCGCCGCCGGCCGGCTGAGCCGAGCCGACGAGATCTATCTTGCCGCCTTGGGCTCGGAATCGGGCCCAGGTCATGGCGATGGTCCAAATTAAGGTTATACTTAGAGGTTGCCCAGGATTTATCCGGGCATGAATGTCTCGCCCGATTCGTTTTGGGCGTTTTCAGCAATCTCATCCTCTGCCAGGAAGACTTCTTTTCCCAACACTCCTGGGTATGATGAATACGGAGCCAACATGAATCTCATCCAGATTCTCGAGCAGGAAGAAATCCAGCGCCTGATGGGTGATAAAACCCATCCCGAATTCGGTCCCGGCGACACGGTCGTGGTCAACGTCAACGTCGTCGAGGGCACCCGCCGGCGCGTGCAGGCCTACGAAGGCGTGGTCATCGGCCGTCGCAACCGTGGCCTGAACTCGTCGTTCATCGTCCGCAAGATCTCTTCCGGCGAAGCCGTCGAGCGTACCTTCCAGCTCTACTCGCCGCAGGTCGCCTCCATCGAGGTCAAGCGCCGTGGCGCCGTGCGCCGCGCCAAGCTGTACTACCTCCGCGAGCGTTCGGGCAAATCCGCGCGCATCAAAGAGAAGCTCGTGCGCAAAGCGGCCAAGCCCGCCGCGACCGCCAACTAAGCCGACTCGGATTCCCGCCGGTATCTTGCCGGCGGCGAATGGCGATTGTGCTAAAAGGTACTCCTTAGCGAGTACCTTTTTTTCTGGCCCCTCCGCCGTGAATTCTCCTGCCAAGATCGTTTTGCCGGTGTTCGATCCGGTACAGCAGCCGTTCCAGATAGACCCGGATCTTCCGCCGGTACCGGCAACCCTTCTCACCCCCGAGGGTATCGCCAGGCGTTTGCGTCAGCCGCCGATCTGGACTCCCGAGGTAACCGACGAAAACCGTTTTCACGGGATGGACGTGGCTGGTTTCCGCCCGGCCGCCGTCCTGGTTCCCATCGTTCCGCGCGAAGACGGCCTGCGCGTCATTCTCACGCAACGCACGGATCATCTCCACGACCATGCCGGCCAGATCTCGTTCCCCGGGGGGCGGGCCGAAGAGCGCGATCGCGGGATCGTGGACACCGCGCTGCGCGAAACCGAGGAAGAAACCGGGATCTCGCGCCGCCAGATCGAGGTATTGGGCACGCTGCCCGAGTACCTCACCATCAGCCGCTACCGCGTGACGCCGGTGGTCGGTCTGGTGCGGCCCCCAATACAGGTTGCCTTCGACGCCTTCGAAGTGGCCGAAGTCTTCGAGGTGCCCCTGGCTTTCCTGATGGACCCCGGCAATCATCGCCTGCATACCGCCAACCTCGACGAGCGCCTCCGGCGCTACTACTCCATGCCTTACGGCCGTTATTTCATCTGGGGGGCAACGGCGGGGATGCTGCGGAATCTGTACCACCTGCTGCGGGTGCCCGAACCGCCTCCGGGCCAGTCGTAAGCCGCTGTTGCCGCAGGAGCAGGGCGTCTTCGTGGAGGCGTTGCACGGTGCGGATCAACTGCCGCAACTCATAGGTCAGGTGCGCCACCTCGAAGCGCTGTGCCGCGGGGTCGTCGGCCACGCCATCCGCGGGGTTGCCGGCCCAGGGTTCCAACGCGCGGCTGATTGCCGGCAGCGAGTCGACGCTCGGTCCGGCGGCCTGCGGCCCGGTCAGCTCGGGCAAGGGCATCGAAACCTGGTCGAGACGACGGGGCAGAGCGTCCAGCAAGGCGATCGCCCGGCCAAGCCGGCCATCCAGCTCGTCGAGCAAGCGGCGCAGAGGTTCGGGTTGTCGCGACTCGGGCCCCAGCACCGGCAGCAGCGAGCTGAGCGACGAAGTCTCGGCGGCCAGCATATGGTTTTGTACCAGCAAATCATTGAGCACCGGCACGTTCATGCGCTGGGAGGCGGGCTCGCGCATCATGCGGTAGAACGCCTCGGCGAAGTTGCCGAAGGCGGCATAAACATCGCGCCGCGCCAGGCGCCAGGCCACGTCGGTGCGAGGCTCGGGCACCGAGGCCGGCTCTTCGTGCGGAGGCAGGCGGCTGATGGCCAGGAAGCGGCGGTTGGCGGCCACGGCGGCACGCGCCAATGGCCCCATCGCCCAGCTTTCCCAGTAGGGCAGGATCCAGCTGCAGAGCCAGACCAGCACCGAGCCGATCACGGCGTCGAGCGCGCGCTCGCCGATCAGCGTCAGCGAGCCGGGCGCCAGGAAGTGAAAGCCGATGAGCACGAGCATGGTGTTGAACACCGAGGCGCCCAGATAATGCAATTGGTTGAGGCTGTTGGAGAGCGTGGCTGCGAAGAACATCGCGAGCAGCAGGAGCCAGGGCTCGCTGGTGAAATGCATCAGCAAAAGCACCAGGCCGCAGCCGATCAGGGTGCCCGCCAGGCGCCAGCGATTGCGCTGGCCCGAGAGCGCAAAGCCCGGTTTCATGATGACCAGGATCGTCAGCACGATCCAGTAGCCATGGTTGCCGAGCTCGCTGCCGAAGCGCCCCGCCATTTCGCCGAGCAGCCAGCCCGCGAGCAATCCCGCGCCCACGGCGATGGTCAGGCGAATGGCGTAGCGCAGATGGGGGGATTCCAGAGTCAGGTGCGTCAGCAAGCGCTTGACGCTCATGTCTTCGCGTGAAAAAAAACGGCCCAGCGAGTTGTCGCTGCGCAGCAGCGACACGGTGACCGGCGTGGCGGTGTGGGTATGCTCCTGCATGCGGGCCAGCAGGCGCGAGGCGGTGCGCAGGCGGCGCAGCACCTGGACCACCACCACCCAGGCCTCGGGCTCGGCCTGCGGGAAACCCCGCCGGCGCAACAGCACCACTTCGTACTCCATGGCGCGCAGCTCGGCCTTGATGCCGGTGGTGCGATCCGGCTTGCGGTTCTGCACCATGGCCATGCCGATGCGCTCGAGATCCTGGGCGAGCTTGCGCAAGGCATCGCGGCCGAAGAGGAGCAGGTCGCTGTCGGCCAGGGTGCGCCGCAGTTCGGCATAGTCGGTATAGGTGGCCAGCATCGTTTCCTGCAGATCGATCATATCGATGAACAGATTGCCCAGACGGATGCGGCCGGCGTCGTGCCGCGCCAGGGCGCGAGGCAGGAGGCCCAGGATCATGTCGCGCGCGCCTTGCTGGGCCTCGGCCAGTGCGGCTTGATGGGGAATGAGCTGGCGGTAGGAGGTATCGAGATCCACCGCCGTATCGTAGAAGGCGGCCTTGGCGCCCACGTACTCGGCGGTGGCGAACAGCGCCACCGCCAGGCTTTGCTGCTCTTGGCGGGCCTGCTGCAGACGATTGATGACCGTGCTGAAGGCCAGGTACCAGACGGCTCCCGCCAGGGTGGTCAGGGCATGCCATGCCGCCTCCTCGGGCGATATCGCGGTGTGCATGGTCAGCGTCATCAGCAGCAGGCAGGCGAAGCCGATCATGCCCCCACGCCGGCCAAAGGCCGAGAACAGCCCGAACACGAAGGTTTGCAGCATGACCGCGGCCAGCAGCGCCACAGGCCACGAGGTGGCTACACCCGTCAGCAGGGCGCTGAGCGATCCCAGGAGCCCGCTGCCGAACATCGCGGGCAGGCGATGCCGCTGGGGGCCGGGTTGATCGAGGATGGCGACGCACAGGGCGCCGAACGCGGCGGCGATGCCCACCACCGGCATCTGAAAAAAGCCGATGAGCAGAAAGGGCGGCAGCAGACAGCCCGCCGCCTGACGCAGGCCGGTGTGGAAATAATGCCCGTAGAGGAACTTGCGTACGCGGGCTGTGCCGACTTCCATGATGCGCGCAGCGGGTGGACGAAAAGACCCCGCCCCCTCAGAGCGTCAGCACGATCTTGCCCAGGTGCTGCGACGATTCCATGAGCTCGTGGGCTTCCCGCACGTCTTCCAGCGGGAAGGTGCGGTTGACCACGGTGCGCAGCTTGCCGCTGGCGAACAGCGGCCACACGCGATCGCGCAGCGCCTGGGCGATCGCGGCTTTATCGGCCACGCTGCGCGGGCGCAGGGTGGAACCGGTGAAGGTGAGACGCTTGACCATGATCGGCGTGATGTCGAAGTCGGGCACCTTGCGGCCGTTGAGCGCGGCGATGCTCACCAGCCGGCCTTCGATGGCCAGCGCCCGCAGGTTCTTCATGGTGTAGTCGCCGCCGACCATGTCGAGGATCACATCGACCCCCCGCTTGCCGACATCTTCGGCCAGCCGCGCGGCCCAGTCTTCGTCGCGGTAGCGATATACCTTGTCGGCGCCCAGCTCGCGGCAGAACTCGGCCTTGTCGGCATTGCCGACGGTGGTGTACACCGTGGCGCCAAAGTGCTTGGCCAGCTGGATCGCGCATTGGCCGATGCCGCTGGAGCCGCCATGGATGAGAATGTGCTCGCCGGGCTGCAGGCGGCCGCGGTCGAAGACGTTGGTCCAGACCGTAAAGTAGTTTTCGGGCAATGATGCGGCTTCGACCAGGCTGAGGCCTTCGGGGATCGGCAGGCACTGCTCGGCCGGCGTGGCGCAGAATTCGGCATAGCCGCCGCCGGGGGTGAGGGCGCAGACGGTGTCGCCGACTTGCCAACGGCTTACGCCTTCGCCGACTTCGACGATGGTGCCGGCCACTTCGAGACCCAGGATGGGCGAGGCATCGGGCGGCGGCGGATAGCTGCCCTGGCGTTGGGCGACGTCGGGCCGGTTGACGCCGGCGGCTGCAACCTGGATCAGGACTTCGCCGGGGCGTGGCGAAGGGCGCGCGGTGTCGGCCACTTGCAAGACTTCGGGGCCGCCGCAAGGCTGGTGTTCGATATAACGCATGGCAGAAGCTCTGAGAGAAAAAACGCAGGATACCTGGAGGATCGAAGCCGCCGGGCGCAGAAGGCGTATCACTATACCTTGCTCCGCGCGCCCTTCGCCGTGTCCGGCGGCCGCCGATAGCGATGCCGGGATTGCTATACTTCAGCCATGACATCCCATGCCCCTCGTTCCCTCTTGCGCCGCCGTCTGGGCGGCTTTCTGTTATTGGTCGGCGGCTTCGGTGCCGGGCTGGCCCCGGCGCTCGCGCCGGCCAGCGTCGATAGCGAGCTCGACGTTCCCTACGTGCAAACGCCTGATAGCGTGGTCGACGCCATGCTCGACCTGGCCGCTGTCCAGGCCGGCGAGTACGTGATCGATCTTGGCGCCGGTGATGGCCGCCTGCTGATCGAGGCGGCCAGGCGCGGCGCGCAGGGTTTTGGCGTGGACATCGACCCCAGGCTGGTCGAATTGGCCAACCGCAACGCAAGCGCGGCGGGCGTGGGCGAGCGGGCGCGTTTTCTCGTGCAGGATTTGTTCGATACTGATCTTTCGCGGGCGGATGTACTAACGGTTTACCTCCTGCCCGCGGTGAACGCCAAACTCCTGCCTACGGTGCTCGCGCTCAAGCCCGGTACGCGCATCGTGTCGCACGACTACGGTTTCGGCGATTGGCAACCCGATCGCAAGATCACGGTCGAAGCGCCCAACAAGCCGGTGAACGCCATCAAAACCAGCGACCTGCTGCTTTTCGTCGTGCCGGTGCAGGCGGCCGGCCACTGGCAGGGCCAGGATGAAGCGTGGACGCTGGAGCTCACGCAAGACTTCCAGTTCGTTCAGGGTCATCTGACGGTCGGCGGCGAGCGCCTGCCAATCACCGAGGGCAGGCTCAACGGCCGGCAACTCGCCTTGCGCGCCGGCGAAGGCGCCACCGCCATCACCCTCGACGCCACGATCGAGGGCGACAAGCTGCGAGGCGGCGCGCAACGCCAGGGCAAAACTCTCGAATGGCGGGGCCATAGGCTGCCCTGATAACCGGCCGGCGTGGCGTGGCGGCCAACGTGGCCATGCAGCTTGCCCGGATGGCCGCTCCGTCATCGTATGTTTGCAAAGTGTTTGATTTATCGTTGGATTTAAGCTAGAATTGTTGGCTTGGTAATATTTTTGCCACGCCGGGCGCAGCGGTACGGCCCTGCCTTTTGGGCAGGGTTCGCGGCCCGGGTCTTGTGCGGGGTTCGGGGCGGCTTTCCCCGGTGTTCGGCCAGCGGCCGGAATCGCCGGAAGGCTGTGGCTTCGGTGCCAGGTGTGCGCCGGCCGGCCTCCGATGCAGGCTTCACTCCAATGGCGCGGGCTTGCCCGCCGTGCCGTCGCCCTCAAGGGGCGGCGGGCGGCCAGGCAAGTCTGCTATTCACAGGATGGGTTGGCAGCGCCACCCATTTTTTTTTACTTGTTTATGGTCGATTTATACGCACTGGTTGAGCAATCGATAGCGGGCCTCGAGGTCGAGCTCGTCGACGTCGAGCGCGCGGGGCAAGGCTTGCTCCGGGTCACCATCGACCGCGAGGGCGGTGTGCGTATCGAAGATTGTGAAGCGGTATCCCGCCATCTTTCGCGAGTGTTCGAGGTCGAGAACATCGACTACGCGCGGCTCGAGGTCGGTTCGCCCGGCACCGACCGGCCGTTGCGCCGCGAAGCCGATTTTCGGCGGTTTGCCGGCGAGCGGGTCGCGATCCGCTTGCGCGAGCCCTTCGAAGGGCAAAAAGCATATACGGGAATTCTGCAAGCCCCGGAGGCGGCTGAGGCCGGAGCGGCCGAGGCCGAGCCTGTGTTCGGGCTCGAATTCGAAGCAAAAAAAGGTGAAACCCAGGTCCTGCATTTCGCCCTCGACGAAATCGAGCGCGCCAAGCTGGATCCGATTCTCGATTTCAAGGGCAAAAAGCGATGAGCCGCGAGATTCTGTTGTTGGTCGATGCACTGGCGCGTGAGAAAAACGTGACTCGCGACGTCGTGTTCGGCGCGCTCGAGAGCGCGCTGGCATCCGCCATGAAAAAGCGCTTCAGGGAAGATGCCGACGTCCGCGTCAGCATCGATCGCGAGACCGGCGAGTACGAGGCGTTTCGCCGCTGGCTGGTGGTGCCCGACGAAGCCGGCCTGCAAGAACCCGACCGCGAAACCCTGCTGTCCGATGCCCGCGAAGACGTGGCCGACATCGACATCGGCGAATACGTCGAAGAAGGCCTCGAGCCCATCGAGTTCGGCCGCATCGGCGCCCAGGCGGCCAAGCAGGTCATCCTGCAGCGCATCCGCGATGCCGAGCGCGAGCAGTTGCTCAACGATTTCCTCGAGCGTGGTGAATCCATCGTGTCGGGCACCGTCAAACGGGTCGATAAAGGCGACCTGATCATCGAGATCGGCAAAATCGAGGCGCGCCTGCCGCGCTCGGAGATGATTCCTCGCGAGAACCTGCGCGTCAGCGATCGCGTTCGCGCCTACGTGCTCAAGATCGACCGTGCCGCGCGCGGCCAACAAGTGATCCTGTCGCGCGCCGCGCCCGATTTCATCCGCCAGTTGTTCGAGAACGAAGTTCCGGAAATCGAACAGGGCCTGCTCGAGCTCAAGGGCGCGGCCCGCGATCCCGGCGTGCGCGCCAAGATCGCCGTGGTCGCCCACGACCGCCGCATCGATCCCATCGGCACCTGCGTGGGCATGCGGGGTTCCCGTGTGCAGGCCGTGCGCAACGAGCTGGGCGGCGAGCAAGTCGACATCGTGCTGTGGTCCGATGATCCCGCGCAGTTCGTGATCGGGGCGTTGGCCCCGGCCAACGTGCAATCGATTCTGGTCGACGAAGACCGCCACGCCATGGACGTCGTGGTCGACGAAGACAACCTCGCCATCGCCATCGGCCGCAGCGGCCAGAACGTGCGCCTGGCCTCCGAGCTCACCGGCTGGCAGATCAACATCATGACGCCCGACGAAAGCCGGGCGCGCCAGGATGCCGAGCGCGATGGCTTGCGCCAGGTGTTCATCCAGAAGCTGGACGTCGACGAAGAAGTCGCCGACATCCTCATCAACGAGGGCTTTACCGGCCTCGAGGAAATTGCCTACGTTCCCATCCAGGAACTGCTCGAGATCGAAGCCTTCGACGAAGATACCGTCAACGAACTACGCACTCGCGCCCGCAATGCCTTGCTGACCGACGCCATCGCCCAGGAAGAGCGGGTGGATGCCGCCCAGGATCTGCTGAGCCTGGAAGGCATCACGCCCGAGTTGGCGGCCAAGCTGGCCGAGAGCGAGGTGCTCACGCGTGACGATCTGGCCGACCTTGCCGTCGACGAACTGGTGGAGATCACCGGTATCGAAGAAGACGCCGCCAAGGCCTTGATCGTCGCCGCGCGGGCGCACTGGTTCGATACCGACGCGGCAGATTGACCATGGAATTTGCCGCGACGCCGTGACCGGTGGCGTCACCCAACACCGGTCGGGCGCGGAGCTTGCCGCTGCGCGCTGATGTCATCGGGAAAGAGAGAAACGCATGTCGAGTAATACCGTTACCGAGTTTGCCAATGAACTGAAAATGGCTCCCACCGCGCTGCTGGAGCAGCTGCGCGGTGCCGGCGTGCAAGTGAACTCGGTAAGCGATCCCATCACCGAAGCCCACAAGGCCCAGTTGCTGGAATCGCTGCGCCGTGCGCATGGAGCCGGTTCCGAAGGCAAGAAGATCACCCTCACGCGCAAGGAAACCTCCGAGATCCGCCAAGCCGACGCCAGTGGCCGGGCACGGACGATCCAGGTCGAGGTGCGCAAGAAGCGGGTGTTCGTCAAACGCGACCTGACCGAAGAACTACCGGCCGCCGCCGCCGCTGCGCCAGCCGAAGCTCCGGCCGAGACGCCGGTCGAGCCGACCGAGCGTCCGATGGCTCCCGCCCAGGTTCCGGTGGCCGCCGAGCCGGCACCCGCCGCACCGGTGGCCGAGGCGCAGGAAGCCCCGGCACCCGCTCCCGCGCCGGCCGCGGAAACTGTCGAGCCGACGCAAGTCGAGGCCCCGGCAGCTCCCGAGGTGCCCGTGGAGAAAGCGGCCGAGCCCGAACCGGCAGCCGCCGTCGAGTCCGCGCCGCCCGCCGCTGCCAGCGAGCCGCCCGTCGAGCCCGCCTCCAGCGAACCCCAACCCGCCCCGGTCGAGGAGATCCCTCGGGCCGAGGCTTCCCGGCCCACTCCTACCCCAGACTCCGTGCCAGCCAAATCTTCCGAAGGCGCCGCCGCTCCCGGTCGTGCACCCGCCAAAACCGCGCCCACGCCGGCGCGAGCCGTGCCAGGCGTCAAGCGCCGCGCCCCGGCGGCCGATCCTTCGGCCGACGAAGCGCGCGAACGCGCCCGCAAGAAAGCCGAAGCCGAGGCCGCGGCCCTGCGTGAAATGCTGAGCCGGCCGCGCAAGGTGCTGCACGCGCCCGCGCCGCCCAAGCCCGCGGCTCCGGCCCCGGCGGCGCAACCGCCGGGTCAGCCGGCGGCCGGTAACGTCAGCGGCACGCTGCGCAAGCCCGCGGCCAAGCCCGGCGAGGTCAAGAAAGACGATAAAGGCGCCGGCGGCAAGAAGGTCATCAAGTCGGCCGAGGTCGCGTCCACCTGGTCCGACGATTCGCGCGGCAAGAAGCCCGCGGCCAAGGGTCGCGGCAACAACGCCGCGCGCGCCGACGGTTGGCGCGCTGGCGGCGGCAAGGGTCGCGGCGGCCGTGGTGGCCGCCAGCAGGCCCAGGTCAGCCAGCAGGCCCAGGAATTCATCGTCCGCGAAGTGCACGTGCCCGAAACCATCACCGTGGCCGATCTCGCCCACAAGATGGCGGTCAAGGCCGCGGAAGTGATCAAGGTGCTCATGAAGCTGGGCCAGATGGTCACCATCAACCAGGTGCTCGACCAGGAAACCGCCATGATCGTGGTCGAAGAACTCGGCCACACGGCGATCGCCGCCAAGCTGGATGACCCCGAGGCTTTCCTGATCGAAGAAACGCCGCAAGAAGAGGCCGCGGAGTTGCCGCGTGCCCCGGTGGTCACCGTGATGGGCCACGTCGACCACGGCAAGACCTCGCTGCTCGACTACATCCGGCGTGCCAAAGTGGCGTCGGGCGAGGCGGGCGGTATTACGCAGCATATCGGCGCCTATCACGTCAAAACCGAACGCGGCGTGGTCACCTTCCTCGATACGCCGGGGCACGAAGCCTTTACGGCGATGCGGGCGCGCGGCGCCAAGGCCACCGATCTGGTCATCCTGGTCGTCGCGGCCGACGACGGCGTGATGCCGCAAACCCGCGAAGCCATTCACCATGCCAAGGCGGCCGGCGTGCCCATCATCGTGGCGGTCAACAAGATCGACAAGCCCGAGGCCAACGCCGAGCGTGTCAAGCAAGAGCTGGTGGTCGAAGAGGTCGTGCCCGAAGAATACGGCGGCGATTCGCCCTTCGTGCCCGTGTCGGCGAAAACCGGACAGGGCATCGACGATCTCCTCGAGAACGTGTTGCTGCAGGCCGAGGTGCTCGAACTCAAGGCGCCGGTGGATACCACCGCCAAGGGCCTGGTGATCGAAGCCCGTCTCGACAAAGGCCGTGGCCCCGTGGCCACGATCCTGGTGCAGAGCGGCACGCTCAAGCGCGGCGACGTGGTGCTGGCCGGCGCCTCTTATGGTCGCGTGCGCGCCATGCTCGATGAAAACGGCAAGCCGACCCAGGAAGTCGGCCCGTCGATTCCGGTCGAGATCCAGGGCCTGACCGAAGTCCCGGCCGCCGGCGACGAAGTCATCGTGTTGTCCGACGAACGCAAGGCCCGCGAAATCGCGCTGTTCCGCCAAGGCAAGTTCCGCGACGTCAAGCTGGCCCGCCAGCAGGCCGCCAAGTTGGAGTCGATGTTCGACAACCTGGGCGAAGGCACGCAAACCCTGCAACTGGTGGTCAAGACCGACCTCCAGGGCTCGCAGGAGGCCTTGGTCAGCTCGCTGCTCAAGCTTTCCACCGACGAAGTGCGCGTACAAGTGGTGCACGCCGCGGTGGGTGGTATCTCCGAGAGCGACGTGAACCTGGCGATCGCCTCGGGGGCCGTGGTGATCGGCTTCAATGTGCGCGCCGACCAAAGCGCCAAGCGGCTGGCGGAAGTCAACGATGTCGACATCCGCTACTACAACATCATTTACGACGCGGTCAACGAGGTCAAGGCGGCCATGTCCGGCATGCTGGCGCCCGAGAAACGCGAGGAAGTCATCGGCCAGGCCGAGATCCGGGAGATCTTCACCGTGTCCCACCTTGGCAACATCGCGGGCTGCATGGTCACCGAAGGCGTCGTACGCCGCGATGCCCAGGTACGTCTGCTGCGCAATAATGTGGTCCAATGGACGGGCGCGATCGATTCGCTGCGCCGCTTCAAGGACGATGTCAAGGAGGTCCGCAACGGCTTCGATTGCGGTATCACGCTGCGCGGCTACAACGACATCGAAATCGGCGATACCCTCGAAGTCTTCGAAGTCCGCGAAGTCGCCCGCACCCTCTGATCGGTATGACTCGACACAAAAAATCCTCCTCCGGCGGGGCCGGCCGCAACCAGCGGCTGGCCGACCAGATCCAGCAGGATCTCGCCAAGCTGGTGCAACGCGAGATCGACGTCGCGCGCGCCGGCCTGATCACGCTCACGGGGGTGGAGCTGTCGGTGGATTACGCTCACGCCAAGGTGTACTTCACCGTCATCGGCGCCGAGCCCGATGCCGCCGAGGCCGCCCTCAACGACAAGGCCGGCTGGTGGCATTCGCAGTTGTTCAAGCTGATGCACATCCACACGGTGCCCCGGCTGCAGTTCCTGCATGATCAGCAACTGGCGCATGGCTTTGCCATGAACCAGCTGATCGACCATGCCAACCGCCCCGGCGTGCGGGCGGATGACGAGGTGCCGCCGGCACCCGACGACCCTGGCGAAGTGCGCGGCTGAGCCGCTGTCGTCTCGTCCTTTTTTCTTCTCGATGGGTGAACGATGGTATCGCGGCGTGGCCTGGCGATCGATGGCGTGTTGCTGCTCGACAAACCCGCGGGATTGTCGAGCAATCATGCCTTGCAGCGGGCGCGCCGCATCCTGAATGCCCGCAAGGCGGGCCATACCGGCACGCTCGACCCCTTCGCCACCGGTTTGATGGTGCTTTGCTTCGGCGAGGCCACCAAGTATTCGGCGGGCATGTTCGAAGCCGATAAGGCCTATCAGGCAACGGTGCAATTGGGCACCGAAACCGACACCGGCGACGACACCGGCCATCCGGTGCCGGGCGATCTCGCCGCCGCCGATGCCTGGCTGGCGGAGCCGGCAAGAGTCGTCGCGGATTTGTCGCGGTTCCTCGGTACCATACGGCAGGTACCGCCGATGTATTCGGCGCTCAAGCGCGATGGCAAGCCCTTGTACGCCTATGCCCGCAAGGGTATCGAAATCGAGCGGGAGGCCCGCGAGGTGCGGATTCTGTCGCTCGAGCTCTTGGCCATCGACCGGGTGGCACGCCGCTTGCGCCTGGAGGTGTCCTGCAGCAAAGGCACCTATATCCGCACCTTGGCGCAAGACATCGGCCGGGCTTGCGGCGCGGGCGCCCACCTGGTGGCGCTGCGGCGCACGAGTACCGCCGGCTTCAAGCTGGCCCAGGCCGTGACGCTCGAACAGTTGGAGGCGCTGGCCGATCCCGCCGCCAGCCTGCTGCCGGTGGAATCGCTGCTGGCCGAGCTGCCGGTGACAGTGCTCGATGCGGCCACCGCGCAGCGGTTCGCACTGGGCCAAACGGTACCGGCGCCGCCGGGCGTGGCCGCCCCGGCCGGCGCGCCGCTGCGAGTGCGGGATCCCGACCAACACTTCCTGGGCACCGCCTGTCTTGCCGGCAAGTGGCTCAAGCCCCACCGATTAATGGCTTCTCACAAGGAAATTTCCCCATGACCCGAGCGTTGCGCAACATCGCGATCATCGCCCACGTCGACCATGGCAAAACCACGATGGTCGATCAACTTCTCAAGCAATCCGGCGCCTTCCGCGAGAACCAGCAGATGGACGAGCGGGTGATGGACTCGAACGACATTGAGAAAGAGCGCGGCATCACCATCCTGGCCAAGAACTGCGCCGTGGAGTACGAAGGCACGCACATCAACATCATCGATACCCCGGGCCACGCCGACTTCGGCGGCGAGGTCGAACGCGTGCTGTCGATGGTCGACGGCGTGCTGCTGCTGGTGGATGCGGTGGAAGGGCCGATGCCGCAAACCCGTTTCGTCACCCGCAAGGCCCTGGCCCTGGGCCTCAAGCCCATCGTCGTGGTCAACAAGATCGACCGCCACGGCGCGCGCCCCGATTACGTGATCAATGCCACCTTCGACCTGTTCGATAAGCTCGGCGCCACCGAAGAACAACTGGACTTTCCGGTGATCTACGCCTCGGGCCTGGGCGGCTTTGCGGGCCTGGACGATAGCGTGCGCGACGGCGACATGCGGCCGCTGTTCAACGCCATCCTGGAGCATGTGCCGGTGCGTAACGACGACGCCGCCGGCCCGCTGCAACTGCAGATCATTTCGCTCGATTACAGCACCTATGTCGGCAAGATCGGCGTTGGCCGGATCAATCGCGGCCGCCTGCGGGCCGCACAAGACGTCATCGTCAAGTTCGGTCCCGAAGGGGCGCCGATCAAGGGCCGCGTCAATCAGGTGCTCAAGTTCCAGGGCCTGGAGCGCGTGCTGGTCGACGAGGCCGAGGCGGGCGACATCGTGCTGATCAACGGCATCGAAGAGATCGGCATCGGCTGCACGATCACCGACCCCGCCACGCCCGAGGCGCTGCCGATGCTGCGCATCGACGAACCGACGCTGACCATGAACTTCATGGTCAACACCTCGCCGCTGGCCGGACGCGAAGGCAAGTTCGTGACCAGCCGCCAGTTGCGCGACCGCCTCGATCGCGAGCTCAAGTCGAACGTGGCGATGCGGGTGCGCGATACCGACGACGATACCGTGTTCGAAGTCTCGGGCCGCGGCGAACTGCACCTCACCATCCTGCTCGAGAACATGCGCCGAGAAGGCTATGAACTGGCCGTGTCGCGTCCGCGCGTGGTGTACAAAGAGATCGACGGCGTGCGCTGCGAGCCCTACGAGCTGCTGACGGTGGATGTGGAAGACGGCCACCAGGGCGCGGTGATGGAAGAGCTCGGCCGGCGCAAGGGCGATCTGCTCGACATGCAGCCCGACGGCCGCGGCCGGACCCGCCTGGAGTATCGCATTCCCGCGCGCGGGCTGATCGGTTTCCAGGGCGAATTCATGACGCTGACCCGCGGCACCGGTTTGATGAGCCATATTTTCGACGACTATGCGCCGGTGCGCGACGGCTCGCTGGGCGAGCGCCGCAATGGCGTGCTGATCAGCCAGGACGACGGCAATGCCGTGGCTTATGCGCTCTGGAAGCTGCAGGATCGCGGCCGCATGTTCGTGTCGCCCGGCGAGGCCTTGTACGAGGGCATGATCATCGGCATCCATAGCCGCGACAACGACCTCGTGGTGAATCCGGTGCGCGAGAAAAAACTCACCAACGTCCGTGCCTCGGGCAAGGATGAGCATATCGACCTCGTACCACCCGTGCGCCTGACGCTGGAGTACGCGGTCGAGTTCATCGATGACGACGAACTGGTGGAAGTCACGCCGAAATCGATCCGCCTGCGCAAACGCTACCTGCAGGAGCACGAGCGCCGCCGGGCGCAGCGCGAAACGACTGCCGCCTGAGCACCGTAAGGCCCGAGGTCGCGCGGGCCGGCGCAGCCGGCTTGGCGGGGGCGTTGGAGGGCAGCCGCCATGTTTCCAGCCATCAGCGTGGCGGCCGGTCACCCGCCGGCGCGAACCGTTGTTCGATCCGCGCCGTGTTTTCGGCCGCCCTCAGCGGCCGATGCCGCCGAGGCAGACGTACTTCAGTTCGAGATAGTCGTCGATGCCATGGATCGAACCTTCGCGTCCCAGGCCCGACTGCTTGACTCCGCCGAAGGGCGCCACTTCGTTCGAGATCAGGCCGGTATTGACGCCGACCATGCCGAACTCCAGCGCTTCGGCCACCCGGAAGATGCGCGCCATGTCGCGGCTGTAGAAGTACGACGCCAGGCCGACGTCGAGCGAATTGGCCAGGGCGATGACCTCGTCGTCGGTATGAAAGCGCGCCACCGGGGCGACCGGACCGAAAGTCTCGTCTTGCATGCACCGCATGTCGGGAGTGACGTCGGCCAGCACGGTCGGTTGATAAAAACGCGGGCCCCGGGCATCGATCTTGCCGCCGGCCACCACCCGGGCGCCTCGCTCCACGGCGTCGCGCACCTGGCTCTCGACCTTGGCGACGGCGTCGTCGTCGATCAGCGGGCCCTGCAGAACGCCGTCGCCAAAGCCGTCGCCCACCGGCAATTGCCGGCTGCGCTCCGCCAGTTTTTCAACGAAAGCGTCGTATACCTTGTCATGCGCATAAAAGCGGTTGCTGCACACGCAGGTCTGGCCGGAATTGCGATATTTGGAAGCGATGGCGCCTTCCACCGCGGCGTCGAGATCGGCGTCGTCAAAGACGATGAACGGCGCATTGCCGCCCAGCTCGAGCGACAGTTTCTTGATCGTGTCGGAGCTCTGGCGCATCAGGATGCGGCCGACTTCCGTGGAGCCGGTAAAGCTCAGCTTGCGGACGGCGGGACTGGCACACAGCGCCTTGCCCACCTCGATGGAACGGCCGCCGTCGGCCGTCACCAGGTTGAGCACGCCCGCCGGGATGCCGGCGCGATCGGCCAATTCGGCCAGTGCCAGTGCCGACAGCGGCGTTTGCTCGGCCGGCTTGATGACCATGCTGCAACCCGCGGCCAGCGCCGGGCCGGCCTTGCGGGTGATCATCGCCAACGGAAAATTCCAAGGCGTGATGGCCGCGCAGACGCCGATCGGCTGGCGCAAGACCAGCATGCGGGCGTCGGCCATGGGCGAGGCCGGGATCTCGCCGGCCACGCGCTTGGCTTCTTCGGCGAACCACTCGATGAAGGAAGCGGCATAGGCCACCTCGCCACGCGCTTCGGCCAGGGGCTTGCCTTGCTCCAGCGTCATCAGGCGGGCGAGATCCTCGGTGTGCTCAAGCATCAGCTCGAACCAGTTGCGCAAAAGACGGGCGCGGTCCTTGCCCGTGCGGCGGCTCCAGGCGGGCATTGCGCGCTGAGCCGCGGCAATGGCGGCATCGGTCTGGGCGCCGTCGAGATTGGCAACGCGGGCGATCACGTCGCCGGTGGCCGGATTCTCCACGGTAAACTCGGCCCCGTCAGTGGCATCCACCCAGGCGCCGTCGATATAGGCGCGGCTATGCAACAAGCCAGGGTCGGCCAACTGCAGCGGGAAGGTGGGGGAACTCATGGCATGCTCCTGAGATGAAACTGCCCGCGCTTGGACACCCGTTTCATGCGATGCGAGTGGCGCGTGGCGCAATGGATAACTGAGATGAAAACCTGTCCGGTGGTACGGCCGATTGCGGGCGAAGGCGTGCCGATCGCCCCATGGCACTTCGCCGTATGGATTAAGACAAAGCGCAGAATATTAACGTGTTAATTATATCGGGGTTCAGGCCACTCGCCGGGATTGGGTTTTTCCAGGCCGTCCAAGCACGCCGTAAAATCCGGTTCAGACACGAGAAGCCCCTAGGTGAGTAATTCCTTGAAATTGAACGACTGGTCGCTATGCGTGGCCCCGATGCTGGATTGGACGGACCGCCACTGCCGTTTTTTCCACCGCCTTCTGGCGCCGCGTGCACGGCTGTATACCGAAATGATCACCACTGGCGCGCTGCGCCATGGCAATGTGGCGCGTCATCTAGACTTCGACGCCACCGAACATCCGGTGGCGCTGCAGGTTGGCGGCAGCGAGCCAAACGAACTGGCCCACGCGGCTCGGCTCGCCGCGCGCTGGCGCTACGACGAAATCAATCTCAACTGCGGTTGCCCCTCCGAAAGAGTCCAGAAAGGAGCTTTTGGCGCCTGCCTGATGGCCGAGCCGCAAACCGTGGCCGATGGCGTCAAGGCGATGCGGGACGCGGCGGATCTGCCGGTGACGGTCAAGCACCGCATCGGGCTGGACGCCGACGAGTCGTATGGGCCGGTGCGGGATTTCGTCGGCGCGGTAAGCGACGCCGGCTGCGAGCTTTTCATCGTGCACGCGCGCAATGCGGTGCTCAAGGGCTTGTCGCCCAAAGAGAATCGAGAGATTCCGCCGCTGCGCTACGCCATCGTTCGGCAACTGCAGCGGGATTTTCCCGAACTGCGCTTCGTGCTCAACGGCGGACTCAAAACCGCGGACCAAAGCATCGCCGAATTGCAAGCCACCGCTGATGGCGAAGCCGGCGCGCATCCGCCGCTGGCTGGCGTCATGCTGGGCCGCGAGGCTTGGCATCGTCCGCGGGTCCTGCGGGAGGTCTCGTCACGGCTGTGGCCGGAAGATGGCCAACTGGACGACGACACCGTGGTGGCCCGGCTCCAGGATTATGCCGCCGGGCAGGTTATACAAGGCGTACCGTTGCGGGTGGTCGTCAAGCCTTTGCTGGCGTTCACCAACGGCGCGCCGGGCGCCCGGCGATGGCGCCAGATGTTGTCGGATGCCCGCTTGCTGGCCGCCAATGATCCCGGCGTGCTGGCCGAGGCCTGGGCACAAGTGCGGCGCCGCGATCGCCGGGCGGCCTGAGCGCGCGCGGGGCTAGCGGTTGGAGTCCGCGGGCCAGTCGCGGATATAGGCCTTGAGCATGTCGTTCTCGAAGGCCTGGGCTTGAACCACCGCGCGCGCAACATCGTAGAGCGAGATCACGCCGAGCAGGGTGGGGCCATCCATCACCGGCAGATAGCGCGCGTGGTGTTCGAGCATCAGCCGGCGTACTTCGTCGATGTCGGTATTGGGCGAGACGCTGACCGGAGCATCGTCCATGATGCTGCGGATGGTGGCGCTGGTGTCGCCCGGCCGCTCATGGCAGTGGCGGATGACCTCGCGAAACGTGACCATGCCCGCCAACTGGCCAAACTCCATGATGACGAGGGAGCCGATGTCGTGCAGCGCCATGGTGTCGATCGCCTGGTACACCGGCGTATCGGGCTTGGCGGTATACAAGGCGTCGCCTTTGACGCGCAGAATTTCCTGGACCTTGAGCATAGAGCGGTGAGTAAAGCAAAGTAAGAAAGCGTGGCGATGCCGCGAGTACGTTTGGCGGCGGCCTCGTCGGCAGCCGTCGTCCCGGGATATTCTAGCTCGACTCCCCCGATGCGGCGCGCCGCCGGGGGATAATGCGGCTTGCCGCGGCCGACGGGGCTCGTCCACGACGCGACGGGCCGCCTGGCTCAACCTGCTCATTCGATCGATTCACTATGCCACAATCCGCTTCGCATTCCGCCGCTGTTCTTGATCCGCGATGGCGCTATCTGGCTTCGGCCTGCCTGGTGCTTCTGATCCTGGTTTGCCTGGCATGGGAAACCTGGCTGGCGCCGGTACGGCCGGGCGGATCATGGCTGGTACTGAAGGTCGTACCGCTGCTGCTGCCGCTGCGCGGCGTACTGCGCGGCAATTTGTACACCTATCAATGGGCAGCCATGCTCATGTTGCTGTATGTGATGGAAGGCGCGGTGCGCGGCATGACGGACCCCGATCCGTTATCGGCAGCGCTGGGGTGGGCGGAACTGGTTCTGGGACTGGTGTTTTTTGTGGCCGCGGTGTGCTACGTGCGGCCCGCCAAGCGCGCCTCACGCCACGCGGCGAGAAGCCCGCGGCCGCCCGGCCAGGCCGGGTGATCCCGGGCAAGCGGCCTGGGCCTCAAGCGCGCCGTTGTGTTTCCGCTGTTCTGAAAGCAGGTGCGCCAACAAGGCCTGTAGCCGCTCCCGGCGCTCGCTGGAGAGAGTCGTGAGGTCCTGGCGGAGCTGCAGCCATTCGCGTTGCGCCAGGGCGCTGGACACGTTGATGGTCTGCGCGGTGTTGGCATGCATTTCCAGCAATTGATACAGCTCGCTGACCGGCGTTTGCAGGGCTCGTGCCAGGGCCTCCAGCAAAGTGATCGAAGGGCGCTGCCGGCCGTTTTCGATCCGTGAGAGATTACTGGGCGCGCAGCCTGCCTCCTGGGCCACCATCTCGATTTTCAGGCGCAAAGTGGTGCGAACGTAGCGAATTGCCTCGCCAATGTGCATGATTTTTGTCATGGTTCTCTCGACAACGTGCCAGATGGGTCGCAATGGACCCTAGCCTCTCAAAAGCCTCTTTGTATCATGTTTTGTTACTCTATGATATGTCTAGCCATATTTGGCAGGGTCTTGATATGTGTCAGACTGAGAGCATAAAAGATATGCTATAGTGAGCGCTTCGTGGGGCGGTAGCTCAGCTGGGAGAGCGTCGCGTTCGCAATGCGAAGGTCGGGAGTTCGATCCTCCTCCGCTCCACCAAAATCCCCAGTTATACAGACCCCTGTTTCCAAAGCGTTATTTTGGTGAGCAGGGGTCTTTTGTTTTGTCAAACGCACAAAAAAGAGCGTGATCAACCGCTTTTTGTGCCAGATTTGTGCCAACGCCCGCAGAACAGAGCGCGCGGGAAGTTGAAGGCAAAGCGCCTTGGTTCGTTGTGCAAGAGCCGGCCGATCGCCGTCCGCGCGCCATGGCGATATCATGGCCACATACGGCGCCAGCATCCTTGCAGTTGTTGGGCTGGCCATCATCAATCCCGAAAGGGGCCGCCAAGGCTTGGCAGTCCACCAGGCCGAAGCCGCCGGAGTTCCGCCGCAGGGCGCTGAACGCCGCAAGGGCTCCCGGACTTTACTGCGCAGGTACCGCCATGTTCAGAGATTTGGTTGACGATCTTGATAACTACTCCGCCGAGCCGGGCAAATTCCTCGACGTGCCGTTCGTGCCGACCGATGGAAATGTGGTCGAAGCCATGCTGACCTTGGCCGGGGTGGGCCCCCAAGACGTGTTGTACGACTTGGGCTCCGGCGATGGCCGAATCGTGGTTGCCGCCGCGAAAAACTACGATACCCGCGGCATCGGCATCGAGATTGATCCGCTGCGAATCGCCGACGCCATGGAGTATGCCGGGGATACCCGAGTTGAGTATCTCGTGGATTTTATCGAAGACGATATCTTCACCGCCGACATCCGCGAGGCTACGGTGGTTACCCTGTACCTCCTGGATTCCATCAATGCCCAGCTGCGGCCTCGGCTTCTAAGCGAGTTGCGCCCCGGCGCTCGCATCATTTCCCATGCTTTCGGCATGGGCGACTGGAAAGCCGATGACCAGTGCAAGGTGGATGGCATCAATATCTACAAATGGATTGTTCCAGCTCCGGTGGCCGGTGCCTGGGAATGGGCGGGGCTGGATGGCAAACGGTATCGTATCGACTTGCAGCAAAAATATCAGGAAGTCGGCGGCGACGCCTGGGTGGATGATGAAGCCGCGCTTTTGCAGAGCGCAACGCTTTGCGGGGCTACCCTGGAGTTGACGATCCAGGGCGCGGATGCAGTGGCGCCCAAGGGCTTTACGCTCGAGTTCGAGGATCACGAACTACAGTCGGTCGTGGAGCACTAGGTCATTCCGGCGCTCGGGTGCCGGGCTTGCCGGGAGGAGGTGGGCGGGTCAAAGACCTTTCCACCCTGATCGAATCACTCGATCTTGACGCCCGTCGAGCGAATCAGATCGCCTTTGTATTCGTAATCGGCCTGGATGAACTCGGCGAACTCCGTCGGGGTGTTGCCCACCGCGGTAAAGCCCATGCCGTCCACTTGAGAAGCCAGGAACTGCGGGTCTTGCAGAACCTGGACTACGTCGTCGCGGACTTGGTCGATGATGGCTTGTGGCGTGCCTTTGGGGGCGAACATGCCGAACCAGGCGCGCAAACCGATATCGCCGTACCCCGCTTCGGTGAAAGTGGGCAGATCGGGGTAGAGCGGCGAGCGCTGGTCGCGATCGATGGCGATGGGCTTGAGCTTGCCTGCATCGAAATAAGGTCCCGACATGGCACTGACCAGCGTGATCGGTACCTCACCCGACAAGGTGGCATGCAGGGCCGGACCATAGCCTTTGTAGGGAATATGGGTGAGCTCGGCACCCGTTTTTGCGCGCAGGGCTTCGAACAGCAGATGTGCCGGGGTACCGGTGCCGAACGAGGCATAGTTGATGCGGTGGGGTTCGCGCTTGGCGAGATCCACCAGTTCCTGCAGGGTGTCGACCTCAAGGGAAGGGTTGATCGCCAGGATCATTGGCGAGTTGATCAACTGGACGATAGGTACCAGATCCTGGATGGGATCGAAAGGCAGCTTGTTGAACAGAAAAGGATTACTGGTGATGCTGACGTCGGCGGTGAAAAGCAGTGTGAGGCCATCGGGAGCGGCCTTCGCCACTGCGTCGGTGCCGATGATGGTGCTGGCGCCCGGCCGGTTATCGACGATGACGGGTTTGTTCCAGCGTTTACGCAAATGATCGGCCAAAGGCCGGCCCATCGTGTCGAGGCTGCCGCCCGGCGGAAAGGGAACGACCAGGCGTACGGTATCGGACGGATAATCATTTGCCGCCACGCTGAGAGGAAGGCTGGCGGCCGCCGCCAGCACGAGGGCTCGGACGAGTTTCATGTGGGTTCCTTTAAAGTGACAAGGTAGGGGGGATGGAGCCGGTAGTGGCAAGGTCGCGACGGATGCGGACTTTGTCGGGTTTGCCCACGGCCGTTTTGGGCAAGGTCGATACGAAGTGCAGTTGTGCGGGCTGCTTGTATTTCACGAGACGCTGGGCAAGGTATTCGCGCAGAACGTCTTCGTCCAGATGGCCGACGGCCACCACCAGGGCGGCCAAAGCTTCGCCGCGATAGCCATCCGGGATGCCGACAACCGCGCTCTCGCGCACCTGGGGATGGCGGCTCAGAGCCTCCTCGATTTCCCGAGGATAAACATTGAAGCCGCTGACGATCACCATGTCTTTCTTGCGGTCCCGGATGGTGAAGTAGCCGTCTGTGTCCACCTCGCCGAGATCGCCGGTGTAGAGCCAGCCGTCGCGCAGGGCAGTGGCGGTTTCGTTGGGCAAGCCACGGTAGCCCTTCATGATTTGGGGGCCTCGGGCCCGAATTTCACCGATCTGGCCGGGGCCGAGAACCTGCAGTCCGGTGTCGGGATCGACGATTTGGATTTCGGTGTCTGGCACGGCGGGGCCGACCGTGCCGCTTTTGCGCGGGCCATGCAGCGGGTTGTAGGTCAACACCGGGCCAGCTTCCGTTTGGCCATAGCCCTCCACCACAACAGACCCCGAACGGAGTTCCCACTGGCGCAGAGTTTCCAATGGCAGGGCGGCCGAGCCCGAGTAAGAACAAGTGAGCGAGGCCAGCGATGCCGAGGCCAACTCCTCACAGGCCAGCAGGCCGATAAAAATGGTGGGGCTGGCGGCGAGGATGGTGATGCGTTCATCGTCAACCAGGCGCAGCACGGCGGCGGGCTTGTATTTCGTCAGCAGCACCAGCGTGCCGCAGGCGTACACAGAGGTGTAGGTGGTCGCCAGGGCATAGGAATGGAATAGCGGCGTGATCACCAGGAGGCGTTCGATTCCTTCCCGGGTCGGTAGCAGGGCGTCGCGCTGACTGGTATTGGTGGCGACGGCGCGATGCGTGAGATTCACGCCCTTCGGACGGCCCGTGGTGCCGCCGGTATACAGCAACAGGGCCAGATCATCGGGCTCAGGGAGCGGCAGCGGAAGCGCGACGTCGGACTCATCCCGCAGCACGAGGCAGCTCGACCCCGGGCCGATCGCAAAACGGTGCGACATGTCGAACGTGGCAACTTGCTGCGCCAAGCGTTCGGCCACGGCGGTGTCGTACACCAGGGCCAGACATTCGGCATCCTCCAGGATGGGCTCGAGCTCGGCGCCGGTATAAGCCGGGTTGAGCGGCACGAGTTGCGCGCCGCTTGCCTGGATCGCGAAAATCGCCACTACCATATCCGCCGAGTTGCTCATCAAGAGCGCGATGCGCTGTCCCGGGCCAGCTCCCAAGGCCCGCAATTGCGAGGCGAAGGCGCTGGCACTGGCGGCCAGTTGGCCGTAGCTGACGCGCTGCTCACCCAGTACTACCGCCTCATGGTCGGGGTAGGCGACCGCGGCGTGGGCGAGCATGTGAACCACGGAAGGCCAGACATGGGGCAGGGTGTTGCCGGACGAAGCCTCGGAGTGAATCGATGTCGTGGGCATGGCTTCAACGGTCTCCGACATGGATCACTACCGCCATGGCGCTGTCGCCGGCGGCGCAGCCGGTAAACAAACCATAGCCGCCGCCGCGCAGTACCAGTTCCTCGATCAACTCGATCTGGCAGCGCAGGCCGGTGGGCGAGATGGGGTGGCCCCAGACCAGCGGACTGCCGAAACGGTTCATCGCTTCCGGTCCCAGGCCAAGCGCACGGCCCAGCACGATGTCATTGACGATGAAGGGGTTATGGGTTTTGACAGCCGAGAGATCAGCCACGGTGATGCCCGCTTTGCGCAAGGCCTCCTGGGCCGCCGGGACGGGCGCGGCTGGCATATAACCAGACTCTTCGCGGGCCTGGGCGAACGCTGCCAGACGGATACCGATCCGCGGCTGCGTGGTGAATTCGGCCAACCGTTCCGCCGTAGTGAGGATCATGCCCGCATTGCCATCGGCCGGATGGGTTTGACCGCCGTAGGTGACGGTGCCGCCTTCGCGCACCGGCCGCAACCGGGCCAACCCGTCGGCCGTCGTGGCATAAACGCCTTCATCGCCATCAAGCATGGCGTGCGTCTTGCGCAGCCGGGCATCGGGCACCTCGAACGGCAGGGTCATGAAGCGCCGGAGAAACGCGCTGTCGTCGGCCAGAGCCTCGCCGTACTGGACATAGCGGCAGACCGTCCAGTCGTTCTGCTCGGCGGTGTCGATGTCATAGCGCCGCGCCACATTCTCGGCAGTCTCTACCATGGCGACCTGTGCGTAGGGGTCGCGATCGAAATTATCCAGCACCCAGTGTTCATGCCGGCCGCTGCCGCCGATGGCGCCGGGGTCGGGGTAGTACAGATCGGGTCCGTTGGAAGTGCGGTCGGCGGCTACCACAAGGCAGGCGCTGGCATCGCCGGTGGTCAATTCCGAAGCGGCCAGCCGGACGGCGCGAGCGCCGGTCGCGCAAGCCTGGGCGACGGTGGGGCCGCCGATGCTACGAGCGCCGATTTCGCCCAGCAGCCAGGGAGCGCCATAAAAAGACCCTTCTTGTGGCACAGTCATGCCCAGAATACCCAGGTCGAACACTGTGGGTTCGATGTTTCGCCGCTGCAAGGCATCGCGGGCGACGTGCGCGGCAAAGCGCAGGCTATGCAAATGGGACAGGCTGCCCTGCCAGCGCGCGAAGGGAGTGCTCCAGTAGCCGCCGTAGGGGATATAACAAGGAATCATGGTCGGGTATTTCTCGGTAGGAATGGTGTTGCGCTCTTGGTGGGAGAGCGTTGTCGCATGCCTGTCATGTTAGGCAACGGCCCGGCGTTGTGGGGTGCCAGATATCATGAAATGATCGCGCTCTGTATGTCAGGTTTGGAAAGGCAGGGACTGGCGTCGTATGTCCGCCTAAGGCAAGATGGCATTGGGGTGGAGACTGGATGAAACCGCGCCCACGCTCACTATGTTCGCTGGCCCCCCTAGGGGGCTGTAGCCTCCTTCGGCCGCGGCGCGGAAACTGACATGGACCTGAAACACATCATCGCCAGACTGCGGCCTCGCCATATCGAACTGCTCGACGCACTCGGGGCGGACCCCAATCTCGGCCGTTGCGCGCGGCGCTTGAACATGGGCCATTCCACTGCGAGCAAGGCCCTGCGCGAGATCGAAGATATCTTCCAGACGCCACTTTTCACCCGCAACCGGCGCGGCTTGTCGCCAACTGCCATGGGCGAGGTGCTGACCCGGCGTGCCGCCATCCTGATGGAAGAAATGAGGGGTCTGCACCATGAATACGAATCCACGCTGGCGGGCGGTACGGGTCGTATCCGGGTCGGCGTATTCCCCGTGGCCTTACCCAACCTATTCCCTGCGTGGCGACGGCAAATGCTGGCGGATTGGCCCAGGATCGTCGTGGCGGCCAATGAAGGCGCCGAGTACACCTTGCTGGCGGAATTGTCGGGTGGTCAGCTCGACTGCATCCTGGGCCGCGTCGTACTGGAGAGGCTGACGCCCGATCTACGGCACGAAGTGCTCTACCACGAAGAAAGCGCCATCGTCTGCGGCGTGCATCATCCGGTGGCGAACGTTCCCGTAATGGCACGCCTGGCAGCATTGGCAGCCTCCGAATGGATTTTGCCTTCTCCAGAGGGAGCCTCGTTCAACTTGGTGGCTTCGCGCCTGGCGGAGGAAGGGCAGCGAGCGCCGAGGGTTGTGATCGAAGCGATTTCGGCCTATCTGACGGTGGAGTTGCTGGCTGCCGAAAACCTAGTTTCCATCCTGCCGGTATCGGTGGCACAAGAGCTGGCGGCGCTGGGCAAAATCCATATCGTACCGGTAGCGTTGCCCGCCTCGCGCAAGCCTGTCGGAATTCTGTACCGGCGCGACATGGCGGCGTCGCCGTTGGTAAAAAGTGCGTTGGGCGCGGCCCGCAAAGTCGCCGTCGGAATTTGTCGTACGGAGGCGGTGAGTCGGCCGGCGGACGCGCGCCAACGCTGATGCAACAGAACCTCACGGCGCAGTGTTACGAGATCCTGCGCCGGGTGGCTTGGCCCGCCGATCACGCGGCAGCGTGGGGTGTAACGAAATCCAGCCAAGACTGCGCCGTCTTCGTGGCGGGGTAGTGTATCTGTTGCAATGTCATCCTGGAATCCGGCTGGCCCGCGGCGTACGATGAATCCGTGGCGAACCCGCCATGCACCAACCCTGAAAGGAGTCATCATGTCTACGCAACAGCAAGATCAAGCTCGTCAGGAAAACGCAGCTAATCGTCAAAACCAGGCCGGCAATCAGCAGCAACAGCAAGCCAATCAACAGCAACCCAACCAGCAGCAACAGCAAGCCAACCAGCAGCAACGGAACCAGCAACAGCAACAAGGCAATCAGCAGCAGCCCCAACAGGGCCAGCAGCAGCCTCAGCAGGGGCAACAGCAACAAGGCCAGCACAATCAGCAGCAGAAGCCCCAGCAGCAGCAGGCACAAAACCAGAACGCTGAAAATCAAAGAAAAAATCCATAATTGCCAACAGAGTTCGCTGGTAGAACAAGAATCGCCGATGGGAAGACAAGCAAGGCGACCGACGTCAAAATCAAGAACGACTATGGCCAATCGTTTATGCGGATAAGGTAAACGCCTGATTGGCCCATCAGGGCGGAGAGCGGGGAGGAGACGAATTCGATATCTGGCGACCATTCCGCCATACGCTTTTTGAAGTTTCGCCGAGCCCCGCATGGGCGGCCTTGGCGGCGTGCCGAATCTATTCTGTGTTCGGCGATACCGACCCCACAAGAAATTCCCGCCGAGCTTTCCGGCATCGGCGTGATCGAGCGTGCGTGCCGTTTGGTATCGGCCGATGCCCGAATGGATCGCGCTGTTGCGACGAGTCGAGCGTTTCTTGCAGTCCTATCGTCGATTCAGCGTTCTCCTACACGCACGGAAGCGCTCTACCTACGTGGCCGAATGCGCCGGTCCTGCATGATGGAGTCATTCCCGGATAGCCGAAGCCGGTCGCTGCAAAGCGGGGAATAAAGCTTTTGTTCCATACATTGTCATAAAGAGGTCCGCATCATGAAGAAACTCGCCCTCACCGCCGCCATGTTCGCCGCCGTTTCGTTGGGAGCCGCTCATGCCCAGACGCCTCAACCCGCGCCGAGCACCCCACCCGGGGCCACCACCACGCAACCGGGCACCGGCGCTCAAGCTCCCACCGGCGCCCAACCTGGGGCCGCGATGGGGCAGACCAACCGCCAGGGTCGTTCGGTCATGAATAATGACGGCTATCAGCCCATGGCGGCGGCCGATCGTACGGCGGACAATCTGGAAGGCGCCGACGTGTACACGCGTGAAAACGAAGAAATCGGCGATGTTTCGGATCTTGTTCTGGACGCCAATGGACAAGTCACTCATCTCGTCGTGGATGTCGGGGGCTTTCTCGGCATGGGCACGCACTCGGTCGCCTTGCCCCTGGATGAGGTGGATATCCGCTGGAACCAGGACAAGGATGATGCGCGGGTGTTCGTTTCGCTGAGCGAAGATCAGCTGCGCGCCTTGCCCGAGCATAAGAACTGACATCGCGTTGCGCTGAAACGAGCTCCGCCAGCGGAGCCTGAAGAAGCTCCGGCCTTCAAGCCGGAGCTTCTTCGTCGCGCCCGGACCGTTGACGAGGCTATTGCGACTTTCTCCGAAGGGCGCGAACCAATGTCCCATTTTTCGAGGATGACGGAGATGAAAAGACTTGCCTTGGCCGCGGCCATGTTTTCAGGACTCGCATTGGGTTCGCAACTGCAGGCCACCGAACCTACGCCCACGAAGCCGCCGGGATCGCAGCCGGGGGCCGAACCCCGGCAGGAAGACGGGCCCGGCCAAACCATCCATCCCAGCTCGAGTCAACAGCAACCCCGACGATTCGACTCGAATCCCAATCCCGATCGCGCACGGGCTCCCGAGAAGGATCCGAAAACGTTTACCCACGATCGTTCCACCCACACGCAGGCGCCGCAGCGCTCCAACGCGCCGCGACATGTCCCGCGCGGCGCAGACGATCGCAGCCGTCCCGACCAAACCCCCGGCTCGACGGAAAGTGGCCAGCAGCAAAGCCACTGAGCCTGGCGTCGCTGGCGGGCCGCCCGGAGGCGCGGTGCCATAGCATGCCGGTTTCGCGTTTCTCGTTTTTCGATCCTTCCACCCATGCCAGAGCCTGTCGATCTTCGGCGTTCGCAGCCAGCCGGACAGTCATGATTGGCCAGCGGGAACGCCCGCGAGCCAGCCTTGAGCGGTCGACCCCGGGCCGGTGATCGGCCGCGCGGAGCGGGACGGCTGGCCGCAAGGGCAACCCGGGCTCGTTATGATGGTATCTTCGGACCAGGTCTTTTTTAGAGGAAGCATGGCATGAAAGGCTTTGTACAGAATATCGAAAAACTTACCGTCGAAAACGACAACTACCGTAAAGTGCTGTACACGGGCAAACATATGCAGCTCGTGCTGATGACTCTGCAGGCGGGCGAAGAAATCGGCGCCGAGGTGCACGAAGGCCACGACCAGTTTTTCCGCGTCGAAGAAGGCAAAGGCCGGGTCATGATCGACGACAACAGCTACGACATCCAGGACGACGACGCCATCATCGTGCCGGCGGGCGCGCGGCACAACGTCATCAACACGGGCAACGAGCCCCTGCGACTGTACACACTGTACGGCCCGCCCGAGCACCGCGAAGGTGTACTGCATCCCACCAAGGCCGACGAGAAAGAAGAACACTTCGACGGCACCACCACCGAGTGAATTCTCGGGAAGCCCCGGCCGGGCTGCGGGGGATTTCGTAAACTTCAAGGCATGCCGAACCCGCCCAAGCCGCCTCGAGCGCGCTGCGAACGTTGCCTGAGGCCCCTGTCGCATTGCCTGTGCGCCCATATCCCCGCGTTGCCCAACCGCACGCGGGTGCTGATACTGCAGCATCCGGACGAAGCCAAGCACCCCTTGAACACGGCGCGCCTGGCCCGGCAGGGGCTGCGGCGGGCCGAACTCTGGATCGGCGAGCACTTTCCCGGGCTGCACGACGCCATCACTTCGGTGGAACAGGCGTTGCTCTTGTTTCCCGCCAGGCCCGAAAGCCCGCGGGCGCCGCGGACGGCGCATAGCCGGCGCGGCGCCTGGCTGTTGATCGTGCCGGATGGCACCTGGCGCAAGGCGCGCAAGATCGTCCAGGCCAATCCCGTGCTGACGACCTTGCCCCACCTGAGCCTGCCGCCAGGCGAGCCCTCGGAATACCGGGTGCGCCAAACGTCGGAGCCCGGCGCGGTTTCCACCATCGAGGCGATTGCCCGGGCGCTGACGATGCTGGAGCCGCAGCAGGACTTTCAGCCGCTCCTGAAGCCGTTCCGGGTGCTTGTGGAACAGCAGATCCACGCCATGGGCAACGAGGTGTACCGAAGCCATTACCTCCGTTGAACGGTTACACTGGAAGACTGTTTCCGAGACGCTTCGATTGACTCCAGTTCCAACTTTCAACGGCCTCCCACCGGTGCTTGCCGGTCCCATCCTGCGCCGGCTCGAGCCGGACCGCCTCGTGCTGTGGCTCGTGGGCAGCACACCCCTGAACCTGACGCTGTTGCTCCAGCCCTCCGCCGGAGCATTCCGGCGCTTGGTCCTGGACGCCACGGATTGCCGTGTCGTTCCCGTTGGCCGCCATGCCTTTTTGCATCTGATCGACGTGGCTCTGCAGCAGCCGCTGCCGCAGGATACGATGATCCACTACGATCTGCTGGCGGCGTCGGAAAGCGCCGCCGAGGCCGGCATCGCGCAATGGGCGCCCCATCTGCTGCACAACGGCGCGGCCATGCCCAGCCTGGTCTTGCGTCGCCGCAGCGACGACATCCTCTTCGGGTCGTGCCGCAAGCCGCACCATGCCGCGCGCGACGGACTGGCGCGCGCCGACGAACTGCTGGCCGAACGCATCGCCCGGCCCGAAGCGCGCCCCGCGATGCTGATGCTGTGCGGCGACCAGGTGTATGCCGACGACGTGGCCGGCCCCATGCTGGCGGCAATCCACGCCTTGATCCGGCGTCTGGGTTTGTATGGCGAGTATCTGGAAGGGGCGGTGGTCTCCGACAGTGAAGCCTTGTACGCCCATCCCGCCGGCTACTACCACCGCGAGGATCTGCTACCCGCCTTCAAGTCCAACGAAGCGCTGCGCGAACGCTTCTTTGGCGGCGTAGAGAAGCCGGTCTTCACCACCGCCAACGCGCACAACCACCTCGTGACGCTGGCCGAGGTGATGGCCATGTACCTGCTGGTGTGGTCGCCGGTGCCATGGCAGCTCATTTCCGAGCCGGCGATGCCGACACTGGACGCCGAGCATGTGCGGCGCTGGCAGCGCGAAGCCGCCGCGCTGCGGGGCTTTCGCCGGGATCTACCGTGCGCCGCGCGCCTGCTCGCACATCTCCAGACGCTGATGATCTTTGACGATCATGACATCACCGACGACTGGAACCTCTCGGCCAAATGGGAATCCACCGCCTACGAGCACCCATTTTCGAGGCGCATCGTGGGCAATGCCCTGATCGCCTACGCGCTGTGCCAGGGCTGGGGCAACCGCCCGGATGCCTTTGACGCCGTGCTTGACGATACCAGCGCCCTGATGGCGGCGCCGGATACCCATGGCCGTCTCGACACCGTCGCGCAAGATGCCCTGATCAGCCACCTGCTCTCGTTCGGACAATGGGGTTACGTGTTGCGCACGCAACCCACTGTCATCGTGCTGGATACGCGCACCCGCCGCTGGCGCAACCGACATCTGCCCAGCCGTCCCTCCGGCCTGATGGACTGGGAGTCGCTGACCGAACTGCAGCACGAATTGCTGGACGAAACGGCGGCGGTGATCGTCTCGCCGACACCGATGTTCGGCGTCAAGCTGATCGAGGTAATACAGCGGATATGTACCTACGCCGGCCACGCCCTGACCGTGGACGCCGAGAACTGGATGGCGCACCGGGGCGCGGCCAGCGTCATGCTGAGTATTTTTCGTCACACCCGTACACCGGGCAACTACGTTGTGTTGTCGGGCGATGTGCATTATTCCTTTGCCTACGACGTGCAGGTTCGCGACCGCGACCGCACACCGCACATCTGGCAGGTAACCAGCAGCGGTATCAAGAACGAGTTTCCGCGCAAGCTGCTCGACTGGCTGGACCGCCTCAACCGCTGGCTTTACGCGCCGCGTTCGCCGTTGAACTGGTTGACGCAGCGCCGGGACCTCGAGATCCATCCGCGCCTGCCTGATCGACGCTATCGTGGCGAACGCCTGTGGAACGGCGCGGGCATCGGCCAGATCCAGCTGGACAAGCAGGGCAGACCCGTGCGCATTCTGCAGCACAATGCCGATGGCGGGCCGTCCGTGCGCTTCCTGGCGCCAGACCAGGCCCAAGCCGCGGTGGTGAATGTCGAACGACCGGAAGCCGGAGTGTAGGCGCCGATTCGCGCCGGAACGAATCATGTACAGACAAGCCGACCGTTTATGACGGAACACGCCGAGCGCTCCATTGCCATTATTGGCGGCGGGCCAGCGGGCCTGATGGCGGCCGAGACGCTGGCGCGCAGCGGACATGCCGTGGTCGTCTACGAAGCCAAGCCTTCGGTGGCGCGCAAGTTCCTGAGGGCCGGGATCGGCGGCCTCAATATCACTCACGACGAAGCCTACGCTGTCTTCTGCACGCGCTATGGTGCCCAGCAGGCCAGCCTGCAAGCCATGCTCGATCGGTTTCCGCCAGCGGCCTTGCGGGTCTGGGTGGAGGCGTTGGGTATCGCTACCTTCGCCGGTTCTTCCGGCAAGGTGTTTCCCGAAGGCATGAAGGCCGCGCCTCTGCTGCGTGCCTGGGTGCAACGGCTGCGCGCACTGGGAGTGCGGTTCCAGTTGCGCCATCGGTGGCTGGGATGGGACGAGAACGAAGCCCTGCTGTTCGATACGCCGGCCGGATCGATTCACGTGCGTCCGCGCGCGACGGTTCTCGCCCTGGGGGGTGGCAGTTGGCCGCAGCTCGGATCCGACGGCGCCTGGGTACCGTGGCTGCGCGAAAAAGCCATCGCCGTGGCGCCGCTGCAAAGCGCCAACTGCGGCTTCGACGCGGCCTGGAGCGAGCACCTGCGCGAACGCCATGCCGGTGCGAACCTGAAGTCGGTCGTCCTGCGCTTTACCGACTTGCGCGGCCATACGAGCGAGCGCCGCGGTGAACTCATCATCAGTCAGTACGGTGTAGAGGGCAGCCTGATCTATGCCTACTCGCGACGCTTGCGCGAAGCCATCGAGGCCAATGGCAGCGCCACGTTCACGCTGGACCTGGCGCCGGACCGGACCGAGGAGCAGGTGTCGATGGCCGTGCGGCACGCGCGCGGCGCGCGGTCGCTCGCCAGCCACCTGAAGGGCAGGCTGAATATCTCGGGCGTCAAAATGGCCTTGCTGTGGGAAACCCTGGGCAAAGACGCCGGCGCCGACCCTGGGCGGCTGGCGCGGCGGATCAAGGCGCTGCCGATCACCGTGACCGCGACCCGCCCTTTGGCCGAAGCCATCAGCACGGCGGGAGGCGTGCGCTTCAGCGAAGTGGATGAACGCTTGATGCTGAAGGTCTTGCCGGGTGTTTTCTTGGCGGGAGAAATGCTGGATTGGGAGGCGCCCACCGGAGGATATTTGCTGACCGCCTGCCTGGCCCAGGGCGTGTGGGCCGGGGAGGGGGTGAGGGCGTGGCTGGACTTGATCCCAAAGGCGTGAGTCTTCTGTCCCTCGTTTTGTTCACCTGACGAAAAACTAGACACGCGAACCGCGCCACGGCGAAACCAATGGTGGCACGATGCCGGCATCAGGGGCGACGGGCGGTGCAGGCGTTGTCTTCACGCGATCCAGCGGTGTTCTGCTCCTGGGTGATCTGCGGGATAGAAGCTCGACCCGCAGGTCTGGATTTCACACCATCATCCATGGATCAGAATCGCGATGACAGATATGATGCTTTTCCTCCCTTCCACCAAAACGTCCCGGCAACGGCGCCGCCTGCTGCAATCCGCCGCCGCGGTACTGGCCCTGGGCATCGGCGGCGGCGCGTATGCGCAGTCCTATCCCGCCAAGCCCATCCATCTGATTGTTCCATTCTCTGCCGGCGGCGCCACCGACGTGTTGGCCCGCATCCTGGCCCAGTCCCTGCAGACGACCCTCAAACAGAGCGTGGTGGTGGAAAACCGCGTCGGCGCGACCGGCACGCTGGCGGCCAGCTATGTCGCGAAAGCGGCGCCGGACGGATACACCGCGCTGTTCGGAGGAGTCGGCACCAATTCATTGCTGGAGTTCACGCTGCCAACGCTGCAATACAGCCCCTCGCGGGACTTCGCGCCGGCAGGCAACTTCTGCTTCGTCGATTTCGTGATGGCGGTGGGGCACGACAGTCCCTACCAAACGTTGGCCGACTTGCTGAAAGACGCCAAGGCGCGCCCCGGCGAGGTGTCCTATCAATCCGCCGGACCGCTGGGAACGCTGCACGTGGCGCAGGAGTACCTGTGGAAGACGGCGGGTGTGGAGTTGAACCACATCCCCTACAAAGGCGAAAGCCACGTCATCCCCGATCTGGTGAGCGGCCGCGTCGACGTGGCGCAACTGACGCTGGCCACCGCACGCCAGCTCGCCGCCGACGGCAAGATCCGCATGCTGGCCACCATGGCGCCCGAGCGCCTGGTGGGCGCCCCCGATCTGCCCACCGTGGCCGAGCAAGGCTTCCCGGGCTTCGCGATGCCCACGTGGAATGGCGTATTCTTTCCCAAAGGCACGCCGGATGCGGTGGTGCAGAAGATCAACGAAGCCATCAACGTGGCGCTGAAGGACGAAGCCGTGCGGCAGCAGGTGCTGAACATGGGCATCGGCCCCGGCCAGCTCAACACGCCGGCCGAACATGCGGAATTTCTGGCCCGCGAGCGCGAACGCTGGCGCCGCATGGTAGAAGAAAGCGGCATCCAGGTCGAAAAATCCTGATGGCTAGTGGTCACGGGATTGTGCCCGCCTTTTAAACGAGATCTGAGGAGCCAGCACGCATGAGTTCGGTACCCGCACCGCCGCTACGCTTTGAAGTGATACCCGAGGACCTGTCCGCGTATCGCCGCGGCAACATCGGCATCGACTACGTCCATCGCTTCGACAGTGGCAAGGCCGGCCCTCATGTGCTGATCAACGCGCTCACGCATGGCAACGAGGTTTGCGGCGCGCGCGCCGCCACCCATCTCCTGGACCAACAGGTTCGGCCGCGTATCGGCACCCTCACGGTCTGCTTCGCCAACGTGGCAGCCCACGACACCTTCAACCGGGAGCAGCCCTTTGCCAGCCGCCTGCTGGTGCACAACCTCAATCGGATCTGGACCCGCGACCTTCTCGAGGGCGCCGAACAAAGCCCCGAACTGCAGAGGGCACGCGAGCTGCGCCCGGTGCTCGAGGCCGCCGACCACGTGCTCGACCTGCACTCCACCCAGAACGACGTGCAGCCATTCTGGATCTACTCGCAGTTCGAACGCAACTGCGCCGCCGCCCTGGCCATCGCTTCCCCCTCGCTGCATCTCATGTTGCCGCAGGGCATGGGCCTGGGCGCCGGCACGCCGTTGATCCAATGGGGCCATCATGGCTCCCCGCAAGGGCGCGGCGTGGCCCTGATCGCCGAATGCGGCCAGCACTTCCTGCAAGCCACCACCGACCGCGCCATCCGCATCACCCGCGCCTTCCTGGCGGGCTTCGGCCTCATCGAGCCCGACGCCGACACGCCGCCGCCCCCACCTCAGCGCCGGCTGGTGCTCGAGCGCAGCCACATCGTCAAAACACCCGAATACCGCCTGGTCGGCCCGCTGCTGGGCTTTGAAGTATTTCAAGAAGGCGAGCTCATCGCCACCGATGGCGACGAAGAGATCCGTGCGCCGTTCGACGACTGCACTGTGGTCATGCCCATCCGCAATGGGGTTGTGGGGCGGGAGGGGCTGTATTTGGCGCGCACTGTGTGATGGCTTGGGTGGCTGCCGGCAGGCGAGGGTCCGCCACTGCACATGGCAATGATCGACGTGGATGACTTCAAACTCGGTAGTTCTGGAGGATGAGGTATGTCACTGTCAGATGTTTCCGAAACGCTTGTCCAGCCTGAACCGGCCTTTTACCGTATGGCGGACGTGTCAGGCGTGTTGCGGCGGCTACGTCCCGAGCATAGACTTAGGCGTGGGTCAACATCAGGTGGCCGATCGGCTCTGCCGTCTTGCGTACACGAATTTCGATGTCATAGCCCAAGCGGTTCAGACAGTCCATCAGCTTGCGTTCGGAAAAGTTTGAGAACTCTCCGCGCAACAGGCTCGACACCTTGGGTTGGGTCAGGCCCATGCGTTTTGCAGCCTCAGCCTGGGTGAAGCCTCGGTCGCGGATGGCTTTGGCAATTTCGACGGTCAGCCCAGACTTGATCTGGAGTTTGTCGGCATCAGCCAGGCCCAGGTCGGCAAACACGTTGCTCGAACTGGCTTCGACCTCGATCCCTTCAACGATGCGTTTACTCATTTTTCAACTCCTGTGCGACGATTGCAGCGGCCCTCATACGCTGACGGATGATGTCCATATCCGGCTTGGGCGTTTCGATACCTCGCTTGCTCTTCTTTTGGAAGACGTGCAGCACGAAGATGGCTTCAACGAAACGCACGGTGTAGACGACTCGGTAAGTGCCGCCGGTATCGTCTTCGACAATTTCCAGTACGCCCGCACTGCCAAAGCCCTTTAGCACTTTCGCTGCTTCGTGCTGTTCGCCGCGCTGGGCGGTGTCGAGCGCATGGCCGAAGAACTTTCGTACGGCCACCGGCAGAACCAACAGGTCTTTCTTGCTGCTGCCAAGCCAGAAGAGAGGCTTCATGGAGGAAGGCTTCATGTCAATATACCATTTCTGGTATGTTTCGGGCTACTGTTGAGCGCCAAGTAGTCGTAGGCTACGCCAAGCTGGACGGCCACGCCGCCGAAGTGAAGGCGGAAGAGTGGGCATGTGTGGATGTCGCGCACGCTGCCACCTATGCCGACATGCAAGCCTTCCAGCGCGCCCCGCGTGAGCGGCGCAATCCCACCAAGCGGGAGGCCGACCGCATGGAAATGCAGGCCATAGACGAAGCGCTGGATGCGGCGCTGGACGACGATGACGAGGAAAATGCCGAAGCTTTGCAGGAGGAAGGCCACCGCGTGGGAGAGCAGTTGCAGGCGCTGGAAGATCGTTTGCTGGATCACGCCCCGAACGTCAAAGCCGCCGCCGGTGCCATTGTCACGCTGGACCGGCAAGGCCAAACTGTCGTGCATCGCGGCCTGAGACGGGAGGCTATGCCCCGGCTTGCTGCCGGGGCATGTCTCCACCGGCGACAAGTATTCTGATAGGCGGTTTTCGCCCGCGCCGGACGGCTTGTCGATCCATCGAAGGCCGCACAAGCCGACCCGCCGCGCCCCGATGTGGCCGGGGCGCGGCGGGGCTCAATCAGAATCGGCCCCAAGTCGAGCTACGCCTTGGGGCCGATGGTCAAAATCCGGGCGCTGCATTGCTGCACCCGGCGCCAACCCCAAAGCCGCATCAGCCGGACGCAGCCATCTGGCTGGTCCGGGATATCACGTTCAAAGCCTTGAATTGCAAACCGCCGCCGCACCATCCCCGACTGGATGGCGCGGCGACGGCCTGTGTGTGGTGTTTCCTCGTCCCGCTTGAGCGGTCCGTGCGTGTGTCCAATACGCTTACGCGGGTCGATCGACTCTCAAGCTAGGAAGCACCGACGTCCTGGTCAAATGCCGCGCCGTTTAGCTGCAGGAAATCACACGTCCAAGACTAGTGCCTCACGCCAATTTCTTTATGCCCCAACGAAGCACTGCAAGCAGTCCATACTTGTTCCTAGCCGTACGGTGATCGACTGCTTCTCGACGCATCTCGATTCTTCTTTCGGCATCAGCCCATAAAGGCAGCACTAATACCATAATGTAGATAACGCTTCCGACTAGATTAGCGTCATTAAAAATATAATATCCTAAGTATAAAAATCCAGCCAATAGCGCCCAGGTTAATAGATGAACTGTAGTGTTCGCTGCCGCCCTAAGCAATGCTAGGGGCGGTCCAACAAAAGCAGTGTTCGTCAGTGGGTCAAAACTGTTATCGCGCCTGTACAGTAGGTAGTTAAGAATTTCTATCTGTCGATAAATGTAAGACCGGGTATCGTTGACGACACTCAAATCAATCGTCTTTTCCGGAAGTACTGTCGATTTTTCAATAAGTGAAATGATTACGTAGTAATGCTTAAGTGGAAGCAGATGAGCATTGCCTGCTAAAGCCGCAGTCAGTTCGGACACAGCCTTCTCAAGGTTATTCCCATCACCATGTTTAGGAAATAAGATCATTCCAGACCACAGAAACAAAGGTGACCAAAATGTAGTTAAGCGCCTAAGCCATTCGTTGCGCAACAATTCTTGCTTAGCCTTTTGCTGGGTGAATATATAGTCTTTGATGAGCCAGCTAACGAGAGCCACGAGGATAGGCGCCACTATAACTTTTAGGATTTCCATCATCTCAAATGATTGCGAATGCACGTTTTTCAGACCATGCTAACAAGTCATTTCCTATCTTCTTTACAATCTGGGTTGCGGTTAAAGCCTTTGGATCATGTTCGGGCTGCTCATGATTGAAGTTGAGCCATAAGCTGATAGAAACATCCTCGTTATATCCTGCAAACAGACTGCCCTTTTTTGTGGTGCCGCTTTTCCCAGAAAAAATTTGCGAGCTAGTTCTAATGCCCGAATAGGCAAGCACCTGCTTAAGGGCCTGAATCGCCGCATAGTCAGCCACTACACGGCCACTGCTCGGCCTTACGAATGCCGTCTGGCCATCCTCATATTCAACAAATCGTACTAGACGAGGCTCGATCGCCACCCCGTTCCGAGCAATGGAGGCGTATGCGTTCGCAAGTTTTAACAACGAAACTCCATCCCTAATCCCTCCTAAGGCCGCCGCCGTTGTAAAGGAGCATCTATTGACTAAGGAAAATCGCTCATATGTGGACACCAACCGATCCTTATCAAGGCATTCGGCCAAACGTGCAAATACCGAGTTGTCACTCCTTTTGAGAGCCTCCTTCAATGTCAATTGTCCGTGATAGGCATACCCATAGTTTCTAACGTTCCATTTCGTCCCAGTCCTTTTTTCAGAATGGTACGGAGCCGATTCAAAAGTGGTTTCACTGGAAAATCCGCATTCAATCGCTGCGAGAAGCGCAAAAGTCTTGAATGTCGATCCGGGTTGTATGTGTCCTGAAAAGCTTGGACTAAATTGAGTTGCTTGGCCTTTACTCCAAGACGATTCAGCTAAAACATCTCCTGTTTTATTGCAAATGACGATCGCGGCTACTTGAGCGACTTCCTGCCTTCTTGACGCCTCCATGAGCAATTGGTCAATCGATCTTTGAAGCGATTCATCCAAGGCAAGCTCAACCGCCTTAATATCTCGTTCAGGGAGACCTGCACGTAACAGTTCATCTCGCACCGCTCTTTCGATTCGCCTGTTAAACGTCCTCGATATGCGGATTGGGTTAATTGTGGTCTTTACAACACCTACTCCTAGTGCTCGCGATTTTTGCTTGGCTCTAATCCAAAATTGCACTTCGTTATTCTCAGGATGAAATCTCTCTGGAGCGCCAAGTAGGCCTATCAATGCAGGGATCTGATCTGGCTCCAACTTTCTGAATGGCTTTCTGTATATAATTCTCGCTGCCGCTTCGAAACCTTTGCTGCCACGACCCATGCATACGAAATCACAATAGGCATCAAGTATTTGATCTTTAGTCAGGTGCCGCTCTAGTTTTAAGGCAATGACGGCCTCACACAGCTTTCTAGACCATGTGCGCGAAGGATAAAGGAAGAGGGTTCGCGCTAATTGTTGCGTAATTGTGCTTCCGCCCTGAGTGATCTTGCCGACAATCAAATTTCTAAAAATCGCGCGGATAATCCCCTTGTAATCAATAGCGCCATGCTCGTAGAACCTTTTGTCCTCTACCTCTAATATCCATTTTTTTAGAAGTACAGAGTTTTGGGAAAGCTGTAATGGGTAGCATAAGCCTTCTCCTACGATCCCCAATAGCTTCCCCTGTCTTCCTCGCACGTGATATGAATGTAAAGGAAGGAAGTCTCCTCGCTCAATCATCTGAAAGATATATGGAAGTTGCCGGATTGCGCTGATTGCATTCATTTGGTATTTTCTTATACGTGCCTAGCCGCAGGGCACACAAAATTTCATTAGAATCGCTCTACATCATATCGATAAACGGAATTGCCTCCTAGTACACAACTTTAAGTCATTTGCCGTTGGGAAGCCGAATTTCGTTCTACGCGTAGAACATTTAAAAGTAGGGCGTCTCAATCCACATCATGCTTCGCCCATGGCTTGTCTCTTTGCCACCTGACCTCGCCATCTTGGCTGGCAACCATGGAAGTGAAGCTTCCTACCATTTCTTTGTCGGATGTCACTACCAGTTCATAGAAATTTGTTGACTCTCGACCGTGGCCGTTCTCGACAACATGTAGAAACACAGAGTCTTTTGAAAAATATTTCTTTTCTATGAAACCCTTTGCCACCCCTCTGGTACGATTTTTTTCTTCAAAGCTCCTTTCCCCAGTAGAGGAGTTCTCATAAATCTTCTCGACGGTCCCTTCGATGCGGCTGCCTTCGCGCCAAAGCATCGCTACGTAGCCCAAAATCATTCCCTTATAGGGACTGTAAGCGGTATTGACGCTGCGCATTTGGAAGTACCAGCAGCCAGCAATGTTCGGTAGCGGGAAAATATTCTCTTTGAGCCAAAACAACAACAACGCAAGGAAGCACCCGCCGATAACAGTAGCAAGTAAGCTATAGAGAAAATTTAACGCGAACATTTCGATGGTCATTTCACTTCTAGCCTCTGGTACAGCCATGCGTTGTTAACGGATTCGTCGCGTTTCTATGTGAACCTTTTTTTGAGGATATTATGCATAAATAATCGCTTCCGGAGCGCCGAGCCGATTTGATTCATTTGCATCCCAATGCATGCAATAGGGAAGGTAGCGAGGAACCCCGAGGCCCGCTATCGGGAGCGATACTGAGCTGCTTCTTCTGGCCGATTCCCGCCCTTGATTCCCGTGGATTATCGCCATTAAATATATCAAAAACAAACAAGGCGGTGCTGTTTTTTTGAAGTTCATTGAGCACTCATGGCGTCTCTGCTTGTGCAGACCGCGCTGCTCCAGGTTCGCTATTCACTCATCCCTGACGGGACTGGCCTTGCCCACCCCTCACCCCTTCGCGCCTGCGACGGTGCGCACACGTCTTTGCGGGGGGCGCGGGGCGCAATCACTGACGCCTGGCCGTGTTTCACACGAAGGTTTCCAACGCAAAACCAAGTGACAGGGTGTGGGGCTGTCTTGCTCCCGGTCATTGTGTCATGCCGTTCTTGGTTTCAAGGGCGGCGCGCCGCCGTGGGCACCGCTTGCGGCCGCTGGCCGTCTTCGACCCTTGATACCTGCGCTGCGCCATGCCCTTCGGGTTCCGGGCAATCCCGCCCTGAACACTGGAGGCCATCATGGACAACAACATCGCCGCGCTGAGCTATGACAACATGGACGAGACATGCACCCTGTATGTACGCAGTCCCAGCGGCCGCTACAAGCTGGCCAGCGACGAGCAGATTCTGGTGGCTGGCCGCACAGCAACGGAAAGCCTGGTTTCCCAATCTTCGCCGGTCGATCAGCCGACCAAGGTGAAGCAGTTTTTTCAGGCCAAGTTGGCCGGGCTGGGGTACGAATGCGCTGCCTTCCTGTATCTGGATTCACGCTTCAAGCCGATTCGCTATATCGAGCAGGGGCCAGGCACGTTGAGCCAGGCCAGCGTCTATCCCCGCGAGATCGTGAAAACCGCCCTACGACTCAATGCTGCCGCGCTCATCATGGCCCATAACCATCCGTCCGGTTCAATCGAACCCAGCATGGCGGACCTGAACCTGACCAAACACCTGAAGCATGCACTGGCGCTGATCGATGTACGGCTTCTCGATCATGTCATCGTGACGGCGGCCAGCACGACTTCACTGGCAGAGCGGGGGCAGGTGTAATGCCCTAGTCGGCCCTGCAAAATTCATTTTCTGGAGTTTTTGTCCACAGCATCGTCCGTCCTGATCCCATCCTGATGGCTTTGGGGCGCGATTTGGTTGAGGATTTGAGGTTTCCGAGGCCCGTCGGTGGCCAACGGCGGTCTTTGGCCTGACGGGCGCTCAGGCGCGCCCGCTCCCGGTGTGCCAGAGCGGCAAGAGGAGGTGTCTTGCTAGCCTTGCGTGAGCCCGGCGTGGGTTCAAGCCGGTACCGGCGGCGGTGGTTGTCCGATGCGCCGCAGCAGCCATCGCAGGTTATAGCCCGCAGCGCAGAGCACGGCGTGCAGCCTGTCCCCCAGAGATCCCTTGAGCCAACAGCGCCCCAGGCCGTGATCGGCCTTGAGATGGCCGATGACGGGCTCGATGGCCTGGCGACGCGGCAGGTGTTTGAGCTGCCAGGCATTCAGACGCTTTTTCTTGCCCCGGTGGCAGACTTTGACGGCCGGCACCTCGGCCTCCACGCCCCGATATCCCAGGTCGGTGTAGACGGTGTGCGGGCCGATGGCCTGGCCTTGATGGCGGATATCCTGCAGGAGAATGCCAGCTTGCTGGAGTTGTTCGGCCAGGGTATGGCCATCGTAGGGATTACCGGGGAAGGCCCGTGCGCCCACGATGAGATTGCCCTGCAGGGTGGTGGCAATGCCTACCTTGACGCCGAACTCATACGGTTGGCGCGCCTTGCCCTTGCCGATGCAGGAGACCTCCGGGGCATGCCAGCTGTAGAGCTTCTCGCGCGAAGCCTGGCGGGTCGCGGTCTGCTCCAGGAGACGCTGGGCCTTGGCCAGCGTCTCGCGCACGCTCTGGCGCGCGGCCTTGTCCAGAGGGTGGAACAAAGACTGGCGACGCAGATCCCGCATCACGCGGCCCAGGATCGTCCGGTAGCGGCGCTGCACGCGCAGCAGCCGTTTGAACTGCCGGGCCCGGGCATAGCCACTGGCCCGATGGGTGAGCTGCCCGGCCTCCTTGGCGTAGGTCTGCTTGAGCGGCAGGTTCAGCCAGCGTGCCAGGCTCACCAGCTTCTGGCGAGCCACCTCCAGCAGTCGGGTGTCGGTGGGATAGGCAATGGCCTTGGCCTGCACGGTGGAGTCGACCAGAATCTCCTGCAGATGCTGGGGGGCGATGAGCTTGAGCTGCCAGGCCGCGTTGACGGTCTGGGCCAGCAACTCCTCGACACCGGCCTCTCCCAACGCCTTGCGAAACCGGCCGATCTGCGAGGCGTCGCACGGCAGGCGGTGTTCGAAATAATCCATGCCCGAGAAATACTGCCAAGTCGGCGTCTCGCCCCAACGGGCCACCACGCCTTCATCGCTCTCGTCGTAGGCGTGCTTCAAATACAGCAACGAGATCATCAGCCGAAACGGCAGCCGGGGGCGCCCGGCCCGGGAGGCACCACCGCCCACCACCTGGGTGACGGGGCCGAACAGATCCACCTCCTTGACCTTCTTGCCGGCCCGAACCTGGCGGGCAAACTGCTGGACAATGGCCGCTTCCAGATCCTGCCAAGACATGCGCGAGGCCAATTGCGCCAAGGGGTGACGAAGGTCGATCATTTGATCGAGCCGGTTACGGAAAAAATCAGGGGTCTCGGCCATGCTGAAAATGAAAACTCCCAGGTTTTGAGGGGAATGATCCCGATTTCTGGGAGATATTTTACCTCAAGCCCGATGGTTTATGTATTTAAATCAATAGGTTGGAGGTTATTCAGGGTCGACTTGTTCTCTACGATGACGGGCTGATTCAGTTCGGTGCGCAGGCCGTCCGCCAGCGCGCGCCCTACGGCATCGAGCGCGCCTCCCGGCGCGAAGCCGACGAGTAGCCGGATAGGGGCTGAAGTCTGCTGCGCCTGGACGGCGCCGCCTGCCACCATGCAGGCTCCTGTCAATGCAGCAATAAGAATCGATCGACGCACGGTTGTCTCCTTTGGAATAGTTGGATGTGTCTGGTCATCAAGGGGGTTACAGGCTGCTATCCGGCATGTTCAGGCCGAGCCGGTAACGGTTTCAGGGTGTTCCTGGACACTGCTGGCTGTGCCGACGACGCCTGGAACTTCAAACAGATTGGCGGTGTCGCCCGTATGCAGAAAGGCGACGTTGCTACCCAGGGCGACCTTGCCGCTGCGGATATGATCCAGCAGCCCGGCGAAGCCCTTGCCGGTATAGACGGGACCCAGGAAGATGCCCTCGGCCTTGGCCAGTTCCTGAATGGCGGCGTTGCTGTCGGCTGATGGCACGGCGTAGTTCTCGCCGATAAAGCGGTTATCGACTTCGATCTCATCGAGAATGGCCGGAAGTGATGGTGGCTCTATGTCGAACGTCCGAAAAATATGCTGGACGCGCTCGGCGATGATGGTTTCGTTAATCCAGAAATCCGGCTGGTAATGCGAAATGGAAACGGAGCGGAACTTGACCCGATGATCGGTCATGAGCTTGGCGGCCAGCATGCCAGGCAGGGCGGTGCCTGTGCCGGTGGTGTGGTAGATGTAATCCAGCTCCACGCCTGCTGCTTGCGCTTGCTCGATAATTTCCAAGAAAGTAGGCACATGAGCGGCAAAGCCAGAAGGATAGGCACCGCCGGTGGGCACAATCAGCACCTTGCGGCCCTGAGCCTCAAGCTCGGCTTTGCGGGCAGTCATGGCGTCCAATACCTGTTGCTTATCAGCAGGCCGGTTCACATAGGCGCTACCGGGGGCCGCCAGATAGTGGGTTTCCACGTCCATCAGCTTATTGAGCAGCAGGTTTCCCCGGTATTCGTCCAGCGTGCCGTGGTTGCTTTCGTCACGGGTCAGGAACAGTATGGGGGTCAGGCCTGCCACTCTGGCGGCTGTTGCAAACTGCATCCCGGAATTGGTGAGATATGCGCCCTGGGTGATGATGGTGTCTATGCCGTCCTTCAGCGCCTGGCCGATGACCAGTTCGGCCACCCGCATTTTGCTGCCGCTGATGCAACCGGGGCCCGCCATATCCTCTCGTTTCATGAACAGATTGATGCCGCACAGGCGAGACATGTTCTCCAGTTTGTGAAAGGGCGTGGGGTACAGGCCAATACGCCTGCGGGGCAATTGGCTGAAGCGGTGGCGCAGTTCGGTGATTTCCATGCGGTATCCAGTGAGCGTGCTGATGAGCTGATCTTAATGCTAGGGGGGGCGTGTGATGCTGTCTATTGCTGGTTTTTGACTGGGGTGTTGCTACAATTGCAACGCAATGGTTGGCGCCTTGCCTGTCATTGCCAGAGTAGGCACGGCCCAGGAGGAAGCATGCGGCATCTGCAGATTTATCGCTTCATATCAGAAATCGCACGGCGGGGTTCCATACGCGGAACCGCCGAGCAACTGCACATCACGCCATCAGCCCTAACCAGAAAAATCCAGGATTTTGAAGAGGAGCTGGGTATGACCATCTTCGAACGCTTGCCGCAAGGCATGCGTTTGAATGAGGCTGGCGAGCTGCTGCTGCACCACATAAGAAATCAGAATGCTGATTTTGAGCGTCTGCGCACGCAGCTTTCCGAACTGGCCGGTGTGCGTCGGGGGCATGTTTCCTTGGCTTGCTCGCAGGCCTTTGTAGACAGTGTCCTGCCTGATGAGGTCGCCGCGTATCGCGCACAGTTTCCCAACGTGACGTTCTCTGTCGAGGTTCGCGATAATCGATTGGGTATACGCGCCCTGACGAGCTACGAGGCTGAAATTGCTTTGTTGATCGACCCGCCGCCATCGCCGGACATACGGGAACTGATCGTTAAGAAGCAGCCCTTGTGTGTCGTGGTCAGCCAATCGCATCCGTTGGCTGCCCTAGATACCGTGCGTTTACGGGATTGTCTTGAACATCCCGTGGCGATGCCCGATGAATTTCTGGCGATTCGTGTGCTGTTGAATGAGGCCATGTACCGGCTGCGGCTTGAGGCGGTGGTCGCAGTGGAATCCGGGTCGCTGGAATTTCTACGTAGCTTTGTCATGCGGGAGCCGGCAGTGACGTTCCAGCCTTTGAGCGGTATACCTCGCCTGGATGAACGTATACGGGCAATACCCATTAGCGCCAGCGATATTAAGCCTATCCGTGTCGTGCTGGCACAGCTTAAAGGAAGAACCCTGTCGGTGGCTGCGGGCAAGTTTGTCGAACAGCTAAGTGGTCGTTTGTCCGATTTATCTTGATGGGATTCTTAGCCAACCAGACTGTCTAGATAGAGAGTAAGAATGTCTGGATGTTGCCGAAACGCTAGTCCAGCCTGAACCAGCCTTTTACCGCATGGCGGACGTGTTACGGATTACAGCCTTGAGCCGTTCAAGTCTTTACCGCCGTATTGCATCAGGCGATTTTCCCGCTCCGGTATCGCTTGGTGGACGAGCTAAAGGATGGCGGCGCACGGCATTATTGGAGTGGATGGAAGGCCCGGTTGGGTATCGGCCGCTAACTCATTGTGTGCAGAAAACCGGCTCTGTTGGTGGGCGAGTTAGGCGCGTTGCTGCGGCCACATCCTAGTCATCGACTTAGGCGTGGGTCAACACCAGATGACCGATTGGCTCTGCCGTCTCGCGCACACGAATTTCAATGTCATAGCCCAGGCGGTTCAGGCAATCCATCAGCTTGCGTTCGGAAAAGTTCGAGAACTCTCCGCGTAACAGGCTCGATACCTTGGGTTGGGTCAGGCCCATGCGCTTCGCTGCCTCAGCCTGAGTGAATCCGCGCTCGCGGATGGCTTTGGCAATTTCGACGGTCAGGCCAGACTTGATCTGTAGTTTGTCGGCGTCGGGCAGGCCCAGGTCGGCAAACACGTTCCCCGAACTGGCTTCGACCTCAATCCCTTCAACGATGCGTTTACTCATTTCTCAACTCCTGTGCGACGATTGCGGCGGTCTTCATGCGCTGACGAATGATGTCCATATATGGCTTGGGCGTTTCGATACCTCGTTTGCTCTTCTTTCGACACGTGCGCCAGGTGGCGTTCGATGACGTCCGGCTCCCTGCCAAGATACTCGCGGATCATCGTGCGTGCGGTGGCACGAAATCCATGACCCGTGATCTGTTCTTTGGTGTCGTACCCCAGTGTGCGCAAAGCTGAGTTGATCGTGTTTTCGCTGATATCGCGTGACTTGTCAGAGCGCCTGGCCATGTTGGGGAACACTGGGCCGGAAGGGCCGGTAATCGGCAGCAGATCCTCCAGAATCCGTCGAGCCTGGCGTGACAGGGGCACGATATGCGCAGGGGTGCGGCTATCGCGTTTCTGCCATTCGCGCATCTTCATGTTCTCTGGCAGGCAGCGCCACAGACCCTTTTTGAGATTGACGTCTTCCCAATGGGCCAAGCGCAGCTGGCCGGGCCGCTGGAAGACCAGGGGAGCCAAGCGCAAGGCGGCAACGGAAATGAAGTTGCCGGAGTAGGCGCGCATGTCCCTTAAAAGCTGGCCCAGTAGCTGCGGGTCAGTGATTGCGGCGTAGTGGCGGCCGCGAGGAGTAGGCAAGCCACCCGTACGGTTGTTGACGAAATTCTGGGCCGGTTCCAGTACGCCGGTATCCACAGCGTACTGATAGACGTGTTGGATGGCCTCGCGGACACGCTGCGCCGTTTCCAGGTTGCCGCGATCCTTGATGCGATGTAGGCACCGAACGATTTCCCGCGGCCTGATGGCCTCCATGGCTTTGTCACCTACCCACGGGAATACGTGAATCTCCAGATGACGAGTGACCTTGCTTTTGTAGCCGGCAGACCAGACGCGATCCTTGCTGGCACTTCGAGCCAGGCGCGCGCCATCAGCTCGAAAGTATTCATCTTGGCGATCTTGGCTTGCTCTTGCTGTTCCCGTCGAGCGTCCTGCGGGTCGATGCCTTGAGCGCGCAGCGCGTTCGCCTCTTTGGTGAGAGTCCGCGCTATCGTTAGGGTGACCGTCGGGTAGGCGCCCAGGCCGATCTTGACTTGCTTTTCGTCGGACTTATAGCGATAGAGCCAGCTCTTGCTGGTTGCGCGAACACGCAGGTAGAGTCCGTCACCGTCGGCCAGCAGGTATTGGGTGAAGCAGTGCGGATCTTCAGATCAGTCAGGAATCCCATTGGAGTCCCCCTTAAGAAAAAAACTGGGCTAAAACCAGTCTAGGGGACTCCCTGGGGGACGCGCAAGCTTGCGATTTGCTGAAACTTGATGGAACCTCATGGGTTAGGTTTCTACCCTAACCACATGATTTTCTTGAGAATTTGGTGCAACTTGAACCTTTGTGGAACAAGCCGTTGGTGCCCGGGGCCGGAATCGAACCGGCACGCCTTGCGGCGGGGGATTTTGAGTTTGTCGGTTTCCAGTAGCATCTAACTACGCTGGAACTCGTAAGTGGTTGCTGTAGCTGGTTTTTTTAAACCGCTGCTTGTTCTAACCTTACGCTTAGACTAGACCAGTTTTGACCACATTCCCGTTGTCGTGGCTCCTAGTTGGTTCCTGCGTTGGCTACTGAACAGGAGGCATTATGGCCATAATCAAGCTCACTAAGTCCGCCGTCGATACGGCTGCAGTCACAGGCAAAGATTACGAACTACGGGACACTCTTGTCCCAGGATTTCTTTGCAAAATCACCGCGCGTGGACGTAAAGTATTTATGCTCCAGTATCGCACGAACTGGGGTGAGCGTCGCAAGCCGAAGATCGGTCAGTTCGGTGAGTTAACCGTTGAACAGGCTCGCTCAATCGCTCAGGATTGGCTCGCTGACGTACGCCAGGGTAGTGACCCCAGCGCTGCTAAGCAGGCTGCACGGACGGCGCCTACCGTTAAAAAGCTGTGCAAGCAGTTCATTGAGGAGTACTCCAAGTTGCGCAACAAGCCCAGTACGGTCGAGACGTACCAAGATCAGATCAAGCTGCATATCATTCCGGCGTTGGGCGCACTGAAAGTACCTGACGTGACGCGGGTACACATCACCGCCTTAATGCGAGATATGGGGCACATTGCTGTTACCGCGAACCGTGTCTTGGCTTGCATTCGTAAGATGTTCAATATGGCGGAAGTGTGGGGTTATCGGCCTGACGGTTCCAATCCATGTCGCCACGTGCCCAAGTACAAAGAGAATGGCAAGACACGATATATCACCAATGACGAACTGGCGCGGCTCTACGCTTATCTGGATCGGGCTGACGCCGAGGGGCTGGAGCATCCGACGTTGACGTTGGCTATTCGTTTACAGTTCGAGTTTTCCGCGCGTATGTCGGAGATCAGAACGCTCGAATGGTCGTGGATCGATTTTGAGAATCGTCGTGTAGTCTGGCCGGATAGCAAGACCGGTGATATTTCAAAACCTATGAGCGAAGTGGTTTATCAGTTGCTGTCTCATGCCTACCGCTATGAGGACTCCCCTTACGTGTGCCCGGCCATCCTTGACAGCACCGTGGCGTTGTCAGGTGGCACTTACTACAATGCCTGGAAACGAATCTTAGGTCGTGCGAAGGTGCCCCATGTTGGAACGCATGGCATTCGACATCGTGCCGCGACTGATATTGCTAATTCTGGTGTACCGCTCAGGGTGGGTATGGCATTGACGGCGCACAAGACCGTTTCTATGTTCATGACCTATGTGCATACGGAAGATGATCCGGTTCGTGCTGCCGCTGAGAGAGTGGCAAACCTGCGTAGGGAGACCATCAATCGCCGTGCGTCGGATGACGTGGAGGTTGCGACACCTGTTGCAGAGGGTGAGATGCCCCCTACCAGTAAGGGAGCGTATCGCCCATTTCGACATCGAAAGGATCAGACTCGTGCCGTACCGCCTGGCACAAAACGATCTTTATCCTCGTCCAAGGGGTTTGCGGCATGAGTAAGCGTTCATCCTCTGTGGTAGCTCCCGAAGCGTCTCCGGTGCTGTTGGGAGATATTCGGGCGCTCATTGATGCGTCACGACAGCGAGCCGCCTCGGCGGTCAATACCGAGTTGACCCTGCTGTTCTGGCGTATCGGTCATCGCATCCATACGGAAGTGCTGGCTGGTCAGCGTGCTGAGTATGGCGAGGAGATTCTGCCAACTCTGGCTGAGCAGCTTACCAGTGACTACGGGCGGGGCTTTGGGGAAAAGAACCTGCGCCGGATGGTCAAATTTGCCGTTACGTTCCCCGAGGAACCAATTGTCGCGACACTGTCGCGACAATTAAGTTGGTCACACTTTGTTCTGCTGTTGGCTCTAAAGGAACCAATGCAGCGGGACTTCTACGCACAGATGGCTGGTACAGAACGCTGGAGCGTGCGCATGCTACGCGAACGTATTGATTCGATGCTGTACGAACGTACGGCCTTGTCTCGGAAGCCGGACGAGACTATCGCCCAGGAACTGGCAACACTGCGCGATGCGCAGCGCATGTCGACCGATCTTGTCATGCGTGATCCGTACATTCTCAATTTCCTGGGTCTGCAAGATAGCTGGCAGGAACGGGATCTGGAAGCGGCCATCATCCGTGAAATGGAGGCTTTCTTACTGGAGTTGGGCGCGGGTTTTAGTTTTGTTGCCAGACAGAAGCGTATCCAGATTGACGACGAGGACTTTCATCTTGATTTGCTGTTCTATAACCGGAAACTGCGCCGACTGGTGGCGGTGGAGTTGAAAGTGGGTGAGTTTAAGGCAGCCTACAAGGGGCAGATGGAGCTGTACCTGCGTTGGCTCGACAAGCACGAACGCGAGCCGGAGGAAGCCTCACCGCTGGGAATCATCCTTTGCACCGGTAAGAAACGCGAACAAGTCGAACTGTTGGAGTTGGACAAATCCGGCATTCACGTCGCCGAATACCTAACCACCTTACCGCCGCGTGCTGTATTGGTGGAACGGTTGCAACAAGCGACGCAGCGGGCGCGGCTGCAAATTGAACAACGCGGGCCTGGCGAGACGCCTTGATTCCAGTATCTACGCGTCCCTGCGTTCCGCCGTCGGGCTCACGGGCAGCGCCCCGCGCTTCGTGTCAAATCACGGCCATCCGGCTTTGATCCCTGACGCCTTCGGCCAGACTGGTTGAGTTGAACCTGCGCGCTGCTCTTGCTAAACCGATTGGTATTGTTTGTTGTTGGGGAGGGGGCGTCTTTGTTTTTCCCCTAGTGTTTCACACCGGTCTGGCCGTCAAGGGCGGCGCGTCTACAACGCTTGCGGCCGGTGGCCGTCGCTGACCCTGTGACGGCTGGCGCTGCGGCGTGACTTCTTCGGTTCCAGGCAATTCCGCCTGAGTTCTGAACCGGATGCAGTCATGAAACAATATTCTCTTGCCCTTGATTCCCAGTCCTTGAATGCTGGTGCACTGCTGGTGCGCGAGGCCGATGGCGCCGTGCGTGCCGCGAGCCGAAAGAAAATCCTGATGGTGACGCGTGAGTTGGTTAATGTCGAAGAACCTCATGGAGAGGATCTGTCCAAACCGAACCTGGTCAAGGAGTTCTTGCTGCTACGGTTAAATGCAGCCTTGGAGCACGAAGTGTGCGGGCTGATTCTGCTCGATAGCCAGAATAGGCTGATCGACTATCTGGAGCCGTTTCGCGGCACGTTTAACCAAGCGTCGGTGTATCCGCGTGAGATCGTCAAAATGGCTCTGCACCATAACGCCTTGTCGGTCATGCTGGTCCATAATCACCCAAGTGGGGTGGCCGAGGCTAGTCAAGCAGATACTGCGCTGACCAAACATCTGAAGCAGGCGCTGGCACTGGCTGATGTCCGATTGTTGGATCATTTTATTGTGGCCGGTGCGACAGTGCTGTCGATGGCAGAAAGGGGGCTTTGTTAAGTCATCATCGGGCAAGCCTTGGGGCTTGTCTTTTTCTAGCCTGAGCAACGTTGATTGTATTTCTCTAGTTGTTTGTTGTTTCTAAAACTTGCTTGCTTGTATCGTGACAATTTCCCAATCGATTTGCTGGCTTTTCCCAATATGGTGTTTTTGGCGTTTGCCACCGCTGACACCATCTTAACGCTGGATCAATTGAGCTTGATTCAATCCAGCGACGGGCATACGCACCGCCCACGGATATTTCTTCGGATGAGCCTGTTCAAACTGGTTTAACTCGAGTTGAGGAAGATTGCGCTTGTCGTAGACGGTACCAAACCGGAGCGTAATGCTTGCCGGTGCGGCCAGAAAGAGCGCGATGTCTGTCACGCCTTGGCGCGTTAGCGACATTATGACGTCGAGGAACTGCTGAGCGAGTTGCTGCTGCTTATGCTCCGACCAGTGTGAAGTGGTGCTACGATCCGCCAACTCCATCCTGACTATGTGCGCGGTTGGTTCGACGAGGCGCACGTCGGTTTCGATGACGTCGTAGGAGGCACATACGCAGAGAGCGACACGCTTCGTGCCTGGAGTTACAGTGTCGAGTTCGGTAGTTGTGAACCGTTTGCCGTCGTCCTCCTCGTCAAGTGTGCGCCATACGTGATGCGTCCGATTCCAGTCCATAATGAGCGTGCGGGATTCATCGTCAACGATTACACCAAGTAGAAAGAGCAGAGGTACCGGTGCAAGTCCACCAAGAACAAACGATATATCTGCGCGGTCCAGACCATCGCAGCGTCGTGCGATATCGTCGGGCAGACTGGAGAGGCGACGAATCGCGACCTCCGGGCTTATGACCTGGCCATCTATCAAGCCCTGTCGCACATCGATCATTACCTGCTCGCGACGTCCTTTGACCAAGATGGGCACTGCCTTTACCAATGCCTCACCTTGCCAATCCCGCAGTCCGCGTGCTTCGATGACGATGACTTTTTTTCGGTTCTCCCGTCGGATGTCACGGATAATTAGAATTGCACCGAGCACGACAATGGACGTGGCCACGACGAATATGCCCCAGCTGAGCAGAGCCGAGCCGCCACCAGCGGAGTCCCAGCTGAAGATAAACGGTCCGTAGCCTGTGGGAATGGTTATGCCCACAGCGAGGCCCCAGACGACCAAGCCGAACAACGGCAGACTAATCCTGACCAGAGTGAGGCCGACGGATCGGCGTCTGAAAACCCAGTCAATGAGCGAGCGGACGAAGTGGTTAACCAAGCTCAAGCCTCCAGAAAATCGACGGGGGATGGGTTAGCATCTCGACGAAACAGTGTGCAAGAGCTGGCGATCGTTCGCCACCACTGTAGCTTGACGATTAGAAGAACAGCGAAGTCGATGCCTCGCTCGCTCTGTACGAGCTCGACCATCGATGAAACGTCCTGATGGCTTGGTGTTACTGGAAATCTAGGGTGGGAATGCCACTCGCCCAGATACTAACCTTCTTGAAAGTAAAGCCACATATTGAGATAATGTGGGATGAAATCGAAACGTGACACAGACGGTCGAAAGCTGGACCACCATACGCTGCAGGCGATGCGTCAGCGGGCCGTGAAAGCGG
>JALOAI010000008.1 GCA_023228945.1 Pigmentiphaga sp. | reverse complement strand
CGAACAATTTCTGCCGATAGAAGCCCGCCCGGATGTCCTCGGTAAACCCCATCGCCAGATCCAGCTCGCCGGTTTCGAGCTGCCGGGCGGTTTCGTGGCTAAGGTGGCGCAAGCTCAGGCTCACGCCCGGCGCCATTCGCTGCAGGCGGGCCAGCAGGCGCGGCAAGATGGTGACGTGACCGACGTCGGTCATGCCGACCCGGAACTCGCGCACGATGTCCGCCGGCTGAAACTCGGCTGCTTGCTCCAGGCTGCGATCCAGCAGTTGCAACGCTTGCCGCACCAAGGGCAGCAATTGCTCGGCGCGCGGCGTGGCTCGCATGCCGCCGGCGGTGCGCACGAACAACGGATCGCCGTAGTGTTCGCGCAATTGCGCCAGCGCCACGCTGACCGACGATTGGCTCAATCCGACGTTCTCGGCCGCCCGCGACACATTGCCGGCGGCATGGAGGGCCAGAAAAATCCTCAGGTGCCGCAAGTCCAGACTGCTCACGATACAGGCTCCCGCCCCCGGCGAAAGAGGTCGGCATCGCCCCAAGGCGGGTAGCAGATGCTCTCGGGGCACTGCCACCGCGGGGAAGGATTCGCCTGCCCTTGCCGACCATTATCAATAAAACCGATCGTCATGATCAGAGTTTTTCCATTGTATTGATAATCTGGAATCCCTATAGTGGATTCCAGGAAATCCGGCAATCCCCCACCCTTTTATTTCAGACAACCACCATCATGCGACTCTGCCGATTCAACGACCAACGCCTGGGACTCGTCGAGGGCGACGACATCATCGACGTCACCGCCGCGCTGGACGCGCTGCCGTCGTACCGCTATCCGCTGCCCAGCTACGATGTCCTGATCGCCAACCTGCCGGCGGTCTGTAGCCGCATTCGCGAGATGCTGGCCAGCCAAACGGCGGCACCGCGCCATCGCCTCCCGGAGGTCACCCTGCTGAGCCCGGTGGCCAACCCCGGCAAGGTGGTGGCCGCCCCCGTGAATTACCTCAAGCACCTGGAAGAAGCCCGTGCCGATGCCGCCATCCACCATCAGAACCAGGTGGGGGAGATCCAGCGCGTGGGCCTGTTCCTCAAGGCCAACAGCTCGGTGGTGGGCGCTTCGGCCGGCGTGACGCTGGCGCGGCCCGAGCGCCGCAACGATCACGAAATCGAACTGGTGGCCGTGATCGGCAAGACCGGCAAACACATCGCGGCCGCCGATGCCCTCGACTACGTGGCCGGCTATTGCGTGGGCCTGGATATGACCGTGCGCGGTCCCGAAGAACGCAGTCTGCGCAAATCGCCCGACGGCTATACCGTACTGGGCCCCTATCTGGCCACCGCCGACGAGATCGCCGACGTCGCCAACCTGGAGCTCTCGATCACCGTGAACGGCGAAGTGCGGCAGCAGGCCAACACGCGCGATCTGGTGCTCGGCGTCGCCGAGCTGATCGCTTTCGCGTCGTCGTTCTACACCCTCCATCCCGGCGATGTGCTCATGACCGGCACCCCCGAAGGCGTATCGCAAGTGCATGCCGGCGACCATATGCGGGCCAGCATCGCCGGGCTGGGCACGCTCGCCGTCGACGTGCGCTGATTCCATCCCCGCCTACCGGAGCTCATCCATGACCTCATCCTCTCTTCCCGTTCTGGTTGCCGGCGGTGGTATCGGCGGCCTGGCTGCCGCCCTCGCCCTGGTGCGCCAGGGTTTTCGCGTGCAAGTGTTCGAGCAAGCCGCCGAAATCGGCGAAATCGGCGCCGGCATCCAGCTCGGCCCCAATGCCTTCCATGCGCTGGATGCGCTGGGCGTGGGCGAGAAGGCCCGCGATCGCGCGGTCTATACCGATTACCTCGTCATGCACGACGCGATCGACGAATCCCTGGTCGGCCGCGTGGAAACCGGCGAAGCCTTCCGTGCCCGCTTCGGCAACCCCTATGCGGTGATCCATCGTGTCGACGTGCATTTGTCGCTGCTCGAGGGCGCCCAGGAAACCGGCCAGGTGGAGTTTCATACCAGCACCCGCATCGTGGCGGTGGAGCAGGACGAAACCCGCCACACCGTGACCGCCATCGACCAGAACGGCAAGCGCTGGCAGGGCCAGGCCCTGATCGGCGCCGATGGCGTACGGTCGGTGCTGCGCGAGCAATACGTCAATGATCCGGCCCGGATCACGGGCCACGTGGTGTACCGGGCCGTGGTCGACAAGGCCGATTTTCCCGCCGAGCTGCAATGGAACGCCGCCAGCCTCTGGGCCGGACCCAAGTGCCATCTGGTGCACTATCCGCTGCGCGGCGGCGAGCAATACAATGTGGTGGTCACCTTCCATAGCCGCGAACAGGAAGAATGGGGCGTCAAAGACGGCTCCAAGGCCGAGGTCGAAAGCTACTTCCAGGGCATCAGCCCCAAGGCCCGCCAGTTGATCGAACTGCCCAAGAGCTGGAAGCGCTGGGCCACCGCCGATAAAGAGCCCATCGACACCTGGGTGTTCGGCCGCGCCACCATCCTGGGCGACGCCGCCCATCCCACCACCCAGTACATGGCGCAGGGTGCCTGCATGGCGATGGAAGACGCCGTCACCCTGGGCGAAGCGCTGCGCGTGACCGGCAACGACTGGGCCCAGGCCCTGCCGCTGTATCAAAAGAACCGCGTGACCCGCACCGGCCGCATCGTTTTATCGGGCCGCGAAATGGGCCGCCTCTACCATGCCACCGGCGTCGAGCGCCTCATCCGCAACAGCCTCTGGAAGGGCCGCTCGCAAGAACGCTTCTACGACGCCATCGAATGGCTGTATGGCTGGAACGTCAACAACTGCCTGCAACAAGGCTGATCCGGAGAATACGATCATGAACGATACCGCTCGATTCGACACCCTGGGCCGTCTGGAAGACCTGCCCCAGGATTATCGCGACGAACTCACCGCCCAGAACCTGGTGCCGCTCTGGCCCAGCCTGCGCGCCGTGCTGCCGCCCAACGTGCCCACCCGCAATACGCGGCCCATTCATTGGTCCTACTCGGCGCTGCGGCCGCTGCTGATGCAGGCCGGCGAACTCACCCCCATCGAAAAAGCCGAGCGCCGCGTGCTGGTGCTGGCCAACCCCGGCCATGGCCTGGAAAACATGAAGGTCAGCCCGGCCATGTATTTGGGCATGCAATTGCTGCTGCCGGGCGAGTGGGCTCCCGCCCACCGCCACACGCCCAATGCCGTGCGCATGATCGTCGAAGGCGCCGGCGCCACCACTACCGTGGGCGGCCAGAAGTGCCCCATGGAGCGGGGCGACCTGATCCTCACCCCCACCGGCCTGTGGCACGAACACGAGCACGACGGCGACAAACCCGTGGTCTGGCTCGACGTGCTCGATCTGCCGCTGGTCTACTATGCCGAGGCGTCGTATGTGATCGAAGGCGAACGCCAGACCGTCAGCCCCATGCGCGGCGATCCGGTGTATGCCCGCGGCGGCCTGCTGCCCACGCCGATGTTCGAGCGCGGCAGCGCCGACTACCCGGTGCTGCGCTACCCCTGGGCCGAAGCCCGCGCCGCCCTGCTGGCGCTGGCCGACCACCAGCCGGATCTCGACGCGGTGCAGGTCACTTACGTCAATCCCGAAACCGGCCGCGACGCGCAGAATAATCTCGGTTTCTATGCGCTGATGCTGCGCCCCGGCCAAACCCTGAACCTGCCCGCCCGCTCGCCGTCGCAAGTCTTCCACGTGGTCGAAGGCCAGGTGCAGGCCCGGATCGTGGGCAGCACTTTCGACCTGCAAGACGCCGACACCTGCTGCGCGCCCGGCTATGAGGCGGTTACGCTCAAGAACCTGCGCAATGAGCCGTCGTTCCTGTTCATCGCAGACGAATCGCCGTTGCATCGCAAGCTGGGGGTGTACGAGCGCCGGGATTGAGCCCGCATCTTCCGTGAGCCTTGGCCTTGTCTGCCGAGGCTTGCGCGGGCGCGTTACTTGGGCGCCGACAGGCCTTGCCGCATGGCGGTGGAACGATTCCGGCCATGGCCACGTATACCGGCGGCGTGATCCGGTCGTATCGTTCGTATCCCGCGAGAATCGCCCAGAAAGCGCCGTCGAGGGCCAGCGCCGATCCCCGCCGAGATCAATCCCTCGATCGCGGCATGGCGCCGACCTGCGCCTCGGTCACTGGCTTGGCCTGGCCACCCCACTCCGCGCGCGCCCAGGTCGCCAGCTCGGCGATCTCCTGGTCGCTCAGCAAGTGGGCAAATCCGGGCATGGCGTACATGCGCTGCCCACCCGGAAAGGTTTGCGTGGGCACGCCATTGAGCACCACGCTGATGAGATTGTGCGGATCAGCCATGGCCAGGGTGGAATTGCCCTTCATGGCCGGGGCCACGTTGGGGATGCCTTCGCCATTGGCGCCGTGGCAGCCGGCGCAGGCCGACATATAGGACAAACGGCCAGCCGTCAGGTCGGCGCCTGACCCGGTGGCGGCAGCGGTTGCGGTTGCGGCATCCCCGGTAGCAGTGGTAGCAGAGGCAGGGGTATCCGCGGCGGTGGCGGCCGGCAGCGGCGCTGGCGGCGCGGCAGGAGCTGCGATCTTGCCATCCGGGCCGGTGAGCAGATACGTGGCCACCGCCTCGACATCGCCGGATTCCATGGCGCCGGTTGAAAAATGCACCACGGTGTACATGCCCGCGAATGCCGTGCCTTGCGGAGCGATACCGGTACTCAGGTACTGGCTCAAAGTATCGACGTTGAAGCCGCGCTGGGTCAGCGTGGCCGCGGTGATGTCGGGCACTCGCATGCCGTCGATCTCGCCGCCTTGCAGCGGTCGTGAGAAATCCGTGCCCATCATGACATTCTGCGGCGTGTGGCAGGCCGCGCAATGGCCCAGGCCCTCTACCAGATAGCCGCCGCGCAGCCATTGCGCGGAGCGTTGAGGGTCGTCGGGCGGCTGCCGGTTGGGGAAGTTGAGCAGATTCCAGAAGTTCATGAACTGGCGCACGGGCAGCCGGAACGCGCCGGTATTGGGCACATTGGCTTGCGCGATGGGCGGCAGGCTCATGAAGTAGGCATATAAAGCATCGATGTCTTCGGGTCGCGTGAGATGCGTGAACACGTAAGGCATCGCCGGATAGAGGTTGCGGTTGCCGGGCGCAATGCCATCGCGCAGCACACGGTGGAAGTCTGCGCGGGTATAGCCGCCTATCCCGTGGGTGGGGTCGGGCGTGATATTGGTGGAATGCAGCGTACCGAAGGGCGTGCCGATGGCCAGCCCCCCCGCGCCCATCGGCCCCTGGGGCTTGGAGTGGCAGCCGAAGCAATCGCCCACCAGCGCCAGCTCGCGGCCGCGCGGGCGGAGTTCCTGCATCTGTGCGTCTGATAACGGCTGGGCGACGCCCGGCGCCACGCTGGAGGTGCGAAACAGGCCGAAGAACACCGCCAGCGCGAACAGAATGATGATGACCAGAAGGGCCAACAGGATCTTGCGCAGCAAGCCATGGCTTCTCATCGTTGCCCCCGTCAGTCGACCACGCAGCCCGGCGTGGCCAACGCCACGCTTTTCACCGCTTCGTAGTAGCGCACATAGCCCGTGCAGCGGCAGATATGATCATCGAGCGAGGCTTCGATCGCCGTTTCGAGCTCGGCCCGTTTCACCGGCTTGCGCTTGAGCTGATCGATGAACACCGTGGCGCCGGCCACGAAGCCGGCCGTGCAGTAGCCGCACTGGAAGGAAAAATGATCGATGAAGGCCTGCTGCACCGGCGTGAGCTCGCGCACTTCGCCATTGGCATCGCGTTGCGCATGGCCTTCGATCGTGCGGATCGATTTGCCATTGAAGAAATGCGCATCGGAGATGCAGGTGCGGCTCTCGGTGGCGCTGCCATCGGGGCGCAGCTCCATCACCGTACAGGCGTGGCAAACGCCCTGGCCGCAACCGAAGTGGGTGCCGGTGAGGTTGAGATAGCCGTGCAGGAAGTCGATCATCGGCATGCCCACCGGAACGTCGATCGGTCCCACCGGCTTGTCGTTGATGGTTAACGTTAGCGGTCGTTTTTCGAGGCTCATGCGACAGACTCCGTTCCGGGACGCATCGCTGCCCGGCTACCTGTGGCGGCTGGCGCCGGCGTTGTGCTTGCTTTATCCGTGGGCTTCGCGTCGTACCCGGGCGGCGCGGCGTTCGACTCATCGGCCAGCGCCTGCTGGATTTTGTCGGGTGTAAACGGCAGCCGGTAGAAACGCTTGCCAATGGCGTGCGTAATGGCGCTGCCGGTGGCGGCAACGACGGGGATCATCACCACCTCGGCCAGGCCCTTGGGCGGCGCGCCTTCGGTGAGGGGATCGAGGTACTCGGCGGTTTGCGTCCAGACCGCCACGTTCTTGCCACGCGGCAATGTATAGCGGTTGAAATTCCAGGTGCCGTCGCCCGGGCCATCGGCATACAGCGGCAATTCTTCCATCAGCGCATGCCCGATGCCCATGGCCACCCCACCCTGCTGCTGGCCCGACACCAGCTCGGGCACGACCACCGTGCCGGTATCGAGCAGGCTATGGTGACTCATGATCTCGACCTCACCCGTAAAGGTATTGACATTGAGCTCGACCAGGCAGGCCGCGGGCGTGTAGGTGGTAACGCCGGCGTTGTTGCGCTGGGCCGGCGGAAACCGCACGCCGCTGCGTTTGATGTAGTCGTAGCCGCCGGTGGTCATGCGCCGCTTGAGCTCGGCGGGGGCGCCATCGCCATAGCGTACGGCCAGGGCGTCTACCGGCAACGTGCGCCGGCCCGTGCCCGGGATATCGAATTCGGCCTGCGCCCACTCCCAGCGACTGAAGCAATGCAGCGCCACACCGGTGACCAGGCCCATTTCGTGGGCTTTTTTGGCGATCCGCTCGAAGGGAATGGGCGACATGCCGCCACCACCGATGCCGCCCGGCACGGCACGCAGGTCGCTCAGTTGCACGTTGCCGCTGGCCATCTGGCCTCCCGCCGGGCCCTCGCTCCAGATCGCGCGCGCGGCCGGCCACACCGCATGTTCGAGCAGGAACTGCGCGGCCTGGCGAGTGCCGAAGCCGATAAAATACACGCTGTTGGAAGCGCTCATCGCCGGCAGGATGAACGGCACCCAGAACGGATTTTTCTGGAGTTCGTCCTGTTCCTCTTGGGTGATGGTGAAAGGCTCCCAATTGCTCACCAGAGGCAATTGCTCGAATTCCGTTTCGCCAAACAAAGCCACATCGGGCACCTTGCCCAGCACACGCTGCACCATCACTTGCTGCGCCGTGGTGGCGCCGGTGCCGATCTCTTGCACGCAGTGACGCATGGTGATCTTGCCTTCGGCGTCGAATTCGAGCAGCAAGGCGCTGGTGTCGGCGCCGGTGCCGTAGTCTTTTTGCACCTGGGCGAAGCCAACGCCATAGCGGCGCCCCGGATTCGCTGCGTCGTAGGCGGCCTTGGCCTTGTCGCGCTGAACCCAGAGCGGATGGGCCGCGGCGCGGCGCAGCATTTCAACGTTGCGAGGGTCGCCCAGCGGCACCGCACCCTGGGTGTTGGGGTCACCGGGACGCATGGCATTGCGCAGACGCAGCTCGATGGGGTCGATGCCGAGTTCGGCGGCGGCTTCGTCGACCAGGAGCTCGGTGATCGACATCGCCTGGATGGTGCCATAGCCCCGCATCGATCCGGCCTCGACGGCGGCCGAGGCCAGCGCCACTCCGGCGAGGTCGGACTTGGGAAAATAGTAGATCGACTGCGCCCCGGTGGCCGCCACCTGCGCCACCGAGAACGAGAAGTTGGCGCGCCCGCCGCCGTTGAGCGTGTAGAGACCCTTGAGGATCTCGAAGCGGCCGCTTTTACGGTCGGCCACCAGGGTGAGGTCCATCTCGATCGAGTGGCGCTTCATGCCGAGCTGGAATTGCTCGTAGCGATCGTTGGCCATGCGCACGGGCCGACCATCGCCGTAGAAACAGGCCGCGATCGTATAGAACGGGAAGATGGAATGGTCTTTGGAGCCGTAGCCCACCGTGGTGCCCGAGAGCAGCTCGATGGTTTCCACCGGAAAACGCGTATTGCCCCGCACCATATCGGCCGCCACGCGCGCCACCTCGTAGGGCGATTGCGCCGCCACCAGAATATGCAGGGTGCGGGTGGTCGCGTCGTACCAGGCATTGCCGTTGTCCGGTTCCATCGCACAGGGATCGATGGACTGCGAGAAGCCTTGGCGGCGCAACACGAGCTTGCCGGGATTGCTTCGCGCGGCCTCGATGTCTTTCGCGATGGCATCGGCCGCGGCCATGCCGCGGCGCATCGGTTCGTAGGTTTCCTGGGCGACCTTGGCGGCATCGGGCGCCGCGCCGCCACCGCGGTGCTTGGGCTGCACCGAGCGCGGCACGAACATGCCCTGGGGATCGGCCGGCGGCCAGACCGCGCTATCGCCATCGAAGTTGCCCCAGATCACCGCATCCTGCATGGGCGAAAACTCCGGCGGATCGGCCGGCGACGCACCACCGATGCGCACATAGCGCGCCGCGCCATAGTTGGGTGGCGGCTCCAGGCCGGTGACCTTGCCGTAGCGCACGACGTCTTTGGCGAAACGCAGTTGGCGCTTGGCCATCACGAAACGGTCGAAGTCGTGGTAGATCAGCAGCGCCACCGGCTGGCCATACATCGGCGGCGTGGCGCCCTTGGGCGTGAGGAAATCCTTGCCGTAGAACTCGACACCGAGGTCGGCGGGCTGCGGCACCCTGACGCCGTCGCGCTCGAGATCTTCGTGCAACAGCAGGCGGTCGGGCTGGAGCCCGGCCCCCAGTACCGACAAATCCACGCCTTCGAAGGTTTTGTCGACCTCGGTGGCCTTGATGAAGAAAGCGTGCGCCTGTTCCTTGGGCCAGCCGGGCAGGTCCATCGCCCGGAAATCCCGGGCAAACACTTTCTCGCCCGTGACCTTGCGGATCGCGTCCCAGCGATAGCGTACCTTGCCGTCGGGCGCCACCCAATCGGTGGCGTGCTGGCCGGAATGCACTTCAAGGGCCTTGGCGACGGGCAATCGGGCAAACATGACCGTGATGCCGCTGAAGGTGCCGAGCTTGATAAAACCGCGTCGTGATAACCCGCCGATCATTTGCGCCTGCCTCCATGCCGCACATACCCGCGCCGACGAGCGGTCGGCCGGAAACGACCTTGCGCCCACTCTGCTTTCGTTGCCTCACGGGAAGGACCGGCCTCTGCGGGATGGCGCGGACGCCGGGATATTCACCCACAAAAACAGAGGAGCGACGGGGCGGCGTTGGCTCGTGCCTGTCGCGCCCTCCTGCGAACCTATACCCATGCAAGCCGTAGGGAATCTACCATACATTATCATCAGCGCCGTGACCATCCGCCAAAACGCCAGCCCCGATCATGCCTCCGGCGAATCCAGATCCAGCGGCGTATCGACGTCGCGAAGCACACCGGGATCGTCGGTGGCCACCAACGCCAGGCCGTGGCGCCGGATGAGATCCCTGGCCCCGGTCTCTCCACGCAAGGCGGCCAACTCGGACAACAGGCTCGCGTCGAATGCGACGGGATGACCACGCTCGCCTTCGAACAGGGGCGCGGCAATGGCGGATCGCTGCATTCCGGCCAGCACCTTCGCATGGGTTTCCGGCCGGATCCATGGCATATCGGCCAACGCCACCAACACGCGGCCAGGAGCGCACGCCATCCCCGCTGCGCCGGCGCTGCGCCAATGGTCCGCCGCCGCCGCCAGGCTTGCTCCCATGCCTTCGCGGGCCTGGGCCGCCATCAACACCCGGCAGCCTTCGGTCTGCAACACCGCCGCCAGCGCCCTGCTGTCCGGCCGGACCACCGCCACCACGACCTCCACCGCCGCCAGCAGGGCCCGGGCGCTGGCCGCGGCCACCGCCATGCCGCCGGGCAGCGGCGCCAGGAGCTTGTCGGCGCCGCCCGACAGCGCGGCAAAGCGACGGCCATGACCGGCCGCCAGCAAAATGCCCACGCTGGCGTCACGCTCCTGGCCAGCGCTGAGACCTGGCCATGGCGTGGACCGGAGGGACTCTGGATCGACTTGCGGCATGCCGCGCAGTATAGTGGCCCCGCCCTGGCGCGACTAGGAGCGTTCGCGCTCCGTCGCCGGGAAAGACCCACGCGCATGAGCGCGCCGAGCGCGAATCCTCCTTCGGGGAGGAAGTCGCGCAGCGACTAGAGGATAGTCCCGTGAGTCCCCTGGATCTGGAAGTGCTGCAATCTGCCCGCGATTGGCTGCGCGCCGGCCATCCGGTGCATTTGGTCAGCGTGGTACAAACCTGGGGTTCCGCACCCCGCCAGGCCGGCGCCATGCTCGCCGTGCGCGGCGACGGCCGCGTCATGGGCTCGGTCTCCGGCGGCTGCGTGGAGGATGATCTCGTGCGGCGCGCCCGCGAGGACCAGCTCGGCACGGCTCCCCGCCGTCTCAACTATGGCGTTACCCGCGAATCGGCCGCCCAATTTGGCCTGCCCTGTGGCGGCACGCTGGAATTGGTTTGCGAGCCGCTGCGCGACCCGGCCTGGCTCGACGAAGTCCTGGACGCCATTCGCCAACACCGCCTGATCCGGCGCGAACTCGATCTTGAAACCGGCACCGCGCGGCTGCTGCCGGCCACTCCAGCCGACGGCCCTTGCCTGAACGGCGGCGTCTTCCGCAATGTGTACGGCCCGCGCTGGCGCCTGCTGATCATCGGCGCCAACCAGACCGCGCGGGTGTTGTGCGCCATCGCCGGCACCCTGGACTTCCATGTCATCGTCTGCGACCCGCGCGAAGAATTCTTCGCCGACTGGAACGAGCCGCAAGCCACCTTGCTGACCACCATGCCCGACGACACCGTGCTGGAGATCGGCACCAACGAGCGCACCGCCATCGTGGCCGTCACACACGACCCCAAGCTCGACGACATGGCGCTGCTCGAAGCCCTCAAATCACCGGCTTTTTACGTCGGCGCCCTGGGCTCGCGCGCCAACCAGGCCAAGCGGCGCGAGCGGCTGCGCCTGTTCGACTTGAGCGAAAAGGAGATCGAGCGCTTGCATGGGCCGGTGGGGCTGCGGCTGGGCAGCCGCACGCCGGCCGAGATCGCCGTGGCGATCGCGGCGGAGCTGGTGCTTGTGCGCAATGCGCTGGGCGGGGCAGAGATGGGCGCCATCCCCGAGAGCGTGATGGCGGACGGCACCTGAATCTTGCCATCGCAACGCCCGGCGTTCTTGCTGGAGGCGCCAAGCGGAAGGTGGGCGCGGCGTCTGCGGGAGTCTCCCCAGACCGGCCGGAGCCGGCGATGCGCCTACGCCGGATTGCCGTCCGGATCGTTTCTCCGGCGTTCGATCGCAGCCAGAGCGCGATCGGTCACCTCGGCGCACAGCGCGAGATGATGCGGCGGCGGCAAGCTCAAAGCATCGGCGTCGAACTCAGCGGCAAGGGCAGGCTGCGCGGCGATGGCGTCTTGCAGCGAGATCCCCGATGCCCGGGCTTCGCGCAGCGTCGCATGCAGCAACTCGTGAGCCACGGCTTTGCCAAGTTTGGGCGCCAACCGAAACACCAAGTCCTCCGCCAGGATATGCCCTTGAGTCCGATGCAGGTTGCGCAACATGTTGGCGGGATGGACCACCAGGCGGCCCGCGAGTTGCCGGCTCATGTCGAGCGTGCGCGCGAAGGCCTGGCACATGCGCTGCAACGACGGATCCTGCCAGCTCGAATCCCGGTCATGCAACGTCATCATCCATTCGAGGAGCGTCGGCAGCTCCGCCGACACCTCGCGGCAGCGCGACATGATGTCGATGCAAAGCAGCGGATTGGATTTGTGCGGCATGGTTGAGGAGCCGATGCCGGGATTGGCCTCATCCACTTCCCGGATATCGTCGCCCTGCAGCAGGAAAATCTCCTGTGCCAGACGGCCATATCCTCTTGCTGCAATGGCCAAGGCGGCCCCAAACTCGGCATACCGATCGCGGCTGCCTTTCCAGTCGGCGGCTTCCGGCGGCTTCAGGCCAAGTTCGGCCATGACTTCCGCTTCGATGGCGGGGCCATCGGGCCCGAAAGCCGCGTAGGACCCGACCGCACCGCTCATGATTCCGGTGGCGTAGTTCGAGAGCCACTGCTGCAACCTCCGTATCGAGCGATCATGCTCGGCAAGCCAGCTGGCGAGCTTCATGCCGAATGTGATAGGCAGGGCGTGGCGCCCCAGGGTCCGGCTGATCATGGGCGTTTGGCGATGGGCCAAGGCCAGTGTCATCCATTGTGTTTCGATCTCCCGCATCTGCTCCAGCATGAGCGTCGCGGCCCGCCGTATCTGCAAGATCAGGACGGTGTTGAAGATGTCCGCGGTGGTGGCGCCATAATGTACCCACTGCGCGGCATCGCCTTCCAGCTCTCGCGACCAGGCGCGCAGCACGCCCAGAAACGGATGGCCCGTGGCGTCGATTTCCGCCCGCAGCGCGGTGATGTCGATAGTCTGAGAAATCGCCTTGCACTGGATTTCCTGGGCGGCTGCCGCAGGAATGAGGCCGCGCGCGGCCTGCACCTTGGCGAGCGCCGCTTCGACCCGACAAATCCAGGATACCGTCTCGGAAATGGAGAAGACGCGATAAATCGGGTTGCGAGTCGCGGCGGCTTGCTCGGCGAGCTGATAATCGATGAGCATGAGTCGTCAATCAGCCTGAACCGTAGCCGCCAACTTGGCGAACTGCTCCGTTTGTTCCGCCACGTAGGTGGCGAAACTGTCCGCCGGCCCTGGGGCGGGAGTGCTGAAGCCCATTTTCAGCTGCGCGGCCTGAAATTCGGTATCTTCGAGCGCGCGGTTCAACGCCGTATGCAGAACGGCGCCCACCGAGTCCGGCAAGCCTCGGGGCGCAAAGAGGCCGAGCCAGAGGTCGGCGTCCATGTCTTTGATGCTGTTGCCTTCGTTGATGGTGGCAAGGTCGGGAAGCCGCGGGTCGCGGGTCGCCTTGATCAGGCCGAGCGATTTCAATCCGCCTTGATTCAAGTACGTCACGGCGGAGGGCAGCGTGACGACGGCCAGCTCGATCTGGCCGCCCAGGAGGTCCGTCATCAAGGGACTCGCGCCTTTGTAGGGGATATGAGCCCACTGGACGCCGGCCCGCTGCGCGATGGAAGCGGCGATCAAATGCTGGAAAGTTCCAATGCCCGGATGCCCGAGGTTGAGGGAATCGGGATGCCGCCGCAGATGATCCACGAGTTCATCGATGTTGTTGGCGGGCAGCTGCGCATTTGCCACCAAGACCGAAGATGTCGTGCCGACCAGTCCGATCGGCCGCAGCTCCGTGGTCTTGTAGCCGATGGAGGAATTGACCAGCGGAATCAGCACGGTCTCGTTGTTGGTACCAAACAATAGGGTATAGCCGTCGGCCTTGGAGCGCAGCAGCCGCTGCACCGCGAGAGCTCCGCCCGCGCCGCCCACGTTGTCCACGATCACGGGTTGGCCAAGATACTGCGAGAGCTTTGGCGCGAAATTGCGTGCCGCCGTGTCGGTGGCGGCGCCTGCCGGATAGGGCACTAGCAGCGTCACGGGAGCCCGGGGATAGTCGTCGGGCGCTTGCGCCCGAGCGATGCCGATGGCGGCGGCAAGGAGGGTGCATGCCACGCCGCATGTTTTGAGGAGGGATACAAGTTGGCTCATGGGGTCTCCGTTTTGGTCGATGTCCTGGCAAAAGTGTAGGAACCTCATATATGATCGTCAAATATAGAATTTCGATATCGTATTCAATATTTGAATATCAAAATCGATCCTTCAGAAAAACTCCGTATGAACGAGCAACTGCTTTTCCATCGCCTGATACAGTCGTGCCGCCTCAAGCACATTCAACTCATCGTCCGGATCGCGGAGCTGGGATCGCTGCAGCATGCGGCCCGATCCGTCGGCCTGAGCCAGCCGGCGGCGACCCAGGCAGTGGCCGGCCTGGAGGCGGCGTTGGGCGCCTCGGTGTTCGAACGCCATGCCAAGGGGATGCGGCCCACGGCTCACGGTCTCACGCTGATCCGATACGCTCAGCATGTGCTGCGATCGGTGCATGCCATGGCCCAGGCGACGAACGCCTTCCAGAGCGGGGCGAGCGGCTTCGTCCGCGTGGTGTCGGTGGCGGCGGGCGTCATGGGTGTTCTGGTCAAGGTGCTGCCCGAGTTCAACCGGCGCCATCCCGACATCGTGGTGGAAGTCAATGCGGTGGACCAGGCCCAGCTGGAGGGCTTGCTGGTGGAGCGCGCCGGCGATCTCTTCATCTGCCGCGCGGCCACCGAACTGCCGGAAGGCTATACCTTCATACCGCTGGTCGACGACCGGTTTGTCGTGGCAACGACACCGGACCATCCTTTGTGCAGCCATAAACGGCTGGCACTGGCCGACTGCGAGGGCGAGCAATGGCTGCTACCGCCCCCGGGTGTGCTGGGGCGCCAGCTCTTCGACACCTGGTGCGAGGATCAGCTTTTCATTCCCGACATCTGTACGATCTCGAGCAGAAGCCTCCTGCTTTCGAAGGCGATGATCCACGACCGGCATTTATTGGGCGTGTTTCCGCTGCAAGCCATCCGTCAATTCGTTGCGTGGGGCGAGCTGACGATACTGCCCTTGGACATTCCGGGCCACGTCGACGCCCTGGGCATGATGCTGCGCACGCATGAGCTCGGGCAGGCGGGTACGGCACTGCTCGAGCATGCTCAAGCCATGCTGCAGGCCAGCTAAGCACAACACCGCGTAACCCCCGCGGGCGGTCCCCGATTGATCCAATTTGGTTATGGATTCCCTCAACGATTGGCATTTCTCACTCGGCCGTCCGCTTCCTAGAATACAGCGCTGACAACATCGAAGCAGGAGGCACCCATGAGCTCCACTCACCTCTCCGAGAACGCCGCGCAAGGCGGCGTGATCCGTCCCTCCGAATTAAGCGGCTATAGCCCCGCCAATCATCATGGCACTACCAATGTCCGCATCGTCGGCCCCGAAAACGGCGCCCGCCATATGGAACTGGTACTGGGCGAGATTGTTGCGGGTGGCAATGCCCTGCCACACGCCCATCCCGGCCTGGAGCAGGCCGCTTACGTGCTGGAAGGCACCGCCGTGGCCGGCATCGACGGCAAGGAGTACGAAGTCCGCCCCGGCGACGTCATGTTCTTTCCCGAAGGCGTGTTCCATTCCATCCGGGTAACCAGCGAAACCCTCAGGCTCCTGGTGATCTACGCCCCGCCTTATGGCGAGGACCCCGCGAAGGTCATTCGTTGATGACGTCTTCCAGATACTGACAAAACTCGCGTACCGAAGCCGACTGGCTCCTGTCGGCCAGGTGCAGGATGCCGATACGGCGCGACATCACCGGCTTTTGCAGCGGCCGGCCCACCAAGCTCGGTTGGCCCAGGAACGACAAGGCACTGCGCGGCAAAGCGCTCACGCCCAGACCGGCCGCGATCATCGAGCCGATCAGCGGCAGATTGTTGCTGGCCACCTCGTGCGCCGGGCGAATATTGAGACCCGCCCTGACGAAAGCGGCATCCGTCGCCGCCCGGGTGTTGCTACCATTCATGACGGCAACAAATGGCCGTGAAGCGAAGGCGCTCCACGCCACGGGCTGATCGGCGGTCTGCGCCAGAGGATCGTCTTGCGGGCACACCAGTACGAAGTGGTCGTCCAGCAAATGGCGGTATGAAAAGCGCCCGTCGTGGCGCCGCTTCTCCGAACTGATCGGCATGCCCGGGCTCATCGATGAGGATGCCCGGTTCGCCAGCCTGCAAAGCCGGACGGTACATTCGGAAGAGATGGGCGCATTCCTCGCCTCTCACCTCCCGGATAAAGCCACCAACGAGTGGCTGAGGCTGCTCGGCGACGCCGACATCCCCGCCACCGCCGTCAATAGTCTGGATGATCTGCTTGAAGACCCCCACCTGAGGGCGGTGGGCTTCTGGCAGGAGTTCGATCATCCCACCGAGGGCAGGATACGCACGCCCGGAGTACCCACCCGATGGTCGCGCACCCAGCCGGAGATCCGCCAATTGGCGCCGACACTGGGCGAACATACGGCTCTCGTGCGCGAAGCGTGCGAGGCCTTGGTCGAACCTTCGAGGGAAACGCCATGAACGCGACGAGCCGCCTCGAGCGTGAATCCTCCCTTGGGGAGGAAGGCGCGCAGCGAGTGGAGGCTAGTCCATTGAGCGGCGCAGTCAGTCGGCCGGACACTCCCGTGGTCCGCTCCGAAGTCCGCGGCACCGCGCTCTGGATCACCATCGATCGCGCCGAGCGCCGCAATGCCTTGAACCCGGCGGTGATTGCCGGCCTGCACGAAGCCTTGGCAACGGTTCCCAGCCGCCGGGACGTACGCGCCGTGGTCATCACCGGCGCCGGCGACAAAGCCTTCTGCGCGGGCGCCGATCTGACCCAGGGCAGCGGCGTCTTCGCCGACAGCAACGCCGCGCCCACCACCGATTTCGGCCGTATGGCGCGCGTCGCCAGGGAACTCCCGGTGCCGTTGATTGTACGCGTCAATGGTGCCTGCGTGGCGGGCGGCATGGGCGTGATGGCGCTGTGCGACCTCGCGATCGCCGCGGATCATGCGCGCTTCGGCCTGCCGGAAGCCAAGGTCGGCGTGTTTCCGATGCAGGTGCTGGTGTACCTGCGCCGCATGATCCATCCGCGCTACGTGAATGAGCTCTGCTTTACCGCCGACCTGATCGATGCCGCCAAGGCCGCGCAATGGGGGCTGGTCAATGAGGTCGTGCCGCTGGCCGGCCTCGATGCCGCGATCGAAGCCCTGGTCGCGCGCATTTCCGCCTGTTCGCCAGCCGCCCTGCATCGCGGCCGCGGCGTGATCGCCGAGATGGAGGCGCTGGATTTCCATCCCGCGCTGAGCTATGCCGAAGCCCAGATCGCCCTGGCCTCGGGCACCCGCGATGCCCGCGAGGGATTGGCGGCGTTCAACGAAAAGCGCCGGCCGGATTGGCTGGCCTGACCCACGACAGGCATCGACCATTGAAAAACCCCGTCAGGATACTGGCGGGGTTTTTATGTGAGTAACGCGCTTACGGCGCAGATGCCGGGCCTTCTACCATCAGGCCCGGCTTTGTCCGACCACCTTACTGCGGCTCGATATTGGCGTCCCGCACCATCTGTTGCCAATGGGCGATCTCGGTCTGCACGAACTCACCCAGCTCTTGCGCCGACATCACCATGGGCTGCAGCCCGCTGAAGGCCAGCCGCTCACGCAGTTCCGGCGTTTGGATGATGTCGCCGATGTTCTCGCCGAGCTTGGCGACCACGTCGGCGGGCATACCGGCCGGGCCGAAGATTGCCAGCCAGGCGCTGACGTCGAAACCCGGGAAGCGCTCGCTCAGCGGCGCCCACTCGGGTCGCAGCGTGGAGACCTTGGGCGAGGTCACGCCCAAAGCGCGCAGCTTGCCGCCGTCGGCCTGCGCCATGGCGTTGCCCATATCGACGAAGGTGAAATCCACGATGCCGCCGATGGTGTCGTTGAGTGCGTTGGTGATGCCTTTGTACGGCACGGCGAGCACGTCGAGGCCGGCCATCTTGTTCAATAGCTCGATGCTGACCTGCGAGCTGGCGGAACCATAGCCCGCGCTCACTTTGCCGGGCCGCTGCGCCACATACTCCAGGAACTCCTCGAGGTTCTGCGCCGGATGCTCGGCGGGCACCATGAGAACCAGCGCACTTTCCGCCACTCCGGCGATGGGCGTGAGGTCCGTGGCGGGGTCGTAGGGAATCGATTTGAACAGCGCGACGTTGGCGGCGGCCGGGGAGTTCGAGGCGAACAACAGCGTGTAGCCATCCGGCGCGGCGCGCACCACTTCCATCGCGCCGATGGCGCCGCCGGCGCCGGGCCGGTTGTTGACGACCACGGTTTGTCCAAGCGCCGTCTGCAGGTGATGCGCCAACAGACGGGCGCCCATGTCGGTGCCCGTCCCGGCCGGGAACGGCACGACCATGTCTATGGGCTTGTTGGGATATTCCGCGGCCTGCGCCGGCAGGCCGGCGGCCAGACCCAGCGAAAGGGCGAGAGCGGTAAGAAATTGACGTCGCATGACGATATGTCTCCTTAGTGGTTGATCCAGTCGGCGGGCACCCGCACCCGGATCTCGAGTGCGCGCTGCCCGTAGGCTTTGCCTTGCGCATCGATGCGGCGAGAGGCCATGCCGCCTCCGCCCAGCGCGCGATGCATCAGAAAATTGAAGGCGTTCAAGCCGGGCGCCTCGAAGCGCTCTACCGGACCCTCCACCTGCTCGGTGAAGTGTTCGGCGATGCGTCCGGTCGTGAGCGCTTGCCGCAGGTGCGAGTAAAAGCGCGGTTCGCGGCAAATGATGGCGATATTGGAGAAGTCACCTTTGTCGCCGGAGCGCGCGTGCGCGACCGCCAGCAAGGGGACTTCCACCCAATCTTCGCTTGCCACGGGCGGCACGGCGCCGGCTTGCCCGGAGTCGCCGCTGGCGCTCGCAGGCTGGCCGGGCGCGGCGATCGGAGTGCCGGCAACCGGCACCGCCACCTCGAAGGCGGGTTCCGCGCCCACGCTCACGCGGGGCGCCGGCAGGCGGGCCTTGTCTACCAGGAAGGTGTGCAAGCGCACCACCGGTGTGGGCTTGGGACGGCCGCCGATCAGCGCGGCGGTGCCCTGCGCAAAGCTCAGGCCGATGGAGCCTACTTCACGGGCCAGCATCTGCAAGGCCTTGGCATCCGGATGTTCCACCACCACCCGCAGCACCACCTCGCGGCTGGCGCGGGCTTGCGATTGCGTGCCGTAGTTGGCCTCGCCACCCAGTACCTCGACAAAGGTGGCGCTGAAGTCGGTCAGCCCGCGCGCCTGCAGGTGCATGCGGCCGCGGGCCAGCAGCGCTTCGGCCGTTCGTTCGGCCTTGCGCACGGCATCGACACCGACGATGCACACCAGCGCCACCGCGCGATAGCCATCCTGCCAGGTGGCGGAAACCTTGTACTGCGAGGTTGGCGCGCGTCCGCGCACGCCGGTTACGGCCACGCGGTTGGGCGCGATCTGCTCGAGCCGCAACTGCGAGAAGTCGGCCACGACGTCGGGCAGGATGTAGGCGGCGGGATCGCCGACTTCATAAAGCGTTTGTTCGGCCAGGGTTTGCGGCGTGACGATGCCGCCGGTGCCATCGGGCTTGGTGAGGACGAAGCGGCCATCGGCCTCGCACTCCGCGATTGGGTAGCCGATGTTGTGCCAATCGGGCACGCTTTCCCAGTCGGTAAAGACGCCGCCCGTAACCTGCGGCCCGCACTCCAGCAAATGTCCCACCAGGCTGCCCACGGCCAGACGATCATAATCGTCGCCGGCCCAGCCGAACTCGTGCATGAGGATGCCGAGGGCCAGGGCGCTGTCCACGCAACGGCCGGTGATCACGATGTCGGCGCCCGCCGCCAGGGCGGCGGCGATCGGCAGCGCGCCCAGATAGGCGTTGGCCGTGAGCAGCGACTCGGGAAGAGGCTCGTCCGACATCCATTCGCGCACGCCCTCCTCGCGCAGGGCGGCGGCCATGGGCATGAGATCGTCGCCCTCGACCACGGCGATGCGCAGCGTCAGCCCCAGCTCCTGGCAGGCGGCTTCCAGAGCCTGCTTGCACGCCAGCGGGTTGACGCCGCCGCCGTTGGTGACGACTTTCACGCCCTGCTTGGCGATCGTGGCGAGATGCGGTTTGAGATAGCCAATCACATCGGGCGGAAAGCCGGCGGCGGGGTCTTTCAGGCGGGCCTTGGCCAGCAACGACATGGTGACTTCCGCCAGGAAGTCCATCATGAGGTAATCCACGCCCGAGTCCAACAATTGCGGCACGCCCATCGGGCTATCGCCCCAGGCGCCGCTGGCGCCGCCGATGCGTACGATCCGGTTGGCGGGCGTCGCCCGTTCTGCCGGCGCTTTCAAGTTCGTGATCATTGCGGGATTCCTGGAAGATCAAGGGCGGCATTGGCCGCACCAAGGGTTGGCGCCGCCGCGTCGGGCCCGGCGCGCTCGCCATCGAACGACACCGGCAAGGCCGTGAGCGCGAAATCGGCATCGCGCATGGGGAACAGCATCCCCAGCGCCTGCACCTGCGGATGCGCCAGCGCCTCGGGCACGTTATGCACCGGGGCGCAGGGCACGCCCGCGCGGGCGAGGCGCTCCAGCCAATGTTCGCGTGGCTGTGAACGCAGAATGGGAGCAAGCTCCGCCAGCAAAGCCTCTTTGTTCTGCAGACGATCGCGATTGCTGCGATAGCGGTCGTCGATCACCCAATCGCCACGGTTCAGTTCCTCGGCCAGCTTGGCGAACAGGCGATCATTACCGCAGCACACCAGCAGAGGTTGGTCGGCCGTATCGAAGGCTTCGTAGGGCACCATACCGGGATGGCCCGAGCGGTGGCGGGCCGGCAGCCGACCCTCTTCGCGCCAGGCGTCGGATTTCTGTGCATTCCAGGAAAGCGCGGTTTCGAGCAGCGACGTGTTGACCACGCCGCCCCGGCCCGTTTGCGCCCGTCGCGACAGCAGCGCCAGCGCGCCGATCACCAGCCACATGCCCGCGCCCTGGTCGCACAGCGAGGCGGCGGAACGCATGGGGGGGTCGTCCGGCCCGCCATTGGTGCTGGCCAGGCCGCTGAAGGCCTGGATCAGCGGCTCGTAGCCCGGATGGTTGGCCAGCGGCCCCTTGTGGCCGAAGGCGGAAATCTCTCCGTAGATCAGGTGCGGATGCCGCTCGCAGACGCTGGCGGCATCGATGCCCATCGCTTGCGTAACGCCGGGGCGCAGGTTATGCACGAGGATATCGACCGACGCCATCAGACGCTCCAGGGCCTCGCGCCCTTCGGTCGACTTCAGGTCGAGCGCCACGGACTGCTTGCCCGCGTTGAACACCTGAAAGATGAGCGAATCGCCTTGGTGAAAGGCCGGCCCCATGCGCCGGCCGTCGTCGCCCCCTTCGGGGCGCTCGATCTTGATCACCTCGGCGCCAAGCCCCGCGAAAATCGAACCGGCGAACGGCCCCGCCAGAACCTGTCCGAGCTCCAGGACCCGGATACCTTTGAGAACTTTGTCCAACGCGCTATTTACCTTATCCAGTGAATCATGTGGAGAGTGCTGAACTCTCCCGGCCCGTCGCTGCGCGCCAGGCGCGGAGGGCGGCGGAGCTTGGAGCGCTCCGCGTTTCCTTGTGGTGAAGACAAGTCTAGGCTTCTTGTCATTAATAGAGCAATAATCACAAAGACATATGTGTGATCCACTTTCTTGATCAGCGGAGCCGACATGCGCGTGAACCTGACCCTGCAACAACTGGAAGCCTTCGCCCAAGTGGCGGCGGACGCCAGCTTCCGCACCGCGGCCAAGGCGCTGCGCGTTTCACAACCCGCGCTGAGCCGCACCATCCGCCTGGCCGAAGAAACTCTCGGCACGAGGCTGTTCGACCGCGATACGCGGCATGTCGGGCTCACCCCGGCGGGCGAGGAACTGTTGCCCATCGCGCGCCGCATCCTGCAGGAATTCAACAGCGCCTTCAGCGAGCTCTCGCAGTTCCTCGATGGGCGCCGAGGCCACGTCACCGTCGCGGCGCTGCCATCGGTCGGCGTGGCCATCCTGCCGGGCGCCGTCGCCAAGCTGCACCAGCAACATCCCGGCGTCGGCTTTACGCTGGAAGAAGCCCTGGCCAAGCCGCTGCTGACGATGGTGGACCAAGGCCTGGCGGACTTCGGCATCACGGTAAAGCCGCGCGCCGACACACGCCTGCGCTACACCCATCTCTTCGACGATCCCTTCGGGCTGGTGTGCCGGCGCGACGATCCCTTGGCCAAGCTCGACAGCGTGTCGTGGAAGGTCTTCGCCAGCCGGCCGTTCCTGGGCAGTTCGTCGCTGGGCAGCGTGGGCCCCATCCTGGATGCCGTCTTCCTGCGGCAGGGCATGGAGCCCACGCCGGTGTTCAAGTATCCCAGCATTGCGGTGGGCGGCGCCATGGTGGCCGAGGGGCTGGGCATTACGGCGCTCCCCAAATTGTCGCTACAGCTCATCGCGTCGGATCAATTGGCCTGGGTGCCGCTGCAGCGGCCCATGACCCACCGGCAGATCGGCGTCGTCACGCGCATCGGCAGATCGCTGTCGCCGGCGGCGGCGATCATGGTTCGGCAACTGGTGGAGGAGCTTTCGCCGCCGGCTCAGCGCGGCTCCCTGGCAAAGGCTTCCGCCAAATAGTCGATCATGACGCGCACCTTGGCCGGCGGCCGGCGATCGGGGGGATACAGCACATGGATGCCGCCCAGCTCGATCACCGGCTTGTCGAGCTCCAGCGCCACCAGCTCGCCGCGCGCCAGGGCCTCGTCAACGATGAAGTGCGGCTGGTAGATGATGCCCTGGCCGGCCACCGCGGCGGCCAGCAGCGCGTCGCCGTTGTTGGCCAGCAGATCGCCGCCCACGGGCACCCGGAACTCGCCACGCACGCCAAAGGCCCAATGCTTGCCATCCTGTAACGACGATAAGGTATAGCTGAGGCAGTTGTGCTGCACCAGCTCGGCCACCCGGCGGGGCACGCCCCGGCGATCGAGGTAGGCCGGCGCTGCGCAGACCCGCATCGGGCTCTCACCCAGCCGGCGGGTTTGCAGCAGGCTATCGGCCAGGCGGCCGATCCGGATGGCGAGGTCCCAGCGGCCGGCGATCAGATCCAACTGGGCATCGTCGAGGCCGAGCTCCACCGTCACCTCGGGATGCCGCCGGCTGAATGCCGGCATCAGCGGCGCGACAAAGCGGTAGCCGAACGACACCGGGACATTCATGCGCAACCGGCCGATGGCCTTGACGCGCTGCGAGGCGACGACCGCCTCGGCTTCGTCGATGTCCGGCAGGATGCGCTGGCAGGCCTCAAGATAACTGGCGCCCGCTTCCGTCAGGCTCAGGCGGCGGGTGGAGCGATGGAACAACTTGACACCCAGCCGCGCCTCCAGCGCGTTGACGTGCTTGGTGGCCATGGCCGGCGACATGCCCAGATGCCGGGCTGCCGCCGACAGGCTGCCATCGGTAGCGGCGCGGACGAATACGCGCATGCTGGTGACACGATCCATGGCGTCATTTCACCCTATCAGTACGAAGTGTTGGCCAAAATTGCTATGTTCCATCTTATTAGTATTCAATATACACTGTTCATCATGATCCTTCGCCCAGGGCAACTCCCTGATTCCATGGCGAAAATCCCTAGATCCGAGGCCTTCCGGCCATAGAATCCCGGCAAAAGCGGGCCAAGCACCTGCCAAACGCCTGGAGCGCCTCATGAACACCGAGGTACCGACCATGTCCAACACGCATCGCAAAGCACCGGAAAGCGGCGCCCGCATGCCGACTTTCTTCATCCCGCACGGCGCGGGGCCGTGCTTCTTCATGGATTGGAGCCCAACCGACACCTGGAACCGGCTGGCCGATTTTCTCAAGGGCGTGGCCGACACCCTGCCCGCCCGCCCGCGCGCCATCGTGCTGGTCTCGGGGCATTGGCTGGAATCGCAATTCCGGCTCACCGGCCATGCCCATCCGCCCCTGATTTACGACTACTACGGTTTTCCGCCTCATACGTATGAACTGACCTATCCGGCCCCCGGCGACCCGGCCCTGGCCCTCAAAACCGCGCAATTGCTGGCGCAAAGCGGGCTGGACGCCGCGGTAGACAACATGCGCGGCTTCGACCACGGCATGTTCATCCCGCTGAAGCTGATGTTCCCGCGGGCGGAGATCCCGGTGATCCAGTTCTCCCTGCGTCGCGATCTCGATCCGCAAGCCCATCTGCGCGCCGGCCAGGCCCTTGCGGCACTGCGCGACCAGGGCGTGCTGATCATCGGCAGCGGCATGAGCTTCCATAACATGCGCGGCTACGGCGACCCTCGCTACACACCGATCTCGACGGAGTTCGACGACTGGCTTACCGCCGCCGTGGAAGCCCCGGCGGCGGAGCGCACAGCCTTGCTGCAAAACTGGACCGAAGCGCCGCACGCGCGCCTTTGCCATCCTCCCGGCGGCGAGGAACATTTGATCCCGCTGCTGGTGGCGGCCGGCGCCGCCGCCGATGCGCCGGGCCGTAAGGTGTATTCCGAAAAAATCATGGAAACCACCATTTCGGCCTTTCGCTTTGGCTGAAGTCCCGGCCAGGCACCGAATCCGGGTCGCCGGTCATATGTGTGCCCGGCGCGACTCCGCCGACTTTGATCAGGCGTCGCTGATTGCCATCCTGACAACGAATACTTGCACCACTTCGTCAAGCGGGATGATGTCATGGCGAGGATGTGGTAACTCGCGGCCTATCGCAGGAGAATCCTGGCTCGAAGAGGGAGTTTCTCTCTGTTGATGGGTCGCTCCTTGATTCAAGTGAGCCTTTTGCTCCAATCCACCCGGTTCCATTCGATGGCGCGTTTGCGCCAGTGCGTCTCGATCGCCTGGGTGAAATCCGAACGGACCAGCTTGGCGCGGGCTTCGCACCAATCGCCCGACTCGCGGCGCACCACCACGCCTTCCAGCGGCAGTCCGGCGCGATAGCGGCTCAGCGTGTGCGTCACCAGGTCTTCCAGTGCCGTCAGAGAGGTACGACCTTGCAACAAGCGCGGCACGGTCGCCAGCCCGGCCGTTGCCGCCAGCGCGTTGCGTCGTTCGGTGCTCCAGAAGCGTCCCTCGCGGCGATCGTAAACATCGAACACCAGAAACCAATCCGGCAATGCGCCGTAGTCCAGCGAGTGGCGGGCGGCGCACCATTCGCCAAACACAATCAGTTCCGGCCGAAGCACCGCGCGCAAGTCGCTCTCGTGCTGCGCCAACCATGACGGCAGGCGGGCGAACTGCCCCGCATGCGGCTCGTCCAGATACTGGCCACGGTTTTGGCCACGCAGTGAGCCATCGGGCGCCAGCGACAGGCCCAGATTGGCGCCGTCGAGTTTCTCTTCGACCACCACATCGCTCGCGAGCAATTCCTCGACTTCGGCGGCGGAGAGCACCTTATCGTCGCGCGGCGTGCCATCCTTGGCCAGCCAGGCCAAATGAGGGGTGGAAGGAAAACGGAAAAAGTCGGGCACGGCGGGTCAGTCCGGTAATGTCGGTTCGGGTTTGTCGGGGAATTTCTTGCGGTAAAAGCCGCAGGCGTCGTTCGGGCACAAGAACCGGATCTCGATGCCCCTGGCCCGCAGTATGGGCCACCAATCCAGCCATTTGCAATCGGCCGCCTGCCATATCTCCGGCTTGAGCGGATGGGCATGGGCGACGGCGGCGAACTTGCGGTCGGAAGCGTCGAACACAGGCTCGAGCAACGGGTCCGGAAACTCCGCGAATCTATCCGGTTCGCTTTCGCTCAGAGGCACCAGCTCCACCCGCGCCGTGCCCAACTGGCGCAACAGCCATTTCAGGAACACGTCGCCCACGCCTTTGGGCGGATTGACACGGGTCTTGTGCTGATACTCGCCCAGGATGCGGTAACCATCGTCGATCACCGTGATGCCCGAGTGCTGCATGGCTTGCAGGCGTCTGATGCATTCCGCCACGCACTCGTCCGACACCTCGTCGTGCTGGCCGTTGGCGACCAGAAGCACATTGGTGTCAATCACCGCTCTCATGGCGCTCCGTTGAATCCGCAGCACGCTTCTTGCGCTGTATGGCAGCCAGCGTGCGCCCCGCAATGTCGGCCATCTCGTCGCCAAAAAAATTCTCTGGCCAGTTCTCGATCTCGCCAAACGTGTTGAGACGCAGCGCGTCCAGCTCGCTGGCCTGACCCGCGCGCCGACAGAAATATACTGCCACATCTTCCGCCCGGACCTTGCCCTCGGCCACCCGGCGCTGCAAGCGGTTGAGAAAATGCTCGGAATGGCTTTCCACGATGAGCTGCACGTCTCGCGGCTGACCCTGCTCGCGTGCCTGGGTGGCCGAGATCAGCACGTCGGCCAGCTCCGCCTGTACCTGCGGATGCAGGTGGACCTCGGGCTGCTCCAGCCAGACCGTGGCATGCGCCGGGCAATAAAAAGCCTGCACCAGGGCGGGCAATACTTGAGACACCCCGAAGCCCACATCGGTGATCGTCACTTCCGGCGCCTGAGCGTGCGTCCGGATCAGCACCTCGTATTCCTTGCGCCCGGCCGCCAGCGGCCGCACCGAAAAGTCGTGAATCATCCCGAGCTCTTTCAGCCAGGACGCGATGAACTCGGCGAAGCCTTGCTCTGGCTGCGCGGGGCCGCGGCTGAGCCGACGACCTTCGCTCTGCGCCGCCAGGATGGCGGCCACCGCATCCTCGCCCATGGGCCCGACGCTGGCGGGCGTGTCCCCCGACCACGAATACAGGCGCCGCGGGCGGCTGCGCAATGGTCCCAGGTAGGAAAGACTCTCGAGCATGGCTTCGGTAGCGAGCGCAAAATCCGCCAGGAAGCCGGCATTCCCATAGCGGGCCATGCTGGTGTCGGAGACGCGATAGAACTTCTCGGGCGCCTCCAGGGGCCATTGGCGACCCTGCGCCAGTTGGAAGCCGTAAGCCTGGGAGGCGAGATCGAACAGTCCGTTATCGTTGCGGGCAAGAGACACATCCAAAACCTCGCCACCGGTAGCCGACAAGGCATAGCGCAAGGCCTGCACCTCGGGTTGCCCCGTGCTGTGGTTTGCCATCAAGGCCACCGCCAACTGCATATGGTTGCCCTGATAGCGGCCCTCCGGCCGCAGCGGGTCGCGCACCTCCAGCGCCTTGGACAACTTCCAGCCCAGCTCGAACGACAGCGCCCGCCGCAGATCATGCCCATGCACGCAGTCGACGAAGCTACCCAGATCGATCGGGGACGACGCATCCCCCAGGTGCAGCACCCGCCTGCGATCGGTGGAGCGCGCGGTTTGCTGCAGCGCCAGCAGCAAGTGCCCCAGGCTGCTCTTGCCGGCGCTGTTGGCGCCGAAGATCACCGTCAGCGGTGCCAGGCGGATGGCACCGGTGTCTTGCCAGGCTTTGAAGTTCTGGATGTGGAGGTGGGTCAGCATCTGGGGGTACTTCGAATAGGCTTGGCGGCGCGAGTTGTGGTGCTCGCCGACTTCGGCAGCATACCAGCGTGGCATGGGCCTATTCAGGGCTTGTCCTGATCCTTATGCCTCACCTGCAGCCATCGTCGGCCCGCAGCGGTCAAGCGGTATTTCTGCAATCGGCTACGGGGTTTCTCCGGAATTGTCATCTCCACCAAGCCGCTCTCCAGAGCGGGCTTCAGATAGGCTTCACGGAAATGTCCTTCATGCCGGAGGCCCAAGGCATCCTGAAGCTCGGCCCGCTTCATGTCATCCTGTAACGCTCGGATCAAGCGGCCGATTTCTTCGGTGACTTCCCCGGTGACTTCCCCGGTGACTTCCCCGGTGGCTAGCCTCGCTTGATCATCTGCTTCCAGCCACTCGGGTTGCGGCCGGCCTACCACCACGCTGAATTGGTTGCCGCGCACATCGTCGATCAATTCGATGCGCGGCCACTCCTGCAAAGCGCGGGGAATCCCACTCCCGAGGCCACGGTATGGAAGCACCTGGAAGGCGTGCTCTGTCAGCGTCGGGTTACGACGGTTGGTCTTGCCTTCGCGCACATCTTCCACGCTCAGGCTGTCGGGCAGGTGGCCGGGGCTGATGATCTCCACCCGATCAGCGAATACCAGAAGGCGGATCGAGGCGCTGGTGAAATAGTCGCGGTGCACCAGCGCCTTGACCACGAGCTCTTCCAACGCCACCTCGGGGATTGATGGAAAAGGCGGGGCACCAGCGCAACGGGTTGCGACCAAATAGCAGCAATCCTGAAAGATTCAACTCCCGCCCGTCGCCCAAACCGATGTTTTGCAACACTTGATCGAGCGTCGCACCAGTGCTCGCGATGCTTTGCCCGTAACGACGCTCGAAGTACGCACTGAACGACTTTTCGTCCAGATCGGCCACCGATGTGCCCGCCACCGGCACCACATCGGCCCGCACCAGCCCGGCGCGCTGGAACATGCGCTGCATTTCCTCACGCGAGGTGACGTGGCGTTTGTCGGCGCCCTGTTTCACCCACAGACGCCCCTGAGCATCCAGATAGGGTTTGGACAACCCATCGGGCACGCTGACCGCCACGACGATGCCATTGGCCGTGTGCACATTCTCGGTCAAAGGATGTATCGGCGGGCGCACGTGTTGGGACGCCGCATTGCCCAGCAACTGGTTCAGCCGCCGCACCGCGGTGGCATCCAGGCCAGCCATCGTGCCGTCGTCGTTCACACCAATGAACAGGGTGCCGCCCCCACTGTTGGCAAACGCCGCCAACTCCGCCGCCAGGGCATCGGCATTAGTGGCGTCGCGCTTGAACTGATGACGGCTGTCTTCGCCATGGGCCAGTTGCTGGAGGAGGTCGGCTTCGATCATGCGCAGTAGAGGTTAATAGGGTATTCCGCTGATAAATACCTCATTAATACCGTGGATTACCCAATTTAAAGGCTCTTCGAGCAGCGGGAATAAGCCTCCTCCTCTGAAAGCCCTGGTTTCGATCGGGTCGGCTTGATCGACTTGATCCAGGAGACAATGGGCAATCACACGTTTAGACGTTAAACGGGAAGTTCTGGCCACAAACCGCGCTATCGCTTGCTGTTCGTATTGGCATAGTCATTTTGTACCCGCTTTCATACCCGCTTTTGAAAATCCGTCATATCTCCGCCAGCCGTTCCACCGTATCTGGGAATTTATCGACCAAGCGAATCAGCAGGGCAGCTTGGGCGTTGGGCTTGGCTCGCCCCTGCTCCCAGTTTTCCAACGTGCGGGGGTTGGTGCGCAGGTAGCGGGCAAACACCGCCCGCGACAAGTGCAGCCGCTCTCGCAGGGCCAGCACCTCGTCGGCAGTCACGTCTGGCGCCGGATTAATTTCCACTTCGTGCGTGCGCAGCGTCTGCTTGCCGGTGCGCGCGTCAGCAAGGTCATCCAGACCTTGCATCAATTCATCGAACAGGTTTCGCTTCTGCTTTTTCATCGCCGTAACTCCAGCTCCTTTTTCAACCTCACCCTGAACGCCCGTTTTTCCTCTGCGCTCAAGTCGGCCATTTCATCCTTGTCGTAAAGGGTGAACAACCAAAATTGCGAGCCGCCATCCCACCAGTAGTAGATCACCCGCAAGCCGCCTCGCTTGCCCTTGCCCCGGCGCGGGTCACCATGTCGCAACTTGCGCAGACCGCCAGTACCCTCGATGACATCCCCGGCTTCGGGGTTTTTCATCATGGCATCTTGCAGGCCACGGAAACCCTCGTCGTCCAGATAGTCTGCCCGGAAGCGCGAAAAGGTGGAAAGTTCTACGAAGACGGCTTTCATTGCTTATATTATACGCATTCTGCGTACACCATCAAGGCAAAGTTCTCGGCTCATACCGAGGTCATCAATGCACTCCGGTTAATTCGCTCAGCCCGTACCATCGAACCACAGCACGGGCAGGCCTCCATGGCTCCTTTCGCTTCCTCTCGCTTGATGGCCGCGTACAAGGTGGTCGGTGTAATTCCAACTTCCTTAGCTGCAGCGTAAGCCGTCAGCCCCTTGTCGTGCATCAGGCGTAGCGCCTCCTGTGTTTTGCTCATATCCCTTGCCTTATTCAGTGATTTTTAAATATAGCACTCTATAAAGTACTTTACATTACGCTATAGAGCGTTATATAGTGCACTCATCAGGTGGCAAAAAGGCCATCAGAAAAAACGAAGCCCAGCAGTGCAGCAACACCGCCGGGCCTCTCGTCACCACGTCAACCATTGGAGGTCATCATCGTGGCAACTGTGCAAATTGTACCTACGTCAGTCACTCGCCCGCCCCGCCTACCGGGAAGCCAGCAGCAAAGCGCTGCGAACCCAACCACCGCCTTTCCTCTCACGATTGAAGAGGCCCGCCACGCAGCCCGCCTGTGGTTCGCTTCCCCCAAGCCCAGCATGACGCTGGCGGAATGGCGCGACCACTTCCTATCCCTGCACCTGGACGGCATCCAGGTCAACGACTGGCAGGAGCGCCAGCAGCGCACTGCCGCCTGGAATCACGCCTTTGCGGCTGGCGTGGCCGCTGAAATCGCTGGAGGTATCCACCATGGCTAAGACAACCCTCACCCCGGAACAAGCCGCCCAAGGCGTTCAGGCGTTCTTCGGGCGCTCGCCGGAACACATCGTAGAACCTATGCACCGCAGCGTGGAGGCCCTGAACTGGCTGGGTGCGCTGTTCCAGTGCATCGAAACCGCAAACGCCGACGGGGGCGCCCAAAACACGGCGCTGATTCAGGCTCTTTCTGGCCTTGGGGCTTACGTGGCCGCCGACTACCAGCTCAGCATCATCGGTGTGCCTGCCGACGAACTACAGGAATGCGTCGAAGCAGCCGCAGCAGATCAAAGGATTGCGAAATGAAAACAACCGCTCACGGATTCGCCCGCCTTGCTGAAAGCCAGCCCCACCTGTTTCAAGTGAACCCCAACGTGCCCGCCAGCCAAGCGCTGGCACAAGCATCGCTACTGCTGACCGCCGCCCATGAAATTGCTGAAGAGGTCGCCCAACTCGACGTAGGCAGCAACGCCTGGGGCGCGGCCTGCTTAATCGAAATGGCGCGTGCCGTGGTCGATTCGGTCGCTGGCGGAATGTCTGCTGACGCTCAGCCAGTCTCATGCGATGGGGTTAACCCCTGAACACCGCCGGCAGTATCACGGCGCGGGTTCCATCCAGCGCCACCGGAAGTAGGCGCCCTGGCCGGGTAAACAGTGTCTGAGCGCTTTTCACCCGGCTACATGCCGGGTTTTTGCTTCTTGGGATTGAAGGCGCGCTGCCTTCACAGAAAACGGCTATCCAGAGAGAGCACAACATCTACGCGGCCCCGCAGCTTCAAAGCGGCATCTGGGTCTAAGCCCGTGGCAAGAGCCAGCGCGCGCAGCTCGGAATTCTCAGCCTCCAATCGCGCCACCTTTTGGCGTGCCTTCTGGCCTTCGTCCAGTGTTGCCGCCAGCGCGGCCACAAGCGCCGCCATCCGCTCATAGTCGCTTCCCAACGGGTCACCCTTCATTACTGTCACCCCGACTCAAGAACCCGCGCTCAGCCAACGTCCTTGCCTGCCGCTCCTGCGCCTGCTGCATCCTATCGTGGAACACACGCGCAAGCTCATCCATGCCAGGGCCATCCACGTTGATATCGGCCTGGTGCTCGATCCGGTCGCGCCACTTGTCTGGCTGGCGGTTCTTCAACCAGAAAATCATAGCCGTGGTGTTGGCCGGAAGCTGCTTGATCTCCGTGGTACGCCCGACGATGTTGCCGTCGGCATCGGCTTGCACCTTGGTTTCGGTAATGGTGCCGCCCCCGATGGCCGCACGGTACAGGCTTTCAGCTACGAGCGCGTCCGCTTCTTCCTTGCCCGCCTTTAGGGACTGCAAAAAATCGCGGTGCGCGCCCTTCCAGTAGTGGATCGTGCGCTCGGCCACGCCGAAGAAAGCGGCCATTTCCACATCGGTCTGCCCCAGCAATGCCAGCCGTCGCGCCTGCTCGGCAAACTCCGCGCGGTACTTAGTAGGCCGCCCCCGCACTGTCTTGGCGGGGGCTTTGCTGGCGGCCTTACGGGGGCGGGGCGGCTTACCTGGGACGCTCATGGCTTTCTGCTTCGACATCATTCAAGCTGGCGAACACCGATAGCGTGTCCAGGGCCGCACCGACCTCACACTGTTGCACGAGCGGTAGAGTGTCATCCACATGCAAGCCGCCATGCAGGTGTGCACGCCCAATTATCGCCAGAATGGGCAGAACTTTATCCATCAACTCCGAAACATCATAGGGCCGCGCATCGGTTGGTCTGCTTGGTGTCTTCATTAAATTTTCTCGTAGCCGATAGCTCGCCAGTCACCCCGGTCAAGCGCCGTCAATGTGCAAAGTGTCATGGGTACGGCGAGCTGCACGAAGTCACCATCACTGTTCACCGGCGAACTGAGCGGCATGCCAATAGACTCGATGACCAGCGGGGAATAAACGCGGCCCTTGTATCTCATAGCAATACGGGTAGGTGACATTGACGGCATCAATGCCTCGATATATCCCTTGGTTCCTCGAATTGCATCAGCCGCTCTTGCCAAAACCGAAGCATCTGGAGAGAGCATGACGGGCAAAGCCCATTCCATCAGTTTATTGACGGGCGCCTCTACCTCGCTGGCCGCGTTGCTCCAAGCCCGGAATAGCGCCACCACGGTAATCTTGACCGGCGGCATGCCGTTGAAAACCTGGGTGCTGTTCAGCTTGGTGATGCCGGTACGGCCCTCAAATTGCCTGAGGAATTGATCTGACCTCGCCATGTCCGTCGCCACATTCGGCGGTGGGTTCGGCTGGTCTCCAGGCCTAAAGAAAGCCTTGATGGCATCGACCGTTGGTTGAAGAGAGCCGGACTGAAGCATTGCCGCCAGTGCCGGGGCGCGCGACTCGGGGCCAGTCTGCTCGAACGGCGACTGCCAGTTCAGCAGCATTTCCAGAGTTGCCTCTGTCAGTGGAGCCATAACCGCCACCGGGTCTGTGCCGCCTTCGCCCTCAATGCGATCCCATGTGTGTTCGCCCGTCTTCGCTACTTCGTAGAACGACGCTATCAGATGCGGTGATAGCCCATCCCACTTAGAAGAAAGCGTTTTTGCTTCCAGGCTGGGCCGTACCGTAATTGTGTCGAGAACCTGAACCATCACGATTCCTTCGGCACAGCATGCGCCAGCAAGGTCTGTGCGGCGCTCACGCGGTCGGCGGAAGGCGCCGCCTCATCCTGCGCGATGGCCGCCAGGGTAGCGATTGCGGCCCTGGCATGCCTGCTTGCACTTACGCGGATAGCCCGCACGCTTGGCGGGCGACCACCAGGGTCACGCTGTATTGATGTCAAGGTATTAGTGTTCATCTGGCACACCTCCCCCTATGCGGCGGCGGCTGCACCGCCAACTGTTTGCTGAAGGTAATGCAGATGCCCAAGGCGGCGCGCCTCATCCGATGCGGCCTGGTCGAAAGGCTTGATTCCGGGCGGCAATAGGGTTTCATCCTTGGTGCGCATAAACTCTTCCAAAGCCGCAATTTCGGCCTCAAGGGCGCGTTGCTCATCCTCCAGCGCCTTTACTCCGTTCGCGGGAGCCAGCTTCTCGATGAATGACGGATCTTCAACATCCATTGCCGCCAGCTCCTTGCGCTTGCGCTGCACTGCGGCGCGCTCCAGCTCAATCAGACGCGGCATGCTCATCACCCTGCCAGCAGCAGTAAGCAAACGCTTGGCGGCGGCCTGTGTCAGCGGGCTTATGCGGTCGTCTTCAGCCCGCCGCAATGCCTGCGCGTGACAACCAACCTTGGAAAGCTCGTGCAGGGTCGCCATGACCTCCAAACCAAACTTTTTAAGAGCTTGCTCTGGCGCTTCGCCGGGGAAATGCTGCAACGCCAAGGCAAGCAAGGCTTCAGCTCTCAGGCCTGTCACAGCACGCCGCAAATCGCCTTTCAGGCGCCTTGCTGTATGCACTGCATCAGGGCTGTTGCGAAATGCTTGAAGTTCTTCAAGGGTCGGGGTGTTCGGACAAGTAAGCATGGTTGGCTCCAGTGGTTTTTTCTATTTTCGTCGGGGTTTCGTGCGGGTTTCCTGCCGTTTTCCGGTTTTATGCGCGGCCTTCTCGACCAGCCCAATGCAATTCAGCCGCCAGAGCTTTCCCGGCGGCAGCAGTCGCTTGCAGACGCTCAACGACGCGTTCCGCAGTTACCTGCCCGTCGTTGGCGGCTACCTGCTGGACAACCAGGTGAATGAATCGCTCCGGCGTGGCCGATACGGCGACCTCGCGCATGACCTGGGCGCAAACAGTGGCCAGGGCGTGAACGGTTCCATCCGCTTTCAGGCTTGCGGTGGTGATGGGGGATTGTGAAGTCATGGGTTAATCCTTTCGGGTGATGGAAAATCAGGGGTTGCGCCATATTGCCGCGCGATACGGTCGAGGTGGCGGCACTTCAAGGCTATGCCTCTGGCTTCGCAAACCGCCTTCGTCAGGCATTCACGTTTACCCAACAATTCAAGCTCAACGGCACCGACACAAGGCGTACCAGCGTCGTACAACCGGCCCTCCCCGTTCAGATTGAAAAGCGCCTCTTGAATAAAGGCATCCGCCGGGAGCTGGGTACCGACTTGATGCGCCAATGCCTCGCACTGGCTGGCAAGCTTCTTGATGGATTTATCCTGGAAAATGGTTCGCATAGGGTTGGCTCCGTGCTCACTTCCGAATCAAAATATTCTGAATCTCTGCAATTTGTTGCGGCGTCAGGACAAACTTCTTGCCCAGCGATACAGCGGCGGCCTTGGCCGCACGTCGTGTTGCTGGTAAGGCTTTCTCGGGTCTTTGCAAAATGACATCCTTGGCGACAGACAGGAGCCCGCGCTGCTCCCGCCTCTTGTCGGCTTCTTGCTTGCGCTGTTCGCTGGTCTTGATCCTGGCGGGGGACTTCTTCGCGTTTTCTTCGGCCTCGGCCTGCCGGGCGGTGGTTCTTGCTTTGTAAGCCGTAGCGCTCTGCAAATGCCGCTCCAAGAAACGCAGAGCAGTATTGGACGATTCCAGTTCAGTCATGACGCGCAGAACATGTTTGCAAGCAACCCCCTGCAGGCCGGGGTTGCGTATCTTAGGGAATCCAGTTTCGTCACGCCCGGCATTGAATCCGCCGATAGTCGCCACGTAACGAAGGAAGAACCTATGCCGCTTGCAACTGCAATCAAATTTGAGGCCAGATTTCCGCAGCTTATTTGCGGCTTTACGTGGGGCAGCCTGGTCGTTCCCAGCAGCCGTGATGCTGTCCACCGCCTCACGAAATCCCAGCAGCTCAATCACGACATGGTGGCGACTTACGCCCGGCTCTGAACCTCCGGCGTTGGTCATGAAACGAATTGTGCTATTCAGCGCTGATACCGGCGCCGCCATAGTTATCTCACGGCGCGCCTTGTCAATGTCGCTTTGTGCGTCTTTGGGCTGTTTTCCTGCATAAACCAGCGGTCTGGATGAAGCCAGGTCAATCACTTGGCGGGCTGTTATGCCCTTGCCATCAAATCCCGCCTGCCGCTTGGCAAGCTGCATATTGCGGCGGAATGCGCCCAATTCGCTGGCGGTGATTTCCGTCAGACCGCCATTCAGCGTAGTAAACAGAACCTTTCCAGCATCCCATTGCCCAGACCTGAGCATCTGGTCGGTGAGCACCGTTGAGCCTGACTTCTTCTCCGCTGCTACGCGCTGCCGCGCATCGGCAGTAAAACGCGCGCCCGCTTCGCCAACATGCCCCCGGACCTTACCCAGCCAATCATTTACCATTGTTGGCCCCTTGCGCACGGCCAGACATTGGCGTCAGCCGATACCGCCGCAGCGCTTTGTCTGCCTCCTGGGCGTGCTGCGCCAGCCGCTCAGCACGGCCTACAACAGTTCCGCTCATTGGTGTTTCATCGAATGACGGGTGCCGCGCCCGGTAGTCCGAAATCGCCTGCACGACCTCTTCGGCATTACGGATCAGTGCGGTTGTATGCTCGGCAACCTCAACAACCTCACAATGCACTTGATCCAGGACGGACAAATCACGCTGCCGCATACGCTCCCAGGCTTCAAGCACCCAGGTATTGGTGCTGCGAATTGCCCCCGACCCTTCCCAGTCATCGCAGACACCGAAAAGAAAATCTATCGACACGCCGTATACCTTGGCCGCCCGGATAATCAGCCACAGGGGAACGCTATAGGTGTCTGTGGCCCCTTCAATTTTCGACAGCTTGGAACTGTTCGAGTAGCCAAGGCGCCGCGCGGCCAATGTCTGCGAAAGGTTGTTCAGCTCGCGGCTTTCCCGCAGCCGGGCGCCGATGACTCGAACCGCCTCAAGCTGCTCTTGCTTCGGGTCGCCGTCGAAAATCTCGGGGGATGGTGGTGGGCCTTCCTGAATCAAAAGTAAATGCTCCACCCAAGCACTATGAGCGCCTGGCAGGGCAATGTCGGCGGAATCGGTCATTGAGCTTTCCTCGCTGATGGGTTTCGTAGGCTGGCGGGTCAGCCAGCATGATTGAGGCACGTCGGCAATTGCTTGCCATAGAGGTAGGAGTTTTGGCGGTTCGTCGCACTTCATAGCCGCCCGCCTGTTCCGTAATCTCGATGTTCAAATCCGCCGAACCTGCCGCTTGCGGGTGCTTGCCGGTTTGAGCGCCCGCTGCTGCCGGGTTCGTCCAACCATTTCGCTTTGAATCCGGCCCAGTTCGAGCCGACCGAATGAGCAACCGCATCCGCAAGTGTTATCCCGGCCTTCTCGGCCTCCTTGCGCACGATGTCCAGGGCGGTCGCGGTCAGGGGAGCTTTCTTCGCCCGACGGATCTTCAGCCAGTCCTCGGCGTGTTGCCTGTCCACACCCTCGGCCACCAGCTCCCGGATGCCCAGGGCGCGTTTTGATTTTTCGTCGCCAGCAGGGCCGTCGGGCGGGTCTTCAGGCGCATCAGGGCCGTCAGGGCCGTCAGGCGCTCCAGGGTTTCCAGGCTCATCGCCGTCAGGCGAATCCGAACCAGACACACCGGGCGCGGCAGCGCTTTGTCTTTCTTTCTCCTGCTCTTTCTCCTGCTCTTTCTCCTGCTCTTTCTCCTGCTCTTTCTCCTGCTCCTGATAGCCGATAGCCTTTTCGGAAGGCTTTCGGGAAGTCTTCCTGATAGGCACTCCGCCGCTGACGCTGCCGCCCCCAACATCATCCAAAGCTAGCGGACATGCGGCTTCGAACGCCTTGGAAAAGCTGTCCCCCATCCTTTGCAATGCTGCATAGATGGTTTCCCACGCCTCGCGCTTCAGATCGCAATCCGGTACACGCGACCAGGTGGACGCCCAGCTCTTCACCACGTTTGGACTCTGCGGCAGGTTGTGCTGAATAGCCTTTGGCACAAACACGAAGCGAGCTTTCCAATCAGCTTTCGCCAAGCCTTGCGCTAAGACTTCCGCAAAGGCTTTATCAAAGTCTTCAGGCTCCCATTCCAGAATCTCAGCAAAGCCCAGGCGACCAACAGGTTGCACACCAGGCATATTGGTGGTCTGCGGCCCAATTTCCAGCATGATGTACAGCGCTTGGCCGGACGGCTCCAGCGACGACAAATGCCGCACTTTCTTGTCGGCCCAGGTGCCCATCGAAAACTTGCGAAATGGGGCGGCGGCAGGTTGATCGCGGGTCATGCTCGCACCTCACAATCTTGAGTGCGCTTCCGCTTGGCTGGCTGCAACTCCACGCGCGCGGATGCGCTCAGATCACGCAATGCTTCAGCGTATCGCTGTGCCTCACTGTTCGCACGCTGGCGCTCAGATGCAAGTTTTGCGCGGGTATGTCCCGCTGGGGTGCGAGGTGAAGCCATAGCAGCCCCTCACGCCAAACGATTGTTGGCAATCTGCTCAACAATCCAGGCATCCACCTCAGACTCCACCCAGCCAGTCGCCCTCATGCCGACACCCAAGCGAATAGGAGCGGGGAACAGGCCAGCTTTCACGCGGTCGTAAATCGAGGAACGGGGAAGCCCCGTCTTTGCGGTCACTTCATCGCGCCGGATGATGCGCGGCGCGACATTCGTTTGTTCAGTCATCGTCGTATTCCTATTCCTTTATCCGAGGAATCCGGTAAATACCGGGATGGCTGAACTTTCTTATATTGACGCCAGTGTGACAGCCCCTTTTATTTGGACTTTTTCAAAAGCGCCACCAGTCGGCTGCTATCCAACCTCATACCTGCGGCACTGAAAACTACGTCTGCCATATCAACCAGTTTTGAACGCTTATTCGTCCCGTTTGTCCGCCACGCGCCTCTCCCCTTACTTGGCCCATGCCGCTCCCAGAGTGCCCAGCATGCGTGTGCCAAGTCGAGTTGATAGGGCTTTGCGGCCCGCCCTGCCCTCATCTTCGGATGAAAGCGTGTCCGCATGGTGACAAGGTGTAGATCAGGGCTGGATTCTTCGCCCCACTCATCCGCCTCGATATTTTTCAGTGCTGCGGCCACGGCATTACGCACGCCAGCAAAACCCATCGGCAAATACGGCGGCACGCGCTTGCTCTCACCCCCTTGCACTCCAAGCTCCATGCTTGGCGCGATTCGATGCTCATCCCCATCCGCATCAACGAAAAAACCGTCACGCCACAAAATTTCACTGATAGCGTCTATTTGCGCCTGCTGCACAGCCTCGTATGTCAAGCGATCACAGCCACGCAACGCCTGGAGCAGGGCATCGCCTTCTTCCAACCGCAACATGGCTTTGAGCTGCGCCATCGCGTCCTTACGGGTCGCGCCTCCCTTGGTATGAGTTTCGTCTTCTGCCTGTGCAATGGCAATCGCTCGCACCAGAAGCATGAACTCTTGGCGAGTGATACGTTTTCCTGTCAGGCGTACCAGCGTGGGCCACAGGTCGCTCGGGGCCTCGAAGCTATGGACATGGCGGGAAAGATGTCGCGCCTGATCCCTGAAAAATACCCGGCCCGCCATATCTGTAACCCTCCAATCAAGCTGCCGTAGAGCGCAACAACAGCACCTTCTCGGCCTCACCGTTCTTCCACGCATCCAGCGTGTCAGCCCACTGCTGCATCATCCGGGATCTGTCAGCCAGGTAATCGGCATGGTTGTATGTGCGGCGCACTGCATTGGGTTCCGCATGCGCAAGCTGACGCTCAATCCAGTCAGCCGAGTATCCCATGCCATTCAACAGCGTCGAGCCGGTAGTGCGGGCCGCATGCGGGCTGAATTTCCCGGCCCAGCCCAGCACACGTAGCGCCTGGCGGAACGAAGCCGTCGCCATTGCCTTGGTACGGTCGTCACGGTTGGGGAAGAGTAGCGCGTGGCGCCCGGTCACGCCGTGCAAGGCACGCAACATTTCAACCGCCTGCGCCGGAAGCGGCACGGCGTGCTCTCGACGCATCTTCATCCGGCCTTCAGGGATACGCCACACAGCGGCATTCAGGTCGAACTCTTCCCACCTGGCCTCGGCAATTTCGATGGGGCGGCAAAGTGTCCACCACATCAGGCGGAATGCGCACACCGTCTCGAATTTGCCACCGTGGCCGTCGAAGTCGCGCAGTAGTTGCCCTACCTCATCGGGCGTGAGGGGGCGCTTATGCTGGGTCTTGTTGACCGGCAGGGCCTTGCGTACCGGGTAAGTGGGGTCGTTGTCAGCGCGCAGTGTGGCTACTGCCAGCTCGAACACGCCGGACATGGTGCGTTTGGCTTCTGCCGCCACGCTCGGCCCGTTCTTCTTGGCTGCCGTCTTCAACACATTGAGGATGTGCGCAGGCGTGATCTGCTTGACGGGCAACGCACCAATCTTCGGGAACACCACGCGGGCCAGCATATCGAGCCGACGCTTCTTGGTGATCGGCTCCCACGTTTTCAGCGCCACCCACTCGCGCGCCACGGCCTCGAAGGTGTTGGCGCTGTCCTGCTCGCGCTTTACGCGCTCCAGTTGGCGATTGTGAGCGGGGTTGATGCCCTGCTTGACCAGCGCGCGCGCCTTGGCCCGTTCATCCCGTGCTTCAGCCAGCGTGAAGCCACCGCCAGCCCGGCGGGACTGGGCAGCCTCCGGCGTCTCGCCATTCGGCGCCGTAACGTAATCGCCAATGGCAAACACGCTCTCCTTGATGACTCCCTCGCGGGCCAGCTTGAAACGGTAGCGCCAAGCCTTCACGCCGTTGGGCTTGACCTCCAGGTACAACCCCTTGCCGTCCGGCAGCTTGTAGGGCTTGTCCTTGGGTTTTGCTGTTCTGCACTTGGTGTCGGTGAGCATGAGTACGCCTCGCTTTCCTTCATACCCACTTTTTAGAGGGCGGTCATTCAGGTCATACCCGCTATCGTACCCACCTTTATCTCGGAACTCAACGAATCGCCCGGAATAGCTCGGAACAAAAAAACCCAGAAATCCTTTGATTTACTGGGCTTTTCGGCACTGCTCGGAATTACTCGGATTGAACTGGCTAGTTAGACGTTAAACAAAAAATTCAACACATCCCCATCCTGCACCACATACTCCTTACCCTCCGCCCGCATCTTGCCGGCCTCCTTCGCCCCCGTCTCACCCTTGTACTGGATGAAGTCGTTGAAAGCGATGGTCTGGGCCCGAATGAAGCCACGCTCGAAGTCGGTATGAATCACGCCCGCGGCCTGGGGCGCGGTGGCGCCAACGCGCACCGTCCAGGCCCGCACTTCCTTCACGCCAGCCGTGAAATAGGTTTGCAGTCCAAGCAAGCGATAGGCCGCGCGGATCAGGCGATCGAGGCCGGGCTCTTCCATGCCGAGGTCGGCGAGGAAGACCAGGCGGTCTTCGTCATCGAGTTCGGCGATCTCGGCCTCGATGGCGGCGCAAATGGCCACCACGGGCGCGCCCTGACTTTCCGCGTAGGCGGCGAGGCGGTCGAGCAGCGGGTTGTCGGTGAAGCCGCTGTCGCTGACGTTGGCCACGTACATCGCCGGCTTGGCGGTGATCAGGCCGAAGGACTTGATCAGGAGCTGTTCCTCGGCATCCAGGCCGAGGGCGCGCACCGGCTTGCCCTGGTCGAGCTGGGCCTGGCATTTTTCGAGGATGGCCACCAGGCGGGCGGCGTCTTTGTCGCCGGAGCGGGCGGTCTTGCTGTGGCGGTGGATGGCTTTTTCCACCGTTTGCAGGTCGGCCAGGGCGAGTTCGGTGGCGATCACTTCGATGTCGGAGATCGGGTCGACCTTGCCGGCCACATGGACCACGTTGGAGTCTTCGAAACAGCGCACGACGTTGACGATGGCGTCGGTTTCGCGGATGTGGGCCAGGAACTGGTTGCCCAGGCCTTCACCCTGGCTGGCGCCGGCCACCAGGCCGGCGATGTCGACGAACTCCACCACCGCCGGCACCACGCGTTCAGGTTTGACGATTTCGGCCAGTTGCCCGAGGCGGGGGTCGGGCACTTCCACCACGCCCACGTTGGGCTCGATGGTGCAGAAGGGGTAGTTTTCGGCCGCGATGCCGACCTTGGTAAGAGCATTGAACAGGGTGGACTTGCCGACGTTGGGCAGGCCGACGATGCCGCATTGCAGAGCCATGGGGTATTCCTTGAAAATTTGGCCCCGATTGTAGCCGCGCCACCTCGCCAAAGGCGGCGCCTATGCTGAATGCGCCCGAGGGTTCCCCTGAAGAACTCCGGCGGCCCGGCCTGGGCCGTGGCGCGTGCTCAGCCCCGCTTGAAGAAAGCCTCCTCCTCTGCCGCCAGCGCCTTGGCCCACACAGCGATCTGATGGTCGCGGTCGTCGGCATGGTGCCAGCGGTAGCCGTTGCGCGCCAGGGTTTGCGGGCGGGTCTTGAGGTCCAGCCGCAGTTCGACTATGCAGCGCAGGAGTTCCAGGAGGGATTCGCTGCAGATGGGCGGCGTGCCGTCGACCCAGCCCTGCGCCAAACCGGACATCGGGTCGATCATGCCGGTGCGGGCCGCGGCGTCCATGACGCGCCGCTCCACGGCGGTGGGATGCAGCACTTCGGGCAAGTGCAGGGCGGCCGCCAGGCAGGCCTCGATGGCGTAGGCACCCCAATTGGCGATGGCCGAGACGATCAGGACGTCGGTTTCGAGCACGGTGCCGATGATTTTGCCGGTACTCACGATCTCGCACACATCGCTGTGGATGCGGCCCATGCCCGCCTCGTTGCCGCCGTCGCCGATGCCGATGGTGAACACGCCGGCGTCGCGGGCGGCATGGACGTAATGTTGCACCTTGCCCACCAGAGAGGAAACGTCCACGCCCGAGCCGACATGGAAGGTGCCCTTGTCTGATGGCGACGGCTTCTCGATGCACACCATGGCGGCGGGATTCAGGTCCCGCATCAGTTCCGGCGCCAGGCGGCGCGCGTTGCCGTCATCGATCGGCAGCGGCGCGATCGCCGCCTTGAATGCCGTGGTGCGGGCCAGGTCGACATCCACCACCTCGAGCCCCGTGGCGCGCACCAGCTCGGCCATTCGCGGCATGTTGGTGACCTCGGTGAGAAAAACCGGGGTGGCGCCCAGCCCCGCGGCCAGCGCCCGGCCGAGCAGGGCGGCGCCCACCGGCCCATCGGCTTCGGTGATCATGGCCGGCGGGTCGAAAAACCCGGCGCAGATCACCACCACGTCTCGGGGCTTGACTCGCTCGATCAGCCCCTTGGTGGCCAGGAAGCTGAGCGGCCCGCCCTGCACGCGCACAGCGGCGTTATAAAGATCCGCATTGATGTTGCGTACGGTGGGATCTGCGCCGCCGCCCGACATGAAGATCTGGGAGGTGGTCAGGCGGTCGACGGAGTCCGCGACGACGTGGCAAAGTTCGAGGTCGATGTTCATTGGCATAAATATTCAGACAAAGATGTAGCGTCCCGCCTTCTTTGGCGAAAGCGGGCTCCTTGCACGTATATTATTTGGTACATTTTTATTGCATGAGATCATGGCTGCGTGCGTAAAATAAGCCTACGTCAGCGCAAGCCAACCTGTCCAAGTCCAAATTGATAGCAATTCATACCTAAAAGGTTGGTCATGAACCTGCGTCAGCTCCGTTACTTCCTCGCCGTCGCCGAAACCCTCAATTTCACGCGCGCGGCGCAGCGCCTGTGCATCGCCCAGCCGCCCCTCAGCCGGCAGATCCGCGATCTGGAAGCCGATATCGGCGCACCGCTGTTCGAACGCGACGGCCACCGCATCCGCCTCACGCCGGCGGGGATCACCCTGCGCCATGAGGCCTATGCCATTCTCGAGCGCTGCCAGCGGGCGCTGGCCAGTACGCGCGCCGTGGCCCAGGGCGCCAACGGCCAGCTGGTGATCGGCTTCATGCCCGTGGCCTTTTGCTACCTGCCCTTCGTGCAGGCCATGAAGCACTTTCGTGAAGACTACCCCGGCGTGCAGCTCACCCTGCTGCAGATGGCGCCCTCCGCGCAGCGCGAGGCCTTGCCGCAGCGCCGCATCGATTTCGGCGTGATGCATCTCGACACGGCGGATACCAGCCAGCACGCCACCTTGCGCATCTTCGACGAGCCCATGGAAATGGCGCTGCCCGCCGATCACCGGCTGGCCGACGCTCCCAGCCTGGCCGTGGCGGATATCGCAAAGGAGCCGCTGATCATGGTGGCCCGCCGCTGGTGCCCGGCCTTTCATGATCGCTGCCTCCAGCCGTGGCGTGATCGCGGGCTGGAACCGAACATCGTGCAAGACACCGAAAGCTATGCCGTCAGCCTATCGCTGGTGGCCACCGGCCTGGGGATGACGCTAGGCAGCGCCGCCCTGCGAGGCCATTTCACCATTCCCGTGAAGTCGCGCCGCCTGGCGGATATCGACCTTCGTCTGGGCGCCGAGCTCGTCTGGAACCCCGGCTCCACCACGCCCGCGATGCTCAGGTTCATCGAAACCCTGGCGCGGCACACCGACGCCTGCATGCCGCATGATCTCCCCACAACGCCGCCCTCGGATCTTTGATGGCACATCCCAACCTAGGTTGAATCTTCGATCAAGATTGACCTGGCCCGCATCACTGCCGTAATTTCTGCGCTGTTCCTTGCAAAATGTTCCATCCATTTTCGGATGGAGACCACCACTGCGGCGCACACCCTGGCCGCGCCCCTCTTCGGGAGCGCATCATGTATCGACGTTTCCTCACTCGCGGCATGCTGGCCTACGCCGGCTTCGCCCTGGGGCTGGCGGGCCCCGCCGCCGCCCAGTCCGACTACCCCTCCAAGCCGGTACAGATCGTGGTTGCCGTGTCGGCCGGCGGCAGCATCGACGCCGTGGCCCGCAATCTGGCGGAGTATCTTTCCAAGGCCATGGGCGAGCCCTTTATCGTCAACAACCGTCCCGGCGCCTCCGGCATCATCGGCACCGACCACGTCGCGCGCTCGGCGCCCGACGGCTACACCCTGAGCATGGCGCCCGATGCCTTCATCGCGGCCAACGTCAGCATGTTCGCCAATCTGCCCTACGATCCGCTGAAGGACTTCGCGCCGGTGAGCATGGTGGTCGACCAGCCGCTGGTGCTGGTCGTCAACCAGGATTCGCCCTTCAAGTCGGTGCAAGACCTGGTGAAATACGCCAAGGCCCATCCCGGCACCGTCACGTATGGCTCGGGCGGCGAGGGTTCACCCCATCACTTCTCGGGGATCTCGCTGGGCGAGCTTGCCGACATCGAGCTGCTGCACGTGCCCTACAAGGGCGGTGCGCCGGCGATTACCGATTTGCTCGGCGGGCATCTGGGCATGATCTTCTCGCCGCTTCCGGAGGCCCTGCCGCATGTCCGCGGCGGCAAGCTGCGCGCGCTCGCCGTCACATCGCCGCAGCGGGTGGCCCAGCTGCCCGATGTTCCAACCCTGACCGAGTCCGGCGTGCCAATGGCGCTCACCGCTTGGATCGCCCTGGTCGCGCCCGCCGGCACGCCGCCCGCGGTCGTCAGCAAACTCAATCAAGAGGTGAATAAAGCCTTGACCGGGCCGCTGCGCCAAACCCTCGAGGAAGTCGGCTTCATCGTCTCGCCCAGCACACCGGAGCAACTGGGCCAGGCCATACGCGACGCCATCCAGTCCTATGGCGCGCTGGCCAAGGCCGCGGGCATCAAGCCGCAGCAATAGCGCCGTCCGCGAAGTGTCCGGCCCCCGCGGCCCCCGGGCTGGCATCGTCGCGGCGCCAGGGCTGCCATAGAGATGTCGCGCACAATGCTCCCGAACCGCACCGGCGATGGTACATTGCGCGGCATGACCCTGCCCCGCATCGCCATCGCCGCCCTGGGCGGCACCATCTGCATGACGCCGTCGGCGGAGGGCGGCGTCATGCCCAAGCTCGACGCCGCCGACCTCGTGGCCGCCGTGCCCGAGCTGGAGCAAATCGGCAGCCTGCATGCCGAAACCCTCTTCAATCTGCCCAGCTCCGCCCTCGACTTCGGTATTTTGCGCCACGTCCTCGATTGGGCCGGGCATCAGGTGGAACAGGGCGCCGAGGGCGTGGTGATTACCCAGGGCACCGATAGCCTGGAAGAATCCGCCTTCTTCCTCGATCTCTACTGGCAGCATCCCCAGCCGCTGGTCTTGACGGGCGCCATGCGCAACCCCGGGATGGCGGGAGCGGATGGCCCGGCCAATCTGCTGGCGGCCGCGATCGCCGCCGCCAGCCCCAGCGCCTGGGGGCGGGGCGTGCTGGCCGTTCTCAACGACACCGCGCACGCCGCGCGGCGGGTGCGCAAAAGCCATACCCTGGCGCCCGATGCCTTTCGTTCGCCCAACGGCGGCCCCCTGGGCACCCTGGTGGAAGGACGATGGCACTGGTTTTCGTCGGCCGAGAGGCGAGCGGAGCCGCTGGCGCCAGCCTTCATCACGCCACACGTGGCCTTGCTGGAAACCTGCCTGGGCGACACCGGCGAGCTGCTCGACGGCGTGCTGGCGGCCAAGTTCGACGGTCTGGTGCTTTCCGGCTTCGGCACCGGTCACGTTTCCCCGGCCTTTGCCGAGCGGCTGGGCCCGGTCTGCCGGCGCATGCCGGTCGTGATGGCCAGCCGCACCGGCGCCGGCCACACCACCCAGGCCACTTACGGCGCCCTGGGTTCGGAGATCGATCTGCGGAAGCGCGGCGTGTGGATGGCGGCCGACCTCGATGCCCGCAAGGCCCGCTTATTGCTGTGGGGCCTGCTGGCCGCCGGCACGCCGCCCGAGCGGCTGGGCGAGGCCTGGGCCGCGTGGCTGCAGGGCGCGCCGTCGCAATAGGCGCGGCCGCGCGCCATCCCGTGCGATCAGCCCAATGCCCCCATTCGGTTGAACATCCAGAGCAGCAACATGGGGCCGGCGTTAAAGCCGGCATGCACCAGCATGGCCAGGGCCATGCCGCCGCGCACCCGTAGCCAGCCCAGCGCCAATCCGGTGAACCATTGGGGCAGAATCAGGAAAATCCACGTCCACCAGGGCACCGAGCCGAGCGCGAAATTGAACAGGTGCAGCCAGGCAAAGCCTGCCGTCAGGCCATGGAATACCCAGGGAAAGCAAGCCACGTAACGGCGGTTCCAGCGCCACGACCAGCGCACTCCGGGCAGCAAGGGCTGCCAGCCGCCCGCGGTCGCGCGGCTACCGGGACGCGGGCAGGCCACCGCCGCCAGCAGCACCGCCAGAAAGGCTCCCGCGGCAAAGCTGCGGCCAAACCAGGCCAGGGCTCCGAACGCGGGCAAGAGCCACAGCGCCGCTCCCGGTCGGCGCATCCCCAGGCGGAACATCAACTCTTCGATCACCGGCGCCCACACCAGCGCCAGCATCCAGGGCAGCACAACGGGATCGAAGCGGTGCTCGGCGCCCGAGCGATGGGCAATCCCCGCCGCCAATGGCCCGAAAACCAGAAAATTGACCAGCCACAACAGCAACACCCAGCGCAGAATCCGGCCGAACGCCAGCCCGGTCATCCAATCGGTGGCCAAGGCCGGCATGGCGCGATGGGGCAAGCGCGGCGCGAGCCGCGGCCGGCGCACGAAACGCCAGAAGTCCGCCAGCTCCATCCGCCAGCCCTCCAGCGGCCTATGCCGCGAGGCGGGCCTAAGGGCGGGATCATCCTCGCGCTCCGGCGCGACCTCCTTCTGGTGGGAAAGCGCACGTCCTTCGGTATGCCGCGCGGGCTCGTTCACCGGGCTACCCTCCAGTCGCTGCGCGACCTCCTCACCGCCCATCCTCCACCGCATCTTCGAGGCGAGGAGTGGCGGGGTTGGCGCCGGCCGCCTCCGGTTTATCCGCCGGTTTGTCTTTGGGCGGCTTCTTGGCCTTGGGTTCGGCCGGATTGCCGCCATGCAATTGGCGGGTGGCCGCTTCGAAGTTGCCCTCGATCAGCGCCGGAATGATGGCGCGGCAACGATCCAGCGTGGCGCCGATGGCGTCGCGATCTTCGTGGCGGGGCGGGTGCAGAACGTAGTCGACCACGGGCTGCGCCAGGCCCTGGGTGCGCGGGTGGCCGATGCCGATGCGCAGGCGCCAGAAAGCGGGCGTGCCCAATGCCGCCTGGATATCGCGCAGGCCGTTGTGGCCGGCATGGCCGCCGCCCTGCTTGAGCTTGGCGCAGCCCGGCGGCAGGTCGAGCTCGTCGTGCATCACCAGCACCTGTTCGGGCGCCAGCTTATAGAAGCGCGCCAGCGCGCCCACGGCCTGGCCCGAACGATTCATGTAGGTGCCCGGCTTGACCAGCCAGATGGTTTCGCCCGCCACGCGGGCCTTGGCCACCCAGCCGAAGAACGCCTTATCGTGGTTGAAGGTGGCGCGCAGGTCGTCGGCCAGGGCGTCCGCCAGCCAGAAGCCCGCGTTGTGCCGGGTGCGGTCGTACTCGGCGCCGGGATTGCCGAGGCCGGCGATCAGACGAATCGGAGCGGTTGCCACTAGTCGGTGCCTCGTAGAAAGATGAATCCCGAATTGTAGGCGGCGCGGGCGGAGCGCCGCGCCCTCAGGTCACGAAGCGTGCCCGCGGCCTGAGCATCGCCGGGCTCAGCCGCTGTTCCTGCACATGCGCCACCCAGCCCGCGCAGCGCGATAGCGCAAACACCGGACCCAGCGTACGCGGCGGCAATTCCATCGCGATGGCCAGCGTGGCCGCCGTCAGTTCGTGGCGCGGATGCAGGCCCAGATCGTGCTCCATGTCGTGGAGAAAGGTGTAGATCGCTTCGAGCCGCCGGCTCTGGCGGCGGCGCTGCTGCGCCAGCTTCAACAGCCAGCCGGCCCGCGGATCGCCATGCGGATACAGCGGGTGGCCGAACCCCGGCGGGGCGCTGCCCTGGCGCTGGGCCTGCCCGGCGCTGCGGCGCAAGGCTTCCAGCGTGCGGTTCGCATCCAGAAAGCTCTCCACCCTATCGTACAAACGGGCCACCTGAACCCCCGCCGTCGCGCAGATCGCCGCCGCCAGGCAGCCATGCAGCGGCGCGCCGCTGGAGGCCGCCACCCGCGCCGCCAGCGTGCCCGGCGATAGCTCGTGGTCGGCAAACAGGACCAGCATGGCTTCGATGGCCGCCTGGTTCTCGTCGGTGTGCGGCACGGCGAGCGCCCGCAGCACACCGCTGCTGATCCGTTCACCCGCGTCGAGTGGATGATAGGTGCGCCCCGGCCCCAGCCACCCCAGCGCACCGACCAGGGTCCGCAGCACCTGGCGCGCCGCATTCAGGATGTGGCCGCTGCGCACGCGGTCTTCGATGCTGCCGCGGCGCAGCCCCAGGTGCAGCACCGCCACGGCGAAGACGTCGAGCAAAGCGTGGCCGCCGTCATTGCCGATGAATGCCTTGAGCGCCGCAATATCGGATTCGGGCACCGGTACCCTCCAGGGCTCGCAGGGCTGGTGCCAGATACCCGTCCACAGCAGCTCGGCCACCGATTCGAAGCTTGCTTCGGCTTGCGCCAACTGGGTGGCCAGGCGGCCGCGATAGCTGGGGCCTTCGGCGGTAATTTCGGTGATCGAGGTGGGAATGATGGGCTCGCCCCAGTTCATGGCCGAAGCCGCCACGGCGCCGTGCCCCGCGCGGGCCTGCGACCGGCTGCGGGTGCGGTTGACGTCTTCGGCCAGGTACAGCTTGCCTTTGCTGTCGGGCTGCTTGACGCTGCGGATCAGGCCGCGGCTGACGTAGGCGTACAGCGTCTGCTGGCGGACCTTGAGCACGGCCATCGCTTCGGCGGCCGTCAGGTATTCCTTGTTGGCGGTAGTGGGGCTGGCCACGAGCGTTCCAGAAGGCTTGAAGCCCTACATATTGAATCCTTATTCAAGGTTGATCAAGTCTTGGGCCGCTCAGGCCTGCGGAGCAACGCCGATGAGCCGTGCCGCTGATTCTTACGCGCCAATTGCGCGGTGGACAACGATCCTCATGATCCCTGGGGATCATTTACGCCGTGACGGCCCTATGACACATTACGCCCTCGATTCTTTGGAGGGACCCGAACCTTGCGTCTGCCTGACGGCCATTTCCCGGCACCGAACCCCGAGGCGGAAGCAGCCGCCGCCTACGATCGGCGTGCACGCCTGCTCTCGGCACAGAACCGCCTGCCGCCGGTGGCGACCCTGGATTACGGCCCGCATCCGAAACAGCGGATCGAGCTCTATCGTCCCGCCGGGTCGCATGGCAACGGCCTGCTGCCGGTGCTGGTGTTTCTGCACGGCGGGGCGTGGATCGCCGGTGGGATGGAGTGGCTGCGCTTCATGGCGGAAGCCGTGACCCACCAGCCCGCTCTTCTGGCGGCCGTCAGCTATCGTCTGGCACCGCAGGACAAATGGCCCACGCAGCTCGATGACGCCGTGGCCGCGGTCCGGCTGGTCCAGGCCGAGGTCCGCCGCCACGGCGGCGACCCCGACCGGATGGTCGTGGGCGGGCATTCCGCCGGCGGACACCTGGCGGCGCTGGCCGTGCTGACGCGCGGGATCGATCCCGTCCGGGCCTGCATGCCCGTCAGCGGGCCGATGGATCTGCGCTACGACAGAGTCCCCTCCGACGTCGGCAAAGGGCGTGTGTATCGCTATCTGTTCCGAACGCCAGAGGACGACGAACGCGCGAGTCCGATTTCCGCCCTCGACGGCAACGCCACCCCCTTCCATCTGGTGTGGGGCGAGAACGATTTCGACCGCATCATCGATTCCTGCGCCCGCATGGAGGCCGCCATGCGCGATGCCGGCCAGTCGGTGGCGTCTCGCGTGATCCCGGCGGCCGGACATTTCGACACGCACTTGGTTTTGAACAGCGCCCGGAATGAGTGGTACCACGCCTTCCGGGCTTTCGTTGACTGACACCGCGACGGCGCCGATAGGCAACCCTCACGATCCGCCACCCCAGGGCGGCTTGCCACATCGCCGGCCGCCCCATGACATCCTTGGAGAAACCACATGAAAGTTCTTGGAAAATCCCTGATAGCCGCCTTGGCCGCCGGAACCGTCTGGATGGGGACGTCGGGGCTTGCCGCCGCCGAGACTGTCCTGACGGTATCGGGCTGGACGCCGCCCCGCCATCACTTCACCCAGCTGCTCCGGAACGACTGGGCCAAGATGGTGGAAGCCGAATCCGATGGCCAGCTGAAAGTCCGCTATCTGCCCAAGGCACCGATGAGCGCGGCCCAGACCTTCGATGGCGTACGCGACGGCCTGGTCGATATCAGCTTTATCTCGCATGGCAACAATCCCGGCCGTTTCCGCCTGACCAAGATCGCCGAGTTCCCATTTCTGTCCGACCGCGCGGAAGTGCTATCGGTGGCCTATCAGCGTGTGTTCGAACGCCATTTGGCGAGCGCGAACGAGCACGACGGCGTGGTGGTTCTGGCGATGTTCACGCCAGGGCCGGGCCACCTGATGTCGCCCCGCCATGAGTATGCCGACCGCGCGTCGCTGCAGGGACAAAAGCTGCGCGCTCCGGGCGGCATGGCGTTCGATCTGGCCAATGCGCTGGGCGCCGCGCCGGTATCGCGCCCCGCCTCGGAACTGTACGAATTGCTGAACGGCGGCATCGTGGATGGCGCCCTGATGCCCGCCGATGTGTTTGGCGGCTGGCGCCTCGAAGAGTTGATCCGCCATGTCTCCACGGTGCCGGGAGGCTTGTATAACGCGAGCTTTGCCCTGGTGATGAACCCGGCGAAGTACGAAGCCTTGTCCGACGGCGAACGCGCGGCCTTGGCGAAGGTAACGGGCGAAGCCTTCTCGCGCATCGCCGGACGCGCTTCGGACGAGGCCGACGATCGGGGCTGGGAAATCTATGCCAAGGCCGGGGGCAATCGGAATGAAGCGTCGGGAAGCTTCGTCGCCGATATCCGCGCGGCGACCGGGCCGCTCGAAGAGACATGGGCGGCGGAAACCGCCGACAGTGGTGTCGACGCCACGGCGGCGCTGGCGGAACTGCGGGCCGAAATCGCCACGCTCGAACAACAGCCTTAACGGACGTGGCGTTGCAGCCGCCCGCCGGGTTCTGAAAGAGCCGCCCCTCGCACGTTAACCACGTCAAAGCGAGGCTTCGGCATAGCCCAGGCGAAGTTTTGACGACATCAAAACCAAACGTCAGCGTGCCGAAGCGCCGCTTCAACTTCAACCCAAGCGCCAGCCCTCCCGTCCCGGGCGGGGCTGGCGAGGCGAATCCAAGCGGAGAAAGCAGGAATGTCGATCAGGACTGAGAGCGGCGCGGCGGACACGCTGCGCGCCAGGCTCTTGCGCATCATCGAATATGCCTCGGCGATTCTCCTGGCGGGAATCATGCTGCTGACCGTGACCGACGTGGTCGCCAGATATCTGTTCCATAACCCGATCCCGGCCAGTTTCGAGCTGACGGAGATGGCGATGCAGGTCATGATCTACCTCGGCATCGCCGTCGCGGTAGCCACGAACGACCACATCAAAGTGACGCTGCTCGATTCGCTGTTTGTCCGATTGCCGCGGCTGGAGCGGAGCGTGAACCGGCTTTCGGGAGTTCTCATCGCCGTCGCCTTTGTCTTCCTCGGCTACACCATGACGGAACTGGCCCGAGGCAAGGCGGGCGATCTCACGTCCGTCCTCGGGTGGCCGGTGGCCCCGGTGGCATGGGCGATCGCGGCCGCCATGTTTCTGTCCGCGATCCTGGCCTCCTGGGCGGTGATCCGGCCCGCCGTGGCGCCCGTCGGCGACGGAGATGCCGCATGATCGAGTTCTCGCTTGGCATCCTCGGGCTGCTGGTTCTGATCTTGCTGCGCCTGCCGGTCGCCCTCGCCATGGGCCTGGTCGGCTTCGTCGGCTATGCGCATTACATGAGCTACTCGATCGCCGGCAAAATGGTGGCGGGCTCCGCCTTCGAGCTCGGCGGCTATATGCTCACCGTCATCCCGCTGTTCGTCTTGATGGGTAATTTCGTCTCGACCAGCGGTCTCGGCCATAGCCTGTTCCGGGCCGCGTATGCCTTCCTCGGGCGCCTGCCCGGAGGGCTCGCGGTGTCGGCGATTTTGGCATCCGGCGGCTTTGCCGCAATCTCCGGCTCCAGCGTCGCCTCGGCGGCGACCATGGCCAAAGTGTCCTATCCACCGATGCGCTCTTTCGGTTACGCGGAGCCGTTCTCCCTGGCCACTATCGCCGCGGGCGGCACCCTGGGCATCCTGATCCCGCCGAGTGTGGTGCTCATCATCTACGGCATTCTGGCCGAGCAGAATATCGCCAAGCTCTTCCTGGCCGGCGTCATCCCCGGCCTGCTGGGCCTCCTGCTCTACATGCTCGCCGTGATGTTCGTGGTGGCGCGCGATCCTTCAGCCGGACCGCGGGGCGAAGCCATGCCCTGGCCCGAGCGGTGGCGCGCCTTGCGCGATGTGTGGGGCGTGATCGCCCTCTTCGCCCTGGTGATGGGCGGCCTGTATGGCGGCGTGTTCACCGCCACCGAGGGCGCCGGCATCGGTGCCATGGGCGCCCTGCTGCTCACCTGGCTGCGGGGGCAGCTGACGTTACAAGTGCTGCGCAATGCTTTTTTGGGTGCGGTGCGCACCACCGGGGCGTTGTTCCCCATCCTGCTGGGCGCCACGGTGCTGAGCAATTTCATCGGCATGACGGGTGCGCCGGAGATCCTGGCAGACTGGATCTATGAAGTCGAGCCCAGCCCCGTCCTGCTGTTGTTCCTGATCGTGCTGCTGTATTTGTTTCTGGGCTGCTTCTTTGAGTCGTACTCCACGCTGTTCATCACCATGCCGATCATCCTGCCGCTGGTCGAGGCCGCCGGCTTCGACCTGATCTGGTTCGGCATCATCGTGGTGGTCACGATCGAGATCGGCCTATTGACCCCGCCTTTCGGGATGAACGTCTTCGTCCTGACCTCGGTGCTGCGGAACGTGGCGGCGGGGCCGGTATTTCGCGCACTGATTCCCTTCATTGTGTCGGATCTGTTCCGGATCCTGCTGCTGGCCCTGTTCCCGGCGCTCGTCCTGTTCCTGCCCAACCACATGTGAAGCGATCCGATTCTGAACGAGAGTACGACATGAACCAGCTTACCCTTTCCGTCGAGAACGTCGGCGAAGCGATCACCGAGCTGCTGCACCTGCGCGGCATCGACCGCATCTTTGGCGGCGCCCCGACCTCGATGCTGGAGGCCATGGCCAAGCGGCAGGCCGAAGGCAAGCCTGCCCTGCGCGGGGTCGTCACGCCACACGAACAAACGGCGGTGGCGATGGCCCACGGCTATTACGCGGCCACGGGTCGGCCCCAGGCGGTCTACCTTTACTCCACCGTGGGCACGGCCAACGGCCTGGGCGGCATCATCAACGCCGCCCGCGCCCGCGTGCCGATGATCATCATCGCCGCCCGCTCGCCGATTTCCGAACAGCGCGGCGTGCCGGGCGCGCGCGACATCCACGTGCAATGGTCGCAGGAGAGCTTCGACCAGGCCGCCATGGTGCGCGAGTTCGTCAAATGGGATTATGAAATCCGCCAGCCCGAGCAGGTCGTCGCCGTGCTGGAACGGGCAATGGAAGTCGCCCTGGCCGAGCCGCGCGGGCCGGTCTATATCTCGGTGCCGCGCGACATCCTGGCTTCGCCGGTGCCGCCGCTCACCGTCGATGTACCGTCGCGCCGGGTCGCCAGCGTGCGGCTGACGCCCGATCCCGCGCAGCTCGATGCCGCGGCCGAGCTGCTGGCGGGCTCCCGCCACCCCGTCATCGTGACGGCGGAAGCCGGCGCCACCCCCGCCGGCCGGGCGGCGCTGGCGCGGCTGAGCGAAGCGGCCGGACTGGGCGTGCTCGAAGCCAGCCCGGTGTATAGCAACCTGGCGCCCGACCATCCCTGCCATCTGGGTTATATCTTCGCCTCGCAAATCAATGCCGATCTGGAGCGGGCGGACGTGATCCTGGCCGTCGAATGCGACGTGCCGTGGTTCACCGCCCGTGTCACCGTCCCGGTCTCCACCCGCGTGATCCAGGCGGGCGTCGATCCCTTTTACCAGCGGCTGCCGATGCGTGGCTTTCCGTGCGACGTCCCGTTGATTGGTCACGCCGAAGCGGCGCTGAACGCCTTGGCGGACCGGCTCGAGAAGCGCATTTCGCCCGCCGTGCGCGACGCCAGGATCCAGGAGCATCGCAAGCGCCGGGCCGCCGAAGCCGAAACCCTGGCGCACAGCATCGAGCAGGATGGCCGCGGCCCCGGTATCTCGCCGCTGTGGGCCAATCACGCCGTCGCGCAATTGCTGGCCGAAGACACGGTGCTCGTGAACGAATATCCCGCCGACCTGCGCGTGGTCCAGCCCAAGGCTCCCGGCAGCTACTTCGGCCCCTCCCATGCCGGCGGCCTGGGCTGGGGCCTGGCGGCCGCGCTGGGAATCAAGGCGGCACGGCCCGAGGCCACGGTGATCTGCACTCTGGGCGATGGCGCCTACTACTATTGCACGCCGGCCTCCTGCCATCAGGTGGCGGCGGCCGAAGCGCTGCCGCTGTTGATCGTGGTGTTCAACAACGGGGGCTGGAACGAGGTGCGGAAAAGCGTGCTTGGCACCCATCCCGACGGCCATGCCGCGCGAGCGGCCGAAGTCCCGCTCACGACCTTCGGCACCATGGCGGAGTTCGACCGCATCGTCACGGCCTTCGGCGGTTTCGGCGCCAAGGTCGACGAACCCGCGGAGTTGCTGCCCGTGCTGCGCGAAGCCTTGCGCGTCGTACGCGAGGAAGGCCGCCAGGCCTTGGTCAATGTGGTGGTACGCGCCTGAACGGGCACACATCCAGGAGAAGCATCATGATCCATAACCGGGATATCGCCGGCACCCTGCTTGCGCAGCGCGCGGCTTTCCAGGCGGAGGGCGAGGTATCCGCCGAACGGCGGCGGCACCGCCTGCATCGCCTGGCACGCGCGGTGCTGGCACATGAACAGGCCCTGACCGACGCCTTGCAGGAAGACTATGGCAACCGCTCGCCCTTCACCACCCGGGCGGGCGACATCCTGGGAACCGTCGCGGCAATCGAATATCACGTGGCGCACGTCGCAGAGTGGATGCAACCGGAACGCATCGGCCTGCCCCCCGAGGCCGAAGCGCAGGGTACAGTCGCCGAACTACACTATCAGCCGCTCGGCGTGCTGGGCGGCCTGATCCCATGGAACGGGCCCATTCTGATGGGCTGCCTCGCCGCCATGGGCGGCTTTGCCGCCGGCAACCGGGTGATGCTCAAGATGTCCGAGATGGCGCCGGCCACCGGCGCCGCCTTCGCCCGCGCCATCGCTTCTGAATTCGATGCCCTCGAACTCGCCGTGTTCAATGGCGACGCCGCGGTGGCGGCCGAGTTCGCCCGCCAGCCCTTCGATCATCTGATCTTCACCGGATCGACCGCTACCGGCCGCAAGGTCATGCGGGCGGCGGCCGAGAATCTAGTGCCGGTAACGCTCGAGCTCGGCGGCAAGAGTCCCGTCGTCGTAGGCGCCAGCGCGGATCTGGCGCTCGTCGCCAATCGCCTGGTGGCCGGCAAGCTGGCCTCGGCGGGGCAAGTCTGCGTAGCACCCGATTATGTCTTCGTCCCGCGCGGCCAAACCGCCGCCCTGCTGGCGGAATGTATCCGCGCCGCCGAAGCGCTATTCCCCGACATGATGCGGAATCGGGACTACACCTGCCTGATCCACGAGAGCGGCCACCACCGGATGCGGGCCTTGCTGCGCGACGCGCTCGAAAAAGGCGCCCAGGCGAGCTTCGTGCCCGCCAGCCCGGCCCTGGACGATCTGCCTTCGAGCGGACGCTTCCCCTTCGTCGTGCTCACCGGGGTAAGCGACGAGATGAAGGTCATGCGGGAAGAAATCTTCGGCCCGCTACTGCCGATGGTCGAGTACGACACCATCGACACCGCCCTGGCGGCGATCGCCAACGGACCGCATCCCTTGTCGGCGGCGTATTTCGGTAGCAACCAGGAAGAAGCCGACCATGTCGCCCGCGCCATCCATACCGGCAGCGTCGTCATCAACGACGTCCGCCTCCAGCTGAATTACGAAGCTCTGCCCTTCGGCGGCGTCGGCCCCAGCGGCATGGGCCGCTATCGTGGCCACGCCGGGTTCGTGACCTTCAGCAATCGCAAGGTGATTCTGCGCCAGGGGGCCGGCGAGAGCGAACTCGCCCCGAAACGGCCACCGTTCGGCGCCGCCGCCCACGCCGCCCTGGACCAGGCGCTGGCCCGCAAAAAAGCGCAGTTCGGCCTGGCTTCGTGAAGCGCCCCGGCCGCTTGGCCGGAGTGGCTCGGCCACCCTGCTGCATGGCCGGCGGCGCGACCGGCCTTCGCCTCGCCCGGCCCGGCGCTGAGCGACGGGCTTGCGTCGGAGCGTGGTGAAGAACTCCGGCCTTGCGGCCGGAGTTTCTCCGCCACGATTCGGGGGAGCCTTCGGCTCCGGCAGATTTGGCCTCGCTAACCTCGCCGTAAACGGCGAGGCTTGCGCTTAGGCGCGTGGTCAGTCGCCGTAGACGGGGCGGCTGGAGCGCAAGAGCGCGGCGAGCAGCTCGGCGCGATTGGCGTGGCCGGTCTTGCCAAGAATGTTCTTCACGTGGTTCTTGACGGTGGGCAGGGCAATCGACAACTGCCGGGCGATGTCGTCGTTGGGATAGCCTGAAAGCAGGAGGTCGAGCACTTCGTGCTCCCGTTCGGTGAGGCCGGCCAGCAAGCGTGCCTGCCTGGCCTCGGATAGCGCCGACGACCACGTACACGAAAACAGGCGCTGCATCTTGACCAAACGCGTCATTTCCTCGGTGGTGAACTCCGCGGCATCACGAAATCGCGCATAGCGGATGCCCGCCAGGATTTGCCCACGTACGTCGCGCAAGAACACCTCGGCCTTGAAGCGAACGCCCAACACCGCGCGAAAGCCCGAGATGTAATCCTGGTTCTCCACCCGGGCGCCGAAGCCTGCCGCGGTTCCGAATACGCTGCCGGGCACCGCGCCGTAGTGCCGGGGATGGAGAGGGTCGATCTCGGCAAAGCGGCGATAGAGGCCGCCCCAGTGCTGATTGGGCGTGCTGCTCACATGACCGACGGGCTGGCCATCGGCATCCACCTCGTAGACCAGCACACGTTGCGCCGGGACGACGAGCAAGGCCGCTTCGAGCAGGTAACGCTTGGTGGTTTCGATGGGGTTGTGCATGTTCCGACTATACCTCGCAACCCTCCCCTCAACGACAGACGCCCCGTCCGGAAGACTCCGGAACGGGGCGCCGCAACGGCTTTGCCAGCCTCGCCATGGGCGGCGAGGGCTTGAGCTTCGACGTCGTCGAAGCTCAGCGTTGACGCGGGGTCGGGCAGATTACTCGCCGCCCTCGCCTTTATCGTCGCCTTCGTCGGTAATCGAGCCACCCACCAGTTGGGCGATAGCCAGCACCGGGTTGGGATCGCCACCATGGGCGGCGTAGGTGACACCGCGCGGCAGCGTGATCTGCTCGAGGTGCACCGACGAGCCGACCACCATCTCGCCCAGGTCGACTTCGATGGACGTGGGCAGATCGTTGGGCAGGCAGCTGATTTCGAGTTCGGTGAGCACGTGGCTGATGACGGCGTGGCTGAGCTTGACCGCGGGCGACTCTTCGCCGTTGATGAAGCTCAGGGGCACCTTGGTGGTCAGCATCTGGCCGGCGGCCACGCGCTGGAAGTCGACGTGGAGCACGAGCGGCTTGTAGGGGTGCCATTGCACGGAACGCAGCAGCACGTTCTCGCCCTTGCCATCCAGCTGCATGTCGAGGATCGACGCGTGGAATTCCGGCTTGCGCAGGGCATGGAAGATCTCGTTGTGATCGAGCTCGATGCTGGTGGCCGTTTTGTCGGCGCCGTAGACGATGGCCGGGACGCGGCCTGCGCGGCGCAGGCGGCGGCTCGCACTCGATCCCTGAACGCTACGCGATGTGGCGGTGAACTTCATGGAGGTCTCCAAAAAAGGCGGCATGGCCGCCCATCAAAATCACAGGCCGGCGGGCTTGCCGGCCTGCGGCATCGCCCGGCCGCGACCAGCCGGACGATAACGAAACGGGGATGTATCGGCTATTCGACGAACAGCGACGAGACGGATTCGGCGTGCGAAATCCGCAGCATGGTTTCGCCAACCAGCGCGGCACACGAGAGCTGGCGGATGCGACCGCAGTCGCGGGCAGCCTCGCTCAGCGGAATGCTATCGGTCACGACCAGGCTGTCGAGCTCGGATTCGGCGATGCGCTCGACCGCGCCGCCCGACAGCACGGGGTGGGTGCAGTAGGCGTCGACATTGAGCGCGCCTTGCTCTTTGAGCGCGGCGGCGGCCTTGCACAGCGTGCCGGCGGTGTCGACCATGTCGTCCATGATGATGCAGTTGCGGCCCTGCACGTCGCCGATGATGTTCATCACCTCGGACACGTTGGCGCGCGGACGGCGCTTATCGATGATGGCGAGGTCGACCTCCAGCCGCTTGGCCAGCGCGCGCGCGCGCACCACGCCGCCGATGTCGGGCGACACCACCACCAGGTTTTCCATGTTGCGCTTCCAGATGTCGCCCAGCAGGATGGGCGCCGCGTAGATGTTGTCTACGGGGATGTCGAAGAAGCCCTGGATCTGGTCGGCGTGGAGATCCATGGTGAGCACGCGATCGACGCCGACCACCTGCAGCATGTTGGCCACCACCTTGGCCGAGATCGACACCCGGGCCGAGCGCGGCCGGCGATCCTGGCGGGCATAGCCGAAATAGGGGATGGCGGCGGTGATGCGGCCGGCGGATGCGCGGCGCAGGGCATCGACCATCACCATGATTTCCATCAGGTTGTCGTTGGTGGGCGCACAGGTGGGTTGCAGCACGAAAACGTCTTTACCGCGGACGTTCTCGTTGATTTCGACCATCACCTCGCCATCGGAAAAACGGCCGACGGTCATCTTGCCCAGGGGCATGTCGAGATGCGTGGCCACATCGACCGCCAACCGCGGATTGGCGGTGCCGGTAAAGATCATGAAATTGTGTCGCGTCATCGCGCCTTGCCCCTTGCCTGCTGCACCAACAACAAGGCTGTTGAGCACATCCGCACTCAACAGCCTCGGCAAACCTGTCAGCGAAAGATGAAAACTGGCATTTTCTTTCCGGATTACCCTGACGATGATGACCCTGGAACACACAGGCCCGACCGGAAGCGATATTCAGGAGGATCGGGAAAGAAAATGGCTGGGGAGGAAGGATTCGAACCCTCGAATGCCGGAATCAAAATCCGGTGCCTTAACCGACTTGGCGACTCCCCAACAGTGAACCTCAAACGGCCCATTGCTGCAATGGATGCGACGACAGACCAGCAAAACACGCCACTGACCGTATCGCCTTTGCTGCCACACCCGACGACCGGATTGTAGCGGCGATTTCGGCTTGAATGGAAGCGGCCTGTTGTGCTGACGCACACTCGATGAAGAGACATGCGCCCGACCCCGACATCCGCAGTCTGGCCGGAATTTCCGGGTGCTGCTGCAACGCCTGATCGGCAACCTGCCAGGAAGCCTCGACCTGAGGATAGAGCTTGCGCACTATGGGCTCGAGATCGTTGCGACCAAACCGCCAAACCTGCCCGCCCGAATCGGGCGCTGCCGGCAAATGCAAAATATTGCCTGCAGGAAAGTCCGTAATTTTGACAAGCTTTGTATCCCGTGTCAAATCAGGGTGGCCAAACACCGCCGCGGTGCTGACCTCGGCGGCGGGCTGGAGCAGCACATACCAGGCGGGCGGCAAGGGCAGCGGCCGCAAGCGCTCGCCCACGCCTTCGGCAAAGGCGCTTTGGCCGAACACGAAGACCGGCACGTCGGCGCCCAGCGGCAGGGCCAGCCGCAACAGCGCCGCGCGATCGAGACCGGTCCGCCAGAGGCGGTTGAGGGCCAGCAGCACCGTGGCCGCGTCGCTGGAGCCGCCCCCCAGCCCGCCTCCCTGGGGGATGCGCTTGCGCAAATGGATATCCACGCCATACGAGGTTCCGCTTGCCTGCTGTAGCGCGCGCGCCGCGCGTACCGTCAGGCAGGCATCGGAATCGACGCCTTCGAGCGGAGTGACCCGCCGCACCCGGCCGTCGGACCGGCGTTCGAAATCCAGTTCGTCATACAGGTCGAGGAAGCGAAACACGGTTTGCAGTTGATGGTAGCCGTCGTCGCGGCGGCCCAGAACGTGCAGGAACAAGTTGATCTTGGCGGGCGCCGGCACCTCGCGCAGGCTGTCGCCGGCGGTCGTGGCACCGGACCCGGCCCCGGCGCCCCCAGGCGGCCTGGTCTCCGCCTGGATTGGCCGTGGTTTGGTCGCGCTTGACGATGAGGCGGGCGTTCGATGCCCGGTGAAGAGCCCCGGCCTCTCGGCTGGAGTTTCTGCGCCACCGGTCGGGGGAGCCTTCGGCTCCAGAGAACAACCGCCTCGCTTGACCCCGTCCTGAAGAACGGGGCTTGCGCCTTGGCCCGTGGTCATGGCGCAACGGGCACCGGCTGCAGGGCGAGCCGGACATCGATCTCGGGCTCGCCACCCCCGCCGCGGTCCATCCGCAGCCGCAACGGGCCTTGGGCATCCGCGGCCGACACCTGGACCTGCCAGCCGGCCTGGCCGTAGCGCGTGGGGCGCGCCAGGGCATCGCGCTCGTCGACGCTGGCCGGCAATCCCGGAGTCAGCTCGCCGGCCAGCCAATCCCGCAGGCTGGCCACCGGCACGGCAACGCCGACGACGCGCGTCATGAGCGCATTGGCCGAAGGCGCGCGAGTCACGGTGCCGTTGGCTTCGGTCAGGGTGGCGCTACCGTTGGCGGCGACCTCCAGGCGGGCCAGCGCGGCCCCCAGCGGAGAGGTGAGATCGAGCGTGAGCTGGCCATCGTGGTCGAGCCAGGCAAAGCCGCCCTGCACCACTTCGGACGAGCCGTCGGCTTGGCGGACGTTGATCACGAAACGGCCGGTGCGCGACAGCGAGCGGCCACGGCCCTCGCCAGTGGGCAGCAAGGCGGTGGGCGTGGCGCAACCCGTTGCCAGGGCCACCATCGCCAGGACGACGGCCCGACGCGCCCTCACTGAACCATCCCCCAGTCGCTGCGCGACTTCCCCCCCAAGGGAGGGTTCTCGCTTGGGACGGCCCGGCGCGTTGACGGCGCCCTCCAGCCGCTGCGCGACTTCCTCCCCGAGGGAGGATTCGCGCTTGGCGCGGCCCGGCCCCCCGCTCATGGCGCCTCCAGGGTAACGCCCAGGCGCCGCAGGGTGTCGCGCAGCAACTCGCCATCGGGCTCGGTGGCCAATACCTTGCGCCACACCGCGCGCGCCTGATCGTGGCGCCCCATCTGCCACAGCACTTCGCCCAGATGGGTGCCGATTTCGGCATCGGGCAGGCGCTCCCAGGCGCGCTGCAGGTATTCCAGCGCCTGCGGCAGGTCGCCCTGGCGGTAGAGCACCCAGCCCATGCTGTCGAGGATCGCCGGATCGTCGGGCCGCAACTCGAGCGCACGCTCGATGAGTTGCCGGGCTTCGACCAGCCGCAGGTTCCGATCCGCCAGGGTATAGCCCAGCGCATTGAAGGCATGGGCACTGCGGCGGTCGGCCTCGATGATCTGGCGCAGTTGATACTCGAGATCGTCGTAGCGCTCCTGGCGCCCATAGAGCAGCGCCAGGTCGTAGCGAATCTCGTGGCTTTCAGGGAGCTGCTGCAAAGCGGACTCGAGCGCCTGCACCGCCCCTTCGAGGCGGCCGCCATCGCGCAGCAGTTGGGCCCGCGTAAGTGCCACCAGCACCGCTTCCCGCTCGTCTTCGATCTCGATGGCGTCGAGCTCGGCCATGGCTTCGGGGAGGCGATCCTGCCGCGCCCGGATGATGGCCTTGCGCAAGCCGGCTTGTACCTCGGCTTCGGGCGCCCGCACCTGCAGCAGCAGGCGATAGGCCTCGTCGAGATCGCCGGCGTCCTCGGCCATGCTGACGCGCATCATTTCGGCATCGGCCAGGCTGGAGGCGGGATCGAAGGCCTCCGGGTTGGAACGCCGGCGATCGGTTTCGATGGCGATGTATTCGTCGAGCCACTTGCGGGCCTCGCGCGGCCGCCCGGCCTCGGCATTGATCGCGCCGCGCAAATACAGCAGCTCGAAATCTTCGGGCGTGCGGCTCATCATGCGCTCGACCTCGGCCAGCGCCTCTTCGACCCGGCCCACGCGCACCAGCGCGCTGACGTAGGACAGCCGCACGCCGCGATCCGCCGGATGGCGGTCGAGATAGGCGCGCACTTCGGTCAGCGTGGCGTCGGGCTGCAGGGGCAGGCCGAACTGCAGCACCATGCCGGCGGCGATGTCCCAGTCGGGACGGGCCGCCAGCGCGGCCCGGGCTTCGGCCAGGGCCCGCGGGGCGTCGCCCGCCTCGTAGGCGGCCTGGGCCAGCGCGGCCCGAGCTTCGGGCAGCTCGCCCCATGGGCCGGCAAGCAGTTCTTCCAGAACCCGGAGCGCCGCTTGTTTGTCGCTTAAGCGCGACAAAATGATCTGGATCTGCAGGATGGCTTCGCCCTTGTCCGGCGTCTGGGCAAGCTGATCGGCCAGGACGCGGGCAAGGTTGTCGGTGCTGCCGTTGGCGGCCGCCAACATCACTTCGGCCTGCTGGGCCTGGGGATCGTGGGGCGCCAGCTCGAGCCAGACGCGTGCCGAATCCCAGGCGCGCGGCAAGTTATCGGACGCCAGGGAGAATTCGAGCGCCCGTTGGGCCATGCGCGGGTCGCGGGTTTGGCGCGCCACCTGCAGACTGGTGTTGATCGCCGCCGCCCACGCGCCGCGCTGCGCCGCGAAATCCGCGGCCAGGATCTGGTACAGCAGCTCGCCGGTGAGCTCGAGCGCCGGCAACTGACCCGATGCCGGCGGCAGCGACTTCGGCAGCCACTCGGAAGGAACGGGCAAGGGATGCGTGCCCAGCGGATCGGCTTCGGGTCTGGAGGTGTCAAGATCGGAGGCAAACGCCCCGGCCGGCAGCAGCAACAGACACAAGGAAAGGCCAAGGCCCGCCCGCCACGCCTTGAAGATCGCGAAGATTCCCAGCCTGCCGGCCGTGGCGCCCGGGCTACGGCCCGGCGGCCCAGGGTGGCCCGCGAGGAGCCGGGCCCCATCGGCCAGGGCTGCGTTGCCACGACGCGGGGGCGCCTCTGGCGCCGCGGCGGAGCAATGGCCTCGCTTGACCCCGTCTTGAAGGACGGGGCTTGCGCTTAGGCGCGTGGTCAACTGGCCCTGCCGGGCTTCGCCCTGGCAAACGAGGCTTGCGCTTGGACGCGTGGTCAGCCGCATCGAACTATCCGAGAGTTGCAGGCCGCACCTATCACGGCCATCGCTTTCATTGTCCCATGTTAACGCGGCGGCGAGGTTTGCTATGCTGCAACCCGGCGCGACGGATGCCGCGCTTGTCCATTTTTCTGCGTTTCATGCCCGAACTCCCTGAAGTCGAAGTCACCCGCCAGGGTATCGCCCCGCACATCGAGGGCCGCGTCCTGCGCCATATGGTGATACGCGAACCCCGCCTGCGCTGGCCGGTGCCCGGCGATCTGGCCGATCTGTGCGCCAACCAACCGCTGCGCCGCGCCGAGCGCCGCGGCAAGTATTTGCTGTTGCATTTTGACCACGGCGTGCAGCTCGTCCACCTGGGCATGTCGGGTTCGTTGCGCGTGCTCCCGACGGAACAGGCCCCGACCGTCCATGACCACGTCGACTGGGTGTTCGACGCGCACCTGTTGCGTCTGCGCGACCCCCGGCGTTTCGGCTCGGTGCTCTGGCATCCGCACGAAGCCGGGCCGGTGCTGGGGCACCCCCGCCTGGCCGGCCTGGGCATCGAGCCTTTCGATCCGCAATTCTCGGGCGCCTGGCTACAGCGCGGCATCCGTGGGCGCGGCGCCACCATCAAGGCACTTTTGCTGGCTGGCGACATCGTGGTCGGTGTGGGCAACATCTATGCTTCCGAAAGCCTGTTTCGCGCCCGCATCCATCCCTCGACGCCGGGACACCGCCTGGGCCGTACGCGTTGCGATCGGTTGGCCGAAGCGGTGCGGGCCACGCTCGCCGACGCCATCGCCGCGGGCGGCAGCTCGCTGCGCGACTTCGTCCACAGCGATGGCGGCACGGGCTACTTCCAGCTCGATAGCGCGGTTTACGGCCGGGAGGGCGAGCCCTGCCGGCGGTGTGCTGGCGGCATCATCCGCAAGCAGATCCACAATCAACGCGCCACGTACTATTGCCCGAGCTGCCAGAAATGACCCCGCAACCCCGCCCCGGCCTTGTGCTCCAAGGCGAGGCCGAGGAAGGCCGGCCGCTGTCGCCGCCCGGGCCGGACGCCACGGCGCCTTCCCCCGAGCCGGCATACCCCGCGGGGCGCACCGGCGTCGCCGAGCGCGTGATCGCGTGGCAACGCAGCCACGGCCGCCACAGCCTCCCCTGGCAGGGCACCCGCGATCCCTACCGCATCTGGCTGTCGGAGATCATGCTGCAGCAAACGCAGGTAAGCACGGTGCTGCCCTACTACCAGCGATTCCTCGAACGCTTCCCCACCGTGGCCGACCTGGCCGCCGCGCCCGTCGGCGAGATCATGGCGCTTTGGGCCGGCCTGGGCTATTACACCCGCGCCCGCAACCTGCACGGCTGCGCGCAGCGGATCGTCGCCGAGCATGGCGGCCGGTTTCCCGCCAGCGCCGAAGCCTTGGCCACGCTGCCCGGCATTGGCCGTTCAACCGCCGCGGCGGTGGCCGCCTTCGCCTATGGCGAGCGCGCCGCCATCCTCGATGGCAATGTCCGCCGGGTACTGGCCCGCCACCATGGCGTCGACGGCGACCCGGCCAGTCCGGGAGTCTTGCGGCGGCTGTGGGAAGTGGCCGAAGCCGAATTGCCCGATCTTTCCCGCCACAACGACGGCCATGCCGCGATGACGGCTTATACCCAGGGCCTGATGGATCTGGGCGCCACGGTCTGTACCCGCGGCATGCCGGCCTGCGAGCGCTGCCCGCTGACGGATAGCTGTGTGGCGCTGCGCGAGGCCCGCCAGCTGGAACTGCCCGGCAAGCGCCGGCGCAAAGCCGCCGGCGAGCGGCAGGTGCACCTGCTCTGGATACGGCACCAGGACCATACCCTGCTCGAACAGCGTCCGCCGCGCGGCATCTGGGGCGGCTTACTCAGCCTGCCCGAATGTGACGACGGCGATATCGCCGCGGCCTGCCGGCGCCTGGGCATCGAGCCCGACGGCGAGCCCGAGCCTCTGGCGCCGTTCCAGCACGTTTTCACCCATTTCCGCCTGCACGCCACGCCGTGGCGGATACAGGCCGGGCGCCTGGCCCTGGCCGAGGACGGCCGACACCAATGGCTGGAAGCCTCGGCGCTGAACGACGCCGCGCTGCCGGCGCCGATCCGCAAGCTGTTGGTGGAACCACCCCTGTTCAGGGGCGCCGGAGGCGATGACGGTAGATCGTCATGAGCAGGCCCGCGGCGGCACCCACGGTGATCAGGGCCGTGCCGCCATAGCTCATGAGCGGCAGCGGCACGCCCACCACGGGCAGGATGCCGATCACCATGCCCACGTTGACGAAGGCATAGATGAAAAACACCATGCTCAGCGCCGCCGCCAGCAGACGCGTGAACGTGGAGGAGGCCATGGCGGCGATCATTAGCCCCCGGATCAAGAGCAGCATGTAGAGCAGCAACAGCACCGCGGCGCCCACCAGGCCCTGCTCTTCGGCAAAAACCGCGAAAATGAAGTCGGTGGTACGCTCGGGCACGAAGTCGAGTTGGGATTGTGTGCCCGCCATGAAACCCTTGCCCATCACGCCGCCCGAACCGATGGCGATCGACGACTGGATGGTGTGGAAGCCGCGGCCGAGCGGGTCGACGGAGGGATCGAGCAAGGTGCAAACCCTGTGCTTCTGGTATTCGTGCAACACCACCCAATCGGTGTCGGGCGCGCACAAGGTGTCCTCGAAGGCCACCACGCCCACCACCAGCGCCGTGGCCAGGACAACGACGGGCGTCAGCAAGCCGAACGATAGGCCGGCAAAAAAGATCACGAAGAACCCGGCGCCGAACACCAGCAGGGCGGTACCGAGATCGGGCTGCTTGACGATCAGCAGAAACGGCACCGCCAGCAAAACGCCGGCCACCAGAAAGTCCCGCCAGCGCAGTGCGCCTTCGCGACGATAGAAATACCACGCAAGCATCATGGGCATGGCGATCTTCATCAGCTCCGAAGGCTGCAGGCTCACGATGCCGAGGTCGAGCCAACGCTGCGCCCCCTGGCGCACGTCGCCGAATAGCTCGACCGCCACCAGCAGCAGGAGCGCCACGCCGTAAACCGGCAAGGCCAGCCGCTGCAGCAACCGGGGCGATAGCTGGGCCACCGCCCACATCACCAGAAACGCCATGCCGAAATTGCGCAGCTGGTCGGCAAATCGGCCGTCGCCACCGCCCACGGCTGAATAAAGCGTGGTAAGCCCCACGCCGGCAACCGCCATCAGCAGCAACAGGAAGATGGGATCGAACACCCACAGGCGCGAAGCCAGAAACCGCAGCGTCGGCAGCTTTCTCATAGTTGCCGATCTCCCGAAAGCACGCTGGGGCCCTCCAGCGCACGCACCGAAAACCGCGCCCGTGGCGGCCCGTCCTCGGCGGCCGGGGATTGGCGCGTGGGGGGCGGCACGCGAAACTGGGCCGGGCGGTCCTCCGGCACCTGGTTGCGCGGCGTGGGCAGGCGGGCGGCAATGATGCGGTCTCCCATGTTGGGCGCCTCGTTGGCGGCGCGCAGCAGTTGCACGGATTCAGGATGGCGTTCGAGCAGCCAATAATCGAAGATGGCCCGGGCCACCGGGGCCGCCGTGGCGCCGCCCCAGCCGCCGTTTTCCACCAGCACCGCCAGCGCGATGCGCGGCGCTTCGGCGGGCGCAAAGGCCATGTACAGGGCGTGATCGCGCAAACGCTCGTCCACTTCGCTGGCGCGGTACTTTTCGCCGCGCAGGCTGAACACCTGCGCCGTACCCGTTTTACCGGCCACGGCGTAGGGCGCGCCGTCGAAGGCACGGCGCGCGGTGCCGGTGCGATTGACCTCCACCAGCGCATCGCGCACCGCGCGCAGATGGGCCGGCTCGAACGGAATGGTGTAGCTGGCGCTGGGCACCGTCAGGGTCTCGGCTTCGCCGGGGGCGCCGCCTATGCTTTTGACGACGTGGGGCCGTATGTAGGTGCCACCGCTGGCCAGCACGGCCGTCGCCTGGGCCAGCTGCAGGATGGTAAACGAGTTGTAGCCCTGCCCCACGCCCACCGACACGGTTTCGCCGTTGTACCAGCGCTGCTGTTCGGGCTTGCGGAAATGCTGGCGCTTCCACTCGGTGGACGGCAGGATGCCGCTGCGCTCGCCCTCGAGATCGATGCCGGTGACTTGGCCGAAGCCGAACGGCTTCATGAAGTCGTGAATGCGATTGACGCCGAGCTCGCTGGCCAAACTGTAATAGTAGGTATCCGACGACACCACCAGCGAGCGATGCAGGTTGGTGGGGCCATACGCCACGCTGCCCGCGTTGCGGAAGCGGTGACCGGCCAGCTCGAAGAAGCCCGGATCGTAGATGATGTCGCTGGCCTTGCGCACGCCCAGCTCCAGCCCGGCCAGCGCCATGAAGGGCTTGTAGGTGGAGCCGATCGGGTACGTGCCCGACAGCGGCCGGTTGATCAGGGGCTTGTCGGGCGACTCCGATAACAAACGCCAGTTCTCGACGTCGATGCCATTCACGAACAGATTGGGATCATATGAGGGTTGCGACACAAAGGCGAGAATGTCGCCCGTGGTGGGCTCGATGGCCACCACGGCGCCACGACGGCCGGCCAGGGCCTGTTCCGCCACGCGCTGTAGATGGATATCGATGGATAGGCGCAGGTCGCGCCCCGCCTGGGGCTCGGTGCGATGCAGCACGCGCACCGGGCGGCCGCGGGCTGTGACTTCCACCGCTTCGGCGCCCACCGCGCCGTGCAGCACGGCCTCGTAGGATTTTTCCACGCCCTGCTTACCGATGTGCTGGGTGGCGCGGTAATTGGCCCACTGGCCTTCCTCCTCGAGACGCTCGACATCGGCCGGCGACAGGCGATTGAGGTAGCCGATCACATGCGCGCCGACTTCGCCGTGGGGATACTCCCGCATCCAGCGCGAACGCAGGTCCACCCCCGGGAAGCGGAAACGCACGGCGGCAAAACGGGCCGCCTCGTCCTCGCCCAGATTGGTGCGCAACGGAATGCTCTCGAAGCGGCTGGATTCCTGGCGCAGCCGCCGGAACCGCCGGCGATCGGTCTCGGAAATGGCGATCAGCTCCGACAGCTCCAGGATCGTGGCATCGAGATCGGGCACCTCGGCCGGCACCAGTTCGAGCGTCCAGGTGGAGACATTACGCGCCAGGGCCACGCCATGGCGGTCGAAGATCTCGCCGCGGCGCGGGGCGATGGCACGCACCGAAATGCGATTATTGTCGGCGCGCGTGACGTATTGGCTATGTTGCTCGACCTGCAGCCACCACAAGCGGCTGCCCAGCAACAAAAAGCCGAACAGGGCGGCCAGGCCGGCCACCCAAAGGCGCAGCCGGAACTGGCGGCCGAACTCGCGGGGCTGGTTCAGGTCGACCATGAAGGAATCCGCTCAGCTCGCGTCGCGCCCGGCGGCAAGCCGTTGCGGCAATTGCAATAACCAGGCCACCAGAGGCCACACCACCGCTCCGGCCAGGCAGTCGGCCAGCCACCACCAGCTCCAGGCGCTGCCCTGCAACAGGGCGGCCAGGCCGGTCGCGATACCGCTGGCCAGCACCAGCATCGGAAAAACGTGCAGGGCCTGCGCCAGCAGGCCGAAACGCAGCAAGCGGATGCGTAGCACCATGGCCCAGTAAATCAGCAAGGTATAAGCCAGCGCGTTTTCGCCCAGCAGCGCCGCATGATGGACGTCGAGCAGCAGGCCGCCGACGAAAGCCACCAGCATGCCTACGCGATGCGGAGCGTGCAAGCCCCAGAACAACAGCACCAGCGCGAAAAAGTCGGGAACCCCCGGCCAGCGTCCCCACGGCAGCAGGTCGAGCAGCCAACCCAGCATCAGGGTGATGGCGACGAACCAGACGCTGGCCGCGCGCAACAGCCGTTGCGGCGCCATGTGGCGGCGCGGGACACGAGGGGCGACGGGAAAGGAGTTCATGGCGAAGCGTGGCGCAAAGCGTTAGGACGCCGGCGGGGCCGGCTCGGCCTCCGCCTCCTCGGTGGTCTCGGGAGACTCGAGGTCGATGAGACCGGTGCCGTCGGTCAGCTGGACCAGAAAGTGGCGATGATGATCGATGGCGGCCACCGGTTGCGCCACCACTTTGGCATAGCCACTGACCGGATCCGACTCGACACGTTCCACCCGCGCCACCGGCACGCCGGGCGCATACCAGCCGCCCAGGCCGCTGGTGACCAGCAGATCGCCCTCCACCAGTTCGGCGTCGGCGGGCACGTAGCGCAGTTCGAGCTTGCCCGGCGTACTGTCGGCATAGGCGATGGCCCGCAGGCCGTTGCGCAACACCTGCACGGGCACCGAAACGGTACGATCGGTCAGCAGGGCAACCTCCGCATTGAAGGCGCCGGCGCGCACCACTTGGCCGACCAGTCCGCGCTCGTTGATCAGCGGCATGCCGGCGCGGATCCCCGCTTGCTGCCCCTTGTTGACGATGAGGCGCTGGTCGAACTGGGTGCGGACTTCGTAGAGCAGCTCCACCAATATCGTGGGCGCGCCGGTACGATCGTCGGCCACGCCGATCAGGCGCCGGAGCTGGGCGTTTTCCTCGGCCAGGCGAGCGGCGTAGGTGGCCAATTGCGCCACTTCGATGCGGCGCCGGCTTTCGGCTTCGTCTTCGGCCCGGATACGCTCCGCGGTGTCCAGCCAATCGGCCACCTGGCGCGCGCCGTCACGCGGCAGCCGCATCACGGTCTGGAAGGGATGCAGGGCAACCCCCAGGTAATGGCGCGCCGTATCCAGCACATGCCAGCGGGCGTCCACCACCATCAGCGCCAGCGCCAGGGTGGCGAACACCGCCAAGCGAACCCAGCCCGGCGGGCCTTGTCGGAACAGCGACGGGGCATTTCCGGGCATGCTGCGGTGTCAATCGGTCAGTCGTTGATGAAGACGGGGCCTAGTTTATCCATGTGCTCGAGGGCGTCGCCGCAGCCCCGCACCACGCAGGTGAGGGGGTCTTCGGCCACCACCACCGGCAGCCCGGTTTCTTCCTGCAGCAGGCGGTCGAGGTCGCTCAGCAGAGCTCCGCCGCCGGTGAGGACGATGCCTTTTTCGGAGACGTCGGCCCCCAGCTCGGGCGGCGTTTGCTCGAGGGCGATCTTGACCGCGGACACGATCTGGTTGAGCGGATCGGTGAGGGCTTCGAGGATCTCGTTGGACGACACCGAGAAGCTGCGGGGGATGCCTTCGGACAAATTGCGGCCCTTGACCTCCATTTCGCGCACCTCGGAACCCGGAAAAGCGGAGCCGATCTCTTTTTTGATGAGTTCGGCGGTGGGATCGCCGATCATCATGCCGAAGTTGCGGCGAATGTAATTGATGATGGCTTCGTCGAATTTATCGCCACCGACCCGCACCGAGCCCTTGTAGACCATGCCGCCCAGCGAAATGACGGCGACCTCGGTGGTGCCGCCGCCGATGTCGACCACCATCGAGCCGCTGGGCTCGGACACCGCCAGGCCGGCGCCGATCGCGGCGGCCATGGGTTCTTCGATCAGGTACACCTGGCTCGCGCCGGCGCCCATGGCCGACTCGCGGATGGCGCGCCGCTCGACCTGCGTGGAGCCGCAGGGCACGCACACGATGATGCGCGGGCTGGGCGCCAGAAGGTTTTTGGGGTGCACCATGCGGATGAATTGCTTGAGCATCTGCTCGGTGACGGTGAAGTCGGCGATCACGCCGTCTTTCATGGGCCGGATGGCATCGATGTTGCCGGGCACGCGGCCGAGCATCAGCTTGGCCTGGTGACCCACGGCCTGGATGGTTTGCTTGCCATTGGGACCGCCATCGTGACGGATCGCCACCACGGAAGGCTCGTCGAGCACGATGCCCTTGCCGCGGACGTAGATCAGCGTATTGGCCGTACCCAGGTCGATGGCCAGGTCGCTGGAAAAATAACTGCGCAGGAATCCGAACATGGAGGGAACTGGTAAGGGAGTCGTCGGCAGCGTGCCACCGGGCTAGGGGATCGACAGCGGAATCATCATGACATGATATCGGGTCGCATCCGGTCGGGGTGCCTCGACGACGGAACAGGAATCTGGAGGAAACGGCGTTTTGGACTGGCGCAGTGCGCCCGGCCGGCATGACGCCATCGCGATGGGCAGCGGCAAAACAGGCCGGCATCGCGCACCGGGCGCCATGCCGGTAAATAAAAAATGATAACTTATAATCCCTCAGAATCGCGACGTTCGCGTCGCCATGCGCGCATTCCGCCTCTTTTACCGGCGTCCACCCTTCTTCCCGTTGCCGTCCGGCGTACCTCGCCGCCGGGCCACCGCCCAGACCATGCTCACCGAAAACGACGTCACCCGCCTGGCCAAGCTGGCCAGCCTCGCGGTCGCCGCGGATGCGGCGCCCCAAACCCTGGCCGCCCTCAATCGCGTATTCGACCTGATCGAACAGCTGCAGGCGGTGGATACCCAGGGCGTCGAACCGCTGGCCCATCCCTTGTCCGTCATCGGCGAGGTATCCCTGCGGCTGCGCGCCGACACCGTCACCGAAACCGCCTCCACGGCTGAACGCGAACGCCTGATGGCCAACGCCCCCGCCAGCCGCGACGGCCTGTTCCTGGTGCCCAAAGTCATCGAATAATCCGCCGCCGCCCGCTGGCGCGCTCTTCGCGCCGGTCCCGGCCGGCTCCGTCCCGCGGTATTTTCTGCTCGTTTTGCCATGACACGTCCCCTGCATTCCGAATTCGACGGCATCGCGGCGCTGCGCCAGGCCCTGGCACAGCGCCAGGTGTCGGCCCGCGAACTCGCCGGCAGCGCGCTCGATGCGATCGCCGGCCAGGCCGGCCTCAACGCCTTCCTGCACGTCGCCCCCGAGCTCACCCTGGCCCAGGCCGACGCCGCCGATCAGGCGCTGGCGGGCGGCCAGGCGGGCCCCTTGGCCGGCGTGCCGATCGGCCACAAAGACGTGTTCGTCACCACCGGCTGGCGCACCACCGCCGCCAGCCGCATGCTGGAGCATTACGTCAGCCCCTTCGATGCCACCGTGGTCGAGCGCCTGCGAGCCGCCGGCGCGGTCTCGCTGGGCAAGCTCAACTGCGACGAATTCGCCATGGGCTCGTCGAACGAAAACTCCGCCTATGGCCCCACCCTGAACCCCTGGGATCCGCAAGCGGTGGCCGGCGGCTCGTCCGGCGGTTCGGCGGCGGCGGTGGCGGCCGGCCTGGTACTGGCCAGCACCGGCACCGATACCGGCGGCTCGATCCGCCAACCCGCCGCGCTCTGCGGCGTCAGCGGCATCAAGCCCACCTACGGCACCGTGTCGCGCTACGGCATGATCGCCTACGGCTCCAGCCTCGATCAGGCGGGCCCCATGGCGCGCAGCGCGGCCGACCTGCTCGAAATCCTCGATCCCATGAGCGGCTTCGATCCGCGGGATTCCACCTGCGTCGAATCCTGCCACGGCCAGGCCAACCAGCCCGGGCGGATCCGGGCCGGCTTCAATGCCCTGGCCGAGACACAACCCGATAGCCAGCCGCTGGCCGGCCTGCGCATCGGCGTACCCGGCGAGTTCTTCGGCGTCGGCCTGGCCGCCGAGGTACGCGCCGCCCTCGACGCCGCCCTGCTCCAGTTCGAGCAACTGGGGGCCCGGCGCGTCGAAGTTTCGTTGCCCCGCACCGAGCTGTCGATTCCCGCTTACTACGTGATCGCCACCGCCGAGGCCTCCAGCAACCTCTCGCGTTTCGACGGCGTGCGTTATGGCCACCGCGCGGCGGAGTACACCGACATCGCCGACATGACGGCCCGTTCGCGGGCCGAGGGCTTCGGTGCGGAAGTCCAGCGCCGCATCCTCACCGGCACCTACGTGCTGTCGCATGGCTACTACGATGCCTACTACCTGCAGGCGCAACGCATCCGCCGCCTCATCGCCCAGGATTTCCAGGGCGTGCTGGGCAGCCAGTGCGATCTGATCGCCGGCCCGGTGGCGCCCACCGTCGCCTGGAACCTCGGCGAGAAATCCGGCGACCCCGTGGCCATGTACCTGGCCGACATCTACACCCTGGCGATCAACCTGGCCGGACTGCCCGCCATGTCGGTGCCCTGCGGCTTCGGCCAGGGCCAACATGCCCGGCGCCCCGTAGGCCTGCAACTGATCGGCAATTACTTCGACGAAGCCCGCCTGCTGCACACCGGCCACGTGTACCAGCAGGCCACCGACTGGCATCTGCGCCGCCCGGAGCAACACTGATGAATTGGGAAATCGTCATCGGCCTGGAGATCCACGCACAGCTCTCCACCGCCTCCAAAATCTTTTCGGGTTCCAGCACCGCCTTCGGTTCCGACCCCAACACGCAGGCCAGCGCCATCGACATGGCCCTGCCCGGTACCCTGCCGGTGCTCAATCGCGGGGCCGTCGAGCGCGCCATCCGCTTCGGCCTGGCGGTGGGTGCCACCGTGGCGCCGGTGTCGGTGTTCGCCCGTAAAAACTATTTCTATCCCGACCTGCCCAAAAACTACCAGATCAGCCAGTTCGAGATCCCGGTGGTGCAAGGCGGCACGCTCACCTTCTGGATGGGCGAAACCGAAAAAACCATCAACATCACTCGCGCCCACCTCGAAGAAGACGCCGGCAAGTCGCTGCACGACGACTTCACCGGGCCGCACGGCGAACCGGCCTCGGGCATCGACCTCAACCGCACCGGCACGCCATTGCTCGAGATCGTCTCCGAGCCTGAAATGCGTTCGGCCGAAGAGGCCGTGGCCTACGCCCGCGCCATGCACACCCTGGTTACCTGGCTGGGCATCTGCGATGGCAATATGCAAGAAGGCTCGTTCCGGGTCGACGCCAATGTGTCGGTGCGCCCACGCGGCCAGGCCGAGTTCGGCACCCGTACCGAGACGAAAAACGTCAACTCCTTCCGCTTTCTCGAGCGCGCCATCCAATACGAAGCCCGGCGCCAGATCGAGCTGCTCGAAGATGGCGGCACCGTGGTACAGGAAACCCGGCTGTACGACCCCGACCGCGACGAAACCCGCAGCATGCGCAGCAAGGAAGACGCGCATGATTACCGCTACTTCCCCGACCCCGATTTGCCGCCGCTGGTCATCGATCCGTCCTGGATCGATGTCGTGCGCGCCGACATGCCCGAGCTGCCGCGCGCGCGCGGCGAGCGCTTCGTCGCCGACTACGGCATCACCGACTACGATGCTTCGCAGATCATCGCCAGCCGCGCACTGGCCGATTATTTCGAAGATGTCGCCCGCACCCTTCCGGCCGGCCAGGGCAAGATCGCCGCCAACTGGGTGATGAGCGAGGTCAGCGCCGCGCTCAATCGCCACGAGATCGACATCACGGCCTGCCCGGTCAGTGCCGCCGCCCTGGCCAAGCTGCTGGCCCGCATCCAGGACGGCACGGTGTCCAACAAGCTGGCGCGTGACGTGTTCGCCGCCATGTGGGCCGGCGAACACGGCGGCGACGCCGATGCCGTGATCGAAGCCAAGGGCCTCAAGCAGATTTCCGATAGTGGCGCGATCGGCGCCCTCATCGACGACGTCATGGCGGCGCATGCCGGCATCGTGGCCGAATACCGTGCCGGCAAAGAAAAAGCCTTCAATTCCCTGGTGGGCCAGGTGATGAAGGCCGCCCGCGGCAAGGCCAACCCGCAGCAGGTCAACGAACTGCTGCGGCAGAAGCTGCAATAATCAAGAGCTTGCGGGCCGCTTCACCTGCTATGGTGGGTGGCGGCCCGTGCGCACCGGCGCACCAGATGCCGGGCTCAGGGCGCCGAGCGATGCCCCGCCGGCGCCAGCAACCGCAACAAGTCCAGAACCGTTCCCCTTGCCGAGGGTTCGAGACGGCGTAAGCGCTCGACCGCGTCGTAGATCTCCGGATCGGCGGCCGCGTCGGCTTCACGCATCACAATGGCTGTGGCTGGCGATACCTGAGGCCGGTCGTCGCCGGTACCTTCCGCCAGCCACAAAATCGAAACATTGAAATAATTTGAAAGGCGCCGTAGTGTTTGCCAGGACGGCGAATATTCATCGCCTTTCTTGAGGATGCGGTTGATGGTCGATTGCCCTACCCCGCATTCCCGAGCCAAGTGGCTTTGGCCTCGGACTCCATGCCTGCGCATCAGCGAATCGAGTCGGTCGGCAATACTTTCCATTAAGGCACTATACGGAGCGCGCCAACCATCTTACAATTTTCTATGCCAACGCGGATAAAAAATCATTCATAAGTGAATCAATCTGTCACGAATCACAACCCACACGCCACCTAATTTACGCCTGCCCATGAGTGCGCCGCTCCGCCCCATCGTGATCTGGACTGACGACCCCGCCTTGCCCGGAAAGCTGTCCATACAATTGCCGCATCTGGTCATTCGGGCCCAGGGCTTCGGCAGCGGCGGCGGCACGCCCGATTCCGAACAGATACAGGCCAGTGCGCTGGTGGTGATCGACGCCCGCCAGCCGCATTCCCGGCCGGCCGATACCGGCAAACTGGCCCGGTGCCTCAATCAGCTCACCGTGCACCTGCCCGACGCTGCCGCCAGCCATCAGTGGCGGCTGATCGATCGCCCCTGCCGGCTGGTGGCGCCCAACCAGCACAGCGTCCGGCTCAGCGCCGCCGAGCATCGCCTCCTGCGCCACCTGATGGCGGCGGGGCCCAATGGCGTGGTCTCACGCGACGATCTCGAACGCCACGCCGGCCTGCAAACCGATGGCCCGCCAACCCATACCCATGAAGCCCGCTATCGCGCCCTCAACATGCGCATCAGCCGGCTACGCCAAAAAGCCCGACGCACCGGCATGCATCTGCATATCGAGGCCGTGGCGCGCGAGGGCTATAGCCTGAGCACCCGGGTTGTGCCTCACGCCTCCTGAAATCCCGCCGGCGGTCTCACCCACGCCTTTGGCTCGTCCGGGGCTTCCAAGGCAAGCGTGCCGAGAGGCAGGCGAGCTCCGGAAACGCGCCGCCGTCTCAGTCAGTGAGATATCGAATTGACGCCCCCTGGAAATGAGACCACAGTGCCGCCAGTGATACGGAGGCTTACCCATGATCCAGGCGGCATTGCGGCTCGTCCATCTCAGCAGTCCTCAGCCCGGAGCCTTGGCCGACTTCTACCAGGCCACTTACGACATGCGGGTTGAAACCCACGACGAATACCATCGCTGCCACGCACCGGGGCGCGAGCTTTGGTTTTCGGCCGGTCCGGCCAACCAGCTGGGGCATGCCTTGTTCCGGTTGCACGACAGCGGCTCCTGGCAGGCGTTCCAGGCGCGTACCGCAACCCTCGCCCGCGCCAGTACCGATCTGCCTGCCCTGCCCGCCGAAACCCTGGTGTTTGCCGATCCCGACGACAACCGTATCGGGTTCGCGCCGCCCGCGGCTGCGGCGCCTCAGGGCGGCAATCCCACCGAAGCGCCGCCGGCCGTGCTCCAGCACTTCGCCCTGCGCACGCCACAACTCGAAGACATGCTGGCCTTCTACCGCGACGCGCTGGGCTTCGTCGTGTCCGATCTCGTCCAAACCGACGCTGGCGAGCTGACCGCCGCATTTCTGCGCACAGACACGCTGCATCACTCTCTGGCGCTATTCCGCGCGCCGTTCTCATGCTTCGACCACCAGTCGTTCGAAACCGCCGACTGGCATGCCCTCAAGGTTTGGGCCGACCGCACGGGGCGGCGCCGCACGCCCATTGTCTGGGGCATAGGCCGCCATGGCCCCGGCGACGATGTTTTCTTCATGGTCCGCGATCCCGATGACAATCTGGCCGAGATCTCGGCCGAGATCGAAGTCTGCCGCCCGGGGCGCGCCACCGGCCTGTGGCCTCACGAGGAATGGACCCTCAATCAATGGGGCAAGGCGATCCTGCGCAGCTGAAAAAAGCCCCGAGCCATGCCCCAACCTCACCGTCTGCTCCGGATTCTCGAAGCCTTCGCCGCCCATCACGATTCGCTCACTCCCGAACAATTGATGGTACTGCTGGGCGCCTCGCGGGCCAGCATCTACCGTGATTTGCAGCAATTGGCGCAGGTCGGGCTGGTCGAACGCACCGACGGCCGCACCTATATCCTGGGGCCGCGCATCGTCGAGCTCGACCGCCGCATCCGGCTGGCCGACCCGCTGCTGCACGCCAGCCGGGATCTGCTGCCGGAACTCGCCCGCCAAACCGGGGGCACCGTACTGCTGTGCCGCTGGTATCTCGACCGAGTACTTTGCATCCAGCAGGCGATGGCGCCAGACGCGGCGTCGGCCTTGAGTTATGAGCGGGGGCGCGCGATGCCGCTGTATCGCGGCGCCACGTCGCGCGCCATTCTGGTCAATCTACCGGCGCGGCGGTTGCAGGAATTGCTGCGACGCGACCGCGCGGCCCTGGTGGCGGCTGGCCTGCCCGGAGAGATCGACGCTCTCGTCGAGTCTTTGTCCCGCGAACGCGAAGCGGGTTATGTCGTCAGTCGTGGCGAAGTGGATCCCGGCGTGATGGGCATGGCCGTGCCGGTGCGCCAAAGCGACCGCTTGCTGGGCAGCCTGAGTGTCGTGTTGGCCAAGGCCTCGCTGAGCCCGCCGATCGAAAACACCGTGCTGGCCGAGCTCCAGCGCTGCGCGCGCCGCATCGAAGGCCGGCTGGAGGCACAGCGTGGCCCGGTGCCGGGCCTCGGCCCATGATCTGCGTCTCGACCCCAATACACCCATGACCCCGTCTTCACACTTCGACGCCGATGTCATCGTGATCGGCGCCGGCCCGACCGGCCTCGTGCTGGCCCATCTCCTGGCCCAGGCCGGCATTGCCACCCTGCTGCTCGAAAAACTGCCCCACACCGTGGATGAAGCCCGCGCCGTCAGCATCGACGACGAGAGCCTGCGCACCCTGCAGGCCACCGGCATGCTGCCCGCCATCCTGCCGCACATCACGCAGGGCTATGGCGTGCATTACTACTCTTGGCGCAACCGGCTGTTCGCCGCCATCGATCCGCCCTCTCGCGAGCATGGTTATCTCAAGCGCAATGCCTTTCGGCAACAGAAACTGGTACGCCAGCTGGCCGACGGCCTGGCCGGCAAACCCAAGGCTCGGATACGCTTCAACCACGAAGTGGCCGGTTTCGAGCAGGACGCGGAAGGAGTGACGCTCCGGGTTCTTCAGGGCGGGCGGACCTTGGCCCTGCGCTGCCGCTGGCTGGTCGCCTGCGACGGCGGACGCAGCGGCACGCGGGAACAATTGGCCATCCCCCTGGAGGGCAGCACCTACGGCGAGCGCTGGCTGATCGCCGACCTGCTGGAGCGTTCCTCGCCCTTTCGCCACACGCGGACTTTCTGCGACCCCCGGCGGCCGGCCATCCGCCTGCCTGGTCCCGATGGCAGCTTGCGCTATGAATTCATGCTCCACCCCGGCGAAAACGCCGAGGCGGCGCTGGAAGACGCCACGCTGCGCGCCTGGATCCGCGAGCGCGACCCGGCGGATGCCGGGCTGCCCCTGGCCCGCAAGGTGGTGTACACCTTTCATGCCCGCATTGCCCGCCGCTGGCGAGACGGCCGGGTGTTCCTGGCCGGCGACGCGGCCCACCTCACGCCGCCGTTTGCGGGCCAAGGCATGAACAGCGGCATCCGCGACGCCGCCAACCTGGCCTGGAAACTCGCCGCGGTGGCTCACGGCCGCCTGCCGCCCTCGCTGCTCGACAGCTACGAACAGGAACGCAAGCCACACGCCTGGGCGTTGATCCGGATGGCGCAGCGCATCGGCTGGTATATGCAGCCCAAGTCGCGCGCCAGCGCGATACTGACCCAGGGTTTGCTGCGCCTGGCCTGCCTGCTGCCGCCAGCCCGCGACTACATCCTGCACCTGAAATTCAAGCCCAAGCCCCGCTTTGCCACCGGCTATTTCAAGGGCGGCGCCCCGGCCGCGGTCATCCCGCCCGGCCAGCTATGGCCGCAGCCCTTGGTGGAATTGCCGGGCGGCGAACGCACCTTGCTGGACAACGCGCTGGGGGATGGCTTTGCCTGGCTGTATCGGGAAGGCACCACGCCGCCCCCCGAGCACCCCGGCATGCCCACCCGCCGCATCGCCGTCGTGGCGCGTGCCGATGATTTTCTGCCGGGCCACGGAACGCATGGCACAGCCGATGCGCGAGTGCGCGACAGCGAAGACGTGTTGGGGCAGCTTCTGGAGGCGGCGGGAGCCGATGCCGTGTTGGTGCGGCCGGATCGGTACGTGTACGAGTATCGGCAACGATCGACGCGGCCATAAAAGGCCGCCGTCTGGCAGGCGGTCCATTCCAGGCGTCGCTCGACCGTCATGATCGACCACGTGCCTAAGCGCAAGCCGGCCACCTCGCGGCCTGCATGCCGCTCGGATTCGCCAGGCAGACACCCGTCCACTAGGACGGTTGCCTGTCCAGGCTCATCCATTCACGACGAGGTGAGCGAGGCCAAATCCGCTGGAGCCGAAGGCTCCCCAAATGGTGGCGGAAAAGCTCCGGCCGAAAGGCCGGAGTTCTTCGCGGGGCTTGCGCCTGGATTCGCGCTCAGCGCTTCATCATGTCGAAGAACTCGGCGTTGTTCTTCGTCGCGCGCATCTTGTCGAGGATGAAGTCCATCGCCTCGACTTCGTCCATATCGTGCAGGAACTTGCGCAGCACCCAGATCTTCTGGAGAAGCTCGGGCTTGATGAGCAGCTCCTCGCGGCGCGTGCTGGACTTATTGAGGTTGATCGCCGGGTAGATACGCTTCTCGGCCATGCGGCGCTCGAGGTGCACTTCGGAGTTGCCGGTGCCCTTGAACTCTTCGTAGATGACTTCGTCCATGCGGCTGCCGGTTTCGATCAGCGCGGTGCCGATGATGGTGAGCGAGCCGCCTTCTTCCAGATTGCGCGCGGCGCCGAAGAAGCGCTTGGGCCGCTGCAGGGCGTTGGCGTCGACGCCCCCCGTGAGCACCTTGCCCGAGGCCGGCACAACGGTATTGTAGGCACGAGCCAGGCGGGTGATGGAGTCGAGCAGGATGACGACGTCTTGCTTGAGCTCGACCAGGCGCTTGGCCTTTTCGATCACCATTTCGGCCACCTGCACGTGGCGGGTGGCGGGCTCGTCGAAGGTGGACGCCACCACTTCGCCGCGCACCGAACGCTGCATCTCGGTGACTTCCTCGGGACGCTCATCGATCAGCAGCACGATCAGGAAGGCATCGGGATGGTTGGTGGCGATGGCATGCGCGATGTGCTGCATCATCACCGTTTTACCCGACTTGGGCGGCGCCACCAGCAGCGCGCGCTGGCCCTTGCCGAAGGGCGCGATGATATCGAGGATGCGGCCGGTGTAGTTCTCTTCGCTCTTGATGTCGCGCTCGAGGCGCAGCGGCTTGTTGGGATGCAGCGGCGTCAGGTTCTCGAACATGATCCGGTGCTTCACCACCTCGGGCGCCTGGCCGTTGACCTTATCGACCTTGACCAGCGCGAAGTACCGCTCGCCGTCCTTGGGCACCCGCACTTCGCCTTCGATCGAATCGCCGGTATGCAGATTGAAGCGGCGGATCTGCGAGGGCGAAATGTAGATATCGTCGGTACTGGCCAGATACGAGGTTTCGGGCGAGCGCAGGAAGCCAAAGCCGTCCGGCAACACCTCGAGCACCCCATCGCCGAAGATCTGTTCGCCCTGTTTGGCTCGCCGTCTCATGATGGCGAACATCAGCTCTTGCTTGCGCAGGCGGTTGGCGTTTTCGATGTCCAGGGTGGCGGCGAGCTCCAGCAACTGCGATACGTGCTGGGTTTTCAGTTCGGTGAGGTGCATACGGGGAAAGAAAGAGGAGGGAACGGGCCGCGCCCGGCGGGGAGGCCGGGCGACACGGCAGACGGCGCCAGTATCAGAGCGCGGTGTCGAGGAATTGGGTCAGTTGCGACTTGGACATGGCGCCCACCCGGGTTTCGGTGGGGGCGCCATCCTTGAACAGCATCAAGGTGGGCACGCCGCGAATGCCGTAGCGGGCCGCGGTGGCCTGGTTGTCGTCCACGTCGAGCTTGACGATGCGGACTTTGTCGCTGTATTCGCCCGCCACCTGGTCCAGGATGGGGGCAATCATTTTGCACGGGCCACACCAGGTAGCGGTGAAATCGACCAGCACCGGTTGCGAGGCCTGGATGACGTCGGTCTCGAAACTGGCATCGCTCACATGTTGCACGGTATCGCTCATGGCTATTCCTCGGAGTCAGGTTGCTGGCACCGGGGCGCCAGGCAAAAGGGCAAGAGTGGGGTCAACGACGAAAGGAAACGCGGCTACGCTGCCGGGGACGGCATCCTGGACGGAGGCGTGGGGGATGCACTTCGGCGGCCGGGGCCAGCCTGGCGCCGGCCAGGCCAGCGGGGGTGACAAGCGATCACACAAGCCGAACCAGCACCGGTGCGCAACCGCGACCTCGCCGGGGCGAGGGATTCCCAGGCATCCGCCGTGGGAGCACCTTGAACCTTACGTACGCAATGAGCAAAGGATAACCTGAATCCCCAAGGCTCGGCAGGCGCCTCTGGGGCGCGTTGGCAAAAACCAACACAATCTGCAACAAATGGCCCAGCACCAGCAAAAAAAACCGCGCGCAATCGATCTTATGATATTTGACCACGTGCCTAAGCGCAAGCCTCGCCCTTGCCGCCCCAACCGTGCCGCCGGCCAGCTGGAAAGCAGCAAGGCGCGCGGCGGGCCGGACGCCCGGAGGCCACTCAACGCGGCAGCCGGCTTTCACCCATCAAATAGGCATCCACCGAGCGCGCCGCCTGCCGGCCCTCGCGGATCGCCCATACCACCAGCGATTGGCCGCGGCGCATATCGCCGGCGGCGAAGATCTTGTCGCGGTTGGTGCGGTAGTCGTCGGTATTGGCCCGGGCGTTGCCGCGCGGATCGCGCTCGACGCCGAAAGCCTCCAGCACCTTGGATTCGGGCGATACGAAACCCATGGCGAACAGCACGAGGTCGGCCTTGAGTTCGAACTCCGAGCCTTCGACTTCCCGCATACGCATCTGGCCGGTGGCCTCGTCCTTAGCCCACTCGACGCGCACGCACAGCAGTTTGCCCACCTTGCCGCCCCTGCCTTCGAAAGCCTTGGTGGTGATCGCCCAGTCGCGCTGCACGCCCTCTTCGTGCGAGGAGGAGGTGCGCAGCTTGAGCGGCCAGTATGGCCACACCAACGGCTTGTCCTCTTCTTCCGGCGGCTGCGGCATGAGCTCGATCTGGGTGACCGACTTGGCGCCATGGCGGTTGCTGGTGCCCACGCAGTCGGAGCCGGTATCGCCGCCGCCAATCACCACCACGTGCTTGCCGGTGGCCAGGATCTGGTCTTTCAGCCGATCGCCGGCCACCACCTTGTTCTGCTGGCGCAGGAAGTCCATGGCGAAATGCACGCCCTGCAGTTCGCGTCCCGGAATGGGCAGATCACGCGGGGCCTCGGCGCCGCCGGTCAGCAGCACGGCATCGAATCCGGCCTCCAGTTCCGCGGGAGTCAGGATGGTCAGGCCATGGTTCAGGGTCGCGGCATAGGCCTCGCCTTCGGCGGCGTCGCCGATGTAGGTCGAAGTCTGGAAGTCCACGCCCTCGTCCTGCATCTGCGCCACGCGGCGGTCGATCTGGTGCTTGTCGAGCTTGAAGTCGGGGATGCCGTAGCGCAGCAGGCCGCCGACGCGGTCGTTCTTCTCGAACACGGTCACGGCGTGCCCCGCCCGCGCCAGTTGCTGGGCGGCGGCCAGGCCGGCCGGCCCTGAGCCCACCACCGCCACCTTCTTGCCGGTCTTGTGGGTGGCGCGCTGGGCGCCGACCCAGCCCTCCTCCCAGCCGCGATCGATGATCGCATGCTCGATGGATTTGATACCCACCGGCGCGGCGTTGATATTGAGGGTACAAGCCGCCTCGCAGGGCGCGGGGCAGATGCGCCCGGTGAACTCCGGGAAGTTGTTGGTGCTGTGCAGCACATCCAGCGCCTCGCGCCACTGGCTGCGATACACCAGGTCGTTCCAGTCGGGGATGATGTTATTGACGGGACAGGCGCTGTTGCAGAACGGCACGCCGCAATCCATGCAGCGCGCGCCCTGGATCGCCGCCGCGTCGTTATCGAGGCGAACCACGAACTCGCGCCAATGCTTGAGGCGCTTGGCGGGGGCCTCGGCCGCCTCGCTCAGTCGCTCGTACTCCAGAAATCCGGTGATCTTTCCCATGATGTCGTCCTATCGGGAGCCGCCGCAAGCGTCGGCTCCGGGTGTTGCGGATGGGCCCGGGGCCGTAGCCGTGCCGCACCGGCGCCTTGCGCCAAAGCGGGGCCGGCGCCCGGCGGCCGCTCAGGCGGCCTTCTTGGCGGGATTGGCCAGTTCCCACATCTCGCCCAGTGCGCGCCGGTAATCCACCGGCATGACCTTGACGAACTGCTTGCGGGAGGTTTCCCAGTGGCTCATGATCTCGCGCGCGCGGAAACTGCCGGTATGGCGGAAGTGGTTCTCCACCAGTTTGCGCAGGATGGCGTCATCGGTCTGGCGCTCGCCGCCGCGAACCGGCATGTGCCATTCCGCGAGGTGGCCCTGCTGCTCCTGTTCCACCGCCGGCAGCACGGGCTCGAGCGCCACCATCGCCGGATTGCAACGGCTGCGGAAACTGCCGTCGGGATCGTAGACGTAGGCGACGCCGCCCGACATGCCGGCCGCGAAGTTGCGCCCGGTGGCGCCCAGCACCACCACCGTGCCGCCGGTCATGTATTCGCAGCCGTGGTCGCCGGTGCCCTCGACCACCGCCGCCGCACCGGAGTTGCGCACCGCGAAGCGTTCGCCCGCCACGCCGTTGAAATAAGCCTGGCCGGCCAGGGCGCCATACAGTACGGTGTTGCCCACGATGATGTGTTCGGGTCCATAGCCCCGGAAGTCGTTGGGCGAGCGCACGATGATGATGCCGCCCGACAAACCTTTGCCAACATAATCGTTGCCCTCTCCCACCAGGTCGAGGGTGATGCCATGCGCCAGGAAGGCGCCGAAACTTTGGCCGGCCACGCCGTTGCACTGGATATGGATGGTGTCGTCGGGAAGCCCTTCATGCCCGTAACGGGCGGCCAGTTCGCCCGAGAGCATGGCGCCGATGGTGCGGTTGCGGTTGCGCACCGGCACGATGAACGACACCTTCTCGCCCTGCTCCAGGGCCGCGCGGCTGCGCTCGATCAACTGGCGGTCGAGCGCGCCCTGCAAGCCATGATCCTGCTCTTCGCTCTGGCGCACGGCCACGCCGGGGCCGCGCAGCGGCTGGTGCAGCACGAGGCTGAAGTCCAGCCCGGCGGCCTTCCAGTGCTCGATGCCCTTGCGCATGTCGAGCAACTCGGTACGGCCGATCAGATCCTCGAACCGGCGCACACCCATTTGGGCCATCAATTCGCGAACCTCCTCGGCCACGAAGAAGAAGTAATTGACCACGTGCTCCGGCTTGCCCTGGAACTTGCGGCGCAGCACCGGGTCTTGCGTGGCCACGCCCACCGGGCAGGTGTTCAGGTGGCACTTGCGCATCATGATGCAGCCCTCGACCACCAGCGGCGCGGTGGCAAAGCCGAATTCGTCGGCGCCCAGCAGCGCGGCGATCACCACGTCGCGCCCCGTCTTCATCTGGCCATCGGCCTGCACGCGGATGCGGCTGCGCAGGTTGTTGAGCACCAGCGTCTGCTGGGTTTCGGCCAGGCCGAGCTCCCAGGGCGTACCGGCGTGCTTGATCGACGATAGCGGCGAGGCGCCGGTGCCGCCATCGTGGCCGGCGATCACCACATGATCGGCCTTGGCCTTGGCCACGCCGGCGGCCACGGTGCCCACGCCCACCACCGACACCAGCTTGACAGAAATATCGGCACGCGGATTGACGTTCTTCAGATCGTGGATCAGTTGCGCGAGATCCTCGATGGAGTAGATATCGTGGTGCGGCGGCGGCGAAATCAGGCCCACCCCGGGCACCGAAAAGCGCAGTTTGGCGATGTACTCCGACACCTTGTGGCCGGGCAACTGGCCGCCTTCGCCCGGCTTGGCGCCCTGGGCCATCTTGATCTGGATCTGGTCGGCGCTGCGCAGATACTCGGCGCTGACGCCGAAGCGGCCCGATGCCACCTGCTTGATGCGCGAACGCAAGGAATCGCCGCGGCGCAGCGGCACCTCGGCCTCCACGCGCTCGGCGCCCAGCAGCGAGGCGAGGGTATCGCCGTCGTGGATGACGCTGGCGCCGGCCCGCAGCTCGGGGCGATAACGCAGCTCATCCTCACCGCCCTCGCCGGTGTTGGACTTGCCGCCAATGCGGTTCATGGCCACCGCCAGCACCGAATGCGCCTCGGTGGAGATCGAGCCCAGCGACATCGCCCCGGTGGCAAAGCGGCGCACGATGGACGACGCCGGCTCCACTTCGTCGAGCGCAATGGTGTTGGCGGGGTCGAACCGGAACTCGAACAGGCCGCGCAGCGTCATGTGGCGCTTGCTCTGATCGTTGATGATCTGGGCGTATTCCTTGTAGTTGTGGTAGTTGTTGCCGCGCGTGGCATGCTGCAGCTTGGCGATGGCGTCGGGCGTCCACATATGCTCTTCGCCGCGAACGCGAAAGGCGTACTCGCCGCCGGAATCCAGGTGATGCGCCAGCAGAGGGTCGTCGCTGAAGGCCGCGCGATGCAGGCGCAGCGCTTCTTCGGCCACTTCGAAGATCCCGATGCCTTCGATGTTGCTGGCGGTGCCGGTGAAGTATTGGTCGACCAGCGCCCGGCGCAGGCCCACGGCCTCGAAAATCTGCGCGCCGGTATACGACATATAGGTGGAAATGCCCATTTTGGACATCACTTTGTTCAACCCTTTGCCGATGGCCTTGACGAAGTTCTTGATGGCCTTGTCGGCGGCGGCCTGGGCTTCGGCGTCGCCGCGCTCGCCGCCCTTCATGGCCACCAGCGACTCCATGGCCAGATAGGGGTGAACGGCTTCGGCGCCATAGCCGGCCAGCAGGGCAAAATGGTGCACTTCACGGGCGGAGCCGGTTTCCACCACCAGGCCGGTGGCCGTGCGCAAACCGGCGCGGATCAGGTGCTGATGCACCGCCGAGGTGGCCAGCAGGGCCGGAATCGCCACCCGCTCGGCGTCGACGCGACGATCGGACACGATGAGCACGTTATAGCCCTGCTGCACGGCATCGGCGGCCTGGGCGCACAAGGCGGCCACGCTGGCCTCGATGCCTTCGCGGCCCCAGGCCACCGGGTAGGTGATATCGAGCTCGAAGCCGCGGAACTTGCCGCTGGTAACCCGCTCGATATGGCGGATCTGCGCCATGCTGGCAAAGTCGAGCACGGGCTGCGCCACTTCCAGGCGCAGCGGCGGATTGACGTTGTTGATGTCGAGCAGATTGGGCTTGGGCCCGATGAACGACACCAGTGACATCACCAGTTGCTCGCGGATCGGATCGATCGGCGGGTTGGTGACCTGCGCGAACAGCTGGCGGAAGTAGTTGTAGAACGGCTTGGGCCGGTGCGACAACACCGCCAACGGCGCGTCGTTGCCCATTGAGCCGATGCCTTCTTCGCCCACCTCGGCCATGGGCTGGAGCACGAATTTGTAGTCTTCCTGGGTCCAGCCGAATGCCTGCTGGCGATCGAGCAGCGGCACGGCCGAGCGAGCCTCGTCCAGAGAGGCCTGGTCGGGGGTAGGCAGCGAATCGAGCTTGACGCGCAGGCGTTCGATCCATTGACGATAGGGACGCGACGCGGCCATCTGCGACTTGAGTTCGTGGTCGTCGATGATCCGGCCCTGTTCCAGGTCGATCAGGAACATTTTGCCCGGTTGCAGGCGCCACTTCTTGACGATGCGGTTTTCGGGCACCGGCAAGGTGCCGGCCTCCGATGCCAGAATCACCATATCGTCGTCGGTGATGACGTAGCGCGCGGGACGCAGGCCATTGCGATCGAGGGTGGCGCCGATCTGGCGGCCATCGGTAAACACCATGGCGGCGGGGCCGTCCCACGGCTCCATCATGGCCGCGTTGTACTCATAAAAGGCGCGGCGATGCTCGTCCATCTCCGTATTCTGCTCCCAGGCTTCCGGGATCATCATCATCATCGCCTGCGCGATGGGATAGCCCGACATGACCAGCAGTTCCAGGCAGTTATCGAAGATCGCGGTATCGGACTGTCCCTCGTAGACGATGGGGTAGAGCTTGGCGAGGTCGTCGCCCAGCACCGCCGACTTCATCATCCCTTCGCGCGCCCGCAGCCAGTTGAAGTTGCCCTTGACGGTGTTGATCTCGCCGTTGTGCGCCACCAGCCGGTAGGGGTGGGCCAACGGCCAGGCCGGGAAAGTGTTGGTGGAAAAGCGCTGATGTACCAGGGCCAGCGCCGAAGTGGCGCGCGGGTCGGCCAGATCCTGGTAGTACACACCCACCTGGTTGGCCAGCAGCAAGCCCTTGTAGACCACCGTGCGCGTCGAGGCCGACGGCACGAAATACTCCTTGCCGTGCGCCAGCTTCATTTTCTGGATGGCGTGGCTGGCCGTCTTGCGAATGACGTACAGCTTGCGCTCCAGGGCGTCGGGCACCATGATGTCGGCGCCGCGGCCCACGAAAAGCTGGCGGATCACCGGCTCGCGGGTGCGCACCGTGGGCGACATGGCCATGCTCATATCCACCGGCACGTCGCGCCAGCCCAGCACCACCTGACCTTCGAGGCGCACCGCGCGCTCGAGCTCGTGCTCACAGGCCAGGCGCGAGGCGGTTTCCTTGGGCAGGAACACCATGGCCACGCCATACTCGCCCGGCGGCGGCAGCGCCACGCCCTTCTGCGCCATATCGTCGCGATACAGCTCGTCGGGGATCTGCAGCAGGATGCCCGCGCCATCGCCCATGAGCGGATCGGCGCCCACCGCGCCGCGATGGTCCAGATTCTCCAGGATCTTCAAACCCTGCTCGATGATGGTGTGGCTCTTCTTGCCCTGGATGTTGGCGACGAAACCCACGCCACAGGCGTCGTGCTCGTTGGCCGGGTCGTAAAGGCCTTGCGGCGCCGGCAGGCCGATGCGGGAGGCGTCGATCACTTGGCCTGGGGCGGGGAGATGAGGCTGTGGCTGGGACATGGCCGCTCCATAACTGCGCTTGTATGTCAAGGGATCAAACCATACTGCGGGCGCTGCTATTCGACAACTCGGATTTTATATATACGTCCCCATTTATTTTTCATGAAAATCGTCCGAAATCAGGAAGGCGTAGCATTTCAAACCTTTGATTTTCAATCATTTTAATTTTTATCCTGAAATTCAACGCACTACATGGGTGCATGGATATTTTTATACGTCCCCATTTAAATTAACGATACGCCTATTGAGTTTTACATTCAGTTTCGAAAAACAGCTTCCCCGAGAGACGAATTTTGAGTGTTGGCCACGGACAGAATTCAAGCTGGGCCACACTGCGTTTCAAGACTGAGATTGGCGGGCCACGGGGCAGGCCCGACAGGACGCGGGAAACGAGATAGGATAGAGAGTCTCCTTCGTCGCTTTCCCTCAGGTCATGATCGGACGCCTCACCGGCACACTGCTTGAAAAAACCCCGCCACAAATCTGCCTCGACATCGGCGGCGTCGGCTACGAGGTCGACGTACCCATGAGCACGCTCTACCAGTTGCCCGATGTGGGCGGCAAGGTATCGCTCTACACCCATCTGGTGGTGCGCGAAGACGCCCACATCCTGTTCGGCTTCGCCACGGCCGCCGAGCGCGCCACCTTCCGGCAGTTGATCCGCATCAGCGGCATCGGCGCACGCATGGCGTTGGCGGTACTCTCGGGCCTGAGCGTGGCCGAGCTCGCGCAGGTCGTCACCTTGCAGGAGCCCGGCCGGCTTACCCGCATCCCCGGCATCGGCAAGAAAACCGCCGAACGCCTGTTGCTCGAACTCAAAGGCAAACTGGGCGCCGATCTCGGCACCGCCGCCGCGCCGGTGGCCGACGACCAGGCCGACATCCTCAATGCCCTGCTTGGCCTCGGCTATTCCGACAAAGAGTCCCTCGCGGCCGTCAAAAGCCTGCCGCCCGGCACGGATCTCACCAACGGCATCAAGCTGGCGCTCAAGGCGCTGGCGAAGTAGGTGTTGGGCGAGGCATGGCGGGGCTTGCGCTGCGGCATGTGATCAATTGGCGAGTTTGAAGATCCGCTGCGCATTACCGCCAAGAATCAGCGCTTTTTCAGTATCACTGATGGCGAGCTGCCGAACGTGATCGGTCGTGGCGCCGATGAAGGGGTCGTCCGCCCCCCACAACAGCTTCTCCACGCCAACCACCTCGCGGGCCATCATCAACGCCGGACCATAAAAGGCGCAGGTATCGTAGTAAAGCCGCCTGGCATATTCGCTGGGGAGAGTGGAGATATGCTTGCGGCAATCCGGGAAGATGCGATAACCGTTGTCCAGCCGTTCCAGCAAGAACAGCAAGGCGCCGCCCGTATGCGCTACCAAAAACGGGAAGTCCGGATAGCGCTCGAAGATCCCCGCGTAGATCATGCGGGCCAACGCGGTGGTGGTGTCGTAGACGAAACCAACCCTGAGCGGCAGTTCGTACTCGTCCATGTGTTCGGAACCCAGCGGTAGCATCGGATGCTCCACCACCGGTACCCGGCGGCGATTGATGGCGGCCCATACCGGCTCGAGATCCCTATGGTTCAGCGGCTTGCCACCAATGTTCGAGCCGATGGCCACGCCAACCATGCCGAGCTCATCGATGGCGCGGTCCAGCTCGGACAGCGCCGCCCGGGTGTCGCCCAGCGGCAAGGTGGCCAGGCCCACGAAGCGCCCCGGAAACGCGGCGGCCGCCCGCGCGTTGTGATCATTGGATGCCTTGGACAGACGGATCTGGTCGGCCACGGGCCAGTCGTACACGCTGGGGCTGCTGAGCGACAGGATGCGCATATCGATGCCGAGCTGGTCCATGCCATCGACTCTGGCTTGCAAATCAAAAAAATGATCCTTGTGCCAGGCCACGGTGGCATTGCCCTTGCGCAACAGGGTTTGCCCACTGTCGGTAGCCGAACGGCTCAGACCCATGAATTCGGTGAGCTCCCGCAGGTAGTCTCGATCCAGGATGTGGGCGTGGGAGTCGATAATCATGATTGTGCGGTTCCTCAAGCGGTAAGCAGAGTGTCGCGGTGTGCGGCAACGACACCCGTCACCACATCGAGCAAGGTGTCGGGGTCTTCTGGCAGCGCATCGCCACGCCACGCTACGAAGCCATCGGGCCGCACCAGCACAAGGCGGTTCTCGTAGAGCGCCGCGATAGCGGGCTGATAGAGATCCACCAGTTTCAAAGGCATGCCCCGGCTTTCGGCGCCGTTCAGCAGGGCCTGCGCCTCGACGGTCTCGTCGAACCGCAACAGGGTGTAGCCACGCCCGTAAAGATCGAGCATGGAACGGCCGTCAGGCAGCCAGACATGGGGTGCGCGCGAGCCAGGCCGAGCCGTTTGATGGTATTCGATGACCGTCACCCGCGGTTCGGCCGTGCCATCGGGCACGCAGATCGGCGAATTTTCGTAGTGATAGCCAAGCTGGAGCCCCAGGCAATCCCAATCCTCGCGACCAGCCTTGAGCATATGCTTACCCACCTTCTCACGGCAGGCCTCACCCTCAGGCCCGGCGTCCAGGATCGCCCCGCAATCCGGCACCGACACCAACAGGTGGAAATTGTTGGCCGAGGCTGCCGCCACCAGGGCGGCAATCGGACGGCGCTCGAGGTCGTAGGAATCGAGCAGCGCCTCACCGCCCCAGCCCTTCAGGACCGCTTCGAACTTCCAGCCCAGGTCCACCGCGTCGGCCATGCCGGTACTCATGCCATGACCGCCCGTCGGCGACATCGTATGCGCCGCATCGCCGGCAAGGAACACCCGGCCCTCGCGAAAGCGCTGCGCCGTGAGTTCCGTTCTGCGCCAGGGCTTGACCGAGATGATCTCGAACGGAATCGTGTCTGTTCCCAGAAACTCGCGCACGACTGCCTGGGCATCAAACGTTTCCAGGTTCGGCATGGTGGTGGTACCGATCAAGGTAATGCGCCAGAGTTCACGGCCGTCCACTACCGTCAGATTGCCCCGGGTGCCGTCTTTGCCAATAAAGATATAGCGCTCCGCCGGCCCTTTATCGTGCAAATTCACCAAGCCGGGGCAGCGAATGAAGATATTGATGGAATAGCTCAGGACGGGATTGCCCTGCATGGGAATATCCAGCGACGAGCGCACCACGCTGGAGGCGCCATCGCAGCCCACCAAATACTTTGCCCGTAGCGTGCGCATTTCGCCGGAGCGCGTATCCACGACCCGCGCCTCGACGTACTCGCCGTGATCCACAAAGCTCTCGAGCTTACTGAAATGATGGATCGTGACGGTGTCGTACTCGTCCGCCGCCTTCTCGAGCAGAGGGTTGAACCAGATCTGCGGACACCGCTGACGACGCACCGGGCTTTGCGGCGGCAACGGCATCTCGTTGCAACTCGCGACGTCATCGCGCGCCAGCAAGTGGCCCGCCAGGCTGGTGCAATACACGACGTTCAAGCCATAGTCGTTATTGAAGCCACAGTTGTAGACCCGGTCGATGATGCCCCAGCGCCGGCAAAACTCCATGGTGCGCGAGAGGATCGTGCCCAGGCGTGGGTGATCCACGGTGCCGTCGCCCATTTCCAGCACCGTGCAGGGAACACCGCGCCAGCCGAGCTCGATGGCCAGGGCCATGCCCGTGGGCCCGCCGCCTGCGATCAGGATGGGAGTATCGAGTTCTGTTGTTGTCATATGTTGGCCTTCGTCGAATGGGACTGGCGCCTCGGCATGGCTATCGCCTTGGCGCCAGCCGGCGGACCGCTGAGGGGTTCCTGATCAGTTGGACGCGATATTCGCGCTCTCGATCACTTGTTTGTACTTGGCGGTGTCAGCGGCGATCTTGGCGGCATACTCCTGCGGCGAGGACGCCAGCGGAATGAGCCCCATGGTTTTGAGACGCTGCTGGAACTCCGGTTGCTCCAGCAGCCCCTTGATCTCCTGATGCAGGAATTGCGCGATCTCGCCCGACGTTTCGGGTGGCAGCACGAAGCCGATATTCACCAGTGCGTTGTAGCCCGGCAGGCCTCCTTCCGCGATGGTGGGGAGGTCGGGCATCAACTCCGTGCGTTCAGGCGTGGCAACGCCGATCACCCGAACCCTGCCGGACTCGATATGTCCCTTCAAAGAAGGCAGCGCGGACAGAATCACGCCCACCTCTCCCCCGATCAGGGCGGTGGTGGTTTGGGAGGATCCCTTGTACGGCACGTGGACCATGTCCAGGCCCGCCTGGGTGACGAGCATTTGCATGCCCAGGTGATGCACGCTGCCCACGCCCACGCTGCCATACGGCATGCCTGGATGCGCTCGCGCGTACTCCAGGAATTCCGGCACCGAATGGATCGGCAAGTCGGCATTGACCGCCAGGAACAGCGGTGTGCTCACGGCCTCCGTGATCGGCACGAAGGGCTTGGAGCGATCGTAGGGCAGATCCTTGTAAAGGGTGGGATTGACCGACAACTGCCCCGAATCCGCCACAAAAACGGTATAGCCATCGGGATTGGCGCGGGCCACGTAACCAGCGGCAATCAAACCGCCCGCTCCGGGGCGATTTTCGACGATGATCGGCTGGCCGACACGCTCGGCCAGCATCTGCGCCACGGTGCGCGATACGGTATCGACGCCGCCACCGGGCGCCATCGGAACAATGAACTGGATATCTTTAGTGGGATAGGTCTGGGCGCCGGCAGCGCCCCCACCAATGGCCAGGGCAAGACCAAGGCCAAAAGCTGTGATACTACGCGTTAAAACAGTCGTGCTCATCAGTGTCTCCTCGCTGGGGTTCCTGTGAAAGCGCAGGCGCTTTCGGGGGATGATGGCGATCGCCGTCATCCGTTCATGTGAAAGGCGAGTCTGCTTCGGCCTCAAGGGGGTTGCGACTATCCTTGGGACAATTCACAAGTAGTATGAACCAATATCGTATGGATCCATACTAAATAAGTCAAGACGATTCTGATAAGTCTTTCAAAACAATTTCTCTGCGCGCCGCCTGTTTAACGAGTCAAGTTGGCAAGGGCCCGAGCCATGAGGGTTTTCAAGGTCTGCAACTCGTCGGCCGACAGGCTCCGCGTGGCAATCTGATCGATCTCGCGGCCAATGGGCAACAACGTTTGCTTCAAAGTCCGACCTTCGGGGGTCAGGCTCACGAACCAGCGCCGGCGATCCTCGGCGCTGCGGGTGCGATGGATGAGTTGTTGCTTCTCCAAGGCCACCAGGACTTGCGTCAACGACGCCTTCTCCACACGAATGCTGGCCGCCAAGTCGACCTGGCTGACGTTATCTTCCTTCCAGAGCGCCCTCAAAACCGTCCATTGTGCGGCGGAGATCCCATGCGCCACCAAACGATCGGCCAGGCGCTTCGCAAATGCCCGGTGAGTATGGCGCACGAGAAAGCCCAGCCCTTCTTGCAGCATGCCGACAAGTTCCGGATCGTCAAGGCCGGTTGGCGCGCCGTGCGCACCTGGCGTCTTGAATCGGATCGAAGGGAGAGAGGACATGAAGCGTCCAAGGAGTGAAGTCAAGGAGATTTTAGTTGACCCGGCCAGAATGCGCGAAGCTGGCAGGGCGCACCTCGCCGCCCGGGTCCGGAACGCCCCTGCCGACCGCTGACGATCCAGGGTTTCTGGCGGCGTTCCGCCGCCAGTCCAAAACCTTGATTGGTGGATCAATCTTGAACAATGCCCGCCGTGCCGGATACAGTCGGGCCGTTTCGAACCCTCCGGTACCGTTCTTCCATGAGCTCCTCCACCGCCTCCCGTCTCGGCGTACCCGCCGACCTGCTACAGGATCTGGCCGACGCCAACCGCATCCTCGCTCATCAGGGCATCGTCGATGCCTTCGGCCACGTCAGCCTGCGCCATCCCGAGCGCCCCGACCGCTTTCTGCTGGCGCGCAACATGGCGCCGGCACTCGTCACGCCGGACGACCTCATCGAGTTCGACCTCGACGGCAATGCCTGCCACGGCGATGAACGCAAGGTGTATCTCGAACGCTTCATCCATGCCGAGATTTACCGTGCCCGCCCGGATGTCAATTCCGTCGTGCACAGCCATTCGCCCACGGTGGTGCCGTTTTCGGTGGTGCCATCGGCCCGCTTGCGCCCGGTCTGCCATATGTGCGGCTTTCTGCGCGACGGCCCGCCCATTTTCGAGATCCGCGAGGAGTTCGGCGACGCCACCAATTTGTTGATCTCCAACCGGGAGCAAGGCGCCTCACTGGCCCGCAAGCTTGGCGACCATCCCGCCGTACTGATGCGCGGCCATGGTTCCACGGTGGTGGCCGATACGCTGAAGCTCGCCGTCTATCGCGCGGTCTATACCGAAGTCAATGCTCAGTTGTTGAGCACCGCCCTTCCGCTGGGCGAGGTGGTCTATCTCACCGACGACGAATGCCTCGCCACACTGGACGTCCACGCCGGCCAGATCGACCGGCCGTGGAATCTCTGGAAAAAGGCCGCCACCGAAGCGGCCTGAGCCGGCGACTCGTCCCCGGGCCGCCGACGACCGTACCGCCCTCGACCAAGAACCACACAACACCAGGAGATCCACCTCATGAAGCCTCTCGCCCATCTGCTCGCGGCAGGACTGCTCGCCTGCGTGACCACCCCCGCCCTCGCCGCCGACGAATGGCCCGCCAAGTCCGTCCGCGTTATCGTGCCGTCGTCCCCCGGCGGCGGCACCGACCTCTACGCCCGGCTGCTCACCCAGCAGTTGTCCGATATTCTCAAGCAGCCCTTCGTGGTCGACAACCGACCCGGCGCCAGCGGCGTGATCGGCGCCGACGCCGTGGCCCGCTCGGCGCCCGATGGCTACACCATCCTCGTGGCGTCAAACTCGTCCATCACCATCAGCCCGGGCCTGTACGACAACCTGCCGTTCAATGCCGCCACCGATTTCACGCCCATCGCCCGCGGGGTGATGGCGCCCATGGTGCTGGTGGTCAATGCCAAGGAGCCCTACCAGAATCTCGATCAACTGATGCAGGCCGGCAAGGACAGGCCCGGCGAGCTGTTTTATGGCTCGGCCGGTGTCGCCTCCGCGCCCTATCTCGGCGTGCGCATGATGGAGGAAGGTACCGAGACGCGATTCAACCATGTACCGTACAAAGGGGTGGGCCCGGGGCTCCAGGATCTGGTGGCCGGGCGTCTGCAATTCATGATGCCCGATCTTGCCGCAGTGCGCGGCTTCGTGGCCGACGGCCGGCTGCGGCCACTCGCCGTCAACCAGGCCACCGAGCTGCTGCCCGACGTCAAAACCTTCCAGGATCTGGGCGTCGACAACATGAACGCCGTGGTATCGTTCAGTGTCCTCGGACCTGCCGGCATGCCGCCCGCCATCGTCGAGAAGCTCAGCTCGGCGGTCAACGAGGCGATGCGCCAGCCGGCCATGGCAGAGCGCCTGAAAGAACTGGTCCTGGTACCGGTGTTCGACACCCCCGCTCAGTTCAACGAGAGCCTGCGCGCCGAACGCGAACTCTGGGCCGACTTCATTCAACGCAACGACATCACGCCCGACCAGTAATCCGCGCCGGGCGCCATCCGCCGCCATGCCCGCCCCGTCACGGACCGAGCCTTCGCCTCCCACCGACAGCATGACCTCCCGCGAGGTGGCGGCGCATCTCGGCATCAAGCCCGAAACGCTTTATGCCTACGTGGCCCGTGGTTGGGTGCGGGCGGTCGCGCAGCCGGGCACCCGCGCCAAGCGCTACCTGCGCGAAGACGTCGAACGCCTGAAGATCCGCAGCCAGGCGCACGGCGGCAAGGGCGCCGCGGCCGCAAGCGCCTTGCACTGGGGCGTGCCGGTCATTACCACCGGCATTACCGAAATCACCGCCGACGGCCCGCATTACCGGGGCCTGCCCGCACTGCAACTGGCCGAACGCCGCCTGCCCTTCGAGAATACCGCCGAGTTTCTCTGGACCGGCGTGTGGCACGATCAAGCCCTGCGCTGGCCCGGCAGCCGCTTTCCGGTGGCTTTCCGGCAGAGTAGCGCCGCCCTCTCCCCCGGCATCATCAACTATGCGGATCGCCTGGCGACGCTGTTCCACCTGCTCGGCGAAGCACGGGGGGCGGGCGCCGCGGCGCATGCCGACACCCTGTTGCCGCAAGCCCGCCAGGCGCTGCTGCTGGCCGCGGGCGCGCTCGCCTATCTACGCCGCGACGGCGTCTTGCTGCTGCCGCGTCCGCGCCAACGCCTTGCCGCCCTGGCCGCCCAGGCGCTGGGCCGTCCGCCGGACGCCGCTCTTATCGAACATCTCGACCTGGCGCTCACGCTTGGCGCCGACCACGAACTGCCTCCCTCCACTTTCGTCGCCCGCGTGGTGGCCTCCACGGGAGGCGGCCTGCCCAGTTGTCTGGCCGGCGCCGCGTCGGCGTTTCATGGCGTTCTGAGCGGTACCGATCCCGATGGGCTGGAAGGTTGGATCAATGCGGGGCGGTCCACGCCCGGGGTACTGCGGGCGCTGCAAACCCGGCATCAACAAGGACGGACGGTCAGCGGCTTCAACCATCCGTTGTACCCGCAAGGCGATCCGCGCGCCCTGCGGCTCCTGGCGCTAGCGGCGGCACGCCCCGGCGAAGACCGCCGCCTGACGCAACTGCGGGAGGTCATGCAGGCCTGCGCGTCCAAACTCGGCTGGACGCCGGCCTTTCATGCCGGCTTGCTGGCCTTGCAGTTCGGGCATGGGCTGCCGGATGGCACGGCTGCCGCCCTGAACCTGCTGGGACGGCTGGCGGGCATCACCGCCCACGTGCAGGAGCAGCGCCTCAGCCGGGTGTTGATCCGGCCGCGGGCGCAGTATCTGGCGGGTTGACCACGTGCCCAAGCGCGAGCCGGCCACCTCGCGGCCCGCATGCCGCCCGGATTCGCCAAGCAGGCAACCGTCATCAGGACGGTTGCCTGCCCGGGCTCATCCATTCACGGCGAGGTGGGCATGGCGCTCCATGAAGCGCAGCCAGTTGCCACCGATCAGGCCGCGCACCGTGTCGTCGTCATAGCCGGCGTGCAATAGCGCGGCCGTGATGCACGGCCAATGTTCCCAGGTTTCGAACCCGGCGGGCGCGGCGCCAATGCGGGGCAGTTCCTGCGGCTTGAAGCCCGCGCGCACGAATGCCTGCCGGGTAGCTTCGGCAAGCTCATCGGGCAGGTCCGGCGTCACGCCGCCCCAATCGGTGGCGATGCCCACATTATCGATGCCTACGATCGCCGCCGCATGCTCGAGGTGGCGGACCATATCGTCGATGCTCGCGTTCTCCTCGTCGGCGCGCAGAAATGCCGGAATCGCCACGATACCCATGTAGCCACCACGGTCGCGCAACGCGCCGAGGATATCGTCGGGCTTGGCACGGGGATGGGGATTGAGAGAGCGACAGGCGGCATGCGTGACGGCCACAGGCCGACGCGATGCCTGGATGGTTTCCAGGCTCGTGCGGTAGCCGCAATGCGAGACGTCGAGGATCACGCCAAGCTCGTCGGCACGCCGCACCAAGGCCTCGCCCTGGCGGCTCAAGCCCGCGTTGGCGGGTTCGCTGCAGCCATCGCCGAACAGGTTGCGCTGGTTGTACGTCACTTGCAGGACTCTCAGGCCCGCCTGGTACGCCGTGTCTAGACGATCGAAGCGATTCTCGCACCAGCTCGCATCCTGCGTGCCCAACAGTACGCCGAGGACGCCGTCGGCCGCTGCACGCCGCAGATCGTCCGCATCGCGGCAGATCCGGAGCAAGCCGCTGACGCGCTCGGCATGCGCATACGAGGCCAGGTCCCGCACAATCGCATCCCAGCCGCAAGGGTCGACCTCGATACCGCCCAGCGTGGCCTGGATCGTCTTCACCCCCGAGCGGCGCCAGCTTTCCGCCAGTTGCTGCCGGATGGCGGGAATCTCGCCTACCTCGACCAGACGGTCATTCATCATGGCGCGCAGCACTTCACCCAGCGGGGCGCCGCGGGCCAGTTCACGACGCATCACCTCCCCATGCCGGGGGCTCATGATGATCGGGCCGCCCATTGGCACGAAATCGAAGGTAAAACCGTCTTCGTGCAAGCGGGCGGCGCGACCCAGATGACTATCCGTGAGAGGGAGGTCCTCGGATTGCCTGGTCATTTCGCCGCCACTCCCGCTTGCTGAATGGTCTGATTGACCAGCTCGAACTCTTGTTCAAAGGCGGCGCGGAAGGCTTGCGGCGTGGACGCCATGACCTCGCCGCCACCGTCTGCGATGAACTTCTGAATGGCCGGCTCCCGCATGGCGGCCGCTACGCTTTCGTACATGCGTTCGATCACCGCGTCCGGGGTGCCGCTGGGCGCGGACAAGCCGAACCAGATGCCGACCTGGAAAATCGGTTCGGCAAATCCTTGCTCGGCGAACGTCGGCAACTCAGGCAGCAGCTCGGACCGGCGGGTTCCCGATATCGCCAGCAGCTTGGCCTGCCCCTTCTCGGCAAATTGCCGGGCAAGGTTGGCCGGTGCAAACGCGAGCTGAATCTGCTTGCCGAGGAAATCCTGGATCGCGGGAGCCCCGCCCTTGTAGGGCACATGGATGAGCGGCGCCCCGCTGCGCCGGGACAGCGTTTCACCCAGAATATGGGTATAGCTGCCAGGCCCCCACGATCCGTAGCTGAGCGCCGGCGAATTGCCTTCCGCGTTGAGCACTTCCGCCAGTGTCGTGCCCTTCACGTCGGGATTGGCCATCAGCACGGCGCCGGTTTGGCTCGCCTGCGTGACGAGAGAAAAATCGCGTCTGGGATCGTAGGGTAGATCCTTGATCAGCGCCACGGCGTTGATCAGGGAGTCGGCTTGCGAGAACAAAAAGGTATAACCATCGGGTTCGGCCTTGGCCACCACGGCCGCGCCGATGGAGCCGCCCGCGCCCGGACGGTTTTCGATGATGATGGGCTGGCCGAGCCGCTTACTGGTTTCTTGCGCCACCTGGCGGCCGATACCATCCAGGGGACCGCCCGCCGCGGTGGGAACGACCCAGCGAATGGGCCGGTCGGGCCATGTCTCGGCCTGCGCCAAGCCGAGCGATCCCGCCGCACATACGGCAAACAATAGGCAGAAGAGCAGTTTCATGTCGATCCCTCGGTGGAGTGGATGGGCGCACGCTTTAGCGCGTGGCCGCTTCATGCTTGGCCGCAAGCGCTTGCCCGCGGTCGAAAAAGCGCTGATATTCACCAGCGGGCACCAGAGCGCCGCCGGTCGTCCACAGCAAATGGGTGGCCTGGGCCAACACCGGGCGTAGATTCCGCTCGTCGAGATACCGGCGCCCTTCGGCGGTGTCCCAAAGCATGGCGGGGCCCGCAAACCCCGCCGCCGCAGAGGGTTCGATGGCGATGCCCTGCGTCGTTCGCAGTCGGTAGAGGTAGCGGAACATGTCGTCATCCCGCACGGTGAAGATGCCCGAGACCAGCTCGCGCACCATGGCATAGGCGAATTCCGACGCCCGGCCCACCGCCAAGCCGTCGGCTTCGGTCACGTTGTCCAGCCCCACGTCGTGTACCGATATCTCCGGCACACCGGTCATGAAGCGCGCCAGCATCGACGCCGAGGCGCAGGGCTCCGCGAAAAAGCCATGCACCGCATCGCCGAAGACCTGTTTCAGCCCGAAGGCGATACCGCCCGGAGCGCCCCCCACGCCGCAGGGCAGATAGACGAAGAGGGGATGCCCTGGATCGACGACGATGCCGGCCTCGGCCAACTGTTCGCGCAAGCGCAGCGCCGCCGTGGCATACCCCAGGAACAGCGAGCGGGACCGCTCGTCATCCACGAAATAATGACGCTGCTCTTGCCGGGCCGCGCTGCGTCCCGCGGCTACCGCCGCTGCAAAATCACCGTCGTGCTCGATCACGATCACGCCGCGATCCCGCAGTCGCCGCTTCTTCCAATCCTTGGCGTCGCGCGACATATGTACCACGCAATTCATGCCCAGCGCCGAACCCATCATCCCGATGGCCAGGCCCAGGTTGCCCGTGCTGCCCACCGACACCGTATAGTCCGCGAACCGCCGGCGCAGCGCCGGCTGCAGGGGAGCCAGCGGCGTGGTCCAGGCCTGGCCTTCCTTGGCCATGATGTCTTCCGCAATCGTCAAGACCTCGAAGATGCCGCCCCGGGCCTTGATCGAGCCCGCCACAGGCAAGGCATGATCTTGCTTGATCCAGACGTTCCCGGGCATCTTCGTGCGCAGCACCGCCGGCGGATCCGACAAACGAACCAGCGGAGATTCGATCACGCCTTGCGTGGCAAGGAGCTCGGGAAACCACTCGGTCAACGCCGGTGCCCAACGCCGCAGCAAGGCGTCCGCCGTGCGTATGTCCTCCAGGCCGAGCGGCAGCGGCGCGCCCACTTCGGCCACCGGAGATAGGGCCGGATTCAGCCACAGCAAAGGCTGCCTGGTGCGTAAAGACTCGATCGACAATGCCGGTGACACGCTGGCTTTCCCGTAAAAAAAGGGGTTGGTATAGTGGGTGGGACTTGCGTCCGGGCACATGGTCACATGCCCGCCCTCCCCGCTCAATCGAGTATTTTTGCGAGCGAGCCATAGCTGTACTAAACGCCATGACACGGCCACCGATCTCCGGGCCCATGCTGCATGCCATGCGCGCCTTCGAAGCCTCCGCACGGCACCTCAGCTTCACCCGCGCCGCCGAGGAGCTGCACGTCACGCCGGGCGCGGTCAGCCAGCAAATCAAGCTGCTGGAAGACCGGCTCGGGATCAGGCTATTCCTGCGCCTGCCCCGCGAACTCGTGCTTACCACCGAAGGCCGGCAGCTTGCCGACGCCGCCACCAGCGCCTTCGAGTGTCTGGGCGAAGTCATCCACCAGCTCCAGGAGGGACGGGCGCAGATCCGCCTGAACATCAGTTGCCCACCGTCTTTCGCCATGATGTGGCTGATTCCGCGCCTCAGCGGCTTCAGCCGGCTACACCCCGACATCGAGCTGCGGCTCAAGGCCGAGTTCCACAGCCTCGATCCCGCCAGGATGCGGCGCGAGAACACCGAGCTTGCCATCCGCTACGAGCCCTCGCCAGGCGTGGGGCTCGATACCGCTCTCCTGATGCGGGAGTATCTGTTGCCGGTCGGCGCGAGCTCCTATGCCGCCTCAGGCCAGCCCCTGAGCATCGAAGCGATCACCGCGCTGCCGCTGCTGCACGATGGCTCGCCGTGGGATGGCGCGCCGCCTTTTGCCGAATGGCTGGACTGGCTGGCCAAGGCGGCCGGCGCCGCTGGCGAGCGCGTGGTGTTGGCGGGACATCAATTCAACTTGTCGCAGCTTGCGCTGCAAGCGGCCCTGGAGGGCCAGGGCATCGCCATGGGCCGCAGCGCATTGGTCTTCGACGAACTGCGTGCGGGGCGCCTGCACGATGTCTCGGGCCTTGCCGTGCAGGCCAACGCCGCCTACTTCCTGTCGTCCCTGCCCGAGACCCGCGACGATGAAGCTTGTACTGCTTTCCGGTCATGGATCGCAACGGAATGCGCGGCGTTCGATGCCGTGCGGCGCGAGGTCCTGGACGTGTGAGACCAGCAACCGCGGATGGGCGCAAAGCGCCAACGCAATCTATAAGTTATTCCTATACCCAAATCACAATCCCATATTCGCCTTGCACTATATAAACCCCTAGAATTCCATCGATACTTCTTATCGCTGGAGCCACATCATGTCCACTCCCTCTTCCCGTCCCGGCCCCCTCGCCGGGGTCCGCGTGATCGAACTCGCCCACATCATGGCGGGCCCGGTGAGCGGCCTGTTGCTCGCCGATATGGGCGCCGACGTGGTCAAGGTGGAACGGCTGCCCGGCGGCGACGACACCCGGCGTACCACGCCGCCGGCCATCAACGGCGAACCAGCCTCCTTCATGATGGTCAACCGCAACAAGCGCGGCATCGCGGTGGATCTCAAGCACCCCGAAGGTCTGGCGGTGGTCAAACAATTGATCACCACCGCCGACATCGTGATCGAGAACTTCCGCCCGGGCACGCCGGAGAAGCTGGGCCTGGCGTATCCCGTGCTGCGCGAGCTGAACCCCGCCCTGGTTTACTGCCGCATTACCGGCTTCGGGCTCGACGGTCCCTATGCCCAGCGTGCGGGCTACGACCTGATCGCACAGGGCATGTCCGGCCTGATGAGCATGACCGGCGAGGGGCCCGGCCGCCCGCCCGTGAAGGTGGGCGTTCCGGTGGGCGACGTCACCGCCGGCATCCTGGCGGCCACCGGCGCGCTGGCGGCCTATATCGAACGCCTGCGCACCGGCCAGGGGCAGTTTCTCGACACCTCGCTGCTCGATGCCTCCGTGATGCACACCTACTGGCCCGCCGCGCTGGCGCTGGCCACCGGCGTATCGGCGGGGCCGATGGGCTCCGCCCACCCCATGGCCGCTCCCTACCAGGCCTACCAAACCCGCGACGGCTGGATCAATATCGGCGCCATCGGCCAGGCCAACTGGCATCGCATCACCGAGGTGGTGGATCGCCCCGACTGGCGCGACGATTCCCGCTTCCGCGAGAATGGCGATCGCGTGCGGCATCGCGCCGAACTCGAATCCGAGTTGAACGCCATTCTGAGCCAGCGCGACACCGACGATTGGGTGGCGGCTTTCGAAGCCGCCGGTGTGCCGGCCGGGCCGGTACGCACCATGACCCAGGTGCTGGAAGACCCGCAAGTGCGGGCCCGCGAGATGGTGATCGAAGTCGATCATCCGGTGGCCGGCACGATAGGCGCGCTGGGCTGCCCGATCAAGTTCAGCCACGGCGGCGGCGTAACCCGTCGCGGCGCGCCGCTGTATGGCCAGCACACCGCCGAGGTGCTGGCCGAGGCTGGCTACGATGCCGAGGCGATCGCCAGGCTCACCGCGGCCGGTGCCGTCCATGTCGCCGACTCGCCGGTAACCGCCTGAGCTTGCCGGCGGCTACGCCATGGAACTGCGCCAGCTCCGCTACTTCCTTGAAATCCTCGAGGCCGGCAGCCTGTCGCGCGCGGCCACCAGCCTGTATATCGCGCAGCCGGCACTGAGCCAACAAATGCAGAAGCTGGAAGCCGAGCTCGGTACGCCGCTGCTCACCCGCAGCGCCCGGGGAGTGACGCCCACCGACGCCGGCCGCCGGCTGGCCTTGCATGCCCGCCATATTCTCGAACAGGTCGAGCAAGCCGGCCACGTTGCCCGCGATGCGGGATCCACGATCGGCGGCGTGGTGGCCGTGGGCCTGCCCCGGAGCATCCAGCAGTGGCTGGGCCTGGATCTTCTGCAGGCCGCACGGGCGCAATTACCCGGCGTCCAACTGCGCCTGGCCGACGGGCCCAGCGGCTGGCTGACCGAACAACTGGCCGAGGGCCGCCTGGACCTCGCCATGCTGTTCGAAACCCGCCGCACGCGAGGGCTGGCCCTGCAAGCCATTTTTGAAGAACCCTTGTTGCTGTTCGGTCCTCCCGGCACGCTGCGTGGCCGCGGGCCCATTCCGCCGGCCGCGGCGGCCGCCCTGCCGCTGATTCTGCTCAGCCGGCCCAGCGACATCCGCGACCAGCTCGATCGCTTGTGGGAGCGCGACAACCTCCAGCCCAGGATCGTGGCGGAGATCGACTCGCCGCCACTGCTGCTGCGCGCCGTCCAGGCCGGGCTCGGCTACGCCGTTCTGCCCGCGAGTAGCCTGGAGGATGCCGAGACCCAAGAGCCGGTCGACACCGCCGCACTGGCGGCGCCCGGCCTGGTCCGCACCGCCAGCCTCGCAACCTCCCGCCTGTTTCCACTGGCGCCGGCGGCCGACGCGATCCGGAGCTTGCTGCTCGAGCTGCTTCAGGAGCGGCTGCGCCTTCGGGCCGCGAGTTCCGCGCGAGGCCCGATGCCGGTTCTCGCCGATCCTTCGCCCCCCAACCCGCCCGATACGGAGTCACGCCCATGACCGGCACCATCGACGTCCAGCGCCATGCACGGCATGCCGTCATTACGCTCAACAATCCCACCAAACGCAATGCCCTGAGCCAGGCCATGTTCATCGCCCTGGGTTCAGCCCTGGCCGAGCTCGGATCCGACACCTCCCTGCGCTGCATCGTGCTCACCGGCGCGGGCACCCAGGCCTTCGGCAGTGGCGGCGATATCGAGGAGTACGCGCAGAAGCGCGCAGAGAAGCGACAGGCCATGGTCTATACCGAGGATGGCTACCGCACCATGCGCATCCTGCGCGATTGCCCGATCCCGGTGGTTGCCGCCATCCGCGGCGCCTGCGTGGGCGGCGCCTTCCAGCTGGCGGGACTGTGCGATATCCGACTTTGTACCGACGATAGCCGTTTCGGTCTGCCACTGACCAAGCTGGGCCTGACGCTCAGCTACTTCGAGATGGAGAACCTGCGGCGCTATGTGGGCCGCAACACCGCCGCCGAGCTGCTGCTGGAAGGCAGGCTGCTGGCCGCGCCCGAGGCCCTGGCCAAGGGCCTGGTGCACCGCGTGGTTTCCGCCGCCGAGTTCGACGACGCCGTGGCCAAGACCGTGGCCCGCATCACCCAGGGCGCGCCGCTGGCGGCACGGGCGCATAAAAAATTCCTGCAGCGGCTCGACCGGCCGGAACCGCTATCACCCGCCGAGCTCGACGAACCTTACGCCTGCTTCGATACCGAAGACTACCGGATCGGCTACCAGGCCTTCATCGGTGGGAAAACGCCGGAGTTCGTGGGGCGCTGAGACAATAAAACGGGGAATAAACGGGAGGCGTCGAGCGGCCGGCCCGAGGACGGCAGACCCTGGGGATAAAGTCCCGGAACGCCGCCTCCTTGCTACACTGGACTTTTACGGGAGAAGACATGCAACCCTCCGCCGCCCTGGCCTCCCATCGCGCTGCCATCCGACGCATCGTCGAGTCTCACCGCGCACGCAACGCCCGAGTCTTTGGGTCGGTACTCCATGGTGAAGATAGGGACGATAGCGACATCGACATTCTCGTCGATCCAACGCCCGAGACCACCCTATTCGATATTGGCGCTATCCGTCACGAATTGAGCCAGTTGCTCGGCATGCCCGTGGACGTCCTGACACCCAACGCTTTGCCGGATCGTTTTCGGACCCAGGTCTTGGCCGAGGCTCGACCCATATGAGTCAGAGCTCTCAGCGGCTCATCGACTATCTGGTTCATATCCTCGAAGCCATCGAGCGCATTCGCCAATATACTGATCACATGGGCGAATTAGCGTTCCTGGAGAATGCTTTGGCACCAAGCTGCCGGCTTGCAATTCGTTCTGCAGTTCCTCATGGAGCAACACGGCCTCAAGCAATCCGACCTATCAGAGGTGGGCTCGCAAAGCGTGGTTTCGCAAATTCTGTCGGGACGAAGGATGCTGAACGCTCGACAGGTGGCCGCGCTGGCCGCCCGGTTCGGGGTGGGGGCGGATGTTTTTCTGGAAATACCAGACAATCATTTCCCCCACTGAATGAGCCTCTCGAACCTACGCTTATGCCATGAGTACGATGAACATCTCCCGCCCTGCCGCCTTGAAATCCTTCGTGGATGAGCAGGTCAGCCAGCGCGGCTATGGCACGAGCAGTGAATACGTACGTGAGTTGATTCGCAAAGACCAGGACCGCCAGCAGTTGCGCGGCCTATTGTTGGCCGGAGCAGCCTCTACCCCGGCGGCGGCAGCCGATGCCAGCGACTTCGACGGCCTGCGTGACCGAGTGCGCAAGAGTTCCAAAGCCGGCGCTCAAGGGCGGCCTCGCCAACCTCGCCGTGAATGGATGAGCCCGGACAGATAACCGTCCTGATGGACGATTGCCGGCCTGGCGACTCCGAGCGGCATGCAGGCCGCGAGGTGGCCGGCTTGCGCTTGGCGCGTGGTCATCGTTTCTGGAAGACTCCCTGATTTACATTACACGACGGCCTTCTCCCACTCGTGGGCGACGAACGCCACTCGATCGCCACTGTGCACCACGGGATCTCGACGTATCCCGATCAGGCGCGCGGGTGTGGAAAACGACAAGGTCTCCGTCACCCTGCCGTATAAATCCATGATGCGTCCGTAGGCCTGGCCTGACCGCAGTTCCGTGTCCGGCTCCGCGAGACGCTCGAACAAGCCGCCGCTCGCGCAGGTGACATGCTGGTAGCGATTGACGCGCACCAAGCTGGCTGGCGCAGCACCAGCCGACGCCCCCGGAAACAGGCCCAGGGCTCCGGCCATGCCTTTCAAGCCTTGTACGCCTTTTGCCACATGCCGGTTGTCCAGCCTTCCGCCGGCGCCGAGCTCTATCATGAAGGCGGGCTTGCCCGCTTCGAGCATCCAATAATCCAGCGCACCCGCGAGATGCCCAGGCAGCTCGCCGGCGCGCAACTCCAGGGGCATCAGGCAGGCACAGCCGGGCTCGAAATGCGCCAACAAGCGCAGCACGTCGGACTCCGATACGCCGGCATGAGCCGGAGCTTGCTTGAACACCGCGAATGGCTCGCAATCGAAGGCCGGGCCCATGGTGTGGAAACTCACCAGCGCGTCGGCACAACCCGCCATCGCCGTCGTCAAGGCCGCGGCAAGCCTTTGTGTGGCCAAACCGGCATCATGGCCAGGAAAAGACTGGTCCAGATCCAGATCATCCAGGGGAGTCCGCTTACGGCGGGCGTCGAAGGCATGAGGGTTTGCCGTCGGCGTCACGATCACGCTGCCCTGGAGCTCGTTCAGCGGGAGCTCCCGCACGAAACGCAGCGCCGCGACCATGCCGTTGATCTCGTCGCCGTGGACCTGGCCGTTGATCCAGAGACACGGCCCCTCGTGCGCTCCCTTGGCCATCACCACGGGAATACCAACTGGCGCGCCGCTGGCAAGATTGCCAACCTCGATGAAGTACTCCTGCACACTTGCGGCCGCCTGGTTATCGCGGCAACGAGCCAGCGCATCGGGCGTCGCTTGCAGTGAGATGTACCTTTGCATGGCTTATTGTCCTTCGCGCTTCGCGCCGCTGAGCTCGATGATGCGCCGATATTTGTCGATTTCGGCCAGTACCAGGGCTTCCGCCGCCTGCGGCGTATCAGTGACGGGCTGCAACCCGGCATTGAGGAGCAACTTCACGATCTCGGGCTCGTGCATTATTTTGTGGATTTCGGCATTGAGCTGTTCGATCACCGACTCGGGGGTACCAGCGGGCACAAGAATGACATACCAGTTTCGCAGCGCGAAGTCCGGGTAGCCAAGCTCCACGAAAGTCGGGATTTCAGCCGCGGTGGGCCAACGCTCGGGGCCGGTAACGGCCAACGCTTTCATCTTGCCGTCGTTATGGTATCGGATACCGTTGCCGGCGACGATCAGGGAGAGATCGACATGACCACCGAGAAGATCGGTAACCACTTGCCCCGCTTGTTTATAGGGGACATCGACGATATCGACGTCTGCCATGGACTTCCACCATTCGAACGCCAGAAAGTGGGGACTACTCGGCCCCAGCGAGCCGAAGCTCAGTTCACCCGGCTTTTTCTTGGCGGTCTCGACCACGTCCGCCAGCGTCGATAGGTTGGCTGATGGGCTGGCGACCAGCATCAGCGGCGAAGCGGTGAGCTGCGATACAAAATCGAAGTCCTTGATCGAGTCGTAAGGCAGCGAGTCGCCATAGGCGGCATTGATGGCGTGGAAGTCGGTCGTGAGCAGGAGCGTATGCCCATCCGCCGGCGCCTCCGCCACGCGACGAGTGGCGATCACCGAGTTTGCCCCCGGCACGTTCTCGACCACGACCGACTGCCCCAGCACGGGGGACAATCGCGTTGCCAAAGCCCTTGCCACGACATCGACACCCCCGCCAGGGCCGAATGGCACGACCAGACTCACAGGCCGCGAGGGGTAGGATTGCGCACTTGCGGATACCGGCCCCAGCGCCGCCGCGGCACCGAGTAAAACACCGTACAAATAGGTGCGCCACGTTTGGGCTTTCATGTCTCTTCTCCATTGCGGCGCTGGGCCAATCCACCCGCGCTCGCTATCAAATTTGAGGGATAGAAAGTGGGCCTTGCACATTTAAACCAGAGTAAAAAAGCCCACTTCGAACAGTATATCGTTTTATAAATAAAAATGAAATATGAAAATTTTTATATTAAAATCAATTGCTTATTATAAATATAACGGGATACTATAGGGAAACCCCTAGGGTTCTTCCAGGCTCTTCGGCGCGCTTATCCAACTCGCGTCTATCGCTCCCGGCGACGCCCCGTTGGCGGGCAAATCGTATACTTGCGCGTGGCAAAGTCGCGACTCTGCCCGGCCCTCCGCTCCCGGGACGCCTGCCTTGCGATATACCGATGCCGAGGCCGCGGCATTAACAAAGCATGGAAAGGATTTTTTCTTCTTGATCGTCTGCACCGGCAACCGATGACTGTCGGTCCCCGGGGCTTCTGGAAAGAGTGCGGTCGTCAAGAGCCGGCGAGGGGGTCGAACGTCCAGAACCCGAGACACCATGAGCCGGGTGGCCCACGCGGATGGGCTTGGGACATTGGAGAGCGCCGTGGCCCGTGTCGTCGGGCGGGGGTAGTCGGCGGGCACTGTTTGAGGTCCTGCCCGCAGGGCGGGGCCGAGTTTGCCCGCCGCCCGCTCGACGGCGCGGGACGCGGGGAGTCTGGCCGCGTAGCGGACAGACCGCTCGACTGCCCAAGCCCATCCGCGTGGGCCACCCGGCGGGTTAAGGACAATACGGCTCTGTTAAATGCGCATTCCGTGCGCCCCAAGAGAACAGTCAGCGGGCTGTTCTTAACTGCATGGTATTGCGTCTAGCCCTGCGCTCGGGCCGTCCGCCGCCGCGCGGCCACCGCCCGCAACTGTCCCACGATCCCCTTCGGGAAAAAATACACGCTGAGCACGAACAGCAGGCCGAACCACAGCAGCCAATGCTCCGGTGCCAGCAGCTCCTGCAGCCAGCCCTCGCCGACAAGGTGCGAGAGCCCGCGCAGCACATCCTGCAGATAGTTCTGCGCCAGCAGGAACACCGCGACGCCAACCACCGCGCCATACAGCGTGCCCATGCCGCCGATCACGCACATGAGCAGGATGAACACCATCAGTTCGAAATTGAGCGTGTTCTCGGGATTCACATAGCGATTGAACAGCGCGAACAAGGCGCCGGCCAGCGTGGCCAGAGCCGCGGCGAGCATGACGATGGCGGTGCGGTAGAACACGGTGCGATAGCCCAGGGCTTCGGCGCGGAATTCGTTCTCGCGAATGGCCTGCAGCACGCGGCCGAACGGCGAGTTGACCAGGCGCAGCAGCAGCAGGAACACCAGCACCGCGCTGGTGAAGGCCACGTAGTACATCACCACCCGCCCCGTCACGCGCACCTGGAACGCGGCTTCGCGGGCGGCCTCGCCCAGGCCGAGCCCCAGGCTGGCGATGAAGGTGTCGATGCTGAAGCCCGGAACGGAGCCTTCCACCAGCCGGTAGGCCGGCCCGAGCACGCGCGGCACCGTCACGCGCAGGCCGTCTTCGCCCCCGGTGACGTGGTAGAGCTGATTGACCAGGTTGAGGAAGGCGAACGCCACCGCCAGGGTGACCAGGGCGAAGAAGATGGCCTTGACGCGCAGCGACAGCAGGCCGAGCAGCAGGGCCAGGGCCAGCGAGAGCAGCAGCGCCGCCGCCAGACCACCGAAGATGGCGCCGATGGAGTTGCCCCAGGCGGCCATGGCCATGGCCACGCCGTAGGCGCCGATGCCGAAGAACATGGTGTGGGCAAACGACACGATGTGGGTATAGCCCAGCATCAGGTCGTAGGAAGCCACCACGATGATGAAAATGCAGATGGTGCCCAGCATGGCGAAGGCCCGGGTGCCGCTGAACAGGAAGGGGCCGAAAGCCAGGCAGACCAGAATCAGGACGAGCAGGATGGCCAGCGGCCGGCTGCGCGGGCCATCGCCCGAAAACAGGGAATGGATCATCGCATCACACCTTGATCACCGGGATCAGCCCTTGCGGCCGCCACATGAGCACCGCCACCATCAGGCCCACGGTGGCCACCGCCGCCAGGCGTGGTTCCAGGTAGCCCACGTAAAGGTTGACCAGACCTACCAGCATGGCGCCGTAGAAGCAGCCGCGTACCGAGCCCAGGCCGCCCAGGATGATCACCACGATGACCGAGATCATCAGTTCGTCGCCCATATGCGGCGTAATGATTTCTCGGTACAAACCCCACATCGCGCCACCCAGGCCGGCCAGCGCCGAGCCCGCGGCGAATACCGCCAGGAACAGCAGGCCGATGCGGTAGCCGTGGATCTCGACCATCTCGCGGCTTTCGACGCCGGCACGGATGAGGATGCCCAGGCGGGTACGCTCGATCACCCAGAGCAGCAGGGCATAGAGGCCCACGCCCAGCACCACCGCCGCCACGCGGTATTTTTCGAGCGCGATGCCGCCGAATACCAAGGCGCCACGCAAGGCCTCCGGGCGTGGCACCGGGATCTCGCGCGGCCCCCAGATGACCTCGATGAGCTGGAAGATGACGATCGCGCCGCCAACGGTCACCAGGATCTGCTTGAGGTGATCGCCGTACACCGGCCGGATCACCAGCCGCTCGAACACCACGCCCAGCAGGGCGGCCACCAGCGCCGCCAGGGCAAAGGCCGGCAGCACGGCCGCCAGGTTGATCCAGAGCGACGGGTTGTGCGACCACTCGGAGAGGCCATAGATGAGCAGGCTGGCGCCGACGAACGCTCCCACCGAAATGAAGGCGCCATGTGCCAGATTGAGCACGCTCATGAGGCCGAAGGTCAGGCTCATGCCCGAAGCCATGAGGAACAGCATGGCGCCCATCGCCATGCCGCTGAGCGTGAGCACCAGCCAGGTACTCCACGGCATAAGGGCCAGGGGCAATAGGGTGACGAGCAAGAGCAGGAAAACGTGCGGGCGATCGGCGGACATGCCGCGCAGCGCCTGCCACGGCGAACGCTTGCGGGCGCCTGGCGAAGAAATCGCGTTCATTGATGTTCTCCCAGGCCCAGGCCCAGCAGGTCGTGCTGCAGGGCTTCGTCGTCGGCCAGCGCCGCCATGCTGCCCCGGTGCACGATGCGGCCGTCGCTCATCACGGCCACGGTTTCGCCCAGCCGGCGCGAGAAATGGAAATTTTGTTCGACCAGCAGGATGGACACCTGCTGGGCCTTGAGCTGTACGAACGCGTCGGCCAGGTCGTTGATGATGGCCGGCGCCAGGCCCTTGGTGGGTTCGTCGACGAGCAACAGCTCGCGCGGCTCGATCACCGCGCGGGAAATCGCCAGCATCTGCTTCTGGCCGCCCGATAGCGTGCCGGCGGGCTGGTTCCAGAACCGCTTCAGCGGCGGAAACAGGGTGAATATCCAATCGAGGCGGGCCGGATCGGGACTACCGCCGATGGCCGCCAGCAGCAGGTTCTCGCGCACGGTGAGCAGGCTGAAGATACCCATGTGCTCGGGAACGAAGGCAATGCCCTGGCGGGCGATGCGCGGCGTGCTCATGCCGCGCAGCTCGCGGCCGTCGAAGGTCAGCTCGCCGCGGGTGATACGGGTCAGGCCCATGATGGTGCGCAGCGTGGTGCTCTTGCCGGCGCCGTTGCGTCCGAGCAGCACGGTGAGCTGGCCGCGCGGCACGACGAGATCCACGCCGTGCAAAATGTGGTACTGATCGATATCCGCGTGAACGTTGCTCAATTCGAGGATGGCGGAGGGTTCCGGGCGGCCAGCCGGACGCTGATCGCTCCGTTCGGTTCCATCCCGTGCCACGGGGCTCGCGCTTGGGTTCGTGATCGGGGTCATGGCGGGGCCTCAGACGGCGGCGGGAATGCCCAGGTAGGCTTCTTGCACGATGGGCGAGGCGATCACCTCGGCGGGCGCGCCGTCGGCCACCAGCCGGCCCTGGTGCAGCACCACGATGCGATCGGCCAGCGAGCGCACGACGTCCATCTTGTGCTCCACCAACAGGATCACTTTGTCGGCCTGGCGCTTGATGCCGGCGATCAGCTCCAGAATCACCGGCACTTCGTCCACGCTCATGCCCGCCGTGGGCTCGTCGAACATGAATACCCGCGGCTCCAGGGCCAGCATCAGCGCGACTTCCAGCTTGCGCTGATCGCCGTGCGACAGGCCGGCCACCGCCGCTTCCGCACGCGAAGCCAGGTTGACCCGCTCGAGATACGCCATGGCGGCGTCGGTGATGTCGCGGCGGCGCGCCGCCGTTTGCCAGAACACATGGCCGATGCGGTGGCGGGCGGCCACCGCCAAGCGAACATTCTCGAGCGTGGACAAGCCGGGAAACAAGTTGGTGAGCTGGAACGCGCGGCCCAGCCCAAGCCGGGCCCGCACCGCCGGCCCCAGCGAGGTGAGATCGCGGCCATCGAGCAGCACCTGGCCCGCGCTGGCCCGCAACTGGCCGGAGATCAGGTTGAACCAGGTGGTTTTGCCGGCGCCATTGGGGCCCACCACCGCCGTGAGGGTGCCGGGGGCGAAGGCGCAGCTCACGCCATCCACCGCCACGTGGCCGCCGAAGCGGATGGTGAGATCGCGGGTCTCGAGCATGGTGCGGGACTCAACGCTGATTGCGTACGGGGATATCCATCGCGTCGAACGGAATCTCGCGCACCAACTCGGGCACGCCCGCCGTCACGGTGCGATCGGCGAACCAGTCGTCGCGCGGTTCACGCTTGATGCGGAAGTGATACATGGATTGCAGGGCCTGGCCGTCTTCGGGCCGGATGCGCATCTTGCCCTTGGGCGTGTCGAATTCCAGGCCACGAAAAGCCTCGAGCAGGGCTTCGGTATCACTGTCGCCACCGGATTTTTCGAGCGCGGCGACGATGGCCAACGCCTGGGAGAAGCCTTGTGCGGTGAAGAAGTCGGGCGCCGCCTTGAAGCGCGCCTGGTGTTCTTTGACCATCCAATCGTTGATGGGATTATCGGGCGACTCAAAGTAATAAAAGCCCGCGCCCTCCATGCCTTCGAGGTCGCCATAGGCGGCCAGCACCGGCAGGATGTTGCCGCCGGCGGCCAGTTTGATGCCATGGCGCGCCGGCTGCAGATCCTGGATCCGTGCCAGCGGATTGACGCTGCCGGCCCAGATGGCAAAGATGTAGCGCCCTTCGTCGCAGCCCTCACGATCGCGCAAGGCGCCGAACAGGCGCTCGGCCGCCGCCGTGAAGTCGGTGGCGTCGGTGGGCAGGTATTCTTCGTGCACCACCTTGCCGCCCGTGCCGTCCATGGCCTCTTTGTAGGCCGCCACGCCATCGCGGCCAAAGGCGTAATCCTGCGCGATGGTGGCCACGCACACGCCGGGCTTGCCCAGCGCCACCGCGTTGGCCACGGCATCCTGCGAGGAATTTCGGCCCACCCGGATCACATAGGGATTCCAGGAGGCGCCGGTGATGGCGTCGGCCACGCCTTCGGGCATGATGATGCGTTCGTATTCTTCAGCGATGGGGAGCGTGGCCAGCGCCACACCCGAGGCCACGGGGCCCACGACGATATGCGCGTCGTCTTCGGCGTAGGCTTCTTCCACCAGGGCGCGGGCCCGCGCCGGATCGCCCTGCGAATCCTTGACCAGCACCTCGATCCTGCGCCCCGCCACCTCGCCCTTGCCCTGGGTGGCGTACTGGAAGCCCATCTCCAGGCCGGTGGCCAATTGTTGCGCGTAGGCGCCCAGCGGGCCCGAGAAGTCGGTCACGTGAGCCACCCGGAACGGCTCGGCAGAAACGGCCGGACCCGCCATCGCGGCCATGCCAAAGGCCAGGATGGTATGACGGAACAAATGCTTCATGGCAGATCTCCTCGACAGACGGCAACGCCATGGCGGGGCGCCACGGCGCGGGGTCAATTATGACAACCCATTCAGATTTATGGCTGCAGTATGGCGTAGTTCTCGCGGGCTTCACAAGCCCCCGCGCCATTGGGGTTTATCCCAATCATGATGATCAAATTCGGCATGAAAAAATATGCCGACAAATAAATATTCATTAAATTTCAATAGCTTACGAAAAAATCAAGGCCACATAACCGCCCTGCCAGTCTGCCCGCGAATTATTCGGGATTCGCTGGCCGCATCCGATCCTTACCAGGAAAGTCTTGACTTGCTTATCGCAAGCGCTTAGCTTTTATGACTACTGATTCATATTTCGATTTCATCCCTGTCATGTCCGCCACCGCCCCGTCCGATTCGGCGCCCTCGCCTCGCGAGACGCCCTCCGCGCCCAAGACCGCCCGTGGCGCCCGCACCCGCGCCCAGATCCTGAAGGCTGCCGAGCACACCATCGGCACACTTGGCTATCACCGCGCGGGCATCACCGACATCACCCGCGCCGCGGGCGTGGCCCAGGGCACCCTGTATTGCTACTTTTCCGGCAAGGAAGAAATCCTGCGCGAGCTGGTGCGAGATATGGGCCACCAGGTGCGCGCCCATCTGGCGGCCGAAACCCGAGATGCTCGCGACCGCCTCGACGCCGAAGAAAAAGGCCTGCGCGCTTTTCTGCTCTATCTGGCCGAGAACCCCTCGCTCTATCGCGTGCTGCAGGAGGCCCAGTTCGTCGACGAAGCCATCCATCGCGAGTACTACGAGGCCTTTGGCAAGGGCTATACGCGCATGCTGGCCAATGCCACCCGCAAGGGCGAGATCCGCCCCGGCAACGACGAAATCCGGGTCTGGGCCTTGATGGGCATGAGCAACTTCCTGGGGTTGCGCTTCGCCATCTGGGATCGCGATCGCCCGCTCGACGAGGTCGTTGCCGCCGCCGCCGACTTTCTGCGCCACGGCCTGGCGCTCGACGGCAAGGAGCGTTGACATGGCCGACGCCCCGGTACTCCTGGAATCCGTCGGCAGTGCCGCGGTGCTCACCCTCAACCGTCCGGAGCGGCACAATGCCCTGGTGCCGGCACTGTTGGATTCCCTGCTCGAACAACTGGCACAAATACGCCGCAGCCCGCCTGCCGCGCTGGTACTGCGCGCCGCGGGCCGCTCCTTTTCCACCGGCGGCGACGTGGCGGGCTTTCTCGCCACGCCGCGCGCCGAACGGCGGGCCTACTCCCATGGGCTGGTGGGCGGTCTGCACGACGCCATGGTCCAGTTGCTAGCCCTACCCTGCCCCACCATCGTGCTGGTGCAAGGCATGGTCACCGGCGGCTCCGCCGGTCTCGTGCTGGCCTGCGATATCGCGATCGGCACGCCTCATGCCAGTTTCGCTCCTTGGTATACGGTGGTCGGCTTCAGCCCCGACGGCGGCTGGGCCACCCTGATGCCCGAACGCATCGGCCGTGCCCGGGCATTGGAAGTCCAGCTGCTCAATCGCCGTATCGAGGCCGACGAAGCCCATCGCCTGGGTCTGCTGCAGCGGCTGGTGGCCGCCGATCGCCTCGATGCCGAACAAGACACGTGCCTGGCCACCTTGTCGCATGCCGGGCCGGGCAGCGTGGCGCATACCCTGGCCCAGTTGCGGCCAGACCCTCATGGGGTGGCCGCCGGACTGGAGCGGGAACGCCAACGCTTTCTGGAACAGATCGACACCGACGAAGCCGAGCAAGGCATGCGCGCCTTTCTTGCCGCCAAAGGTTGAGCGGCGCTTGCCGCCGCCACCAGCCATACCGCCACGAGAGCTGATACATGAACATGTTCGATCTGATCCACCGCCGGGCCCGGCTGAGTCCTCACCGGCTGGCCGTCGAAGACCTCGCCGACGGCACCCGCTATACCTATCGTGAATTGAACGAACGCGCCGCGCGCATGGCCGCCGCCGCACGGCGGCACTGGGGCCTGGTGGCGAACGATCGCCTGGCCTATCTCGGCCACAGCCGCGCCGAGTTCTTCGCCCTTTGGTTCGGCTGCGCCAAGGCCGGGCTGATCCTGGTGCCGCTCAACTGGCGCCTGGCGGTGCCCGAGCTCGATACCGTGCTCGATGATGCCCTGCCGGCGGCGCTGATCCATGGCGAGGAGTTCACCGACACCGCGGCCCTGCTGGCGGCACGTCGCCCCGGCCTGCTCCGCATCAGCCTGGGCCGCGACGACGGCGCCCGCCACTATGACGCCGACCTGGCCGACACCGAGCCCGATCTCGGCCCACATGCCGAACGCTCGGCCGACTCGCCCTGGTACCTGCTCTACACCTCCGGCACCACGGGTCGGCCCAAGGGCGTGATCCAGACCTTCCGCATGATGGAAGCCAACTACGGCAACATCGGCCTGGCTACCGGTCTCACGCGCGACGACATCCTGCTCAACGTATTGCCGATGTTCCATACCGCCGGCATCAATCTGTACTCCAGCAGCCTGTTCTGGGTCGGCGGTACCGTATTGGTGCAGCGCCAGTTCGACCCCGCCGCCGCGCTGCGCGTGCTGGCGTCGCGTGCCACCGTGTTTTTCGGCGTCCCCGCCGTGTACCAGGCCATGGCGAAACACCCGGCCTTCGACGACACCCGGCTCGATGGCGTGCGGTCCTGGGGCTGCGGCGGCGCAACCCTGCCCCTGCCGGTGGCCGCCCGCTATAACCAGCGGGGCATTCGCGTTCGCTGCGGCATGGGCATGACCGAAACCGGCCCCACCGTTTTCCTGATGGATGAGGACAGCGTGCTCGCCAAGCCCGCGTCGGTGGGCCGGCCGCAGTTGCTCACCGAAGTTCGCGTGGTCGATCGCGATGGCCGCGACGTGGCGCCCGGCGAGGCCGGCGAGCTCTGGATCCGCGGCCCCAACATCACCCCGGGCTACTGGGAGCGGCCCGACGCCACGCGCGATGCCTTCGCCGAAGGCGGCTGGCTGCGCAGCGGCGACATCGTCCGCTGCGACGCCGACGGCGACTACACCATGGTCGACCGGGCCAAGGATATGTTCATTTCCGGCGCCGAGAATGTCTATCCCGCCGAGGTCGAAGCCGTGTTGCAAGCCCATCGATCGGTAGCCGAGGTGGCCGTGATCGGCGTGCCCGACGATCGCTGGGGCGAAGTCGGCCACGCCTGCCTGGTCGCCAGCGGAACCGCGCGACCGTCCGACGACGAACTGCGCGACTTCTGCCGCGCGGCCCTGGCGGGCTACAAGGTGCCCCGCCACTTCACCTGGTACGACGCGCTGCCGCGCAACGCGCTGGGCAAAATCATCAAACAGGAACTGCGCAATGCCCATCGAACGCCTTGAGCTGCCCTGCCGCCTGGGCCAGCAGGACTTCAATGAATTCGCCCGTCTCAGCGGCGACCACAATCCCATCCACGTCGATCCCGTCTTCGCCGCCGGCACTCCCTTTGGCGCCACGGTTTCGCACGGTATGCTGCTATATAGCTGCCTGCAGGGCGCTCTGCAACAGGCGCTGCCAGGCGTCGTCGTGGCCACGCAGCAATTGATGTTTCCGGCGCCTTCCTATGCCGACGAAGAACTGCTCCTGATCCTCGCCCCCCTGACCGACGCCCGATCCGGCAGCCGGCTGCGGATGCAGGTACAAAAAGCCGACGGCCGCCTGGGCCTGGACGGCGAAGCGTGGCTCGACCGTCCACAGCCCGCCGCTTCGGGTGCCCGTCAGCCGGCCGTGGATGTCGCGGCCACCGATCTGCCCCGCTTCCAAAGCCTGCAACGTGGGCAGGCCGCCACCCACGAGCGCTGCTTCGACGCCGCCGATCTGACCGCCTGGGCCGCCCTGGCGGGCATGCCCGCGCCGCCCGCGACGGTGCCCGGGCCTCTGGTGGGGGCGCTGTTTTCCTATCTGCTGGGCGAACGCCTTCCCGGACACGGCACCAATTACCTCAAGCAAAGCCTACACTTCCACGGTACGGCACAGCCGGGGGAACGACTCCGCGCGGCAGTGGCCATCAGCCGGCTGCGCGGCGACAAGGCCCTGGTCGACCTCGATGCCACCTGTCATGGCGCCGACGGACGCCTGCTCTGTTCCGGCCGAGCGCTGGTACGCTTTCACCATTGACTTCCCGCCTGAACAACGGTCCCGTTTTTCAAGACGACGCCGAGCCAGACTGTTGCCTCCTGGCGCCGCGGACTCCGCCGATCGATGGCGAAGAATCTCCGGCCAGCCGGCGGACTCACCTCACCGCAATCGCCCATCACGATGATCGAGCCCCGTTCCTCCCCTCTGCATCCCGCCCTCGCACCTTGGCTGGCCGGCATCAATCAGATCGCGGCGCAGGCCGCCGCCAAGGGAATCGAGCCCACCCCCGCCGCGGCGCGCGAGGCCCTGGCCAACATGACGCTGTACTTTGGCGGCCAGGCGCCGGAGATCGCCGCCGTGCGCGATTTCGTGCTGCCATCGCTGCCCACCGTCCCGCTGCGCCTGTACGACCCCCGGCCCGGGCAGCCGCTACCCGTGTGCGTTTATCTGCACGGTGGCGGCCATATGGCCGGCAGCATCGAGGTCTACGATCCGATCTACCGCCGGATCGCGGCACATGCCGACTGCCTGGTCGTGGCGGTGGAGTACCGCCTCGCCCCCGAACATCCCTACCCCCAGGGGCTGGACGACTGCATCCAGACCATCCGCGGGTTGCCATCGTGGCTGGCGTCGCAAAACCTGGGCGACGGCCGCGGCCTGCTGGTGGCCGGCGACTCGGGCGGCGGCGCCCTGACCGCCACCATCTCGGCCCTGGCCGCCCACGATCGTTCGCTGGCGGTGCGCGGCCAGGCCCTGATCTATCCCAGCCTGGATTACACGCTGTCGCAGCCGTCGACCGTGGAGAACGGCGCAGGCTACCTGCTCGAAACCGCGCGCATCCGCTGGTACTTCGACCAATATTTCGGTCCTCACGATGATCGCCGCGCCGCCTCGCCGCTGTTCATGACGGCGGCCGGCCTGCCGCCCACGCTCTTGATCACCGCCGGTTACTGCCCCCTGCGCGACGAAGGCTACGCCTATGCCGAACGGCTGGCGGCGGCTGGCGTGCCCTGCGAGCACGTCAATCTATCCGACATGCTGCATACCTATCTCAATTTGCACACACTGGTGCCGCAGGCCTGCGACGCAACGTACGACGCCATGGCGAGCTGGATCGCCAGGCTGTGATGCAAGGGGACATTTTCTACCCTCATCCGCCCGACACCAGCCGCGCCCGGATCTCTCGCGCCTTGGCCTGCAGGGTTTCGGCCAGCACCGGTACCAGGTTGGCCGACATGCGGCTATTCACGGCGGCCACGCTGATGGCGGCCACGGGCTGGCCCAGCGAATCGAACAAAGGCACCCCCACCGCGCTCACCCCTTCGGTCACGCGATCGCGGATCCAGGCATAGCCGCGGCGCCGGCACATCACCACCGCCTGGCGCAGCACCGTGCCGGCCATCACGCCGTCGTGGGTCATGCGGACGACCACCGCCTCCAGCACCTGGTCGCGCTCGTCGTCGGGCAGAAAGGAAAGAATGGCGAGGCCACCCGCGCCCTGGCCCAGCGGCCGGCGGCTGCCGATGTCCAGGGTGAAAACGCGGATCGGCGAAGGCCCTTCGTAGCGGTCTTCGCACACCGATTCCAGGCCGCTGCGCACCGTGAGATACACGGTATCGCCCACCCTTTCCGCCAGCTCGCGCAGCGGCCCGTGGCAGGCGCCGCGCAGATCGTACATGGCGGTGGCGGCCAGGCCGAGCTCGAAGGCCATGCGGCCCAGCCGGTAGCGGCGGGTGCTTTCGTCCTGGCTGGCCATGCGTTCGTCGATCAACTGGCGCAGCAGGCGGTGCGCGGTGGGGTGCGGCAGGCCGGTGGTCTGCGCCAGTTCGGTGAGGCCCAGGCCGCGCCGGCCGGCGGTGGCCAGCAGGCGCAAGAGATGCATGGCGCGGGCGAGGGTGCCGATCTCGGCAACGCCCGGTTCGCGACGATCTCGTTTGGCGCCCGGCGCCAGTACGGCGCCGGCGCCCTCCGGACCCGCTGCCATCAAGCCCCGGCGGGATCGCGCTGATAACCGGTAGCGCCGCCGAACATCTCGGCGCGGCGCGACCAGTCGTGGGTTTGTTCCCATAGCTCGAGCACGCTCATCGCCTCTTTGCGGAACTGCTCATCCTGCTCGGGGGTGGAGATGTGCGCACCCAGTTCCAGCCGGTGGCCCGACGGATCGAAGAAGTAGATCGACAACAGGAAGTCGTCGTGGTTGGTCGGACCCACCACCGGGATGCCCCGCGCTTCCAGATCGGCCTTGGCCTTGTGCAGCGTGGCTTCGTCGGCCACCCGGAAGGCGAAGTGCTGAACCCAGTCGGGGGTGTCGGGGTCGCGCCCCGAGGGCTCGCCCTCGTCCTGGGGCAGCTCGAAGAAGGCGATGCAGCTGCCGTCTTCCATCTCGAAGAAGATGTGGATATGCGGGCTGTACTTGCCCGTGGACGGCACGTGGTCCTCGCCCATGGCGTGGATGAACTTGAGGCCCAGCACCTGGGTGTAGAAATCCACGGTTTCGCGGGCATCCTTGCACCGGAACGCCGCGTGATGCAGGCTTTTGCACAACATGATGTTCTCCTTGTAAAGCGGAAGTCGGGGCTTGCGCCGTTCGCTCAGGCCGCGTCGCTCTTTGCGATCGGCATCACGCGCTGGTCGATGGCGCCGAACACGCTATTGCCTTGGCGATCGAAATGCTCGATGCGCACGCGGTCGCCGTACTTGAGCAGCGGGGTCCTGGCCGCGCCATCGCGCAGGGTTTCCACCGCGCGCAGCTCGCCCAGGCAGGCGCAGCCGGCCGACTCGTCTTCGTTGGACACGGTGCCCAACCCTACCAGGGTTCCGGGTTCCATGGGCCGGGTCTGCCCGGCGTGGGCGATCAGATCGCCGTAGTCGAACGGGCTACCGATGCCGGTTTCGAGTTCGCCCACCACGCGCTCGCCCACCTGGCAGCGCATGCGTCCCCAGACGAAGCGGCCATCCCACAGCTCGCCCAGTTCATCGGGCGTGACGGCGATGGGGCCGAGGCTGGACGCCGGCTTGCCGGTGAGGAAGCCGAAGGTGCGCTTGAGTTCCGGCGGGATCAGGGCGCGCAGCGAAACGTCGTTGAGCAGCACGAACAGGCGGATGCGCGCCGCCGCCTCGGCCGAGCTGGCGCCCAGGGGAATGGCGTCGGTCACCGCCGCGATCTCGCCTTCGAAATCGATACCATGGGCCTCGCTGGGCAGGCGGATGTCTTCGTTCCAGCCGAGGAAGCCGTGCGAAATGCCCTGGTACATCAGGGGCTTTTCGTGCAGGTCGTCGGGCACCGATTCGCCACGGGCGGCGCGGTTGCGCGAGATGTGGCTGACGTAGGCGGCGCCATCGAGGTACTGATAGGCGCGAGGCAGCGGCGGACCCAGGGTGGCAAGATCGAGCGCGAAGGCATCGGCTTGCTCGCCCTGGTTGAGGGCTTCGTAGACCGCCTGGAGCCGCGGCTCCGTCTCGCTCCAATCGTCGAGCGCCTGTTGCAGCGTGTCGGCGATTTGCGGCACGGCCGCGGCGAGGCGCAGATCGCGGCTGACGACGACGAGGCGGCCGTCGCGGCCGTGGCGGAGGGAAGCTAACTTCATGGTGAACCTGTCGGTTGAATGGACTCTGGGAGCTTGCAGACGCGGCCGGGCCGCGAGAGGCTCCGGCCGCGCCGCAAGGCGGGTTATTGCAGGGGAATGTCGGCTTCTTTCACGACGTCGCGCCAGGTCTTGATGTCCCGGTCGATGCGATCGCGCATCTGTTCCGGCCGAACATAGGCGGTATCGCTGCCCAGTTTGGCCAGGCGTTCCTTCACGCCATCATCGGCCAGGATGTCGCGCAGCGCGGCGTTGAGCTGATCGATCACGGCATCGGGCGTGCCCGCCGGCGCGGCCAGGCCCAGCCAGGACATGACCTCGAAGCCCGGCAACACGGTGGCGGCGGTGGGGACGGACGACAACGCCGGCCAGGTGTCGGAGCTGGTGACGGCCAGCGCCCGCAGGCCGCCGGATTCGATGTGCGGGCCCGCCACCGTGGCGGTGTCCACCAGCACGTCGACTTCGCCGCCCATCACGGCCATGACCGGCGCGCCGCCACCGCGATACGGCACGTGCAGCATGTCGGCCTTGGCCGCCGAAGCCAGCAGCTCGCCGGTAAGGTGCTGGGTGGACCCCACGCCCACCGAGGAGAAGGTGACGGACTCGGACTTGGCGCGGGCGCGCTCGACGAGCTGCTGGAGATTCTGGATGTCGCTCTTGCCGCTTACCGCGATCACGAAGGGGAACTGAGTCACCGTGCTGATCATGGCGAAGTCATCGACCGGATCGTAAGGCAGCGATTCCCGCATGGCGGCGGAGGCGGTATGGCCGCCGGTGAGCAATATCAGCGTGTAGCCATCCGGTTCGGCCTTGGCCACGTGGGCCGAGGCGATGGTGCCGCCGGCCCCGGTGCGCGATTCGACGATCACGGGCTGGCCCAGTTTCTTTTCCAGTTCCGCCGCGATCAGCCGCGCCACGGTGTCGGCGTTGCCGCCGGCGCCAAAGCCGTGGATCAGAGTGACGGGGCGCTCGGGATACGCCGCCCATGCCGCGCCGGCCGACAGGGCCAGCGCGGCCACGGAAAGAGAGAGTCGCTTGAAGAGTTTCATCGTTTGTCTCCTGGAGAACTAGAGTTGAAGCACCGCGTTTGGCGTAAAAATTCCCGGCCTTGCCGCTTGCATCGCTTTCCTGCCCGGCGGATACAGTCACCTGCTGAACGCGACGTTGGCTGGGCGCACACCCTGGTTACGCGGTCATTCCTGCCACATGGGTTTGAAAAATCGTGCCGGAGTGAGAATGCGGCTTTCCTGGCGCACCAGCAGCGGCATCATCTTGGCCACGTAGGCCAGCCATTGCGGATCGGCCATCAGCGCGGCGCGCCGCTCGGCTCTTTCGTTGAGATCCTGATAGGCCCACATATGAACGATCTGGTTGAGCTCGCCGATTTCGCTGGTGTAGTAGCCCACCATGCGGCCCAGGATGCGTTGCTGGATCGCCATGCCTTCGGCCTCGTACAACGCCAAGTAATCGCGCCACTTGCCGGGTACGGTGGTATAGGTGCGTTGCTCTACCAGCATGGTCGGTTTTCTCCGTGTTCATTCGCGCCATCGCGAGCCGCTGATAAGAATACGCGGAGCCCGACGACAAAAAGCCGCCATGTCCGAATAATGGACATGGCGGCTTTTTCGGGCAGCCACCATAACGGCTTGCGTTGTCCGCTGGCGTGAGTCGGGCTTATGCCAATTGTGTCGGCAGGGGGCTTTGGTCGTCCTTCTCCAGCAACTGGTGGGCCAGCAGTTCGGTCAACTCCAACCGCACGGCGGCCGAGCCGGGGTCGGCCCACAGATTGCGCCGCTCCTGCGGATCTTCCTGGAGGTCGTAGAGCTCACCCCAGTCGGCGTCGCGATACAGGGTCAGCCGATGGCGCGCCGTGACCAAGGTGCGGGCGCGCACCGGCCGCTCGAACCCCAGATAGGCGCGCTGGTTGTCTTCTTCCACCAGCACCGCCCGCCGCTCGCTTGCCGTGTCGCCCCGCATCAGGGGCAAAAGGTTGCGGCTCTGCATGCCGTTGAAGGGCGCCAGGCCGGCGCGCGCCAGCACCGTGCCGGCGATGTCGGCGCAACTGCCCAGGGAGGCTACCCGGCCCGCCCCGGCGGCGGCGGGATCGGACCAGATGAATGGCACCCGGATCAGGCCCTGGTAATGGATCGGCCCCTTGAGCATCAGGCCGTGATCACCCATGAAGTCGCCATGGTCGCTGGTGAAGATCACCACGGTGTTCTCGGCCAGGCCGGTGTCTTCCAGCGTGCGCAGGATCCGGCCCACGGCGTCGTCCACCATGGCGATCATGCCGTAGGTGAGGGCCAGGATCTGCCGCGCCTCCTGCGCGCTCACGGCGAACATGCGCGGGGTGGTCAGCACCGAACGGCCCGCCGCGCGCTCGGCGTGGGCCCAGCGTACGTGGGGCGGCGCGTCCGGCCCCGGCGGCTGGCAGGTTTCGGGAATGGTGACCTCCGCCGGATCGAACATATCCCAATACTTGCCGGGCGGCGTAAAGGGATGATGCGGATCGGGAAACGAACACTGCAGGAAAAAGGGCTGGTCGCCTTCGGCGCGCTCGCGCAGATAGGCCTCGGCGCGATCGGCGATGTAGAAGCTGGAATACAGTTCTTCGGGCACCTTGGTGCGCCAGGCCTGCGGCGCGTCGTAGCGCTCGTCCGGTGTGGCGTTGTCGGGGCCGCAGAGTTCGCTGAAGCCCGGCTGTTCGGCCTCCGCCCAGCGCAGCCAGTCGCCAAAGGTTTCATCGCCGTGGTGATTGCACAGATCCACGTGCTGGAAACCGTAATACGGCAGCGTCAGGCCGTGATCGGGATCGGCCCAGCGCGAGCGGCGCTCCTGCTGGTATTCCGGGCCGCGGATATCGCGGCGAGTGGCCTCTTCCAGCCCCGGCGTCACGGTCAGGTCGCCGTAGTCGGGGTCTTCCGTGGCGGCCGGCTTGTCCTCCATGTTCTGCAGATGGATTTTGCCCACCAGCCCGGTGTGATAGCCATTGGCCGAAAGCACGTCGGCAAAGGTTACCGAATCCAGTGGCAGCGGCACGCCGTTGCTGCGCGCGCCATGCACCGACGGCAGCCGGCCGGTCATGATGCTGGCCCGGTTGGGCATGCACACAGGCGTGGCGACATAAAAACGATCGAAGCACTGGCCGCGCGCCGCCAGGCTATCGATGTGCGGCGTACGTACCTCCGTATTGCCATAGCAGCCGAGATGGTCGGCACGGTGCTGGTCAGTGATAATGAACAGAAAATTGGGTCGTTTCGATGAATTGGACACGTTGATTTCCTTCAAGAACTACCGACGCCACGGGGCGTCCGCCGTATGATCAAAACCTCGACCCCGCCGCTGCGGCGGCGCCTCAAGCTGCGAGATCTCGAACTGCTGGTGGCGCTCGACGATACGCGCAACTTCAACCGGGCAGCGCTGTTGCTGCATACCAGCCAGCCGGCTCTGTCGCGCAACCTCTCCCAACTGGAAGCGGCGCTGGGCGCGGCGCTGTTCGAGCGCACCTCGCGCGGCACCCAGCCCACCGCCTATGGCGAACGCCTGATCCACCACGCCCGCACCTGCCTCGAAATCCTGGATCGCGCCGACGACGATCTCGACGCCGTCCAGCGCGGCGGCATCGGCCACGTTGCGATAGGCACGAACTATTCGTCGGCGGCCTATCTGCTGCCCCACGCCCTGCAACGCTTGCGGCGGCAGGCCCCGGGAGTATCCGTCACCGTCCGCGAAGGCCCGGTCGACACTCTGCTCGACGATCTGCGCACCCGTCGCATCGATCTCGTCATCGCCCGCCTCGGCCATCAGGCCTACGACGCCGACCTGGCCACGCAACGGCTGTATGACGAGCCGATGTGCCTGGTGTGCGGCCCCCAGCACCCCTTGGCCGGCCGTGGCAATCTCGAATGGCGGGACGTTCTGGCCTACCCGTGGATTCTGCCGCCGCGCCACACGCCGGTGCTCGAGCGCCTGGGCGAACTGCTGCACGAGCTCGGCCTGCCCTGGCCCGAAAGCCAGGTGGAATCCGCTTCGATCCTGGTCAATACCAACCTGCTGCGAACCAGCGACGTGCTGTCGATTACCCCGCTGGCCGTGGCCCGCCATCAAGGCTCGCTGCGATTGGTCCATCAACTGGCTTTCGAGCTGCCCACCGTCTTTACGCCGCTGGGCCTGATCACGCGGCGCGACCACACGCCCACCTCGGCACAACAGCAACTGACCGACTGCATACGCCAGGAACTGGCGGAACCTTCGCCGTAGGCTTCGGGCGTCTCACCCGCCAGTCCCGCACCAGCGCCACGCCTTCGCTTTTAGGGCCGCTTATTCAGGCTTGAGTCCCGCCGCTTCGACCACCTGGCGCCATTTTTCGAGTTCGTCGCTCGTGTAGCCGGCCAGCACTTCGGCATCGCCATACACCGGCACCACGCCAAGTTCCGCCAGGCGCGCCTGATAGCGATCGTCGGCAATAACGCGCTGCAGCGCGCCGCTCACCGTATCGATGACCGCGGGCGGAAGCCCCGGCGGGCCGAACATCGCCCAACGCGAATCTCCCTCCACCTCGGGATAGCCGAGCTCGGCCACGGTGGGCACCTCGGGCAGAATGGGCAGGCGTTCGGCGTCGAACGTCAGCAGCGGCTTAACGTAACCGCTCTGGATATGAGGCACGATGGACGAAGTCACCACCACCATGGCATCGATATGGCCGGCGATGAGATCGTTGATCGCCGCGCCACCGCCCTTGTAGGGCACGTGCAGCAGGTTGGCGCCGGTGGCCAGCTTGAGTTGCTCGCCGATCAAATGCATATCGGTGCCGGCGCCCGGCGAGCCGATCGCCAGCGCCTCCGGATTCGATTTGGAATACTCAATGAGCTCCTCCAGCGACGCCACCGGCAACTTGGCGTTGACCACCAGCAGTACCGGCTGGCGCGCCACCATGGCGATGGGGGCAAGGTCGGTTTGCGGGTCGTAGGGCACATTGGCGCCCGGCATGTTGGGTGCCGCCGTGATCGGCGCCATGGCGGTAAACAGCAGCCGGTAGCCGTCGGGATCGGCCTTGGCCACCACCGCGGTGCCGATGGCACCCGCCGCGCCGCCGCGGTTCTCCACGACGATGGGCTGGCCCAACTCGCGCGCCAGGGGCTCGCTGGTGATGCGGCCGAGCACGTCGGTGCCGCCACCGGCGCCAAACGGAATCACCATGGAAACGGCGCGGTCGGGATAGGTCTGGGCCTGGGCTGCGCCGGTCGCGGCGAGGCCGGTGGTCAAGCAGGCGGCCATCAGGCCAAGGCGCCAGGATTGCAGCCAGCGCGGCAGCGTGGGCGTGTGCATGTGTATCTCCTTGGGTTGTCCGAGCCGTCAGGACACCCGAACGGGCGTCCTGGGCATAGCCAAATAAGATACGCTGGCTGCAAATATCAATCAAATACCTTTATGATGCTAGATCATATCAACTCTGATATGGCAACCTCCTTTCCTCGGACGCCCCGAACCAAGGTCGCCGACGCCAAACCCATCAAACCTGCGATGATCAGAGGATGATCCCGCGCTGGCGCAGTTCAGCCAGAGTTTGTTCGCTCAAGCCCGCCTCCATCAAAACCTGTTGAGTGTGCTCGCCCAGCGCCGGGCCGCCCCGGTCGAAACCTCCGGGCGTGGCACTGAGCTTCGGTACGATGCCCGGCACCTTCAGATGGGAACCGTCGGCCAAGACGATGTCGGTCAACATATTGCGTGCCTGATAATGCGGATGCTCCACGATGTCCTGGATGGTAAAGGGCTTGCCGGCCGGCACACGGGCTTCCGCCAGCGCCGCCAAGGCATCCTCCAGGCTTTGTGCGCGGGTCCAGGCCGAGATCGCTTCGTCGATCTTCGCCATGTGCATCACCCGGCCCGGATTGAGCGCGAGATCGGGATCCTCAGCCAAGTCGTCACGGCCGATCAGCCGCATCAGGCGTTTGAATATGCTGTCGCCGTTGCCCGCAATCAGCACATATCGACCATCGGCACAGAGGTACGCGTTGGTGGGAGCCACTCCCGATAACGCACTGCCCGCCGGCTCGCGAATCATGCCGTAACGGTCGAATTCGGCCACCGCCCCCTCCATCATGTTGAACACCGCCTCGTACAGGGCGACATCCACGACCTGGCCCTTGCCGCCATGTGCGGCACGATGGTAGAGCGCGAGCAGGACGCCTATCACGCCGTGCAACGCCGCCAGGGAGTCGCCGATGCTGATCCCCGGCCGGACCGGGGGCTGGCCCGGCATGCCCGTGATGTACCGCAATCCGCCCATCGCCTCGGCGATGACCCCGAACCCCGGCAGATCGCGCAAAGGCCCTGATTGGCCATAACCCGAAATGCGCAACATGATGAGCTTCGGGTTCAAGGGACTGAGGGTATCGAAGTCGAGCCCCCACTGCTCCAGCGTGCCAGGGCGAAAATTCTCGATCAGGACATCAGCCTCGGTAGCCAGCTTACGCACCAGTTCCTGTCCCTCGCGTTGGCGCAGATCCAGGGCCACCGAGCGCTTGTTACGCGATTGCACATGCCACCACACCGACTCTCCACCCACGGGAGTACGCCAGGTACGAAGCGGATCTCCTATCTCCGGCGGTTCTATCTTGATGATCTCGGCGCCAAAATCGGCCAGTGTTTTGGCGGCAAACGGACCGGCAATCAGCGTCCCCAGTTCAATGACGCGGATTCCCTCCAGCGGACGGCGAGACGGTTGGCTCATGTTCGTGGCTCAGGCTAGTTGATGGTGATACCTTGGCGCTTGATAAGCTCGCCCGCTTTGGGCCGCTGGTCGTCCACGTGAGTCTTGAATTCCTCCGGCGACTTCATTACCGGGTACATGCCCAGCGATGCCAGCTTCTCTTGGACTTCCGGTCGTGCCAGCACCTTGTTGATGGCGGCATTCAACTTGCCCACGACTTCCGGCGGCGTCCCGGCCGGCACGAGCACACCCTGCTCCGCGCTGATCTCGAACCCCTTGACGCCTGCCTGCTCCAATGTTGGGACGTTCGGCAGGGCGTCCAGGCGATCGGGCCAGGTGACGGCCAAGAACCTGACCCTATCGTCGTTGATGTAGTTGCGGGCCGTCGCCAAGCCCATGAACATGGTGGGAATCTGTCCGCCGATGAGATCCACCACCGCGGCGGAATCCCCTTTGTAAGGAATGTGCGTCATTTTCAGCTCCAGAATATCCATGAGCGACGCCATGGATAAATGGTGCGGGGAGCCAATACCCGGCGTGCCATAACTGGCTTTAGCCGGATTCTGCTTCACCCATTGGGCCCATTCACCGACGTTGCGCACCGGGACATCCTTGCCCACCGCCAGAATCAAGGGGAAACGGCCCAACATGGCCGCGTACTCGAAGCTGTCGGGGGAGTACGGCATGGTCTCGTACAAATACCAGTTGTTGTACAAACCGCCGTTATCCGCCGTCACCATGGCGTACCCATCCGGTGGCGCCGACGCCAACACCTGTGTCCCCAGTATGCCGCCGGCGCCCGGCCGATTCTCGACCACGACTCGCTGGCCCAATTCATTACCCACGCCCTCTCCGATCAACCGGGCAACGATGTCGCTGGCACCGCCGGCCGCATAGGGCACGATCCAGCGAATCGGCTTGTCGGGGTAGTTCTGCGCAACCGCGGCGGGCAGCGAGGCGCCCATGGTCAGAGCTGCCACGGCGGCCAGCCATTGGCGCCGGCCAAGTTTTTTTAATGACATCGAAGCGATCATGGTGTGTCTCCTGAATATCCGGTTCTGAAAGAACGGCGGTTTACCAACCGCGGGTTTGCGACCAATCGCGAATGAGGTCCAGCGAACGCTGCATATGCTGGGGCTGGCCCTTGAAGTAATGCGAGGCGCCTTGCAGGCAGTGAAATGTTTTGTCTGCGCTGGCGCATGCCCGGTACATCAGCCCCACATCCGGCTGCGGTACGGCGTCGTCGGCGCCATGCTCGATGGCGAGTAAAGGGACCGATATTTTCTCGGCGCAGGTTTCGCCATCGGCATGCGAATGATCGATCGACCACTGCGATAGCCATGAACGCAAAGTCGAAAAGCGAGCCAGGCCGACGGGCCCGTTATTCGCGGTTTCGGGAACACCCATGTAACAGCTTCCGATGGGGCGGCCGTTGGGTTCGATGGCGCCATCCAGGAAGCGGGGATCCGCCATGGTGCGGTGCGTCACGAAGCCGCGCTCGCGTTCATTGCCGCCGCGCTTGCGCAAGAGCTCCAGCGTCTCTTGGACCCGCGCAGTAATACGTCGTACCCGGGCCAATTGAGCCGCCCGATAGCTCTCCAGCCAGTCTTTTGGATATGGCGGACGCACCGGCAATTCCGGCGAGTACAGATCCAGTCGGCTATCACGAACGTCAGGGTCGGCGTCGTCCAGCACCGACGGGTCTATCCATTCCGACAAGCAACGCGCGCGGGAGCGATGGGCTGCCTCCAGGATCAGACCATCGGCCGGCAGAAGCTTGGCTGCGGCAAGGTCGATGGGATCTCCCGCCGGGGTGGCGGTAATCGTGGGGTGTTCCGCCTGCGCTTGATAAAGCAGAGATAATGCGCCCCCGCCCGACCAACCGAGGAGGATCACATGCTTGAAACCGAGCTGCTCTTTGGCATAGCGAACACAAGCGCCAAGATCCAGCACCACTTTCTCGAAAATGAGCGCGCTATCGTTGCGGGCATATCGGCTGCCCATGCACAACACCGACGTACCAGCCTCCGCCAGCCCCGACGGCAAGGGCAATAATTGAAGCGTGGAACTCGGGTGCATCATGAGATACACAGTCTCGTTTTTACCTCGTCTGGGCCTCAGCAACACGCCCTCGAGATTCACCGTTCCCTGGCTCCCTACAAAGCCGTAGGTTTCCGTCATCTGGCTGTTTTCAGCGTAGCTGACATGCACCCATTCGCGCAGCACGTCGTCGTTCATCGCTTTCTCGCTCATAGCAAAGGCTGGCCGGGCCGGCGTTCGATAGCCGGCTCCTGTAGGCACTCTTGAATCAGCACCGATATCCGATCGGCATTCCCGAACTCTCTGGCCAGCGCGAGCACCAGTTTGGCCAGGAACACGGCATCATCGCCCGGGCCGACCAGATCGATCGCCTTGGCAAGTTCATCGTAGAGACCTTCCAGTTCGGCAAATGTCAGAAATCCCCGCTCATCGGCCAAGGCGTCGCCACCGGCCTTCGAGAGATCTCCCGCTCCCCCCGGGACTTCGCTCTGTTTGGCTCCGCCATGCATGGCGGGACTTGCGCTTTGGCGCTTGATCGGTTCTTGCATGAGTCGTACTCCTCCGTGGGTTTCGGGCTTACGCCGCGCCGATGCCAAGAGATTGCCGAATGACGTCCGACACGCGAGCGGCGCTTCCCGCCGTCCAGCGCGAGGCGACGTGCTGATCCGGCCTGAGGACGTAAACCGCCTCCCCTGCGCAGCCCCAGAGCGCCGCAACGTGGCCAGACGAATCGAGGAGTATCCGGTCGGCCCCCGCCGGGGCTTGATCCGGCCGCCGGGGCAAAGCCAGCAGGCGTACGGCAATACCTTCTTCGCGTAGCGCCAGCACGTCTTCTAGCGCCTGACGCCAAAGCTCAGGATCGTCGCCAAACACCAGTACCTGGAAAGCCGCTTGAAAATGATCCAGCAAAAAACCGGCATCCGGCCGATCGGGATCGAGACGCGCGTTGCGAGGCGGCGCGCCTGGCGGCGGACCGCCCTTGAACTCCGGCTCCGTGGCATCGACGCGGGTAAGGGGGCTGTTGGCGTAGTCGATAGGATGCGAGGTGCGCCAATGCAGCAAGCCACGCACCCACGGCCGGTTCAGCGCCAACGACAGTACGGCACGCTGCATCACTCGAAAGCCGTGGCTGGGCGGCGCCACCATCCGTGTACTGCGGGCGGCCTCGACGCAAATCTGCCGCGCGTCCGCCACGCGCTCGGTGGAGTAGGTGGCGAGCAGACTTGGCTTTGCCTGCCCCTGGATCACCGCGGCCAGCTTCCATCCCAGATTGATGGCGTCCTGCACTCCGGTGTTCATGCCCCGCACGCCAAACACGGGAAGCAGATGCGCCGCGTCGCCACACAGCAAGACGCGGCCGTGATGGTATTCGGCCAGCGTCATCGCGTTGGGTCGATACAACGAAATCCATTCGATCTGCCAAGGCCGATCGATGCCGACATATGCCAAATGTGCCTCGATATTCGCTTTGATGCGCTCGGGCCTGATCGCTTCTTCGTCCGACATGCCGTCTGGCACCTGATAATCCAGACGCCAAATCCACGGATGGGTCTTGTGCACGAGAGCGGTTTGGCCCGGCAGCCACGGCGGCTCGAAATAGCATCTGCGCCCGGCGGGCTCGTCCAACTCCATCTTGAAGTCGGCAATGACGAAGCGCGACTCGAAGGACTCGCCCTCGAAGCGCAACCCTGTTAACCGGCGCACGGCGGAGCGCGCCCCATCGCACCCCACCACCCAACTGGCGTTGCAGCGATAGACTCCTTCCGGCGTGTCGAGCTCCAGCTCGAGGCGGTTTTCGTGCGACGTCAAACCGACCAGGGCGGTCTGGAACCGGATATCCACGCCCTGCGCCAAAGCTTCTTCGACCAGGATGTCTTCCATCAGACATTGGCCCAGATTCGTCATGGGCTCGAACTTGTCGTCAGGCTGATAGGGGATATCCAGATGGTGAACGACACTGTTTTTATAGTAGCTATGACCTTCCCGCCAGGTAATGGCCTTTGCCAGAAACCGCTCCGCCGCGCCCGACTGCTCGATGATCTCCATCGAACGCTTCGTGAGCGCGACCGCCCGACTTCCTCCGCTGACTTGCGCTTCGGCTTCAATCAAGACACACGGTATGCCGTGCTTTCGTAATTGGATTGCCAGTACCAAACCACTTGGCCCGGCGCCGATCACCACCACCGGATGAATCGCGGCCTCTGGCGCATCCATATCGGCCGGACGTTGGAATGGATAGACCTCATACGAAAAATAGCTGGAGCGAAACGGCGTGGTGTCGGGTCTATGCACACTCACCTCCTTCGACAACCGCTCTTGGCGCCTCCTCCCGGCGCGCCTGCTTCTCGCGACACCAGGCCTCCATCATCCGGCGCGCCTCTATAATTCCATTTTCAGACACTTCATCTTCCATATCGACCGTGAGTTCAAGCCGGATGCCATTGGGATCGAAGAAGTAGATCGAGCGCACGAAACCATGGTCGGTGACGCCCAGCACCTCGACGCCGGCGGCTTCGAGTGCGACCTTGGCCCGATCAAGCGAAGCCAGCGAGCCTACCTTCAGGGCAAGATGATTCACCCAGGCGGGTGTATTGGGCGACGGTTCAGCCAGCTGATCGTCCCCGAGGTCGAAGAAGGCGATCGAAGAGCCATCCTCCAGACGGAAGAAGAGATGGACATAAGGACAACACTCGCCAGTACTGGGGACGGTCTCGGCGCGTATGACATGCGTCAGCGGGAGGCCCAGGATGCCTTCGTAGAAGGCCTGCGTCTCCGCAGCGTCGCGGCAGCGCCAGGCGAAATGATGCAAACGTTGTATTGGCTCGAACACGGATTCCATGACGACTCACTCAGGAGATACCAGGATGCGCACATTCTCGATCCGGAGAACAAAAGTGTCAATAACTGGAACTTAAGTGTTAACCCTAGGAGACTCTCCGCAGGACCGGCCTGCTATGATGCAAAGTTGCCATGCGTGGCGCTGGGAGCCTGCGCGAAGAACGCCGGCTTGCGCTTAAACCCTTGATCACATCGCCGCGGCGATCCTTTGTGGCAAACGTACGTGCCACATTCGCGGCCGCCTTGGCGGCAACCGTAGTCACTCTTCGCACCCGCCGATCCTTGTTGCGCCATGAATAAGTTCTCCCGGATGATCGACGTGCTGGATCTTTTCTCCGAGGAAGACTCACTGCTGACGGCGGAAGACATCGCAGCCCGCTTGCAACTTTCGCGAACCACCGCTTTCCGTTACGTGAAGGAGTTGAATGCCGTCGGCTTCCTGGCCAACTATTCCGGCCGCTATTCGCTGGGCGCGCGCATCATCACGCTCGACTACCGGATTCGCCAGTCGGATCCCGTGCTGGGCGCGGCTCGCCCCATCATGAAGCAACTCACGGCAGAAACCGGATGCAGCGCGATCCTGTGCCGCATGTACAACGATGAAGTGATCAATGTCTATGACGAGCCTGGCTATATTGATCCGAACCTCAACGTCTCGAGCCGCGGCATCCCCTTGCCGCTGTTCCGGGGCTCGGCCTCGAAAGTCATGCTGGCGAACCTGCCCGCACGCCGACTAAAAAGAATCTACGACAACCATCGGGACGACGATGATGTTCGCGCCCAGGGGCCGGAATGGGCCGCATTCAAGGCCTATTACGCACGCATTCGACAGACCGGGCATTACATCTCCCACCATGAGCTGGATCCCCACACCGTCGGTATTGGCGCGCCAATCACCGTCCCTTCGATCGGTGCGGTCGGTGTCATTTCCCTCGTGTTTTCTTCCGATCGGCTAGCCATGCTGAACACCGACGGACTGGCGAGCCGGGTCAAGGAACTCAGTGCCCAAGTGGGGTGTGGCCTGGGCATCCTGGGGGAGAAAGCTGGGCTGCCGTGATTCGGCGCTCCTGGATAATCCCCGAATCCTGCGTTCGGAAGATGTGGCTCTTGGCGACGTAAAGCCCCCGAATGATCGCTGCCCTTGCCGGCAACCCCTCCGCACTTTCATACAGCCTTCACGGCGTCTTCTTAGGTGCAGTCCTGACTCTCCTCAAGGACAAGAAAACGTTCTGTCAACCGGACCCAATACGCCGAACCCAACGGAATATTGGCATCGTTGAAGTCGTATCCGGGATTGTGGACCGCACAAGCGGTGTGGTCGCCAGCCGTGCCGCTGCCGTTGCCGATGAATAAATAGCTACCCGGCACTTGCTGCAGCATGAAGGCGAAATCTTCGCTGGCGGTGATGGGAGCGGCTTCCGCCACGATGTTCTCCGACCCCACCAGCTCTTCGCCTACTTGATGGGCCAGAGCGGTTTCAGCCGGCGTATTGACGAGCACCGGATAGCCTCCTTGTAGACGAACCTCCGCCTTTAATCCGAACGACTCAGCCTGAGCGCGCACGAGATCGTCGATCCGGCTCAGCAACATGTCGTGGACGCTTTGGTTGAGGGATCGGACACTGAGTAACAACGTAGCCGTTTGAGGAATCACATTGTTGGTATGGCCGGCCTGGAAGGCACCCACCGATATCACGGCCGGCTCCAGGGGAGGCACATTGCGCGATACGATGCTTTGCAAAGCCGTCACGATGGCCGCGCCCGCCATGATCGGATCCTTGGTCTTGTGCGGCTGCGCGCCATGGCCGCCCACGCCGTGCAGTTCGATCGTGATGTTTTCGCTAGCCGCCATCGCGGCCCCGGTGCGGAATAACAAGGTTCCACTCGCATGTCCCGGCAGGTTGTGCATGGCAAAAACGGCATCGCAGGGAAACTGCTCGAAAAGCCCGTCGTCCATCATCTTCTTGGCGCCGCCCAGCCCTTCCTCGGCGGGCTGGAAGATAAGGTTCAACGTGCCGTCGAACCGTCCCTTCAGGGCCAGGTAACGCGCGGCGGCCAATAACATGGCGGTGTGGCCGTCATGACCGCAAGCGTGCATGATGCCCGGCCGATTGCTTTCGTAGGACAAGCCCGTTTGCTCCTGGATGGGCAAGGCATCCATGTCGGCTCGCAGGCCCAATCGTTTTTCGCCGTTCCCGCGCGTCAAGCGGCCGACGACTCCGGTTCCTCCCAAGCCTCGCGTCACCTGGTAGCCCCAAGATTCGAGACGCTCCGCCACGAGGTCGCTGGTGCGAAACTCCTGATAGCCCAGTTCGGGATGCTGATGGATCTCTTGCCTCAGGCCGATGAATTCATCGGCCTGCTCGCGCATGGCGCGTAGTAGGGATTCCATGACCGCTCACTCCGCCTGAAAATTGGTCGACTTCGCCAGGTCGCGAAAGACCCCGATCTCCCCGGCATAGAAATCCGAAGCCTCTTCGAGTGTTAGTGGCGCCGACATCTGGCGGTTCTGCGCCTCGAGCGCGACGCGAACCTTCGGATCACCCAACGCCTGAATCAGAGCTTGATTGAGCGTGGCCTGAATCTCATCGGGAACATCCTTGTCCACGAAATAACCGGCCCAGGTCGAGAATACGAAATCTTGCAAGGCGTCGCTTTCAGCAAGCGTTGGCACGCCCGATAATGCCGGATGGCGCTCGGGCGTTAAAGTCGCCACAAATTTTAGGCGCCCCTGCTGTGCCATTTCCATCTGGGGCAAGCCGAAGGGCGTAATGAAGATATCAACCCGGCCACCGACCAGGTCATTGATAGCCGGCGCCGCCCCGCGATAGGGGATGTGCGTCATGGGCGCATCGAGCACGTTCGCCATATGCGCGCCCAATAAGTGATAGAAGGAGCCCGGCCCTACGCTGGCATACGTCGCCGGCTCGCTCCGAGCCGCCGCATCGCGAACGTACCTTGCCAGTTCATCGCCATTCGAGGCGGGCAGATCGCTACGCGCCAGGACGGCCATCGGTACGTCGGCAATTTTTTGCAGCAGCGAAAAATCGTCGCTCTGGAAGCTGGCCGCGTCGATCGTCATGGGCGCCAGGATCAATTCATTGGGCGAGCCTTGGAACAGGGTGTATCCATCCGCCGGCGCATTCAAGACGCGCTGTGCGGCGATCGTGCCGCCGGCACCGCCAAGGTTTTCCACGATGACCGTTTGATCGATCGCCTTGGATAGGCTTTCACCGACGAGGCGCGCCGTGAGGTCGGACGGACCGCCCGCGGGATACGGCACCATGATGGTGACCGGCTTCGTGGGATAGGCATGTGCCGCGTTTTGATCCATCAAACCCAATGCCGCGACTCCCATCAAGGCGCAAGATATGAACGTTTGCCCTACCAAATGCATGGTTATCTCCTGTTGTTTACTTTGGGTCACTTCCACCGATGAGAACCCATCATGCATGACGCGTTTGTTCTGCTCCCCAACGAAGCGTTGTTGTGATGCGGAGATGGGGAATGGCCTCATGCTATGCCGGCTCATAATATTCGTCCAATTCAATGTTTTCATTGAATCAATGATTTTATGGAATAATAAGTTGATGAATCTCAGACATCTGGAACACTTTCTCGCCCTGTTGGAAACGGGCTCGTTCAGCCAGGCAGCCGAACGCCTATTCATCACACAATCCGCACTTAGTCGCAGTCTTCAGAATCTAGAAGAAACGCTGGGTGGCTTATTGATAGAACGGCATGGCAAACGCAACGAAGTGACTCCGCTGGGCCGCGAAGTGGCCCTCAGGGCGCGCCATATCGTGCACGCCGCCCAGGATCTGAAGCGATCCACAGAGCTGTTGACCTCCGGCTCGGCGGGCGAGATCAGTCTTGGCTTGGGCTCGGGTCCCGGCGCCTTGCTCATGACGCCCTTCCTGTGTTTCATGGCGGAAAGCCATCCCGCCGTAAAGGTCAAGATTTTCAGGGGAAGTACGGAATTGCAAGTGCAGCAACTACGGGATCGCGAACTCGACGCCCTGGTGGTAGATATGCGGCGCGTGACGCCCGCACCGGATCTATCCATCGAGAATCTGGGCTTGTTTCCCACCGGATTCCTATGTCGGCCGGATCACCCTCTTGTCGATCAGGGAGAACTGCGACTCGACGACGTGCTGCAGTACCCCCTGGCCTCTACACCGCTATCCGCCGAAATCATTCGTCTGTACATCGAGCGCTGCGGTCCCGCGGCCGATCTGAGCCAAAGAGTCACTTTGCAGTGCGAAGAGATTTCCAGCCTGATCGAAACCGCCAAGCGGTCGAAAACCATTCTCGTGGGCATTCTGGGGGCCGCCCGTCATGAGCTCGGCCTGGGCGAGCTCGTCAAGCTTCCGGTCGCCAACACGCCCAATGCCGGTGCGCAGTTCGCCTACGTCACACTGCTTCGCCGCGTCCAGGCTCCCGCCTTGGGCTGGTTCAAGCAATTCGTGGAAGATGAGCTGTCCCTCCATAGGCCGGCATCCACCTCCGGAGGATAAGCGAACTTCCGCCGCCCTCAACCCTCCAGCACCGGCAGCAAGGCACGGCGCACATCCTCCGCCGTCCGGCCACTGCGCTGCACGTAGTCCTCGAACTGGTCTTGGCCTATCGTACCCACATTGAAGTAGCGCGCCTCGGGGTGGCTGAGGTAGAACCCCGACACACTCGATGCCGGCCACATGGCCAGGCTGTCGGTCACGCTCATGCCGATCTCGTCGCAGTCCAGAACACGGAACATTTCGCGCTTGACCGTATGCTCCGGGCAGGCCGGGTAGCCCGGCGCGGGGCGGATGCCGCGATAGGCCTCGCGGATCAGTTCGGTATTGTCGAGGTCTTCGTCGGCGGCATAGCCCCAGAGATCACGGCGCACGCGGGCATGCAGGCATTCGGCAAAGGCTTCGGCCAGGCGATCGGCCAGGGCCTTGAACATGATCAGGCTGTAATCGTCATTGCCGGCGATGAACTCTTGCTCCTTGCGCTCCATGCCGATGCCCGCCGTCACGGCAAACAGGCCGATATAGTCGGCCACCCCGCTCTCGCGCGGCGCGATGGCGTCGGCCAGGCAGCGATTGGGCACGCCCTCGCGCTTGGCCGTTTGCTGGCGCAGGTTGCGCCAGGTCAGCAGCACCTCGGAACGGCTGTCATCGGTGTAGATCTCGATGTCGTCGCCCACGCTGTTGGCCGGATAAAAGGCCAGTACGCCGTTGGCCGTCAGCCAGCGCCCGTCGATGATCCGGCGCAGCATATCCTGGCCATCGGCGTAAACGCGGTGCGCCTCCTCGCCCACCACGGCGTCGTCGAGGATCCCCGGAAATCCGCCATGCAGGTCCCAGGTCTGGAAAAACGGCGTCCAATCCAGATAGCGCGCAATCTCCGCCAGGTCGTACTGTTTGAAAGTACGCCGGCCCAGGAACTTGGGCCGTAGCGGCTGATAGGCGCTCCAATCCGTGGCCTGGCGATTGGCGCGAGCGTCGGCCAGCGGAATCAGCGGCACGGTCCGGCGATTGGCATGGCGTTCGCGAACCTTTTGATAGTCTTCCGCCAACTGCGCAAGGTATTCGTCACGGCGGTCGGACATCAGGTTCTGCGCCACGCCCACGGCACGGCTGGCATCCGGCACGTACACCACTGGCCCGTCGTAATGCGGAGCGATCTTCACCGCCGTATGCACCCGGCTGGTGGTGGCGCCGCCGATCAGCAACGGCACCTTGCGGTCGCGGAACCACGGATCACGCTGCATCTCGGAGGCGACGTGGGCCATTTCCTCCAGGCTGGGCGTGATCAGGCCCGAGAGCCCCACCATATCGGCGTTGACCTCCTTGGCCTTCTGCAGGATCTCGGCGCAAGGCACCATCACACCCATATTGGCGACTTCAAAGTTATTGCATTGCAGAACCACCGTGACGATGTTCTTGCCGATGTCGTGCACGTCGCCCTTGACGGTGGCGATCACCAGCCGGCCGTTGGAGCGCACCTCGCCACCAGCGGCCTCGAGCTGGCGCTTTTCTTCCTCGATGAAGGGAATCAGGTGGGCCACCGCCTGCTTCATCACGCGCGCCGACTTGACCACCTGCGGCAGGAACATTTTGCCCGCGCCGAACAGATCGCCCACCACGTTCATGCCGTCCATCAGCGGACCTTCGATCACTTCGATCGTTCGCCCGCCCCGCGCGTCCACTTCCTGGCGCACCAGTTCGGTGTCCTCGACAATGTAGGTGGTGATGCCCCGCACCAGCGCGTGGGTCAAGCGCTCGGTCACCGGCGCTTCGCGCCACGCAAGATCCTCTTCGCGCTTGCTGCCGCCGCCCTTGACCTGGTCCGCATGCTGCACCAACCGCTCGGTGGCGCTGCGCGTATCGTCGGGCTCGCGGCGGCCCAGCGGCTCGGCGCGGTCGAGCACGACGTCTTCCACCAGGTCGCGCAACAGCGGATCGAGGTCGGCATACACGCCAAGCTGGCCGGCATTGACGATGCCCATGGTCAGCCCTTCGCGGATAGCGTAATACAGGAAGACGGTGTGGATCGCCTCGCGCATCGGCTCGTTGCCGCGGAACGAGAAACTGACGTTGGAAATACCGCCCGAGAGCCGCGCATGCGGCAGGTTCTCGCGGATCCAGCGCACCGCTTCGATAAAATCCACGGCGTAGTGGTTATGCTCGTCGATGCCGGTGGCGATGGCGAACACGTTGGGATCGAAGATGATGTCTTCCGGCGGGAAACCCACCTCCTCGACCAGCAAACGGTAGGCGCGGCCGCAGATCTCCTGGCGCCGCGCCAGCGTGTCGGCCTGCCCGCTTTCATCGAAGGCCATCACCACCACGGCCGCGCCATAGCGCCGGCACAGCCGGGCCTGGGCCAGAAACGGCTCCTCGCCCTCCTTGAGCGAGATCGAGTTGACCACCGGCTTGCCTTGCACGCACTGCAGGCCGGCCTCGATGACGCTCCACTTGCTGCTGTCGATCATCACCGGCACCCGCGAAATGTCGGGTTCGGAGGCGATGAGATTGAGGAAGCGCCGCATGCAGGCTTCGGAATCCAGCATCGCCTCGTCCATATTGACGTCGATGATCTGGGCGCCGTTCTCCACCTGCTGGCGGGCCACCGCCAGGGCCTCGTCGTAGCGCTCTTCGCGGATCAGGCGGGCGAACATCTTGCTGCCCGTCACGTTGGTGCGCTCGCCGATGTTGACGAACAAGGTGTCGTCGGCGATGTTGAGCGGCTCCAGCCCCGACAGCCGGGTTTGCACCGGCACCTCGGGCAGCGTGCGCGGCGGCTGGCCGGCCACCTTGGCCACGATCGCCCGAATGTGCTCCGGCGTGGTGCCGCAACAGCCGCCCGCCATGTTCACCAAACCGGCCTGGGCGAACTCCTCGAGCAGGCTGGAGGTATCCTCGGGTGTTTCGTCGAAACCGGTCTCGCTCATGGGGTTGGGCAGGCCGGCATTGGGATAAACGCACAGGAAGGTGTCGCAAATGCGCGCCATCTCGGCCACATATGGCCGCATCAAGGCCGCACCCAGGGCGCAGTTCAAGCCGATGGTGATCGGCCGCGCATGGCGCATGGAGTTCCAGAAGGCTTCCACCGTCTGGCCCGACAGAATCCGCCCCGAAGCATCCGTGACGGTGCCCGAGATCATCACTGGCAGGCGCTCACCGGTTTCCTCGAACACTTGCTCCACCGCGAAGATCGCCGCCTTGGCGTTCAAGGTATCGAATACGGTTTCGATCAGCACGATGTCGATGCCGCCTTCGAGCAAGGCGCGCAACTGCTCGGCATAGGCCTCCCGCAGCGCTTCGAAGGTGACGTTGCGCGCGCCGGGATCGTTGACATCGGGCGAGATCGATGCGGTCTTGGGCTGTGGCCCCAGCGCCCCCGCCACGAAACGCGGCTGCTCCGCCGACTGCAGCGCATCGCACACCGTGCGTGCCAGCCGGGCCGAGGCCAGGTTCATCTCGTAGGCCAGTTCGGCCATGCCGTAATCCGCCTGCGCAATGGCCGTGGCGCCAAAGGTGTTGGTTTCGATCACGTCGGCGCCCGCAAGCAGATATTCGCGGTGTATGGCCTCGATCACGTCGGGCCGCGTCAGCGACAACAGCTCATTGTTGCCGCGCACGTCCTGGCCATGGTCGGCAAACCGCTGGCCACGGAAATCCGCCTCGCCCAGCTTGTACTGCTGGATCATCGTGCCCATGGCCCCATCCAGCACCAGAATGCGCTGGCTCAGGAGGCGCGCGAACTCGCCGCCACGGGTATAGGCTTCGGGGGGATAGGGCAGGGAGGGAAATGGCACGGCGTATCCGGACGCGGCGGGAGCCACGCATCATCAAAATGAAAGTTAACTGGGTATGGTAACAAAGTTGGCCTTGCGTCCCAGCGTCCAGATCGGGTGTGTGGTCGGGTTACTCCCACACCAACGGCGGGTCATGCGTCATGCCATGAGGTCCCGATGGATGCATGGCGCTGGCAAAGCCCCCGATCCACGATCAGGACGATCTTGCCGATCTGTTCATTGCGCTCCAACATCCAGTGCGCCGCTGCGGCCTCTTGCAGCAGATAGGTACGCTGCACGTGGGTCACGATACGGCCGAGCTCGATGAGCGGCCAGACGTGCTTCAAAAGGCTGTCGGCCAGTAGCCCTTTTTCCTGGGGAGTCCGGCTCCGTACTACGGAACCCGCGATGGTCAGCCGCCGACGGACCACCTGTCGGAAATTGACTGTCGATTCCACATTGCGATGCGTGCCCATCAGCACGATGCGGCCGCCCACGGCGAGAATATCTACCTCGCGTTGCAGGTAGTCTCCCGCCTGGGCATCGAGGATGACGTCCAAGCCCTTGCCGCCAGTCGCTTCAAGCGCCGCCGCGCACCAGTCCGCTTCCGCGTAGTTGATGGCAATGTGCGCGCCGAAGACCCGGCTCTGCTCGCACTTCTCGGCGCTGCCCGACAGTGTGATGACCCGCGCCTCGCGGCAGTACCGCGCAATCTGCGTGGCGGCCATGCCCACACCGCTGGTGCCTCCCTGGACGAGGATGCTTTCGCCGGGGGCCAGTCGCCCGACCTCCACGACCTTGTTCCAGGCGGTGAAGAACACCTCGGGCAGTGACGCAGCCTCCTCGAGGCTCAGGCCCCGCGGAATGGGCAGGCACTGCACCGCGGGGATCGCCACATACTCGGCGTAGCCTCCCCCCGCGACGAGCCCGCAGACGAAATCGCCGGGCTTGAGGCTGGCGACGTCGTCAGCCACCGCCAGGATCTGTCCCGCCACGTCCAGCCCCGGGATGTCGGTGATGCCGGGCGGCGGCGGATAAAAGCCCCGCCGCTGAGTGGCATCCGGGCGGTTCACCCCGGCGGCGCCGACTTTCAGCAGCACTTCGCCCGCTTGCAGCGCGGGCAGCGGCCGCCGACATGGCCGCAATACGTCGGGATCGCCGAATTGGCTGATTTCCACAGCCTGCATGGTTTCCGGCATGGGTGATTCCATCATGGGTCTGACTCCATCGATAAGGCAGCAGGCTCTGGGCGCCTCGCCCTCAGCCCAGGGACAGGGCATGATTGGCCCGGTTGGCCGCCTCCCGGATGACCGGCAGAAAGCGCGAAACCATATGTTCGACGCTGGCTCGAGAGGTGGGCGCCCCCACGTTCATGGCGGCGATGACGTCGCCACGGCGATTGCGCAAGGGCACGGCGATCGAACGCAAGCCGATCTCCATTTCCTCGTCCACCAGCACCCACCCGTCGGCCTGGGCCCGATCCAATATTTCCAGGAACTCCTGCGTATCGGTCACGGATCTCGGCGTGTATGCCTGCAGCGGATGCTGTTCGAGATACTGCAGCACCACGTCCCGGGGCTGATATGCCAGTAGCAAGCGCCCCATGGAAGACACCGAGGCCGGTATCTTGGTGCCGATGTTGATGGCGATGTTCAGGACAATTCGCTGGGCCGGTACACGGGCCACGTACACCACGTTGGGTAGCTCCAGGATCCCGAGCGAACAGCTTTCATTGAGCTCCCGGACGACGTCGTGCATGTAGGGCTGGACTCGCTCCCAGAACTGGTTGGAGGAAAGGTAGGCGTAGCCCAGCTCCAGGATCGTCGGCGTTAGCTGGAACGACTGGCCGTCGGTACGGGCGTAGTGCAGCCTGACGAGAGAGCCCAGCAGCCGCCGGACGGTGGCCCGCGACAGTTGGGTGATCTCGGCCACGTCGGAAATCGTCAGGGCGCGGTCCTGGTTCACGAAGGCCCGGATGACGGCCAACCCGCGTTCGAAGGCTTGCACGCCGAGGGCGTCATTGTCCGCCGTGTCGCTCCCGTTGGCCAACTGCTCCATGGCCTTCTGCTTTTGCGCGCGCGAGCGGGGCCTGCGGACCTTGGCGTCAGGTGTCGTGCTCATGGGACGGATTCTCCTGCGATCCACGGGAGGTGCGGCCTGGCAGCGGAGTCGCCAACCGTCCCGTGAGGGTGAGGGTGGTGGAGCGCATGATACACAAACCGTTTCGAGGAGCTCCGCATGCTCAAACGACGTAGCCCAGGGCCCGGTCCCGCTCGGTCAGGGCGGGATCGCGCCCCGAGGCATCGCCAAAGCCGCCGCCGCCCGGCGTGGCCAGCCGGATCTCGTCGCCCGGCATGATGCGGTGCTGGCGCTTCTGCTCGGCGGGCGTCAAGGGCCGGCCATTGATCTCGAGGATGCCCGTGGTGCCGCTCTGGCCCCCGCACACGCCCGGAGCGGGGGTTTGCGTACGCTCGGCATGAAAACCCACGATGACCGGCCGCTCGCCTTCGTGCCGTAGCATCACCTCCTGCCCCAGGCCGCCCCGATAGCGGCCGGCGCCGCCCGATGACGGCCGGATGCGCTTGTACTGGTAGCGCAGGGGAGACTGCTGTTCGGTCATTTCGATCGGCACGTTGGACACGTTGCTGGGCCAGCTCAGGCAAGCGTAGCCATCCTTGACATGGGTGGCGCCCACGCCGCCATTGAAGAAGATCTTGTTGACGAAGGTGACGCCGTTCTCCGACTGCCCCGTCACCTGCATGCTCCAGAGCGGCGATCCCGAGCCGGAGATGATCAGGTCAGGCGCCACATCGGCGAAAGCGCCGAAGATCAGGAAGGGCAGAAAATGGCCCACCAGCGTGCGGCTTTGGCCCGATGCGGGATAGGTGTGGTTGAGGATGGAGCCCACCGGCGCCGATACCGAGATCGGCAGCAGGGCGCCTTCGTTGTTCGGCAGTGTGGGCGAGAACAGGCACTTCAGCGCATACGCCGTTTGCGACGCGGTGTAGCAAAGCGCGACGTTGATCCCGCGATCGACCTGATCCGACGAGCCGGTGTAGTCGACCCTGACCTGGTCGCCCTCCACGTCGATCTTCACCTTGAGCGTCAGCGGCTGGTCCACCCCGTCGGCCTGAATCTGGTAGTCGTAGCTGCCGTCCGGGAAGCTGGCGATGGCCTCGCGCATGGCGCGCTCGGTGCGGCGGATGATCTCATCGGCGAGATCGTCCAGGTTGGTCATCCCGTATTCGGCCACGAGGTCAAGCGTGCGCTGCTCCACGATGCGCAGCGCCGAGATCTGCGCCCACACGTCGCCCATGACCTGGTCGGGCACCCGCGTATTGGCGCGGATCATGGCGATCAGCGTCTGGTTCGGCTCGCCGGCCGAGAGCAATTTCATCATTGGCACCTGCAAACCTTCCTCGAACACGTCGCGCACGTCCGCCGAGCCGGTCTTGCCGCCCATGTCCGGCGCGTGGGCCGTGGTGGCGACCAGGCCGATCACGCGTTGGCCGACGAAGATCGGCTTGATCAGCGAGAGATCGGGCAAGTGGCCCGTGCCCATCCAGGGGTCGTTGGTCACGATCACGTCGCCGGGCTCGAAGCTCTCGAGCGGAAAATGCTGAAGCACGTGCTTCACCGTGCGCGGCAGCGTCCCGATGAACGATGGAATGCTCTCGGAGGCTTGCGCCATCGACCTGCCGCGCGTATCGGTCACGATGCAGGCGAAGTCGTAGGACTCGCGCACGATGGTGGAGAACGACGAGCGCAGCAGGGCCGCGCCGGCTTCGTCCGCCGCGGAAACCAGGCGTTGCCAGAGTACTTCCAGGGTGATGGGATCAAATGTCATGTCAGTTCCTTTCGGTGAGTTCGATCGAGATGACGCCGTTTGGCAGCAGCCGCAGATGGCCATGCGAACCCACGATCAGCGTCGAGGCCGGCTCTTCCAAGATGAGGGGGCCGGGATAGGTCGTCCCCGCGGCGAGTTCGGGCCGGCTGTAGATCGGCATGGGCACCCACCTGGACAGATCGGGGCAATAGGCATCGCGCGTGCGCCGCTCATGCCCCACCGGCGCGCCGGCCACCTGACCGGCCGGCGCCGAGCTGATCGCCTGCTCCCCGCCGGCCTTGCCTGTGACCGCGATCCGGATGTTGACGATCTCCGCCTCTTCCACCGGCGGCTTCACCGAGAACACGCTCAAGTAGACCTTGCCGAACGTGTCGAGAATGGTCTCGCCCGTCCCTTCGCCATAGGGTCCGGCCGGCAACTCCGCCACCAGCTCGAAGCCCTGGCCCAGGTAACGCATGTCGGCGTAGCGGCGCACGCTGGGCTGCGAGCGGTCCACACCGCTCTCGGCCAAGGTCTGGATGGCCTCGCGCTCGATCTCCTGGTAGGCGGCCTCCAGTTCGTTCATGTCCAGGGTGCTCAATTGGCGCGACATGGTCTTGACGCGGGTCACCTTCGGCGGCGCAATCAGCAAGCCCAGGGCCGAGGCCACGCCGGCCGACGGTGGGCAAAGCATGCGCTTGAGGCGCAGCTTCCTGGCGAGGCTGTAGCCGTGCAGCGGCCCGCCGCCGCCCGTTACCAGAAGCGAGTACTGGCGGGCATCCCCGCCGCGTTCCGTGATGTGCACGCGCGCCGCGGCGGCCATGGTCTCATTGACCACGTCGATGATCCCCGGCACACACTCGCCGGCGCCGACCTGCAGCGGCTTGGCCACCTCCGACACAGCCTGGCGGGCCAGCTCGGGGTTGATCGTCATGGTGCCCCCGGCGAACGCATCGGCGTCAAGATAGCCCGCGAGCAGGTTGGCATCCGTCACCGTGGCCTTGGCGCCCCCCTTGCCGTAGCAGGCGGGGCCCGGTTTCGAGCCGGCGCTCAGCGGCCCCACCTTGAGCAGGCCCAGGTGGTCGACGTGGGCAATGCTGCCGCCGCCAGCGCCGATCTCGATCAGCTCGATCGTCGAGATGCGGACCGGCAGGCCGCTGCCCGGACGGAAACGCTTCTGCCTCGCGGCCTCGAAGGTGTAGGCGACCAGCGGCTCGCCATCGTCGATGACGCTCATCTTGGCGGTCGTGCCGCCCATGTCGAACGCCAGGATCTTCGGCTCATCGATCTCACGCCCGAAGTGGGCCGCGACCAGGGCTCCGGCGGCAGGGCCCGACTCCAGCAACTGGATGGGCAGCCGCTTGGCCTCGCTCGCGTGCACCAGCCCGCCGTTGGACTGCATCAGGAACATGCCGGTGTGGATCCCGGCCTCCTCGAGGCGCTGCTCCAGCAAGGTGATGTATCGGATCGCCAGCGGCTTGACATAGGCATTGGTGACCGCCGTGGAAAACCGCTCGTATTCGCGGATCTCGGCCGCCACCTCGGCGGAGGACGTAACGGAAACTCCCGGATGGCGCGCCTGGATGTATTCGATCGCCTGGGCCTCGTGTTGCGGATTGCGATATGAGTGCAGGAACGCCACGGCGATCGACTCGACGCCATCGGCGACCAGAGCGTCGGCTTGCCGCTCCAGTTGTTCCAGGTCCAGGGGACGGTCGACGCTGCCGTCCGGACGCATCCGTTCACTCACCTCCCGTCGCAGATCGCGCGGCACGAGGGGCTCGATGAGCTCCAGGAAGTTGTCGTAGAGATCGTAGCGGCGCTCGCGCCCGATCTCCAGCACATCGCGAAAGCCCTCGGTGGTGATCAGGCCGGTGCGCGCGCCCTTGCGCTCGATCAACGCGTTGGTAAACAGCGTCGTGGCATGCACCACACGCACGATCTGCGCGGGCGGCACATCCTGCCGTGCCAAGAGCTTCTGGATACCGCTCATGACGCCGACCTCGGGCGCGTCGGGCGTGGTGAGCTCCTTGTGGCTTTCGTGGTGTCCCGATGCGAGATCGAGCAAAACGATATCGGTGAAGGTACCGCCGATATCGACTCCTAACGAGTATCGATTCATATCTGCCCCTGGATGAGTTATATTTCGAACAAACGTTCGGAAAATAATATCACGAGTTCATTTTAAACATTAAATATGTTTTTCTTGAACAAACAGGCATATCATCCAGCAGCCGGCAGCGATCCGATCAGCCGCCATCGTTGGCAAGGAGAATCTCCGTGGTAATGCAAGAATTTCCGCAGTCCCGCCTGGTGGCTGCCGTACCATCATCACCCAGCCTGGCCACGGCGCAACGCGCCCGGGATATCCAGGCCGCGGGCGGCGACCTGGTCTCGCTGACCATCGGCGAACCGGACTTCCCCACCCCGCCCGAAGTCGTCGAGGCCGCACTGGCCGCGGCCCGGCGGGGCGAGACCCGCTATACGCCAGTCACGGGCACAACGGCGCTGCGCGCGGCGATCGCAGCCAAGTTCGCGCAAGAAAACGGCCTGCACTACGACCCCGCCTCCCAGATCCTCGTCTCCACCGGCGCCAAGCAGGCGATCTACAACGCGCTCACGGCAACCCTCGACCCCTGCGACGAAGTGATCGTGTTCGCGCCGTACTGGGTGTCGTATCCCAGCATCGCGCAACTGGTGGGCGCCCGGCCCGTGGTGATCGCCACCCGCCGCGAGCATGGCTTCGTCCCGCGGCCCGAAGACCTGGCAGCCGCGATCACGAGCCGTACGCGCTGGGTGGTGCTGAACTATCCCAACAATCCCAGTGGAGCGGTGGCAAGCCTCGAGCAGTACGCCGCCCTGGCCGAAGTCCTTGCGCGCCATCCCGGGATCCGCGTACTGTCCGACGAAATATACGAACATATCTGCTACGACGGCATCGTCGCGCCCTCGTTCGCCTCGGTCAGCCCACAGATGCGGGAGCGCACGCTGGTGATCAACGGCCTGTCCAAGGCCTACGCCATGACGGGCTGGCGGCTCGGCTACGCCGCCGGTCCCCGAGACATCATCGCCGCCATGAGCAAGCTCCAGTCGCACATGACGGGGGGCACGTCGGCGGTGGGCCAGGCCGCCGCGGTGGCCGCCTTGGCCATGGGCTCGTCGTACGCGGCCAGGCAAGTGGCAGCCTACGAGCAAAGGCGCGACCTGGTGTTGACGCGGCTGGCCGCGTCCGGCGCGCTGCGGGCCGTCAAGCCGAATGGCGCCTTCTACGTGTTCGTCCAGGTGCTGCCGCACCGCCTGCCCGACGCAGCCAGCGTGGCCGATTATCTGCTCGATCACGGCGTGGCGGTGATCGATGGCGCCGCCTTCGGATACCCCGGCTGGTTCCGGATCTCGGTCACCGTCGGCCAGGAAGCCCTGGAGGCGGGCTGCGAACGCATTCTCAAAGCCTTCGAGGGCTGACCACGCCCCAAGGTGCAAGTCTCGTCTGGAGGTCTGAAGATGTCCAAGTCGTCCATCGTCAATTCCGCCGCTCGCCTGATCGACGTGCTACGCGCCCTGAACCGGCAGCCGGTGTCCACCGTGCACGAGCTGCACTTGTGCACCGGCCTGCCCAAGCCCGGCATCGTGCGTCTGCTGCGCACGCTGGAAGCGAAAGGGCTGGTCTGCCCCGCGCCTGGCTATGGCGCCTACCGGCTGACCTCGCAAGTGGTGGGCCTGAGCAGCGGCTACCATGGGTGGCCGCGCATCGTGGAGTCGGCCGCGGCGGTACTGGACGAGCTCACCCGGGAGATCAAATGGCCCCTGGCGATAGCGGTCTACGACCACGAAGCGGTGACCGTATGCTACAGCACCATTCCCAAGTCGCCCCTGTCGCTGCTGCCCTCCACCGTCAACATGCGACTAAGCCTGGTCAGCCGCTCCATGGGGCGAGCCTACCTGGCCCACTGTCCTCGGGACGTCCAGGGCCTGCTGCTCTCCGTGCTGGCCGATTCCCCCTTTCCGGAAGATGCGCCCGCCCGCGATCGCCAGACCATCCTGGCGGAGCTGACGCGGATCGCCGACTGCGGCTACGCCCTCAGGCGTCCGGGAATCCGCCCCGTGTCGTCCACGCTTGCCCTGCCCGTTTTCGAGAACGGACACGTCGCCGCCAGCGTGGGCCTCACCTGGTTCACTTCCGTATTGCGCACGGAAGATGCGGTGCAACAGTTTCTTTCGCCGCTGCGGCAGGCCACGGCCAGGATAGAGCGCCGCCTGCGCGATCTCGCCGAAGGCATGGCCTGTGACGACGGTTTCCAGCCTTCCGGCCTGGTCTTCTCCGGGGCGGAAAGCCCGCGGCCCGGAAAGGCGGGGAACTCGGTCGACCTCGACTCGCCCGATAGCGCCGGTGCCCTGGCGCAAGGGCACGAGAACGAAGCGCTATGCCACGATTGAACCATCGGGCAGCGGATAGCTTTCGCCATTGCAGATCGCGCCTGGCTTGAGCGAGAAGTCCAGCCGCGGCGGCGCGAAAATGTCCAACAGCCATGAGGTCCCGTCGCTGACGTTGCGGCTGGTGTGGATCGCCTTGGGCGGAATGACGAGCAGCGACGGGCTGCCCGCGGCCAGGTGCTCGTCGCCGCGCCATTCCGCAAGATCGGGCGTCCACGGATAGCGCACGTGGTGCATCCATTCGCCGTCGATGGCGAATGAGCCCTGTTCGAAGTCCGCATGGGCGTGCGGGCTGAGCGTGCGCGTATCGCGGGGGCCTTCACGCGGCAGCATGACGTTGAGCATCAGATTGGTGCAACGGAAGATGCGCATCCTGCTGCCCTCACGCACGTAGTCGGCAACGTCGTACTTCCGCAAGCGGAAGCCATCCACGGGATCCGGCCAGGGCGTCGGCGGCGCGACACCAGGCGCGCCCTCGGCATAGTGCGAGGCATTGCCAGCGCTCGAGGCCAGCGCGATGTCCTGGCTGGAAAACAAACGCAGTATCCGTCCGGCGCGGGTAAAGCGCACCTCGCTGGACCCCGGCGGCACGATGACCAGGGTTCCCGCCGAGAAATCCACCGTCTCCCGCCCCCCCCGCACCGAACCCTCGGCATCGATCGAGAACAGCATGGACTCATCGGGCTGCTCCGGGCGCGACATCGCCGCGCCGGGCTGGACCTCGGAATAGCAAACCACGAAGTTGGCGCCGCGCGTTATCCAGGTCCGGGCTTCAGGGCTGGCTTCCTGGGGCGGCAAGTGTCGGTAATCGTTGAGCGAAGCGGCAAGAGAAGTCATATCAGCCTCCGCACGGCCGCCCGAAGGAGGCTGAAGCCCCCCGGAGGGGCAGCGAACATAGTGAGCGTGGGGGTAGTTTCATGTCGGGTCCAGAAAACGTCGGGATCGGAAGTTCGGGGGCCATGGATTACGGCTCAAGCCCGCAATCCCGCGGCGGCCCCTCGCAGCAGGGCCTGGTCCGAGCTCTGCACGAACCAGCGCACGCCGGCCTGCGCGTACGCCAGCCTCTCCTGCCGGTTGGCGACGAAGGCGGCCACCAGCCTGCCTGCCCGCAGACCGGAGGCGATCGCCTCGTCGGCGGCGCGCTTTACGTCGGGATGATTGGCATCGTCAAGGTCCATCGAAAGCGCCAGGTCGGCACGGCCCATGAAAATGCCGCCCACGCCCGGCACTGCCGCGATCGCCTCGGCCTGCTTCACCGCCGGGCCGCTCTCGATCTGGCACAGGATGGTCACGCGCTCCGATTGCCGCAGCGCTTCCCGCATGCCGAGCGAGCCGTAGCCGCTGGCCCGCGGCGATCCCGAGTAGCCGCGAACGCCTCCCAGGTGCCGGCAATGGCGCACGACGGCCGCCGCCTGCTCGGCGCTGTCCACATGGGGCACCAGCACGCCGTTGACACCGAGGTCGAGTATCCTCGCCAGCGTGCTGGCGCCCTGGTCCGGCACGCGCACCCATACCGGCAATCCCGCGGCGCGCGCGGCCAGCACCATGAGATCGAGCGAGCCCAGGTCGAACGGCGCATGCTCGGCGTCGACCACGACGAAATCCAATCCGGCGAGCGCCAGCACCTCTACGATCTGGGGCGCGGGTGTTTTTACAAATGTACCGATGTGAATCGCCTCGCCCTGAGGCAAGGTGTAGGATGACAGCATGGTGAGCGGATTCCCCAAAGGGCCCGCATCCGCGCGGCTGACAGTGCGGATGCAGGCGGGCGGTATGTCGCGCCATGGGCGGCGGACAGCCCATATCTTCCAGGCACCTTCGTTGTGCATCAAGCGGCAAGACTCGACTTTTCTCAGAGAAAAAAGTTGGCACTAAAGGAGAGCATCCCGGTCGGCAACTTTTCCGAGAGTGAAAAGTATGTATAGGTTGGTTGCAATGTCGCCAACACCGCCGGTAGAGTCGGACGGCAATGCTCATGTGCGCCAGCCGGCGGTATCCGCCGACGTCTTTGATGCCGACAGTTGGCTTTATCGAGTTCTCTGGAGAAATTTATGCTTCGCAACATCTTTATCGCAGCGTTATGCACGCTGTCCAGTGGTACGTCGATCGCTGCGGAAGCCACGGAGCGCTGGCCCAGCCAACCCATCACGTTCGTGGTTCCCTGGGCGGCAGGCGGCAGCACCGACGCCTTGGCCCGCATCGTCGCGGAAGACGTCAGCGGCACACTGGGCGTCCCTGTCATTGTCGAAAACCGCGGCGGCGCCTCGGGAACGATCGGCGCCTCCTACGTTGCCAGGGCAAAGCCGGATGGCTACACCTTCATGGTGGACGTCTCGGGTGGCCTCATCAACGCCGAGTTCCTGTACGGACCTCTCACGTATTCGCCCGCCAACGACTTCGCGCCGGTCACGCTGCTGGCGGGCGAACCGATCATGATCGCCGCCAACCCCAAACTTCCGGTCGCCAACGTCAAGGAAATGGTCGAACGTTCCAAGGAATCCGAGCTCACGTTCGCCGTGGCGGGTATCGGCACCACCGGCCATCTGAGCGGCGAATTGCTGGCCCAGCATACGGGCGCCAATCTTCGCGTCATTCCCTACAAGGGCAGCGGCCCGGCCGTGACCGACGCGATCGCCGGCCACACCGACCTGGTCATCGTCAGTCCCATGTCCGTGATCCCGCATGCCCAGACCAACCGCCTCAAGGCCCTGGCGGTCACCTCCGCCCAGCGCATGCCCGCCGCTCCCGACGTACCCACCCTCCTGGAAAGCGGCTACGACGTCGAGATCCACACTTGGTACATGGTGGCCGCGCCGGCCAAGACACCGGCCAGCATCATCACGCGGATGAACGAAGCCATCGCAACCGCGCTACAAAAGCCCGATGTGATTTCCCGCATCGAGGCCCTGGGTTCCATTCCCCAAGCCAGCACCCCGGAAGAGCTGGGCGAGCTGCTGACGGCGGAGCGCCAGAAGTGGGGCGAGACGATCCGCAAAGCCAACATCACGGTGAACTGAGCCTCTGAGCTGAACCGAGCGCTGCGGGTGGAACCCGGGCAGCGGACTCCGCCACGTCAATCGCAACCGTGAAGGTGCCGAAGAATGCTACATTGACGCCCGAATCGGTGCCGCGCTTCGCGCGGTTAAACGGGAAACAGGGAGCGGCAACACCGGCTTGAACAGCCGGCCGTGCCGCCAACCTGTGCTGCCCCCGCAACGGTAAGCCTGCCGCCCGCCCGGGTTTCCCACCCGGGCGGGCCATCATCGTCTCATGCCACGGTGGCCTTGCGCCTGCCGGAAGGCGACGCTGGTGCGATGTTTCCATCGAGGTCGGGCCAGCCCGGATACCGGCCGGTTCCGGCCCACGCCAGCCTTTCGGGGCCGGCATGCCGCCTGGCGGCAGGGCCGAAACTCCGGAGCGCTTCGCGCTTCCGGTTCCGTGGTCAAGACGTGCGGGGTCGCGCGTCGTCAACCGTTGCCATCATGTCCATCCCTTCGCCCTTTGTCTGTTCGGCGTACGCCGGCTTGTTGCTGGCCGCCTGCGCCAGCACCGCCCTGGCGCAAACCGCCAATATCCTCTCCCCCGCTGCGGCCAATGCCGTTGCCACTACCGACGCCACCACCCTGCCCGCCGTCACGGTCGTGGCCAGCCGCAGCGCCCAATCGCTGCCCGACGTCCTTGGCGACGTGACCATTATCGATCGCCATGCCCTGGACGCCGCCGCGGGCGACTCGGTGGCCGACGTCCTGCGCCGCGTGCCCGGCATCCAGATCACCACCAATGGCGGCCCGCAAACCGTCACCCGGGTCTTCATGCGCGGCGCCAACAGCAACCAGACCCTGGTGCTGGTCGACGGCTTGCGGATCAACGCCGCCACCAATGGCGGGGCCGCGATCAACGCCCTGGCGCTGGCCGACATCGAGCGCATCGAAGTGCTGCGCGGCGCGGCCAGCAGCCTGTATGGCGCCGATGCCATCGGCGGCGTGATCAACATCATCACCCGGCAGGAAGCGGACAAGCCCTTTGCCGCCAGCGCCAGCGTCGGCTTTGGCAGCGACCGGCATCTACAGACCCAATTGGGTCTGCGTGGCCGCACCGAGACCTGGCGCTACGCCGTGCAGGCCGGCTATGCGCAAAGCCGCGGCACCGATGCCACCCGGCCCGATTACTTTCTGCACAACCCCGACCGGGACTCGTACTACCAACGCAACGTCACGGCCAGCGTCGGCCATAGCTGGCATCCGGGCCAGGATCTCGATCTGCAGGTGTTCCACAGCCGCATCAATGGCGGCTACGACGCCGGCCTGCCCTGGTTCGGCGATCGCAGCGTCCAGAGCCTGGACGGCGTGCAGCTGAGCAGCCGCAACCGGCTCAGCGAACGCTGGACCAGCACGCTGCGCCTGGGCTGGCAGCGCGACAGGCTGGAGAACCGCAACGCGCCCGCCAGCGAGAATCCCGACAATCCGCCAGACGGCGTGAGCCGCTTCCGCAGCCGTCAGACCCAGATCGGCTGGCAGAATGACTTCGCGCTGAATACCGATCATCACGTCAGCGTGGCGCTTGAGCGCCTGGCCCAGCACGTGGGCGGCGATCTCGCCGATTTCAGCCAATGGCCGCTGCCGCCACAATATGTGGACTACGCCGATACCCGGCGCCATACCAATTCGGTGGTCGGCGTATATCGAGGCTCGTGGCAGCGCCATCACCTGCAGGCCAGCCTGCGTTTCGATCGCGATTCCCAGTACGGCAGCCAGACCACCGGCGGCCTGGCCTATGGCTTCGACCTGACGCCCGCCCTGCGCCTGGGCCTGGCCGCCAGCACGGCCTTCAGGGCGCCGGACTTCAACGAGCTGTACTACCCCGGCGCCGGCAACCCCGACCTCAAGCCCGAACGCAGCCGCAACCTGGAGGCCAGCCTGCGCTATCAGCATGCCTCCGGCGACATCGGCGTGACCGTGTTCCGCAATCGGGTGCGCGATTTGATCGCGGGCTTTCCGTCCGCCAACATCCAGCGCGCCATTCTCGAAGGCGTCACCCTGAGCGCCAACCAGCAATTCGGCAATACCTCGGTCACCGCCAGCGTCGATCTGCAGAATCCGCACAATGCCGACACCGGCGAGCTGCTGCCGCTGCGCGCCAAACGCGTGGCACGGCTCGGGCTCAGCCACCAGTTCGGCGCCTGGGAACCCAGCCTCGATTGGTATGCTTCCAGCTCGCGCCGCGACACCAGCAGCGGCGAGCAGCGGCTGGCCGGCTATGCCCTGCTCGACCTCGGTCTGGGCTATCGCTTCAACGCCAATACCCAGGTTCAACTTCGTTGGAACAATGTGTTCGACCGCGACTACACCCTGGTGTCGGGCTACACCACGCCGGGCAGCAATGTGTTCGTGATCCTGCGTCATCAAATGTAGGTATCGTGCACCAACACCACCGCGCCCGCCTGGCAAAGATCCTTGTCTTCGCCGCCATCGTCCTCCCCAGCGCCTCATTGGCGGAAGGCTGGAGCACCGCGGCGCTAGCGCCGGGCGCAAGCCTGGCGAACATCGCGAGAGAATCGGAGGCAGCGGAAGCCACCCCAGGGCCGGCACGAGTCCAGCCCGCACTGGGGCCACCTCGCGCCGAACGCTTCCTGCCGGCGGTTGGCAAGGCGCGGCAGGCGATGGCGGGGCCGGGCATCCTCGACAGGTCGTTGACAGCCGGTTCCGCTGGCGCGAACGCTCCACCGACGGCAAGCTCGTCGGTGGAGGCGCACGATAGCCGAGGCGTCGTTATCCGGCTGGCCCAGCCGGCCCGGCGCGTCGTCACCCTGGCGCCCCACGCCACCGAGTTGCTGGCCGCCGCGGGCGGACTCGGCCAGCTCGTGGGTGCGATTCGAGACGACGATCAGGCCCCCACGGAAGATGGCCGGCCTTCGGTGGGAGATGCCTTTCGCATCGATCCCGAGCGCCTGGCCGCGCTCCAGCCCGATCTGATCGTCGGCTGGCTGGAGTCGCCGCTGCACATGCTCCAATCCGTACTCGAAACGCTGGACATCCCGGTTTTCATCAGCGCGCCGCGCCGGCTGGATGAGATCCCCGGCCAGATCGAAGCGCTGGGCGTTCTTATGGGTACCACGGACGTAGCCCACCACGCGGCGGCGCAATGGCGGCAACGGCTGGAACGCTTGCGCATCAGCCAGGCCGAGCGCCAGCCGCTACTCGATGTCTTTCTGGAAATCGGGCACGATCCGCTGTATACGCTGAACCGCGATCACGTGATCGACGAAGTCCTGACGCTCTGCGGCGCCCGCAATGTGTTCGCCAACGCCCCCCTGGTGGCGCCGCAGGTGGAACTGGAAGATCTCCTGCGCCGGCGGCCCGACGTGATTCTGGTGACGCGGCGGCCCGAGCCGGCGGCCCGGCAAGCCGCACGCCATACCTGGCGGCGCCTGGCGCCGGCGCTGCCGGCGGCCGCCGACCCGCTGTTGATCGACCCCGACTGGCTGGTACGGCCGGGGCCACGTCTGCTCGATGGCGCCGAAGCGCTTTGCCGGGAACTCGACGAGCGGCGAGCTCGGGGCGCCGCGCATCGGCTTTGAGCCCGCGCCACAAAGCGCCCCGCACCTTGCAAACGAGACGAGGCGCGGGCAGCCTGGGCAATTGCTGCCCGGGGATTCAGGCTGAAACCGCTCCCAGCTCGCGCGCATGGTGCGCCAGGTGGTCGGCCATGAAGGTGGAAATGAAGTAGTAGCCGTGGTCGTAGCCATCGTGGCGGCGCAGGGTGAGCGGTTGGCCGGCCTTCTGGCACGCCACTTCGAAGGCGCCCGGATGCAGTTGATGCAGGAATTGATCGGACATGCCCTGGTCGATCAGGATGCCATTGGGAAATGGCGAGCGCATGACCTGCATGAGCGCCGTGGCGTCGTACGGCTCCCAGTTTGCGGTGTCCGGGCCCAGGTACCCGCCGAGGGCCTTCTTGCCCCAATCGCACTGGCTGGGGGCCGCGATCGGCGCAAACGCCGAAACGCTGCGGAAACGCTCGGGATTGCGCAGCGCGAGCACCAGCGCGCCATGGCCGCCCATCGAGTGGCCGAAGATCCCCGTACGCATGGCATCGCCGGGGAGCTCGGTGGTGACCAGGCCGAACAGCTCCTGCACGATGTAGCTGTACATCCGGTAATACTGGCTCCAGGGCGCCTGCGTGGCGTCGACATAAAAGCCGGCGCCCACGCCGAAGTCCCAATTGTCGGTTTCGCCCGGCAGGCTGGCGCCGCGCGGGCTGGTATCGGGCGCCACCAGCATCATGCCGTACTCGGCCGCCAACCGCTGCGCACCGCCCTTGATCATGAAGGTTTCTTCGGTGCAGGTCAGGCCGGCAAGATAAAACAGGGTGGGCATGCGCGCGCCGGCCTCGGCCTGGGGCGGCAGATAGACGGAAAACCGCATCGGCAATCCGATTACCGCCGAGGCATGGCGGTAATAACGCTGCCGGCCGCCGAAGCACCGGTGTTCGCTCAACAATTCCAGCATGAGAAGCTCCTGTTCAAACGACCTCCGATCGAAGCGCTGCACCGCCCGCGGCGGACGGCACGGCTGCAAGGCTCCCCGGCGCCCGCCGGACCGCCGGTGGGCGTGGTTATCGGATATTTAGCGACAAAATGCAGCGAGACGGCGCTGGCGGCCTCTCGCGGGCGAGGTGTATCCACCGCCCCAAGTGTAAGGGATAGCCGGATCGGGCCGGCGCCATCCGGCGTTGGCGCGATGGCCCACGGGCTGCTACCATGCGAGCTGGCGGCACTACTGGATAGATGCCCAGCCCCGTCCGGCCCCTCACACACGCTTATGAGCATCCAGACCGACAATCTCACCGCCGGCGGTTCGCGGCTCGTCGCCCCGCAGCCGGTATCGATCACCGAAGAATCCCTCGAACGCGCGCTGCGTCCCAAGGCCTTGCGCGATTACGTCGGCCAGGCCCGCGTCCGTGAACAGCTCGAAATCTTCGTCGCCGCCGCCCGCCAGCGCGGGGAGGCCCTCGATCACGTCTTGCTGTTCGGCCCGCCCGGGCTGGGCAAAACCACACTGGCACACATCATCGCCCACGAGATGGGCGTCAATCTGCGCCAAACCTCGGGTCCGGTGCTCGAGCGCGCGGGAGATCTCGCCGCGCTGCTCACCAACCTCGAAAAAAACGACGTTCTCTTCATCGACGAAATCCACCGTCTGTCGCCCGTGGTCGAAGAGATCCTCTACCCCGCGCTCGAAGACTTCCAGATCGACATCATGATCGGCGAGGGGCCTGGCGCGCGCAGCGTCAAGCTCGATCTCCAACCCTTTACGCTGGTGGGCGCCACCACCCGGGCGGGGATGCTCACCAATCCCCTGCGCGATCGCTTCGGCATCACCGCCCGCCTCGAGTTCTATACGCCGGCCGAACTCACCGCCATCGTCAGCCGCAGCGCGGGGCTGCTCAACGCCCGCCTCGACGACGAAGGCGCCGCCGAGATCGCCCGGCGCTCGCGCGGCACGCCGCGCATCGCCAACCGGCTGCTGCGGCGGGTCCGGGATTACGCCGAAGTCAAAGCCGATGGCCACATCTCGCCCAAGGTTGCCGGCGCCGCCCTCGACATGCTGCAGGTGGATCCCCAGGGCCTCGATCTCATGGACCACAAGCTCTTGCAGGCCATCGTCCATAAGTTCGACGGCGGCCCGGTGGGGGTCGACAGCCTGGCAGCCGCCATCGGCGAAGCCCGCGACACCATCGAAGAAGTCATCGAGCCCTATCTCATCCAGCACGGTTATCTGCAACGCACTCCCCGCGGCCGCGTGGCCACGCTGGGTACCTACCGCCACCTCGGCATCGCTCCGCCGGCCGGTGGCGGCAGCGGAGGGCTGTTCGACGCCTGAGCCGGACGTCCGCCACGCCACACTCCACCACACGCACGGCATGCCGGCGGCGCAGCCCGGCGTGGATTCCCTCCTGGCCCGGCGCGGCAGGGCCATGCCCCATGCCTGGCACCGGCCATGATCCCGCCACACGACTGTCGCAAACTGTTGCGGGCTATGCTTCCCCACTGCCGGCAAACCGCTACAATTTCGGTTTGTCCGATTTTCGGGCCCGCCATGCCTGCCGCCAGCAGCACCTTGCCAACGCCGTTCGAGTTTTCGATCCGGGTCTACTACGAAGACACCGATGCCGGCGGTGTGGTGTACCACGCCAATTACCTCAGGTTTTTCGAACGCGCGCGTACCGAATGGCTGCGCGCCCTCGGTTTCGGCCAGCAGGCCATGATCCACGATTACGATCGTCTGTTCGTCGTGCGTCGCGCCGACACCCGTTTCCAGGCACCAGCCAGGCTCGATGATGTTCTGCGGATCCGCAGCCATCTCACCCGGCTGGGCCGGGCGTCGCTCCAGTTCCGGCAAGAATGCCATCGCGACGATCAGCCGCTGGCGAGCGCCGTGATCGAGGTTGGCTGCCTCGAAGCCCAAGGCTTCCGGCCCGCCGCGCTGCCCTCGCCCGTGGCGACGATTCTTGCCCAACTCGTCGAGCCGCCCGCCGGCGGCCGGCCAACCCATTAATCCCTCCACTTTCTTCGCCGAAGGTTTCTTCCATGAATCCCACCCAGGAACTGTCGATACTGTCACTGATCCTGCAGGCCAGCATCCCGGTTCAGTTGGTCATGGCCCTCCTGGTCGTGATCTCCATCATGTCGTGGACCTACATCTTCAGCAAGATGGCCACGCTCAAGCGCACCCAGCGTCAAACCGAGAAATTCGAGAACGATTTCTGGTCGGGTGGCGACCTCACCATGCTGCATCACGCCGTGGCTACCCAGCGCCTGGAACACGGCGCCGAGGCCCGGATCTTCGAGGCTGGCATGGCCGAGTTCCTCAAGGCACGCAAAAGCCACACCGAAGGCCCGGCGGTGCTCGATGGCGCCCGCCGCGCCATGCGCGCCGCCTTTCAGCGCGAAATGGATTCTCTCGACCGTCACCTGGCCTTCCTGGCCACCACGGGTTCGGTCAGCCCCTACATCGGTCTCCTGGGCACCGTCTGGGGCATCATGCACGCCTTCGTCGGCCTGGCCGGCGCCGAACAGGTCACCCTGGCAGCGGTGGCGCCCGGTATCGCCGAAGCCCTGATCGCCACCGCCATCGGTCTGTTCGCCGCGATTCCAGCCGTGGTGGCCTATAACCGCTTTACGCACGACGTCGATCGCCTGGCGGTCCGTTTCGACAGCTTCATCGACGAATTCCTCAACATCCTCCAACGGCAGGTACGCTGATGCGCGTCCTTCGCTCCGACGGGCGGCCGGCGCGCCGCATGAAGAACGAAATCAACGTCGTTCCCTATATCGACGTCATGCTCGTGCTGCTGGTGATTTTCATGGTCACCGCGCCCATCGTCGCTCCAGGACTCATCGAGCTGCCGTCCGTCACGCAGCGCGCCGCCGAGGTGCCGGTGCGGCCGATCGAAGTCCAGATCGCCGCCGATGGCGTGCTCTCGGTGCGCGACCTGGAACAAGGCCAGGCCGAATTGAGTCCCATTGCACGTAGCGAGCTGAGCGACTTCCTGCGCAGCCGCCAGGCCAGCCAGCCCGATCAACCCGTGGTCATCGCCGCCGATGGCCGCGTAACCTACGATACCGTGGTCGACGTCATGGACGAACTCCGGCGCGAAGGTGTCGAGCGGGTGGGGCTGCTGGTGCAGCAGCGCAGCGCCGACCACTAGGGCCCGCCGGCTCTGATTTTCTCCGTTTTTTCCGTCACGGCATGCCACAAGACTCCAACCCGCAGACTCTCTCTCTGGAACGCCCGGGACGCGCCTTGGCGCTGGCGGTGACTCTGCACGTCTTGCTGGTCGTGGCCCTGGTCATCGGCATGCTGTGGCAACCGCGCGAGGCGCAGCCCCTGCAGGCCGAAATGTGGGCCGCCCTGCCGGAACCCCGCGCCGTAGACGACGCCGACCCTCCGCCCGAGCCCTCGTCGGAACCGCCGCCGCCCCAACCCGAGCCCGAGCCGCCGGCACCAGCGGCTCCGCCGCCGCCGGAACCGACGCCCGAACCCGAACCCGAGGTCGCGGAGGCCGTCAAGGCCGACATCGCCCTGGAAGACGAAAAGCGCAAGCGGGAAGCCGAAGAGGCCCGCAAACGTCGCGAAGCCGAAGCCGAGAAACGCGCCGCCCAGCGCGAAGCCGAGCTGGAGCGCCGCCGGCGTGAAGACGAGCGCCAGCGTGAGCTCGAACAGCGTCGCCTCGAAGAGAAGGCGGCGGCGGAAAAAGCGGCGGCAGAGAAGGCAGCGGCAGAAAAGGCCGCTGCCGAGAAAGCTGCGGCAGAGAAAGCCGCGGCCGCAAAGGCCGCCGCTGAGAAGGCGGCAGCCGAGAAAGCCGCAGCCGAGAAGCGTGCCGCCGAAAAGGCGGCCGCGGAAAAAGCCGCCGCAGAAAAGGCTGCTGCAGAGAAGGCTGCTGCTGAAAAAGCCGCTGCAGAGAAGGCCGCCGCAGAAAAGGCGGCAGCCGAGAAAGCCGCTGCAGAGAAGCGCGCCGCCGAAAAGGCGGCCGCGGAGAAAGCCGCCGCCGAGAAGAAACGCGCGGCCGAGAAGGCCGCCGCGGAAAAGGCCGCTGCCGAGAAAGCCGCTGCAGAGAAGGCCGCGGCCGAGGAACGCAAGCTGCGCGAGGCTTTCCAATCGGCCGCCTCGCGCGCGGCGGGCATCGGCGGCGGTACCGCGGCGCGCAGCCAGGCCGGCGATGGCGGCTACGGCGCCATGGTGCGTTCCTGCGTGCAACCCGGTGTGATCTATCCCGCCAATCGCGATTCCGTCAGCGGTAATCCGTACAGCATTTATCGCGTTCAGCTCGACGGCAACGGCCGCCAGCTGGGCAGACCGCAATTGTTGCGCTCGTCCGGGGTTTCGGCTTTCGATCGCGCCGTGCTGACAGGTATCCAGCGCTGCGATCCCTTCCCTCGCCCCCCCTCCGGCCGTTTTCCGTCTACCATAGACGTGCGCTACAACATGTTCGACTGACTTCACGGACCGTCTAGCCACCCATGACTGCCACTCGCCCCCTCTCCGCTCCGTCCGCCGGCCGCCTATTGCGGCGCAGCGTGGCCGCGTCCTGCGCACTGTTCGGGTTCCTTTCCGGCGCGGCCTACGCTCAGCTCGAGGTCGAGATCTCCGGTGCCGGTGCCAATCAGTACCCCATTGCCGTTACCGATTTCGCCGACACCAACGCCGCACAGGGCCGCCAGATCGCCGAAGTCGTGCGCGCCGATCTCCGCCGCTCCGGGCTCTTTCGCACCGTCAACACCGGCGACTATGTCCTCGACGTCGACGCCGCGGTCGACTACTCCGTCTGGCGCGAACGCGGCGCCAATGCGCTGGCCTTCGGCTCTTCCCGCGTGGCGGGCTCCCAGCTCGAGATCCGCTATCGCCTGGTCGACACCGTCCAACAAGCCGCGATCGACGGCATGAGCTTCTCGGGCCAGGCCAATCGCTGGCGTGCCGCCGCCCACCAGGTCTCCGATCGCATCTGCCTCATCCTCAGCGGTGCCCAGTGCGCCTTTTCCACCCGCATCGCGTTCGTCGTCAAGCGCAACGGCCTGTATGAGCTTCAGATCGCCGATGCCGATGGCCACAATGCACAAACGGCCCTGAGGTCTCGCGAATCGATCATTTCGCCATCCTGGTCGCCCGACGGCAGCCGGCTCGCCTACGTCAGCTTCGAATCCGGCAAGCCGGTGGTCTATGTGCATCACATCGCCACCGGGCAGCGCGTGCCCGTGGCCAACTTCCGCGGCAACAATAGCGCCCCGGCGTGGTCGCCCGACGGCAACCAGCTCGCCGTGGTGCTGTCGCGCGACGGCTCCTCGCAGATTTACCTGGTCAACGCCGACGGCTCCAACCTGAGGCGAATCACCCAAGCGTCCACGATCAACACCGAGCCGAGCTTTACACCCGACGGCCGCCACATCGTGTTCACCAGCGACCGCGGCGGCAGCCCGCAAATCTATCGCGCGGATATCGACGGCGGCGACGCCACCCGACTCACTTTCAACGGTAGTTACAACGTCAGTCCCAAGGTCTCGCCCGACGGCACGGCATTGTTGTACGTCACACGGCGCAACGGCAACTTCCAGATCGCCGTACTCAACCTCGCCACCGGCCAGGAGATCCTGCTCACCGACGGGCCCGACGATCAGTCCCCCAGTTTCTCACCCGATGGCGGCATGGTGCTGTTCACCTCCAGCCAACGGGGCGGCGTGCTCAACGTCAATTCGATCGATGGGCTGGCCCGAGAAACGTTGTCCGCGGCCGGGGCTGGCGTCACCACGGCCACCTGGGGCCCCTTCGCCACGGGCAACTGATCCTCCTGGTAGTACCTTTCTCCGTTGGAGTCAACATGAATCACCCCATCCTGAAAACCTTTGCCGTCGTCGGTTTTTCCGCCGTCCTGGCAGCCTGCGGGAGCTCGGTCAAGCTCGATGATTCCGCGGGCGCCGGTAGTGGCGCCACCGGTGCCGGCAGCACCGGTGTAGCCTCGGGCAGCGTAGACCAGAACAGTCCCTTCAATCCGCAAAGCCCCCTCGCGCAGCAACGTTCGGTCTACTTCGAGTTCGATAGCTACAGCATCCCCGAGCAATATCGGCCGGTCGTCGAGATGCACGCCCGCTACCTTGCCGCCAACCCGCAGCAGCAGGTCGTGATCGAAGGCAACACCGACCAGCGCGGCAGCAGCGAATACAACCTGGCCCTGGGCCAGCGCCGCTCCGAAGCCGTACGCCGCACGATACTGCTGCTGGGTGCCCAGGATCAGCAAATCGAAGCCATCAGTTTCGGCAAAGAGCGGCCCAAGGCACACGGCTCCACCGAAGCCGACTACGCCGAGAACCGTCGCGCCGACTTCAGCTACCGCCGCTAATCCCGTTCCGGAGTTTCGAGCATGACCCGCCTGCCCCTGCCCTTTCAGCGGCGCCTGTGTCTCGCCGCTTTGTTGTGCACCACCATGCTGGCCAGCCCCGCTCAGGCCCAGTTCTTCGGTGGCGACGACGAAGCACGCCAGGCGATTCTCAAATTGCGCCAGGAAGTCGACGCCTTGCGCACCGAAGGGCAGCGTGGGCGTCTGCAATTGGCCAACCAGATCGAGGCGCAACAGCATCAGATCATGCAGATGCGCGGCCGGCTCGAAACCCTCGAGAAACAGGTGTCCGATCTCCGGCGCAACGCCGGCCTTGCCTCCGGGCAGGCCGGGTCGCCGGGGCCCAACACTTCCGACGGCAATGGATCAGCCTCGGGCGCCGAGCAAACCGCCTACGACCAGGCCATCGAAGTGTTTCGCCGCGGCGATTACTCCGCCGCCGCCCAGGCCATGTCGGCCTTCATTCAGCAGTATCCCGGCAGCAGCCTGATTCCCAGCGCGCAGTTCTACTGGGGCAGCAGCCTCTATGCCACCAAAGAATATCGCAGCGCCATCCAGCGCCTCGAGGCCATGGTAAGCGCGGCACCCCGGCATCCACGCGCGGCCGATGCGCTGCTGGTTATCGCGGGATGCCAGATCGAACTGGGTGATCGCTCCGCGGCGCGTACCACCTTGCAGCGCATCACTCGCGATTACGCCGACACGCCGGCGGCCAATACCGCGCACGATCGCTTGCAGTTGCTTCCCTGATCCCCCGCCAGGCGGGGGTGTTTTGCGCCCAAGCGGCCTCTTGCGGACGCCGGCAACGACAGCGCTGCCGGCGGCGCCTGATGCTGCCTTTTATGCCTCGACGGCGAGCGCGGCCCGAAGTTTTTGCATGGCGCGGCTCTCGATCTGCCGGATGCGTTCGGCCGATACGCCGAACTCATTGGCCAGTTCCTGCAGGGTGGCACCGCTTTCGTCCACGTCGGCGGGTAGCCAGCGGGCCTCGATGATGCGCCGCGAGCGCTCATCGAGCGTGGTCAGGGCCTGCGCCAGGCCCGAACTTTGCAATTCGTCGCGCGCCCGCCGCTCCAGTACCGCTACCGGCTCATGCTGGCCGCCATCAGACAACCAGGCCGATGGCGCCCAATGATCATCGTCGTCGTCGTCACGGCCATCGAGGGCCATTTCGCGGCCCGCCAGACGCTGTTCCATTTCGGTCACGTCCTGCTCGCGCACATTCAATTCGCGCGAGATCCGTTCCACTTCGTCGGGAGACAGGGTTTCGTCCGTGGTTTTCATGCCGCGCAGGTTGAAGAACAACTTGCGCTGGGCCTTGGTGGTGGCCACCTTGACCATGCGCCAATTGCGTATCACGTACTCGTGGATCTCGGCCTTGATCCAATGGATGGCGAACGACACCAGTCGTACGCCGCGGCTGGGATCAAAGCGCTTGACGGCTTTCATGAGACCGATGTTGCCTTCCTGAATCAGATCGGCATGGGGCAGCCCATAGCCCAGATACTGGCGCGCCACCGCCACCACCAGCCGGAGGTGGGACAGCACGAGTTCCCGGGCGGCATCGAGGTCTTCTTGCTCGCGAAAGCGATGCGCCAGCGAAGACTCCTGCTCGGAGGTGAGAATGGGCAGCCGGTTGACCGCGGTGATATAGGCGTCGAGGTTGCCCAGCGCGCCAGGATTGGCGATTGCCAGGGCCAAGGCGTCCCGCGATACCGGCATCGTGGTGATTTGTGTCATGGTGGATCTCCTTGACGAAGCCAGGGGGAACCCTGTTTTCGACGATGTTAGCACTCTGACCACCGGAGTGCTAATTCGTTCCATGCGTCGGTTATCGGGCTACCCACAGGATAATCCGAAAAATCGGCCTTCCCGGTGGCAGAGCAAGTCCGGGGCCCGCCTCGGCCGCCTGTCCATCCCGCGATCGACTCCACCCACGAACCCGACGTGCCACACGGCTGTAAAGTTGGGATGTTAAAAATTTGGCTGAGGGTTTCAGATGGCGCTAAAACGACCGAGTGTTGGAAGAAAACATCAAACGCCACCCTCAAAACCTAGGGTTTACCCTTATAAAAAACGACTCACGTTGACTTCCAAAAGGGCGCTGGGTAGTCTGGCTTACAGATTGTTATGGCAGACGAAACCAGCGGCCCCCAGGGGCACAGGCGTAGCACCCCGTACCGCCGCTTCAGCGGTGCACCCATGACAAATCACAGTCGTTTTTTGCGGGCGATCCGGGGTCCCGGTCCCCAAAAGTTACCCCTAGGAGGCTTTTCAAATGAAATTCAAGACTGCATGTCTGGCTGCATCGCTGGCCGCCGCTGGTCTGGCTACCACCGGTCTGGCTCAGGCTCAGAGCAAGGTCGAGCTGTATGGCATCGTCGACGTCAACGTCGAGGTCTATAACAACGCTCCCGACGGTAAGGGCGGCAAGCACACGGTCTCCGGCATGCGTTCGGGCGGCCAGAACGGTTCGCGCTGGGGCCTGCGTGGCAGCGAAGACCTCGGTAACGGCCTGAAGGCGATTTTCGCCCTCGAAGGCGGTTTCAACACCGGTACCGGCCGCCCCGCCGACACCAACCGCATCTTCAACCGCCAAGCCTTCGCCGGCCTGCAAGGCGATTGGGGCGCGCTGACCTTCGGCCGCCAATACACACCTTCGCACAGCGCGATCGTGGCCAACACCCCCGCTGGTTTCCCGTCGCAGTACGAGCCCGTGCCGTACATCAGCCCGGTCCGTGGCGACAACATGATCAAGTATCAAGGCACCTTCAGCGGCTTCAGCGTTGGCGCCTACTACGGCTTCAGCGAGCAAACCGCTCAGATGACCGTAGATCAAGGCGTCACCGGCCGCTTCGGTGGTGCCCTGGGCTACAACTACCAGAACCGCTTCCGCGTGATGGCCGCCTACGATCGCATCGAAGACGGCAACTTCGCCTCCACCGGTGGTCTGCCCGTCGCCAACGCCAAGGGCAAGGCCGACAACTGGCTGTTCGCCGCTCGTGGCGACTTCGGTCAGTTCTACGTCCTGGGTGGCTATCGTCATCGCAAGTGGGAAATGAACGGCATCTCCGACGTCAAGTCGGATCTGTTCATGATCGGCGCCGGCTACCGCTACCGCGAAGGCAGCACCATCAGCGTGGGCTACTTCTACGACAAGCTGAAGAACGCCACCCCCGCCATGACCAACAACGCTGTTCGCAAGAGCAACAAGTGGCAGCAAGTGAACGTGTTCGGTACCTACGCCCTGAGCAAGCGTACCAACCTGTACGCTACCGTGGCCTACTCGCACAACGGCGCTCTGAACATGGGCTTCGGCGGCGACGGCGGCAACTACGCCCTGGGCGGCAATGCCAAGAAGCAAGCCGGCGGCGCCATCGGTATCCGTCACCTGTTCTGATCCCCTCCGGGATTATCCAGGTAACGCCACACGGCATACTTAAAAGCAATATCCACCCTCCGGCCCCGATCGACGGGGCCGACAGGGCCTCCAACCTCCATGCCACTCGTTTGGCATGGAGGTTTTTTGTCGCCGAGCCGCGTCGCCATGTAGTGGCAAGCTCTCGGCACAAGGGCACCGTTGGAGGCGCAACGAGCCGCGAGCATAGCTTCGACCCTGCCCCTTTCACCAGGCCCCCAAGCCGAAGGCCTGGCCTCGAAGGCTACTTGATTTCACGATAATGCCAGCCCTATTTGCCTTTTACCTCTCCACCCTGGTTTTACTGGCTCCCATGCTCACTTGCGTCGGGGTGGGGCTTTACTGGGGTAAACGGCAACTACCCTTTTCGGCCAACTTTCTGGCTCTCCTGGTCACTTCCGTCAGCACACCGGCGCTGGTGTTTCATACGCTGGTTACCACCGAGCTGGATAACGCGGTGCTGCTCGAACTTGGCGGCCTCTCGGTTCTGGTGCTTTTTGTTTGTGCGGTGGTGTGTGGGATAGCGTTGTACTTGCTGCGTTTGCCCGTGCGGGCCCTATTGCAAACCGCTGCGTTTCCCAACTCCGGCAACCTTGGCTTGCCCATGTCGATGCTGGCATTCGGGCCAGACGGGTTCTCGGCCGCCATCGTCTTTTTCGCCGTTTGCGCCTTCGTCCAGAACACCATCGGGGTACGCACGCTCCCCGGAGCCGGTGCGGCGGGCGCCTGGCGTTCGCCGGTGCTGATCGCCTCGGTGTTGGCCGTGTTGGTACGGGTGTTCGACGCCAGCCTGCCCGGCTGGGCGCTGGAATCGGTACAACTGCTGGGCAGCCTCACGGTGCCGTTGATGCTCATCAGCCTGGGCTATGCCTTGTCGTCCATCCCGATGAGCGGCATGCGCACCGGCAGCGTGGTTGCCATGCTGCGGCTGGTCGTGGGCTTTGCCACCACCTGGGCCGTGACCTGGGCCCTGGGCCTGTCGGCCACCCTGCAAGGCGTCATGGTGCTGCAGATGACCATGCCTTGCGCGGTGCTGAGCTATATGTTCGCTACCCGCTATACCGATAAGGGCGAGATCTCGGCCGGCGCCGTGCTGGTATCCACCGTGGCGTTTCTGCTGCTGTCCCCGTTGATCCTGGTGCTGGTGGGCGCACCGATCTCGGGCTGGTAGGCGCCGGCTGGTGGTGCCGGCTGGCGATTTCATGGGTTCTCTTCCCGTTGGGGCGCGCCACAGCGAGTTCGACGGTTTTTCAAGCCGCTTCGGTACCGGTACGGCAGCGATATTGGATGGCCTCGGCCAGGTGCATCGGTGAAATATCCACTTCATCGGCAAGATCGGCCACGGTGCGCGCCACGCGCAGTACTCGATGGGCCACCCGGCCCGACCACGCCTGGCGTTCGGATGCTTGCCGCCACAATGCACGGGCTTGTTCCTCGAGACGGCAATGACGGTCGAGGTCGGCGACCTCGAGCCGCGCGTTGACCACACCTTGCCGCGCCTTTTGGCGCTGGTGGGCAACCGCGACCCTGGCGGCCACCGCGGCGGAGGTTTCGCCGGGAGGCGATTCGAGCCATTCGGGGCGGGTAGCCGGCAGATCGAGTTGTAAATCGATGCGATCCAGCCAGGGGCCGGACAGCCGGCCCTGGTAGCGCGCCACCTGATCGGGCGTACAGCGACACGCATGCCGTGGATGGCCCAGCCAGCCGCACGGACAGGGATTCATTGCGCCAACGAGCTGGAATCCGGCGGGGTACTCCAAGCGATAGCCGGCACGCGCCACGGCCACCTTGCCGGCTTCCAGGGGCTCGCGCAAGGCCTCGAGCACGTGGCGCCCGAACTCGGGCAGTTCGTCGAGAAACAGCACCCCATGATGCGCCAGGCTGATTTCGCCGGGCATGGGCCGCATGCCGCCGCCGACCAGGGCCGCGCGCGAGGCCGAATGATGTGGCGCCCGGAATGGACGCTGACCGAAAGCGGTGGGTGCTTCGCCCGCCAGCCCGCTCAGCGCCGCCGCTTCGAGTGCTTCGGTTCGGGGCAAGGGCGGCAGCAGGCCGGGCAACCGCTGCGCCAGCAGGCTTTTACCGGCCCCCGGCGGCCCGCACATCAACAGGCTATGGCCGCCGGCGGCGGCCACCTCGAGCGCCCGGCGTGCGGCGGCCTGGCCTCGTACATCGGAAAGGCAGGCATAGCGAGGAGGCGGTCCGTCGGGTGGTGCCATGGCTGAAAGCAGCTCGGCCCGGCCTTCGAGATAGGCGGCGGCTTCGGCCAGGGTTGACGCGGCCCGCACCCGCAGGCCGGGCACCCGGGCTGCCTCGGCGGCGTCGCTGGCGGGCAGAACCAACATGGCTTCGGGATGCTCGCGCGCCACGCCGAGGGCAATGGCCAGGGCGGCCCGGATCCTGACCAGTGTGCCGCTGAGCGACAGCTCGGCGGCGAACACGTGACGGGACAGCCAGGCGCCGGGCTCGGTTTGCGCGGCATCGGGATGGCGCACGGCAATCTGGCCGTCGGCCAGTAGGACGCCCAATGCGATCGGCAGATCGAATCGCCCCGATTCCTTGGGCAACTCGGCCGGCGCCAAATTGACGATCACGCGGCCGGCGGGGAAGACGAAGCCGCTGCTGGCGAGCGCGGCTCGCACCCGCTCGCGGCTTTCGCGGACTTCGGCATCCGGAAGGCCCACGATGGTAAAGCCCGGCAGCCCGCCGCCAACATGTACCTCGACCCGTACCGGCATGGTGGCCAGCCCCGTTACCGCGCGGCTGGCCAAGACGGCAAGCGTCATGGAAGTGCTCCTGATCGATGTGAAACGTCCCCACCGGCGTTTACGGCTTGCGCCCATGGCCGTCTGCCGTCCGGCTGGCCAACACTATGCCGCCTCCCGCGTCGCCATCCCCATTTTGGATACCTGGATAGTCACTCTGCACCACGACGGTGCAGCCATACCTGCTGACGAAACGGCTTGTCGGCTCGCTATCGACGTTCCCGCGCGTCAGACCGACATCACCACGCAGGCACCACGGACTCGCGCCCAGGCGCGCGAAGGACGCAAGTTCAGAACATTCTCACATTTGGCACAGCTATTGCTTCCAACTGTATGACGGCGATGTCTGCCGTCCTCGTACCGCAAAGCCCATAGCCCTTCCCGAACCTCGGAGCATCATCATGAAAAAGGTCCTGCTGACGATCCTGGCCGCAGCCTTCGTCGCACCCATCGCATTTGCCCAGGAGCCAGACACCGCCACGAGCCCGTCGCCGCATGGCTTTTCCGCCAACGTTTCGGTTGTCAGCGATTATCGCTTTCGCGGTTTTACGCAGAATAATTTCCGGCCCGCGCTGCAGGGCGGCTTCGACTACAGCCATGCCTCCGGCTTCTATATCGGCAACTGGAATTCCAACGTCAGCAGCGACCTGTTTCCGGGCGGCAACCTCGAGATGGACTTCTATGCCGGCTTCTCCCGCGAGTTTGGGGGCGTGGGCCTCGACGCCGGCGTGCTGTACTACAACTATCCCGGCTCGACGTCCGCCAAGGGCGGCACCATCTATAACACCGAGTTGTATCTGGGCCTGAGCTACGGCCCCTTCTTCGCCAAGTACTCGCATGGCGTGTCCGACTTCTTCGGCGCCCCCCACTCCAAGAACAATTTCTATCTCGACGTCGGCGCGGAGTTCGACCTGGGAGACGGCTGGGGCGTCAACGCCCGCGTCGGCTACCAGAAGTTGAAGAACGACCCCATGCTCAGCGGCTATGTCGACTACGCCGCCGGCGTGACCAAAGACATCGACGGCTGGGTGATTGGCGCGACCTTCGTCGCCACCAACCACCGGGATTGGTACCAGACCACCAAGGGCCGCGACGCCGGCCGGCCCGGCGTCGTGCTCAGCCTGGCGCGCGCATTCTAGAACCCACCGCTTTTCGGGAGATACCCACCATGAAACTGATCATAGCCATCATCAAACCCTTCAAGCTCGACGAAGTCCGCGAAGCCCTATCGGGCGTTGGCGTGCAAGGCGTGACGGTGACCGAAATCAAGGGCTTCGGACGCCAGAAAGGCCACACCGAACTCTATCGGGGCGCCGAGTATGTCGTCGACTTCCTGCCCAAGGTAAAGCTCGAAGTCGCCCTGGCCGATGACCTCGTCGAGCAGGCGGTCGAAGCCATCGAAAGCTCGGCCCGCACAGGCAAGATCGGCGACGGCAAGATCTTCGTCTGCCCGCTCGAACAAATCATCCGCATCCGCACCGGCGAGTCCGGCGTGGATGCTCTATAACAGCAGGGGAACACTCATGCAATCGTTCATGCCTTCAAGAACCGGCGCCGTCATCGAGGCCGGTAGCGAGCGACCTGGACTCGTTCCGGAGCCGGCACTCCCCGCGCCAGGCCCCTCGGGAGAGCCCTCTGCCTCGCCTGGGTTGCCCGCGAAAGGCATCGCCACGCTGGCCGCCCTGGCCCTGAGCGCCGGCGCCGCGTCGACGGTCCTCGCCCAGGAAGCCGTCGGCACCACCGAAACCGCCGCGGCTGCGGCCGCCAGCGTTATCGAAGCCGCCCCCGCACTGGTCGGGGCCGACCTGGCCTGGCTCAGCACCGCCACAGTCCTGGTGTTGCTGATGGTCATGCCCGGGCTGGCGCTGTTCTATGGCGGCATGGTGCGCAGCAAGAATATGCTGTCCACCCTGCTGCAGGTAACCGCGACGTTCTGCCTGGCGATCGTGCTGTGGTTCGTCTATGGCTATTCGCTCGCCTTCACCGAGGGCAACGCGATTTTCGGCGGTTCCGGCAAGCTCTTCCTCAACGGGCTGTTCCAGGCCGGCACAGGCGAGTTCGCCCTTTCGGGCAGCGTGCCGGAACTCAGCTTCGCCGCGTTCCAGGCCACCTTCGCCGGCATCACCTGCGCACTTATCGTCGGCTCCATCGCCGAGCGTGCCCGTTTCTCGGCGGTTCTGCTGTTCACCGCGATCTGGTTCACCTTCGCCTATATTCCCGCCGCGCACATGGTCTGGTACGTTTCCGACGACGTCAGCGGCCTGGTGGCGCAATGGGGTGCGCTCGACTTTGCCGGCGGTACCGTGGTCCATATCAATGCCGGCGTGGCCGGCCTGGTGGGCTCCTATGTCATCGGTAAACGGCTGGGTTACGGCAAAGAAGCGCTCAAGCCGCACAACCTGCCGATGACCATGATCGGCGCCTCACTGCTCTGGGTAGGCTGGTTCGGCTTCAACGCCGGTTCGGCGCTGGCCGCCAACAATACCGCGGCACTGGCTTTCATCAATACGTTGATCGCCACGGCGGGTGCCGTCCTGGCGTGGCTATTTACCGAATGGCTCGTGAAGGGCAAGCCCTCGATGCTGGGCGCCGCGTCGGGCGCCGTGGCCGGCCTGGTGGGCATCACGCCCGCGGCCGGGTTCGTCGGGCCGGGCGGCGCGCTGGCCATCGGTATCGCCGCCGGCGCGATTTGCGTCTGGGGCGTCAATGGTCTCAAGCGCCTGCTGCGGGCCGATGATTCGCTCGATGTCTTTGGCGTGCATGGCGTGGGCGGCATCGTCGGCGCCTTGCTGACCGGCGTGTTCGCCGCTCCCTGGCTGGGTGGTACCGGCGCCGGCGATGCCTCGATGCTGGCGCAGGTGTGGATCCAGCTCGAAGGCATTCTCCTGACGGTGGCCTGGTCGGCCATCGTGGCGTGGATCGCCTACAAGATCGCCGATGCCACCTTCGGCCTGCGCATGAGCGAAGAGGACGAACGCCAGGGGCTGGACATCGCTTCGCACGGCGAGAGCGCCTACCAGTCTTGAGTGCCGCCGGCCTGGCGTCGCTGGCGGGCGACGCCAGGCTGCGTTGTTCCGAACCGATCGCGAGTCGTGGGCGCCTACGTCGGGTTCCGAAGGGTGGTCATTCTTCCAGCGATATGAAAAGATGACAAAAGCGTTTACCATTCTGTTTCATTTTTTTGTATCCGGATGGATGTAATTTGCTCCGGATTTCGTCTTTCCACTAGGAGCTTACGATGTTCAAACCACTCATATCTTGCGCTGCCGCGACGATTCTCACGCTAGGAACCGCGATCGGCGCCTCCCATGCCGCTTATCCGGAACGGCCGGTGTCTCTGGTCGTCACCTCCACTCCCGGCAGTCCCCTCGATATCCTGGGCCGCTTGCTCGCAGCCGAAGCCGGCAAGGAGCTCGGCCAAACAGTCATCGTGGAGAACCGTCCCGGCGCCTCCGGCAACGTTGGCGGCAGCTACGTGGCCCGTAGTGCGCCGGATGGCCATACTGTCATGCTCACTCTCGATAACCAGGTGACCGTCAATCCGCTGGTTATCACCAACACCCAGTTCAATCCCGCCACCGACCTCGAACCCGTCGCACGCATCGGGGCCTTCAGCCAGGTGTTGATCGCCCCCAAATCCCTGGGCGTGAGCAATCTGAAGGAGTTCGTCGAGCTCGCCCGCAGCCGCGATCTCACCTATGCCACCGCCGGCATCGGCTCGCCGGGCCACCTCACCATGGCGGCGTTCGCCCTCGCGGCCGATCTGCCCATGACTCACGTGCCATACAAAGGCAATCCGCCCGCGGTGAATGATTTGCTGGCCGGCGTGGTGGATACCGGCTTCCTGGTAGTCTCGGGTGTGCTGCCGCATATCCAGAGTGGCGCCTTCGTGCCCCTGGCGGTGTCGGGCGACACCCGCAACACCTTGCTGCCCGACGTGCCCACGGTGGCCGAATCCGGAATCCCGGGCACCGCCAACTTCAATTCCACCTTCGGTTATCTGGTGGCGATGCCCAAGGGCACTCCAACCGAACTGATCGATCGCTGGAATGCACTGCTGCACGATATCCTGCGCCGTCCCGAAACGCAGGAGCGGCTGAAGATGATGGACACCGAACCCGTGTTTGCGTCGCCCGCCGAAACCCGCGAGTTTCTGGAATCAGAGACCAAGCGCTGGCAAGAAGTGGTGGAAAAAGCCAATATCCGCATGAATTAACCCTGCGCGGGGAGCGCAAGCCACGCCGATGGCAAGCTTGCGCGCCTCAAGCCCTGAAACCCAATGTGGCGGTGGCGCATACCAATGCGTCACCGCCACATTGTTATCGGGCGTGGAACGAACATGGCCCTTTATGAGGCCAGGTCGCCCTCGTCGGGTGCGGGGGGCTTGGGGCCATGCCCGCCGCCGCCTTCCAGACGGTTGAGCTGCGCCTCGAGGGCATCGAGCTTGGCCCGCGTACGCGCGAGAAGTTCGGCCTGAACGTCGAACTCCTCGCGGGTAACGAGATCGAGACGGCTGAAGGTATCGTTGAGCATGACCTTCACGTTGCGCTGCAAATCGGCCGCCGGGCTGCGGGCCACCAGATCCGACAGGTTCTTCTGGATTTCATCGAGCCAGGATTGACGGTTCACGACAGTCTCCGGGGATAACGGATCATCAGTTTACCCGCTCTAGAGCGACGAGGGATCGATAGGCTCGGCGCGATTGAGTACCGCGGCCACCTTGGTGCGCAACGCGTTGGTATGCGCTTCCAGGATCTCGCGCTTGACGTCGAGCAGTTGCTGGGAATGCATCGAGAACTGCGTGAGGCCCAGGCCGAGCAGCAAGCGCGTGAGAGAAACATCGCCCGCCATCTCACCGCAAACCGATACCGAACGGCCATAGCGGGCGCCGACATTGATGGTATTGGCGATCAATCTCAGCACCGCCGGGTGCAGGGGATCGTAGAGCGAAGCGACATCGGGATCGGCGCGATCGATGGCCAGCGTGTACTGGATCAGATCGTTGGTGCCGATGGAAAGAAAATCGAGGCTTTCGGCGAAAGGCTCGATCGCGATCGCGATCGCGGGGATCTCGACCATGGCGCCAACTTCGACGTGCGGCGCCAGCACCACACCGTTTTGCTCGAGTGATTCGCGGGCCGCGGCAATGGCGTGCAGGCTGGCGCGCACCTCGTGCATGTGTGCCACCATGGGCAGCAGGATGCGCACGGGGCCATGCGCCGAAGCCCTGAGAATGGCGCGCAATTGCGTGGCGAACAGCTCGGGGCGGGCCAGGCAGTAGCGGATCGCACGTTCGCCCAGCGCCGGATTGGTCGCCACCGTGGCCTCGTCGTCCAGCGCTTTGTCGGCGCCGATATCGAGCGTACGGATGGTAACCGGCCGGCCCGCCATGGCTTTTACGACAGCGGCATACGCCTGGTACTGCTCCTCTTCGCCGGGCAGGTCGCGGCGGTTCATGAACAGGAATTCGCTGCGGAAGAGCCCGATTCCCTCGGCGCCGGCGGCCAGCGCCGCGGCGGCTTCGTCGGGCCATTCGATATTGGCTTGCAGGCCCACGCGAATGCCATCCAATGTGATGGCCGGCGTATCCTTGAGTCGCGCCAGATCGGCGCGTTCGGCGGCATAGGCGGTTTGCCGGTCGCGGTAGTCGCGCAAGACTTTGGGCGAAGGGTTCACCAGCACCACGCCGGCTTCGCCGTCGATGATCAACTGGTCGCCGTCGCGGGCCAATGTTCTAACATGGCCCAGCGCCACCACCGCGGGTACGCCCAGGCTGCGCGCGACGATCGCGGTATGCGAGGTGGCGCCCCCCAGATCGGTGGCGAAAGCCGCGAATCGCGCGCCGCGCAGCTTGACCATATCGGCGGGCGAGATGTCGTGGGCCACCACGACCAGCGGCTCGCTATCGAGGCTGGCCTGGCCCGCCCCCGCCAGCATCAGCGGCGAGCGCCCCGAAAGTACCTGCAGGACCCGCTCGATGACCTGTTGCACGTCGGTGGCGCGTTCACGAAGATATTCGTCTTCCATGGCCGCGAACTGTTCGCCAACGAGCTGGCCCTGCGCGGTCAGGGCCCACTCCGCGTTGTAGTGGCGCTCACGGATCAGCGTCAGCGGCTCTTGCGCCAGCATGGGATCGGCCAGCAGCATGGCATGGACATGCAGCAGGCCCTGGATCTCGCGCGGCGCATCCGCCGGCAGATTATCGGCCAGGCGCGCAAATTCCTCGCGAGCCACGGTAATGGCGTGAGTCAGGCGCTGGCATTCGGCATCGATATCATCGTCGGCCACGCGGTAGTGCGATACCTCGAGGGCCGCGGCACCCAGCACGACGGCGCGCCCGATGGCATAGCCTCGGGAAGCCGCCAGGCCATGCAGGGAAAGCATGGCCGTGAGGGGCTCGGGATCCCGGGCTCCCGCGGTGTCGTCCGCGTCGGGCGGAACCTTGGGCCGCAGCAGACCGCGGCTGCTCTGTTCAGTCTCGCCACCCAGGACGAGGCTTGCGCTCTGGCGCGTGGTCATCCTCATTCACCTTCGCCGAATTTGTCGTTGAAAAGTGCCTCGACGTCGGCCAGCGCGGCTTCGGCATCGGGGCCTTCGGCATCCACCGTCACGGTGGTTCCTTTTCCTGCAGCCAGCATCATGACACCCATGATGCTTTTGGCGTTGACCCGCTTGCCCGCGCGGGAGATGAAAATGTCGCTGCGATAGCGACTGGCGACTTGCGTCAGTTTGGCCGAGGCCCGGGCATGCAAACCCAGTTTGTTGGTGACAACGATATCGATAGACGGCATGGGAAACAACCCTCTGGCCGGCAAAGCCGGCCCGGACACCCGACGTTGCGAAGCAACGAGGGAACTAACGGGACAAACAAGTATACGAGCGAGAGCGGCGGCGTTACCTGCGGGCGCCAGCGCCACGGCGGGAGAGCAAGAGCAAGCTGGCGTCGTTCAATGAATCCGGAGGATGGCCTGGTGTCCGCCCGCCAGCACCCGATCCGCCATATCCTCGAGCGGCAGGTTGCGGTAGGTAATGGCCCGTAGCAGCATGGGCGTATTGGCACCGGCCAGCAGGGTCACGCCATGACCATTCCGGCGGGCGCGTTCGGCGGCCATGGCGGCGGCATTGGCGGGCGACGCGCCGACGATGTCGGTCAGCACCAGCACCCCCGCGCCCGTATCGGCCTTTTCGATGCGCTGGAGAATCACGTTGCTCGACGCTTCGGGACTATCGCTGGGCGAGACATCGTAGGTGAGGATACCCGGTTGCGACTGAAAACAGTGCACGCCTCCCGCGTACAAAGCACTCGCCATGGGCGCATGGGCGACGATGACGATACCGACGTTCATGATGCCGATGCCGCAGCCTCGAGAGCCGCGGCGAAATGGCCGGCAACGTCGAAACCCGTTTGTTCGGTAATTTCAACGAAGCACGTCGGGCTGGTAACGTTGATCTCGGTCACGTAGTCGCCGATCATATCGAGGCCGATCAACAAGAGCCCGCGGGGCGCCAGCCGGGCGCCGATGGCCTCCGCCACCCGCTTATCGTGCTCGGCGATGGGTTGGGCCACGCCGCTGCCTCCGGCGGCCAGGTTGCCGCGGGTTTCGCCAGCCAGGGGGATGCGTGCCAGCACGTGCGGAATCGGCTGGCCCGCGATAATGAGCACGCGCTTATCGCCTCGCGAGATTTCCGGAATATAGCGCTGGGCCATGATCGATCGCTGGCCATAATCGGTAAGCATCTCGAGGATGGCGCCGCGATTGGCCTCCACCGGCTGCAAACGGAAAATGCCCGTGCCGCCCATGCCATCGAGTGGCTTGACAACGATATCGCCATGCCGCTGATGAAACGCCTTGAGCCTCTCGAGACTGCGGGTAACCAGCGTAGGTGCCGTGAACTCGGGAAACTCGGCAATCGCGAGTTTTTCCGGGTGATTGCGAATGGCGGCGCCGCCATTGAAAACCCTCGCGCCTTCGGCCTGGGCCCGCTCCAGCAGATGGGTGGCGTAGAGATACTCCATGTCGAAGGGCGGATCCTTGCGCATCACCACGGCGTCGAACTCCGCCACCGGCCTTTCGTGCCTGGGTTGTTCCGACCACCACGCCTGGCCTTTGAGGTCGGCGCCGGCGACGAGCTCGATGCGCCGGCCGGCGGCCATCACCCTGCCCTCGTCCAGATAGAGATCGGGCATCAAGGCCACATGCAATTGATGCCCGCGCGAGGCCAGGGCCCGCATCATGGCGACCGAGGAATCCTTGTAGGCCTTGAGTTCGGGCAGGGGGTCGAGGATGAAAAGAATCTGCATTGCCAAGTCTCGCGGGATGACCGGCACCCCGAACGGGAAATCGATGGGTTGGCCCGACCGGCCACAGGCCAGGCGCCAGGCTCTGTGGAGAGCAACCGGCACTGGCCATGTGTTTGCGGAGCCGGAGCGCCTCGGATTGGCGGCAAAGAGCCCCCGGCCGACAAGGCTGGAGTTTCTCGCCCCAACCTCACATGTTGCCAGAAAAAGGTGGCCACGGGCCAAAGCGCAAGCCCTATCGGTCTCCAGGCCTTCCCGCGATGTCTCGCGTTGCCAACGCGGCTACAACAGGCGTATGGATTCCACGAACCAGCGCGCGGTCTCCCAGGACAAATGCTGCGGCGTGCCGAGGGCGACGACCTGGATCCAGCGGCCATCCCGGTATAACACCCGTGCCAACAGCCGCGGCGCGGCGGGATCATCGGGATTCTCGGCTTGGAGCTCGAGCCCCGGCAGAGAGCTCCGCCCGGCTCGCGAATGGCGTATCGTCACCGGTTCCCGCCGCACCTGCGCCTCGGGAAAACGCCGCACCAGGCTATCGGCCAGGGCTGCGCCGATTTCATCGCTCGACGGCCCCTCGCCCATGGCGGGCACCTCGAGGTGGCCCACCGCGAATACGGCTCCGTCGGCCTCGGCGGCCATGAGCGTAAAGGGCAGCATCCGCTCGCCTACCGGCAATGGCCGGGTTTCGCTCAGGGGCTTGGCCGGAAATGCTACCCGGATGGCGCCATCGGCGGCGGGGAGTTCGCGCCAGTCGTGGGTGGGACTGCAACCCGCCAGCCAAAACAGGAAAATGCCAAGCAGGCCACAGACGAAACGCGCGACGGCCGTGCGGCGGCGTACGAGGGATGGGGACATGGTATTGTTGGCGGTTACCTGGGAGCGCCCGAGAGGTTTGATTGTCGCCGATTTCCATGTCTACCGCCGACGACGGCGTTGCGCTGGCCAACTATCGCTGGGAAATCCCGGCCGCCGGCGACATCGGGCGGCGCGGTGTTTATATCGTCCATGGCCTGAGCGAATACGCCGGCCGCTACGAACACGTCGCCGCCTGGCTCAATGCGCGGGGCTGGCAAGTGGCGGCGCACGATCATCGGGGCCACGGCCGTTCGGGCGGTCGCCGCGCCAGCCTGCGGCGGGCCGACGATCTCGAACGCGACGCAGCGCAGCGCATCGCCGCCTTTGCCACCGAACTCGACGAACCGCCTTTGCTGCTCGGCCATAGCCTGGGCGGGCTGGTGGCGGCGCGCATCGCGCTTTCCGGTGCGACCCCGCTGGGCGGCCTGGTTCTCTGCAGCCCGGCCTTCAAACTCAATATCAGCGCGGCGTTTCGTCGTTTGATCGAGATGCTTGCGGTGGCGGCGCCGAGGCTGCCCGTACCGCATCGCGGGCCGCGCCCCCGGCTGACCCATGATCAGGCTACCGCGGAAGCCTACGCCCGCGATCCTCTCGTCAACCGCTGCGTCACGCCCCGTCTGGTGCGCTACATCGATCGCGCAGGCGCCGAAGCCCGCGCCCAGGCCGGCTGTCTGGCGGTGCGCACCTTGCTGCTGGCCGCCGGCGAAGATTACGTCGTAGACGCCAACGGCAGCCGGGAGTTCGTCGCCGCCGCGCCGCCGGGCAAAATCGCGCTACGCTGGTACGAAAACGCCTGGCACGAATTATTGCAAGAGGCGCCCGCCATCGCCCGACCGGTATACGCCGACCTCGATGCCTGGCTGGCTGGTGTATAACTGCCCCATTTTTCCACCCTTATTCATTCGGCCGGCATCGGTATCGGCCCCGAGAACACCCATGACCGGCGCACCCAACGTACCCGAGGAGTCAGCGTGAGCGATCTTCTGACCCGCCGACTTGCCTTGCTGACCCAGCCCGAACAAATACACCGGCTGGCGCAAAGCCTCAACGGCATCGAAAAAGAAAGCCTGCGGGTCACGCCGGACGGTCATCTGGCCCTGACCGCGCACCCCCTCGCCCTGGGCTCCGCCCTCACCCATCCCTATATCACCACCGATTACGCCGAGGCGCTTCTGGAGTTCGTCACCGGCACCCACGCCGATCCCGCGGCGGCCATCGACGAACTTCGCAACATCCATCGCTACGTGATGTCGCTGCTCGACGGCGAACTCCTCTGGAACCAATCCATGCCGGCCCGGCTGCCCCAAGAGGCGGCGATCCCGATCGGCTGGTATGGCACCTCCAATAGCGGCATGCTGCGGCATGTTTACCGGCGCGGCCTGGCGCTGCGCTATGGCAAGGCCATGCAGTGCATCGCCGGTGTGCATTTCAATTTTTCGCTGGCGCCGCAGATCTGGCCTCTCCTGGCCGAATCCCAACACGAACCCCCGGATGTGCTCACACGGCAATCCGAAGGGTATATGGCCCTCATCCGCAATTTCAGCCGTTATAGCTGGCTGCTGATGTACCTTTTCGGGGCTTCCCCCGCCCTGTCGCAAGGTTTTTTGCAGGGGCGCGACCACCAACTGCAAACTCTGCGGGGCGATACCCTTTATCTGCCCTGGGCCACCAGCCTGCGCATGAGCGATCTCGGCTATCAAAACAAGGCGCAAGCGGGCTTGCGCCCCTGTTACACCAACTTGCCCGCCTATCTGGAAAACCTGTACCACGCCGTCAATCAGCCATGGCCCGAGTACGAACGCCTGGGTACGCATCAGAATGGCGAATGGATGCAGCTGAGCACGCACATCCTGCAGATCGAGAACGAGTACTACGCCACGATCCGGCCCAAACGCGTGGCCCATCGCGGCGAACGTCCGCTGCGCGCGCTTCACGATCGCGGCGTGCAATACGTTGAAGTCCGCTGCATCGATATCGATCCGTTCGATCCCGTTGGCATCAGCCTCGATACCAGCCTCTTCCTGAATACCTTTCTCACGTTCTGCGCCCTCGACGAAAGCCCGAATCTACCCACCGACGGCTGGTGCGAAGAAAGCGGCCGCAATTTCGCCACCGTGGTTCGCGAAGGCCGCAAACCAGGGCTGCAGCTTCACTATCATGGCCGGCTCCAGCCGCTCACCGATTACGCCGAACGGCTATTCGAGCCCCTGGCACGTTGCGCCGACGCGCTAGACGCCGCTCACGGCGGCAGCCGGTACCGCGACGCCCTCGAACGCCAGCGGCCCAAACTCTACCAGCCCGACCTGACGCCATCGGGCCGGCTGCTGGCCGAACTGCAGGATAGCGGCCTGACTTTCCATGAATATGCCTTGCATCTGAGCGAGGTGCATGCCAATACCTTGCGCGCGGAACCGCTGTGTCCCGACATGGCGGCCCGCTTCGCCGCGGCCAGCCAGGCTTCGCTCGACGAACAGGCCAGGCTCGAAGCTTCGCGCGATGTGAGCTTCGACGACTACGTGAGCGCCTATCACGCCAGCTTGAACGATTGACGATTGACGCCGGAAATCGGCATAGGGGGCAGTCTTTGTAGACTGCGCCCCTGCCACACCACCCGGCATGCGGGTCCGCACCGGGCGGTTCGAGAAGTTGAGGTCAGGAGAGCCGGGGGAGTCCAAGCCGGTCGAAGTAGG